>NZ_JAGGQP010000009.1 GCF_018613235.1 Bacillus sp. ISL-41
CGTTCGAGGACTTAACCAAAAACGAAAAGTGTAGGCGACTGTTCAGCCTCGACAAGTGCTGGAGGGCCAGCAGTTGAAGTCGTTCTTTGACTTCAGCGGATGGACCGAAGCAATCTCGAGAGGCTAGGAGCCGAAACTGGACAATAATTACTCGTTTCTCTTGAATTCTTCTTACACATTATCTAGTTTTGAGGGAATAAAAGCTTTTCATTAAGTGAAAAACTTTCTTAAATTTTCTCTTGCAAAATGCATAAAAGACAGTATAATAGATATTGTCTTTAAAAAAATGTCTGGTGGCGATGGCGAGAAGGTCACACCCGTTCCCATACCGAACACGGAAGTTAAGCTTCTCAGCGCCGATGGTAGTTGGGGGTTTCCCCCTGTGAGAGTAGGACGCCGCCGGGCAGGATGCATTTTCATCCAATCTTCAAAGATGTGGATCGCGTATCCAAGTCGGAGAAATAATCATTATTCCGCAGTAGCTCAGTGGTAGAGCACTCGGCTGTTAACCGAGCGGTCGTAGGTTCGAATCCTACCTGCGGAGCCAATTTGGAGAGCTGTCCGAGAGGTCGAAGGAGCACGATTGGAAATCGTGTAGACGGTCAACGCTGTCTCAAGGGTTCGAATCCCTTGCTCTCCGCCATAGAAACTTTATATCTGGCCCCTTGGTCAAGCGGTTAAGACACCGCCCTTTCACGGCGGTAACACGGGTTCGAATCCCGTAGGGGTCACCAAATGGAGGATTAGCTCAGCTGGGAGAGCATCTGCCTTACAAGCAGAGGGTCGGCGGTTCGATCCCGTCATCCTCCACCATGATTTTTCACGAAGTGAAAATAATCTTCAATTATTACCGTCGCGGGGTGGAGCAACGAGCGTTACTTCACTGTATGAACTGCGAGTTGTACCGATCGAGCAGCAGCTTGAATAAGCTTCCTGAGATCGGGACAGTCATTGCTCTCAAGGAGCATGCACAAAACAATATCTTTATTACCGTCGCGGGGTGGAGCAGTCCGGTAGCTCGTCGGGCTCATAACCCGAAGGTCGCAGGTTCAAATCCTGCCCCCGCAATCTGGTCCCGTGGTGTAGCGGTTAACATGCCTGCCTGTCACGCAGGAGATCGCCGGTTCGATCCCGGTCGGGACCGCCATTTTCATTAAGTGCTCAGTAGCTCAGTTGGTAGAGCAAGTTGCTCACATCTCCGAGTAAGCTTCTGCGGCAACTTGCGAGAAAGACCGAAGGTCATTCGAGCAAAGGACCTAAAC
Organism: Bacillus sp. ISL-41; assembly: GCF_018613235.1. Taxonomy (GTDB): domain Bacteria; phylum Bacillota; class Bacilli; order Bacillales; family Cytobacillaceae; genus Mesobacillus. The sequence continues at coordinate 1,263 of NZ_JAGGQP010000009.1, forward strand.
AAGTAAAGGTTTAGGATGCAATATTATAGTGGCTCAGTAGCTCAGTCGGTAGAGCAAAGGACTGAAAATCCTTGTGTCGGCGGTTCGATTCCGTCCTGAGCCACCATATATACAATACCTGGCTATTCAGGGAATTTGAGAAAATGGGTTTTTTAACATCAAAAAAGATGTTATAGTGGAGGGGTAGCGAAGTGGCTAAACGCGGCGGACTGTAAATCCGCTCCCTCAGGGTTCGGCGGTTCGAATCCGTCCCCCTCCACCACTTAATATAGGGGTATAGTTTAAAGGTAGAACGAAGGTCTCCAAAACCTTTGGTGTGGGTTCGATTCCTACTACCCCTGCCAATTTTATAATGGCGATTGTGGCGAAGTGGTTAACGCACCTGATTGTGGTTCAGGCATTCGTGGGTTCGATTCCCATCAGTCGCCCCATTATAATTCACAAATGTAATAATAAGAGCATATAATATATTGGGCTATAGCCAAGCGGTAAGGCATCGCACTTTGACTGCGACATGCGTTGGTTCGAATCCAGCTAGCCCAGCCATTTTTTGCGGAAGTAGTTCAGTGGTAGAATACAACCTTGCCAAGGTTGGGGTCGCGGGTTCGAATCCCGTCTTCCGCTCCAAAAATATATGGCGGCATAGCCAAGTGGTAAGGCAAAGGTCTGCAAAACCTTTATTCACCGGTTCAAATCCGGTTGCCGCCTCCACTAACTCATTAGTGGCAGCAAGAAAGCAAGACATTTTAATATGCCGGTGTGGCGGAATTGGCAGACGCGCACGACTCAAAATCGTGTTCCTTCTGGAGTGTCGGTTCGACCCCGACCACCGGTACCACTTTTATTATAAACAGGATTTCCTGTTTTCTTTATTTCATAAAGATATGTATGCGGGTGTAGTTTAGTGGTAAAACCTCAGCCTTCCAAGCTGATGATGAGGGTTCGATTCCCTTCACCCGCTCCATACATACGTGACTAACGCAGTATGTCGTTTCCAGAAAACGATATGCTGCGTTTTTTCTTTTCTTTGATTTCACAGTGTTTGAGATAAACGTAAAAATTCTGCTTAAATTGAAAACGACCCTGAATTCTTTAAGAATAAGAGGGATTTTTCCGTTTATTTAATCTAAATCGTTGAATATGTGTCTTATTTTTTGCAGTTAACCGGAAAGTCTCCGCTTATGAATACTCATACCTGCATGATAATCACCAATGAATGATCATCATCCCAAAAGAAAAAGGATGCATCAGCATCCCGAAATTCTATATGTGCCTGATCCGCCATGGATTTGGATAAACATGTTCATTAGTGACTCAGTCATTTTTTGCATGCTTTCTGGAGAAGATGAAGGTCTTAAATAGACGATCTGCAGGGCGTTTGTTGTTTTTTCAGTAACTGCTGTCCTTTCTGAATCAACAAATGGACTTCCGAATGGTCCTTGTTCATCAGCAGAGATAATCAGGTTCGCCAGGTTATTAGTTCTTCCATTTAAACCTGTGTATTCTTCGTTTTCTTCTCCTATTTTAATCGTTACATTCCCCACTAGCTTATCACTGTCATAAACGCCTATTGGAATTTGATATTCAAGTGAGAAGAAATTATTTAAATCTATCGCGCTATGTAGGGGTTGGAGATAATTCTGCTTTGCCACACGGCGGTAAAGGGCTTCCGCTGAGTGTCTGTAGCGGTTAGGATCCTTTCCAGTTGTTTTGAATATTGCCCGCCATTCTTTGATGCCTTCGAGATCGGTTACATTTTTTTCTAGAAGTTCGAAGTAAATAGATTCCTGGAAAAGCTGGAGCCTGCCTTTTAACATTTGCGGGGACTCGCCAACCTGGATGTCTTTATACTGGATGATTCCGACTGAAAATCCGGGAATTAGATCACAAATCGCCTTGGAAACTTGAATTTCCATTGATTCCACCTCCAAATCTGCTTTAAAATAGTTTATCATAAAAGTAATTTGCTTTTAAATTTATGGATTGAAATATAGATATCAAGCAGGAAGGAGGACACCTATGGATACGGCAACCTTAAAGAAGGATATTATTGCTTACAGCAAAACGATTGGTATCGATAAAATTGGTTTTGCTGCTCCATCTGCCTTCGAAGAGATGAAAGTCAGGTTATACAGGCAGCAGGAACTTCAATATCAATCCGGGTTCGAGGAAAAGGATATTGAGAAGAGAACGGAGCCTTCGCTGATTTTTGACCGTCCTAAATCAATCATCTCGATTGCACTAGCTTATCCTTCAAAGATGAAGACGAAAGTTGTCAGCAAGAAGGGAGAACGGCGTGGAATCTTCTGCCGTGCATCCTGGGGGACGGATTACCACGCGGTCTTAAGGGATAGGCTGAAAAAACTGGAGGAATACATTGTATCGAAGGTACCTGATGCGAGGTTCAAGTCGATGGTCGATACGGGTGAACTTGTGGACAGGGCTGTTGCCGAACGGGCAGGGATAGGCTGGAGCGGCAAGAACTGTTCGATCATCACACCGGAGTTCGGTTCATATGTTTATTTGGGTGAGATGATCACGAATATTCCATTTGAACCGGATACGCCAATGGAGGATCGCTGTGGCAGCTGCAATAAATGTGTGGATGTCTGTCCGACTGGAGCCCTTGTACAGGGAGGGCAGCTGGATGCGCAAAAATGTATTGCCTTCGTGACACAAACAAAGGGCTTTTTAGCAGACGAGTTCCGTGAAAAGCTTGGCAACCGTTTATATGGCTGTGATACTTGCCAGACAGTTTGTCCTGAGAATAAAGGAAAGGATTTTCATTTCCATGAAGAAATGGAACCTGACCCTGAGATTGCGAAGCCCCTTCTTAAACCTTTACTAAGCATAAGCAATCGGGAGTTCAAAGAAAAGTTCGGACATGTATCTGGTTCATGGCGGGGGAAAAAGCCTATCCAGCGTAACGCAATCATTGCCCTTGCGCATTATAAGGATGATACAGCAATACCTGAATTGATCATGGTAATGAAGAATGATCTGAGACCAGTACTCAGAGGGACGGCAGCATGGGCACTTGGGAAGATTGGCGGTGCTGAGGCGTTGGAGGCTTTGAAGCTTGCTTCTGGTGTCGAGAACGATGAGGAAGTACTAAATGAGATTCAGAAGGGCATGGATTTTTTCATGGATAGCTCAGAGACGAATATAACTGTGTAGGAAGGATGGATTTTATAAATCCATCTTTTTTTATGCGTGAAATCCTGGAACGCTTCATAAATATGAATGGTGAAGGGAGAGATGAATATGCGTGAGCAACTGCAGGAACTGTTGGAACAGCGTGTCCTTCAATGTGTTTCCATGCCGAGGAATCAATTGCACGAGTGTCCAAGTATAGAGCAGAAAAAGCAGAGTTTTGCCAACAGATCTGCTGAAATTGTAAAAGCAAAGGCAAATGGCAGGGTTGAAGAAAAATTTGAAGATAAAGAGAATGCCTCGATTTTATATGAGGTTCATTTTCAGTATTTGATCAAGCAGCGGGGTCTATTTTACATGGAGGAGGAAGTGGAGAAGAGGCAGGCGGAATTTTACAAGGGGGTACTGGTAAAGGATGAAAAGCTAAATGAGATCAGAGAGTCCTACGGCAGCGATGAAGCGTTGCCTGCTTTTGCGCAGCAGGAGGGAGACCGGGAGAGGAAGGGCTTCAGATACGACAGGCTGAAGGCCGTCCAGTATGCAGAAAGATGGTGGAATGACTACAACCCTGCATATAAGAAGTTCGAGGTTGATTGTACAAACTATATCTCACAATGCCTGCATCAGGGTGGAGGGCCGATGCGCGGGTATCCAAACCGCAGCAATGGCTGGTGGATGCAGAATGATAACTGGAGCTTCAGCTGGTCAGTAGCCAATGCGATGCGCTGGTACATCCCAGGGTCCAAGCTGGGCTTAAGGGGGAGAGAAGTAAACGGTGCTGAAAAACTAAAGCTTGGTGATGTCATCTGCTATGATTTTGAGGGAGATGGCCGTTTCGACCATACTACAATTGTTACGGGACATGATGCTGATGGCATGCCGCTAGTCAATGCTCATACGTATAACAGCCGGATGCGATATTGGGCTTATGAGGATTCGACTGCTTATACCCCGAATATTAAATACAAGTTCTTTACGATTACGGATGATTACGACGATATTTGATGACTAAATGACACTCATACGGCGCCATTTCTTTTGCTGAGAAGGAGTGTAGTGGTATAATAGCTTTAGTTTTTAACAGAGGTGAAAGTCATGGCATTGCATGTTGTATTATACCAGCCGCTCATACCGGCAAACACTGGCAATATTGCCCGCACATGTGCTGGTACCGATACCGAGCTTCACTTGATCAGGCCGTTGGGATTTTCAACGGATGACAAGATGTTGAAGAGGGCGGGTTTGGATTACTGGGATCATGTTAAGATTCACTATTATGATTCGCTTGAGGATTTTTATCAACAGAACGAGGGCGGAGAATTCTTTTATGTGACCAAATTTGGCAAGAAGGCGCATTCCGATTTTGATTATAGTGCAGCTGAAAAGGATTTCTTTTTTATTTTTGGCAGAGAGACGACAGGACTTCCTAAAGAAGTGATCGAAAACAATATGGAGACATGCCTGAGGCTGCCTATGAATGAAAATATCCGTTCTTTAAATCTGTCTAATACGGCCGCGATTTTGATTTATGAAGCGCTTAGGCAGCAGGACTATCGCGATTTGCGTAAATACTAGGAGGCCTTTTCAGGTCTCCTTTTTGGCATGCCTATGTGCCAGCTGGTATTTTGAAGACGAATGAGTACTTTGCCGTGAATGAAAATGTTACTTTTCAGGTTATACATATTCCAGAAGGAGTTGTTATTTAAATGAACCAGGTAATCGAGACTCTCTTACAGCATCGTTCGATCAGGCGTTTTACGGATACACCGCTGGATCGAGAACAAATTGAAGCAATTGTAAAAAGTGCCCAGGCGGCATCTACTTCGAGCTTTATCCAGGCGTATACAATCATTGGTGTTACGGATCAAAAAAAGAAGGACAAGCTCGCTGAAATTGCAGGGAATCAAGCTTATGTTGCGGCAAATGGACATTTCTTCATTTTCTGTGCGGATCTTCACCGCCATAAGGTCATAGCAGAGATGGAAGTGTCAGATCTGGATGACTCGATTGAGAGTACAGAGAAATTCATGGTTGCCTTGATCGATGCTGCTCTGGCAGCCCAGAACGCCGCTATTGCGGCCGAATCCATGGGATTGGGGATTTGCTATATAGGCGGAATACGGAACGACCTCGAGGCGGTAAAGGAGGTTCTGAAGACACCAGAACATGTTATTCCGCTGTTTGGCATGGCAGTAGGATATCCTGACCAGGACACGGACGTAAAGCCGCGTCTGCCTCTCGAGCATGTGTATATGGAAAATGAGTACCAACAGGACAGGGGTGTGCTTGAAAAGCAGCTCCGCGACTATAATACCACTACTTCAGAATACTACCGGGAAAGAACCGGAGGAAAACGTGAGGATACCTGGACGGAACAGATGGCAAAAATGCTTGGGCGAAAATCAAGGATGTACATGAAGGAGTTTGTGGAAAAACAGAATTTGAATAAAAAATAATCATAGAAAAGTAAAAAAGCTGCCAATCGGCAGCTTTTTATTTTTTGTTGACTCCCGGCTTATCATCGTAACCGCCTGTGAAAATAGCAGCTAGAAATGCAATACTTACGCCTATAATTAGGATTAGTTTCATGTATGTAAGCCTCCCTTTTTATCGTTTTGTTCATATAGAAATCATTATATCCTATTATGCTGCAACTGTGAAGGATGGGCTTATTTTTTCCTTTAGGAGGTAAAAAAGGACAATCATCCTTGCAGAACGTTTACGCATGTTCAAATTGTTTGCTGCATAGAATTTATTAATCGTCTCTTGATAACGCTAGATGGGGAGGTCCATATGGATATTTTAAAAAAGATTGAGATGTATCGCCAAGGAGAAGAGAAGCTTAAATGGGAAGGGACGTTCAGGGAATATCTTGAAATTGTGAAGGAACAGCCATGGGTAGCTCAATCGGCACATTCGCGTGTATATAATATGATCAAGGACGCAGGAATTGAAAAAGAAAAAGGCAAGAAGCGCTATTCCTTCTTCAATTCACAGTTATTCGGCCTTGAAGAGGCGCTGGAAAGGCTTGTTGAGGAATATTTTCATCCAGCTGCGAAAAGGCTTGATGTCAGAAAGCGGATTTTGTTGTTGATGGGACCGGTAAGTGGAGGTAAATCAACACTCGTCACAATGCTGAAAAGAGGGCTTGAGGCGTATTCACATACAGACAGAGGAGCAATATATGCGATCAAAGGCTGCCCAATGCATGAAGACCCACTGCATATGATTCCGCATCATTTGCGCAAGGATTTTTATGATGAATATGGCATCAGAATTGAAGGCAATCTGTCTCCGCTTAATATGATGAGGCTTGAACAAGAGTATGGCGGCAGGATTGAAGATGTCATCGTGGAGCGAATCTTCTTCTCCGAGGATAAGCGGACGGGTATCGGCACATTCAGTCCATCTGATCCTAAATCCCAGGATATTGCGGATTTGACTGGCAGCATTGACTTCTCGACCATCGCGGAATATGGATCTGAGTCCGATCCGCGGGCCTATCGTTTTGATGGGGAATTGAATAAGGCGAACCGAGGGATGATGGAGTTCCAAGAAATGCTCAAGTGTGATGAGAAATTCCTCTGGCACTTGCTGAGCCTGACGCAGGAAGGCAATTTTAAAGCGGGAAGATTCGCATTGATTAGTGCGGATGAGTTGATTGTCGCGCATACGAATGAAACTGAATACCGTTCTTTCATTTCCAACAAGAAGAATGAAGCCTTGCATTCACGTATCATTGTGATGCCGATTCCATATAACCTAAAAGTGACTGAAGAAGAGAAGATTTATGACAAGATGATCAGGGAAAGTGATGTAAATGATGTCCATATTGCGCCGCATACTCTGAGGGTGGCTGCGATGTTCACGATTCTTACGCGTCTGAAGGATCCTAAAAAGGGCGACATCGACCTGATCAAGAAGATGAGGCTTTATGATGGTGAAAGTGTCGAAGGGTATAACAGAGCTGATGTTGAGGAATTGAAAAAAGAGCATCAGGATGAGGGAATGAGCGGAATTGACCCTCGTTACGTCATCAACCGAATTTCTTCTACAATTATCAGGAAAGAAGTTAAAACAATTAATGCTTTGGACGTCCTGAGATCACTTAAGGAAGGCCTTGACCAGCATCCGTCGATTACCGCCGAGACAAGGGAGCGCTACCTGAACTATATTTCTCTTGCCCGGAAGGAGTATGACGATATCGCCAAGAAAGAAGTTCAAAAGGCATTCGTGTACTCGTATGAAGAGTCAGCTAAAACCCTTATGGATAATTACCTTGATAATGTTGAAGCTTATTGTAATAAGGCGAAGATGCGTGATCAGCTGACTGGCGAGGAAATCAATCCGGACGAAAAGCTGATGCGCTCTATCGAGGAACAGATTGGCATTTCCGAAAATGCCAAGAAAGCTTTCCGCGAAGAGATTTTAATCAGGATTTCTGCCTATGCGCGCAAAGGCAAGAGGTTTGATTACAATTCGCATGACCGCCTGCGGGAAGCAATCCAGAAAAAGCTGTTTGCTGATCTGAAGGATGTCGTTAAGATTACGACTTCCACGAAGACTCCTGATGAGACGCAGCTGAAGAAAATCAATAATGTCGTCGCCAGATTGATCGATGAGCATGGATACAACTCTACCTCAGCGAATGAATTGCTGCGGTATGTCGGAAGCCTGTTGAATAGATAGATTTTGAGGACCTGCAGATTGCGGGTCCTTTTAGTTTATGAAATCCTGATAGCGGGAATAGTACAGGCAAGAGGTGATAAACATGAGTGAAAAAGAATTGCCAAAAGACTATGTCCCTAAAAATAGTTCCATGGCACGCAATGAGGAAGAAATCGAAAATCTAGGTAAGCAAATGGAACACCGTCGCACAGGTGAAGTATTGAAAGAAGACTATGATAAAGTACCGGATCCAATCCAGTTTGATAAAGCGAATGAAAAGGAATAACCTTTGCTGATAACGCAAAGGTTATTTTTTTTATGGCCATGACACTCTGCATATTGCTGATTATAATCATTTGCCCAGAAGTTGATGCCTGCGTCCAGGACAGTAGTAAATGCTGTCTTGGAAAAGAACTTATCAGGAAAAAGGACAATAATGCTCAAAAGGGTTTCAAGATAAAATGGGCTTGTCCATCCATAGGAGAAAAGGTTAATTGTCAAAATTATTTGTAAATTATTTTGTCTTCCTGCATAAGATAGAGTAATTACAATTCCCACAAGGGAAAAGTCCATCGGGATATTGTATGAAGGTATGTTGAATTATGTTACTGTCAAAATGAAAATTTCAAAGGAGGGGTTGAAAATGACCGATGAAAGCAGTCACCAGTTTGTGATTTCCCAGGAAGATTGGTCCCTCCACCGCAAAGGACATGATGACCAACAGCGCCATCAGGAAAAGGTGCAGGAAGCAATAAAGAGCAATCTGCCTGATTTGATCACCGAAGAGAATATTATCATGTCCAACGGCAGGGATGTCGTAAAGATTCCAATAAGGTCACTGGATGAGTACAAAATCCGTTATAACTATGATAAGAACAAACATGTCGGCCAGGGGAACGGCGACAGTAAAGTAGGTGATGTCGTCGCGCGTGATGGCTCCGGGCAGCAGCAAGGTCCCGGAAAGGGGCAAGGCGCAGGAGACCAGGCCGGTGAAGATTATTACGAAGCAGAAGTATCAATGATGGAAATCGAAGAAGCGTTATTTAAAGAGCTGGAGCTTCCTAACCTCAAGAAGAAGGAAGAACAGGAGCACCTCGTTGAAAATATTGAATTCAACGACATCAGGAAGACTGGCTTGATGGGCAATATTGATAAAAAGCGGACCATGATGTCAGCTTACAAGCGGAATGCGATGACAGGCAAACCATCGTTCCACCCAATCTACAAGGAAGATCTTAAATTCAAGACGTGGAATGAGGTCGTGAAGCCCGATTCAAAGGCTGTTGTTCTAGCCATGATGGATACGAGCGGCAGTATGGGACTGTGGGAAAAATATATGGCGAGGAGCTTCTTCTTCTGGATGACACGCTTCCTTCGCTCCAAGTATGAAACAGTCGAAATCGAATTTATCGCTCACCATACAGAAGCAAAGGTAGTCTCCGAGGAAGATTTTTTCTCAAAAGGAGAAAGCGGAGGTACCATTTGTTCATCCGCCTACCGGAAAGCATTGGAACTTATAGACCTGAAATACAATCCAAGCAAGTTTAACATCTACCCATTCCATTTTTCAGATGGTGATAACCTGACCTCCGACAATGCCCGCTGTGTAAAATTAGTAGAAGAGCTGATGAAGGTCTCCAATATGTTTGGTTATGGAGAAGTCAATCAGTACAATCGCCACTCGACCCTAATGTCCGCGTATAAAAACATTAAAGACGATAACTTCCGTTACTATATCCTCAAGCAGAAAGCTGATGTATTCCACGCGATGAAAAGTTTTTTCAAACAGGAAGAAAACAAGATGTATGCTTAATAAAAAATCGGCAGGATAGAGCTCCTGCCGATTTTTCTATTTCATCATCGTTGTTCTCACGCTGGATAGGAACTCCAATATTAACAATCTATTATTTTTCAATTCCAATCGCCTGGCTGCCCATCTGGATCCAGGCATTCTCGAATGGTGTCCGTGGCACGGTCTTATAACCATCGCTGGCAAGCGGATCGTTTATGTAAATAGACTCCTCGTCATAGCCGACAATCAAAACACTGTGTTCCTTGTAAGTAATCTTCACATTTCCGGTATTTGTCTCCCAAACGGTAAATTCCGATTCAGGAAGCGGAGCGAAGGTGGAATTGATGATGACCCAAACTGGCGATCCAGTATCGATCAGTTCGTAAACTGAATCAATGGATTGGCCAGTAATGTCCTTGATTTTTCCAGGGATATAATTCTCTGCAAGCTTTGCTACAGGACCATGGTAAACGCCATATCCCGATTTACTGAAAGTATAGATATCGCCTACGAAGCCATCATATGGATTGCTGCGAACATAATTTGCGTCGCGGAATGGTATTTTATGTATCTGCTCAGCCAAGGTCATTTTATCGGCTGCGATTCCCTCATACTGCAAAAGCATTGTTAGGCTGGTTACCTCACAGCCTCGTTGTAATTCGGGGAGCTGACTGATGTGCGGAACCCCTTCAATCATCTCTCTCTTCTCTGTATTGAAGAAATCCTTGAGAAATTCTTTATCTTCAATGGACTTTGTTATGGAATAAGCTTCAGTTCGGTTGATTTTTGGAGCAACTGATGCTTGTGTTTCTGCCGTTGGATTTTCAATCGATCGTAAATTTTCCGCTCCCAGATAGGTCGCCAGGAAAATGCCTCCAATGGATAGTGTTCTAATAAGCAACTTTCTATTCAAAATATCGTCTCCTAACATTTCTCCTTCAGGCTGGGCATCTCTTACAATTTTAACCAAAGTTCGACAATGATTCAATAGACTAATAGAATGATATTGGAAACCGGCTGGTAAAAAGGTAACTATCATAGCGTAATTAAAATAAAAAGTCCTTAAGTTTGAGTTTTTGGGAAGAATATTGGGGAATTTAGTAGTTGAACCTGAAGTGAGCTCCAGTAAAAAAAGAATTTCTGACATTCATCTTTTTGAATCTAATCGGTAATACTATCTCTGTTATGAGTACAATCTTTTTAAAAAAAACACAATTTGTGTTAGGGTATTAAAGTGCAAAGTTGACGAAGGGAGTTTTTTGATGAAAAAGGATTCATCTGTTTTTTTCATATCGACAGGAATTTTGTTATTAATGGTTCTTTTCGGTGTGTTTGTTCCAGATAAGCTTGAATCAGTTACAGCCAGTATCCAGGCATTCATTACTGATTCTTTTGGCTGGTATTATTTAATTCTTGTTTCTGCTATTGTCATTGTTTGTCTGTATTTCTTAATCAGTCCTCTCGGCAAAATCAGACTTGGCAAGCAGGATGACCGCCCAGAGTTTACTACCCTGACTTGGTATGCGATGCTTTTTAGCGCCGGTATGGGGATCGGGCTGGTTTTCTGGGGTACTGCTGAACCGATAAGCCATTATATGGTCTCTACACCAACTGGAGTGGAGGCGGGGTCTGACCAGGCAATCCGTGATTCAATGAGATTCACGTTCTTCCACTGGGGTATCCATGCCTGGGCCATTTATGGAATTGTTGCATTAGTTCTTGCTTATTTCAATTTCAGACATGGAAAGCCAGGATTGATTAGTGCTACCCTCAGCCCTATTTTAGGCGACAGGACGAATGGTGCAGTTGGAAAAGTAATTGACGTGATTTCGGTTGTCGCGACTGTAGTGGGTGTGGCAACAACTTTGGGATTTGGAGCTGTACAAATTAACGGTGGACTTTCTTACCTATTTGGAATACCTACTGGTTTCGTCACTCAATTGTTTATTGTCCTGATTGTAACAGTATTGTTCATGATCTCTGCATGGACAGGACTTGGAAAAGGTATCAAGATTTTAAGCAATGTAAACATGATACTAGCTGCGGTATTGCTCGTTGCGATGCTATTTTTAGGACCCACCCAATTTATCCTGAACCTTTTTACCAACACAATTGGTACATACCTTCAAAATTTGCCGGCAATGAGTTTCCGGATTGCGCCTTTAAATGAAGATGTCCGTTCGTGGATCAACGGCTGGACTATTTTCTACTGGGCATGGTGGATTGCCTGGGCGCCATTTGTAGGGATTTTTATAGCTCGAGTTTCTAAAGGCCGTACGATCAGAGAGTTTGTATTTGGTGTACTCCTTGTACCTTCTTTGATTGGCTTCCTATGGTTTTCTGCTTTTGGAGGTTCAGCGATCATGCTTGAGCACGAAGGGATTGCGAATATTTCAGAACTCGCGACCGAAGAAGCGCTCTTTGGCGTGTTTGCCAATTATCCATTAAGTTCTTTATTGTCCATCCTGGCAATGATCCTTATCGGTACATTCTTTATCACTTCAGCAGATTCAGGTACATTTGTTTTAGGGATGATGACCACCAATGGATCTCTGACACCAGGAAACAGGATTAAATTCACATGGGGAATCATGCTGGCGGCAATTTCTTTAGTATTGCTGTACTCTGGCGGACTGCAGGCATTGCAAAATACAATGATCGTAGCTGCATTGCCCTTCTCCATCATTATGGCATTAATGGGATTAAGTCTAATTAAAGCCCTGAATCAAGAAGCAAAAGAACTCGGAATTGGAAAAATTCCTAAACGCAAGCCTTAATAATTAGTGAGGAGTCATTCCAGTTTATGGGATGGCTCCTTTTTTAATTTGGTCTTTACATAATTGGCGAGGCTGTTTATACTTTATGTAAGTAATTACTTACATTCATTAGTTTCAGGGGGGAAGGAAGATGCTGAAAATACTTGGGTCATGGATGTCAAAACACCCGGTAAAAATAGTTTTATTAACGATAATGGCTGTTGTGCTTTTAGCTGCAGGGGCAAGTAACGTCCAAATGGCTACGGGGAATGAGACACTGGTAAGCACTGAATCAATGGTTTATAAAAGCAACCAGCAGCTTGAAGAAGAATTCGGGGGAGAATCGATCATCATCGTTTATGAAGCAACTGATGATAAAGATGTGCTAACGGTTGACAGGCTGGAACATATGAAAGGTCTTGAAGCAATCCTTAATACACAAAAACAGGTTTATAGCGTCATGAGTCCTGTTGTTCTGGTAGAAGAAATATCGTCTAAGCAAGCTGAGAAATATAAAGAAGGAATAGAAGAAGTTTCGGATGGCCTGAAAGATATGGGTGGAAAATTAATAGAGATTGGAGATCAGATGGAAGCCAATGCTTCTGCAGAAGGACAGCTTCCAAACATGGCTAGCCAAATGCCGGAACTTAATCAGGGAATAGATAACATGATTCAAGGACAGGAGAAACTAAAGGCAGGAACGACAAATCTTGTTAGTGGCTATTCTCAGTTTGGAGCCCAGACAAGAGATGCAGGGATGAAACTGAAAGAATTGGCTTCAAAATACAACGCAAATGACCCGCAACAGAAACATCAAGCAGAACAGGTTAATAAAATGAGCATCCACTTGATCCAGCTTTCTGAAAAAATGCTGCAGGGAGCTGAGAAATCTGAGGCTCTCCCAAATGTTCCAGATCAAACAATCAAGAGTTTAAAAGGAATGGAAAGTGGATTATCAAAACAGCAAGGACAATTTGAAGACTTCCAGGCAGGAAAGGCAAAGCAGACTGAAGATTTAAAGCAGCTCAGCAAAGGTCTGAGTGAAATGGGCACAAACCTGGTCGAAATCAGTGAAAAATTAACCGCGATGAATGATTACTCCGATACATTGAAACCAGGATTGCCTGTAAAGCAGGAAACTCTGGAATACATTGTTTATGATAATAATGGCAAGAGGAAAGATATTTTTAATGAAGTCATTATAAACGATCATACCATGATCATGATTGTGAAATTTGGCGGAAATGTTTCGGATGACTCAAAAAGTGACATTTCAAAAACGGTTAAGTCATATTTGAATGAAAATCAAATAGAGTCAACAGATACAATGGTTTCCGGGAAGCCAGTTTTGGATGATGCAATCCGCTCATCCATGAAGGAAAGCATGAAGAAAATGATGATGCTATCTATATTGTTCATGGTCATCATTTTATTTTTCACCTTCAATGTAAGTTGGCGCTTACTTCCATTAGGTATCATTTTAATAGCTGTCATTGGTACGGTTGGTTTGATGGGCTGGATTCAGATACCAATAACCATGGTCTCTATGGCCGTTTTCCCGATTCTTATAGGTCTTGGGATTGATTACGCAATCCAGTTCCAAAACAGGTATTCAGAAGAAATGGCAGATGAGGAGGATGACCATGAATAACAAACCAGAGAAGGCCCTATATCAAACATTAACGCAAATGGTGCCGGCAGTTTTGACAGCCTTAATTGCTGCCGGGCTGGGGTTTATTGCTTTATACACATCTCCTGTGCCGATGATCCAGGACTTTGGCAAGATGCTGACAGTAGGAATGATCATCAGTTTTATAGCAGGAGTGTTTATATTAATTCCGATTTTATTCACTAGAGATCATTTCTTCAAAAAAGAAAGGAATAAAAAGAAACAAGTAAAATTTAGAAATAAGAAGGGAGACAGGTTCTTTAATTGGTTTACAAATAAACTGATTTTGCTGAAGTGGCTCATCCTTTTTGCTGCCTTCCTATCAGCAGGGCTTGGTATCTGGGTTGATTTACAAGCAGGGGTCGAAACGGATGTTGAAAAGTTTATGCCGCAGGATACACAGGAGTTAAAGGATATTCATAAGTTAAGAGAAATTATCGGCAGTACCGATGAAATTTCGGTTGTCTATGAAGCTGACGATGTGTCATCTGCTGAGATATTGGAGTGGGTAGATGGGATTACCGGAACAGTTAAAAGTGAATTTCCAGAAACCATTACAGATGCACGTTCAGTCACAACTGCCCTTCGACAGATGAATGATGGGGAATTTCCTGTAAATCATGAGATAGAGGAATATTTGGCTGATATGCCAGAAGCACAGAAAAAGCTGTTAATTAATGAAGAAGGAACAAAAGGTGTCATCACCTTGAGTATAGAGCACCTAGAGGCAGAGGAGCTTAAAGGTTTCATTGATGACTTAGCCGACTATTTTAAGGCGGAAGAATTAAAAGGAGTTGATACAACGGTTACCGGAAAAGCAGTGCTGGATGTTGAGATGGTTACCGCATTGACTACTGGCAGGTATAAAATGACATTGCTCGGGATGGGGCTTGTTTTCTTTGGCTTGCTGTTAGTATACCGCCATCCTGTCAAAGCATTTATACCATTGCTGCCAATCGCCCTGATTGTCGGATGGTCAGGCGGAGCCATGTTTTTACTTGATATCAAATATACCCCGTTGACTGCCACATTGGGAGCATTGATTATCGGAATTGGCACAGAGTTCACCATACTGATCATGGAGCGTTTTTATGAAGAACGGAAAAAAGGCAGAAACAGCAAGGAAGCCATCATGGTCACGAATCGAAAAACAGGGAAGGCAATCCTCGCATCTGCCTTTACCACAATCGGCGGGTTCAGCGCACTGCTGGTTTCCGATTTTGTCATCTTGAGCAACTTCGGCTTGATGACATTAATAAATATATCCCTGGCACTGTTCAGTACAATTGTAGTCATGCCTGCCATCTTGATTATTCTCGACCGTTTTGTGAAAATAAGACATGTAGGGGAGAAGGAATTACCAGTAAGCTAGGGGTGGCAGTATGAGGGACAAAACGGAACAAATCTTGAATGCAGCAATGAAGGTTTTTATAAAAAAAGGACTACAGGCTACAACACAAGAGATTGCAAAGGAAGCAGAAGTGGCTGAGGTAACATTGTTCCGGAAATTCACCAATAAGCAAAACCTGTTTATTACAGTTATCAAGAATGTTCTGGAAAGACAATTTGATTCGCAAATTAACAGAATGGCAAAAACTGAGGATACTGAAGCCTTTTTGATAAAGATTATAGAAAATAGATTAGGCACATTGTCCAGAAATGCACCTATGGTTAAAATGCTTATATCCGAAAGCTTGATGGGGAATTTGGATGATGAAGTTGATTTACCTGACATGATATTTTCAAGTCTTGAAAAGGGTTTGGCACTGCATTTTGAGAATATGGGTCAAAAAGTTGATACAGGTCTTGTTGCAAGGCACCTTGGGGGGATTTTCGTCAGCCAGGTTATCTTCAAAAATGATACCCCCTTTCATTTATTAAACGAGGAAGAAAAGATTGCCCTGGTTCGGAAGTATGCTCAATCAGTGATAGCTATTATTAAATAATTTCTCTGGAAGGGATTGGGTTAGCTCCAATCCTTTTCTTTTTATAAAATGAACTTCTAAGTGTTCTGAGGGAACTGAACATATGTAAAGGTTTGGTTATTTATGAACATTTTGTTCTTTTTGAAAATGTAAATGTTTTCATTCGGATTTTTTGCTAGAATAAAGGTATTGAATTTAAGTCATTTCCAAGGGTGATAACGAATGGAAAAAGAAAAATTATTAAAAATAATTGAGGCAGCAAAGCTTTATTATTTACTTGATTATAACCAGAATGATATTGCCAGGGAGTTGGGAGTTTCCAGGCCTACAGTGTCAAGGTTCCTGCAGATCGCGAAGCAGGAGGGTATCGTCGATATCAGAATCATGGACCCTACTGAGGATGTAGAAAATTTGTCAGCACAGCTTGAACAAAAGTTTGGGTTAAAAAAGGCAATTGTCACTCATATTCCGCAATATGAAGACAGTGTGATAAAAACATATCTCGGTGAGAAAGCAGCAGCCTTTTTAAATGAAGTAGTTGATCATGATGATATTATCGGTGTCACCTGGGGAACGACGCTTTATCATGTTGCCTTGGAATTGAAGCAGAAACCGTGCAAGAATGTAAAGGTCGTCCAGTTGAAGGGAGGAGTCAGCCACTCCGAAACGAATACGTACGCGAATGAAATATTATATTTATTCGGCAAGGCCTTCAACAGCGCACCGCATCATCTCCCTCTGCCTGCAATTGTAGACCATGTCGTGGTCAAACAGGCGATGGAGGCGGACAGGCATATAAAAAAGATCCTGGAAATGGGGAAACAATCGAACATTGCGGTCTATACAATCGGTCCGATCAAGTCTGAATCCTTATTGTTCCAGTTAGGATACTTTACAGAAGAAGATTTGCAAGTCATTTATTCAAAAGCTGTCGGGGATATTTGTTCACGATTTTTTGATAAAGATGGAAAGGTTTGCAACGAGAACCTTGATGCTAGAACTTTAGGTATTGAACTTGAAGAGTTAAAGAAGAAGAAGTATTCAATATTAGTTGCAGGCGGAGCTCATAAAATTGATGGTATTTATGGAGCTTTAAAAGGGAAGTATACAAATGTGCTTGTAACGGACCAATTTACTGCCAAATTTTTGTTGGATAAGTAAGGGATAAGGAAAAAGAAAGCCATAAGAAAGCCATAAGATACAAACAAATACCCGATAGGTAGGAAGCCTTGCGGGTATTTTTGTCGAAAAGATGAAAAGGGATAAATTTCATTTTACATTTGTTCAAAAACTTATTTACAAAAGTTCTTAACTTCTGATATATTTGCTATAGAAAGTTTGAGATAAACAAATGTAAACGTTTTATTGAAATTTTTTTCATATCATTTGTAAACGTTAACAACATTTCAGCAAATATCACAACAAGAGGTGGGTCAACAATGAATATCTTATGGGGTTTGATAGGGATTGCTGTCGTTTTGGGAATTGCTTTTATTTTCTCGAATAACAAAAAATCCATCAATTTAAGGACAATCCTTGGCGGGTTGGCAATCCAATTCATTTTCGCGTTCTTAGTATTGAAATGGGAAACAGGTAAGCTCTTACTGAAAAAGCTTTCACTTGGTGTCAATGAGATCGTCAACTATACGGACGCTGGTGTGCAATTCCTGTTCGGAGGATTATTCCAGGCTGAAAATATTGGCTTTGTATTTGCTTTCCAAGTATTAACAGTTGTTATTTTCTTCTCTTCTTTAATATCTGTGCTTTACTACCTGGGAATCATGCAGGTAGTTATCAAGATCCTGGGCGGCGCGCTTTCTAAATTGCTGGGCACGAGCAAGGCTGAATCACTTTCAGCAGCTGCTAACATTTTCGTAGGCCAGACAGAAGCACCGCTTGTTGTTAAGCCATATATCGCTAAAATGACTCAGTCAGAGTTATTTGCAATCATGGTTGGTGGTCTGGCTTCTGTTGCAGGTTCCGTATTGATTGGTTACTCATTATTGGGTGTTCCGCTAGAATACTTGCTTGCAGCAAGCTTCATGGCTGCTCCAGCAGGTTTGATAATGGCTAAAATCATGATCCCGGAAACAGAAAAATCTGAGTCATCTGATGAACTGAAGATGGAAAAAGATACGGATTCAGTTAACGTGATCGATGCTGCGGCAAAGGGTGCTAGCACAGGTCTTCAGTTGGCATTGAATATCGGTGCCATGTTGCTGGCCTTCATTGCATTGATTGCCTTGATCAATGGGCTTCTTGGATTCGTTGGTGGATTCTTCGGAGCTGGGAACTTAACTCTTGAAACAATCCTTGGCTTTGTTTTCGCGCCACTCGCTTTCGCTATAGGCGTACCTTGGGATGAAGCTGTAAAAGCCGGCGGGTTCATTGGCCAAAAGTTAATCTTGAATGAATTCGTTGCTTACTCTTCATTTGCACCGCAAATTGATCAATTATCTGCAAAAACAGTTGCAATCATCAGCTTTGCTCTTTGTGGATTCGCAAATGTATCTTCAATGGGAATCTTGCTTGGCGGTCTTGGAAGCCTTGCTCCAAATCGTCGCGGAGACATCGCTCGCATGGGTGTACGAGCTGTTATCGCAGGTATGCTTGCATCATTATTGAGTGCAGCAATGGCAGGTATGCTTTTATAAAAATGAGAAAAGAGAGGGACTTGGTCCTTCTCTTTTTTTGCATTGAGTTATAATAGTGGAAAAAGAACGGAAAGCTGTGATGATTTATGTGTTTGATTTTATTTGCCTACAAAGTGCATCCGAAGTATAAGCTTATTATCGCTGCTAATAGGGATGAAGCATATGCCCGGGAAACTGCAACGGCTTATTTTTGGGAAGATGCGCCAGAAGTGCTAGCCGGCAGGGATCTTGAAAAAATGGGAACCTGGATGGGGGTTACAACATCAGGCAAGTTTGCAGCTCTCACCAATTATCGAGACCCAAGTGAAACGACCGTCGGGAAAAGAACAAGAGGTGAACTTGTTGCTGACTTTCTGAAAGGGCCAGTCAATACCCAGTCGTATTTTCTGGAGTTGGCTAATCGCCGTGAAGAATATCCTGGTTATAATCTTCTAGCAGGGGATTTGGATGAGCTCTACTACTTTTCCAACCGTGGAGGCCCGCTGCAAAAAGTGGAAGCTGGCGTCCATGGGGTCAGCAACCATTTGCTTAACAGCGACTGGCCGAAGGTAGAACGGGGGAAGGCGGGACTTGCCAGCATTATTTCAGAAGGGCAACCTGATCTGGTTGACCGGTTATTTGCGCATTTGAAAAATGCCGACCCCGCGCCGGACCATATGCTGCCATCGACGGGGGTGTCGCTGGAATGGGAGCGATTATTGTCCCCTATGTTCATCAAAAGTGAAGGATACGGTACGAGAAGTTCCACCGTCATTTTAATGAATGAAAAAGAAATCCAATTTTATGAACGGGTGCATACAAAAGATCAGGTGTCGGACAAGGAATTTATAATAAGGCTGTGAAGAAAACCAGACAACCGTGGATTCGGTTGTCTGGTTTTTAGTTAAGCAAGGTTATGAGCAACTGCGTTGTATTCTATTCTTAAGTTTTCTATGATTTTACGGACTGGTAATATGTCTTTAATTTCACTTACCCTTGCGCCAGCGAAAACCAGGCCATTTTCTACATCGCCGGAAACGGAGGTGAGCAGGGAGTCCAGTGTGCAAAATTGGTAGGAGCAATTTTTCAGGCAATCACGGCATTTTTTGATCCTGAGTTTATCTGAGGTGGTGATGAGCTTGGTGAAATGATTGGCAATGGCACGACCGTGCAGCCCAACTGTTGTTTTTACAAGCAATGTGTCTTTTTCAGTGGCTGAAACGTATTTTTCCTTGAAACTTTGCGGAGCGTCACATTCATCACTGGCTACAAACCTTGTACCCATTTGGACGCCCGAAGCTCCTAGGGACAAAGCCTTCGCGATATCAGCACCAGTCATGATTCCTCCTGCAGCGATTACCGGGATGGACACAGACTCAACAATATCAGGGAGTATATCAAAAAGAGGCTTGTCAGTCCCAAGATGGCCGCCTGCTTCAAATCCTTCAACTACCACAGCTGCAGCACCCAGGCGTTCCGAGATTTTTGCTAACTTTGCAGAAGATACAATAGAAATGACCGGAATGCCTGCTTGCTTTCCCCAGGAATACATATCTCTTGAGATCCCTGCTCCAGAAATAATGAAATCAACTTTTTCATCCAACGCGGCTTTCATTTTCTCAGCAAAATCGTTCATCGCAAACAGGACGTTTACACCAATGTACCCATTGCCCTGAGTTAGCTCCCTGGCTTTTCGGATATGCAGCACCATCTCTTCTACCGCAATCCCTGTTCCGGATATGATGCCAATCCCTCCAGCGTTTGCAACTGCAGAGGCCAATCCGCTAAGCGAGATACCTACCCCCATTCCACCTTGCATAATCGGGACTCTTGGAGCCATATGGCCAATTTTAAGCTTCGGGAAATCCATGCTAAAAACCCCTTTCTGAATTTATTCTTTTGCAGTTTAACATGAACGATTATAAAAAGATGTGATTTTTAGCACCTGATACTATATTTAGGTATAAATATTTGGTATTAGTTTTGGGGCGAAAAAAAGACGCAGAATCTTAATCTGCGTCTAATGCGATATTTAATTAAAAATCGAAATTATCCGGATCTGGTCCTACACGCTCATTCTTATTTAAGCTATTCAGGCGGTCCATATCTTGGGCCGAAAGCTCAAAATCAAAGATATCTGCATTTTCGATAATACGGTTTTCCTTAATCGATTTCGGAATCGTAACTACTTCGTTCTGCAAGTCCCAGCGCAAGATCACTTGTGCAGGTGACTTTTGATGCTTTTCTGCAATTTCGACGATAGTAGGATCTGACAAAAGCTCTCCCTGCTTTAAAGGAGACCAGGCTTCCATTTGGATACCCTCGGCTTTACAGAATTCAAGCAGCTCCGTCTGCGCTAAGTGTGGATGGTATTCAACCTGGTTGACCATTGGTTTGATTTCAGAATCAGCCATCAAATCTTTAAGATGGTGAACATGGAAGTTGCTTACGCCAATGGCGCGGACCCGGCCATCCTTATAAAGCTGCTCTAGTGCTTTCCATGTTTCTTTATATTTGCCGGCAACCGGCCAGTGAATCAGGTAAAGGTCCAGATAATCGAGCCCGAGTTTTTCCATGCTCGTCTCGAAAGCCTGGAGCGTTGACTCATAACCCTGGTCCGAATTCCAGACCTTCGTCGTGATAAACAACTCTTCACGCGGGACACCAGCTTCCTTGATTGCCTGTCCGACGCCCTCCTCATTCCTGTAGACTGCAGCAGTATCAATACTCTTGTAGCCATTTCTAAGCGCTGCTTTAACAGATTCTACAACTTCAGACCCTTCCTGGACCTTGAACACACCAAGGCCAAACCATGGCATCTTGACACCATTATGTAATGTTGTTGTATCCTGGAGATTTTGTGGCATATCGTGCGCCTCCTTATCAATTCAAATCACAGTTATTTTCTCATATTTTTTAATTGCTAAAAAGCAATTGGCTTTCATGAGGTAAAAGTTTTTTTTAAGACAGCTTTGACCATGCTCTCGAAAAGGTGTCTGAAAAAAAGGAATCATGACAGGTTTGGGCCATTCACCAGAAAAGCTGTCAGAATAACGAGAGAATCGTGACAGGTTGGGGCTATTCATCAGCAAAGCTGTCAGAAAAACGGAGGAATCATGACAGGTTTAGTTCAGTGACCAGCAAAGCTGTCAGAATAACGAGAGAATCGTGACAGGTTTGGTTCAGTGACCAGCAAAGCTGTCAGAATAACGAGAGAATCGTGACAGGTTTGGGCCATTCACCAGCAAAGCTGTCAAAAAAACGAAGGAATCATGACAACTTTAGTTCAGTGACCAGCAAAGCTGTCAAAAAAACGAAGGAATCATGACAGCTTTAGTTCAGTGACCAGCAAAGCTGTCAAAAAAACGGGGGAATCATGACAGGTTTGTCCCAGTGACCAGCAAGGCTGTCAGAATACCGAGAGAATCATGACAGCTTTGAGCCTACTATCTTCAATCCTGTCTAATGTAGAAAGCAGTAATCAGGATTTCCAGCTCTGTCGGTAACCCAATCAGTTAAGAGTAAAAAAAGCGATAGGAAAAATGACTTTTATATTCAAAATGAGGGTACATTTAAGATATAAAGGTAATTAAAAATGCGAAAATGGAAAAGGAGACGAAGGAAATGATCATTAAAGTGTTGAGTCCTGGCTGCGATAAGTGCAAAAGTCTTATGGACAGCATCAATGTTGCTGTGAATGAAGCGGGGGTCGCGGCGGTAGTTGAAAGGGTGGAAGATAATAGGGAAATCGAAAAGTATAAGGTGAAAGGTACTCCGGCTTTGGTCATTGATGAAAAAGTTGTTTCTGCGGGAAAGCAGTTATCGGCACAGGAAGTGAAGAGCTTATTTTAAACAGATCAGGCCTTATCTTGTGGCCTGGTCTGTATTTTTTTCAAGGAAAGCTTTAGTTGCCCATAATGATATCAGTAAAATTAGTTCGAAGCCGTTCGTGACCGCATCACTCTCAATTTGAATCTTCACGGCACTGCCTATACCCATCAAAATGACACCGACAGCCATCCATTTCCACTTCAGCTTTTTCCAGAGGATAATCCCGGCAAGCAGTAACGCAAGGGTAACACCAATAATCATAATTGGGGGGCCATGTGATCCGGCGGATTCATAGCTTAGTACTCCATACTTCCTGGCGGGCTCAAGATTAAGTCCGATGGTATTTTGGACAAGTTCTGCAATCATCATGGACAAAGTAAAGATACCTGCCATGATAAGTCCTGTACGTCCCTTCAGCCAACGGATTCCTGTCTCTCTGACCGCTTCCCAGGAAAATAAAATCAACAATGGAGTAAAGAATGCGTGAAACCAGTAGCGCATAACATTCAAGCCTTCTAAAAAGGAGCCTTTTCCAATTGTGCTCCCCATTGCGAGCACGAGATTGTCATATACCAGGCCAAATGTAACGAGCAAAAGAACATTCAACCATGAAAAAAATCCATACTTGATGGACAATTTTAATCCCCATAGGAATAAAAACAAGTATACGAGGGAATATAAACCGTAGATATAAGGGTCCATGAGCCACTTTCCTCCCTTCAGGTGTGTTACCATTGTTCCCTCAAAACTGGATGAGAAACATGTGTCCATGTTATTAACTTTTACATTGTTTTTAACAAATAAATCGTATTCTTAAAAATTACTAATAGTCTTATAAGGCTTCTTCATATATCATGGGAAATGTAAGCATATTCATCGATATTTTTGACAAGAACAGGAGAAATCATGACTACATTAAATGACATTGCATGGGTAACCGACAGTACATCTGGACTTACTGAAGAATTCATAAAAAATAACCATATATACGTTGTGCCTTTAAGTATTATTTTTGGTGAGGAGTCTTATTTGGAAGGGGTAGATATCACTGCCGAGGATTTCTATCCAAAGCTGGCCGCATCAAAGGTCCTTCCGAAAACATCCCAGCCTGCGATCGGGGAGTTTGTGGAACTGTACCAGAAGCTTAAAGAGCAGTATAAGCATGCGATTGCGATTCACGCTTCGAGCGCTCTGACAGGTACTTTTCAATCGTCCGTCGCAGCTTCAAGCATGGTCGATTTCAAAGTCGATGTCATAGACTCTAAAATAGGTTCCTACCCACTAGGGCGCATGGTTGAAAAAGGGGTTGAACTTCAAAAGCAAGGCAAGTCGTATACAGAAATTGTTTCCTATTTAAAAACGCTTCCTGATAAGGCCAATTTATACATGGCACCGGGAAGTTTGGAGCAGCTGCATAAGGGCGGTCGTTTATCGACCACTCAGGTGATCATCGGCAGCTTGATTAAATTAAAGCTGATTGTCAGGTTTGATGATGGCAAGGTAGTTCTTTTTGATAAAATCAGGACTGAAAAAAAGGTCAAAGAGCGCCTGTTTCAAATTCTTGAAGAAGCATCAAGCAATATTAAGGAAGCCAGTGTCATTCATGGAAATGTAAAGGACTTGGCTGAGACTTGGCGTGCCGAACTTCAACAACGTTTCCCAGAAATATCATTTACAACAACCACTTTCAGTCCAGTGGCCGGTACACATACAGGGCAGGGAACAATCGGGCTTGCCTGGATTAATGAATAGTCGGGCAAAATAAAAGGCTGTTTCACATGATCTTTGCTTTTCGTACTTGTTCTAGAATGTCGCTAAAAAAAGGTGCCGGGGCTCTTTTCGAGGAGACTTCTGAATTAAGTTTTCTTTAATACTCGTAAAAACCCAGGTGCCGGTTTTATTTTTAGTTGTGAAAGAAACAAAGCTTACGAAAAGAGCCTGATAAAAAAATCAAGGAAATCAGCCGGTTCAGGGCTGATTTCTTTTTATTGCCCAGAATCATGTGTACACTTGAACTAAAAATTGGTGGGGGGATCATCATGGTGAAAATTGGTGTCATTGGGTTAGGGGATATTGCCCAAAAAGCCTATCTGCCTGTTTTTGCAGAAAAGGGAGATATTGAGTTCCATCTTTATACGCGAGATCTTGCCAAGCTGAAAACCATTGGTGCTAAGTATAGGTTTTCAAAGATTCATCAAAGTCTGGATGAACTCATTGAAAGTGGTATAAAAGGTGCTTTTGTACATAGTGCCACGGAATCACATCATGAAATTGTGAAACAATTGCTGCTGGCTGGTATACATGTGTATGTCGATAAGCCTATTGCCTATGAGTATGAAAAAGCAATGGAACTGACAGAGCTGGCTGAGGAAAAAGGCTTGATATTGATGACTGGATTTAACCGGAGATATGCTCCGGTGTATAAAAAGCTGACTGAGTTGAAAGAACCAAATATGGTGATCATGCAGAAAAACCGGAAGGCATTGCCCGGAGAAATACGTCACTTCATTCTCGATGATTTCATTCATGTTGTCGATACACTAAGATTCTTATTTCCCTATCAAATCAAGCAGGTCAACGTGACCGGAAAGAAAAGTGGTGCGTTCTTGCATCATGTTGTAATCCAGCTCCAGGCGGAAGAGGGAATCGCAATCGGGATCATGAACCGTGACAGCGGCGTTGTTGAAGAAAAGGTGGAGATATTCCAATCAAATGAGAAACGGACTGCCTTGAATGTCTCTGACCTTTTAGTCCAGGAAAACAGGATTGAAACAAGGCTGGGTGGAAGTGATTGGGAGCCGACACTCCACAAGCGCGGCTTTGAGCAAATTGTATTTGATTTCCTGCAGGCGGTCAGCAGCAATCAATCACCTTTAATAACGGCAAAGGATTCCCTGGAAACGCATCAAATCTGCGAAAAAATTGTGAAAGAATTAGAGATACTTTAATGCTAAAAACCCCGGTGCACGAATTGTACCGGGGTTTAGGTTCCAGTTAAGAAAGTATAAACTTGTTTGTAGTTAGATTAATGTCCAGCTCCAGCGGCTAGCAAGTTTTCCTCCTTGAGTATTTTGCGATAAGCATCAGCTTTGATCAGCTAGAGGCCGTGCGCTTTTAAAAGGATGGTTTGCCGTCTGCAGATATTTGGATAGCGTTATTCAAATAGAAGGTATTGGCATATCCCAGATCAGCAATCTTATTTATAACACCAGCTGCCCTGGCGCCAGATGCACAGTGAATGACGATGACGGCATTCTTATCTTTCGGAAGCTGGCTTGCGATAGCGGCCGGGTCGGCCAGGATCACACTGTCAGGGATATTCAGAGATCCCTTGAGAACACCGACCTTGGTTTCATCCTTCGAACGGACGTCAAGGATGAAGGCCCCGGCATTGATTTTGTTCATGAATTCCTCTGGATTGATTCCGCGGTTAACCTGGCCTTCGGCTACGTCAAAGCTTCCGCCAGAATTGGCAGTGCCGAATGTTGGCAAGGATTGGGCAGACCAGTCAGGAAGTCCTCCCGAATAGACTTTGACATTCGAATAGCCATTTTTCAGAAGTTCTTCAGCGACAGCATGGCTTTTATGGCAGCCGAATCCGCCGCAATAGACGATCACTTCAGTTGCTTTATCTGCAGGTGCTGTTCCCAGATACTTCTGCGCGAACAGTGTATCATCTGCAAAGACCGCATTGGGGATATGTGACTCGAAATACACCTTATACGGCCTGGCGTCAAGGATGACGAAAGGCGGCTTATCATCCCTTGATACATTGGCATCCATGATCAGCCCCTTAATATACGGAGCGGTAACAGCCAGGTAATTGCCTGCTTTTTTCCATTCTGGCAGTCCTTCCTGGTAAACTTTAATATTTTTATAGCCTAGCTTCATTGCTTTTTGAGCTGAACTGCTGCTCAATTCACAGGTGACTCCGCCGCAGTAAAATATAAGAAGCTTATTTTTATCTTCTGGAAGCAGGGAGGCAAATTGGTCAAACTGTGAATCTGGAATATTGATTGCTCCATTGATATGTCCTTCATGGAAAACGGCTTCAGGACGGGAATCGACGATGACAAAGTCCCATTCCGATGGATATTGCTCGTAAGCTTTCCTCGCGGCGCTTACCTCTCCGGCGGAAGCTTTTAATCTCATCATATATTCAGTTCCAACGTAAGATAGGTTCTCCTTCAGTGGCACGGATTTTTTTTCGGGTACAGCTTCATCGCCAACCTTATAGATTGAAAGGTCTGCCTTCTGGTTAAAATCTGCAGCTGCATTCGAGACCGTTTTGGCTGAATCTCCGCCAGTACCGCAACCGGCAATGGCTATTCCGACGGTAAATATCAAACCTGCCAGTATAGTTTTCTTTACCATGAAACTATTCACTCCTTTCTTCACCAAGTTGTTCACTCCTGTATCCAAGTGCAGAGGAGTGGACAAGCTGGTTCACTATTTGTGTAATAGATATATAGAACAAGCTTGTATCCGACTTTTTCAATTCCAGGATGAAATCGTCAAGCCAATCGAAATGGTCCGAGATAAATGATTGAATCTGATCCGATGTCCCATGTTCGAGCAAGAAAGCGAGAAACTCAAGCAGTAGGGTTAAATGGTCTGGCATTGCCCGATATTCTTCAGGAAACTCAAGCTTGAATTGCCGGAACAGGTACTGGATATGCAGTGCAGGGTCTCCGTAGAAAAATCCTGTCTGTCTTGCAAATGAAACAGCCGCAGTGGGATCATCGGTCCATTGTTTGTAGAGTGATTCAATCGGCGGTGCGAAAGGCTCGGAAGGACCTAGAAAACAATGAATATAGGTTTGTTTCATATTTTCAATGGAAGAAAAAGCATTTTCATAGGTTTCTTCCGTTTTTACAAATGGTGTCAGCTCTTCCAAAGCTACTCCACTCTTCAAAGCTTGATAGAGTTCAGTGGTCGGCGGCTTATAAAATTCTGCCAGCAGCAAAAGCGCATTGGACAGTCGCCGCTTTTCTTCAGTCATGGTGAACAAGTGATCAGCCCCTTTCCGTTTGTCCAGCTCCAGCGCTGGACAAGGCGCTTGCGCTTTTCTTTTCTAGGCTCTTTTCTCAAACTTTGTTGCTATTGACTACAAAATAGGAGTGAATGACTTATGTTTCTTCACAAAATTAAAGCTTATTATGAGAAAAGAGCTTGCACACTTAATACCGAACTACAAAATGGATTTTTATCACGTTAAAATCGGCTTTAGGATTTTAACAACAATCTTTACAAAAACAGCCTTTTTCTACGAGGTTACATCCCCGTGCCTTTTCAGCTCTGTTGCTGGTTTGTGGTTGAGGATTCGCTCCAATAATTCACGCTGCAGGTACAGTAATGCCATGATGCCGATTCCGCCAATTATCAGGGCCCATTCAGACCAGGTTATACTGAAAAGATTGAAGGCGGTTTTTTCAGCTGGATTTTTGACGACTTTCAATGGAGTAACCTGTCCGGCTATTACCATATTGAAACGCATGAAGAAAATTCCTGTCAGGGACAGCAGACCGGCAAGCCCTAGTTTCATGGATGTAAGCTTTTGGGCTGAAACGATTAGCACAAAAGGTATGCCAACGGCCAGCGATATTTCCAATACCCAATAGTTAAAACTTAAAGGTCCTGTCAGCAAAGCGAGCAGTGATTCATATTTACCCGGCACCTGTCCGTAGAGCCCGACGAAAGTCTTGCCGATGTAGATGATGACCATGACTCCCATCATCGACAAGCTAAGTGTCCTGAGGAACTTAACTGTTTCAAGGTTCTCACTCTTTTTCTGTTTTTCATGCAGATAGGCGCTGATAGAAGCCATTGCGATTCCTGAAAATACGGAAGTCAGAATGAAGTAAAGCGGTGATATCGGGCCGTTCCAGTACGGACGTGCAATGATGAAACCAAACAGGAACCCAATGCAAACCAGAGCGACTAAGGCAGAAGCAGCGGTCATGATGGCAAAAGGCCTGATCAAAGACTGATTGCCGCGAACGACAAACACTGTTAAGGAAACCAGCAGCATTAAATAGATCCCGTATAATG
Organism: Bacillus sp. ISL-41; assembly: GCF_018613235.1. Taxonomy (GTDB): domain Bacteria; phylum Bacillota; class Bacilli; order Bacillales; family Cytobacillaceae; genus Mesobacillus. The sequence continues at coordinate 29,741 of NZ_JAGGQP010000009.1, forward strand.
GTGCCATCCACCAAATTGGCGAGGTAAAGTTAGGTGTCAGGAAATAATGGATGAAGTTAAGCGGATTGCCTAACTCCACCAATAAAATCGCAAAACCGCTGACCAGGGAAAAGATGGCAAACATCAGCAATAATTTGCCGATTGGGATAATGGCTTTTACATGGAAAATATATCCCAATGCTGCGACCAGCAGCAGTCCAGTGCTGATTCCGACAAAGTATTCATACCCGGCGATCAGGATTCCCCATGGAATCTTATTTGTGGTTCCCATGGCATGTTCACCATGGATAAAAATATTGGCTGCTCCCGCCAGGCCGAAGAGAATGAAGGCTGCTGACAGAATACTCCATTTATTGATTTTCACGAGATTCACCTCCGGTTATTTTTTAACATAGAAGATGCTTGGCTTCGTGCCTTTAGCTTCAAGCAATTGATAGACTTCATGTTTTGCCAGCTCCAGATTCAGCTGGCTGTTTGGATCCTCCAGGTCTCCGAACAGCCGGACCTCGTTCATGCAGGTCGCCGAGCAGGCAGGCTGTTCGCCTTTTTCAAGCATTTCAGGACACCACCTGCATTTTTCCGGCAGGCGTTTTTCATTCAGCTGTCTTGCTTCATAAGGGCAGGCAGCCATGCAATATTTGCAGCCGATACATTTGTCAGCGTCAATTTCGACGATTCCATCCTCGCGTTTGTAAGTTGCCTGGGTTGGGCAGACAGAAACACATGGAGCATTGTCGCAATGCTGGCACTGTACTGGTAAAATCTCCATTTTTACATTCGGATAAGTTCCAGTCTCCAAAAATTCAAGTCGGTTATAGGAAACATCCTTACTAAGCTGATTGTGCGATGCACAGGCAATGTTGCACGCGTTACAGCCCGTACAGCGTTCCGGAAATACCAAAAGGCCGTATTTTGCCATCCTAGTTGCCCTCCTTTGCCACGGTCACGACAACCTCTTGGGCCATTGTCGAGCCTGATAGAGGGTCTACCATGATTGGGATAAAATCATTAAAGTTCACGCCGACTCCGTTCGCCGTCCTGTTCTTAGGTGAAAATCCGCCATATGTGGAAGGGAGCCATACAGCTTCCGGATGAAGAAACTCGGTTACTTTTACCTGCACCTTTTTCTTGGCGATCTTGGATTGGACTATCACTGTATCTCCGGTCTTGATGCCAAGCTTCCTGGCTCTTGAAGCATTGAGCCACATATAGGTTCCCTGATACTTCTCTGATAGCTTCATCAGTTGTTCGATATTTGTTGTCATGGCATGAGAATGCCATGGCTGCTTTCCATGAATCAAGCGGAATTCATGGTCTTTATTTGGATCCGGCTCAACAAGCGGAGGAACCCAGACAGGAATTCCAAGTTTTCCGTCAATCTTGAACAGGTCAGCAGAAAATTGGATTTTACCGGTTAGCGTAGGCAGTGCCGGTTTGCCTTTTTTCATTGGGAATCCTGGTTTGACGGTTGCCGGGAATTCTAATGTCCCTGCTTTTTTCAGCTGGCCGAATGTAATGCCGAGCGGAGCAATTGCTGCTTCTACTTCTTCTTCAATTGTAAAAGGGTACAAATCCTTATGGCCCATTGCATCGGCAATTCCCTTCAGCATGTCAAGCGTGTTCCTTGTGTCATACATCGGGTTGACGACAGGCTGGCGAAGGGCAAGCTGGGGGCTATCATGCGAAATATGTCCGGATACAGCCTGAGGATGCTCCAATCTTTCCAGATAATAATGCTCAGGCAGTATATAATCAGCCGCATAGTAGCTTGTTTCATTCCAGTCGATGTTAATGGAAACTACCAGCTCTGCATCCTTGATCTTTTTTTGTTCTTTAGGATCCGGTGCAGTCCTGAGAGGGTTATAGTTACAAATGAATACAGCTTTAGCAAGTCCTTGTTGTACAAGTTGTGGCGTAATATGGGCGATTCCCCTTGAAGGTTCGACTGTCCGGTACTTTCCAGTTACTCCAGCCCCGTCAATGCGAGCGCCTTTTTCAGGCATATTTTCGATAGCTGGCAAGTCGAGATGTCCCAGCTGGAGGCTGGCAGAAGGCATCAAGCCGCCCTTTTCATAGAAGTTGCCGACAAGTGCATTTAGGATGATTCCCATTTGGGCCGTTTGCGTACTGTTAACATAATGGGAATGCAGTCCATGCCAGCCTGGCTCAATAAAGGCCTGCGGTGCATGTTTAGCAAAGTCTCTGGCAATTTCCCTGATTTTATCGGCTTTTATTCCCGTAATTGGTTCTGCCCATTCAGGGGAGTATTCCTTGTTCATGCGTTTGAATTCGCTGAAGCCATCCACGAATTTTTGGACAAATGTCTTATTGTAGAGATTTTCTGAGATTAATACATTTGCCATCGCAAGCCTGAAAGCAAGGTCCGTTCCCGGCCTGATGGGAATCCATTCATCTGCAATCTTCGCAATCTCTGAATACCGTGGATCGATGACGATCAATTTGGCACCCTTTTCCTTTGCATGGGTGATGTGGTTCATGCCATTCGGGATGATTCCGCCGGCGAAATTCCTTCCTTCAAAAATCATGTATTTAGCATTTTTATGGTCACCGTTAAGGGAGGTGCCGGTCATTTGCAGCCATGCATTTGTTTTAGCGTTGAAGCAAGTGGAATACTGTGTCGTGAAGTTAGGCGAGCCGATGGTGTCAAACAAGCGGTCGACATATGATTTCCGATGTGTGCCGTGTTCCAGCCATAACACAGAATTACCGGTATACTGCTTAACGATGCTATCAAGCTTTTCGCCGATTTCCTTGAATGCCTGGTTCCAGCTGATTGGTTCGAATTTCCCTTCACCAACCCGCTTCATCGGGCCTGTCACCCTGTCTTTAGAGTAAAGATAAGCTGCCATTCCATGTCCGCGGGCGCAGATCCTGCCGCTTGATTTCAAGTGGATGGGGTGACCTTCGACCTTCCAGACCCGGTCGTTTTTCACATGGGCGATGATTCCACAGTAACTTGTGCAGCCATGGCAGAAGGTCGGGATCTTCTTCACGCTTTCTTCGGTTGCAGCTTTCTTATAGTCGTTGAAGCTGAAATAGGCTGGAACCGAACCTGCTGCGACAACCGTTGCTGAAGCTTTTAAAAACGTACGGCGCGATAAATTTGTCATCACTTCATACTCCTTTCTCTCATAAGCTGTTAACCGCAGCTGGCGGCTCCAGTTTCTGTCTCGAGTTTTGTGTTCAGCTGTTTCACTGGATAATTCTTAACCTTAATGTTGGAAATCGGTTGGATACCATTGATAACTTCATTAGATGTCCATACTCTCATGCCATCTTTCATGGCATAGGCTTCATATCCAAGCATATTGAGAATCCTTGCTGCTTTACTGGATATAGTGCCATCATGGTCGATGAGAACAATCTTTTTTTCCGGAGACAATTTCTTTAACTGTTCAAGTTCTGCAAGTGATTCAAAGGCGATATTGATCGACCCGGGTAAATGGCCTGCAGCATATTCTTTGGCTGGCCTTAGGTCAACCAGCAAGAGTCCATTCGACTTATTCTTGATGGAATCCTGAATATCCACGGGTTTCATGATCGGTGGAATACCTGATTTCAGATAATCATCGGCACTTCCTAAGATAGCAGCTGTTTCATCAGTGTATTGCTTGCTTGCAGGAGCTGGGAGATCATATTTCCCGGATATTGTTTCTGTTGTTTCTACTGGGAAATCAAATGGTTTCTGAGGAAGCGGTGTCCCCAAATTCGCATCGCTAGTCCAGCCTCCCATTCCATTTACCATTGGAACTGCGTCATAGCCAAGCATATTCCACAGCGCTGCTGTCTGACTTGCAGTATGGCCGCTGTAGCAAATGACAAGGATCTTTTTGTCCTTTGGCAGATTAGCAATCTGGTTTGGGTTAGCTGTCATATTATAAGGAATATTGACAGAACCTTCGATATGTCCGGCAGCAAATGCAGCAGTATCGCGGACATCGACAATGAAGTATGACGGGTCGTAATTCAAGATCATTTTTTCAAAAATTTCTTCAGCAGCAAAAGACTCTGCTGGTTTTTTCAGATAAGCATCAGCAGCTTGCTGTACGACTGAAAAAACATTGAGCTGCTCACTTTGTCCATTTACTTTTGGCTGGGGTGCAGTTGAACTTTCCTGAGTACCACAGCCACCAGTGAAAGCCAGCATTGTGCCGGCCAATAAAATTAATGTTTTTTTTCCAAACAGCTTCAAAGCTCTCACCTCTCTGCTGGCGGGATCTGCCGCCAAAATATTGATTTGGAATAGAAAAAAACTGAAAGAATGTACACCTCCATCTACGTTGATGCCTATACTCCTATGGGTTTTATGTGTTGCAAAAAAAAATTAAGCGCTTAAGTTATTTTTACCATCTGGGGTAAGTCTATTGCTGTGGAAATTCAGTTACTATTTTCGAGTATGAAAGAAGAAGTGAGGGGATTCACCTATTAATATTTTGAATTTTTCGCACATTTTACACTTAAAACACAATCATGAATTTTGCGTGGAGAATTCTCGATGAAAGAAAAAAGTCCGCAACTGAAAGTGCGGACTTGAGACTTATTAAACATATATAAAATAACCAACAAACAAGAAACCCAAAACATACATAATTGGATGGACTTCCCTAAACTTGCCCATGCCAAGCATCATCAATGGATATAGAATGAACCCAAGGGCGATTCCTGTTGCGACACTGAAAGTGAGTGGCATCATGATGATTGTTACGAATGAAGGGATAATCACTGCAAGATTGTTCCAATTGATTTTACTGATTTCTGTTGCCATCAACGCACCGACAATGATAAGTGCCGGAGCGGTAACTTCCGGTGTGATGACTGAAAGGATCGGAGAGAAGAGCATCGCCACGCCGAAGCAAGCAGCAATGATCACGGAAGTGAAACCGGTGCGCCCGCCGACCGCGATGCCTGCAGATGATTCAACAAATGACGCAGTTGTGGATGTGCCAAGTACAGCTCCAGCAACAGCCGACCCTGCGTCCGCAAGAAGTGCACGTCCTGCGTTGGGAATCTTATTATCCTTTATTAGACCAGCCTGGCTGGCGACCGCAATCAGTGCTCCAGCAGTATCAAAGAAAGCAACAAACAAGAAGGTGAAAATGACGGCAAGGACATCTGGGGAAAATATATCTCCCAGATGATTGAAGACGACACCAAAAGTTGGTGAGATGTCTGGGATCGAACCGACGATTGCTGTTGGTTTTTCAATCAAGCCAGTGAATATGCCAACGATTGTTGCAATCACCATTCCATAAAAGATGCCGCCACTGATCCCTCGGACCATCATGATGACACTGACGATGAAGCCGAAAAGCGCAAGCAGGACAGGGCCCGATGTCAGGTTGCCGATTGAGACAAAGGTCGCTTCGCTACCAACGATGATTCCCGCATTTTTCAACCCGATGAAGGCGACGAAGAAGCCGATGCCCGCAGCGATTGCATGCTTGAGATCCTGTGGGATTACATTAATGATTTTTTCGCGGATCTTTAAAAGACTGAGGATGACGAACAGGACACCCGCAATGAACACACCTGTAAGGGCGACTTCCCATTTGACTCCCATCCCGATGCTGACGGTAAATGTGAAAAATGAATTCAAGCCCATGCTTGGAGCGATTCCAATCGGGAAATTAGCCAGCAGGCCAATCAGCAGCGAGCCGATAATCGCCGAGAGTGCTGTAGCTGTAAAAACAGCTCCTTTATCCATGCCTGCCTGGCTAAGGATTAAAGGATTGACCACAAGAATGTAGGCCATCGACAAGAACGTCGTAATGCCGGCCAGGGTTTCTTGCCTATAATTTGTATTTCGTTCTGCGAATTGGAAAAAGTTTTTCATATGTGCTGTCCTCCTGGTTGGTAGTTATAATAAAAAAACTCCGGCAGTTTTATGCTGCCGGAGTACCACAAGGGACAAATAGATGCCAAAAGAGATAGCAAATATCAAAGTCCCTTGTAGTCACGCCTTTTACGGTAGCATGGTAGAAACGTCCGAGCCATATTCTCGAACATATACAAGGAAAGATTATAGATTTAAATAATACTAGAGATAGTATCACGTGATTCATGGCAAGGTCAATTGCAATTCATAAAGTTTATCTATTTGTTTTTTTCTGATTATTGGGATGTTACTGGAAGTTAGATGGTATAAATGTTTACGATTTTCCAAGTCGCGGAATTAAGCTCAAGTTTCACGGAATCGACCCTATTTTTCGCGGAAATCACCATGCTAGAATACACAGGAAGCTTGGAGCAGTATTGGGATTTAGGTGAAATCACCGCGTTATAGTCCTGAAATGTTAAAATCCCTGTATGGGTATCAAAAATCCCTTTGTTAAGGAGTTTTTGACAACTTTTTGACGAGAATATGTGAATAATAAATGAACTAAATGATAAAACACCCCTGTTTGGATATTAACTTACTATAATGATAGTGTAATCCAAATGGAGGTGCCAATAATGAATGTAACAACGATTATTGAATTGGAAAATCGTGAAGTTGAAAAGATGGCTGGCGCAAAATTAGTATTTATACAGGAACAGATTGATGCAAATATCGTGGAAACATGCGTTGATTGTTTTAAATATGAAGGTTCTGAAGATTGCCTGGATACAGATGACGCAATGCAAAAAGTTTTTAATGCACTGAAGGCAGATGGACTGATCCCTGAAGCAGTGGAAGATTTTTCATATGAGATGCCTTCTTGTGAGAGATTAAGAAAAGATGTTTATGAAGAACAGGACATGCCGCAAAAAGTGATTCTTAGCTTCGCTATATAATAATTAAAAAGGAGTTCTTTCGGGGAACTCCTTTTTGAGTAGATGAACAGTATTTTTTGCGAAAAACGTGACTTTTATCAAAGAGAAGCATAGGGGAAATTTATATAATGAAGATGTCATAAAATGAAAACGCTTTCAACGAGGGGGGTGGGGACCGGTGAAGAAAGGTGCGGACATCACCATCATTACCGGCCATTTTGGCAGCGGTAAAACAGAGATATCCATTAACCTGGCTTTAGAGGCAAGGAAAACAAATGCCAGGACGGCAGTTGCAGATCTGGACATTGTTAATCCATACTACCGCGCGAGGGACGCCCGGGATATTTTTGACCAACATGGAATAGAACTTATCGCACCAGCTGAAAGGCTTGCAGCCGCTGATTTACCGATTGTTCCTGGCGATATGGGCAGGGTGATATACGACGCTGCATATAAGCTGATTGTCGATGCTGGGGGAGACAAAGATGGAGCGACGGCATTAGGGCAATTTTACAACGATTGGAATGAGATGAAGCCCGAGGTGCTGTTTATTTTAAATGCAAACCGTCCATATGTCAGTACTCTCGAGGGGGCAGTTGAGACATTGCAGAAAATCGAAGGTGCCTCCCGGCTGAAGATCACAGGAATCATCAATAACTCAAATGTAGGATCTGAGACGACACTTCAGGATGTGGAAAGAGGATTGACATTAAGTAAGAAGCTATCCGATTCGCTGGGGATTCCTTTGTTGTACACGGTGGTACCGCAGCATTTATCAGCTGAAAGTGCTGGAATTGAGAGGGAGTCCCAAGTAAAAGTGATTTCGAGGTATTTAAAATTGCCATGGGAAATGTAGAGGAGGCAAAAGCGGTGGAGCAGAGAGTTGTTTTTAACGAGGAGACTTGCAAATCATGCAAGCTGTGCGTGAATGCTTGTCCGACAAATGTGATTTATCTTGCTGATTACTTGAATGAAAAAGGCTACCGGCCTGCGGTTGTGACAGACCAGGAAAATTGCATCAGCTGTGGCAAGTGTGCGCAAATGTGTCCGGATTCGGTAATCACTGTCTATAGGCCAGAAAAGGTAAGGAAATCTGTATAGCAAAGGAGATTTGACAATGGGGAAAGTACTAATGAAGGGTAACGAGGTTATCGCAGAAGCTGCTGTCCATGCGGGCTGCAAGTATTTTTTCGGCTATCCGATCACGCCGCAGAGTGAGCTCGTTGCCTATATGGCCAGAAGGCTGCCCGAGGTTGGCGGGTTATTTTTACAGGCGGAAAGTGAAGTAGCAGCAATCAATATGGTGTATGGAGCGGCCGGAACCGGTGTGCGTGTAATGACATCATCATCAAGTCCCGGATTCAGTTTGAAGCAGGAAGGAATCTCATACCTGGTTGGCGCAGAACTGCCAGCCCTGATTGTGAATGTCGTCCGCGGAGGGCCAGGGCTCGGAAATATCCAGCCGGCGCAGTCGGACTATTTCCAGGTGACAAAAGGGGGAGGCCATGGTGATTATCATACGCCTGTGCTGGCTCCGTCAACGCTGCAGGAAATCATTGACCTTACAGAAGCGGCATTTGATATTGCTGACCGCTATCGGACGCCAGTCATCCTGCTTGGGGACGGCATGCTCGGACAGATGATGGAACCGGTTGAGTTCAAGGAGTTGAATGAAAGGGAGCCGGAACAGAAGGAATGGGCAACGACAGGTACCCGCGGTGACGGCAAACCGAGAATTATTTCCTCGCTGGAATTGAATGCCGATGCGCTTGAAAAGCGGAATGAACTTTTACAGAAAAAGTTTGCCTTGATTAAACAAAATGAAGTCAGATATGAAACGTTTGAGATTGAAGATGCCGATTATATTGTAACTGCTTACGGAACAGCAGCAAGGATTGCCATGAATGCAATTAATAAAGCGCGGAAAGAAGGGCTGAAAATCGGGATGATCCGGCCGATCACGCTCTGGCCATTCCCTGAGCAGCCGTTTATTGAAACACGTGATGGGGTGAAGGGTTACCTTTCTGTCGAGATGAGCGCAGGGCAGATGGTTGAGGACGTTAGACTTGCCGTAGAGGGCCGGGCACTGGTTTCATTTTTTGGCCGTACTGGCGGGGTGGTCCCTACACAGGAAGAAATTTACGATCAAATTGTCAAACTGGCTGGGGGTGTGGAGGTATGACAATGAAAACCGTATTCGAGAAAACGACTGGATTGACTGATAACCAGACCCATTATTGTCCCGGCTGTACGCACGGAATCATCCACAGGATGGTAGGCGAAGTGCTCGAAGAAATGGGCATCCTTGAAGAGACAGTTGGAGTCGCTTCGGTCGGATGCTCTGTGCTGTCTTATGAATATTTCAATTGTGATATGACCCAGGCAGCCCATGGGCGGGCCCCTGCTGTTGCAACAGGAATCAAGCGAGTACTTCCTGACCGCTTCGTTTTTACCTACCAGGGAGATGGCGACCTTGCTTCGATTGGGATTGCTGAGGCTGTCCATGCCGCTGCAAGAGGTGAAAACATTACCGTCATTTTTGTGAATAATGCGATTTATGGCATGACAGGTGGGCAAATGGCACCTACTACATTGGTTGGCCAGAAAACGGCGACGACCCCATTCGGACGGGATGGAAGCATCCAGGGATTGCCGATCCGAGTGAGCGAAATGCTGTCAACACTGGATGGAACAGCCTATATTGAACGGGTATCAACGCATGATGTACCGAACATCATCAAAGCGAAAAAAGCGATTCGCAAAGCATTTGAAACACAGAAGCAGGGAACGGGTTTCTCCATGGTCGAGGTCCTCTCCAGCTGTCCGACGAACTGGGGCCTTGATCCAAATGAATCGCTGGATTGGATCAAGGACAATATGGTGCCTGCCTATCCTCTTGGCGTGTATAAGGATTCACAGAAGGGGGATGTTCGCTGATGGAGGAAATTTTGATTGCCGGCTTTGGCGGCCAGGGAGTCATGTCGATGGGCCAGTTGATTGCTTATGCCGGTATGAAGGAAGGGAAGTTTGTATCATGGCTGCCTTCCTACGGGCCTGAGCAGCGGGGCGGAACTGCCAACTGTGCAGTGGTGGTCAGCGGGGAACAGGTAGGTTCACCACTAGTTTCAAGACCGACAACAGCGATTGTGCTGAATAACCCTTCATATGAAAAATTTGAACCGATGGTCAGGGCCGGGGGGTTATTAGTTGTAAACTCATCTTTGATTTCAAAAGTATCAGCCAGGACCGATATAAGAGTTTTAAATATCGATGCAACCGACAAGGCCAATGAGCTCGGCAATCCAAAGGTAGCAAACATGATCCTGCTTGGAGCTTTCCTTGAGGAAACGGGCACACTGTCTGATGACTCTATATTGGAAGCATTGAAAAAGGTCCTTTCTCCGGAAAAACATTCTCTATTGGATATTAATCGCCGGGCACTTGAGCTTGGACGATCGTTGACTAAGGCAACCGCGCCCTAAGGCAGAATCGGGCATATGGGGATCATTATTTAATAGTATGCAGAAGCCCGTATAGCGAAGTAAACGTAACCTGGCTAAATCTGTTACGGTTGAATAAATGTGTGTTGGAACCCAGTCAGCATTGAATTGCTGGCTGGTTTTTTTGTTTTGCTTTTCCAATGATGGAGACATGAAAAGGGGGCGATCATAAAAAAAAAGCGTCATCCATATCGGTGATGGAGACACGAAAAGGAGCCAAACCCGAAAAAAGCGTCATCCATAGCGGTGATGGAGACACGAAAAGTAACTAATTCCGAAAAAAGCGTCAAGCCTGAATCGAAAAGCGCTGCCAGTTCTTCTGGCAGCGTTTTTTTCTTCTTATTAAAGGATAAAATTCCTTATTTCAAAAGCTCTAAAATCAACGCA
>NZ_JAGGQP010000010.1 GCF_018613235.1 Bacillus sp. ISL-41
AAGAATTAAGGGGTCAGACCGGATTTCTATCAAAGTTGTCCGAAGTAGCCCTTAAATAGCTTCAATATGATTACTTAACTAACTTCTCAGGATTTTTCACCTTAATTGAAACAACTTCTCCGCAATCTAAACAAACTGTATAGAGCCTTTCTGATCCGATAGCCATTTTTTTATCCACTGGGCGGAGATTAATATAATCCATCGCCTGGACGAAAGAGCTTCCGCCGCAGCTACTACATTTCTTATCCTTAATATTCATAACGTTCATCCCCTTTCTATATATTTCCTAATACGATTCAATTGTGTAGAGGTTTCAACTTGTAACGAGAAAAGGAATTGTTTTACATTTAGGAAGGGAATTCGCTGGCTTTGTTGAATTAGTCTTCTATTGATTGTAAAGGAGACGTTATCTATGGATCTAAAAGAACATATAAAACAATTAGAGGAAAAATTATTAACGCCAGAAGTCCGATCATCAAAAACGGAACTGAAAAAGTTATTGGCTGATGAGTTCTTTGAGTTTGGAAGTTCTGGAAGGGTTTTGTATAAGGATGAAGAAATTGAAGGTGGGATTGGGATAATCAAAGTTACATTAAGTGATTTCGATATTCATCTTTTATCGGAAAATATAGCCCTGGCGACATACCGAACTTTTAATGAACAGACGAAACAGCACGCGTTACGGAGTTCTATTTGGAAACAAAACGAGGGTGTATGGAAAATGGTTTTCCATCAAGGAACGAAAACAAATCCAACTTTTTAAAACTTTGAAGAGAAGGATTAACAACATATTGAGCGAAAAAGCAATCTGCGCAATAATGAAATGGTAATATTTTACTAATAAGGAGTAAGTGGGAATGGATGATTTTACAAAAGAACTGAATAGAATGACCAAAAAGTATCCGGCTCTTACTACTATATTCTTAACACTTTGGATTTGGTATGCTTCCTATCATCTGGGAGTTAATATGGGAGAATTCTTCGCCAATATAAGGAATTGAGCATAAAGTTGAGCCGCCGGCATGTGAGATGGGGTATATATATTGGGTCGCAACGGTCATATAAGAGTTGAGGTGAAAGCGAATGAAAAAGCCCATAAGCTTATTGATTTTAGTCTTGTCCATCCTGAGCGCTTGTACCAACAGTGACGAACCATACTGGGGATTAAGTGCAACTTTTACTAAGGATGGCAAGACCTTATTTGGAACAGAGGATCAGTTTGGCATGACCAAATTGAATGGAGAAACCGATGAGCCTGAGTTTCCAGTGGGAAAAGGGAGACATTACAAGCTATATTTTTTGGACAATAGCAAAGATTTAACTGGTAAAAAGTATAAGATGATTGCGACACATAAAGATTCGAGTAAAACTATGGAACTTTACCAGCAAGAAATTATGGGTATGCAAAGTGAAGCAAAGTTTGGGCTTGACCAAAAGGGTCTTTGGAAGATTGATATATTAATTGACGATGAGGAATTTAGCAGTTTCGTAGTAGAAGCAAAATAGTGATCTAGGCAGCAAGAATAAGCGAACGCAAACAAAGATTACAGCAAAAATGGTTATTGATTGTAAAAATTGAGGTGTTCTTTTGGGTGAATTACTATACGGCAATGAGGAAATTTATATCATTGTTTATTGCTTCATTTTATTGTGGATCAATCTCGACTACATAAAAGATTACAGAAAGATTAAAACGGGTCTTGGCGAAATATCTTCTGACGAAGAGCTGGAAGTGAATCCAGAAGGCTTGTCTATGGTACTCATTGATTTGATTTTTAATTTTTTCAGAAGATGGTTATTATATATCCTTGCCGTGTTAATCACTGGAAATATATTAGTGGTAATCGCGTCCGTCATTTTATTTGCAATAAGCTTATATGATGTCTTATTTAATTACAGCCTGGCAAAGTTGAAAATATCAAACCTTAAATTTTACCTGGCAGGCCTGGATACAATTTATGTTTCGGTTTTTGTATTTTATCTGTTTCTCTCATAGAATCTTGTGATAAATCATCCCCCGGATTTATCCGCCAATTGAAAGGAGTATTGATGTAGATGAATTGTCCAATCTAAATTTTCCCGCTGTTAAAATGAACATTATATTTTATACGGGGGATTATAAATGAATTGGAATAAGAACTTTACTTTATTGTTGATCGGTCAATCTCTCGCCAATATGGGCGATGTACTATATATGGTAAGTGTGATTAGTACAATTTTTGTCATAACTGGCTCAGCAACGGCAGCGTCTTTCGTTCCATTTACGATTACTTCATCCATGTTCGTATCCAGCCTTTTGACACCACTTTTGATCGGAAAAGTTAATTTGAAGTGGTTAATGGCTGGAACTCAGATCGGGAAGACTCTTTTGCTAGTTATTCTTGGGTTAGTTCTGATTGGATTAACAGCTGCCGATTTTTACTGGATTTACTTAATTATAGGATTGATTGCCTTCCTGGATGGCTGTGCAAATCCAATCAGCCAGACCTTGATTCCTCACTATGTGAAACCTGAGGACTTAGTGCAGGCGAACGGAATTACAGAAACGGTTACGCAAACACTTCAGGCATTGATGTGGTTTATAGGCAGTTTGTTTTTGCTTGTGTTGAATCCACCGCTGCTAGTCTGGTTAGTTGGAGTCTTATTTGCCATATCAAGCGGCCTCCTTTGCTTATTGGATGCTGTCGTTCATAAGACTACAGAGTCGAAGGGGAAACTTGAGCAAATAAAAGAAGGATGGCTAACCATAGCAGACACGAAAGTTCTGCGAAAAATTGGCTGGATTAATGTATATGAAACATTTGCTGGTACGGTGTGGATTGCGGCTATTTTATTGGTATTTGTCAGTGATGCTCTCCATGCAGCCGAGAAATGGTGGGGTTTTATCAACGGTGCTTTCTTTGCAGGCTTGATCATGGGAAGTATTTATTGTATAAAATACTTCTCATTTATTGAGCGGAAATTAGGAGCTTTTATTTTGGCAGGTTCCTTTGCGGGTTTCCTGGCGACAATCTTGTTCAGTTTAAATAGTGTACCAGCTATTGCCCTGGTTCTATCGTTGATTGTAGGGATATCTGTACAGCTAAAAAGCATTCCTCAACAAACAATCATCCAAACTAGTGTGCCAATAGAACGGTTGGCAACGGTTTATACCTCTTTAGGTGCTATTGGAACAGGCGTGTTCGGAATAGGATCACTAGTTATGGGCTTCCTTGCAGATTTGCTGGGGGTTAGATTCGTATTCGTTATTTCTGGTTTATTGCTTATGGTGGTAAGCGTCATTGTTAATAAAAACAACCAGTTGTTTATCAAAAAAGTAATGGAACAGTAAGTAGAAGAGGAGGATTTTGTTATTATGGCAAAATCCTTCTTTTTTAAAAAAACTCTGTTATTTATCTATTGTTGATTTTCTTGTAGGTATAAGCAATTATAAGCGGAGAATTTCCGGCTATTGTATACAGATGCCCCTTATATAGCAGAAATAAGCGGAGATATTCCGGTTAACTGATAAAAATATGAAAAAATCCAACGATTTTGATTAAATAAGCGGAAAAAATACCCTTATTTTTAAGAAAACAAGGGTTGTTTCCAATTTAAGCGGAAACTTTCGGTTTATTTTTAAAATGCTAAATCAAAAATCCAGACCCTTTAAAAAAACTAGTATATTTGTAAAACAGAATTAGGAGGATTGACATGCAGCATGGTAAAATCGAGATTTATGAAAAAGAATCTCGTGATTTTAAGCCCTTTACCCATTTTCATTCACGAATTCAGGAGATGAAGAACAAGTCCGGTTATGGAAATGAAGTTGCCAGGAAGTGGACGGAGATTGTGAATGGAAATCTGATCAGTGAAACGTACCCGGTCATTCATCCAATTGGAAAGGAGACATTTTCCTTGTATGCAGAGTTCCCGACAGGAGTGTTTGAATATACCTTAGACATTGACGGGGCCACAGCTTTAATAAAAGATAAGAGGAATAAGCCAGTAAACTTTTCACCAAAGAACATTATTGAATCTGTTGACCCAGGTAATATAAATAAAGATCCCAATCGAATAAAACCCAATCATAAAAATCCTGTCATGGTCCTTCAAAGTCGATATCTAACCGATAATAAGCCCTATTGTATTAATGGGAATCACCGGATATTCAAAGCCTATCGAAATAATGATCCGCTGATAGAAGTTTTTATATTTAAAGAGTTAGAGTTTGTTCCGTTCTTTTACGATGTTCTAAGTAAAGCACTTTACTATTTTGAAATGGACTACGTGAATATTATGACGGAGCAGAGTGAAATAGGCACATTTACGTACGATTTTTCTCGAAGGCTGTAGCGATTTCTAATCATTTATGTACGAAGCAAAAGGCATTGCACCTGCAATGCCTTTTGATGTGTTCTTCTAATCAATCAAATTCCATTGTTCCTTTTGACCTGGACTGGTATTCGGCGAATTTTAGCAGTAGGAAGCTGATGGCGAAGAATGCAATGCCTAACAAGATTTCTTCGCCTAAAAGGACTGCCACATTTGAATAATTCCCATCGTTTAAAATGTCCTTTGTAAGTTGGACGCCTCTTGTCAGTGGTATGAACTGCCCGAGGAGCTGCAGCCATTCTGGCATCCGGGAATAAGGATAGTTAGCACCACTCAATAAAAGTAACAGACTTGCCAGCAGGTTTGACCATAGGTGCATAGAAGGGGACCAGAGACAAAAGGTTCCGAGTATTAGGCCAAGCCCAGAAGCTGAGAAGATCGAACAGAGCCAAATAATCAGCAGCACGAGACCTTCTTTTAAAGAAATCGTTAACTGAAAAAGAAGAATTCCAAACCCCAATCCAATCGCAGCGGTCACCAGTCCATTTAAGACGTGCGCGATGGATCGTGATAAAAATAAGTTTACTTTATTGTAGGGTGTGGCCATGACTAGGGGAAGTGTTCCCATCCAGCGGTCGGAGGTGATGACCGACATAATTCCAAACACTGCATTTAATACACAAAGCAGTAGCGCATTGGCTGCTACATAACCTAATAGATTTTCCCCTTTGTACACATAGTTTACTAACATGGAAAAGAAAATTAGCTGGCTGAGAGGACTGAGGACCATCACGAATAGATATACCTTAGGATCCAGCCAGCCAAATAATGCTTTATACGATAGAAAACCGTGACGGATAAATCGTTGAACAGCTTCCATTGTTAATACACCCCCAACTTTCCGTGAAATCTAGCCTTTTTATCCATCAATCGATAGAAATACACTCCAACGAGAATGTACAGCACTGTAAGAGAAACTAGGGCTGAAAAAGAAATTAGCACTGAGTGTGAAGAGAGCGTTTCAATAGTCACATCCCGTAAAAGTTGGATTGCCCAGGTGGGAGGCAATACGTATGAGATTCCTTGAACCCAGGCTGGCAAATACGAAATCGGAAATAAAAAGCCGCAAATTAGGTAAATAGGATACTCAATGAAATTCATTAACGCTTCCGCTTGCCTGGAAAGGGTAAAGGAGAGCGCAAGAAAGAAAGAGAAAACAGCCAGTGACAGCAGGACGAATAGTAGTGCTGTTAAAAAGATCCACGGATGATAAAAGACAAGGTCTAATTGGAAGACAAATTTTAAATAAACAAAAGACAAAATCATTGAAATAAGTCCCCATAATGTATTTGCAATGATTTTTCCAATCAGAGTGACTGCGAACGGAACTGGCGAGATAAAAATGATTTCGAGTGTTCCATAAAATCGTTCTCTGTTCACATCACTTGCAGATGAAAAAACAATCGAAGACCAAAGAGCCATGAATCCTGAGCCCAATACGACATAATGGAACAAAGTTTCGGGTGAGTCTTTTCCGTAAATAAAGATCGCCAATGTTGAATAAAAAAGCGGTGAAATCCAGATGATGAACTTAAACATCGGCCGTGCAATTGATAGCTTCATATGGACCAGGATGGTATGAAGAAGGGACGCAGCTAGACTCATGATGCATTCTCTCCAATCGTTCTAACATATACATCCTCAAGTGTTGGATTCGAAATTGTTAAATTGGTAATCACAGAGTTTTTCATAGAATCATAAATAAATGGCACGACAAGCTGGGGTTCTGTTGTCTGGATCCTTAATGTAAAGGCAAAATCCTGTCGGTCAACTTTTATGTGCTGAATGCTTTTATGATTCTTTATTGAATCAATTTGCGATGATGATGCTCCCAGGACCGAGCAATCGATAATCGACATGTTATCTACCTTTTTCTTCAAATTGTAAGGGCTATCGATGTCGATTATTTCCCCTTTATTAATGAAGGCAATGCGATCACATAATTCGTCTGCTTCATACATGTAATGAGTTGTCAGCAGAATCGTCGTCCCTTGGTTATTTAGTTTCCGCATTGTCTCGCGAAGCTGCCTGGCGCTTACAGGATCAAGGCCGATAGAAGGCTCGTCAAGAAACAGAATCTCCGGATTGTTCACAAGCCCTCTTGCAATTTGTAACCGCTGCTTCATTCCTTTTGAGAAGGTCTCAACCTTTTGATGGGCAACATCATGAAGGCCAACGAGTTTCAGTAAATCTTCAATTCTACTTTTCTTGATAGATTGAGGGATTTTATAAAGGTCTGCAAAATACGAAAGATTGTCGTAAGCCGATAGCCGCCAGTATAAGTTCCGTTCACCACCAAGGATAAAATTGATTTTCGGCCTCAAAAGTCGGTGATCTGCTGCCGGATCAAGACCTAAGATGGACACATTACCTGAATGGGGGATCAGCATCGTAGACAATATTTTAATCATCGTTGTTTTACCGGCGCCATTAGGACCCAACAAGCCAAAGATTTCCCCTTTCTTCACTGAAAAAGAAACTCCTTTTAGTGCTTCTACCTTCTTCTTTTCTTTCTTGAATATACCTACTTCCGTTGTGTAAGCTCGAGTAACATTTTTCACTTCAATTACATTTTGGTTCATGTCTTCGCCTCCAATGTAATATAGTTATCTTATAAGATGATTATATTATGATGTTTGGTAAAGTCAACCATTTTTTACATAAAAAAAGCCTAATCCTCTGTGGGGATTAGACTATAACTTAGGGCTTATAAATTCTTGCAATTGTTTTAAAGTTGCCTCTGCATGTTCCTGGTTATAGGAAAAATACTTAATCGTCCCTACTTTTTCTTCTTTCACAAAACCAGCTTTCTTCAAAAGTTCCAGATGGTGCGAGACGGTGGCCGTTGTAATTCCGAGGTACTCGGAAATTTTGGCACCGTATTCCTTATTCCGTGTGAGCATTCTTAAAATAAGGATTCGATTCCGGTCAGAAAGTGCTTTTAGTTGGACTTCCAGTTCGGCACTTTTTTTTCGATAATCGACAAGTGGTGCATCAACACCATAGATGATGATACATGTCTTAGAATCGAAAATCCTGATTCGATTAGCGGCAAAAAAGTACGAGGGAATAAAGTAATACACTTGATATAAGCTTGTTCGTCTGAACGTTTTTCCCATTATGTATTGAGCTAACGCCAATGGTTCCATGTCGATCGATTTCACTTTATCAATGGATTCCTGGACAAGGTTGGTTATTTTTGTAAGCTCGTCTCTGAAAGCCTCGGATTGCGAAGCAGTTAACAGGAGAGATATAAAGCTCTTTCGGAAATCAGGCAGGTTGTTTAGAATATCTTGCATCGTTGATTTTTTTTCAACGGTTTCCCACCAGATCGTATCTTCGATAGATCTAAGCTTCTCTGGATCCTTGATCAATTCTTTAATTTGTTTTTCCGGAATAGACTCGCCAAAAAAGTGATACAAAAAATCAGGATCACTAAGAGTAGAGATCTTTTCAAGAAACAGTTCTACATCATGAAAATAAGGACAAGGCAGAAGGAAATTAAAAAGGAATGTGAAACTCCAATCGGTTTTTGAATCCCAAAAATCCAGGAATTTTGCGGAGTTTTTATCCAGTTCCTTGACTAGTTGACCATATAAGCGGTCCTTTTCTTTTCTGGAATCAAGTAAAGACGAAGTAAAAGCAATAAATTCCACAACAGTTGAGTGAAAATGCTCTACAACGACTTCATCTGCTTTTGTGCGGCTGTCCCACTCTAATGACATATAAACACCTCATTTCATACATGTTTATTATAAGGCAATCGTCTAATAAAGGAAACAAGGAAAGTTCATAAAGGTTTTTAAGGTTCAATATGTATATTTAAGCAGGGCTTTATTAACAGACTCAGTAATTATTAAGCATTATTAAATCAGGTTATGCAAGAGTGTTTTCCATTTTTCGACAATCTCAGGAAGGATTATCGCACTTTTTTATTGAATACTTATGTAAGTAAGAATGAAAAGTTCAGTTTTTTAAAGGGAGAAAAGTATGGAGAAATTTTATGTTGCATCGAGTTTTCGAAATATTGATGCAGTAAACTTTGTTACGAAACAATTAGTGAATAAAGGCTATATGCATACATATGATTGGACGAAAAATGCCGAAGCAAGGGAAGAGAAGACGTTTACATTCGAATTCTTAAAAGTGATCGGGCAAAACGAGAAAGACGCCGTCATAGAATCAGATTTCCTTGTTGTGTTACTGCCAGGCGGAAAAGGAACTCATATAGAATTAGGGATCGCATTAGGCCTGGGGAAGAGGATATTTCTATACTCCCCAGATAGAGCAATAGATCATCTTGACACGACCAGCACATTTTATCATTTACCAGAGGTAGTAAAATGTTATGGGACACTGGATGAATTGGTAGAGAATATTATCACTCAATTGCCGTCAAACTAAAAGGTATTTTAATTCAAGGTGGTTATAGCTGAAAGAAAGGAGATAACCAAATTGACAAAGAAACTTTCTTTATTTTTGTTAGGGGTATTAATCTTGGCTGCCTTATTTTCAACTTTTTTATTTTTCAGGACTATTTTTTCGAATCTACTACCAGAGTTTATGACAGCTGAAGCAATTCCTTTAGCCATTTTTTCAGGATTAACCTGGATTGCACTTTCTATAACTTTCAGAACTCTAAAGAAGTAATTTGCATATGGTGGTAATATGGAAATTTTTAAGGGGAGATTAATAGTGAGATTTATTGATGACTTAGCAGGCTCTATTTATGATATTTTTAAATTCATTTTAAAGTCGCTTGGCTATTTACTGGCAGGTATGATTATCGTAGCCATTCCAATGTACTTGATTGTTTGGGTATTTGGTTTACTTAAGTAGCTGCTGTTTCGGAAGAGATTACCGAATACTTGTAAAAACAACTGATAACAAAAAGGGGTAGGTTAAGATTAAGAGTTCATTAAGTAAATTACTTTTGTTTGGTGCCTTGTTATCTGCGATTCTCTCTTTTATTCTTGGCACTAAACTGGCTATACTGTCGGCCGGATTTCTTTTAGCCAATGCAGTCTTGCTTCAATCTTCGAAGAAAAGAGAATACGGGAAGGAGTTAAGTGGTTTGGAAAAAGTGAGAACGCACCCATTTATTACTTTTTCGTTAATCCCTAGCTCAATTACAATGACACTATATGCCTTTTAATATTTTACTAATCAAGAAATAGAATAGTTTTTTCCTAATTGGATTGGCTCTTTATGGTTTTATAAGCAATCAAAAGATGGACAATAAGAATTGTGACGATACGGGGGAAGTCATGAATACTTACAAAACTGAAGAGTTACCAAAAGATAAATTAATAGAGTTTTTTAAGTTGCATTGGGGATCTCCAGAAATGGTTATCTCAAGCGGCGTTTATGATTGCAGTTCATTAGATGGTTTTGCCATCGTAAAAGAAGACAACGTCATTGGCCTGATTACCTATGTCATTAAAGATTACGAATGCGAAATTATATCATTAGACAGTATTGAAGAAGGTAAGGGAATAGGTACATCGCTTGTTAAAGAAGTAGAAAACCTAGCTTTCGAGAAAGAATGTAAAAGAATGTAAACTCATAAAGCTCATAACAACAAATGATAATTTATTAGCATTGAAGTTTTATCAAAAACGAGGATTTGTCATTTCCAAAGTGATCAATAATGCAGTCGAGAAAGCGAGAAATATAAAACCAGAGATCCCTTTAATCGGTAATGATGGTATTCCGATAAGGGATGAAATTGAGTTGAAAAAATCATTTGTCTAACGTTGCGTTGACTAAGGGTTAACGCTCTTTTTGTTGAATTACTTTTGGACGAAGGTTGGTTCATAGTCTGAATAATGGAGAGTAGTGAGAAAATGATAAAAAGCATCCCTTTTAGATTGATTGAACAAAAAGAAGAAACAAATAATCTTGTAATTGTCTTACCTGGTGCTGGTTACTCAACACAAGCTCCGTTGTTATACTACTCAACAGGGTTATTTTACAATAAAGGATTCGATGTTTTACACATTAACTATTCATTTAACAGGCAGGAACTGTCTTCTCTAAATGAAAGGGATCTTGCAAGAGACGTTCAACTTGTAATCGACAACGCAACAAAGGACAAAAAATACAGCAACTATTATATAGTGGCTAAATCGATCGGAACAAAAGTTTTAAGGTGTCTGCTCGATCATAAAATGTTTAAAGAGGCCAAGTTAGTATGGTTGACGCCATTGCTGCAAAATGATGACGTTTTTAATGCAATGCTTAACAGTGATCATAAAGGTCTTTGTATTTTTGGAGAAGAAGATAGTCATTGCTTTATTGTGGATCGATCTGAAAAGTTGAAAATTAATCGAAATCTTATCTTAAAAGTGGTTGAGGGTGGAAATCACAGTTTAGAGCTTGATAAAGATCCTATAAAGTCTATTGATATATTAAAAAGTGTCATTTCTGATATTAATGAGTTTTAGACTAATCGGGCCGTTGATCCAGTGAGGATTAACGACCTTTTTATTGAATTTTCCTTAAAAAAAGAAATCTGTTTTTTAAAGAAAAAGAGGTTGTTAAGGAGGAGCTCTAGTGGAACAACTTAAAACGTATTTGTTAGCTATAATTGCTATTGGAGTTTTGTACATTGCTTTTATTTTAACTGTAAAACCCTAGAACTGTTTTAAAAACCGTTGGATTTACTGAGTGAAGAAGAGGGTTATTGACTTCTTTTGCTGTGGGTGGATAATTGAATAAGCATAAATAGGCAAAAGGTGTTGAGCTATATGAATCGATGGAGTTTCGATAATAAATCTAAGAAAAAGGTTAGAGGTCTAAAAAGAAGGAAAAGGGATTTAATGAATACCTTACATGAAATGACAGAACAATTGCCTAACCCCAGTGATTATCAGAAATATTTTCTTTTCTGGATGACCTTATAATACGAACGATGCAGTTATGTTCAATAAGCAAAAATTGATTATTTGATTGAAGTATTAAAAGTAAGATTTTAAAAAAGGGACAATAGATAGGGAGAGTTTATGGAATCTAAGCTAATTATCTTACGAGGCAATTCGGGAAGTGGAAAAACTACGACTGCAAAAAGCCTTCAAAATCATTTAGGTCACGGAGCGCTTTTGGTTTCACAGGATGTCGTTCGTCGTGATATGTTGAAGGTTAACGATAGAGATGGAAATCCTTCAATTGGTTTGATTCGCCAAATTGCAGAATATGGTAAAGGTAAGTGTGGAGTTGTTATTGTGGAAGGAATCTTAAATAAAAGCCGTTATGGTGAAATGCTGAAAGACTTAATTCAGTTCTATAACCAAGAGGCATATACTTATTATTTTGATTTATCCTTTGAGGAAACAGTCATACGTCATAACACTCGTGCTCAAAAGATGGAATTTGGAGAAAGCTCTTTGCGTGCCTGGTGGAATTCAAACGATTACCTTGGAGTGCAGGGAGAAACACTATTTACTAATGATATGTCTCAAGATTATGTATTGAAACAGATTTTAAACCAACTACAAAAATGATTATTCCTTTTGATTTCTTCAACAAACGGGTGCGTTGATACAGGAAGGATTAAGCACCTTTTTTGTTGAATTCCTTATTGAACTATAGGGGCAGGTTGAAGAAGAAGTGAGATGTTATATTTTTACTAAAGAGAGGTTTCCAATCGAGGGGAATGATCCAATGGATAAAGAAATGTTTATACAAATAAGTGATTGTAAACTATATGCTAAATTAGTGGGAAAGAGTAAGGGAAAGCCAACAGTAATAATGGATGCTGGATATGGAGATTTTTCTAAGGCCTGGAATTCAGTATTAAGGGAGATTTCAATGCTCTCTAGTGTACTAATTTATGATAGAGCTTGACTTGGGAAGAGTGAAAAAAGTAGTAAACCCAGAACCAGCCGTGAAATGGTAAAAGAATTAAAGGAACTACTTAGTGAAGCCCAAATCAAACCTCCCTATATATTAGTAGGTCATTCATTTGGTGGAGTTAATATGCGGATGTTTGCTACAGAATATCCAAATGAAGTTAGTGGATTAGTCCTGATTGACTCTACGCCTGAAGACTACAGAGAAAGATTTCTCCCCACGATGTCACAAAATTTTCAGCAAGCATATAACAAGCAATTCGTTTACGAAGGAAATTATGATGAATTTGTGGAAAGCCTTAAGCAATTAAAAGAAACTAGACAAAAATTAAACGTACCATTAATTGTTCTTTCGGCAGGTAAGAAAGCACATTATTCTATGGAATCACAAGGGTTATGGAATGAAATGCAGAGAGAGATTCTTGAAATATCCTCAGATGGAGAGTTGATAATCGCAGAAAATAGTGCTCACTATATACAAAATGATGAACCGGAAGTAGTAGTCTCTGCAATAAAAAAATTAGTTTAGAATAAATAGTTTTGATTGTGATGATTTATGCTTAAACTCAAGGGTGCATTGATTCACACAGGATTGACCCACTCTTTTTTGTTGAACTCCTTATTGAATAAACGAAGCAGTAATGTTGAATAAATATTTGGATAATTTTGTTGTAATATCAATAAAAGAGTTTTTAAAAGGAGCTGTACAATGGAGGTAATCATAGCAAGTATATTTTCAGCAATAATAATTTTTATTACTGTCTTTAGTCTAAATAAAGTATTTTTTACCGCATATAAAAGGAGAGAAATTTCCTTTAGTAAATTTGTTGTATTTGCTGCTTCTTCTATTGTAATAGGATTACTAGTTGCTATCACTTTACCCTTAGGATTTCAAAAAATAATGGACTACATTTACTAAATTGCTAATGAAGTCATATCAATTTAAAGATTGCGAAGGAATTCACTTAAACAAACGAAGCAGTAATGTTCAATAAGGTTATCTTAAACTTATGTTAAAGTAAATTGTTGCAAGGAGGGAAAGTTTTGAAAAAGAAATTAGCAATTATACTAAGTCTAATATTTATTTTAATAGGTTGTTCATCTGAGGAAGAAATAGTTGTAAATCAATTTAAGTCTGAAGTTGAAGGAAAATACAGTATTGTGGTTTTTGATGACAAAATGACTTCTGAAGAATACCAACGTAGTATCAATAATGACTTAATTGATGCGAACAAATTATGGGAAAAAATTCTTTCTTTATCGTATATTATTTTAGATGAAGAATCTTCACATGATTATGATTATAAAGAAGCATTATCCTTAAATGAGTTCCCCGAAATTGTAGTTTTTGATATTAAAGGGATAGTTCTTCAAACAAATAAAGTTGAGAAATTGCGTGGGTATTTACTTGATTAAAATAAAAATGCTTATTTAAGTAACGGGTGCGTTGATCCAGGAAGGATTAAGCATCTTTTTTGTTGAATTCCTTATTGAACTATAGATGCAGTTTAATGCAATAAGGCATAAAAG
Organism: Bacillus sp. ISL-41; assembly: GCF_018613235.1. GTDB lineage: Bacteria > Bacillota > Bacilli > Bacillales > Cytobacillaceae > Mesobacillus. Next base: position 13,755 of record NZ_JAGGQP010000010.1, read on the forward strand.
TAATTTTATATTCTTATTTGTATATACTGCAAAATCATGAAATTCTATGTATTGAAAAGGCTCGTTAGCCGAATAAGAGTAACCTATTATTTTGAAGATTCTTATGTGGTTCTAAAGGCTGTTCGATGGTGGATGGTTTCAAAGCGGGGTAGGCAAAAAGCCATTACACCCGCTTCATTTTATTTATTCGCAATAACTTCAAGTAAATCAGCGATTTGGGCAAGCCACCATGCAATTGAACCTGTCGTAAGTATTAAACCTAGCAGGAATAATGTCCTCCAAGTTTCGTCCCGCTCAGGCTTATTTTTTGGGGGTTTCAAAAAGACGCCTCCTTTTTATGATGATACATTTATATTATCATCTATCAGGGATATAAGCAGTAACAACTCCAGTTTGACCATAATCAGCATCCATCATCAATACATGACTCATTTCAATAGCAAGTTTTCCAGCTGTATTACCTACCCTTAATCCTGGTTTTGTTACAAAAGGATTTGGTGACAGAAGCGGCTCCACAGAGCTCCAGGTCCAGCGTCCATATTTATTGGCAATAGAGGACCTGTCATTTGTTGTAACCACGGCTCCAAGATCAAAACTCCAACTAATACCTGAAGGTCCTCCTCCACTTAAAGAAACCGGTATTTTACCACCCCAATCGTCAAGTGGTCCGTAGGAGAAAATTTTCTGTGATGAGTAACTGACATCATATCTTGTTGTCATATAATCAATGCTGCCTCCGATCGCCCAGGTCTTTTCTTCCCATGAATTGAAGGCTTTTATATCCCAAACAGAACCTGTGACACCATTAATGTTAGCAGCTGTTGCCTTCCTATCAAAATGGGTGCTCGAGGAATATATACCTGTACCCATATCCCAGCTATAGGATTTGTAATAACCTCCTGTGGGTTCAGAAACAACATATTGTGGCTGGGTTTTGTCTATATACTTAATATCGTCATCTAGCACGTAATCATCTTCAGACTCTTCACATGGATTATCTACAACTTCATTGCCGTTTTCGTCTATTGACAATATCGGCTCACATGCAGACCCATCCAGTGTGCCTGGGTCTGTCGGCTCAGTTATGCCTGGCTCATCATTTGTAGGCGGATAGGTGGGGTCGGCAACGATTGACTGGCTTGAAAGAGTTCCTGCAGCTTCTTCATTTGTTTCATCAATTTTCAGACTTTTGATATATTCTTTGTCACTCTTCCGGATTTCTTTTGTTTTTGTAATGGCATCTTTCTTGGCATTTTTTATTGCGTCTTCAGGAACTTCTCCAAAATAGTAGGACTCATACAGACCGCCATTCAATTTGAATCTATAAATAGCAACAAGTGGATCACCGCCTTGCTGAATATCAGTTTCAAGGGCTTCACCGTTATTGTGTATCAGCTCAGGTTTCTGAGGAACTACGAAAGCTTCGTCTGACTGGCCTTTCCAGTATTTCTGCTGTTTCAAAACAATACCTTCGCTTGCTAATTCCAGATCTACAGTGAGTGCATTAGTTGAAGCAACTTGATTTGGGATGCATTTACATGAAAGTTCGGAGCAATCGAGGCTGTACCAAGCATAATACTAGCTGCAATTGTAAGAATTCCAATCTTACGAAAACCACCTGACTTTTTCATTATCCATTCCCCTTTAATATTTTTTAATGATTAAAAAATTTAGAACAGTACGTATCTCCCTTCTACATCAATATCACCTCCTTTAAAATTCAAAAATTATAAATATTTGTAAAAAATATAGTGAAATCATAGCATGTCTTTTGATGGTTTAATATTGGGAAAATATCAAAGACAAAAGTAAAGCAACCGGCTTATGCCAGCTGCTTCTGCATGCGATTGGCTTTCAATTTCATCAGGTGTTCACTAAAATTTTTTGAAGTCAGGGGATTACTGACAGACCTCTAATTTAGAATTAGCCAGGGTCGCTTACTTTTCAAGCGATTCAATAAGGTCTTCTTCATAGCTGTCAGACATGAGATAGTTCATAATGAAAATGTTGGGAAAATGAATTTTCGTTCCTGTCTAGTATGCCGCTTCGCAGTTATAGAACTGTCGGTTCTAAGGTAAATAGACATACATCAACGTGGCAAATGGTGAAAAAGCAAACCCCTTCTACTTGTTAAAGTAAAGAAGCAGGTTTACTTATATAGGAATAATGGGAAAAGTTAGGTTAAAATATTTTGGATGGTGAAAATATGACTCTTAATTGGGGAAGTTTCCTTCTTGTCATACTGATGCTTATTCAGATAATCATTTTTACTTATACTGCCTACAAGTATCCATTATATAAAACAGTTATGTGGTTTGCCGCCATAGTTACTTTTCTAATATACGGAGGGATTATTTTAATGATTATACTTACAAACCTGAATTTACTGGAATCCTCCTTCAATATGAGTGATGATTCGATTATCAGGGTAGAATTACACCATACTTTGTGAAACATTCTACTTAAATATAAGGGTGCGTTAGTTTAATAAGAGTATGAATTCAGAGCAAAAGGATCAGATTGAAATCTGACCCTTTTTTGTATTGTTATTTGTAGTGCTAATTCGTTTACTAAAACCAGTGTTAATTAACCTACAAATTAACGTTTTCTCCCCCTCAATCGAACGGGTTAATATCATTCTAAAATCCCTCGAAAGGAAATCGGACCAATTAATATTTCTCCAAGATAAATATGGTTTAGAGTATCTTTTTATGGTAGTAATTCAAATTGAAAATAATGAATCACCCGCAATGTATTTAAAGAAAGACATCATAGATTTTGCAAGTTTAATTCAAGCGGAGATCCATTTTGACGTATATATAGTTAGTTGATAACCGTTTTTGAGTCGATTGCCTTATTAAAAGAAGCAGTTGATTAAGAAAAAGGTATGGAAACATTTATTTAGCGACTCCTCGGGAGGAGAAATTATGATCATAACTCAACAATGGAATCAAGAAGATAGTGAATACATTCGAAGGAAGGTAATTGAACATAACCTTTCTAAGCTTCCTGATGATGTAAAACATCCAGTTAAGTATATTAGCTTTATTCTTAAGGATGAAGGTGGAGAAATATTAGGTGGCATAACAGGAACAATTTTTTGGTATAACCTACATATTGATTATCTATGGGTGGATGAATCAATTAGGGGTAATGGATATGGGGTAGAGTTATTAAATCGTATAGAAGAAATAGCTAGAGAAAACAGGTGCAAACTAATTCAACTAGATACGTTTAGCTTTCAAGCCCCTAAATTCTATCAAAAAAATGGTTATGAGACAGTCGGTGTAATTGAAGAATATCCAAACAAAGGAAATCAGCAGTATTACTTAAAAAAGAAATTAACTTATTAAAAAGCCTGATTTTCACTAACGGTCAAGTGTTCTGGTTATCGCAAGAACAAATTGCGTTGTTAATGAACATTAACTTAAATAAGTAACGTTAAGCATGCCACTCTTCATGAAGGAAGTGTGCTTTTATATAGAAAAATACAAATATCATGTTTTTGAAGGGGTAATCTTTAATGTCCAATAAATTCAATATCTTTTATGGGGAACATCAATCACAATTTGGTGTATTACGTTTGCCTGAAAGTTCAGATCCATGCCCAGTAATAGTCCTAATTCATGGGGGGTTTTGGCAATCCAAATATAACTTAGAAGAGAATACCCCAATTGCTGAGGATTTAACTCGACGTGGTTATGCAACTTGGAATATCGAATATAGAAGAATTGGTGAAGAACTAGAAGGATGGAATAGCATTTTCAATGATGTAATTGACGCTATTAACCATTTGTCTATTATTAAAGAGTCATATCATATTGACCTTTCAAATGTAACTGTTATAGGTCATTCAGCTGGAGGCCATTTAGCCCTTTGGATAGCCTCAAGAATTAACGCGTCGAAAAACGATGGTGTATTTCATGAACTTTCTATACCTATTAAAAAAGTATTAAGTTTGGCAGGGGTCACAGACTTACAAAACATGTGGGAAATCCACGAACAAAAGGGAATAAAAAGTCCTGTAGCTGCACTATTAGGTGAGGCACCACATGAATACCCTAAACGCTATAAAATGTCTTCTCCAATAGAGTTATTACCATTTGAAGTCGATCAAGTGTTGATACACGGTGAGTTGGATCGTCATGTTCCTGTTGAATTAAGTAAGAATTATTACCAAAGCGCTTTAGAAAAAGGAGATAAGGTGAAGTTAGTTGTTTTACCTGATATAGAACATTTTAAGGTCATTGACCCAACTTCTTCAGCATGGGGCATAGTTGTTGAATCAATTTTAGCAAACGTTGTGCAAATAGTAGAAAAGAAGAGCAAGTTATAGAGGGAGTATCTAAAATAAATAAAGGATTTTTTTAAAGAGATTACTGGTGCGTTGATCCATGAAGGATTGACGCCCTTTTTGTTGAACTTAAAATAGGTTAACGATTTACTTCAACGGAAATATTGTGAGGTGTTAAAATGACTGGAATCACTCCTGTCGAAACTGAAAGGTTAGTCCTTAGAGAACTTGCTGAAGATGATTTTGAAGATATTTATGAATTTAAGTCAGATCCCCAAGTCGTTAAATACTTAACTTGGGGGCCAAATAGTAGGGATCAAACATTGCATAGTCTTAGAAAGCAAATTGCTTTTCAAAAAGAGAAAAACAGACAAATATATGTTTTAGCGGTTGAAATGAAAAGTACTAAAAAAGTCATCGGAAATGCTTTGTTTACGGTAAGGGATCATGATTTTAAAACAGCAGAAATCGGTTATTTTATTAACACAAACTACTGGAAACAAGGGTATGGGATAGAAATTGTCAACGGTTTATTATACTTAGGGTTTAATATTTTTGATGTCCATAGGATATATGCCGTCTGTGATGTGGAAAATGCTGGCTCAGTCAAGCTTTTGAGCAAAATAGGTTTCCGACAAGAAGGCCATTTTATAAAAAATCTAAAGGTAAAAGGTCAATGGAGGGATCACTATCTATTCGCTATGTTAAGTGAAGAATTCGTCAACCGAAAATGAAGTATGAATATCCAAAGAAGTTGGCTGCCTGATGGCAGTTTTTTTGTTTATATGGGGCATCATTCCAGTAAGTAAACTTAATTTCGTACTGATTCCAGGAGGACTAACGGCACTTTTAACAAATGCTACCATCATGTTAACTATGTATATTGGTTATTTATGGTATTATTTAATTTAGATAGGCTCCGATATATGAGGGGGAATTGAAGTGAAAAATAAGTTAAAAAAGTCTTCAACAGATAAGTCTATAAGTGGTGTTTGTGGAGGTTTAGCTGAGTAGTTTGGCATATCTTCTTTGGCGGTAAGGCTCATATTTGTTTTGTTACCTGGCGCTAATATACTAATCTATTTAATTCTTGTTAATGCGATGGATGATAATCCTCCGTCGTTATATTAAACGATCGGGTGAATTACTTGAATAAATTTTTGAAAGGGATTTTTCTTTGAAGAAATTGAAATCAGTACTGATACTTTTGATTAGCTTAGTAGTAGGTATATTACTTTATCATGATGCTCGAACTTTGGATCTTGATCGATCTGATTTACCTGTCAATGATCAATTGGCGATTACAATCTCTCAGCGTTACATTGCTGGCTTTTGGACACACCCAGTTAAGCTGCATTTAACACCTTACGAGAGTAAGAATGTGAAAGAAACAGCTGAAACTTATGTTGTGAATATTATCGATGAAAGGGATACAGCCAATTGTAAGGGATATCGGATAGTTGTTGAGAAGGATACTGGAAAAGTTATAGATAAAGAAGAGGCGGATTATTGCCAATAAAAGCAATAATATTTTCAACAAATTGGAGCGTTAATCCTGCAATAATTTGCGGCCTGTAAATGTTAATTCCAAGCGAATCATTAGCATACAAATATGATAGAAATCCTTCTGGAGGTGCTTTAGAAGTGAGATTCTTTATAAAAAAGTTGGTAGTTCTAACATTAATTCTGTTTATATCGTGCATTTTTGTTGTCTCTACTGTTTTCTTTGACGGAAAAATGATAAATACATATGAAGAGTTGGAAGAAAGTTTCCCAATGGCTATAAGCTTTCCGATAGAATTTGTAGAACTAACATGGGTGAAAATTGACCCGCCTCTGCCTTATTTTTATGGAATAAGTTGTTGTGGATCAACTTGGTATTTTGATAAATTTCTCTTGTCGGTGTTAATAGTGTTTCTCTTTTTATCGTTAATATATTTAGTTTCCTATTTTGTAATAGTAAATGGTAAAAGTAAAAATCCCTTGGAGTAACGCCTGTTACCAGGATGCCTCTAGAGAAGAAAGATGAATTTTTAATTTAATACTCTATAAGAAGGAGGCGGTGTTAACTACAATGCTAAAGCAAATAATTCAAAACTGGAAGATGTACTGTAAGAACGAAAATTTTGCAGGGATAGGTTCGACACGGAAAGTATATAGAGTTGCAGATTATGTAATAAAAGTTCATTTGCATCCTCTTGGATTTAAACAATCGCTTAATGAATTAGAAATTTATACTTCCATGGTGGATAAAGGTTTTGATCCGTTACTCGCTCCGACATATTACGTTGATGAATTTATTTCTTTACAGAAATACTTCAGACCTTTAGATCTAAAGGATAATCAAACCTATGAGATAAAGGTACAAGAACATGAACATTTAATTCCAAATTTATACGAAGAAGTATTGGCCATTTTAGACAAAGACTTCGACTGTTTTGATTTAAAAGACAGTAGTAACTACGGGTTGAACAAAGATGGGAAACTTGTCTTTACTGATTATGGAATGAACAAGAGTTTATATGAAAAGGAGTGGGTTCCTTTAGCCGAAGAAGGTATTCTTCCGCAAATACACTATGACTTTTGCAACGTATGTGGAATTGAAAAGGAACTAAGGATGTACGGGGGAAATGACAAAGATAATCGCTGTTATGAATGCGGTAAGGAGTAGGGAAAATATTAGTTAACCTGAATTCCAATAATACATGTATTTTACAATAGTGCTTAGTGCAATTAGGGTAGGTTGATCCAAGATTGCCCCCCTTTTTTTTAAAAGGAGGAATGATTAAAAAGTTTGTCGAACTTCTGGTTAAGGAAAAATATAGGAGGTTATTATGGCGGACTTTAAAAATATTAAAAATTGCCTCCAGAGTAGTCATTCCTAGTCTATTTGTAGAACAAAAAAGAAAACCGTGCTGCCATTTAGGGTGGCATTTTTGTTACTGAGTAAACGGAGCAGCATTTACAACACATATTGAATTGGAGGCGATTAACACAGATAAGGTCAATTTCATTCATCATAGTGCCGTAGGCGAAAAGGCTGAGGAAACATTTTTGATACACAAAACCTTTATCGCAAACCTACTCCCCGAAGCATATGTCCAACACGTAGGCAGTTCAGCTGTTCCAAACAGCATTACTAAAGGTGACTTAGATATACAGGTTCGAGTTAAAGCTCATCATTTCCCCAAAGCAGTTCAAGAACTTACGAAATTATATGAGATTAATGAAGGCAGTACAAAAAGTCAATCTTTCCGAGCATTTAAAGATGATTCTGTGGATCCACCTTTAGGGGTACAACTGACCGTTATAGGCTCTGAATATGATTTCTTTTGGAAATCCCGTGATATTTTGAAAATGAATGATCATTACAGGAAAGAGTATGACGAGTTAAAAAGGAAATATGAAGGGAGAGATATGGAGCTTTACCGAAAAGCCAAGAATGAGTTTTTCGAGAGACTAATGGAATCTCCTGAATACCAAAAGTTAGATAGGTAACCTGAACAAGGTCAGGAAAGACAAAAAAAAGACATGCAAGGTATGGTCAATCTTAATATACTAGACCCTAAGATTGCTCAGTAACTATTTAATTGGGGGTTTCTATGAAATTTAAGGAAGTTATAAAAAATTCATTTGTTCTAGTAGGTTATAGTGCTGCGGGCAAGTGGGATGGTGAAATGGTGTATCCAATTCCGCGATTATGGGAGAGGGCAAACAAATTCATCGATAGCAGTATAAAAGAAATAGTGGGGGTATGTTTACCTCCAAGAAGTGACCATTACTTTTATACTTGTGGGATTGAAATTGAATCTGTTAATTACTACAAAATAGAAAAGGGAATGACCTTACATACCTTTCCGGAACAAAAATATGTTGTATTTACACATGTAGGTCCTTCCAAGAAAATTCCAAACACTTATTGGGATTTATGGAGAGTCTTTGATGAGGAAGGGTATACGATAAAAGTGGGCATGCCTGAAATTGAAATTGTGAAAGTTAATATGATTGGAAAAGAAGAAAGCGAAGAATATGAGATGGAAATATGGGTTCCTGTTCAATGAAACTTCGGATAAATCCAATTAGTTGATGTGAATAAATATTAAATTGTTGAGTGCGCTGATCTTGGGAGGATTAGCGCACTTTTGTTTAGTTGCTAGCTAATGAAACTTGAATGGATAAATATGTTAATATAGAGTTAATAAGAGAATCAGCGCAATGGGAAAGAATTGCTAAACATAGTTGTGATTAATAGAGGTGTTTCAGTGGAGAGCAAATTTATAAGAGGGACTTTCTTTTTAACGGCAGCCAGCCTGATATCCAAGATTCTGGGCTTTATCTATATCATCCCATTCACGGCTCTCGTTGGAACTCAAGGATATGTTTTATATAAGTATGCCTATGGTCCTTACACGATTCTATTAAGTATTTCAACAATAGGTCTTCCACTTGCCGTTTCTAAAATTGTTTCGAAATATAATGAATTAGGCAATTATAGAGTGGGTTTGACTCTATTAAGATATGGAATGTATTTAATGGTCATAAGTGGTATTATCTCATTTGCTGCTTTGTATTTTTCGGCACCATTCTTAGCAAGTGTACTAATTGGGACTAATGATCAAACAGGTAATTCTGTAGAGGATGTTCAGTATGTAATTCGGCTCGTCAGTTTTGCTTTGTTAATTATTCCAGCAATGAGTATTTTCAGGGGATACTTCCAAGGAAGCCAATCAATGGGTCCTTCGGCATTAAGTACAGTGGTAGAGCAGGTAGTCAGGATTGTCTTTATCTTGGCAGGCGCATATATTACCATCCACATATTTAACCGTTCCGTTACCAATGCTGTAGGGATTGCCACCTTTGCCGCCTTTATCGGTGGGGTAGCAGGATTTTTAGTTTTATTATTCATTTTTTATAAACGAAGAGAATTAATAAAGAAACAAAGAGATATCAGTCCAAATAACAAAGACCTAAAAGTGATCTCAATGTTAAGGGAATTGATTGGATATGCAATTCCATTTGTCATTACAGGACTGGCAATCCCCATCTATCAAAATATTGATACCTTTACCATTAATAAATTGTTTCAGTCTATAGGATACAAGTTAAATGAAGCGGAAACTATTAATTCAGTTATTGGATTAGCGCAAATTCTCGTGATGATACCTGTGTCATTGGCTACAGCATTCGGCATGTCTTTGATACCGGGTATAACCTCAGATTTTATTGGAGAAAGAATACTAGAAGTGCGGAATAAGATTTCTGAAACCATCCAAATAATTGTGTTCTTTACTCTTCCAGCTGCTATGGGCCTATGTATTCTCGGCAATCCAATTTATATCATGATTTTTGGGGTTGAAAACAGTCCTGAGCTAGGCGGGAATCTTTTGCAATGGTACTCTTTAGCCGCAGTATTTTTTGCTATGTTTACAGTAACAGCTGCTATTATGCAAGGAATAAATGAACAAAAGAAATTAATCATAGGAATCCTTTTGGGAGTTTTTTTGAAGATCGTTTTAAACTATATACTCGTACCATATTTTAAGGAAGCAAGCCCGATTTTAGCGACTTACTTTGGCTTTATGATCTCTATTCTATTCAACATTTTCATCATTAAGAAAGCAATTCAATTGAAGTTATCACCTTTACTTAAAACCTTAAAGGGAATTTTCTTATTAGTTTTGACGATGTCAATGGCTGTCTGGTGTGTAAAGCTTTTTTCAGAACTATGGTTGCCAAAAGGTTTGAGTATATATTCTCGTGCTGCAGTAACTTCAATCATCTCCATTTCTACGGGGGTATTCGTTTATTTAGGTATAGGCTACAAGCTAAATTTAGTAAAGAGATTTTCACTGAGAAGTAAGAATAAATAGTAATGCAAATAGCCAGTTAAAATTCTATATAGCTATCATCCAAGTCTTGGACAATAGCAATAAAGATTAGGAGATTTATTAATGACAATGAATGAAAAATCATATCTTACAATAGAAGAGCTTATTTCATTACCAACCTTATCAGGCATAAACATAAGTGAAGATGGCAAAAACGTCGCCTTTGTCAAAAATACAGCTGACTGGGAAGGTAATAAATATAGGAATCACATATGGATATATGAAAAAAGTCAGGGGAAATGTTACGCATTAACAACCAACGGTTTAGAGGGTACATCGCCATTATGGTCACCAGACTCTAGACATATTGCATACCTTAGTTCAGTCGGTGATGGGTATGAGAAGAAAGATCAAATCTTTGTTGAGTCATTAGATGGCTTAGGAGGAGTTCAAATAACTGATGATAAAGAAGGAGTAAGTAGATTCAAATGGGATCCTGCTGGCAAGGGTTTTTATTATGTTGCGCAGTCAAACGAATCCGAGGAAGTCAAGAAACGCACGGAGATATATGGAGACTTCCAACATGTAGGCAAGGAATACCAGAACCATTGTTTATATTACATTGAAATAAAAAATACATATGAGGGTCCAGAAGATTCTAGTTATGCTGGTAAGGTTAATGTAAAAACCGTTCCGCATCAACTGACTGACGGCAAGGATTTTCATATCTATGAATTTGATATTTCTAACGATGGACAAAAGGTTGTGTTTATGGCTGCACCAAGCCCGTCTGGTGAAGATGAGCAGAATTTAGACCTATATATACTAGATATGAAAACTGGCGGGCTGCAAAAGATGAATGTTGATAAACTATTGGGTACGAGTGTTTGCATTTCTCCTGAAGGCAACAAAATATGCTACTCAGCAAGCATAAGGGAGAAAAGTTATTATAAGACGCACATAGGAGACAGTACACTATACATACATGATATTAATAGCGGAGAGGTCATTCAGCCTTTAAAAGATTTTGATAGTACGGTTATTCCATTACGGTGGACAGCTAAAGGGATTTTAATTAAGTGCCAGAATAAAACTAATTATCTTATTGGGTTATTATCTGAGAATGGCACTGTGGAAATGTTAAGCGAAAAAGCTGATGGTTTTATATTGGAAGCATCCATAACAAAGGATGGAAATCATCTATCCTATAGCAAGGCTGCAGCAAATGAAACCTTTGAAATCTATTTAGATGAAAAAAAGATAACGAATGAAAATAGCTTTTTCAAAGGAAAGCTTAAAAGTAACAGGGAAATCATCTCATGGAAAAGCAGTGATGATCTTGTAATAGAAGGGGTTTTATCTACGCCGGCAGACTTCGATCCTAATAAAAAATATCCTTTATTGGTACTTATCCATGGCGGTCCAAATTGGGCATCTTTCCCGATCCATTCAGGCTGCTTCAATGAAAAATATCCTGTTGAGCAATTTATTGAAAAGGGCTTTATCGTTTTAGAACCAAACTATAAAGGAAGTTCAGGATATGGGAGTGAATTTTTAAAAGCAAACTATAGAAATCTGGGAATTGGTGACTACCAGGATGTCATATCCGGGGTAGACAGACTTGTTGACATGGGTATTGCAGATAAGGACCGAGCAGGGGTAATGGGGTGGAGCCAAGGTGGATATATATCAGCCTTCTGTTCTACATATAGTGATAGATTTAGGGCAGTTTCAGTCGGTGGAGGAATTACAAATTGGAGTAACCATTATGTAAATACAGACACACCTAATGTTATTAAGATGTACCTAGGAAATAACCCATGGAATGATCCAGAGATATATAGGAAAACTTCACCAATGACATATATTAAATCAGCCCGCACTCCCACTTTAATCCAGCATGGCGAAATGGATGCGAGAGTTCCAAACTCAAATGCAAATGAGCTATATCAAGGACTAAGGGATATGGATGTGGATACAGAATTAATCATATTTAAAGGTATGGCATATAGTTCTGACCAGCCAGGAATGAATGTGGCTATTATGAAGCAAAATTTGATATGGTTTTCGCACTATATTCTTGGAGAGAGGATGGAAGGTCTTAGAGTTTTGTGATTAGGCAATGGATATCCCAAAAGGATACAAAAGGATGAAACTACGAGAATACTCAAGAAGGTTATTTAGGGAACGAATAAATACTAATAAGATAATTTGGTGAGAGGAGTTAACAGATGAATCCAAGATACAACAGGTTTTATATACCTTTGGCCATTTTTTCAATTATTGTATTGATATTACATAAAATAGGACCGTTTTCTGGTCAATTAAGACTTGTCGGCTTTGCTCTTTTCACTATTCTATGTGTTGCTTTGGTCACTGAAAATAGAAGATCAAAAGGGAAAGCATTAGCTGCTATTTTTTATTTTCTTTTTGGACTTGTTATCCTAATTTAAAGTTAATTAGATCATAAGGTTGGTTTAAATGATCTCCTTGTCTTACAAACCGGTGCTTTGATCCCATAAGGATTCAGGCACCTTTTTGTTGAATTCTTTATCAACAAATGAAGCGATAATGTTTAAGAAGGAAAATTATTACATAGTGTAGAAAAGGTAATGTATTGGAAAAAGAAAGAGGATGTGGTTGTTATTAAAGCAGTTATTTTTGACTTTGATGGTACACTTGCTGATACATTACCGGTGTGTTTCATGGCATTTGAATCTGTGTTTATGAAATTTGATAATCGAGAGGTTACATCGGAGGAAATTAAGGCAATGTTCGGACCCTCAGAGACTGGCATTATCCGTGAAAACCTTAAAAATAATAAGTATGACGAAGCTATTGAGTTATATTATGAAATATATAAGGAACGACATAAAAATTTCGTTCAGAATAATGAGGACATAAACGCTTTACTTAGCCTGTTAAAAACAAAGGGGTATAAACTTGGGATAGTAACGGGAAAAGCAAGAAGAAGTCTCGACATATCTTTAGAGTGTCTTGGGTTACATAACTTCTTTGATATAATCATAACGGGCGATGACGTAGAGTTTCCAAAACCTCACCCAGAGGGAATTTTAAAAGCAATGGAATATCTAAACGTTTTCCCCAATGAGGCTGTTTTCCTTGGAGATAGCGACGCTGATATTATGGCTGGTAAACAAGCGAATGTACTTACAATTGGAGTACATTGGCTGCCAAATTATCAGACAATCGATTTCAAGGTCCAACCAGATGAAGTTTATAGGAGTATCAATGATTTCATAACTTCCTTTTCGGTAAAAAAGGTTAAGTGAGTTTAAGTTTGACTAGCTGCCTAATCAGGCAAATTTAATGCTTCAAGGGTTGAGGGGGACTTATGAAATTCTTTAACAAAGTAAGTGATTACTTTGGTTTAACAAAACTTAAAGAGAGATTATATTATGAAGATAATGATGGCCTTTCAGAAGCAGACAGGGAATATATAAATCGTATTAAGGGACAAAACCCTTTTGGCATCATATCAATGTTTATAGGTGGGGTATCTTTTGCCTTTTGACCAATTTATGTTGCTTTTCCCATTATAACCATCATCTTTTGTTTCTTAACTTATGGAACTTTTGATAGAGAAAAAGAAGATAATCCATGGACATTCATTATAGGTTTTTGTTTGGCTTTAATTGGCTTGTTTATGTATTTAGGTGGCGTAGTCCATGAGCTAATAGTATAAAAACTGCCTTACAGTATTAGCTGTGAAAATCCCGTAGAGATTACAGCTTCGTGGACCTTGTTATTGTTCATAAGGGGGGCAGTACAAGAAAGGTTTTCCTTTAAAAGGTGGGGGTGAAAATTTTGAGGAGATATTTGTATGGTTCTTTGTTATTAATATTCATTGCCGTCATTTTTTTTAATCTTTATAAATATCGCGCGCAAAATTTAGCTGATTTAGTAGATATAAACCGTGTTGAGAAAATTTATATTGTACTTGGGGATAATCGGCCTGAGACATTTGAACTTATAAAAGCAGAAGATGAAACAATTAATAGACTCTCAGACTTTCTTAGTCAATATCGGGTAAGACTTACGACAAAAGGGGGCTGGAGTTCAGATCATCCGAGTGAACGGTTTGAACTATTCCTTGGTTATAAAGATGGAGACTTAGGTTTGTATATCTTTGAACGGGATGTTGTTGCAGGGGGAGGAATTCATAAGGTATTGAATCCTCCTCTGGATTATAGAGAGATAGAGAAACTTGAACAAGACATTAATTCTAAGTAATTTCTAAATAATTCTTGTTAATAAAGAAGAGCAGCATTCCTCAAAAAAATGAAAATAAAAATGCATGTAAAATACATTAACGATTCAGTAAGAATACTTAAATAAATGTCCATCCCCTTGGTAAATATGGGTTTGGGCATTTTTATTTATACCATTTTTTTCTGAAAAAAAATTAACTCCTTACTGTTGTAATCCATATTAAGGTGAAGATGCAGGATTATTCAATTAGAACCATAATTCCAAATAAAGAATAAGTGTTTTCTAGGTGTTGGGATTAATGAAGGGGAGAGTAATCCTGGTACATAAGATTCTTGAACTACTTAATTATTACTGTAGAATTACAGTTCTTTAACAATTCGCAGAAAAAGACGGAATTGCCGAGCCGGTGGCGAATTGTATAGGTACAGAGAAAAATAGGGGGCAATTCAGAAGCTAATTAGGGGGACTACATATGCTAGAATTTGACACTAATATCGATCAATTTGCCACTATAAAAGTAATTGGGGTTGGCGGAGGCGGAAATAATGCCGTGAACCGGATGATAGAGGATGGCGTGCAGGGGGTGGAGTTCATTTCTGTGAATACCGATGCGCAGGCTCTCAATATGTCAAAAGCGGAGGTCACGATGCAAATTGGCGGTTCGCTGACCAGGGGCCTGGGGGCCGGAGCCAATCCTGAAATCGGCAAAAAGGCTGTCGAGGAAAGCAGGAATCAGATCAGGGATGTCTTGCAAGGTGCGGACATGGTATTCGTAACGGCCGGAATGGGCGGCGGAACCGGGACCGGAGCTGCGCCGGAGATTGCCCATATTGCACGCGAACTTGGCGCACTTACAATTGGAGTAGTGACTCGTCCGTTCACTTTTGAAGGGCGCAAGCGGGCACAAAATGCGGCAGCCGGAATTGAAGAGATGAAGAAAGCCGTTAATACCTTAATCATCATCCCAAACGAGCGATTGCTGGAAATCGTCGACAAGAAAACACCAATGCTTGAAGCCTTCCGTGAGGCGGACAATGTCCTCAGGCAGGGTGTCCAGGGCATTTCCGACTTGATCGCCGTGCCAGGGTTGATTAACCTGGATTTTGCTGACGTGAAAACGATTATGTCGCATAATGGAACGGCGCTTATGGGCATCGGAGTGGCTTCAGGCGATGACCGTGCTGCCGAAGCTGCCAAAAAGGCCATTTCCTCACCGCTGCTTGAAACTAGCATCAATGGCGCGAAAGGAGTGCTGATGAACATCACCGGCGGCGTGAATCTCAGTTTGTATGAAGTCCAGGAAGCGGCCGATATTGTGGCGGCTGCAACAGATGATCAGCTAAACATGATCTTTGGATCGGTCATCAATGAAAACCTGAAAAATGAAATTATGGTGACCGTGATTGCTACCGGCTTCGATCATGATGAGGAGGAAGCTCCGCCATCGAACTCATCCCGACGTCCTGGAAACATGATTGCTAATTCCCGTGAGCAATACCATGCTCAATCGAGACAGCGAGAGCCTGTTGTCTATGCTGAATCGGGGAATTACGGTCTTCCCCAAAACTACGGCCAGTCCGGCCAATACAGCAATCAGCCTGCCTACGATGAGCCAGCGAATTATGAACGGGGTACCCAGCAGCCAGACGACTCGAATGAAATTCCAGCGTTCTTGCGGAAGCGAAGCAGAAGGCGGTAAAACTAGAAAAAAGTAGTTTCCGTTTTGGTAATATGAAAAATATAAGAAACTATGGATTACATTGGATTTGCAATGTAATCCATTTTTTAACTGAACGAAAAAATTTATTAGTGCTGCATGAATTGTATTACAAGAGGAATAAAAATAGACCATCAAATATAATTATATTCAATGGTCTATTTGCCTTGCTTAAATTAAGTTTTTTTACAGGTAAGAGAATCTGTTAGGAAACTCTCGCACTTGTTTTTGGTTCTATTTTCGTTTTCCTTTCAGATCGATACCAATCGCCGCTCCGTTTCGGCTTGAGTCAGCGACTCCTTTGAAGATTCCGTTCTCGCGGTCTATCAGGATGCTCTGTACATTTCCAATCGTGGTTGGATTAGGACCAAATTTATGACCCATGGCATTCAGTTGGCTTAGCGTATCAGCGCTAATGCCGTCTTCATAACGGTAGGAATTTAGATTATTTGTGTAGATTCTAGGCTCCTCAACTGCTTCCTTGAGTTCCATATCGTACTCAATCGCATGGATAATGGTTTGCAGTACTGAGGTTATGATTGTTGGGCCTCCAGGAGAGCCAACAGTTAAGACTGGTTCATCTTCGTTATCAAAAACGATTGTCGGTGTCATGCTGCTCAATGGACGTTTGCTTGGCTGCACTTCATTCGCGCCGCCAGGGACTGCATCGAAGTCGGTCAATTCATTGTTCAGCATGAATCCATAACCAGGCACCATGATGCCCGTTCCAAAAACCTGTTCAATGGTTGTTGTGTAGGAGACGACATTACCCCATCTGTCTGTTACAGAAAAGTGGGTGGTTTCTCCATATTTCCGATCATTTGGCTGGCTTGCCGGTGCATAGTTAGCTTCGGAATCTTCGTACTTCCACGGGTCGCCAGCTGTCGGA
Source organism: Bacillus sp. ISL-41 (assembly GCF_018613235.1). GTDB lineage: Bacteria > Bacillota > Bacilli > Bacillales > Cytobacillaceae > Mesobacillus. Next base: position 30,716 of record NZ_JAGGQP010000010.1, read on the forward strand.
TTCTGATTGACTGAATCCAGACTGATCAGTTCCTGGCGCTCTTTGATGTAATCAGGGTGGAGAAGTCCATTCACAGGCACATTGACAAATTCAGGATCCCCAGCGTATGCAGCTCGGTCAGCATAGGCAAGGTGCATAGCTTCGGCGAGAAGGTGGTACTTTTCAGCAGATCTAACATCATATTGCGACAGATTGAAATCGTCAAGTATTTTCAGCATCTGCAAGAGGAAGACTCCGCCTGAGCTTGGTGGTGGCATGCTGGCAATTTCATAGCCTTGATAGTCTCCCCAAACCGGCTCATCCACTGTTACATCATACTTTTTCAAGTCCTCTGGAGTCATTGAACCTCCGAATTCCTGGACAACGTCTGCAACCGCATCGGCGATTTCTCCTTTATAGAATGCGTCCGCACCTTGTGAGCGGATCAGCTTAAAGGTTTTAGCTAAATCGTCCTGAACAAGAACATCTCCCTCTTGAAGCGGCTCTCCACCAGGCAGGAAGACCTCGCTTGCTGCAGATCGTGATAACTTGTCCTGATTATCTGCAATCGCATCTGCCAGGACCGAATCAATTGGGAAACCCTTGTCAGCGAGTTTGACGGCCGGCCCAATCAGCTGTTGCAGCGGGCGAGTTCCCCACATGTCAAGCGCTGTTTCGAGGCCTTTCAGTGTACCAGGCACTCCAACTGCTGTACCGCCTGCTGACCGAATGGAGAAAGGAATTGGATTTCCGTTCTCATCCAGGAACATCTCTGGTGTCGCGCCTTCAGGAGCACGTTCACGACTGTTCACAATCTTGGTTTCCTTTGTTTTTCCGTCATAAACCATCATGAAACCGCCGCCGCCGATTCCTGACATCATGGGCTCCACTACATTTAGTGCAAACTGGATCGCAACAGCAGCATCAATCGCATTTCCGCCTTTGCGAAGAACCTCGGCACCAATCTCGGATGCGAGAGGATGTGCTGTTGCAACCATACCATCTTTTCCAACATCAACCTGGCTGTACTGGTCATAGCTGAACTGCGGTTTTTTTGCCAGTCCCGATGCAGGCATGGTACCGGCGAGCAACAGAACACTAAGCAGAGCAAACAGCCCGACCCGAAAGAATCTTTTCATGTGAATCCCTCCTGTTTAATTTTGGAATCATCCTAATGGTAGGGGAAAAGGGAGATTGATAGCAAATAATTAGCTGAATTTTCTTAATTTTAAATCTTTCTTCCTAACTGTATTGGAAGATGCAGTAAAAAAGGCTGTAGAATGAGTCGGGACTAAAGAATGATAGGGATTGAATTTCAACTGACTCTATCTCGATCTAATAGTGAGTTCCTTATTATCTAATTGTCTAATAAAAAGGAATGTGTAAGACCTAAATGGAATAAATATACAAGCGGGTTTTATATAGGAGGCAAACTTATGCTAAATGAAGCAATTAAAGCAGTTGAGGAGTACCGTTCTGTTTTAAACACCAATAATGTGAATGAAGTGAACAAATGGATATCAAATGAGTTTGTTGGATATTTCGGGTATTACAATGACCGGGAATACGAGGTTTATAATGGGGACTCTTATAAAAGGTCAAATATTGAAACATTTGAGTCATATAAAGGGCAAAATCCTCAATGGCAGTATACAGATTTAACTCGCAATCTTCGGTCGGAAAATGAAATTATTTTTTCGTCCATTGTCGATTTTTATTTATCAGGCAAAAAAGTAGCAAGTGCATTGGCTATTGAAATATTTAAAAAAGAACAGGGAGTTTGGAAGTTATATAGACAGCATATGGAGAGATATTCTTCTTAATGGTACTATTCAAAGGAATGTTGTTTACTAATTCAGTTAAAGGATTGTGTAAAGGAGCTAAAAATCTAAATGACAATAAACTTAAAAAGGTGCACTCTTGAGGATTTGCAAACACTTCAAGAAATTAGTATGGATACCTTTAATGAGACCTTTAAGGATCAAAATTCTCCTGAGAATATGAGTGCCTATTTGGAGAAGGCATTTAACTTAGAACAACTGGAACGCGAGCTATCTAATCCTTCATCACAATTCTTTTTCGTATATTCCTATGATGAAGTTGGTGGATATTTAAAGGTTAATACCAAGGATGCTCAAACTGAAGAGATGGGTAATGACGCTCTTGAAATTGAGAGGATTTATGTGAAAAATACATTTCAAAAGCAAGGTCTTGGCAAGTATCTTTTTAATAGGGCAATGGAAATAGCTATGGACAGCGGTAAAAAGAAAATCTGGCTCGGTGTATGGGAAAAGAATGAAAATGCCATCGCTTTTTACAAAAAGTTGGGGTTTGTCCAAACTGGAGAGCATTCTTTTTTCATGGGGGATGAAGAACAAACAGACTTGATCATGATTAAGACACTGAATGATTAAGTTCATTATCGTTCAACGCAGTGTTAAATTAATAAATAATAATTACAATAAGCCGACCATATGCTGGGTTTTATTCAACCTAGCATATGAGCGGCTTTTTTTCTTTATTTTTGGCTCTGTTAAAGCCCGATGTTGTTTAAAGCCCTGTTGATTGCAGTGGAATGTGCGAAGACTCCTCCGAAAATGCTAACGCATTTCCATCGTGCGTGGGCAGATTCGAGGAAGCACAATCAATGTCCTGCGGGATGAGCAAGTCATGGGGAGACCCGCAGGCACATAAAGCGCCGAGGATGCACCCGACTGCAAGGAAGAATTTGATCTTTGAAAAAGCCGGCAGTAGGGCTTTTTCATAATTCTTCCCCGCGGAAAGCGAAGCGCCAGGAACGAAAATCAACAGCCAAGTTTAACAGAGCCTATTTTTAAGGAAACATAGAAATTAGCAAGTTGGGTTCTACATATAAACTATGGTCTTTTAATTATTAGTAGGTCTAAAGACCAAAAAGAGCTTGTCTTATATTGTCTAAATATTCATTCTTTTTACACTATTAATATAGTACTAACATAAACTATTATTTATTTAGCGTCCCGAAAGGTATATAAAGGAGGGGAGATATAAAGGGGGCGACAACTTTGACGGAGGGGTTACATAGATGGAATCGTTAAAAAGATTAATGAAGATTACCTCGGCTGTTTTGATACTGATGCTTGCATTCAGCTCGGCATCATTTGCCGCGTTACAGCCTGGCGGGCCATCCACGAACGGCAAAACGAACATTAACAGCACCTTATCTTACCAGGAAGTTGTCAAGATCCTTGAAGACATCGAGAGAACGAGCAAAGGAAAGGTTGATGTTTTTACACTCGACCAGTATGGGAAATCAGAGCAGGGCAGAAGCATTTATGTCGCAAAAGTTGGGACAGGCCCTCAGAAAATTTGGATTCAAGCGCAAATCCACGGTAATGAGAAACTGGTTACCGAAGCAGCACTCCAGCTTTTAAAGACTTACGCGCAGAGCGGGGAGAAGGATGTTGAGAAGGTTCTTGAAGAGTCTACACTTTATTTCATCCCAATGTACAATCCGGATGGAGCAGAAATGAACATCCGTCATACCAAGCTGACGGGTAGCGGTACATTGATCGACTTAAACCGAGATTGGACTGCAGAGGGTTTTGAAGCAGTCGAATCCCAAGTGGTCTATGCCTACTGGGCGGACGTAAACCCTGATTTTGCTATTGACCTACATCACCAGGGGCTGAAACAAGTTTATGGCACGAACGAATCCACGTCTTTCTCGCTTGGAATCTCACTTGCTCCAGATGGTCCAACGTTGCCTGGTACTGGATATAATAAGATTACCAAGCAGATGATGGCGTATGTCTATGATGAGTTGAAAGATTACGGTTATACCCACATTGACCGTTACCAGGTCGCTGTGGATAGAAAAGCAGGAATCGGCTATGATATTGATATCAGGGGCGGTGTTGTTTCAGCGATGATGATGGGGCTGAATTACAACAATCTGAATCCAGAAGGCCATAGCCATCCAGCAGTATTTTTCGAAACAAAAGGGAACTCTTCTGATGGAAGCCTTGGCCAAAAGTCAAATGGCTACCTGACAAAGCAGAATTACCTAGCATTGAAATCATTGGTACACGGATATGTAACCGGTGAAGTCGAAAAAGTGAACCCAGATGACTGGTATAACATCCCGTATTATCCTCTGGCTGGATATTTTACAGATTATAATGGGATCGTACCTGCAGGAGCAGATAGCGGGTATTAAAATCTTTTTAAGAGAGTGTCGTAAAAGGCATTCTCTTTTTTATGGATTTTTCATGAAGCGAAGTTTTATGGAATAATTGGTATTTTTAGCAATAAAATAGCAGAAAAACATTTATAATAGATTCACAGAGTTTATTTTATGGTTAATTGTATAGGGGGAAGTTGAATGGCAACAACGGTAATGCCAAAGGTAGTTTTAAGAGACCTAACTTTACAGGATGCAGAGGATCGGTATAACTGGTGTCTGGATAAAGAAGTAACGAAACATTTGAATATGCCAGAGAAATATCCTCCCTTCAGCATGGAAGAGACAGAAACATGGATAAAAATGTGTATGACTAAAACAAATGGATATGAACAAAAAGCAATCATGACCGAAGAGGGTAAACACATCGGCTGGATTGATTTAAAGAATATCGATAAGTTAAACAAGCATGCAGAGTTAGGTATTGCGATAGGCGATAAAAGTTACTGGGGTAAAGGGTATGGCTTATACGCGATGAACGAAATGCTATTATGGGGATTTAAAGAATTGGAGTTAAATAAGATATGGCTTAGGGTGGAGATAGATAATGAGAAAGCTATTAAATCTTATAAAAAAATGGGATACATTGAAGAAGGAATCCTGAGAGAAGACAGACTCAGAAACGGTGAATTTGTCGATCGGTTACGATTGAGCATTCTTAAAAATGAATTTTACAGCAAAGTGGGTATTTAGCTTAAGAATCTTGAAACGTTTTTAGCAATGAATCGTAATTAAAAATACTAGACTTGGAGGTGTCATGAATGTACGAATATCAATTTGTAGAAACTTCACTCGGAGGATTTTTCTCTTCGCCAACACAAAGGGAAACGATTAGCGAGTATGCGGCTGAGGGCTGGAGATTGGTACAAGTTTTGCCTTTAGAATACAATGGCCACGGAAAACCTACTTCTTATGAGATCATCTTTGAAAGACCGGTTCAGGATTAGTCTTGAAATCAGATGATTACTCAAATACATAAAATGCATAAGCAATTGGCGTATGCCATTCTGATAGCTTAGAAGGTTCTCACCCTATCATGTCGGAATAGCAGAAACCTAAGGAGTTTGGTTTGAATATGGTTAATGGGTCGAAAGAAACTTCCAGCAGCAAGAAGATAAGAATTGTGATCGCTTTAATAAGCAGTTTCACTTTGTTTATTTGGGGAGTTTATGCATTATTTGTTGGGAGTACCAACTCGCCATTTGTTCCAACCTTGCTGGGAATTGGCGGTTTTATAGGGCTCATTGGTGCAATTGTTGAACTTAAAAAATGAATGTTGCTGATCTGTGGTTCGTGTAAGCAGAAGAGGTTTACACACTATTTTGTTAAATTCCATAAGTTTAAATGATTCTAGGGAGATATTGATATGGGTCTAATGCAAAAAAAACCATTTAAAGACCGGCGGGAATTATTCTTAATGATTTCAGTTCTTGGTCTGGAAGCTTACTACATTCTTTTCTTTACACCTAAAGATTCGCTTGAATTATATCAAGCTATTTCGTTTGCGGATGGTTTTGAAGAAGCTCAAAAGGTAATGCTGAAGGGGTACGAGGGCAATTTTAAAGAAGAAGACTTTGAATTCATTAACAGGCTTGATACTTCTGCTGATAGAATTAGCCAATTTACACTGTTTGAATACGATGAAAAGACCTATTTGGTGATGACTACACCTGGAACTGAAAGGTTAAAAGTACTGGCCGTTGAAGAGTTACCGGAAGAGATCAGAGAATATTTTCTTGAGATGGCACCATAAATCTATTATAAGGGGTATCGATACAGGTGGAAGGATTAATAATGAAAAGCAAATTAGGCGGGTTTTCAACTATATTATTTTTTGTAGGGATCGTGTTATATGGTCTTGTACTTTCAGGTTTTGATAGTTTTTTAATAGGTGCAGTTATTGTCTCAGCAGCTGGGATTATTATGGCATCGTTTGCTGAAAAAGGTGTATATAAAAAGATTGGTTTATTCGGTAATAGCATTATCTTAGTTATTACAATTGTTATTCCTTTCATGGTTACTACACTCTTTTGGAATGAACCTTAAAAGCTTTGGACAGATATAAATAGGTTGTGGATCCTGGAAGGTTAGTGCTTTTTTAATAGTATGGAGGATTTTTTCGAAAATAATAGAATTAATCTAGAGAGAGTACATATTAGGAGAACTTTTGATGATAAAACTTTACATTACAAGGCACGGAGAAACTATCTGGAATACTGAAAAAAGAATGCAAGGATGGCTGGATTCGAACCTGACGGAAAACGGCAAAAAAAATGCAGAGTTTTTAGGCGAGTGGTTAAAGGACAATGAATTTGAAGCGATATATTCGAGTCCTAGTGGAAGAACAAAGACTACAACTGAACTAGTAAAAGGCCAGCGAAATATACCTGTTATTTTCGATGACCATCTCAGGGAAATGAACCTGGGAATTTGGGAAGGTCAAACGATGGATTCAATTAGAGAAACTAACCCGATAGAAATTGATCATTTTTGGAATGCGCCAGAACTTTTTGTTCCAGTTGGCGGAGAAACCTTTATTGACGTTAGAAAAAGAGCGTTAAAGATCCTGGGAAGAATTAAAAACAACCACTTAACAGGAAACATCCTGATCGTTACTCATTCGGTCATGATAAAAACCTTATTTTCCATCTTCAATCATTCACCTATTGAAAAATTATGGGATCCGCCTTTTATACATGACACTAGCCTTACAATTGTTGAAATTAAGGATGATGAATATAAGATCGTTTTGGAAGGAGATATTTCTCATAAATCTCCTATCCTTTTAAACCAATAAGATACAATTTTTCCAGCTGCCTTCAAGGTGGCTTTTTCTTCGATAATCGGTGAGTTTAGAAAGGTAATAAAACAGGAGGGATGTTAGATGTTAAATCGTGTCATTCAGAAATTTGGTTTGCAGACACAATCGATGAACGAGGTTGAAGATTCTCATAGTTCAACAGTCTATAGATGTACTTTATCAAAGGGTGACACTGTTTTTTTGAAAATTCCTTATACTAAACTGAAGTTCCAGCGCGAGTTGGAAGCATATGAAATATTAAAAGGCAGAGTGTCCATTCCTGAACTATTGGATTATTGGCCAGGTGATGAAGAGTGCCCTGGAGCTTTTTTATTATCTGAATTGGAAGGATGCCCTTTGACAGTGGAGTCATCGCCATCAGCAGCGTTTCAAGTGGGAGTCCTCCAAGCTGAGATGCATACTATTCAACCGCCTGCTGATAAGGTATTGAATGGAATCCAAAATGAATTTCCGAATTGGTCTAATTTTGTTGAAAAGCAATTTTACAGCTTTGCTGAGGATGTAAAGGATGTCTTGGATCCACAATTATACCGACAAGCGATTGAAAAATTTGAAAATATGAAGCATCAGCTGCCATCTCCGGATGGAGCTAGTTTTGTACATATGGATTTTCGACCGGCCAATATAATCGTTGACGGTAATAAAGTATCAGGAATGATTGATTTTGAGAGTGTCCGGTTTGGTTCAACAGAAATGGACTTTACAAAACTTTATCGTGATTTTTTACGATTTGACTTTTCTTTGTATAAATCATATAAAGACGGCTATAACACCATCCGCCCATTGATTGACTTAGACATTGTCCTGCCTTTTTATCAATTCACAGATGCCTTTAATAGCATTGGCTGGTGCAAGCGCCGCGGAATTGAGAAAAACGCTCTGTTCCTGGAAGAAAATTTATTGAGATTAAAAGGTTTTTTACAGTAAAGTCATGGGTGTAAAGAGACACTACAAGAGAAGTTAAGGAGATTCTTATGAGATCGATGGTATGGTGGTTCGTCCTATGTGTTATCTTTGTTTACCTAGTGGATTTATTTACTTTTAAACCCCATGTGATATCAGGGAATGGCAATTTAGGGCTTTTATTTGTCGGGCCTGCATTAATTATCTTTATTTTTTTTGCAATAAGTTTATGGAAGGGGTTAGGAAATCTTAGAATAAAATCCAGCTCATCTATAATGATCGGTATGGGAGCATTTGCTCTTTTTATCATCTTTTTGATTTTAGAGTATAAATTTGCAACTAATCTAATAAACGATTTAGGTGGATCCCCTAAGGAACCCTCTTCAAAAATATATCGTTTTCCCTGGTTGAATCAGTATACAAATACGATTTTTATTAATTTTTACACCCTGGGCATGCTGGCAACTGGAATCAGCTTCCTGAACATACTGTTTAAAAGAATAAAAGGAAAATAACTGACATGTCGCTTCATTCTGTTAAAATGAATTATAGAGATTAGGAAAAATATTCCTTTATTGTTTTAAAATTACGGTATTACAAATGGGGGAGAAAAAATGGAAAAACAAAATTCAGTTGCCAAAGTGCTTCGCATCATAGGATTAGCAATAATGATAGGCGGCTTTATCCTTGCAACGATCGAGGGTCCCGGGGAATCAGATAATGGGGGAATGACTTTAACTGCCCTGTTTTCCAGCTTTGTCACAGGTATGCTTTTCATAGGTTTCTCTGAAGTTATTACCTTGCTGCAAAAAATTTACCTTCAACTTTCTCAGAACAGTTCCGGTGATCATGAAAAGTCAAACGACAAAGATGATGTTGAACAGACACAAGTCCAAAAAGATTGGCAACTGTCACAACTAGACCTTGATGCTATTCAAGAATTGTACCCTGGTCAAAATGTAAAAATCCTAGCCACACCATTTGAAGATTATTGCGTCATACAGATAGAGGGAGAAGAAAACATAGAAGTGGTAGAGCTTGGTGGATTCAAGCCAATGAAAATTACTGCTGATTCCGAACCCAAACTTTTTAACAAAATACAAGAATGGTTTAGCAATCGATCTTCCCAAGGAATTTAGGATTCTATCAAATCTTATTTTAAGGTGATAAAAAATGAGCATCAGCGAAGCAGGAGAGCAGAACAAGAGAGCCTGGGAATATCGGGCGTATGAATTTTGGAACAGGCGATATGGAGAACCAGAGGATTTTGCTGTGCGGCTCATTGAAAATCCGCTAGAACAGCTAAAGAAACACAAGTCTTATTTTGATAACATTGCTGGAAAAAAGATTGCCAATCTTTGTGGTTCAAATGGCAGAAAAGCAGTGCCTTTAGCTTTATTGGGTGCGGAAGTTACCGTATTTGATATATCAGAGGAGAATAAACAGTATGCTTTAGAGTTGGCGAATCACTCAAAGACATCTATCGAGTATATTGTCACAGACCTATATGATATCGATCAGATCAAATATGGCGGCCACTTTGACATGCTTTATCTCGAAGGCGGCATCTTACATTACTTCCACGATCTTAACCGCTTAATGTCCTTGCTTTATTCAATGCTAAAAACTAATGGTTTGTTGGTTTTAAGCGATTTCCATCCTTTTAGAAAATGTATTACAAAGAAAACAGACGGTCAGTACCAAGTTGAAGATAACTATTTTGATGAAGAGATACATAGCGGAGATGTAGCCTTTAAACATTTTTTTGGTGAGCAAGAGCAAGAAAACTTCCCTGAAGTTCGTGTCAGATACTATACAATCAGTGAAATCATTAATGCTTCCATTGCAGCAGGGTTTAAACTGAAAAAATTCGAAGAGCACCGTGGTTGGAATGGTGAAAATATTCCATGGGAATACACTATTGCTGCGAGTAAATAAACTGGTAAATCAACTTGTTTCCGCATCTCATAAAATAGCAAAATAAATATTCAAATGGAGAAATGTATGAAATGGAAGACATTAAAGTCGGAGTATCTTTATAGATCGCCTTTTGGCAACTTGAGAATGGATCAATGTGAGCTTCCAAATGGAACTATTCTAAATGAATACTATGTGAATGAATACTCTGATTGGGTTAACGCCATCGTCATCACAAAGGAAAATAAGGTGGTACTTGTTGAACAATATCGCCATGCTGGCGGTGAAGTATATTTGGAAATTCCTGCAGGTAAAATGGAAGAAAACGAAACATACGAAGAAGGGATACTAAGGGAATTAAGGGAAGAAACAGGATTTACATCAAGCATTAGTCCAATAAAATTAGGTGAATTTATGGTCAATCCAGCCATTCAATCTAATAAAGTCATTACTTATCTTATAGTTGATGCATATAAGGAATCTGACCAAGATTTAGATGACAATGAAGATATTAAAGTCCACTTATTTGATTTCATTGAGATGGGAAAGGCGTTAAAAGAACATATAATTAATACCCAGCTCTTTACCGCATATGCCTATTATTTGGCAAAGGATATTCTTGCTGAAAACTCCTTAGATTCTTTCGAAAAACATAGGATTTTATGATGCTGATTTTATGGGGGGATGCAATTGAATGAAGGGTTATTATTTGGAGCTGTTATCATAATAGCTGGGATCATACTATCTTTATTTCCACCTAAAAAGATTAACAGCATTTATGGGTACAGAACTGCGAGTTCAATGAGAAATAAAGAAAATTGGGATAAAGCAAATAAGTATAGCAGCCGTTTGATGATTATTTTTGGATTAGTAATACTTTTAATTTCATTTATTTTTAAAAGTACAATGATAAATCTAATAACGCTTGGCGTTTCAATATTACTTATTTTTATTTTAGTTGAAACTAAAATTACAAAGTGATGAAGTCCAGCTGAAAAGATATTTTACTAAGTTGTCGCCAAAAACAGGCGACATTTTTTAATATCAAGTTGGAAAAGGAAGGAATCATTTTAATCATTATCGAATTATAATCTACAGAGAAAGATTTGGTAATTTAATGGAGGAAATAATGAGTTTACCTGCGATAGCTAGAAATATAATAGGCATTATTGGCTTGCCTTTTACGCTCTGGAACTTATCTATGAATAGAAAAAATAGAGTTAGCCCGCCTGGACAGATCATTAAAACGAGATTGTCAGAGGTGCACGCAATTGTGAGCGGAGATGGACCTGTCACTGTCATACTTGAAGCAGGTTTCAGTTCAACCTCAATTGATTGGTGTTATATACAACCGGAAATTTCCAAGTTTGCTCGTGTCATTTCTTATGATCGAGGGAGTTATGGATGGAGCAGGACGAAGAGGAAAACGATGACCTCTTTAGATAGTGTCGAGGAAATTAGAGACATCCTTAGCCATCTCAAAATAAAACCACCTTATATACTCGTCGGCCATTCATTTGGCTGCCTTTCAATGAGACTCTTTGCGAGTATGTACCCAGATGAGGTTGTGGGCCTTGTTTTAGAAGATGCTGCACACGAAAATCAATATGTGCTTTCTCAGGAAAATATTAAACGTATAAAGAAATTTAAGAGGCTTGTGACATTTGGATATGTTACCTCATTAGTCGGCATACCAAGAGTGTTAAAACAAAAGATAGGCCGGAAATTCCTTGCAAAGGAATATGATGATTCACTTAACTATATCGGATATACGCCAGGCGCATATAAATCAGCATACCAAGAATATGTGGATTCCATTACATCCGCTTCACAATTATTAGCTGCTCAACCATTGCGGCAGAATTTACCTGTTATAGTGATCAGTGCAAAAAAACAACCTGAAAGTTGGAAGAAAAATCAGCTGCTGTTAACCGATTTAACCAACAATACAGAGCAGATTGAAGCAGATACCGGGCACTCCGTTCATCTCGAAAACCCAAATATCGTAATTGACAGTATTTTAAAATTGATAAAAATGAAGTTTAGCAAATAAAGTATGGATACAAGCTTTCTTACTACCATTAGTGTTGTTTTTTCGAATACTGGAGGGACAAGTATACGACGGATATGATTTAATCTAAAAGTTAAGGGAGATTGCATTTTGAAATTTTTAGAAATAGCTCAATTTATTGATCTAGATGAAATTGTGAAAATTGATGAGGAAGTAATCGGTAGCAGTAGAAGGTATGAATTCATAAGGAATGCCATAGAAGACGAGAGATGTATTGTTGTCAAAGATAAGAATCTTATGGTTGGCTTTTTAATATTTGATATTCATTTCTTTGATAGTAGCTTTATTTCACTGATCATTATTAAACCAACTGAAAGACGAAAAGGATATGCTACATCGCTTATTGAATATTTTACAAGTAAGTCCCCAACGCAGAAAATTTTTTCTTCAACGAATAAATCGAATCACATAATGCAAGAAGTTTTTAAAGCTAATGGATTCATACAAAGTGGTTTTATTGAAAATTTAGAAGAAGACGATCCAGAGATTATTTACTTTAAATCTTTATAATTACTTGTTCAATATTTTTTCTACTAAGAATTGTTAAGGCATACCTTAAAAAGGAGGATGTAAGGATGAAAAAAAGTGGGATTTTTACGTATACAGCATTGGCATTTTCTATGGGGATGGTCTTAGGATTTTTGATCTCTCCAGCGAAGAATGGTTTTGGCAATAATTCTAGTATTAACATAAAGAATTACTATTATAACAATCCTTCAGGGGATGATGAATCAGCTCGTTAGCCTAGAAAGGAGATTGCTGGAAAGATATTGAATATTAAATAAGAGGATGTATCTATATCAAGGAGGGCTAACATGTCAGATAAAAAACCCATCAATGATGCAATGGAGCACCTTAGTAATATCGAAGGCTACCCAACCAATGTAGATATAAAAGATTTACCGAAACCATTAAGATATTTTGGATATTTCATGATCGGCTTTTTTTCACTATCTTTACTCTTTATCATTATAGCTAAATTTTTGACATAACAATCGACTCCTTAACCGGCTGCTTAAAGCCGGCTTTTTATTAAGCGAAAGCAGAAGTTTAGCACAAAAAATGTGTTTTTTTGAAGGCAAAGGGGCATGTAATGAATAGAAAAATCGGTATCATTTTATTTGTTTTTATCTGTTTTTTAATATGGCTCTATTTTGCAATATATGAATCTTCCATTCATAACTGGTGGACAGTCAATGAGATTAAGCAGGCAAGTGCTGATACTGTTCAGATAGGTATCTCATTTGTAAAGGTTTTGTCAGGGACGGTTGTATTTATTTTAAGCGGCCTTTTAATCTATTTCATGATGAGAAAGAGAGATTAGTCTTTAAACCCGAAGCAGTACGTTACAGATTTGATAAAAAAGAAGTGAGAAAACAAAGGGATTTCAAACGCAATTCTTGAAATAAAATAGGTGATAAGGAATTAAAGGGGAGAGTATTTTTGGGTTCAAGAATAATGCATTCGATTATTGGGGAAAAAATTGCACAGGCATTATCAATTGAAGACAAGACTTCATTTTTGCTTGGAAGCATTGCTCCTGATGCAGTTTTTTCACATGATGAAAAGAACTTATCACATTTCTTTATAGGGGATGTAAAGGATTATTCAAGATGTGTGGATTATAAAGGATTTTTACATAAATATGGTTCGCATATAGATCATCCTTATATACTTGGGTACTTTGCTCATTTAATTGCTGATGATATCTGGTTAAGAGGATTCTATCTTTCTTGGTTGAAGAACAGAATGGATGCCGATGAAGGACTATATAAGCTATATCATAATGATTTTCGTTTGCTGAATGGAAAGTTATTAGAACACTATGGCTTAACAGATGAATTGATGAATTCATTTAGTCATTTTCCTGCAATCATCGATTTGGATGAAGTCACTTCTACAGATGTAGAAGGATTTGTTCCATATGTGTTAGGAGATATGGAATACGATGAGGGAGTCCTTGATGAAGAGCTTAATGTCTTTACTTATAATCAGATGGTGGGCTATATAGAGACATCCGTTGACCAGGGGATACTGAATATCAAACCAATTCTTAAAAAACAAACTATAGTTGACCATAAAGTCATTTAAACAAAAAAGTGTTCAATTCAACAGGTATAGAGTTGGTTAGATTAGTCACATTTTAGGGAGCTTTAATAAATGAATAAATTCATTGAAAGTATACAACGTGTTTATCCTGACCTGGTCTTTAGGGATTTTTATGTTAATGAAATCGGCCAGAATAATGACGTTATTGTTGTAAATGATTCTTTGGTCTTCCGATTTCCTAAATATGTACAAGGGACCGTTCAATTGAGAAGGGAAACCGAGATTTTAAAATACATAGAAGATAAAGTATCCATCCCAATCCCAGTCCCAATTTATATATCTTTTGACGATTCGGAACCAGGAAAGGTTTTTACTGGTTATCCCTTAATTGAAGGCAATCCTTTTTGGAGGAATAGTTTACTGGGAATTAAGAACGAGGTGCAGCTTAAAGGACTGGCATCACAGCTGACTTCTTTTCTTTCAGTCCTCCATTCTATTTCTGGAGAAACAGCAAGCCGGGAGTTACAGTTGGAGCTTCTTCATCCTCGTGAGGAAATGATTGAACTTTTTGAAAAGATTCAACATAAATTATTTCCTTTTATGAAAAAAGAATCCCGAACAGAAGTAACAGAATCATTCGAGAAGTTTATATATGGAGAGGCACTTTCAAAATTAGATCTTTCACTGATCCATGGGGATTTCGGTGCTTCCAACATTTTATGGAATTCAGGGACATGTGAAGTTACCGGTATCGTCGATTTTGGTGGATCTGGCATAGGGGACCCGGCGTATGATTTTGCGGGACTACTTTCTAGCTACGGCGAGGACTTTTTTAATATGTGTGTTGATGTATATCCGAACGGCAAAGAAATAGCTAACCGTGTTCATTTTTATAAAAGTACTTTTGCGTTACAAGAGGCGTTGCATGGGATTGAAAATGATGATCAAGAGGCCTTTGAAAATGGGATCAAGAATTATAGATAATTTTATTTTTTTACGATGAAGATTGTGAGCTTGAGCTATGAAGAAGGGGGGGGACGGAAAGAGATGCTCCAGAGACTTGGAAATGCACCGTATTTTCTGTTGGTAGTAGCGGCATTGTTTTGGGGCGGAAATGCGGTGGCCGGGAAGTTTCTTTCTGATTCACTTCCACCGGTGACGATTTCGTTCACTCGTCTGGGCATAGGTGTGCTCATCATGTCCCCGGTGATCATCAGGCTGTTCAAACACGAAAAGGCTGCCTTCCGTGACCACTTTAAGCTGCTTTTATTTCTTGCAGTAACGGGTGTGATGGGCTTCAATTTGCTCATCTATTGGGCTGTCAATTATACGACGGCCATCAACGCGTCCTTGCTGAACAGCACGAGTCCGTTGTTTATTTTCCTGCTGTCAGCGCTTTTGATTGGTGAAAAAATGGAGCTGAAGTATTGGATTTCGCTGGTAATTTCGATGCTTGGTGTCCTAGTTGTCATTACACATGGTTCGATTGAAAGAATGATTGCCTTACAGTTTAATATTGGAGATCTGATTATGGTGCTCGCAGTCATTTTGTGGGCATTGTATTCCATTTATATAAAAAAGATA
Source organism: Bacillus sp. ISL-41 (assembly GCF_018613235.1). Classification (GTDB taxonomy): domain Bacteria; phylum Bacillota; class Bacilli; order Bacillales; family Cytobacillaceae; genus Mesobacillus. Next base: position 46,262 of record NZ_JAGGQP010000010.1, read on the forward strand.
TCTGGGAAGCTTCCTTCTCTTACGATTTTTGGTTTTACCCTGGCAATAGGATTTATGTTGATGATTCCCGCAGTTGCGATCGAACTGTCGTTGGTCTCGGTGGGTACGGTTGGTCTTCCCGAGTGGACTGCGTTACTTTACATAGGAATCTTTCCATCGATTTGTTCTTTTTTATTATGGAATCGAGGAGTTGCAATGATTGGCCCATCAAAGGCGTCGATCTCGTTGAATCTTATCCCAGTGTTTGGTACCGTGTTCGCCTTCTTTGTTCTTGGTGAGGTGATTTCCGTGCCGCAGATCATTGGAGGATGTCTAGTTTTTGTCGGAGTGTTCATTACTTCTTTTTCAAAGAAGAAAACAGTACAATTGGCTGAGGAAGCATAGTATTACTAATAGACTAATCAAAGAGAGTCTCATAACAATTGGAACACTCTTTTTTGGATGCTTCGGCGAAAAAGGAAATGAAGCTGTTTAGGCGAATTTAATAGGTATTGAATTAAACCCGTTTAGTTTATTTTTAGTATAGAGAATTGTCAGGAGGCCATAATGGAATCTTTAAAGCCTATCTCTAGAAGCCCTTTAAGAATTTATCTCGGAAAAAAGTATTACCGTTCTAAGAGATACTTTGACTGGGTCTTTGGGAACAAGAAATTCTCTTTTAAAAAAGAAGATCATCCGCTGAAACATCAAGTGTTCGCTCATCAAACTTTACTCCTTCGAGAATTGAAGGATGTTGATATGTGGTTACAGCATAATAAGGTGAAGAATCTTGAAATCGCTACTCAAAAGCTTAATAAAATCATCATTCGGCCTGGGGAAACCTTTTCTTATTGGCGTTTACTTGGCAATACAACGAAAAGGAAAGGGTATGTGGATGGAATGATCCTTCATTATGGCAAAGTCACAACCGGGGTAGGTGGGGGGCTATGCCAACTATCGAACTTGATTTATTGGATGACATTACACGCTCCATTAACCGTGACTGAAAGATATCGCCATAGCTATGATGTTTTTCCGGATTCCAAAAGAAGTCAACCCTTTGGAAGTGGAGCTACATGTGCCTATAACTATCTTGACTTACAGATAAAAAATGAAACAAATAATACATATCAATTAGTAGTGTATTTGAATGACACTCATTTAGTTGGTGAATGGAGATCGGATACCCCTCCAATCGAATCATATGAAGTTTACGAAAGGGAGCATGCCATCACTTTGGAATATTGGGGAGGATATGTCAGGCATAATCGAATTCATCGTAATGTTTATAACCATGATAAAATACAAATTGATGATGAGTTTGTTACAGAGAATCACGCGATTATGATGTATGAACCTTTGCTGGAGCAAGATACTGTCAAAAGTATTTGATGTATGTACTTTTGTTGTAGTTTACAAGGTAATACAGAATGGATGCTCATAAATGAGTAAGCGTGCTGCAAGAAGACTGCTTTGGAATCAGTGAAAATAGTATATAGGAGGAATTACATATGTACGAAGAAGGTTTTGTGAATGTTACCGGGGGAAGAGTCTGGTATGAGATTTACAATAAGGATGAGGAAGGGACACCGGTTGTCATTTTACATGGAGGGCCGGGATCATCGACTTATTCGTTAAAAGGGTTGAAGGCGCTTGGTAAGGATCGTCCTGTGGTTATGTATGACCAGCTCGGCTGCGGAAAATCAGACCGTCCGGATGATCTATCGCTTTGGAAAATTGACCGGTTCGTTGAGGAGTTAGGGCAGGTTAGGGAGGCACTTAAGCTCGACGAAGTACATATTCTTGGACACTCCTGTACGACATTGGCGGCGGCTTATGTGCTGACAAAGCCAACTGGAGTGAAAAGCGTGATTTTTTCAAGTCCGTGTTTGAGTGCGCCGATGTGGGAAGAGGACCAAAAGCGGAATATAGCCAAGCTGCCGGCTGAGGTGCAGGAAACCATTATCCGCTGTGAAGAAAGCGGAGAGACGGACTCTGAAGAGTTTAAGGCTGCGATCAAGGAGTTTAACAAGGAATTTGTTTTCCGGGGTGTGCCAGATTTGGAATGGCTCAAGGCTGGAGCGGGCATGAAGAATCCTGTTGTGTATGAAACAATGTGGGGACCTTCTGAATTTACCGTGAAGGGAAATCTTAAGACATTTGATTGCACACCTCAATTGGGAGAAATCGAGAGTCCGACGCTCTATACTTGCGGCCGTTTTGATGAGGCTACTCCGGAATCGACGGAGTATTACGCCAAATTGACACAAGGAGCAGAGTTCCATGTTTTTGAAAAAAGTGCCCATATGCCATATATGGAAGAGCCGGAAGAGTATCTGCAGGTGATTGGTGATTTTCTTAAGAAAGTGGATCGCCAGGTGTGACTTTTGCTATACTCCTTAGTTCAACCTTTATGCTATGTTAACAGTGTTAATTAAGTCATAAAGGAGTTTTTATCATGAGCTGTGGATGTTCTCGATTAGAAGATGGCAAAGCGATTGTTGACCATGTGAAAAGCAAAGGCAAGGAAAAGATAAAGCCACGTGTGGTGCACGAGATCGCTTGCGAATGCGGTGAAATGTTCACAATGGAAACCGTCATCACAAACTGCCCAAGCTGCGGCATGACATATGGCGTTACACCTTGCAGTTCCGGCGATATCAATAAGGTCAAGGCTGCTGGAATCCAATACGCATAATGAAAAAATCTCTCGAGATGTCGAGAGATTTTTTTGTTGGTTATGGAATGATGGGAGTGGATTGGATTGCGGGGCTAAATCCTTAGATTAAGAAATATTCAGCTATAAACTGGGTGCTAAAATACATGTTGACAGACTAAATCGCCGAATCAGCTTCCTCGACAAGTTCAAAATGAGTTTTGAATACTGTATGTTTTTTGCCCTGTTTATTTGTAACAATATAGGTCATATCTAACTCTCGGTCGACATTATATTGGTCACCCACGTTGAATTCCACTTCTAAACCTTCATTATTGATGCAAATGACTTTTCGCATAATGATCCTCCTGGGAAATGAATCCTTGTTTTAATATAGTTTCGCAAGGAGAGTATATTTTATGTCGCTTTTTTAGAGTGGGTGAGCGTTTGTAATTAGAATGAAAAATTGGTAATAATCGATCGTGATTTCCATTTCGCCAATAAAGTTGTCAAAATCGCCAATAAAACGAAATTATGGCCAATAAAATTGCCAGACACTCATAAGGCTGTCTTCCAATTTACGGTTTACGATAAAATGAGTCTATTATTATGATAAAATCAAAGGTAGACTACAATCGGGGGACCAATTTATGAGTGCAAATACATATTTTTATCAATTTGTAGAGCCGATTTCAAAGGAATTGGCGTTACTGGCTAAGGAATTAGAAAATAGTATCTTTTCCAGCCCGAGAACGATGCTGACTCATTCGCGGGTGTTTATTGAAAATATTTTGCAGCAGGTGACGAAAGCAGAGGGGATGCCTGAGGACCCAAGGACTGGTTTGAAGGAACAGCTGGATTTGCTCAATGACCAGGGTTATTTGATTCCAGAGATTCGCGACGCACTTCATTTGGTGCGGAGGATGGGGAACCAGGCGGCACATGATGCGCGTATGTTCCGCTTTTCCGAGGCGCTTTTATCATGGGAAGCTTTGTATAGCATTGTGAAATGGTATGTTGAAGTGTACGGTCCAGTGGATGTGGTCGTGCCGGAATATCAGGATCCATCCCCACGGGCAGAAAAGGCATTTGATATGTCTGAGCTAGAGGTCAGGTTAAAGGGTTTGGAAGATCTGTTGAAAAATCCTCCTCCGCAACAAACTGAAACTATAGCGAAAGCAGAGGTTGCAGCGGCTGTTGCTGTTCCTGCTGTTGAGGTTCAGGAAACGCCTGGGTTTACGCCAATCCGGACGATAAATTACAAGGGCAGGACACTTGATATCCCTTATTTCTTACGAGATGCGTTTCTTTTGCCGCAGCGATTTGATAAATCGGAAACTTTCCTTATTCGTCTTGGTGATGAACAGGAAGCGCGGATCATGAGTGAGCTGCCAGGGGATCTAGAGGGTCTGCACAAGAATGTGAAGCGTTATAACGAGAAGAATGATGAGCAGTTTTTCGAAGAGCTTGGAACTTTTATTGAAGAGGAGAAAGTTCGCAGAAACCTGACATTGAAGCGTCAAGGGGAGCTGTTCTTCTTTTACAAGGCGAGTCATATTGTGGTGACGGAAGAATTGAAAAAAGTTCCGTTAACTGCCGATGAATTCACGGGTATTCCAAGTTTGTTAAGGCAATTGAATGAGGATCAAATCTACACCGTTGGCCAGCTGCCAATGGAGCTTGTGATTTTAGCGAAGTATGCCAATGTTGGAGTAGGTACGGTTGAAAAGTTGTTCGACCAACTGAAGGCAAAAGTAACAGACAATGCTATATATGCAGATGACGACACTTCTACAGAGCGGAAAAGCTTCAAGAAGTGGGAATCTTTATATGTAAAAGTAAAACTGAATGGCGGTCAAGCAATTATTGAGGGTGCTAGCGTTCCGGCGATTTGGAAGGAAGCGTTGAAATGGATCGAAGACAAGCGTCTTCCATTGTACGATCTGGTAAAAGCGGGGATCATCCTAGGGTCTACCGATAATGGCAAGCGTTATGGTATTGCCCTCCAGCCGATCCATCCAGATCAAAGGCCATTTACGCAGCTTCATACCTATCAGTCTCAACTTACAGGTGAAGTATATTATCTAGAAACGAAGATTAATCCAAAGTCGGGGCTTGAGACATTGAGCAAGATTTTGACTCGACTGGGTGTTGAGGTGGATATCCCGCTTTTGAAGGGTGAATAGTAACGACAGACTGCCGTGGTGACGCCACGGCAGTTTTTTAGCATTATGTTACTTCCTCTTTTGGGCTTTCAACTTGTTCATTTCCAGTTCAGCTGCATATTCCTCTTGAGATTTACCTTGCTTGAAGCTTTCAGATTGGATTTTCCTGAACTTGTTGTCATTTTGATTTGGCATAAAAAAACCTCCTTTTTATCATGAGTATTTTGTTCAAAGTTTGGAGGATTATTCTGTCACTCAGAAGTGAAAAATAGAAACTATAATTAACTGGTTAAATTTCTCATAATTCTATATTATTTTGCTATTCCGGATATAATGAAAGCGCTTTACATGTGAAACTATTCACAAGTATAATAAGAGTGTAAATAAAACATTATTCATTTCCTGGAGGAATCGCAATGTTAGCTGACCTTATCTATGAATTTAAAAGCTGGTGGATTGGAGATTTACCAAGGGTCGGAAATGAGGAATTTGAAAGAATCGAATCAAAGCATACGAGAGTTCATCATGATGAAGATATATATGAAATCATTCGAGTGCATTAAAAGCACAGCAATCTGCAGTCCGATTCCAAAATGAGTTGGACTGTTTTTATTTTATAGTAGATAATAACTTCTGACTGTTATATGATTAGACTTCCTTAATGTTTGTTTTTTCCTATGCGAAAATGGATAAAACTAAACAATGAACGTACAACAATGAACGTACAAGAATATGGAGTTGATCTTTTGAGTAAAGCAAAGGGCAAGAGCGGAACAGGTAGAGGTACTGGCAAGAAAGGCTGGAATCGCTGGCAAGCTAGTGCAAATAAAGCTAAGAGTTTCAAGCCGTACAAAAGTAAAGGTGTAAAACATGGGGATGCTTCAAAGGATGGAGCCTCTGAAAAATAGTGACTGTAGTTTAAAAAGCGTTGATCCAGATATGGATTGACGCTTTTTTTGTGAAATTCAATAAAATAATTATAAATTTTAATAATATTTTATTGTAAAACGATAAATAACATGATAAATTCAAATTGACATTAAATGAATGAGGTGCTTGTTATGAAAAAAAGTTCAACACTTTTTTTGAAGGTAGCTGTAATTTTTATCGGCATACCGGTTTTGGCTTTGTGTCTGTTCTTATTGCCTCAGATCGCTTCTGAGGCGAATGAGGCAATGGAAAGAGGTTCAGATTTGGCTCTTGCGGTTTACGCCATTTTAATGGTTCTGTATGTTTCGGCCGTTCCATTTTACTTCGCTCTGTATCAATCATTTAACCTTTTAACGTATATCGACAGGAACCAGGCTTTCTCAGACTTATCTGTAATTGCTCTAAAGAAAATCAAAAATAGTGCTATCATTATCAGCGGATTATACGTGGTTGCCCTCCCATTTGTCTATGCTTTAGCGGAGGTAGATGATGCACCAGGCCTTATCCTCATCGGAATGGGGATGGTTTTTGCTCCGTTAGTGGTTGCTGTTTTTGCAGCAGTTCTGCAGAGACTTTTAAAAGAAGCCATCGATTACAAAGAAGAAAACGACTTAATAGTCTGAGGTGATAATATGGCAATTATAATTAATATTGATGTGATGTTGGCTAAAAGGAAAATGAGCGTAACGGAGCTTTCAGATCGTGTTGGAATCACAATGGCTAACCTTTCTATTTTGAAAAATGGCAAAGCAAAAGCAATCAGGCTTTCCACGCTGGAGGCCATTTGCAAAGCGTTAGAATGCCAGCCCGGGGATATTTTGGAGTATAAGAGTGATGAAGAGTATTGATAAGAGTGGCAGAATCGTAAAGTGCAAATTGAGGTAATAAAAACCTTTTATAACTATAGTATGCGATCATCCAGGGCAGGAAGGATGATCGCATTTTTTATTGGTTTGTCTAGTTTTTTTGTGAAAATAGGTAGTTCGAATAGCAAGAATAAGGACATGTACACATACATATGATGGAGGTGAAGTCTGTATAAGGGGTGGGGAAATTGGCGAATCCAATAGTCGCTAGATCGTTGGACGAAATACAGTTTTGGTCCAGAATCATGAAGGAACATGCTTTGTTTTTAAGCCTCGGATTTACTTATGAACAACAGCAATTGATAGCTGAAGCTCAACAATTTATTACTCTCTTTGAACGAATCGAGGAAAAGTTGGCAAGGTTTTCTATTAATACGGATTTACGCCAAATTCAAGCTTTTAACAATGAGGTTTATCAAGCAGCTGTTGCCATTTGGAGTTACAAGAGAAAGGTGTTAGGGTTAACTTTACGCTGTGAAATCCGGACAAATAATTTTCCTTTATTGGTTGACCATGTTAGCAGAGAGGCTGCTTATTTTGCCAACAGATTAAAAGAACTTAACGAAGGAAAACTGGCCCCCGAACCTGATAAAATCATTCAAGAAAATCTTTTCTTTTTAAAAATTATGGCAGATCATGCAAAATTCATCGGACATCTCTTAGATCCTTCTGAAAGAAAACTAGTTGAACAAGCAAATGAGTTTAGCCATGATTTTGATCAGTTAGTCTTCCAGGCGGTTGATTTAGACTCCATGCGTCCACAATCCGAAACAGAGCCAATTTTAGATCAATTCTTAGATCAAAACAGAGTATCAGTAGTCTCACTAAGGGATTTTAAGAAAACAGCCAGAGAATTAATCGAGGCTTGCCGAATTAAAAGCAATATTCATCCACTCCTAGCAGACCATACATTTAGAGAAGCTGAGAGATTCTTGGAAATTATAGATTTATTTGATACTTACCTTACAAAGCCAAAGCAATAAAAATACATGTATTTCAGATTCTATAAAGAGAGATATTTTTTTAGAATCCATATTTTTAATCACAGAAGACAAACTACTTCAATAAAAGTTATTAATAAATATACTTAAATTAATGGTTTAGAGTGTATGAAAAGCAACGCTGACAAGCGTTGCTTTTTGATTAGGTTTAGATAAACTGGTAAGTCTTAGCCTCCCGTTTATTTGGTCATTCATTCGAGCAGTTACCCTTCACTTATGACTAAAAGACATTGTACAGTTAATACGAGTTTTCCTATTACAAAGGAAAACATTGACATCAGTTCATATAACCACTAAAATTATTTAAAATTCCAAATAATAAAAGCGTTGAAGAGAAGAGTAGTTAATCTTGGATATTTACAGAGAGCTCCTGGCTGCTGAAAGGGAGTATTATCTGGCTTAATGAATAAAGTCTCGGAGCTTCTTGCCAAGCTGATGATGAATCAGGGATCGTAAGACGGGTTCTTCCGATATAAAGATAGGGTATTAAAGTACCTGAAAAGGTTGGTTTGGCGACAAATCAACAAACTGAGGTGGTACCGCGAAGTCAAACTCTCGCCCTCAAGATTCATTTCTTGGGTGGTGAGAGTTTTTTTATTGGAAAAATCAATAGAATAGTGAGGGGAAATAAATGACTGTTCCTATATTATTAGATATTCCATCCCAGATAGAAACAGAAAGATTATTACTTCGTGCTCCATATCGAACGGGTGATGGAAGTATCGTCAACCAGGCAATAAGAGATTCATTCATTGAGTTAAAAGCGTGGCTGCCATTTGCCCAAAAGCTGCCTGCTGTCGAGGAAACCGAGATTAATCTGAGGAAAGCCCATATTAACTTTTTAAAGAGAGAAAGCTTTCGTTTCCTCATTTTTCAAAAAGAGACGAATGATTTCATTGGGACTGTCAGCCTCCAAGGAATCGACTGGTCCATTCCTAAATGTGAAATTGGATATTGGATCAATACGAAGTTTGGCGAAAACGGCTATATGACGGAAGCCGTAAAGGCGGTAACGAATTTTGGGCTAAATCAACTTAAATTCAAGCGGATTGAGATAAGATGTGAATCTACTAATCTGAAAAGCCGTGCCATCCCCGAAAAACTTGGATATGAATTAGAAGGTGTTTTACGCAATGAGGATTTATCAGCGGATGGAAGCAGGCCTACGGATACATGCTTTTATTCGATTATTTCATAAAAAATACAAAGACTTAAGATTTGAATACTCCAATGAAAGAGATCCAAATGGAGAACTGATATTTAAATATACTATCCTAGAAATTTTCGTTTGTTAATTTAATTAACTGAAAATTGAAACCTTTTTTTAACACGCTCGTAAAGTTTATATAAAACGGTAAGGGGTGCTGATTACATGGGATGGGGCTTGGCCAGGAATACAGATTTTAATGGACACCAACTTGAAATTGCTGCAATTTTTGCCATGTTCATCGTAATCGGAATTTGGGTGTACTATGATTCGGACAAATATTTTGTCGGGATCAAACGGCATATTTTATGGGTTTTAACAATTATCACAGGTCCAATAGGTCTGATCATTTATTTAATACAGCGGAAGAAAAAAGGATTAGTTTAATTGGAACGGTTATCTTTAGATAAAGTAAGTCGTTTGGATTTCGCCCCTAGGATTTCTTGAAGGCACTATATGTCAAAGGAATAGTGAAATGACTGAAAGTACCCTATATAAGAGCTTTATTGTCCAATTTAACGTGTCCGTTTTTTAGTCTAACTTCATTATCGGCCAAACGGGAGGCTTAAGCGTAAAAAAGTGTCCGATAGAAGGGCTCTATCGGACAAATGGAAGACGTAAGCATGAAGAAGTGTCCGATGAAAGAGCTCTTTTAGGGAGTACCCTGTGATTTTATGAAGTCCACACCTATATTCAAGCTAGCAACCCCACAAAATGACTACAACTCACTTTTTTTTAGTAGTCTTTTCCATTTTTTCAATAATGAAGGATCCTGCCAGTCCGATCCAAAGAGATGCTACAAACCAAAATAAATAAGAGCGAAAGAACTCTGTCCCTATTTCAAAAAAAGATAAAGTTAAGGCTATTGCCCCAACCCCTTTTAATAGATTAAATAGCCAACTTAATTTTTGCTTCATTTAATCTTACCCCCAAAACACTTTTATATTTTACACAATTATACAATATTTTCTGTTTTTAGGAATGTCTATCAATCAATGAGCCTTTAAAAATTAATGGATAAGTTTTGCTACGTACCTCATGCTCCTATTAGTAGTCTTTAACAATTCCCCGACATATGGAACAGAGCGATTGGTTCTTATAAAAACAATTTTAAATCCTTATAAGTAAACTAATATATAAAACCATGCCAGCAGGATAACACTATGGCAGGGTTTTATTTAGTTTAGAGCAAAGGTATTTACAAAGAGATTGTTCTGATGTTACTATTCAACTAATTAGTTGAATAGTCGTTTTTTAGAGGTGTTCATTATCGAATCTCGGGAATTTAAGGATTTCATTTACGGCGAGTTTGCTCGGATTGGAAAAGCAATCTCCAGTCCAAAGAGGATTGAGTTATTGGATTTGTTGACTCAGGGCCCAAAAACGGTTGAAGCTCTGGCTACTGATACGAAAATGAGCATAGCCAATACCTCAAAGCATTTGCACTCATTGCTCGAGTCTAAGCTCGTCAATTACACAAAGGACAAAAACTATGTGGTTTATCGCTTAGCTAGTGAACAAGTGTTAATGTTTGTGCTGGCGTTAAGAGGAACGGCTGAGGAGAGAATATCAAATGTGAAGCTTGTAAGGGAAGGTCACATTTTGAGAGAAAACTCACTAAGTCCTATTTCGTTTGAGGAGTTAGCAGAAAAGTTGAATCAGGATACTGTCACTTTACTGGACGTAAGACCATTTGAAGAATATAAGCACGACCATTTACCACATGCTTTATCAGTACCGATTTCGGAACTTGAAGACCACCTGGATTCATTGCCAAAAGATAAAGAGATTGTGGCATACTGCCGGGGACCTTATTGTGTCTATGCTACTGAAGCGGTAGAGTTTCTAAAATCAAGAGGATATCAAGCTACATTGCTGGATGCAGGTATTAATGAATGGAAACAAATACAGCATTAAAGCTTTTACACATTTAACTGCTTCACAAGCTGTTACCTCGAGAACAGCAATTTTAAAAGCCTGAAGACTTATTTTTGGAAGTGAGAAGGATGCAGCCTAAAATCGGAATCAAGGAAAACATCGTTCAGTTTGTGCTATTGGTCGTGACGAATCTCTTCGTCGGTTCAATGGTCGGGATTGAGCGTACCGTTCTTCCTTTGCTTGGGGAAGAGCAGTTCGGACTGGCATCTGCAAGTGCTGCGCTATCATTCATAATCAGTTTTGGGTTTTCCAAAGCTATTGTAAACTATTTCGCAGGTCAAATTGCAGATCGGCTTGGACGTAAGAAAGTGTTATTGCTCGGCTGGTTTGTTGGTCTTTTCGTACCAATCCTCATTATATTTGCACACGCATGGTGGGTCATCATTGTCGCGAATATCCTGCTGGGGATTAACCAGGGATTGGCATGGTCGATGACGGTGAATATGAAAATCGATATTTCAAAAGCGAACCAGCGCGGTACTGTAGTTGGCTTGAATGAGTTTGCCGGCTATTCAGGAGTAGCGATTATGGCGGCTGTCTCTGGTTATATTGCCTCATCCTATTCATTGAGACCTGAGCCATTTTACATTGGAATAGGTATAGTTATAGTCGGATTAATCCTATCGTTAATTGTTAAGGATACTAAAGAGCATTTGAAGCTTCAAATTAAGAATAGTGGAACCGTCAGTACTGGAATAACTCGATCGGCAAAAGAAGTATTTGCGTTGACAACCTGGAAAAACAAGAACCTTTCAACCATTAGTTTTGCGGGTTTATCAACGAATCTTAAGGATGGAATGGCCTGGGGTCTTTTCCCCATCTACTTCGCAACTGCCGGATTATCCGTAGTGCAAATAGGAACAATCGTAGCGGTATATCCAGCTGCCTGGGGCATTTTTCAACTGTTCACTGGGACATTAAGCGATAAGATTGGCAGAAAAGTGCTGATCACTTATGGGATGTGGACACAAGCCGCTGCATTGTGGTTCATACTAGCTGCAAATCAATATACGCTATGGATTTTTGGGGCTCTTTTGTTGGGCCTCGGCACAGCGATGGTTTATCCAACTCTACAAGCAGCAATCAGTGATGTTGCCGAACCAGACTGGAGAGCTTCCTCAATGGGAGTATACCGATTCTGGAGAGATAGCGGTTATGCATTCGGTGCATTAATGGCAGGAATTATTGCCGACCTGTTAGGTGTCAACTGGGCAATCGGTTTAGTTGCGTTACTTCCATTTATAGCAGGAGTACTTTCGAAAGTCCGTTTGAATGAAACGATTAAACACTGATCAAAACGGTGCATCACCTTACATACGGTGATGCATTTTTTATTTGACTAAGTTATGAGGCAAGTATAAGTGTAAGAAAAAATACAAAAGTTTGCGAGAACTCCTAATTTTAAAGGATTATAATTTGTTTAAAATTTCCTTTTAGGAGGCTGCAAGATGAATGAGGTCGAGTATTGGTATGATCATGAATACGACGAATGGGAAAGGCTGAATCGCCATAAAATTGAGTTTGATATTACAAAACGATATCTTGATGAATTCATCATAGGGGACAATCTTGAAATCTTCGATATTGGCGGTGGTCCGGGCAGGTATGCTATTCATTTAGCAGAAAGAGGACATAAAGTAACTCTTTTAGACCTGTCGAAAAAAAATATTGAAGTAGCAAAACAGAAATCCTTTGAAAAAGGGATAACTTTAGGGGGATACATACACGGCAATGCTTTGGAGTTGGAGGGAATGGATCATCAATACGATGTCGTCCTTCTAATGGGACCGTTATACCATTTGATAAAAGAATCAGAGAGGAGAAAAGCGGTCGAAGGGGCGATAAACTTATTAAAGCCAAACGGAATTATGATTGTTACTTTTATCTCCAGTTATGCTCCCTTACAAGACCATCTAATGAACTTATATCCAATTGAATCTGTTCAAGAAATACTTGGTTATTTTCAAATTGGAGAAAATAAAGGCGGAAACGGTTTTACGACCGCGTATTTTACAAAACCAAATGAAGCAAGAAAATTTATGGATAGCACTGGATTAAAGGAATTAAAATTCGCTGGTATAGAAAATGTATTAGGTTATAAGGAGAAAGAAATAACCTTTCTAGAAGATGGTGAGTACAGAAAATGGATAGAAATTGGTTATCGTCTAAGCACCGATGAATATCTTCTAGGTACAAGTCAACATTTACTATATATTGGCCGTAAGTTGTAGGTCTTATCATGCGTTGATCCAAGGATTAACGCTTTTTTCGTTGATTTCATTTTTGTTGGAAAAAGGGCGAGCTTAATAAAAAAGGAATTTCTTTTCCAAATGTAGAATAGTTCAAGTGATAGGTTCGCTAACGTTAAGGAGATGGGAATTATGTGTGGGATTTGTAAGTAAACATTTAGAAAGAGATTTAGCTTTGCCTAAACATCGTGACATTCTTTTGGATAGTGCACTGACTGATTTAACATCTGATCCAAATGTTTTGGCAATTTATCAGGCGGGGTCATTAGCTAGAGGAAATTTCGACAATTACTCTGATATAGATTTACATATTATTGTTAATCCAGAACTGAAAGCAGATTTTATTAAAGAGAAGCGTAACAGGGCAGCTAAATGGGGAAGTGTTTTATTTTACGAGGATTTTAACCCTTCATCACCTGTTGTAGTTACCCATTATGATTGCTTTGTGAAAATAGACAGCTGGTATCATTCACCTGAGGAAGTTGCACCATCTATTTGGCTAAAAGGTTATAAGGTACTTTACGACCCGAAAAATATTATTAGTCATGTCATTCGTAGCTCATCACATAAAGTTTATAAACCTTCAGCAGGGGAAGTTGAGTTTTGGCGCGGGAAACTTCTGGCTTTCATACACGAAACTTATCGTGCCGTTATGAGGGGAGAAATCTACTATGCTCTATCAAATCTAGATCGAGTCCGCTGGTTAATCGTTTCTGGATGGTATATGGAAATGGAAGAACATCTGGATAGCCCTTATGGTGTTTGGTCAAAGATTGAGGGTGAAAGAAGCAAATTGGATCAAGGGCAATTATCGCTTTTAGAAAGTTGGGAATGCGGCCGGAATCCTAAACAAATTATGAATATAGTTGTCAATATCGTCCCGGAAATTCTTAGACTGAATAAATACCTGAGCAATCAAGTGGAGATTGAAGATCACGAAGACCATATCAGGAAAGTCATAGATATGGTGATTTAATGACGGCAGTTTCCTGTATTCTTTATTGATGAACTAAAAAAGGGGGGAGCACACTTGATTTTTGTAATCAGACATGGACAAACAGACTTGAATAAAGAACGAAAAATGCAAGGGAGAAAGGGTTTGCCTTTGAACGAGTATGGAATAGAACAAGCCAAAGCATTGAGAGATAGGCTGCAAAAGATAAAATTCGATTTTGTCTTTTCTTCACCTCAGGATCGAGCAATGCAAACAGCAGAAATAGTTACCGGCCATAATGCCTTTAAAGATGATAGACTGGATGTTTTTGATTTAGGAGAAGCCGACAGGTTAAATGTTAACGAGGTGAAGATGGCTGGTCCATTACCTGATTCATCGGTTTATAAAGGGATTGAAGACCCTGATGTGTTTATAAAAAGGGTGTTTAGTTTTATGAAAGAACTTGAGAATCAGCATAGAATAAGAGAGTTAAATATTCTTATTGCTGGCCACAGATGTACAACAGGCTGTATTGGGGCTTATTTTGAAGGGATACCAAGTGACAGGAATATATTAAAATTCTCATCCGATACTGGCGAGTATAAAACTTATGAATTTGAATGAGTACTGTTGCAGCACATTTTCATATTTCAATAATACTAGGCTAACATTAGTAGTGGGGTGTAAATATGCTATCAAATATTGGTGCGCCAGGTTTTGTCCTGCTTTTTAATATAGTTTTTTTGATTGCAAGTGTAATTATTATGTATTTAGTCATTTTAAAAGCAGTCAGGGAAGGGATTAACCAATCTGTTGTTGGCCAATTTATCGAAAAACATTATGGAGTCAAAGCCAATAAAAGTGATTTAGATAATGAAAAGTAATTTACAATTAACCCGAACGGGCGATGATCGAGGTAGGATTAATCGCCTTTTTTTCTGAATACATATACTCAATGTTGCTGGATAGCTGAATATGCGACTAAAGGGGGACAAAGTAAGTGGATAGTAATGACATTAGTGATCCAGCGGGTTTCCGCCCTTTGTATAGATTCCTTATTTAACCAAATGTCACGCGGCCATTAAGTCCGGCCAATGCTTTAAGGGGGAGCTTCTTATGAAAAAGAGAAAATGGATTGTCTTGTCTTTAATAGGCGTAATTTTGATTGTTAGCACCACTTTCGCTTTAACAAAACCAAACGAAACAGATTTTGTAATATGGATGGAACAAACTTATGATGTTAATTGTTTAGATTATAATTGCGATGCATTTAAGGTAAAAGTTATAGAGGATGGGGAAAACAAGGTGATTACAATGCAAGTTTCGAGCGGAGGATATTCACCAGGCACATTTGTAATGAAGAGAGAAGTGAATTATCGAAACTTTGATAATCCATCATATATTTTAGACCTAAATGTTATTGGATTTTTGGGGAAGATTTCATTGGTAGATGAAACAAAACGATTGACCAATGAGTAATTATTTCTGAAGTTAATAAAGGGGATATTATCAAAATGCGGGAAATAATATCTATTGCAGCTTTACAAGAAGCATTATTAAACTCTTGGTCAAAATATTCAAGTTCAAAATGGACTAAAGACAATCCTGCCAAGGGCCAGTGCGGTGTAACTGCATTAGTAGTGAATGATATCCTTGGGGGACAAATAAGAAAGACTTTATTATCTGAAGGATGGCATTATTACAACGAAATCAATGGTGAATGTTATGATTTTACGGATTCACAGTTCAATGAAGATATTGAGTATATGGATATTCCATCGAATAGAGACGAAGCATTCTTGGATACAAATCAGGAACAATATGATTTTCTGAAACAGAGCTCGATGAATATTCTAAAAGATGGATAAATGGAACGGCAAACGTAAAGCAGCTTTTACCTAGTTGAACAAAGTGGAAGGAAAGCTTAATGTAGAAAGGGTATTTTAAAAAAGGAGGTGCTGATTTGTCATTAAATATCTTTATGGCCAAGAATTTTCCAGATTTGCCTCTAAGGCCACCTTTATTTTATAACTGGAAAATAGGCATACGGTTTGAATTAGGGGTAGAGTTCGATCGAGATTACAATGACGAAAACAGTCCTTATGTACAAGAAGTTTACAAAAGGGCTATATCTTTATTTCATTCCCTGCATTCTAATAACGAGGAAATTATTATCGTAGTGGACGCCGATGATTATGAAGATGGAAAGACCTATAAGCACAGAGGAAGGATTATTTCTCCATATTTGTACGAAAAAACAGCCCTATATAAATTGCAGCATAAGGGATTGCCTTATGTTTTCCCAGAAGATGACGAAGAAGGAAAATATAAAACTCACAGATTTGCTCTAAGATGCAAAGTTTCTGACCTCCGATACATTCCTTTGTTAAAAGCAATTTGCAATCAGGATTTAGGAATCCAGCCAAGTGTTTCTCATAGGATCTATTTTTTGAATGTGCAAAGGCAAACCATATTCCACGTTTACGATGACAGGGGGTGTGATGTACTGGCTGCATCTCCGGAAGCAATAAAGGATATTTACCAAAGATATAACAGGTGGATATTAGATTACGACAGAGCCGAAATAGATAAGGTATTTATCTAAAGGGAAATTTTAATGCTCTTAATGGCAGATTAGTGGAATAAATAAATTCTATTGCTTACCTAATAGCAGAGTTAGACAGTTCCAGTAAAAGGAGAACAAGTTATGGATAATTGGTTATTTGTGTTCATCATGACCTTCATCGGAAGTTTTGTTTTAGTATATGGATTAGGGTCTATTATTGGCGGAGATAATATTGAATTCCTTTATTTAATTTTGTTTATTATTCAGTTTTCTTTTACTACGACAATATTATTTCAGATCCTACATAAAGTGAAACAGTTGGATAAAAAGGAAAATCTTAAAGAGTAAACTACTTTTGATAAAGTTTTAATGCGCATCCATTGGGCTGCGCTTTTTCATTTTGACAGGTATTAATGGCTTCTCCCTAAGCTTCTCTATCACTACTGTTTTGCAAGAATATTTAAACAATATATAGATTTTTTGAGAAATTATGGTAATATTTATCAGTGTAAAAATAGTTTAGGGGGATAAGATGGAAAAGGTTATTGAGGTTAAAGGGATTTCGCGTTCTTATAAATTAAAAACAGGCTTGAAAAATGCATTGGATGATGTTTCTTTTGATGTGAAAAAAGGGGAAGTATTTGGGTTGCTTGGACCGAATGGGGCTGGTAAAACGACTACTATCAAAATATTAACTACTTTATTGCTGCCTACTGCTGGTGAAGCCAAGATTCTCGGCTATGATGTTGCATCAGAGAGTCATATGATTCGCAATAGGATCAACTTTGTTTACGGAGGCGAAAGAGGCGTTTATGGAAGACTTACCGCAAAAGAGTATATGCATTATTTTTGTACGCTTTATAAGATTAAAAATAAAGAACAAGCTGGGTTGATTAAGGATTTATTAAATCTTGTTAAATTAGAGGACGCTGAGGATCAAAAAATCCATACCTATTCCAAGGGTATGACTCAACGATTACATATTGCCAGATGTTTAATCAATAATCCTGAGATTCTGTTTCTTGATGAACCGACAATTGGCCTGGACCCAATCGGGGCAAAATTATTGAGGGATATTGTAAGAGATTTATCAAGCAAAGGGATTACCATCATTTTAACGACTCATTATATGCAGGAAGCCGATGAACTTTGTGATCGTATTGCTTTTATTAAAGGCGGGAAAATAAGCCTCATTGGCGAACCGGATTTCATAAAGCAGAGCTGTAACCACCTTAATCTTTACGAAGCTACGATGAGTATTTATGATATCGATAAGCTAAAAGCAGACCACTATCTCAATAAGCTGGAAATCGAAGTCATTAAAGAGCCTTATTATAGCTTGAATTTTGAAGTGAACGAAAATGATCTTGAAAGGGTATCTGCCTACTTAAACCAATTTGGAGATATATTAAAATTGAGTAAGAGAGACATATCGCTTGAGGATGCCTATATCTATCATATGAAGGGTGTAGGGTGAGAATATGTATCTGCTAATAAGAGAAATTAAATATTTTACTAACTTTAATAATAAGATGTATCAATTTCTGCTATTTTTCCAGCCCCTTATGTTTTTGTCGATTGTTTACTTTTTAAAGCAAATAAGGGGAGATATTAATTCAGATAAATTTGTGTTGGCATCTGCATTGATCAGCATGTGGAGCTATGTATTGTATTCATCAGGATCCGCGTTGATTTCACAGAAGTGGAATGACACACTTAAGCTGCTAATTGCTGCGCCAGCTTCCTTGTTTGTGGTCATTTTGACAAAAGCATTAAGTAATTCTGTTATTGCCTTGATCTCCATGGCTTTAAGTTTTATTTACGCTCGATTTATTTTTCAATTCAACATCGGGATCGCCAACTACGGTTACTTCTTACTTTCCATACTCGTTCTGATGTTTTCTTTAAGTGTTGTAGGCCTTATTTTAGCCATAGTATTTGTTGCTTCTCAAAATGTTTTCGATTTCCAAAACCTGATCCTTACACCGATGATCTTGCTTTGCGGAGTGTTCATCCCTGTTGAACAGTTTCCAGTTGTGCTAAAATTCATTGCTTATCTGATACCAATGACCTGGGGAATCAAGTCAGTACAGGATACGTTAGTATTATCCCAAACTATGTTTTCATCTATGGCGATTTCAATTGTAGTGAGGCTGATTTATTTATTCTTGGCTTATTTTATTGTGAAAAAAATTGAGGTAGTGTTGCGTAAGACCGGCAGTCTGGGGGCGATCTGATGTTTTTAATCAATAAATATGGTTTTACTAACCTATCATATAAAGCGATCTATTCCTTTCAAACAATTAGGTTATTTATCTTATTTCGTATTGTAGACCCGTTCATGCATTATATCTTTTTTGCAACATTAGCCAGCTCACTGGTTGGATCGGATTATTTAAAATATGTTGTAATCGGCAACATCGCCTATTACACCTGCCAAACTATCATGATCAACTATATGAATATGTTCAGAATGGAACGAAGATATGGAACATTGGAATTGAATATCGCTTCACCCACTCCGACACTGCTAATCATATTACTGAAGGGGATTGTTCCTCTGTTGGATGGGTTATTTGTATTCATCGTAGGCTTGATTATAGGGTGGGTGTTATTTGGTATCACAATGCCAGCCGGTAATTTGGATACACTGCTATTGCTTATACTTATTACCATGTTTTCCGTTATAAGTTTCTCATTGCTTTTTGCCTCAGTGAGCCTTTTGTTTTCTAATGTTAACTTATTCCTGAATATATCATTGGCGTTTTTCCAAGTCTTCTGCGGAGTCAACTTTTCAGTAACGTTATTGCCCGAGCCATTAGAATTGCTAGCCCGAATGCTCCCGCTTACCCATAGCATAGAAGCACTCCGCTCGATCTATAGCCTGGAGAATTATGATGTGTATCAGCTGTTAGGTAAAGAAATTTTTATAGGCGTCTGTTACTTCACTGTGTCAGTCCTTTTAGTATCAGTAATGGAAAAGCTGGCACGGAAGAATGGGGCTTTATTGAAGAATATATAACTATTAAGCAATCAATGATTTTATAAAATTGATAATTAGAACAGAGGAAGGAGGTCAAATCATGTCATTCCCTACGCATATCGTTTCCGCAGGCGGGTTTGTTGAAGATTCAGCAGGAAACATCCTTATAGTAAAAACACGGGATGGTGGGTGGGTTTACCCAGGAGGACAAGTTGAAGCTGGAGAAAATCTGATGGACGCTTTGGTTCGTGAAATCAAAGAAGAAAGCGGAATTAATGTCGAGGTGAGCTATTTAGTAGGAGTGTATTCAAATACAGGAACTTTCAAATGGTATGATGGCGTGACGGATGTGCCCACCCAAGTGATATTTGATTTCGTATGTAAACCTGTTGGTGGCGAGTTATCTGTTTCCGAGGAAACAACGGATAGCCGCTGGGTACCGAAGGACCGCGTTCTTGACTTTATCGCACATCCAGCCATTAGGACTCGGTATCAAGCCTATTTGGAATTTAATGGAAAGGTAAAGTACATGGAATATGTGAACGTTCCCAGCTTTACCATCAAACACAAGACTGGAATAACGATGTAGTGGAATTCTCTACTAATATTGAAAATATTAATATAAGGAGAATCAACGAATCTGTTATTAACAGTAGGCAAGGATGAAGCAGGTTAATAATATTCGTAAATGACTGGAGGGTGCTGATCTTTGAAAAAATATTATTCAATTTACAGTTTTATCTTCATTTTCGTTTTAGTATTGAGTTCAGGTTGCTCAAATTCAAATGACAATACCGGTACTATCTCAGTGAACTCCGATTCTGAGCACGTGAATACCTTTGAAGATTTAAACTTAGGTATTTTATTTGATTTTGACTTCACCTTGCCTAATGCTGATAAAAGCTGGGTGAATCTTTGGGTAGAGCGATACAATAAAGGAACAAAGGATACCAAAGCGCTAACGCAATTATCCTATGGTAACAGTCCAAATAAAGTTGACGAAGGGTCGATGGGTTTTGGAATGATCAATCCAAACACTGAAGCCCCATTGGTATTTCTTTATGGTCCTGATGTAAGGACTCAACCCCAGGTCATTGAAAAAAAATCTAACGCTAATCGTCTTAGTACTTGGGACTATGCTATCAAGGGAAAAGTAAAGTTAAAATTGGGTGAAACAAAAATCCTGGCGGTATACAGGGAGACGGAAAATGATTCACTTAATAATGTTGATTTACAGGATGAGGAAAATGTAAAAGAAATAATTGAACAAGATGATACGGTGTTGGTGTTAAAGGTAAAGATTGAAGAAAAGGATATAAATCAAAACTAGAGACAGAACTTAATTATATGATGAACAAATATGTGTGCCTTAATCCTCGAAGGATCGAGGCATCTTTTTGTTGAATTACTTACATATAAACTCAATAAATTTTCAAAACAGACCTTGCTATAGCAAGTTTTTTAAAAAAGGGGATATAGTAATGGTATTACCTGATATTGTCGAAAAAGTTATAAAGGATTATATTAACCTATTAAATGACCATCTGCCTGGCACCATCGAAGGGGTATATATACATGGATCCCTCGCATTGGATGCCTACATTGATGATTCTAGTGACATTGACTTTATTACGTTGATAAATCGCCAGTTAACAGAGGGAGATTCGGAAGCTTTATCATATATTCATAAAACAATTGAGAACAAATATAAGAAGCCAGAAATGGACGGAGTATATGCTCTTCGCGAGGATATAGGGAAGTTACACAAAAGCAGCGATGATCACAAAGAATATCCGTATTATAACAATGGTAAACTGGCATTCGGCGACTACTTTAATTTTAATCCTATAACCTGGTGGGTTTTAAAAAGTAAAGGAAAGAAGGTATTTGGACCGGAGATAGCAGACTTTAATATTGATACTCAGCCACAGGAGCTAACTTCGTATGTAGTTGAAAACATGAATTTTTACTGGTCCAACAGGACTCAAATGGCAGAAGCATCAATTGATCAGTTGGTTAAGCTGCCATCCAGCGAAATTGATTTAGAAATAGAATGGACCGTTCTCGGGTTGCTGCGTCAATTTTATACGATTAAGGAAAACGATATAATTTCCAAGCTGGACGCTGGGGAATATGGAATAAAACAGCTTCCAGTGGAATGGCACAATATTATTAGAGAAGCCATGAATATACGTAGTGGTGAAAAAGAAAAAATTTTTGACTCAGAAATGAATAGATTGAATAGCACTTTAGGGTTCTCTAAATTTCTCATTCATCAATGTAATAATTTTGCAGGAAAAAATAAATAGTCTCGTAAAAAGAATTCAGTCCTAAAATATGGACTGAATTCTTTTTATAGTAATTACTATCTGGTTGTGAAATACTTGGCGGTAATTTTCATATCTAAAACTAAGATCCCGTCGTACTCCCTGACTGCTTCTCATAATTCCTTATAAGCATTCCGTTAGCTTTTATCAAGCCGAGTTTTTCGTAATAGGGGACCAGGTCATCGTCACAACACAAGTCAATCATATATATTTCAGCAAGTTCGGTCATCATTCGAAGGACCAGATCCTTGCCGATACCTCTATTTTTGTACTCAGGCAGCACTTCAAGGAAGGGGATATAAGCGGATAGAACTCCATCACTAACTGCTGTGATGAACCCAACAACTTGATTGGTATCTTTGTCGAACGCTAAGACGACTTTGCTGCTGTTCTTTAATAACTTTAAATGAGTCTCTGGACTTGGCGGTGTTGGCCAACCGTCAAAAAAGCCTTCCAGCATTTCAGGTGTAATTCCCTCAAGTGAATTTTTATATAACATTTTTATCAACTCCCAATTATTTTTTAGGCAGTTGATAAGAATCAAAAGAAAAGTAACAAATTAGTGACCTCCAGACATTCTTCTGTGTTTTTAATATTCTATTTTACGAGGGGAAATCCTTCTAAAAGCCGTAAATTATTTCTCGGGAAAGCGCAGGATTTGACTTTATTTTCAGGCTTTGTCGCATTATTGGTTATTGTGGCAGATGGCATTTCTGTTAACGTAAAAAATAAATTATCTGGATTTCCTGCAAACTTGTCTTAAGCAGCACCAGGTTCGGACAACTTTTCACTGATTCCCTTCAAAGCTGTCTGAAGCAGGCCCAAGTTCGGACAGCTTTTGTCGTAAGTCTGTTATGGTTTTGACTGGACATTTAGCCCTAGTTCTGTTTAAGTTTTCAGTATAGATAGAAATTTCAAAAAGAACAGGGGTTGGGGAAATTGATTCAATTTAAAAAGCCGGATGTAGAGAATTTTTATCGGACCTTTAATATTCAAAGTTTTACAGTAAGTCCAGATGAGAGGCAATTGGTCTTCAGCACGAATTTAACAGGGAAATATAATTTGTGGGCGATGGATTTGCCGAACCAATATCCATATCCGTTGACATTTATTGACCAGACATGCCAGGCATTGAGCTATTCGCATGATGGAAGCTTTATGGTGGTTGGTTTTGATAATGATGGTGATGAAAATGGCCAGTTATACGCACTCCCTCCTGCAGGTGGAGAGATGGTGCCGCTTCGCACGGCTGAAGGGCATCGCCACATATATCCGTTCTTATCAAAGGACGATCAACGCCTTTACTACACTTCTACAAAGGGTAACGAAACCTATCTGAATATTTACCGGTATGATATCGTATCAGGTGATGAGAGCATTGTCATTGAGGGAGAGGGCGCTGCTTGCTTTTTAGTGGCTGTTGATGAAGAAGAGAATAATTTTGTCTACCTAAAACAATATGCCAATACATACGCTCCTGGATTTATTTTTCAAGATGGAAAGTCGTACTCACTGACTCCTGAAACAGATGAGCAATTCACAGTCGGTGAGGGAGTGTTTGTAGGTGACGAGTACTACTTTGTCACTACATATGGTGAGGATTTTGATTATCTTGCAAAATTCAATCTTAACACACACGAGTTTACCAAAGTTCTTTCGATTGAAAAAGAAGAGTTCGGGCCTATCCGATATGATAAGAGTACAAATAGCCTTTATTTTGTTACATCTAAAGGGGTCAATGATTATTTATATCAATACGATTTAGCCGAAGGCACATATACAAACAGTCAATTGCCTGCTTCGATTATCCAGGGTGGCACAGTCGCTAAGAGTGGCAATGTATATATTCTGGCCGGATCAGCAACAAAACCTAATAACATTTACATGAAAGAAGCGGGCAGTGATGAGTGGAAGGAGCTGACGAACCTGGCTGTTCCAGGAGTCAAGGAAGAGGAGCTTGTAGATCCTGAAGTTCTGACATACTCATCATATGATGGCATGAGTATGGAAGCGTTATTTTTCAAGGCGAAGGAAGAAGTGAGCAATGGCCATGTCATCCTTTGGCCTCATGGTGGCCCGCAGGCAGCAGAACGGAAATTCTTCCGGGCGATGTTCCAGTTCCTTGTGAACAGAGGCTATAGCATTTTCGCACCGAATTTCCGCGGATCAACGGGTTACGGCCTGGCGTTCACCAAGATGGTCGAGGGTAACTGGGGCGAAGGACCACGCCTTGATAACATTGCTGGCCTCGAATACCTTTACGAAAATGGATTAGCTGACAGGGATAAGACATTATTGATGGGTGGAAGCTTTGGCGGATATATGGCACTGCTATTGCACGGGCGCCATCCGGAATACTTCAAGGCAGTCGTCGATATTTTCGGCCCATCCGATTTATTCTCATTCATTAATTCTGTCCCTGAACATTGGAAACCAATAATGAATCAGTGGGTCGGCGATCCGGTCAAAGACTTCGATAAGCTGACAGAGTATTCACCGATTACTTATCTGGAGACGATGACAAAACCAATGCTGATCATCCAGGGTGCAAACGACCCACGCGTCGTTAAGCAGGAATCCGACCAGATTGTTAAAGCTCTTCAGGAAAAAGGCCGTGACGTGAAATACCTTGTACTTGAAGACGAGGGACATGGATTCTCGAAAAAGGAAAACGAGATTCTTGTGAACCGCACGATTCTTGAGTTTTTTGATCAGTTTGTAGAAGCGAAGGTAGTAGCGGAGTAAATACTTTATGCAAACTCCCCAGCTGCAGGAGAATTTCCTGTGGTGGGGAGTTTATTTACGGCATAAAATCAGGCGCTTGGAGGCAGATTTATGACAGAATTTGCGTTAAATAGTAAAACTGAAAAGTTCCTGAATACATACCAATTGTTTGAAGACGATGAAATCCAGCAGGTCCAACTGCAGCATCGACTGGATCTCGTCGAAGCGTTTGGAATAGAAAAAGGAATGAGAATTTTGGAAATTGGCTGTGGACAGGGAGATACAACGGTGGCATTAGCAGACACAGTAGGAAATGAGGGCAAGGTCACGGCGATCGATATTGCCAGTCGAGATTATGGAGCTCCGTTCACTTTAGGACAGGCAACCGACCGAATCAAGAAGTCTGTATTAGGAGACCGAATTGAATTCCATTTTGAAATGGATTTTGATGTTTATGAATGTAGCGAGATATTTGATATTGCCATTTTATCTCATAGTTCCTGGTATTTTAAGAGCACTGAAAGACTGCTTCGTTATTTTCAAAAATTGCGAAAAATGGCGAAACGTGTTTGTATAGCGGAATGGGATCTCGACTATTCTTATTTAACGCAGCGCTCACATTTTTTGGCTGCCTCCATTCTGGCTTTGCACTCGACCTTCGTAAATAATGACGGGAATATACAAAACCTGTTTCACAAAGCACTAATCCAAGAGCTGCTAGAAAGGGCTGAGTTTAAAATCATTAAAGTCGGTATCGTGGATGCCACGTATTTACAGGATGGCAATTGGGAAAAGAGTTATGCCAATAGCATCCGTCATGAATTTGCGAACGCACCGGATATGATTCAAACTTTGGTTAACAGCTATTATGAATTAATAAATGCAAAGATGGACAATGAGCAATCTTTGAATAGCTTTATTTTATGTGCAGAGTGAATAGACATACAAAACCGCCTGGCTTCATTACCAGGCGGTTTGTATGTCATTAGCCATCCTAGTCTTATTAAAAAGTTGCTATAAATCATGTTCCATCGAGAAAATAGAACTCTGATTCAACGAATCTATAAAAAGATTTTTCACTTTGACTTTTTTATGGCAAAAGGAGGAATTAGATTTCATGAGTAAATCAGGTGGAATAGGGAAAATATATTCTGTTATCAGCAAAAGGAGGTATTTTCAATGGCAAAAGTATTAGCGGTTTTATCAAGTGGACATAAGGACGAGGAAAAAAATTATGAAACTGGCTGGTGGGGAGAGGAATTATTCGCCCCGATGCAGCTTCTTGAAGAGGCGGGTCATCAAGTCGACCTGGCATCACCGCTAGGAGGCAAGCCGGTTATCGATAAAATGAGTATCAGTGAAGAATATGATCCGAAAGGTAAATATAAGAAGCTTTATGAGTCTGGAAAAGCGGACGATACGATGAAGCTTTCAGATGTGAATGCGGACGATTACGATGTCGTGCTAGTGGTAGGCGGTCATGGTGCGATGTATGATCTGGCTAAAGATGAGGATTTGCATAAGATCATGAACAGTATTCACGACGGAGGCGGCATTGTCGCTGCTGAATGCCACGGCCCTGCACCGCTTGTATATGCAAAGCGTCCAAATGGTGACAGCTTTATCGCTGGTAAAAAAGTGACCGGTTATCCAGATGAGATGGAGCCTGAAGGTCTGTTGGATATCCTGCCGTTTAGTCTCGAACAGGAAATGCGGAAAATCAGCCAATATGATCAAGGAGACCTCGAAAAAACAGGACATGCTGTCTGGGCGGACGAGCAGCTCGTGACAAGCCGTGATCCATTTTCCTCTGAGTTAATGGGAGAAGAGCTGGTCAAGGCTCTGGAGAAGAAGGGGAAATAAATTTAGTCCTTCAGGAGAAAATAACCCAAGTTGGAAAATATGTTAAGGAGAGTTGATTTTGTGATGGCAAATGGCAATAAAGTAGCAATTATCACAGGTGGTGGAAGTGGATTAGGTCAATCGACCGCACTTCGACTAGCGGAAGAAAAAGTGAATATCGTAGTGGTTGATATCAGTGAGAAAGGCGGAAATGAAACAGTCGAAATGGTAAAAAGGCTCGGTGTCGAGGCTGTTTTCATCAAAGCTGATGTCTCAAAGCAAGAAGATGTTAAAAATTATGTCGATCAAACGGTTGAACAATTCGGCAAAATTGATTACTTCTTTAATAATGCAGGGATATCGGGAAGCGGTTCGTATTTCCTGGATTCATCCATTGAAGAAATTGAACAGATTGTCGGGATCAACCTATTGGGTGCACTTTATGGAGTCCGTTATGTCGCTGAGGTTATGCTGAAGAATGGCGGAGGTTCGATTGTGAACACCGCTTCAAGTGCAGGCGTAATTGGACAGGATTCCGTTGTGACCTATTCTGCTACAAAGCATGGAATAATTGGCTTAACAAAAAGCATGGTCGCAGAGTATGGTAAAGACGGACTTCGTGTGAACGCCATTGCTCCGGGTCCAACCGAGACACCAATGGTAAAGGCTTTTTACGAGGCGAATCCAGCGATGAAGGAAAACGCAACGAAAGGCATTCCTCAGAGACGTTTGGGCAAGCCGGAAGAAGTTGCCGAACTGGTGACATTCCTGCTAACATCCAAAGCGGAGTATATTAATGGGGAAGTCGTCCGTATTGATGGCGGGTTTACCAATACAAAATGATCGTTGACTTTGAAGCCGGGGTGAGAATATCTTGCCCCGGCTTATTTATAACCGCTAATTCTCCAGGCTGTAGGTTAATCCTACCATCTATAAGCACCTTCACATGTATTAGCGATTGGTTCATAGTAACAATGTTGCTTGTATTGTCCTGCGAATGGCTGATTGTACCAGGTTGGAGGGCATGGAGCATACGGATTAAAATACCAAAGAGCATACTTGGAAGGTTGTTGTCTCCAATAATCCAAGGTTTGTTTAGCCAATCTCTTTTCTACACTTCTTGCTCTGTTATAAAAAACATTCCCCTTTTGAACGGCCTCGAATGAATAGTTTCCTCCTTGAATTTGAAAAATCACATCTCGTACAGACCTTAAATCTTTAAAATCCAGACAATTCGCTTTCAGTCGATTAACAACTACATTACCAACCATTAGCATCCCCAGCGGTCCTTCACCTTCAGCTTCCGCCCTCATCATCCTGGCAATCAATGCAACGTCACTGTCGACATATTTAACCCTTGGCATTTTTATCACCTCTACAAGAATTGTATTAAAAACAGCTTGTAATAATGTTAAGAGGTTGAGAATATCGGGTGTTAAACAACCGTGAATCCTTTTGAGGGGGAAGGGACAAGTACCGCACCATTGTGTGAGAATTTAGCCCACTGATCCAAAACCATTAGTGGGCCCACCGTAAAGGAGAAGGATAACGAATTCAGGACTCCGAGTAAAGCCAACATGTGCCCATGAAAGAGGAGAATCACATATTTGGGTCAAATCTTATACAGTCAGAGACTAAGTTGTAAATCATTCAATCCCTTCATCCTTAAAAAACGCTGGGTTGGCAGAGGTATTCAAGCTTTGTGTTGAGGCCCACAGGTTTCCGAGGAACCTTGGCATCATCTGCTGGGATGGAAGGATGCCGTATCTTGAGAAATAGATAAAGAGTTTCAAATAATTACGCGCATTGCCAGGCAAGTGAATTTCTTTTGCATAAAATTCGTTTTCTGTCACAGTTGCAAAGGATCGGGTCTCGAAGCCTGAGATAAAGCGAGTTTTCTCACCCTTGTACTCATTTTCGATAAAATGGATCTTCTTGATAATGGTTGGATCATCGCTGCCATCATAATTGGCAATCCTCGCCTGATTGAAAGCGGAAACAGAATCCAGCTGATGGACGAGTGAAAGAACATGCCCGTATGCTTTATCATGACCTTCATATAATGGCTTAATATCCAGCATCATCATTAAATCAATCAGCTTTAACTTCTCATCTTTTAAATAAGGAGGTCGAAAAATCTGCCTCGAAAGTTTCAATTCATCTAGCGATCTACATTCGATGGAGGTAAAGAAGTGCCATTGCCCCTTATCATCAAGACTAACATCATAAGATTGACCATTCTTTTCCAATATGTAATCCTTAAAACAATCCTCTTTTTCAAAAGTAAAATCTCGTTCCGATTGCTTTCCTGGAATGAAGCCAAACGGAGGTTCAATTGGAACGGCTACCTCTGAGAAAAATATATTCTTCATAGAACAACACACCTTTATTAAAATTAAAGATACATACAGATTACCCATTATTATTTAAATGAACACCAGGAAAGTGGTGATAGGTCAATGAAGAAAAAAATCATATTCATAATGCTGTTAACTTTGGTGCTGGCAGGATGTCAGAGCGAGGAGCAAACAATCCAAGAGGAAGCTGCAAATCTTCCTGATCCTCCTGAATACATTCAGGCACCGGATGATATAGTCAATATGCATGGAGACATTACGAATTTAGAGAGATTTTATGCATTTGTCGATCACCTTGAGCAAGGTAAGAATGATAAAGTCAGGATCGTCAAATATACAACTGAGGGAGCACCCATGATCCACGACTTGCAATTCGACGGCACAGAAATCCACTCAACCTACGATTCTACCAGAGACGGGTTCGGATCACGAAGTATTGAAGAAGCGAACTGCAAAGGGATTGCAGTAGTGAAGACTGATTCACGCACTGATTATGTTTTGGAGGAATGCAGCAACCAGAAGGCGTGGGATAAGACGATTCTTGTCATTCAAGAATAGCATAAAAGGGCAGGAGGATTATGGCCCATAATTATAGAATCTATCTATAGACTTTTACAAGGAGTGAAAAAATACATGATAAATAAAATTGGTCAGATCATGGTGTACGTAAATGATCAAGATGCTATTGCAAAGTTCTGGACGGAAAAATTGGGTTTTATAATTAATGCAGAAGAAGATAATGGGCAAGGGTTTAGATGGATTGAAATTTCCCCTAGTAAAGAGTCAGAAACAAGTATCGTGCTGCATAATAAAGATTTCGTGGCAAAAATGTCGCCTGGACTCCATCTTGGTACACCATCTTTAATGTTTTATTCTGACAATCTTGAGGAATTGCGCAGGGATTTATCAAAGAAAAATGTTGTAGTAGGGGAAATTGTGAACATGCCTTCAGGAAAAGTATTTAACTTTGCGGATGATGAGGAGAATTACTTTGCAGTGATGGAAAAATAAAAATTGCAATAGCCTAATGCCCAAGACCGTTTTTCAGCTGAAAACGGTCTTTCTTATGGCCTTTTTTACAAACTGCCAATGTAAATAAATGAATATGAAACAACCGTCGTTCCATACTCGAATTCAATTACTAACAACTACATAAAGTATTCTTTGTACATAAAAAATGTGGCTATCACTGATCCAAGCAAATAGAGAATCGAAGCGTAAAAAGCATAAGAAGGTGAAAAAGTTTGTTTTGTTTGGTTCATTTTGATTCCTGTTTCACCCTGAACTTGCATATCAATGCTGCGGCTTGTAACTCCGCCTGTTGAGCTAAAGAAATAAATGAGAAATACACAGGCTAATGCCACAAAAACAGAAATATCTATAAAACTAAAATTCGTTATTAAAGTTACCCCAAAGTTAATTAACCCGATGACGGCCAAAGTTGCTAAAAAGCTAATGATTTTACCGATGAAGATTACCCCCTTTTGAAGTGTTACGATTAGCGAAAAGAAAAGTTTCAATTTTTTGTAAAATTATAAGATAATATGTTTAAGAAATACAGTATAAAGGCGGGAAAAGGTTGAAAAGGCTTGCGATTATAACTGTTGGCAATACTCACAGTGGAAAAACTACATTTGCGCGTGCTTTAGAAAAAGAATTGTGTAACTCTACGGTTATTGACCAGGACATCCACGCGAAATTTATCAATACTTATTATGAAAAACTGCAACCCAAGAACGGACCAAATACATTTAAGCATGCTATATCGAGGATGATTGTCAATTACGCAATAGACTATACCGATCATCATCTTATCATTTGTAACTCTAATCAAAGCGTAATAGACCGGTCGCACCTTTTTGAAAAGTTCTTTCCGAAAGATGACTTTATACATATCATTGTACATTTTGACATCCCATACCATGTTCTCCAAGCTCGCGTTACAGAAAGTAAACGGAGCACCAATATATTCAGAGGTTCCTATACGAATTTTGAGCAAGTATTGGCTAAGCAGATGGCTGATTCTTTAAAAGAGGATGTAATCGATCCAGAGGAAAGGGAAGCAGATCATTTATTCGTAATTAAAGATAATAAAGAAGCTGAATCTGTGATTCAAGAAATTTTACGTACTCCGGGACGATAAACCATCGAAACATCTAAATAGAGATATTAATTAGCGATTGTTAATAAACTTTTTTAAAGAAGGTACCTTACAGATATATTCAGAGGAGGAGGAACTGGATGAAACGATTAACTATTCTATTTGTCTTCATTTTATCCATATTATCTGGGTGCACAACTACAAAGGATTATTATCAGACGTATACAGGTACAAGTGAGCATTGGTCCGCAGAATTGATTCAGAAAGGCAAGGTCGAATATCGAGATCATGAGAAATTCGAAAACCATTATGAAATGAAATATGAACGAAAACATACTTTAAAGCTAAAGTATATTGGCAATGAACCGGATTTAGGGCGCACCGTGGAATACTCATATGATTATGGCAGCTCAGTTCGAGAAGTATTAGAAGGGGAACCGATTGATGTCAATGAGGTCTTCACTTCATCAAGTTCCAGCGAAGGTACTTCCCATATTCCGAAGGGTTCTGATTATAGACCCTTAGATAATCAGGATACTACATTTGAAATAACCGTTAAGTGGAATGGTAAAGAGGAGAAAATTAAGTTAAAATATGGTGGAAGATAAGTGATAATCAAAGGTTTAAGTATCTAGCTGCCAAAAAGGCGGCTTTTTTCTTTTGAGATATAACAGGAGGTCCGATTTGGTAACTTCATTCATTTTCATCATTATTATCCTGGTCGCTTCTGTTTTGCAAACAAGTACGGGTTTTGGCTTTTCTATAATGGCGACTCCGTTCCTATTAATG
Organism: Bacillus sp. ISL-41; assembly: GCF_018613235.1. GTDB lineage: Bacteria > Bacillota > Bacilli > Bacillales > Cytobacillaceae > Mesobacillus. The sequence goes on from NZ_JAGGQP010000010.1 coordinate 77,876, forward strand.
CTATTTCTGCCATATGAAGCGATTCAAATAAATATCATATTGTCATTGATCATCTCGGTGACTCTTATTTGGAAAATCAAAAAGGATATTGACGTTATTTTACTGAAAAGATTCACTTTGGGAAGCATTGCTGGGGTACCGTTTGGCATATTAATCTTTGTTTCCATGAACATAGAGGCGTTTAAATTAGGGGTTAGTATCCTTCTGTTGCTGCTAACCTTGTTATTGATTTTAAAATTCAGGGTCGATGCAACACCATTTAGGGACTATCTGGTTGGTGGGTTATCTGGTCTTTTAACGACGAGCATTGGAATGCCAGGACCGCCATTATTGCTTTATTTTGCGGGTACGGATACTGAAAAAGCGAAGCTGAGAGGAACGACGCTGGCGTTTTATCTGTTTATCTATTTCGTTAGCCTTGTCACCCAGGTGCTCATTATGGGATCAAACAAAACGATCATGATTGCAAGTATGTTTGCAGTGCCGATCGTTCTGTTCGGTATGTTTCTCGGTCAAAAATTATATGAAAGGATCAATCAGCGAGCATTCAGGATTTTTACCTATATCATTTTAAGTTGTACTGGGATTTATCTGTTCTTGGACAGTATATTCGCGAAATGAATCATGAAGTTTTACCACTCAGCTTTATTACATAAGATAAGCTAGTACGGCCATTCGAAACCGTACTAGCTTATCATTTCATATCTATCTATTTTTTATTTTACCCAAAATTCATCTGTTGGTAGCGGCCTTTGATAATTTGGTAGATGCCGTATAAGATCAGGCCGGCTGCCACGATCGCTAATAATGATTTCCCAAATGGCTGGTTTGCGAGTTCTGTTAATGCACCGCCCAGCCCTTTTGACTCATTCGGGTTATGAGTGTATGCGGTGCGAATGAAGAAGAATCCGACCATACTTAAAACGATTCCCCTGGAGATGAGCCCAATTTTACCGGAAAGGCGTGCAATTTTGCGTTCTTTATCATTCATCTCATATGTTTTGAATTTTGACATAAACTTTTCTTTGGCGCCGCTATAAAGTTCGTAAACACCATAACCAATTATAATAGCGCCTATTATTCCGACCAGCCAAACACCGAATGGCTGCTCCATTAACTTGGCCGAAATCGTCTTCCCCGAATTTTCACCACCTGCTGAACCAGTGTTACTGGCTAATTTAATCGCCCCAAAAGCTAAATTACTATAAATCAGCCCGCTGATGAAATAGCCTGTTCTTTTAATCAATCCCTTGGCATCTGTTCCTTCATTTGCAGGATCTTTTATGGCTTTAATAAAATCCCACAAGATGTAGCCAATTAAGCCGATTCCGATGAACCATAAGGCAACTTCGCCGAATGGAATAGCAGCGAGCGATTGAAGTGCCCCCGAGGTTCCTGTCGTGTCTCCGCTGGGTCCAAAAGCGGCTAAGGCAGCGAGCACTCCGACCATACCGTAAACAAGGCCCTTGGCAATGTAGCCAAAACGAGCAAACCGGCGCACCCACGGTTTAGCTTCTCTCAATTTATTTCTGACTTCAATAGTTGAATGCGAATTCATTGCTTGTACACTTCCTCTATGAATCTCTGATTATTAAGATGTTCCCCTTTTATCTGAAAAAGAAACCAGTGCCCGTATATTGAGAGAGTTCCTTATAGTGTGCCTGTCCAAACAGAATGGTTTCAACAGTCTCCATTGCGGGAAAAGTAGAAGATAGATTCTACTTTAGGAGGTTAGCATTGTGCCTTATAATTCTTTAAAAGATCTGCCGGACGCAGTAAAGGATAATCTGCCACATCATGCCCAGGAAATTTTCAAAGAGGCATTCAATTCAGCCTCAGAGCAATACGATGAGGAGGAAACTGCTTTTAAGGTGGCATGGAGCGCCGTTAAAAATGAGTATGAGAAGAATGATGATGATGAATGGGTAAGAAAAGAGGAAGATTAGTAGCCTGTATTTAGTGCAGTTAAAGAGACTATTGAAAAAGAGCTTCCCCACGGGAGCCCTTTTTTCGAGTATAAATTCATAAAATGCCTTTTTAATTGTTTTGCAGGAGTCTTCTTTTTATTAAACGAATTTGTCCCCGATGGCTGATTTCGTCTTCAAGCACGTGGAACCAAAGATAGTAATAATTATGTTGCACACCATTATCCCACTGCCTTTCTTCGAATAACCAATCATCGTTATAATTCTTTATTTGAGACAACGTTCGTTCTCGAACTAGTGCGAGCTCATTTAAGTAAAAATCAAGATGGTTAAGCTTTATTGTTTGTCTGGCATGGTGCCCAAGTTCTAATGCAGCCTGCCACTTCAATAGCTCTTTGCTGTTAATATCACGTTCCTCAAAGGTAATTACCTGATGGACAAATTCAATTGAGGCTATATGCATCAACAGTGCTCCGATTGAATTTGACTCCTCATCTGTTAGATAATCCAAATCCATTTGAGTTAAACCCTTAATTTCCTTCAGGGTAACGGCTCTGGTGTGTTCCAGCATTGAAACTAATTCGCCAATCCTTTTTGAGTAACACCCAACGGACTTAATCCTATAATCAATCATATATCACCCTCCCAGCAGTCTAAGTTAAGGGTAACAGCAATTAGGAAAAATAATAGACTAATAAAGATTGGTTAGATATGGTATAATTTAAATATACGGAGCAAACTGATTTAATCAGTCTTGCTCTTTTTTTATGAAAATTTATTGAAACGTTTTACATAACCCGTCTGTCTAACAGTGGAAGAAGGGAGGGGCACTGGTTTGGCAGATATCAAAAAGGTACGCCGTGCAATCAAAGGGAACAAAAAGGCTTTCCAGGAATTGATGGAAGATGAGAAATTGAAACTTTACAAAATAGCTTATGTTTATATGAAAAATGAAGCCGATGCTCTGGAGGTTTTTCAGGAGACGGTTTATAAAGCACTTGTGTCCATTGCTAATTTGAAAGATGAGCGGTATTTCTCTACGTGGCTGACGAGAATTCTCATTAACAATGCTGTTGATCTTTTACGGAAAAAGAAAAGGGTGATCCCGATGGAGCGGGATGCGCTTGAAAGTAAGGCTCCGGTCTATATTGAGAGTGAACGTCACTCTGACTTGCTTGAGGCTGTAATGGAGCTTGAGGAAAAGTATAAAGAAGTGCTGATTCTCCGGTTTTATAAGGACTTACCAGTAAAAGAAATCGCTGAAATCCTCGACTGTCCTGAGGGTACTGTTAAAACGAAAATCCATCGCGGCGTGAACTTATTAAGAGGAAGATTAAAGGAGGATTGTGTGAATGAGTAGCCAATTCCCGGATTTAAAAAATGAAATGGACCAAATCTCCGTGCCAGTTGAAAAGCTGGATACTATTATTGCAGAGACTGTTAGCGAGACAAAGATAAAGAAGCCAAAAAAGCGTATTGTTATGTATGCGGTGAGCGCTGCAGTTGTCGGCTTCGGCTTGTTTATCGGCTCGGCCATGGTTTCTCCAGCGATGGCAAAAGTTGCTTCGAACATCCCGATCGTAGGAACTTTTTTCAATGATATAGGTGATGAGGGTCTGAAGATAGCGGGACAAAAAGGATTAACGCAAGTTGTTGACCAAACAGCTAAAGATAATGGTGTCACGCTGACAATCAATGAGGTTTTTTACGATGGTACCCGATTGACGTTAGGATACACACAGGAATCCATTTTGCCACTTGGCGAACTTGAGCGCCCGGTAATCAAAGCAGATGGAAAGGAAATTAACTTCAGTTCCGGTTATTCTGGTGAATTTGTAACACCTCAGAAGTATAAGGGCGTGATCGATATTACACCTACGAAGGAACTTCCTGAGCAATTTGAGATGAAGATTCACTTTGATTCAGTAGGACTAGTTCCGGGTAATTGGACGTTTCAGTTCCCTGTCAAACAATCAAATGAGGTGAAGGTTATAAGACTTGATGAGGACATAAAGCTAGTGGGAGCTGAGCTAAATGTTAACTCATTGAAGATTGGACCTGCTGGCACAGTTCTGGATATGAAAATCATTGCTGACTCTGGATTGCTTGATCCTCATAGTCTGGAATTTTACCTGATTGATGATAAAGGGAGTGTCATTAATTTTTTGAATGGAAGGATTCATGGTGAGACAGTCGATGGAAAAGAATATGCCACAATTCAAAGACTTTATGAGCCTCTTGATGAGAGGGTGGGGAGAGTTAAAGTTATACCTTATCGTATAGAATTTCCATTGGGAGATTTAAAAGAAGAATCGGTTGGGATGGATAAAATCGAGTTGCCTTTTAGAATGAGTCAGGGTGAATTTGGTGACATTATTATAACGGATATCAAGTATGCAGACGACCGTACAATCGTTTACTATGATGTCCAAGGTGAGGCGATTCTTGATAATTATGCATCAATGAGTACGCTCTGGATTGAAGATGCAAAGGGTGAAAAACTCATACTTGATGAAAAGCCTTTTCCTGAACGAATTAAGGATCAAAGTTTTAAAAAAGAATTTGATACCGGTAAAAAGAAAGGATTGACGCTAAAAACACGTCACCAGCCTTTACCGGAAATGTTAGAAGGATTTGAAATTGAAATTCCGTAAACTAAAAAATCAGCAGAATAATGACGTATGCAGTCAGCATACGTCATTATTCTGTTTAATGGTTCGCCTTCAGCGTTTGTGTATCATCTAAGGTTTGCTGCCAAATTTAAGTTCCATGTTCAACCTCATTAATCTGGTTAATATATTGTATCGTAACTGGAAAATTCATTGAATGAGGTGAAGCATGTATTTTTTAAGAGACATTCCTTCTGATGTACAGCATACACATTCAGAATTCCAAAAACAAACGAGAATGAAGAAACTCATGGTCGGGTCCGTCCTCGCGTCTATGGCAGCCATATTACAGGCAGCAGGAGGCTTTTTGCCAGGAATCGGATATTTAATCAGTCCATTTGCCACCCTGCCGATTTTGATTTGTGCGATGTTTTCTCTGCCCATTGGTACGATGTCGTATATTTTAACAATAGTAATGCTGTTTATTTTACAACCGGGCGAACTATTCGTGTTTCCTTTTACGACAGGCCTGTTAGCTCTTGGAGTAGGCACGGGATTTTCATTCTTTCACAAGAGATTAAGCGTTATTTTTGCTGGGGCAGTTACCTTGTTCATAGGAATCATGATTCTTCTTTATGTTCTACACTTTCCTATTCTTGGCCCTGCTGTATCTATGTCCTTTTCAATCATGATAACCGGGGGAATTTCCCTATTTGCCTTCCTATACAGCGTGATTTGGGTTGAGATATCACTATTCTTTTTCAAAAGAATAAAGTCGTTCATGATTTAGTTATCTCTGAAACCTTAGGGGGGAACAATTTCAAATACAGTTCCCAGGTTATAATCCGTTACTTTCATGGAGCCATATACTCCTAAAAACATCCTGGTATGATTCTGATTTGTCCCTAAACTGACATAATAAGCAGGTTGGGAGCCAAAGTCATAATCTGTTTCAATCACATGAAAATCATTCAGTTTTCCATCTGTCCTGAACCTGGTATAAGCTAAAAAGCCTTGGTCAGGATGGTCATTACTTTTAGCCCTGGAGAGGTCGGTGAACACCAGACTTCCCGATAACTCAGGGATTTTGTTTCCCATATAGGGCTGAACCCCCGTAAGTGCAGTTCCTCCATACTTATTCAATCGGGGTTCTTGATGAAAATAATTAGTTAAAGGCGGCAAACGACCGATTGAAGTTCTTACTGCTTCCCTATAAAAGGCTATTGTTTTCTGATCCAGTGTCGAATTTTCCGAACAGGTTCTTATAATTGGAGTAGGGAAAGCACCTTCCCAACTCCGCCAGCCGAAATTAATAATTCCTTCTTTCTCCTTTTCCATTCTCCCTGAAGCAGTTTGAGTAAGCTCACTTACCGGCACTGGTCGATAATTAATGAATGAAAATATCGACTCGGCAAAATCCTGACCAACATTTCCAACATACTTGATGTACTGGTTATAAAATCTTTGATAGGCGATACCGGGAATATTACGGACCCCTTTAGCTATGACAGTAAGTGCCTCCTGAATAGAAGGAGGAAGCTCATCAAAACGGCTAACTGCGGGTGGCTCAGAGCCGAAAGCATTCTTGCTTATATCAATTTCAATTATTTTACCGGCAATCTCCATATCATCCTGGCTTAAATTGAATGGATCATAACCTGACCCACCATCGCCTGTTGTTAAAACGAGCTTTCCTGTTTCAGGTGAAAAGTTTAAGCTATTGACTCCATTATGATTGGAAAAAGGTCTCCTTAAGTTCAGCAGCGTCCGGCGTCTGCGAGGCTGGCCATTCGATTGTACAGTCCATTCTTCGACTGTATCAACATGATCATATTGGTTCTCTCTATTCTCCCACTTAAGGTTTAAGGTTTTCGGGTCACAAGGGTCAGGCTGGAAAGAGCCAGAACGCGCCCCTGGACCTTGTGTTCCCGCTGCTGAATAATGAAGGTAAAATAGACCGTTATAATGAAAATCGGGATGAAACGCCAAACCGAGCAATCCACGTTCATCATATCCACCATTAGAACCCAATTCAATCACACGTTGGCGAATATTTAATAATGTCTTTATAACTCCGTTGCTTATATAAAATATTTCTCCTGGCTGGGTCGCAATAAATAAGCTATCGGATGAATCCCCTGGAAGAATTGCTGTTTTTATGACAGTGGGTAAATTTAACCTGCCAACTATGGGGCGTAATTTAACCTGAACTTTGCTCATCTTTTTTCTTCGCCTCCTTTTTAATGGTTTTTTATAAGAATATGAGCAGGACTTATCTGTAAGTACCGAATAAAGATGGGGATACTACCTAAAGGGTTTCGGCGCTCACATAGCTGTTCTGGGAATTAGAAAAATAACGATACACTTGCGAATAATCGACGTAAATAGATGTGAGCAATGGCTTGCTTCTTTTTTATGGAAAATTCTGCTGATATTATGTTGAGAAAAATTTATACTAGGGTAAGAGAGTTTTAGATAAAGAGGAGTTCTGAAAATGTATAAAGTGATGCTGATTGAAGATGATCACCAGCTTTGCGGGCTAATTAAGGAAAATTTGGAGCGCTATGGATACAATGTAATTTTGCCTGAGCATTTTACCAATATAGAAGAAGAGTTTTTAACAGTCAATCCGGATCTTGTGTTGCTGGATATTAACCTGCCATATTATGATGGCTATTTTTTGTGCAGGAGTTTCCGGCAAAAATCCACTGTACCGATCCTGATGATCTCTGCCCGGAGCCAGGAAATGGACCAAATTATGGCGATTGAACTTGGGGCTGATGATTTTATCACGAAGCCGTTCACATTCGAGATGCTGCAGTCAAAAGTCAAAGCAACAATGAGAAGAGTGTACGGAGAATATGCGGTGAAGGATGACAGAAACATCTGTGTCGGTTCATTGTGCCTGGACGAAAAAACAATGAGCCTGGATTATAATGGGATAAAAGTAGAACTTTCTAAAAACGTTTTTAAACTGTTGAAAAAATTGATGGAAAACGAGAATTCATTCGTTTCAAGAGAAGAGCTGATTGAAGAAGTATGGGATTCGGTTACATTCGTGGATGATAATACGCTTACAGTAAATGTAACGAGGATTAAACAAACACTCTCAGAGCTTGGTTTGAAGGATCTAATTAAAAGCAAAAGAGGAGTAGGATACATGCTTCATTATCCTCAAGGTGACAGGAATGGTTAAAGCTTTTTTAAAAGATCGTCTGCTTCTGATTTTGATATACATATTGAATTTGGCCAGTATCCTGCTGTTTTTCTACCTTAATGTACCGGCGGACACGGAATTTTTCTATCCGGTGTCGATCGGCCTGTTTTTGCTGCTGGTTTATTTAGTGATGGACTGGCTGCGGTTTTACCCAGCGAACTCGGCAGTTGCACAACAGTTAAGGAATCAGGATGTAGAGTTTCATGCTTATACGGAGGAACAGAAAGCATTTAAGAAATTATTGTCAAAGACAGTTGGGGAATACTCCCAAAAATACACTGAATTGAAAGAGCAAAATAAAGAGAGACTCTATTTTCTATCTCACTGGATGCACCATTTAAAAACGCCTGTTTCCGTAATCGAGTTGATCATCAATAATGAAGAAAAGACAGAGGCACTCGAAAAAATTCATCAGGAAAACAAACGGCTGTATACTTCCATAGAACAGGGTCTGACGATGATCAGGATGGACAGCTTTGAAAACGACTTTGAACTTAAGGCTGTTGATTTGCTTTCGACTTTGCGGAAGCTGGTCAACGCCAGAAAAAGAGAGTGGATTTATACATCCATTTTCCCTTCAATTGAGTTTGAGGAAGAACAAGCAATCATTATTACAGATTCAAAGTGGATTGAAATTTTAATTGATCAGATTATCTCCAACGCCATTAAATACTCAGGGGTAAAGGAAGGAAGCAAAAAGCTGGTTTTTCAGATTGATAGAAAAGACGAACATATTTGCTTATCGATTGTTGATCAAGGAGTCGGAATTCCAGATTATGATCTTGAGCGGGTTTTCCATCCATTCTTTACAGGTGAAAATGGTCGTAAGTTTCCAAACTCAACTGGGATAGGACTTTACCTCAGCAAAAAAATTGCCGGCAAACTTGGAGCTGCGATTGAAATACAATCCAAACAAGGGGAAGGAACGACAGTCCAAATCAAGTGGCTAGCTGGAAAAAGTCATTGAATACCTTACAAAAGTGTAAGGTATTTTTTAGCGTCATCGATGGCTGCCTGAATACGAACATATTAGGATGTTGTTATGGGTACCGAGCGAACCGGTGGCAGTTTTAACAAAAATGCCGCTAGTCCTCTTGAATGAACGAACAGGGTGCCTGGTAATGTCAAAAATCTCGGGTCGAACCGGAAAGGAAATAAAAGGGGGAAAAAGAATGGCTATTTTAGAAATAAATAATATAGTAAAAGTTTATGGTGGATCGAGTGGTGAAGGTTCAACTACTGCTTTGGATGGGGTCAGCCTTAAGATTAATGAGGGAGAGTTTGTTGCCATTATGGGGCCTTCTGGCAGCGGGAAGACTACTCTGCTGAACATTTTGAGCGGCATAGATCGTTCTACTTCTGGGAAAGTGTCGATTGCCAGCCAGGAAATAAGCGAGATGTCAGCGGATGAGCTTGCCCTTTTCCGTCGCCGACAACTAGGGTTTGTATTTCAGGAGTTTAACCTTTTGGACAGCTTGACAGTTAAAGAAAATATCATGCTGCCAATGGTGCTTGAAAAGAAGCCGGCAAGCGATATGGAAGCAAAGGTACAGGAACTGGCTCAACTTTTCGAAATTCTGGCTACCCTTGAAAAGTATCCCTACAACATATCAGGCGGCCAGCAGCAGCGGACCGCGGTCAGCCGTGCACTGGTAAATGAACCTGCCATCATATTCGCTGATGAACCAACCGGGAATCTGGATTCTAAAGCTTCCGCAATCATTATGGAGTGCTTTGAAAAAATCGTACATGAATTAAAGACAACAGTCCTCCTTGTCACGCATGATGTATTCGCAGCCAGTTATTGTCAAAAGGTTGTTTTTATCAAAGACGGAAAGATTCATTCGAGTATCGTGAAAAAAGGGGACAGGAAGGAATTTCTGGACCGCATCATGGATAACTTAGCCGTCCTTGGAGGAAGAACCTATGACATTTAACCACATTGTCTGGAAGATGGCGAAAGTGAATTATAAAAAATATATCTTTTATTACCTTTGCAATAGCTTTGCGGTGATGTTCTTCTTTATGTTTTCGACCATTTATTTTAACAGCAGGGTTGAGCAAGGAAAAAAATTGGAGAGCCTCCAGGATGCTCTTTCGATACCTGGTGCGGTGCTGATCATCTTTACAGTTTTCTTCATCAGCTATGCACACAGTGTTTTTATCAAACAGAGAAGAAGTGAATTCGGGCTGTTCATGACTCTGGGCATGGCAAAAAGAGACATCGCTAAGTTGTTGATCCTGGAAAATGGTGTGATTGCTATACTATCCATTATCTCAGGTATTCTTGCTGGAGCAGTATTCTCCAGACTATTTTTCATGCTGTTAATGAATTTGGTCGAACTTAATGAAGTTTCTTTTCACTTCTCTGGTAAAATGTTTTTTTACTCAATTGGTGCTTTTCTGGCAGTATTTCTGCTGGCCGTCGGGAAATCATTGTTCCAGACTCTAAGAAGCAGCCTCGTCTTAAGCATGAAAAGCAACAGGTTTGCAGAGACATTAAAAATGAGAAGTCCGTTGATTGGCGGTTTCGGGCTGTTGCTCCTGTCCGGTTCACTGCTTATTCTGTATTTAACTTATGAAACCTCATCTGGTTCATTCCTGCCGCTTTGGACATTGGCGATGTTCCTTGGCCTGTATATTTCACTCAATCAGTCTGCCAGTTTCTTGATCAGTCTCGCTAAAAAGTTTCCCGGCTTCTATTATCGCAGATTGCTGTTCCTGAGAAGCCTGGATTATAAGTTCAAGCAGCTAACATCAATCATCTTGCTTGTGACAGTGATGATCATGATCACCATTTTCTATAGCACGTTATTATTGACGTTTTACAAGGCTTCTGAAAAGGAGGCTGTAATAAATAATCCATTTGATGTTGGGTTTTATCAGTCAGAAACCAAGAATTCGATTTCCGATAAAGAGCTAAATGGGTTGTTTGATATAAAGGAACATCTCGAAATACCGATCTTGAACTATTATGAAAAACTTGAATATGTTGATGGATACCAAACCTATGACATCATGTCTCTGGATGATTACAATATGCTGACTTCGAGTCAGGTAAAGCTGGGGAAAAATGAGTACCTATTTTATTTAAACTCTGAACCAGAATATGCTCATACGGATATTGCTAATTCGATAAAATTCACTTTGAATAATGAAGCTGTAACTTATACATTGAAGGATCGAGTGATTGAAAGAACGGTCAATTTGCTGCCAAATGCCTACGAATTTATTGTTGTAAATGAGGACGATTTTGATTATTTGCGGAATGAAGTGGAAGGGTATGAACTGAATTTGCATTTAATTAATGTTGACAATTGGAAAGACAGCGAAAGTGATGTTGATGAGTTAATCGAGAAATTCAAGGTTAACAATCAGACGACTCCGTCAATGGTTTACCCTGATATGGAGCATACCTCAGAATCCGAATTGTTTAGGGTTGCTTCAAAAATCGGGGACTACCAAACTAACAAAACAACCAACGGAATGATGTTCTACGTGACCACATTCTTAAGCATCATGTTCTTTTTCGGCACCTTTATATTGCTATATCTAAATCTATTCTCGGAAATGGATACTGAAAAATTGAAGTATCGAAAACTTAATAAAATTGGGATGTCAACAAATGAAATTAAGCAAAACGTTACAGGGGAATTAGCGACGATCTTTTTCGTTCCAATCATACTAGGAACAACGCTGGCCTTTTTATACCTGACAATCTTGTCAACAGATGTCGGAGGAATCATGCAAAACCCTGATATTTTGATGCACTTCCTCCAGATAGCGGGAATTTACGTTATAATCCAGGTGGGATCTTACTTTTATGCCAGGCAAAAGATGCTGTCGCAGTTGATTCATTAGGACATAAGAGCCGCTTTCCAGGGAGGAAGGCGGTTTAATTTTCTACCCTAATCGACAGATTTATTTTATAATGTGGTGAAGGAGGTGAGAAAAATGACAGAGGAAAGACTTGAGCGATTAGAAGGAATGATGTCGCAACTGATCACCATGGTCGGTAACCTGCATAACAGCATGAGTGAGATGCAAACTGTCCAAAAGGAACATGGAAAGAGGTTCGAAGCAATTGAAATGAGAATGGGCAATATGGAAACAAAAATGGACCAAATGGTATCCAAGCTGAACCCAATAGAAACCAAGATGGACCAAATGGAAACAAAGAACGAACTAAGGCACCAAGAAATGTTGAATCAAGTTAAAAGGTTAGAAAAAGACCAGGACTTCATCTGGGAAAAGGCAGTGCGAAATGAGAGAGAACTTGAGATTATGAAAAGAACTTCGGAATCATAAGCTATCCTTCTTTTGCTGCCAAGCTTACCAGTGGACTGAAAGCTTGGCTAATTTGTTGCAATGTCTATCTTTACCCGAATGACTCACCACAGATATTCTCCTCTCAACCTTATTATCCTAATTGAATCCACCAAATTATTGGCCCAGTCTTTGAAAAGACGATAGAAAATGTAATTTTTGCAGGCTAATCTGTGAGAAAAAAACTTATTTTTATGATGGCTGCAAGCGTACCAATTAATTTTATCAGTTGCTAAAATAGTTAGCCTTTAGATCGAATGCTCAACTCTAATAAAGGGTTGGGATTTTTTAGTATGTTTAAAAGGATTTTGATGAAACAAGACGAATAGATTATAGGTTACCAATTTACTAACAGTTAAAATTGAGTAAGCAACGGAACATCAAGAAATCCTAGCCTTGAGAGTTTCCTGAATAAAGAAACCTAGCAGAATCATTTGTTAACAATTAATGAAATAAAAAAGGAGTGATTGTATTGTTAAAAAAAGTTTGTGTATTAACCATTAAGGTTGGCGACATGGAAAAAGCTCTGGAATTTTATACTAATGTGTTGGACTTCGAAATCTCTAAACATTATGGGGAAAATATCGTTTCATTAGTACATAATGAGATCCCGATTGTGCTCGAGAAGAGTGAAGAAACTATTGCAGCTGGAGGTCAGAGGGTGCTGTTAGGCATTCTATCTGAAAACCTTGATGAGGATGTTAATACTCTGCGTGAAAAGGGTGCAAGAATCTTGTTCGATGAATCGAGGCCCTGCCCGCCAGGAAGATATAACATTATTGAGGATCCATTCGGCAACCAACTCGAGCTTGTGGAATTTTCGAATTTCAAGTAATAGTTGGAGGCTCTGTTTATTGGTACTTCTTGATAGGATAACCTGAATGAACAATTAGAAGAACCACCTAGCAATTTAGGTGGTTCTTACGTGTTTACTCCGCAGGTTTCTCTCCATTTGCAATATCAGCTGCGTAAGGAATGATTCCTTCCGCCTCTATACCGAATGTATCGATTTGCTGCGAGTGTAGGACGGTGCCGTCTTTATCAATAACAGCAAATCCGCGGACAGCAATTGGAGACTCAGGGTCCAACAGGTTTGCCTTCTTGATCAACTTCAAGTCCTTGTCCGATATAACGGGATATTCCAGTCCGAGTTCTTCTTTCATTGCTTTATGTTCCTCAACGGACGATGCGCTTACTGCATAAATCTTTCCTGGAAACTGGCTGAATGATTCTTTTCGGTTTTGCAGCTCGACCAGCTGCGATTTACAGAAGTCTCAACCAACTCCGGTAAAAAAGAAAACGAGCGCAGGCTCCTCCATATTTTCAAAGGATACTTCCTCACCGTTATCATCCGGAAGGGAAAGGCCTTTCGATTCGGATTTTCCCCCAGAACAGCCGCTGATAATAGCACCGACCATTAATAACATAATAAAAATTATCGATTTCCTCATGGGTGCACCTCCTATGTATGGTAATAAGTATATCGTTTTTAACTGAAATGTCATTATATCATTTATGAAGGTTTTGTTTCGAGTAACAGGATTGTTATGGGACATTTTTAAAAATTAAGAAAATAGACGTTTATACAAACGCCACTCGGGAATGAGTCTAAGTGTAAAAATATACTTGATGGAGGCTGAATAATGTATATCCACAAAAAAGAATTATTGTTTCCTGTCCAAGTTAAAAGCCCCAATCCAGCACATGCAGCTGCAGTACTTGAACAATTTGGCGGTGCCAACGGTGAATTGAAAGCCTGTCTTCAATATTTTGCCCAAAGCTTTAGCACTCCTGACCCGGCAATCCGTGATTTACTAATGGATATTTCTACTGAAGAAATTTCCCACCTTGAAATGGTTGGGGAGTGTATCACTCAGTTAATGGGTGGTCCTGATAAAGAGCAGAAGACTGAAGAGATGGGTGCGGATGAACGGAAGATGTCCGGTGAAGGGAATATTCTGTCTGATGCTAAGAGCCATATCAACAATATGATGCATTTCAACTTTAATTCTACTGTTCAGAAAAGCATGATTCTCGATGGTCACGGACTAGATTTTGTGGATTCTTCAGGAACTCCATTTACAGGTAATTTCATCAATAATGTAGGCGACCTCGTCGCCAATTTGCAGTCAGATTTAGCGGCTGAACTGCGTGCGAAAAAGGTATATGAGGAGTTATATCGCCATGTGGACGACCCGGGAGCAAGGGAGATGTTCCAATTCCTGATTGATCGCGAAGCAGCCCATGCTCAACTTTTCGAAGAAGCGATCATGCGCGCAAAAGAATTGGAAAACAAAAAAGCCCATCAAACAGGCGATCATGTTAATATGTATTTCGACTTATCACTCGGAGGACTGGCCAAGAATGAATTCAGTTTTGCCAAACAAGCAAAAGTGTTTGAAGGGCCGGTTGAACCGAAAGAATAAATTTCAAAAACCCTCTGAATCGTTGGATTTGGAGGTTTTTTTTTTTGCTTTATGGAGGTATTAGCAGTGGAACATTCAATGAGACGTCTGAATTGCCTTGATACGTCGACTCTTCTCCTAAATAAAGGGTATTTCCATGTTTATATAGAAGTAACTGTGTAAAACAAAGATAAAGGGAGTCATCATGAATAAAGGTGAATTTCTGTTCATGGCCGGGTTGTTCACATACATGGCCTGCATCTATTTGTCCATTATATGCTTTGCAGCAGCCGCAGCCATTGGTGTATCAGGTGGTCTGATAATGCGAATCAGTACATATTATTTAGCAATGAAAAATTGATTTCAAATCGACCTTCTAAAGCTCATCACAATTTCTCATAATGTTCTTTGAAGACTTTAAAGAGTCTTTCATCGCCGCCGCGGTCGGGATGAAGGGCCTTGAGTATTTTTTTGAATTCTTTTTTAAGTGAATGAGCGCTGCTATTCAGTTTCAACCCCAGCAATTGCTCAAGTTCAGAAGTGGGCGCACCCGACGCCTCTATATGGTCATTGAGCATTTTTTTTAATGTGCGAACCTTTGATTGTTCGATATGTAATCTTGTATTTAAAAGATCGAGCTGTTCGTTCAGTTTGTCATTTTCGCGACGAGACTGTTCCAATAGGTCAGTGTTTTTCTTAATAACAAATTCTGCGAGATTCCTGGGATTTATTTTATCAGATTCAGCGGATAAAAAGCCTGTATCGATCCAGGTCTGGACTTCCTGTTCAGTCGTTTCCATCCCATATGATGTTAATTGTTCTGCAGCTTCTTTGATTGTCAGCATCTATTTCACTCTCTTATCTTAAAAATAATCAGACAAATCTATCATACCATTGATTTTTTTCAGAAAAAGAACAGAAGTATGACAATGTGTTACATCTATAGCTTGAAAATGAATAAAGGGGGCCTGAGAAAGAATGGCATTTAACTTACCGGAAGTTATTGAGATATTGGAACGGACACCAAATGTATTAGAACAATATTTAGGTGGTCTATCCAGTGATTGGCTTGAATCCAATGAAGGGGAAGGAACCTGGAATCCCTCCCAGGTCGTTGGCCATCTGATCGAAGGTGAGAAATATAACTGGATCCCTAGATTGGAGTTAATGTTAAGCGATAAAAGTGATAAAAGATTCCCCGTATTTGACCGGTTTTCACATTTACAGCAGTACAATGAATGGTCAATCGAAGAAAAGATTCGTGAATTCAGTTATTTAAGGGCGAAAAGTATTAAGAAACTGAAAGAATTGTTCAAAGATGATACTCAGTTTGAAATGAAGGGATTTCATCCTGAGTATGGAGAAGTGAAAGCACGCGAATTGATTTCTACATGGGCCGTTCACGACTTAACCCATATTTCCCAGATTACCAGAGTGTTGGCAAAGAGATATGATGAGGCAGTAGGTCCATGGAAGAGTTATTTAGGTATCTTGAAAAAGTAATTATGATAATTGGCAACCCTCTTTAACATGGATTGGGTTGCTTTTTTTTACCCTCTCATTGTTGGAATGACAGGAAGGAAATGTAAACACATAAACAGAATATAGAATTAAGATTATTAGATTGGCAGGTACTTTTATGCTGAAATCCTATTGGAAGTATGTATTATACCTACTTGACCACAAAATGAATGTCCTTGTTGAATGTTGGATTGAGGGACTATATATCCAGGGGATTACTCACGATTTATCAAAATTTTCCCCGAAAGAATTTTTTCCTTATGCGATGAAGTTTTTTTCTGGAAGAAAACTAACCGATGAAGAGGAATTAAGATGGCGGTATGCTTGGCTGAATCACCAACATAAGAACAAACATCACTGGGAATATTGGGTAGTAGATCATAATAAAAAACTGGCATTGCCAATGCCCCGAAAATTTTTACTGGAAATGGTCTGTGATTGGCGGTCGTTTTCAAGAAAGTGGGGCAGGAAGGTAAAGCCAGGGACCTTGGATCTTACTGATAAGGCCATCCTTCATCCTGACACACAAAGAAGGAACTTGAAAACATGATCCGTAATAAAAGGTAGGCTGATAGAAAAGAGATGTCTATGGTGTCACATCAATTTTGAAAGAAAGAGTTACAGCGGCTCAGTAAGCAGGGGATTTAAGATTTTATATTAGAACGCCATTTTTGGGGTTTTACCAACTAAGCAATTCATACTGCAAAGGACCTATTTATTAAGATATAAAACTTCTAATTAAGTTAAATTCAGAAAATATGTTAAAATTTAAATTAGTAACAGGTCATAACATCTAGTAATTAATCAAATCGTTTTCGAAGAATAACGGAGGGACTAAATGTTAACAAATCATTTGGATTTTAGACTCGAACCTAGGATTAGGGAACTGTATGAAGAGCACAAAATGCGGGCGGAAAAAATAGATTGGGGGTATCATGAATTTTTACCATGGGACAAGGCTATGGACTTCAAACGGGTCCCATGGGATGAAAGCCAGGTAACGCTGCCGGCATCGGTGATTACAGCGATTGAGACTGCGCTGTTGACCGAGGTGAATTTGCCGTGGTTTACATCCTATCTGGATCAGACTTTTAAAGGGTCATTGTCGGTCATCAAGGATTTCGTCCATACCTGGACAGCGGAAGAGGATCAGCATTCAAATTTGCTTGAGACTTATCTTTTGATTACCAGGAATGTTGAGCCAATGAGGCTGCACCAGTTACATAAAATGACGCTTGAGAATGGCTGGGATCCTGATTTTCATACTCCATTTGAAACGATGGTTTACACATCGATGCAGGAGCTCGCCACGATGGTGTTTTACAATAATGTCGCAAAAGTAGCAGGCGCACATGACAGGGAATTAGCAACATTGCTGCGCAGACTTGCTAAGGATGAAACCTTGCATTATGCATTCTACCGCGAAGTTATTAAGTATCATCTGGAGCTTGAACCTAATTATTGCTACTACCTGGGGAATGTCATCATGAATTTCCAAATGCCGGGAGCTGTAATGCCTGATTTCGATAATCGGATGTCAATCATCGCGAAAGAGGCGAATTATGGACCGCTTGAATATTTCGATCAAGTCCTGGATGTGATCATCGACTACTGGGATATCGAAAATTTAAGGCCGATCGCGCCGGAGGCAGAAAAGGCAAGACTTGATATCTTGAATTATCATGCGCGTCTGAAGCGAGTCCGGGATCGTTTTTATAAGAATAAGTAAAAAAATCAGCGGGTCAGCCCGCTGATTTTTCTTTGAGGAGGGATCTGAGATTACAGCCTTTTCAAATTTAGCTTAACTGAATTCCACATCCGATTTTGAGTTTCTTTAGAGATTTCTATAGTCGGTTTCAGCATGGGTTCAAATCCAGTTTACTGTGGATTTGCCCCATTACACTTATAAAGCTATGCTGCCATCCGGCAATACGGCGTGCACACCTTTAACACCGTTTACTACTTGTGTAACTCGCAGATCGACTGTGACACTGGCCAGCGCCAGAGCTTGTGATCGTTCGATTTTATAAAACACGCTGATCAATTCAACCATTTCGTCAAGGGCTTGTGCAGCTGCCTGATTTAAATCTTCATTAAAACCGAATGTTATCCATCCAGCAGGTGTCTTTGCCCTTGGCATAGCCAGCTGCATATCGTCTCTTAAAGTTAACGTGATATCGACTAAATCCATCGGGCACTCGATTGCAGTGCCGGAAACTTCTCCGTCTCCCTGTGCGGCATGGCCGTCCCCGATCGAAAATAAAGCTCCTTCAACAGATATCGGCAGGTACAAGGTACTGCCTCTTTTTAGCTCCTTGCAGTCGATATTCCCGCCGCAATAGCGGGGAGGAGAGGTGTGGTGCACGCCATGTTCTGCTGGTGCGACTCCCATTAGTCCTATGAAAGGATTAAGCGCGACATTCACCGGACGGGAAACCACTTCAGTCCTCGCAGTCATCGTATCTCGGTACAATTCCCAGTCGAGGCGGATTTTCTCAGTTCCTGCCAAACCGACTGCGTCATTTTGCCAGGTTTTTTTACCCCCTGCCCAGTTCGTCCCATACCAGCCTGGCACAACATCGTTCAACTTCACTTCCAACACCATTCCTGGCTTGGCGCCCTTCACTTCAATCGGACCAATCATCGGGTGAAGGGGAGTTTCTTCATTTACAGCAGACTTGAAAAACTCTCTATCGATTCCTTTGGATGCTGAATATCCCCATTCGATGTCTGGAGTCTGCATGCGGATTGAATCTCCGGATTGGATTGTAAGGATTGGTTTATATTCATTACTAAAAGAACCATGCAGGTTTTCGGATTTCAGATCGATATTGTGGATCATGTTCGCCACTCCTTATGCGATTTCATTTTTTACTATCTCAGCTTTGGGCTTCTTTTTAAAAAGCCTCGGGTTCGTTCCAATATAAACTCCTGATAATACGAAAGCTGCTCCGATTGCATGAGCGGCAGTGAAATTTTCACCTAAAAACAAAGTAGCCATTATGACCGCAGATACCGGCATAACGTTGATGAAAATGGATGCCTTCGCGGCGCCAACTTCTTTGATTCCGTTGTAATACATGACGAATGACACGACCGTAACCAAAACGCTCATATGGATAATCGCGACCCAGGTTGTACCCGATGCCTGCTGTACATCCTGCCATGACGTTTCTGCCAGGGCGAAAGGCAGTAAAAAGAGCGTACCGAATGCTACTGCATAGGTAGTCGACTCCACAGAGCTGAACTTCTTCAGTACAATTTTGCCAACTACACTGTAAAGCGCCCAGCTTACAACCGCACCCATCAAAACGAAGTCAATGGGCTCGAATCCAAGTTTAAATAAATTCATCAAATTTCCATCGGTAATGATGAAAAAGGCACCTGAAAGGGCGATAGCCAATCCAATCACGTTGTTGCGGGTGATGGTTTCTTTTAAAAATAAAGCCGACAAAAGTACGATCAGCACCGGGTTGGAAGCGATGAACAGAGAGCTTTTGATAACAGGTGCATGTTTGCTGGCCAGGAAAAAGAAGATATTGTACAATGCGATTCCTGTAAGGCCCAGAACTGCAAATAAGCTGATATCCTTCCAGTTCGGTTTCTGACGGTTTTTCTCCATTATGAACATGAGTGGAAATAGGAGGATGGCAGCCCCAAAAAACCGGAAAAAAGCGACTGTGGCCGGTTCAAAGCTTTGGACCGCATATTTTCCGGCAATAAATGCACTTCCCCAAGTAGACGTGGCAAAGGTCAACATGCCATATGTAAGCCATAATTTTTTGTCCATTATATTCCCTTCTTTATGAATGATTTAATTAGTATTGTAGCATCTTTTTCGAAAAGCGAAATAAAAATTTAGTAAGTTCTGAAACTTTTTCTTTTATACCAGCTTAAGAAAGGTCTGGCGGAAAAAGAGGAAAAGCTGTTAAAAGAAAGCCAAACTTAAGACAGGTTTGGTGCGAAAAGAGGAAATGCTGTCAAAAGTAAGCGTAGGTATGCAAAAGGAACATATGAACTCGAAGTTTGGATGGAGTCTGATTTGGAAAAGTCCTTTAATCAAAGGATTACCTTCACAATTAAATAAAAACAATACAAAACAGAGGCATATGGTCTCTGTTTTTTTATTCGATAAATAAACTGTGATCTGCAAAATGAGGCTAAATCCGCTATGTGCACTAACCGTTGGCGTTTTTTATAGGTCCTTTTGCATAAATGAATGGGGTATTAGAGTAAGTTTCAGAACATTTTACCCAGGGATAGATGTTTGATTTAGGAATGAATAGCCATTTTTCGATCTCTTCCACTTCTAGCTGGGAGATTATCATATGGAAATAATTAGAAAGTTATAGACTTAGCATGTTACAAAATAGGTTTACACTCTATAAGGATTATTTTAAAAATTTCCCAACAGCAACTAAATAATCATTTTCTGAATATTCAGTTTTATGTACTAAGATTCGACAAAACTACCACCCACAAAAGGCTATGGTTGTTTTAGCACCTATTTTCACATAGAGTGTGCGACGAAAGGAGGGCAGGAAAGAAGTTCAAAGGAAAAATACTTAGGAGGTAAATGGATGAAACGTAAAAAACGCCGATTATTATCCGTACTTCTATCAACTGCACTTGTCGTGCCATTGCTGCTTCAGCCACAGATCCAGACAGCTGCAGCATCCAAGGGAATCAGTGCTTCTGCAAAGGAAGCAGTCCAGACTGAAGAGCAGAAAGTGAACAAAAAGCTTTATACGCAATTTGAGAATCAAGATAAAGTTACGTTCCTTGTAAAAATGAAAGAGCAGGTTGATACCAAGGCTGTTGCTAAAGAGGCTGAGAAGAAAGCCAGCCTGAATAAGGCTACACCTGCAAAAACGAAATCGATGAAGCGTTCTACAATTGTATCAGAGCTAAAAGCAAAGGCACAGGAAACACAGTTCGATGTGATGGAATTCCTTAAGGAACAAGAGAAAAATGGCGCAGCGAAGGATATTCATTCTTACCATGTGGTGAATGCAATTGCGGTAACAGCTACCAAAGAGGTAATGAATAAAGTAGCTGGGTTCGCCGAGGTCGATAAAATTCTGCCAAATGAAACAAGGCAACTGTTCATTCCAGAAAAATCAGCGGCTGCTGTTCAGGATCCTGTTGCTGAAACAAATTCCATTGAATGGAATATTGACCGTGTTGGAGCACCAGCGGTCTGGGAAATGGGGATTGACGGCAGCGGGATTACCGTAGCTTCGATCGATACGGGTGTTCAATGGAATCACCCGGCATTACAGGAAAAATACCGGGGCTATGACTCAGCCACCGGAGAGGTGTCGAATGAAGGTAACTGGTTTGATGCTGTTGGCGGCCAATCTGCACCATATGATGACCACGGACATGGTACGCATGTGACGGGGACAATGGTGGGGTCCGAGCCGGATGGTTCAAACGCGATCGGAGTAGCCCCAGGCGCAAAATGGATTGCTGTTAAAGCTTTCACTGCCTCTGGAGGTACAGATGTTGATTTATTAGAAGCTGGTGAGTGGATCCTTGCTCCAAACGGGAACCCGGATTTGGCTCCAGACGTTGTCAACAATTCATGGGGCGGCGGACCGGGTCTGGATGAATGGTACCGTCCGATGGTTCAAGCTTGGAGAGCTGCTGAAATCTTCCCTGAATTCTCTGCCGGGAATACGACATTCAGCAATCCAGGCGGGCCAGGTTCCGTTGCAAACCCTGCTAATTATCCAGAATCAGTCGCGACAGGAGCGACAGACATTAATAATAACTTGGGAAGCTTTTCACTCTTAGGGCCGTCACCATATGGTGAAATCAAGCCTGAACTGACAGCACCTGGTGTCAATATCCGTTCATCTGTTCCTGGAAGCGGATATGAAGGTGGATGGAACGGAACGTCAATGGCCGGACCGCATGTTTCAGCGGCAATTGCTCTACTGCTGCAGGCAAATTCCAGTCTGACCGTTGATGAGTTGGAAGAGATTCTATTAACGACGGCATTGCCATTAACAGACAATGCTTATCCTGAATCACCGAATAATGGCTATGGTTCTGGATTGTTAAATGTTTTTGATGCGGTTTCCTCGGTGGTTTCAGGTCTGGGGAAATTAAAAGGACAGGTAACAAAGGATGGAGACGACAGTGAAGCACCAGTGTTGGAGCATTCCCAACCTGCCACGGTTTTTGCAGGAATGCCGCTGACTTTAGAGGCTTCAGCTGCCGACAACATCAGTGTAACAAATGTTGAAGTGGAATATCAATTGGAGGATGGGTCCTGGACTGCTGTTTCAGCCGTACGTATTGCTGGAGACTATAAAAATGGAACGTACCAGACCAATATACCTGGTGAAGCAGTCTCCGGAAATGAATTCGTATACAAATGGAGAGCAGTGGACTTCGGGGGGAATGAAACGGTAAGCGAATTTACCGTGCCAGTCTTGCCTGGAATCACTGTAGGCTATGAACAGAATTTCGAGAACGATGCTTCTGGCTGGACCTCTTATGGAGACGCCAACAGCTGGGAGTGGGGCACTCCGACAAGTGGTCCTGGCTCTGCTTTTTCAGGAGAAAAAGTCTATGGAACTGCCCTGGGTGGAACGTATCAAAACCGTGCGAATATGTCACTGCAGATGCCGCCGATCGATTTACCGGAAGGCAGCAGCTTCCTCCAGTTCAAGCAATGGTACAACCTGGAGAGAAATTATGACTACGGTCATGTATTTGTCTCCACCGATGCTGTTAACTGGGTGCAAATACTGCGCGTGAATAACCTTTCGAATGGCTGGATCGATGGAGAAGTCGATTTAAGTGAATATGCTGGCCAAAGGATTTATGTCGCTTTCAACGTAACAACTGACGGAAGCGTGGTCAGGGATGGCTGGTATCTTGATGATGTAGTTTTATCCGATACTCCGCTTGCTGCGCCAGTTAAGGCAGATACATCTGTAGATAAGGACGATACGAAGGCTAGCCTGAAAGAGGAGGTCGATCCCAATAAAATCCAGATGGTATTGCCTAAACAGCAAAAGGCAGACAGCTCAGCAAGTCTAATGGCATTGCCTATGCAGGCTGTAGTGACGGTCGTCGAATCAGGACGTTCCGTAAAAACCAACCCTGCAAATGGCAGTTTCGAACTGACACATGCAGCCGGTACCTTCACGGTTGTAGCAGAAGCTTATGGTTTCCGCCCACAGACTCAAACAGTTGAAATTGAGCAGGATGGAGAATCAACGGCAAACTTCAATCTCGAGGAATTGCCAAAAGGGACATTATCTGGTTCGATCACGAACAAAGCCACAGGTGAACCTGTTGAGGGTGCTACCATTTACTTGCTGGAAGATGCGAACATTGCACCAGTGGCAACAGATGAAAATGGTCAATACTCGTTGACTGCATATGAAGGGGAATACACTGTAAAGGTAATTGCTCCGCATTTTTACAGTCAAGAAGCGTCTGTGACGCTTGATGGTGATGTTGAGCAAAACTTTGAAATCAAGCCTTTCATCGGTTATCCAGGTGAAATTGGCTATGATGATGGCAGCGCTGAAAATGCACGTGCATTCTATGACGCTGGCAATGGCTGGGCTGTAAAAATGTCATTGGCAGAAGGCAATGACAAAGCACTGGTTACTGGAGGATTGTTCCGTTTCTGGGATACAGAGTGGCCAGTTCCGGGCGGTACGGATTTCAAAGTGGAAGTTTACGATGCAAGTGGAACTGATGGTGCACCAGGCAAGAAGCTGGCGGGCCCAATCGACGCCACCGCATTAAGAAATGGTGAATGGACACATATTGATTTAAGCAGCCATGGCATCGTGGTTGAAGGAGATTTCTACCTGGTTTACATCCAGGCAGGAATCAACACAGCCTCGCCAGGCCTGGCTACTGATGAAAACGGTGAGAATGCATTAAGAAGCTGGCAGATGGTGGGCGGAAGCTGGTCGCCTTCTCCAGAGGATGAAGGAAACTATATGATTCGTGCAGTGGTTGATTATGAAGTGACAGCACCAAGCATCGCTTCACCTGCAGATGGTTCTTTTACAAATGAAGGTACTGTAACAGTCGAAGGATCGGCAGCACCAACAACGACCGTCCATATCTATAATGATGGCCAAGAGGTTGCAACCACAGCTGCAAACGATGATGGCTCCTATTCTGTAGAGGTAACCCTCAATGAAGGTACGAATGTACTGACAGCCAAAGCATCGACAGAGCAGGGAATTACTGATCCATCAGAACCAGTAACAGTGGTTTATGATCCGAATGCACCGGAATTGTCCATCACTTCACCTGATGACGGCAGCAAGATTAATAAAGAAACGGTTACCGTTACCGGAGAAATTGCGGATGCAAACCTTGAAGGTGTCACGGTTAACGGTTCAGCAGCGAAGGTAGAAAATGGATCCTATTCAGCTAGGGTCATGCTGGATGAGGGAATGAACGAAATCACGGTAATTGCAACAGACAAAGCTGGAAATGTAACCGAAGAATCGGTAAATGTTGATGTAAAATACACGGCTCCAGTGATTTCAGACTTGAAACCAGACCAGGATCAAACATTGAAGAAAGGGGAAAGTGTAAAAATCGAGTTCATGAGTGAATCAAACCTGGATGCAACATTTGTTATTCATATGCCATTAACGAGTAATTCTCAGATAACGAATGCGACAGAGCTTCCAATGCGTGAAGTTTCACCAGGATACTATGTAGGATACTATACAGCCACTAAGGATGTCGTCGCAGATGGAGCCGTCGTTGAGGTCAAAGCAGTAGACTCCTATGGCAACGAAACAAGGAAAACGGCAGTTGGCAAGCTGATCATCAATGTGAAGAAAAAAGGCAAGAAATAGCGTTTAATCCCAAGGAAGAGCCTTTCGCTTTATTGCGAAAGGCTCTTTTTGAGAAAAAATCTTAAAAACAGGTAAAGAAAAGGATTGATCTTAACTCTTATTATACTATTCCTAGGCAGCAGGTAACTGAAGTTGAAAAGGTAATACTTCTCTATCATTCACTGTGATGGAATGGTAATATAATAGATAAGGAGGGATTTTTTGGGATTATTGGTGTTCCTTATTGTCCTGATCGGAACAATCGCCTGGCTGATGAAATTCTTATTAAGAAAAGCGCTCGACATTCCTAAAGTTAAAAAAAAGGTATTTTCCTATAATCATATAAATAATGCTCACCGAAATGCAGAATGGCTTCTGCGTATTATGACTGTGATTGCTTATTTGTTTTTATTTTATCAATTAATGTATGAAAATTTCTCACTCAATCTTTTTCTGCTGATCATGACATTGCTGTTCACTGCGCAAAGTTTTCTGCGAGCTTATTTCGAATGGAAAGCTTCTGATCACCCTAAAGAGTCCATCCTGTCCATTGCAGAGGGAGTTCTCCTGATTGGAATCGTGCTGCTTATTATCCAATTTGATGTTCTGTATAAGCTTGCCCAATAAATTACTTTGCAGGAATCACATTTATTTCATGGGTGAAGGGAATGAACCTAATGATTAAGAATAAAAACTATCTGATCCTTGCTATTATCTTTTTCTTCATATCAATAGCACTGAACTTTCCGTTCCCTCATGAATCTCCTATAGGACAGGAACGATCGTCAGCTTTTGGATTTACCCTCACTACCATGAATGGAGTCAGTTATATTGGAGTCTCTGGACTTGTTCTGTTTTTCATCAGTCTGTTTTTTCTGGTGAGATCCCTCAAAATATACCATAAGCGCATGGTTTTAATTGCTATCGTTTTAGTTGTCCTCCTGCCGCTTGAACTGGTAAATGCCTATCAAAAAACGTTCGCGACAGGTATTTACGCTGTCGAGTATGAAAGAGGAGAGAGTTTTTACCGTTTTGAAATGAAAGACGATACAACATTATATGCGGTCTGTCATCTTCCACTTGAAAATCACAGCAATCAGACGGTTCAGTTCAATATCGAATTCTATGAAAAATACCTGTTCGAGGATGACCACCCAATTCTATCTCTAATGAATGAAGGAGGACCATACGAGGTCACCCTCCATGGAAAAGAGAGACAAATGGTCAGAATAGAGACTGAGATCGATTTATCTAAGTTAGGAAGAGACTCTTTGAGCGCGGAAGGCTGGGGAATCAATTTGATGATTGTTGATGGGGAAAAAGTCCGGAAGCTATGAGTAAAGTCTCCTAATATTATAGAAAAATTAAAAACCGCAGAAATGTCTTGTTTCGAGAAGCGTGAATAACGCTTCTTTTTGCTTGATAAGGTATTTAATAGGTGTTTTCCCTTATATCTGCTTCAAGAAAAAGGCTAAGATTCTACAAAAGTTTGTGGAGTTTTAGACAAAAATGTATATAAATAATTTACACCGCACTGTTATTCTAAAGTTATACATACTATCTAAATTTCATTGTGCACTAGTTACCAGATGTCCTGAATAACATCATGTTTCTGGTGGCAGCTTGCCCGGACCAATGGTTATCTTAATGATCTGGTTTTTCAATTCAGTGGGAGAGATACAGCTTCTTTGAACTTAAGGGAAGAAAGATATAAGGAGGAGAATGAGTTGGGAAATGTTCTTATAATAGGTGGAACTACATTCGATTCGATCATACATTTGGATAAACTTCCAGAACCGGTGCCACAAACGATTCACTATGCCGCTTTTTCTGAGACATTGGGTTCTACTGGTGCGGGCAAAGCATTGAACCTTTCGAAGCTGAAGGTACCTGTAACACTTCATTCAATAATCGGGAATGATGAATATGGGTCGAAAATCCGTAAGAAACTCGATGAGGGCGATATCGATTTTGTTTATGACCATGATCCTCAGGGGACAGAGAGGCATATCAATTTGATGAGTCCGCAGGGAGAAAGGATATCGATATTTGTTACTCAGTCTTCATCTGATTTGCATTTAAACCTGCATAGGATCGAGCAGTTAATCAAAGAGGCTGATTTGGTTGTTTTGAATATCATCGCGTACACCAAGCAGTTAATCCCGTTGATAAAAAAATATAATAAGCCTGTGTGGACCGATTTACACGACTATAATCCCGGTAACCCGTATCATGAGGATTTTATCGCAATCGCAGATTATATCTTTGTCAGCTCTGACAATATGCCTGATTATAAACCTATGATGGAGAAGTGGATATCCATGGGCAAACAGCTGGTTGTCTGTACACACGGAAAAAATGGAGCGACGTCTCTTACAAATAACCACGAATGGATGGAAACTCCAATTATCAACGAGTATGAATACAAAGATGCGAACGGCGCAGGTGACAGCTTTTTTTCTGGTTTCTTGTTCGGGTTCCTAAAGGGCAAATCAATTGAAGAATCGCTTAAACTGGGAACAGTTTGTGCCGGACTTTGTATCACCTCCAAGGAGTTAGCATACGAAGAATTAAATCCTCATTTACTTGAAGAAGAGTATGAAAAATATTTCGGTTAACTCGGTGTTATGTTCCTTGGTATGGGGGAAAATATCTTCATGCTACCAAGGAGTGATAGAATGTTTGTCGACGGAAAAATTATCTCGGGTGAATTTGATCAATCCATAAATGAATTTTCTTTGCAGCGGGTGAAAAGCTTTGAGACCCAATCCATTTTCAAAGAGTGCCAGATGGAATCAGTTTATAATTATTTGAAGAAACACGAAAAGGATCCTGATGGTCAAATCATCACACTTTATGAACAAATGCCGGTTAGGTTGACCCAATCAGAGATTAGACAATTGTTAAGCGACTTTGAGAGAGTAAAGTCGCTTTACCAGTGAAACGCAGGTCTATGAGACTTGCTTTTTTCTATTTACCCACAGGAATATCTACCATTTTTCCCGAATAGATAACAAGTGAATTTGTAATTAGAATTTATGTTAAGTTAGAGAGGAAGAAGTCTTATTCATCCAAAAATAAAACCATTAGCCGGAGGGCTGACATCAGGGATCGTCCTTGGATTGTTTTTAAAAATCACCCAATCTATAACAAGCCTGAAAGTGTATACCTTATTGCTGAATGTGGATTACATACCATTTCTAAAGGACATAAAATTATCGGAAGTAGTTGAGTTTGGTTTGCATATGGTGATATCAATTATGCTTGCCTTCGTTATGAACTTTTACATCAGCAGAAAGGAATTAGGAAAAGAAACAATCCATCGATTAGTTATTAGAGTTAGCTTAATAGTAGGTTTGCTGCTATTTCCAACGACGCTTCTTTCAGATCGGACACCTACAATAACAAATGCATATGCCTTTGCTGTCTGGATGGCAGGGCACTGGATTTATGGGTTGGTTTTAGGACTATTTTTATCCTCTAAGGAAGGAGATAGGGTTTGAAAAAGAAAAACTTTTATATATTATCAATCGCTATTTTAATTTTACTTATGTATGGAGTTGCTAAATGGGACGATTATAGTGAAAAGAATTTAGTGTCTTTGTTTGATCCAGGAGAAATTGAAAAAATCTATTACAAACAGCTTCCGATTATGGATGAAAAGAGAGCATATAATCGTCAAATAACAAATGATGCTTCACTCAAGGAGCTCATTCATTTCTTAAGTCAGTATAACGTTAAAAAGGTCGGCGACCGTGATTTTGTTTCTGAATATCCAGATGAACAATTCCAGTTCCAATTGGAGTATAAAGACGAGAGAATGACCATGCCCTCATTAATCGAAAAAGATATTCTATTACACGATCTGTATCAATATCACATCACCAATGGGCCTGTGGATTATGAATGGCTCGAGAGGTTTTTAGAGAAAAATGGAGAAGTAGGATAAGAATTATTATTATCCATTTATTTGATACCTTTATCACTACTAAAACGTATTTCTTTTAAATACTAATCTTCCGGAGGTACGTAATGAAAAAGCTGCTAATTGTACTGTCAATGACAATTATCGCTTTTTTAACAGGCTGCAGTGAAGAGGAACAGCAGTTAAAAGGATTGGTCTCGGATCAGGAAGGTATTTATGGCTTATACGTCGTCGGTGATGAGGAAGTGGATGGAACCAGGTTAGCGAATGAGGGCGTTGATGAATCGAAAGTTCATTTGAATTATCACCCAAAATCGTTGGAAGCAGCTCAAGAGTCCTTCTCGACTGCCGGGATTGAAAAAGCACCGGCATATGTAGTCTTGAATCACGAGGGGATTGCGTTGAAAACCTATGACTATAATGAAAGAATTTTTGAAAGCGAAAATACCCTTGGATTAAATATGGATGACAATACGAAATGCCAGGAGTTATGCTCCTGGCATTTGTTTTTTAACCTTACCCCTATGGAAGGTAAATTTATTTTTGCCGTTTCTTTTGGAAATATATAACGCTTCATCTGCGTAACTAATAACTGTAAATGGATCAATATCATGCTCTGGCCAGACGGCACCCCCGACGCTGCAGCCAATTTTTAGCTGGGTATTTGTCATATCATAGGGCATGTTGATGTTTGTGACCAACTTGTTGGCAATAGCTTCAAGCGCTGATTCGGCCGATAGATCTGGTGTGTCCAGCACGATAAGGAACTCATCGCCGCCCAGCCTGAAGATGGAATCTTTCTTCCGTGTGCTTTTTTCTAGTCTGCGTGCAACTTCTTGGAGGACCAGGTCTCCGGTTTGATGACTATAAGTATCATTGATTTGTTTAAATCCATCCAGATCCAAATATAAAAAAGATAGCGAGCGACCCGCAATTTGCGCCTTTTTCATGAATTGATCCAGCGCGAAACGATTGCCAAGACCTGTTAAAAGATCCTGGTGAGCCAGGGTTTCCATTTTTCCTAAATTGGATTCAGTCCTTACCAAAGATTCAACCAGTTCTCTTAGTGAACTGGAAAGAATTTCAAGGTCTTTAATTCCGTTTATATAAGGAATGGACGTTTCTTTTCCTATTCTTAGATTGTGGGCGGCCTTTGATATTTTTCGCAAAGGATTCGATATGAATCCCGCAACGAACCACCCAATAATCGCGAATACAATAGCCGTAATTGTCCCAAGTTTAATGATGTAAGATTTTAAATTTTCAACAGGAGCAAACGCATTCTCTATAGGAATGCGGACGATGACTGTCCATCCCAGTCCTGAATAATCATGGTGGCCGTCACCTACTGCAAAACCTGTAAGATACTCCTTGCCGTCAGGCCATTTTTCCACGAGCCAGCTGTTGTCACCCGTTCTTGCATTATGTACACTTTTGATATCAAGCACATCACCGGTCATTCCGTCAGGTCCAAGAAGCACAGTATTGTCCATACCGCTCACCACAAATACTTCCGCTCCACTTAGTTCATCTTTTAAAGGTTCGACGATGTTACCTTTTACTTGTCTCGACCATTCCCAGCTCAGATGGGCCGCCAAAACACCCGTGAAATTTCCATCTTTATCTGTTAATGGCTTGCTGATGTCGACAAATTGCATCGGCTCTCCAGTTGGATTTGGAAGCAGGTTTGCAAGAAGGACTGCGTTATGGACATCGCCAATGAAAGTTCCTTTTTTACCTTCCTGATAAACAGGTCGCTTAGAAATATTGGATCCTACCAGAATATTGTCTGATGCGGCGACCACGTTCCCAGCTGAATCAGTCAGGCCAATCCATGAAAATACAGGAATACTGGACTTTAACTGGTCCATCAATGTCTGTGCGGACTGCAGGTCATCTTGGGTTTTTATAACCTCTATTCGGCTCAGGACTTCTACTTCACCAATCCTTGACCACATGAATGAATCCAGTTTATCTGCCATATGATAGGCCGTAGTAGACAGGCTGTTTCCTATCTCTCTTTTGATCGTTTCACCGGAATGTCTGCTGATCGTTATGCTCAGCAGCATCGTAAGTGCAATGATGATAACACCAAAAAATAGAGCCATATAGGCTCGAAGGTTGAGTTTCATATCAGATTGTCCCTTTCTTGCAATAAAGCTAAAAGTCTCTGCTTAATTATATCGTCTTGTTTTTTAGTTTTTTTAGACAAATATTTTTGTTACGTACTGACCCTTTTTAATATTGCTCTTATCCCAAGCAAAAGAAAGGATGTAAAAGTAACTTTTATCAATGAGACTTGTTCACTTAAAGGTGTGTGTGTCGTGCGTTCTGCTGAAAAAATTGACCACCAGACGGGTTCGGAATAAATAGTGGATGCTGTAAACCAAAACAAAAACAATATGAGAAAGGAAAGTATAGAAACTTTCACGAATTCACCTTCTTTAAGGTTGGTTGCTCTCCTGGATGATTTCCATATAAAAACGGATAGCATTAAGATAGTTTTCGATACTGATATGTTCATTCGTTCCATGCATCCTGTTGAGGTCATCAGATGTCAACTGGACTGGGAGGAAACGGAAGGTATTCTCGGCTATACTGTCGTAATGCTTTGCATCGGAACCTGCGAACATCAGATAGGGGGCAATAACTGCATCATCATATACATTCCTTGCGCTTTGCTGGATTGTTTTGAAATGCCAACTGTCAACATCAGATACTCCAGAAGCCTCCGAGCCTTCAATTGTCACTTTGATTCCATCGTCATCAATCGTTTCTTCCATGTATTCCTTCACTTCATCCAATGAATCACCTGGCATTAGGCGAAGGTTGATGATGGCAGATGCTTTTTCTGGTAGGGCGTTATACTGCTCACCGGCTTGGAAGATGGTTGGTGCGATCGTTGTCCTGATCAGCGCAGATGATGCAGGCTGCTGGAGCAGGATTTTTTCAATCACCGGTTCGAAAATGAACTTGTTGGCAAAGACATATTTCATGGCAAAGCTCATTTCATGTGCTACAAACTCAAATAGGTCCTCACCAGGTCCTTTCAGATCTGCAGGGAACTGGGTTTCTTCCAGCCTGGCGATCGCGCTGGCAATCCTGCCGATATTGGTCCGGTCTTTTGGCTGTGAGGAATGGCCGCCGCTTCCTTCAATTGACAGCTCTGCAGTCGCAGAACCTTTTTCAGAAACACCGACAACACCGACGGGTTGATTGACACCAGGAACCATGTTCTCGACGATGGCTCCTCCTTCGTCTAAAACGAAATCAAACCTGATGCCCCTTTCATTTAGGGTGCTTACGATCATTGCGGCTCCTTCATCACCGCCGATTTCTTCATCATGTCCGAACATTAGATAGATATCGCGGGAAGGCTGATAACCTTCTTTTAGCAAGTGTTCTACAGCTTCAAGTATTCCAATCACACCGATTTTATCATCCAGTGTACCGCATCCCCAGATCTTTCCGTCTGCGATTGTCCCGCTGAATGGGGGATTCTCCCAATTATCCTCCGTGCCTTCAAGGACGGGAACGACATCGTAATGGCTAGTCAAACCAATAGGAAGCTTCGCAGAGTCCGCTCCACTCCATTTATAAACAAGCGCATGGCCATTCACTTTTTCGAGCTCAAGCTCTTCATGAACAATGGGAAAGCTCTCGTTTAAAAAGGTAATGAAACGATCGAATTCATTCAGGTCCATTTTGCTGCGGTCCTGGTAGGAAATCGTCTTAAATTGAATCGCTTTTGAAAGGGTATTAATCGCATGGCCTTCTTTAATGGTGCCATTAAAATGTTTGGGTGAAGGCTGGCGGGATTCCAAGGTGAGGGCATTGAACAAGGTGACAATGATGAAAACTAGGATCAGGCTGCCAATAATCATTAAGGAAAGCTTTAGTGTTTTCATAGACTTCTAGAAAACCTCCATTCATTTTTAAAAAAAGCCTCTGGTTTCCCAGAGGCTGATGGTTAGGCAATTTCGGGTGCTTGGGGCTGCTGTTCTGGTTCAGGTACAAAGGCCAGAATAATCATTCCAATAACAAAAAGGATGACGAGGCTGAACACTCCCATGCTCGAATTGCCGGTAAGCTGTGCTGTCAGTCCGACCATGAGCGGCCCCATAATTGAAGCAAACTTTCCGAAGATGTTATAGAAACCGAAGAACTCATTGGCATTCGCTTTCGGTACCAATTTTGCAAAATAAGAACGGCTTAAAGCCTGGATTCCGCCCTGGGACGTGGCAACAAGCATTGCCAGGATCCAGAAATCTGTCGTTGTTTCAAGGAAGTAAGCGTAAATACATACGAAAATATAAACCGTAATTCCTACATAAAGCATCTTTTTACCGGTAAAACGCTCGGATAGCTTTCCGAATAAGATGGCGAATGGCCAGGCGACTACCTGGGTAGCGAAAAGGATGATTAATAGGTTAGTAGAGCTGATGCCCAAATCGGTTCCATAGGCTGTAGACATCGTAATGATCGTTCCGACGCCATCAATGTAAAAGAAATAGGCTAATAAGAATAAAAATAATGCCCTGTACTTGCGAATTTCCTTAAAGGTTTTTCCTAAACGCCTAAAGCTTTGCAGAACCAGTTGCGGTTCACGCTCGATGTAATGCTTTTGATGTACATTCTTAAACATCGGAATGGAGAAAAGTCCCCACCAAATAGCGGTAATGATAAAAGCTGTCTGGCTGGCTAATGTCATAGAAATAGGAAGGACTTTTGTCTGGGCTAATATTATGATTGCGATACTGATGATGAATGGAATCGTACTTCCGATGTAACCCATCCCATATCCGCGCGCTGAAACTCTGTCCATCCTTTCATCCGATGTCACATCGACGATGAAGGCATCGTAAAAGACGTTGGAACCTGTTGATCCGAGCACGGCAAGTGTGTAGACGACAAGCAGCATCAGCCAGTTTCCGCTCGGCACGAAGGCAAGACCAGCTGTAAAGGTGATTCCTAACGTGAAGAATATAGTGAAGAAACGTTTTTTCATTCCTTGATAGTCCGCAATTGTTCCCAGGATTGGCCCGATCAATGCCAAAATGAAGGTGGCGATGGCAATTGTATAACCCAAGTAGGCGGTCGAATTTGATAGGCTCACACCAGCCTCGGTAGCGGAAGCTTTATAAAAGAGCGGGAAAACAGCCGTCGAAATGATAATCGAATAAGCTGAGCTGGCCCAATCATAGCGAATCCAGCTGCTCTCTTCCTTCGTAAAACCTTTCATCTTTTTGCCCCCAATAAGATTGTATTTTTGTCTGGTAAATTGATTTATACCGACTCAACCGATAATAAATTTGTTGCAAGCGTACCTAAAATCCATCCAACCGTTAATAAGGCTGTCTCAACTGGAAATAAAACTTTCCTAACCAAAAAAATCCAATCCAACTGGTAATATACTTCGCTTCAGGTCCTCAAAAGACCTTCTTTCCTAGTGCTAAATATCTAAAATCCCTTCGATGATGGACCCATCTGTATCTCCCAGGTCGAGGCCGAGCAGGCGGGCAAAGGTTGGGCCTTCGTCTGTAAGGTGCATCGACTTGACTGAAATCCCTGGGCGAATGCCTTTTCCTGCAGCGAAGAAAACAGTGTGATATCCCTCTTTTTCAGGAGAATATCCATGGCAGGCAAAGGTGTACTTTTTTGTCCTGGCATCCTGTTCGGTCACTTCCTCGATGTAGTCACCGTCAATTGCCTCGCTAAAATAAAATCCTCGGGAAGCTTCCAGCATCCTGAAGGCAGTGCCATCAGCTCCTTTGGCATTTGCCTCGGCACCAGTGATCGCTGATTCTATTCCATTGCTGTCATCCTGTAAAAGCTCTGCCAAAATTTCCGCAACTGCGTTTTTCGAAGCATCATCGTTTGAATCTTTTACATATACATAGGCCGAGCCGTCACAACTCTTGCAATAGGCTTTCCATTCGGTCACTTTACCCGCAGTGTTGGTTTGGATAAGTCCTCGTTCTTTAAATAATACGTTCAATTTGACCACTTTAGACTCATCAAGTGCACTGTGATCACCAAGAATGGCGATGGTTGAATTTTTTGATATTCCAGCATTTTTGAGGGCATCCATAATGCGGCCCAGTCTCTCATCATGACGGTGAAGTGCCGCGATAGCTTCTTCTGATGAAAATCCCTGCATATGGCGTTGGGAGTCAAGATCGACAAAATGGATCAACATCAATTCTGGCTTCTTCGTTTTAATCGTTTCAACTGTTGCTTCGAGAACGAAATCGTCAAGCTCAGGCTGGCTCAGTCCGTTTCTGATATGGCCGAATTTAGCATTCATTTCAAGCTGGTAGAGAGGACTTCCGTTAAAAAGAGAAACGGGAATCTGATGATGCCATGGTCGGTTAGCAAATATTTCAGGCATGTTGTAGTCAATATCGGCTTTTGCCGTTACTGGCCATAATAATGCGGCAGTTTTCATGCCCGCCTTTTTTGCCTCGTCATAAAGGGTTGTTCCTTTTACATGACGCCTGTGCCAGTACCAGTCAGGTGATATTTTGCCAGGCTGGATGAATGTATTGTTGACAATACCATGCCGATTTGGGTAATTACCGGTTACAATTGTCGCATGGCAAGGGTAGGTTACAGAAGGATAGATGGTTTCTACCTTGGTACAGAAAGAGCTGTTCTTTATAAACTTCTTAAAATTTGGCAGCTCCTTAAGTATTGGAACATCGTGCTCAGAAAGACAGTCAAAAGAAATGACGATTAAGTGGTCTGTCAGTTTTGTCATGTCAGCCTCCAAAAGGTTTATATTCTAAATATAGCAGAATAATTTTGAGAAAATAATCAGATTTGCCATTTTTCGATGGAAGGAATTACTGATTTATTACAGAAGTAATTAAGTATCTGAGATAACTGGAGGAAGATGAGGATGGAGTTAATCGACAAAGCCTTGCAAATTGCTTCTTCGGCACATGAGGGGCAGTATCGCAAAAATACAAAAATACCATATATTGCTCATCCGGCGGCAGTCGGAATGATTTTACAAAGAGCGGGATACCGAGATGAAATGGTAGCAGCTGGTGTTTTGCATGACACGGTAGAAGATACGGATTTAACTTTGGCAGATATTGAACGTGATTTTGGAAAAGAAGTCGCCGTGATTGTTGAAGGATGTTCAGAACCTGACAAGTCTTTATCCTGGGAAGAAAGGAAGGAGCACACAGTTGAATATTTAAGAACTGCATCTGAAGAAATCAGGATTGTCGCCTGTGCGGATAAATTGCATAATGTCAGGTCTATTCGCCAGGACGTTGAACATTCTGGCGAAGAAGTATGGAGCAGGTTCAAACGCGGGAAAGAGCTACAGGAATGGTATTACAGGAATGTCATGCAGAGTCTTGGGCATGCATCTGCATTTCCACTTCTGGAGGAACTGAAATTGGAAGTTGAAAGATTATTTGCAGATTAACTTACTAAAATCCAGGCTTTTAAACTCAGATTAGGCAATGTGGAATCTGGCAAAAATATATCGGGAAGGGTGTTTAATATAGGGAGTGTTATCTTCGCCAATTAAAACCAAAGTAGATAATGTATTCATTCATGTAAGCAATTTAAGGAATCTGCAGAATGGTATTCAAGCCTGCTGGGGATACCATTTAATTCGGAAAAGGTGGAATCCCCAGTTTATAATATACCTGTGACATCAGAAACAGGATTAACCCTCGACGATCACACCTTCGACTCTGGCTTTAATCTGAAGCCCTCAAATCATATTCTATTTAATTTCCTTGTAGAAGATGTCGATGAAGCCTGCAATTCTGTAAAATCTAATGGTATATCAATTACTAAAGAAACCGAGAGAATCGTCGATTTTGCATACTTCAATTTTAAAGATCCTGATGGCAATGTATTGATGATTTGTATCTGTTAATCTGGATTTGTGACTAGATATCCGCTGGACCTTAGAGCTTGCGGATTATTTTTCCATATCAGTTTAGAATTTCCGAGATTGTTCTGTATCAATCCTGGGTAAAGAAAGGTAATCCTAAGAAGGGGTGATAAAGATGAAGACGAAAGTGAAATTGTCAA
Source organism: Bacillus sp. ISL-41 (assembly GCF_018613235.1). Classification (GTDB taxonomy): domain Bacteria; phylum Bacillota; class Bacilli; order Bacillales; family Cytobacillaceae; genus Mesobacillus. Next base: position 114,699 of record NZ_JAGGQP010000010.1, read on the forward strand.
AAGAAGAGCTATTTGATCAAATCCAAAATAGTGATGGCAACTTAAGGATTTCGTCTGTATCCTCAACGGAAGAAGGGGAAGAAGTAATCGCCCTGGCTAAACACCTGGAACTGGAAGGAAAAATCGTTTTGTTGGAATACTGTTTGGATAAAAAGCCACTGGCAGTTTCCCTGAAAACCAAAAATCCTGATTAAGAAAATAAATGGAGAAGGCGAGCCACTTTAAAGTGACTCGCCTTTTTTGAGTGTATATTATGTTCTTTTCTCATAAATTATTTTTTCTTCTTTTTACCTGGATCGGCTGCGGCTCCTGGTTTCGCTTTCGGTTCCAAAGTGACCTGCACATGGTATGTTTTCTCATCGACCGCCATTACACTTGCAACTTTTCCTTTGCGGCCCTTTAGTTTGAGGTTCTCACCAACCTCTGGCACACGCTGTAACAATTGATTCAGCAGCTCATTTTTGTGATCATAAAAGTGGACAACAAACATCTAAATCACCTATTTTCTAGAGTATTGGCTTTCCTATCACTAACATATTGGCGGAATGCTAGGTTTAGAACTGATTAATAGGAGGAAATTTAATAGGTTGATTTATGTGTGGCGGGGAAGAATTTGTAGTGAGGACATAAGATAGTGTTGTTACTTATTTCGTGGGTGAAAAGCTGTCAAGAAAAAACCGGATTCGTGACAGGTTCATGAGCTAAGAGCGAAAAGCTGTCAAGAAAAAACCGGATTCGTGACAGGTTCATGAGCTAAGAGCGAAAAGCTGTCAAGAAAAAACCGGATTCGTGACAGGTTCACGAGCTAAGAGAGAAAAGCTGTCAAGAAAAAACCGGATTCGTGACAGGTTCATGAGCTAAGAGCGAAAAGCTGTCAAGAAAAAGCCAGATTCGTGACAGCTTCACGAGCTAAGAGAAAAAAGCTGTCAAGAAAAAAACGGATTCGTGACAGGTTCAT
>NZ_JAGGQP010000011.1 GCF_018613235.1 Bacillus sp. ISL-41
GGCTTCATTTATTGAGGGAGTTTAGTTAATTCAGAAAGTAGGTGCAAAATGTCATCAGGAAGAGATAAAATGATAACCGCTTTAAAAGGCATTGTAGTTCCTAAACTTAGAGAAAAAGGATTTAAAGGTTCTTTTCCTCATTTTCGACGAATCAGCGATGAAAAAATAGATTTAATTACGTTTCAATTTGACAGGTATGGTGGAGGATTCTTTATTGAAGTTGCTGCTTGTTCTCCAGAAGGCTTTACCCATTCCTGGGGCGAGAAAGTTCCGCCAAATAAAGTAACCGCACACGACCTACATCCCGATGACAGGTTAAGATTGAATGATAAAGGTGGTCAATGGTTCAGGTATGACATAGAAAATGCAACTGAGAACATTTATGAAAATGTAGCAAATGAGGTCTTATACCATCTATATGAAGCCGAAGAACATTGGCATAAAAGCAATAATTCTTATTGAACTATCGGGTGCGTTGATCCAAGAAGGATTAACCGCCTTTTTTGTTGAATTCCTTATTGAACAAACGTGGCAGGTTAGCTAAAAAAGAAGGGGAAGGAGGTTTGGGCATGAAAGAAGTGTGGGAGAGATGGGAACCTGTTGAGGACTTTCCAGAGACAATTTATTTAGAAAGTTTAGTTGACGGTAAAAATGGTCTCACTTTGGTTTTTGAAACTGAAGACTCCAATACAAAGATCATTATAAATTTTGACAGCCACGTATTATCTTACAAGAACACCGATGAAGGGGATATTTTTGAAACTTGGCGTAATTTATCAAAGAATTTTGGTGATGAATTCTATACAAAATGGGCACTTTTCAAGGTTAGGAAGTCTTCATACCTAAAGTGGTTCCTGAGAGGAACACCGGGGAAATGGTCTGAAAAGGATATTGAGCATTTTGTATTTAAGACTCCAGCCGATGTGATTGAAGTGTTATCAAACTACTCACCGACTATTGAAATTCAAGTATAAATGCTATTGACTACCTATCCGATGCATAATAGGTATTGCTCAATATGTCCTTGGAGCAGTTTTCTTATTTAGAGATTGTGAAGGATTATACTTAAACTAAAGGGTGCTTTAGCGAAATAAGATAATACAAAAAAGGCTTAGAGTTGAAAATAACTCTAAGCCTTTTTGCCAGCGAAATATATTGTGGTTTGTGTTGTGAAATTTCCTGCTATTTGCCGTGCGATTTAACGTTTTGCACCTCACAAGTAAACCCGTTAAATTATGAATGGCGAGTTTAACTTTTTTTTATACAAATAACGATGCACTTCAACTGTCATTTCGGCATGTATTTTTAGGAAACTACCTCTAAACGGAACCCTTTAGTTTTTTAACGGGTCTAGCTTCTTATGACTTCAATGTAGCAGGAAAGAAAAATGGTTAATGTAGATCTGTAAGCCCAAGGTGATAACTTGCTTGTAGTCCAACCATTAATATAATTTGGCAAAACTCGTCCAGCCTATTATATATTGGGCGGTTCTTTCAACGATCCCAGTGAGGGGGAAAGAAGTTCAAATAAATCATTTAGATAAACATGGATATATTCTACTAGATCAATGGATAGAGTGAGGGGGCTAACAGGGAGGTTGATTACATCCCAGTAGCGGTCATCTTTTTTATTACAAAAAGTAAGTTATTCAGTTATTCCGAGAACAGCCAGAATAGTGAGGACAATAAATACAATTGATTCATTCTCCTATATTTGATGTTCTTTATAATTTTTTCACTCTACATACTTTCTCCATGATTCGCTTTTATATTTAAAGCATAGAAACAAACATCATCACCAGAAAGGAGGGGCTAGCATGATGGGACCTGGTTTTGGAGCAGCTGGGTGCGGACCGATTGGCTTACTTATTGGTTTGTTCTTGATTGGTCTCCTGATCTACTTGTTGAAGAACAGGAAGAAATCAGATGAGGCGAACCTGCCTGATTCTAGTAAAGCAATGGAACAATTGAAGATGCGGCTGGCACAAGGGGACATCACCCCGGAAGAGTACCAAAAGATGAAAGATATTGTTTCAAAATAACAGTTTTCGCTTCATACTTTCTACAAATTTTTAAAAGAGAATGAAAGTATAAAGAAATGGAAAGGAGAGAAGGAAATGATGATGGGACCTGGGTATGGTTACTTTGGAGGCTTCGGGATGGGAGGTGGATCCTTGATGATGATAATAGTTTTACTGGCAGTCGGCTATCTGCTGTATCTGGCTTTCAACCAGAATAGAAGGAGTGAACAAACGCTTCCACTCCAGGCAGTGAACAATCAAGCAATTGATCTTGCCAAGGGCAGGTTGGCAAGAGGAGAAATCACTGTCGAAGAATTCGAACAAATGAAAGCAAATCTTTTATAAAAAGTTGCATCAAAAATCTTATAAAAATAATAAAATTGGAGTGTTTACTATGATGAAAAAGACAATTATTACTGGCGCATTAGCAGCAGCCCTTATCGCAACAGGAGGTACAGGATTGTATATGGCATCCGCGAAGGAAAATGCAGTTAATCCTGCTGATTTTATGAAGGAGCAGGGAATTGATTTCAAGAATATGGCTAACATCATGGGTGAGGGCAACTTTGAAAATATGCAGGAGTTCATGGGTGAACAGGGTGTAAATATCGATGAGATGAATCAGATGATGGAATCAGGAGATTTTGATGATATGCAAAAATTCATGGATGACCAGAATATCAACTTTGGACAAATGAAGCCTTATATGCAGGAAATGCATCCTGATATGAGCACTAAAGACATTGAGGAAATGTATAAAGGGATGCATGGCACAGGTGGCGCATCTAACAGCAGGAATTTCCAGGGTATGGGGAACATGGGCTTATAAAATCTTACCGAGGGCCGGTTTTCCGGCCCTAATACCAAAATTCAGGAGGAATGGAACAATGTTTACGCTGTTGATCTTGGCAATAGGTTTTTACCTTTACAAAACAGGCGATTTACAAAAATTCTTTGGGAAGATGGGTACTCACGTTCCAGATAATAACTCGGCCAGACAAACCATTGATTTGAGGTATGCTGCAGGCAAAATTACCGAAGAAGAATACGTTAAATTGAAAAATCTTATTTAATATAAAGGAGTAATGACAAATGATGAACGGTCACATGGGTTCATTTTTAAACGGATATGGATATAGCGGTCCATCCGGCTTCACCCAGTTTGGAATGATGCCATACTTTAACTCGTCTACATTAATTTTCCTTGTTCTAATTGCAATTGGAGTATTTTTTCTGATGAAAAACCAGTCTTTATCCAAGGCGAATTCGGGGAATATCCAATCATTAGAAGCTGAAGAAATGGCAAAGTTAAGGTATGCAAGAGGAGAGATTACCTTAGAAGAATTCCAGCAAATTTTAATAACGATTAAATAGTAATCGAGGTGAATGAAGTGATTACTCTTATATTAGCAGCCATAGTCTTCTATTATTTATTGAGGACTGGAGATCTGTTCAAACTGATCAAGATGACAAGGAAGCTGATTGTTGACCTTATGTACTCTTTCAAAAAGCAGAAACAAGATTCATTACAAAAGGAATCTCCTTCTGAAACTCTTAAACTGCGTTACGTCAAAGGCGAGATTTCTCAAAGTGAATATGAAATGATTTCTAAAAACCTATTCTAAAAGAAAGCTGCCAAACGGCAGCTTTCTTTTTATCAGTTTTACGATGACTTCTTTTAGAAAAGCGAAACAAATCCCCAACCTGCTGTTGCAAATAGAGTGATGAGTCCTAGTGTCAGACCAATCAGTTGCCTGTTTCCCTTTTTCTGTTGATTTAAATATTCTTTGTAATCTATTTCCCCGCGAGCAAACTTGAGTCCGATTTCATCTGGCTCAATTCGGTACAGCTTACCACCCTTATCAGCCAGTGCGATTTTTGAAATCACTCCGTGGTTCTCAGCTGGAAAGGGTTGGCCTGCTTCAATGGCAAATCTGCCTTCCCCGATCAATTCAATATACAACGGGCGATATACTGTGAATTGAACGATTTGTTCGGCGGTATAGTATGATACCTGGTCGATATTATGATGAGAAACACACAATTTTTTCACCTCATTAAAATTATATTATAAAGGTTCAAAAATGGAACTAGAAATACCTTTATTCATTCTTTGTGCACAGTTTGCCAGTATAATGGTCACTAATCCGTATTCAGAGAGGATGGTTTCATTGGAACAGGAATTAAATGAGAAAATTAAAAAAAGATACAACCGAGTTTCAAAGATTTATGACAGTATGGATAAGATGATTCGAGAAGATTGGAGGAGGGACTTGTTGGCTGGCGCATATGGTGATGTCCTGGAAGCAGGGGTAGGTACTGGGGCGAACCTATCTTTTTATCCGAGTAGTATTAAGTCCTTGATTGGAGTGGATTTCAGCAGCGATATGTTAAAGTATGCAAAACAGAAAGCTTCACAACTAAATGCGCCTTATAAAATGGAACTGATTGAGGGTGACATCCAGGAACTGCCCTTTTCGGACAACGGCTTTGATACGGTAGTATCTACCTGTGTGTTTTGCTCTGTACCAGACCCGGTGTTGGGTCTAGAAGAACTGAGAAGGGTTTGCAAACCGGACGGACAGATTCTTATGCTTGAGCATATGAGAAGCGAAAACCAGGCGGCAGGACTTGTAATGGATTTACTGAATCCAGTAACAGTGCGAATGTGGGGAGCAAATATAAACCGGGAGACAATGGCAAACATTAAATCAGCAGGATTGTCAGTTGTTGCCGAAGAAAGACTAATGGGGTCAATAATGAGAAGACTGTTGCTTTCTCCAAATAAATAGATCTATGTAACAAAAAACGGTTCAAGAACAGAACCGTTTTTTGTTTGGTGTTACTAATTTTTTTTCGACTTATTCTCAATTGACTATTTGTGTTAGGAAAGCGAAATTCACCAATAAATAGGATATGCCATTCCTGCTAAAAGGGTAAGCATAGTATAGAACATGACAGTAGAATTGTCATTTCTGTGTCTGTCGAGGTTGAATCTGAAGTATTATTCCTTTTAAAATACGTTAGTGTCTCAGCGTGGACCTACAATCAAATTTTCTTAAGGCGGATTTTGTTGTTGGAGTTCACTTCCATTTCCAGGAGATTTTCTCCTTCCCAGTTTAGCAGTTTACGTAGTTCACAGGGTATCGTTAAGTTACCATTATATAGTGTTGCCTGATTTAAGTATTTATCTTCGTGGTCTTTCTCAATAACAATAGTATCTTTTTCGTTATAAATATAAAGCAATTGACCATCTTCAATTCCCAGCTCATGTGTTACTTTCTTCGGTATGATGATTTGGCCATTATTATAGAGTTTCCTGATTAGCATGTCTTCTCACTCCAATTAAGGATTGTTACTCTGTGGTGTTCACAAAGTTTTATTAACCTATGGTATCGAATAAATGAGAAGAAAGTATGCAGCGAGTTAATGTATATAAAAAAAATCCAAAATGTATTAATAAAAGTTCAACCCAAGTTGAGAAGAATGATTGAATATCCATAGTTATTGCACAAATATACGCTAACATGTAGGGTGGTTACTCCTTACCCCCCCTCGAAGAAACGGTCCGCATACAGCCGTTTCTTCATTTATAAATAGCTAATTAACCAATCTATCTAACAGTAATGCCCAACAAAGGAAATGTGGTAATCCTGTGTGTCCCTCCATAAAAAATCCACGATTTCCATGTATGATGGTGGAGAATGACATAGAAGAGGTGATATAAATGGGGAATTATGAACCAATTGATCGAATAGCCTTGGAATTAGGCCCTATCACTATTTATTGGTACGGCGTTATTATTGGCTTTGGGATGATTTTAGGATGGATACTTGCTACAAGAGAAGTAAAAAGAAGAGGGTTACATCAGGATGTCTTTTCAGATCTGCTTCTATGGGCGATCCCGATTTCTCTCCTTAGTGCTAGGTTATATTATGTTTTGTTCAAACTAGATTACTATTTGGACAATCCAGGACAGATTCTAGCAATCTGGGAAGGCGGCATAGCCATCCATGGAGGATTGATCGGTGCGGTAGCAACCTCGATAGTGTATGCGCGAAAAAAAGACATTTCCTTCTGGCAACTTGCCGACATAGCGGCTCCTAGCATTATTCTCGGGCAGGCCATTGGTCGATGGGGAAACTTCATGAACCAGGAAGCGCATGGAACAGAGGTGACAAGAACCTTTCTTGAAGATTTAATGCTTCCAGACTGGATTATTAACCAGATGTATATAGATGGAGCGTATTACCACCCAACCTTTTTGTATGAATCTTTATGGAATCTTTCAGGTTTTTTTGTACTCCTTGCCATCAGAAAGTTCGGAGTCAAGCGGGGAGAAGTTTTCCTTTCTTATCTCATTTGGTATTCAGTAGGCAGGTTTTTTGTGGAGGGATTGAGGACAGACAGTCTAATGGTAACGGATGGATTAAGAATAGCCCAGGTTCTGTCACTGGTTTTGATTGGCCTTTCTCTTTCACTCGTCTGGTATCGAAGGCGTAAAGGATTGGCAGATGAGTCATATAAAGAAAGTGCTGCTACTCAGTAGCTTAAACACAAATCATACCCCCAGACGCCCATAGAGATCTGGGGTTTTAAGTGAAGAATACCCATAAGATAAGAAAATGACACCCTCCATAAATTCTCCTAAATTAAATGATAACATGGTTACTAAACTAACAGGCAGGGGGAGTACAAAGATTAAGAATGTAATATTGAGTCATGCAATCATTCTGGTAACTCTCATATTTGCTTTCCTAATAGGTGCAATTTTTATCTTTTATGACAGAGGTGAATCACTTGATAAGGTGTTGGCATTGGGGGGGGATTTTGTAGGCCAAGCAACTTCAATAAAGGATTCGAATGAAAATGAGGGTCCAATAAAGGAAAAGGTGATTGTAAGAATAAAGGACAAAGTGCTTCTTGACGCACCGGTGGTTAAACAATTTCCGGAACTTCCACGAGGATGTGAAGTAACTAGTCTTGCAATGTTGCTTCAATATAATGATATTGATGTTGATAAAATGGAATTAGCTTCAGGCATTAAGAAGAATCCAGTGTTGCTCAAAAAAAGAGAGGGTGTAACTTACTGGGGACATCCAAACGATGGCTATATTGGGGATATGTATACCTATAAGAAACCCGGATTTGGTGTTTACCATAGACCAATAACTGAGCTAGCAGAAAAATACTTACCTGGTAAAGTAAAGGATATAACGGGGGCTGACTTTTCCGAAATTAAAACCTATTTATCCTTGGACCTTCCGATATGGGTGATCATTAATACAACTTATAAGAAGCTGCCGGCCTCTTCTTTTGAAGAATGGATAACGCCCTCTGGACCGGTATCAATCACATACAAAGAACATTCAGTCCTAATTACTGGTTACGACGATAAATATATATATTTTAACGATCCTATCACGGGAATAAAAAACAGGAAAGAACCATACAGCAGTTTTGAGGAGGCCTGGGAGCAAATGGGCAAGCAGGCCATAGTTATATTTACTGATTTCCTTATTTCTGAATAAGTGACATTAAGATTAACACAAATTTAAAAAGCTGTTTTGTAAATATGTTATACATAAATTAGAACCGTATCTGGTTTTCTTGATTGAATCATGGGGTACAAATAAAAAGCGACAATATCTGTTACAGGATAAAATTCACCTGGTAATTTTAACGAAATGTAATAAATGTGTAATATGAATTGCACACTATGTGCACGTTGATTCGTTATTATTTAATTACTAGGCCCCCCCCTTTTTAATATAGATTCCTTCCTATGCATGAAAGGCTGTCGTTTAAAATGCGACAGTCTTTCTGTTATAGGTACGTTATTGGCATATGCATAAACCCTGTTAAGTCCTAAAACAGGGGTCAACCAAAAGGCTCCGGTAAATCACCGGAGCCTTTTGCCTATTCCACATTAAATTGCCCCATCATCCCTGCGTCTTCATGCTCAAGAATATGGCAATGGTACATGAATAACCCTTTATGATCAAATGTTGCAATTGCTCGGACTTTTTCTCCAGGTGCAACCAAAATAGTATCCTTCCATCCGCGTTCATTTGGCGGCGGGGGATTCCCATCACGATCAAGGATCAGGAATTGGGTTCCATGGCCGTGGAACGGATGAGCCATGCCCATATTATTACCCATCATGCCCATTCCTTCATTCGAAATTTCCCAAATCTCGGTATCATGAAGCTTAAGTTGCTCGTCAATGCGATTCATGTCCATCTGTTTGCCGTTGATGCTGACATTACGGCCCATTCCTGACATGACGAATTTCCGAGTACGTGCAGCCATGGTTTCATCTGGATCTGGAATGTCAACCAATTTTGATGGAACATTATTTGGCCCTTTTTCCTCGCCCGTGACGATGAATTTCATAAATGAAGTTCCCTTATCGGTCAATTCCACGGTTTCTCCCTCTTCTATTTCTGAAAAATCAACAATCAACTCAGCACGTTCTGCAGAACTTAAAATAAGCTTGTCCATTTCTACGGGTTTTTCCAGGAGTCCACCATCTGTCCCAATCTGGTAAAATTTCTGATTGTTGCTCAGTTGGAATTGATAAATCCGTGCATTAGAGCCATTCAGCAGCCGGAAACGGACCTTGCCTTTAGGAACTTCAACATAAGGATTAATGGCTCCATTCACCATAATCGTATCTCCCTGCAGTCCCATCATGACATCGTGCATGCTCAAATCATAGGTAAACTGACCGTTTTCATCGAGCTGTTTATCCTGGACAATTAATGGGATATCATTCACCCCATATTCGTTAGGCAGATCCAGGTTCTCACTATCTTCATCATCAATTATAAATAGACCAGCAAGTCCTTTATACACGTGTTCGCCAGTTTCATGGAGAAGATGGGGATGATACCATAAAGTAGCAGCATTTTGTTCAATTTTGAATTGCGGGTTCCACGTGGTTCCAGGCTGGATGCCGGAATGAGGGCCGCCATCCTGGTCGCCGTCAACTTCTAGTCCATGCCAATGGACCGTGGTTGCTTCATCAATCTCATTTTTTACTTTTATTGAAACATCATCTCCAGTTTTTACACGAATCACGGGTCCTAGGTAATCGCCATTATATCCAAACGTATCTGTTGGTTTGCCTTCTATAAACTCCATGGATCCTTTTTGGGCAACAAGAGTGAACTCAGCTTTTCCTGGGTCCTGATTCTCGTCTTTTAGGATGGGGGGAATGGGAAGAGAGGTTCCTCCATCAGCGAATGAGTCATTCTTCATATCTTCGACCTCTCCGTTATCGTTACCCATCATACCACCATCCATCATTCCTCCCCCTTGTCCAGGCATATTGCCATTCATGCCGCCAAAACCCCTCATAAAAAACCATCCGCCCACAATGAGCAGAATCAATAAGATAAGTGCGGCCATAACAATTTTTTTCATCACTTTTACCTCCTTTAGTACTTATCTAGCTTTTACATGACATTATTTTTGAATACATAATACCTCGCTGTGTATTTTATAAACGCCGGTTTATAATTGCAAACAATACTGCTCACTGGGGTCAAATATGCATTTTCTATGGAGTTTAATTCGAGAAACCCGTGGTAGAAACTATAAAGTAAATAAAATTAAGGAGGAATAAAAATATGCTATTACCTGCATCTGACTTAGGGTTAATTGCAACTCACCTACCCGCCCATGACGGTATGATAATGAAAGTAAAGCTTATGGCAAGAGAAGCAAAAGAAGAAAAATTACTTGAATTGCTAAATACTAAGGTAGGGATTTTACGAAGCCATGTGCGTATCATGATGGATATGCTTGATCCTGACAAAAGTGATTTTGAGAAGCTTCCGGATTTCAATGAGCTTCCGGAGGGGCAGCTCGAAACTACATCTAGAGGGTCACAGCTGATGGACAAGCATATCGCAATGGAGATTAAGGCTTCAACAGAGGCAATGGCGAAGGATAACTTCGTCTCAGCTCTTAAAATGAAGGACCCACAGGTCAAACAGACTCATATTGAAATGGCACTTCAGCAAGTGCAGCTGCTTAATATGGTTACTGAATTCCTGAAGGAGATTGAAGCAGATGTAACACCTATGGGTACGCCAGATGAACAAAAGAAAGTCTTGAATCATTTCAGTCATATGATGGAAGAATAGATTTTGATTGGAGGTCGAGAGATGAATACTGAAAATGAACATAGTGCTGTAAACAATCATGACCACAGTCAGACCAGCAGTATGACTAAAGATAGTAGCCAGTCCAGTCGAACACCACATGACAGTCATGAACATCATCAAGAACATAGCATGATGGACTCCCATCAGGGACACACCGACCATAAGGAGAACATAGCAAAAGTACAGGTTGATTGGACCTCAACCCCTCATACGGTCAAAGTGGATCAACAAACAGAAATTTTTATTCACATAAAAGATTTCTCCGGGAAGGTTATCGAGACTTTTCAAGCTGTGCATGAAAAAGAAATGCACCTACTGGCAATTAAAAAGGATTTATCTGTATTCCAGCATCTTCATCCGCATTATCGTGGGAAAGGCAGATTTCAGGTGAAGACAACCTTCCCAAAGGCAGGGGAATATAAATTTTATGCAGATTTCCTGCCGGAGGGGGCAAATCAGCAGCTTGCTTCTCATGAGCTTGTCGTAAAAGGCTCAGAAACCAAGGAAGAGGTTGTTCCCGACAAGCTTTTGAAAAAGGAGATGGACGACCTGATAATCGAGCTAATTCTCCCAGAAGCGAAAGTGGATGAGCATATAAGTTTGATTTTCACTCTAAATGATAAGAATGGAAACCCAATTACTGAACTTGAACCATATCTTGGTTCTGCAGGACATGTCGTGATTGTCAGTGAGGATATGAATGAATTTCTCCATGTCCATCCAGTAGATGAAAACACAAAAGGACCAGATGTTGAGTATATGACCAGCTTTCCTCGTAGTGGATTGTATAAAATTTGGGGTCAGTTCAAGTACAAACAACAACTTTATACGGTTCCTTTTGTGGTTGAAGTCAAGTAAAAGGCATCAGTAACGGCAATGGCACACATGAATGTGTGCTATTGTTCAATTTTCTAGTTAAGGAGGTGGAACTGTGAAGGATATTGAGGGGAAAATCGACATGCCACAAACGAACAAAGGGAGATTGAAAATTATCACGGTGCTTGCTATTCCCGCAGTCATCGAAAATTTTTTCCAGACGATCCTCGGTTTTGTCGATACATACTTTGTATCAAAAATCGGTCTGGCAGAAGTTTCGGCGGTAGGGGTTACCAATGCCGTCCTAGCGATTTATTTTGCGTTATTTATGGCAATTGGGGTAGCAGCCAATGTAAGGATTGCGAACTTTATTGGTGCTAAACTTCCGGAAAAAGCAAGGCATATATCACAGCAATCAATCGTCCTTGCTGCTATATTTGGAATTTTAACAGGGCTCATTACCTTGATTTTCGCTGAACCGCTGCTGAAACTAATGGGAATCGAGGCAGAGGTCCTCGAGGCCGGTGCCCTGTATTTCCGGATTGTTGGTATACCTTCGATTGTGATGAGTTTCATGTTTGTATTAAGCGCTATCCTGCGGGGAGCAGGCGATACGAAATCGCCGATGAAGGTGAGTATTGTCATCAATATTGTCAATGCAGTTTTGGATTATGTCCTCATTTTCGGTTTTTTATTCATCCCCGAAATGGGCATCGTAGGAGCAGGGATTGCAACCGTAATTTCACGATTAATTGGCAGCATTGCGCTATTTTACTATGTCAATAAAACAGAAACCCTTATCTTCAGAAGAGATTACTGGAGTATTGACAGGACACATCTAATGGAATTGACTACTCTTGGAGCCCCAGCTGCAGGCGAGAGACTAGTCATGCGTGCCGGCCAAATCGTCTATTTTGGTTTCGTCGTTGCCCTTGGTACCAATGCATTTGCCGCTCATCAGATTGCCGGCAATGTCGAAGTATTTTCCTATATGATTGGATATGGATTTGCTACAGCCGCCACGATTTTGGTTGGCCAGCAAATCGGTGCGGGCAATCTTGAAGAAGCCAAGCATTATGCCAAATTATCCACCTATCTCACAGTAGGAGCGATGACCCTGCTCGGTGCCTTACTCTTCTTCCTCGGTGATTGGGCTGGCAGCTTTTTTACCGAAGAACAGCAAGTTATCGATGATATAGCAACCGCATTGAAAATCTCCGGTATTTTCCAGCCGTTTCTCGCTGTTTTAATGGTCCTCACAGGAGCATTCCAGGGTGCTAATAACACAAAGTTTCCAATGTACTTAACCGGATTCGGTATGTGGGCTGTTCGAACCGTGCTTGTTTACCTCCTCGGAATCAAGCTGGGATGGGGACTTGCGGGAGTATGGATAGCAATCGGAGCCGATATCGCATTTCGTGCAATAGTATTGGTAATCCAATTCAAACGTGGAAAATGGATGGCACTTGAAAAAGCACCAGATCCAGAATCTCACTGCCACCCGCAAACAACAAAAGAAACAATGTCAGCCTGCGCGAATAACTATTAATAAGGAGCATACAGTTGTCAATCTGTATGCTCTTTTTTTAGGTAACACTATTATAAAGTGAATCTAACCTTTATTGTGATGGTGTTCTTACTTAAAAAGGGGTTTAGTTTAAAAAAATAAGCCTTTAGACCAATTAATTAACTAGTAGATGAGGCAGCCCGGATTGAACTGTTTGATGAAGTAATCCCTATAGAAAAGCTTCAGACGATTTACAACAGCTTAAAGATTGATGATTTAGACAGGGTGAAGGGAAAAATTACATATATGGATGAAGGAGAGAGTATAAAAAATCACCTTCTTGCCAGGTGATGATGCTGTGTTTAATGAGTATTACTTTGCAAAAAATTATTGATTATTAGAAGCTATCAGAAATAACACAGCTTTAGTAACTATTGAAAAATCGTCCTATTAGTTAGGACGATTTTTTTATTAAATTAGCAGGTATTTCCATTAGGAATATCGAACTAATTATCGATGTATAGGAGGTTGATGACAAATGAAAGAAGGAAAACTTTATTTTTTTGATTATCCTGACCCACATCGTCCAATAGAATGTAAGTACGTCACAAGTATCGATGGAATAAACAATTATCACGTGAAAAAAGAAGACGCGCTGTTATATTTTTTTGATAACGGAGTCACTACATATCAGTTTTTAACGAAAAAAGAAGAAAACTACAAAAAGAATGCAAAAATCATGACCTATGAACTTGTGCAGATTGAAAACAGGGTAGGTACTTTACTGTATGATTATGAGCATTATGTAGATGAAAACAATAACGTGAAAAAACGCAAAGCCTTTGTCTGGCGTTTCGTAGGATTTGGCAGAAGCTGCTTTGCACCAACGAAAGAGGAATTAATTGAACTGGTAAGAAAACAAATCCATGAATATCAAAACGATTCGGATGGTCGTGGATATAATACCTATCCATACTATACAAGGCATTTTCGTCCGAAAAAGGAGGTAAGTGTAGGGATGGATTTCGTTGCGTTTGATTTTGAAACTGCCAATCGTAACCGTCATAGCATCTGCTCTGTTGGAATGGTATTTGTAGAAAACGGTGTGATTTTAGATTCTATTTATGAACTCATCAATCCGGAGGAAGAATTTGATTCTTATAATACACTAATCCATGGAATAAGAGAAAGCGATGTAGCAAATGGTCTTACCTTTCCTGTGTTTTACGAAAAGATTAAAAGCAGGATCGAAAATAAACTGTTGATCGCTCATAATATGGCTTTTGACGGGTATGCCCTGCGTGACAATTTAAGACGGTATGGAATCACACCGGTTCATCATAATCTACTATGTTCATACCAGCTCTCAAAAAGACTGGTCCCTAACCTTCCGAGTTACGGGATAAAACCGTTGTGCCAACACTTTCAACTTAGTTTAAACCAACATCACCACGCCCTTGATGACGCAAAGGCGTGTGCTGAACTGATGATGTGCTTAATTAAAAATTATGAATTACACAGTTTAGATGTTGTTTATGAAAGAACATCTATAAAACCAGGAAAAGTATCGCTTGAAAACTACTTCTCCCCAGCAGTAAGCCGAAATGGAGAAAAGTTGGATTTGCGTTCAATTGAAGTAAGCAATGAAGCAGATCCGGAACACCCATTGTTCGGGAAGAACATTGTATTCACAGGAAAACTGTCCGTGTTTTCACGAAGAGAAGCTGCAGTATTGGTAGGGAAAAAGGGCGGAACACCTCAAAACGGAATCAACAATCAAACAGATTATATTGTACTAGGCGATTTTGAGGATGTTATGATCAAAGGAAATAAATCTTCAAAGTTAATAAAAGCTGAAAAAATGATAAATGAAGGAATAAATATCGAGATTGTGAGTGAACAAGATTTCTTGAAAATGCTGTAAAGTAAATAAAAGAGTTTGAAAAGACAAGATGGTCAATTTCTTGTCTTTTTATTATTTGTCCAATATTGTTAAATCAAAAATTACCAGGTAAGTAGGTCGTCTTATCATGCTACTATTACGTTGAGTGGTTCTTAAGTTTGTTGCACCCATGCTTTTGCACAAATCCGATCATCCATTTGATGATGATAAATATATAACAGAGTTGAAGCTGGATGGCTTCCGGCTCATTCTTACTAAGTTTGAAGATAAAGTCCGTTTATACACTCGGCATAACAATGAAGTGACTTCAAAGTTCTCGGAACTACATCAGGTAGAAATCCCAAAAGGAATGGTTTTGGATGGACAAATTGTTGTGACGGACAAACAAGGTAAACCTGATTTTGAAGCCATGATGGAAATGATGGAACGATATATGTCACGTCGGTCTCACCACATGGTCCAATACTGTGTATTTGACGTCATTTACCACAAAGGAAAGAAAGTGACCCAGTTGTTAGTTGTTGCCTTTGGTAGAGCGTAAAGAGCTTGTGGATGCCATTCTGAAGCCTACAGAGGCAATCACGAAGGTTCAGTGGATGTACGGCAGGGGAACTGATTATTTTAACCTAATTAAAGAGCAAGGACTTGAAGGAATTGTCTTAAAAAAGGCAGATGCAAAATACCAGATCAATAAAAGGTCGAACGACTGGCTCAAAGTCATCCATTACCAATATGCTGATGCTGTCGTAACCGGAATCAGAAAAAGAAGAATTCGGTTTACTTCTTGGATTAGAAGAAGAAGGGAAGATAAAACCGGTAGCGGTCATGGAGTTTATAAATCCAGATGCAAGGAAATGGTTATACGATTCTTACCGGGATTATATCCATGATGAGAACACTAAGTTTATCTTCCTTGAACCCAAAATAACATGCCGCGTAAAATTTCGGAATTACACAAAGGGCGGGAAGCTCCAGATTCCTTCATTTGTCGAATATATATCTTAGCAGCAGAAACGCCCCTGAAAAGGGGCGTTAATTGCTTCTGTTTCGTCTAACGGATAGCAACAAGGAGTCATTGTTATTAGTACCCAAATCTTTTGCTTTATTTTTATTTTGATATTCAGATTCGAAAATACGATCGTTCCAAAGCCTTATAACATTAACTTCTGTCAGGTACTGCAATGACTTCATTATCCTTGATGGTCTATACATATAAGTATCTGGAATAAATCTTGATATTTCAGTGCTTCCTGCTCTTATTTCACCTTTTAAAAGCTTAACGTTCTCGCTCTCTCCGTCTAAAAGTTTCAAATAATTATTATATAAATCTATTCTTCGATCTAACAAAAGCGCTTTAACATCTGGATAAATATACTTATCAATAATCGACAGTGCAAAATAAGGGGTTACGGTTCCGTCTTCCGGATTTAGATAAATGTGATTAAAGAAATCTATATCAACAATACAACCGTGGATTGTCCCAGCACCGCCAATTTTTTTAATACTATCAGATATGGATTTTAGAGCTTGATTGTAATCGTTAAATATCCCTCTGATTGCATATGAATAATACGCCATTCTCTCAAAGTAATAATTAAGGTCGTTATGTTCTAAATTATTTATCATCCCACCATTTAACAGATAAATTTTCCCTGTGTTTTGGTTTTCAAGTATAAAACAATATACATTATTGTTTTTAAGCATATGTATATTGCCTGTTCTATTAAAAGTTACTTTAATATTAACGCCTCGGTTAAAGTCCAAATATTGCTCTCTTGAAATAGGATAAATTCCGTCAGGATAATATTTGAAAATATCATAAACTTTTGACAATTTAAAATGCTTTAAACCTATGTTTGTAGAATAATATCCAACTTGATTGTCGGAATAAAAAGTTTTTTCCTCGTCACAACAGTAGTTATTTCGATGAGTATGTCCGTTCACATATATCCAGTTACGGTTGTAATCTTCATTCGACCAGTTTTCTTTTGGCGTATGAGTTAAAATAATTACTTTATCGTTACCTAAAACGCTTTTCACCTTGTTGTAAATGAAGTTAAATTGGTTTGTGTGTTTGATGTCCTCATCTAAATACATAATGGTTTGCCGGTAAATTCCTTGATTGGCGTTGAAGTTTGAATTTAATCCAGAATAACCTAAACCACCAAGTATTACATAAGGACTTTTCAAGCAAATATGTTTCAACTCGTGATGATCAATGGATTTCAATTGTTCTTCTGATATAATCGTTCCGTCTGAAAGCAGCAAATCATTTTGTAAAAAGCGGATGCCTAGACTTGAAAATAAATCCCGGTATTGCAGAATAATTTCATCCAATGTAAGCAAATTAGAATGTGCGACTCCGCGTCGATTGAAATCCCATAATTCGTGATTACCAAGCACTACTACTATTTGACTGGGACTCCAAAATTTGACTAATTCTGTATAAAACAAAGTAGATATTTCAAAGTTAAAAGATATATCTCCCGCAATTAATAAGTAGTCGTCGTAGGATTTATCTGAAGCGGTATCAATCATTTCTTTTACAAGCTGCCTGATATACATTTTAACTTCCAGTTCTGTAGCATTTGTTGGGAATGCATTCAAAAGCTTATGGTTGAGGTGGATATCACTAATATAGTATATCTTGTAAGAAGTGTCGTTTAGTGTTGCACCCGAAACCAAATCGCTATCGTGAAGAACAGAGATAGCTTCTACTACCTCATTTTCTGCAGAAATCATAAGCTCTGTGTTGCAATCAGAATCCTTGACGTTTTCAGCGTAAAAAGAATCGTCATATAGGTATTGTTCGACTAACACATCGCTGTTAATATAGGCATCTTCAATTTTAAAATTGGCGAGACTAACATCTTTAAAATCATAATCATGTAGATTGGCATTTTTTAAATCCGCATCTAAATGGTTATAAAAATCAACAAATAAATCGAATTCTTTTACTTCATCGTCTTCTCTATAACATATTTTTTCTATCGTAATAAATCTGTGTGTTTCTTTGTCAAAGTATTTTCTCTTAAATTCCCGAACCTGTAATTGTCTTTCCAACCTGATGATTTTAACATCGCTGTTTATATCATCTGGTAAGCGGTTTGCTATCGCTCTAACATAAGATCGGTCACTATACGAAATCTCAGAAGAATCGTCGCATTCCCTTAAGATCCGTTCAAATATTTCAAGGCAATTATTTAAAGTATACATACTCTCAGGAACATAAAGGAAAGCTTTCCAGCTGGATTTTACTGCGACATTGCACAGCTCCACTTTTTTAAATTTGTCAGGTACATGCTCTAACGCCAATGCATTATTATCAACAGCAACATTACACAATCCTTTGCTTCTGTTTTTACTCGGCACATATTCCAAGGCTAATCCATTTTGCTCAACTGCTAACATGAATAATTCTTTTGACAGTATATTCTTCGGAACAAATTCTAGCGCTAAACCATTTTGTTCAGTTGCTATTCTGCAAAGACTTTCCGACTTATACTTATCGGGTACATATTTAAGGACTTTGCCGTTTTGTTTTATTGCCTCAAGATAAAGCTTTTTTGTTCGAAACTCATCAGGAATATATGAGGAGTAGGCTAGTATACTTCCATCATTTTTAACGGCTTCTATACAAATTTCATTCGTCATTACTTTTTTTGACACATATTTTATAGCTGAAGCATTTTGTTTAACAGCCTCAAAACACAAGTCTACAGAATGCAAATTTTTAGGGATTGATTTTAATGTACGACCATCTTGCTTAACAGCCTCTAAGCATCTTTCTGGCGTTTTTTCTACCTTGTCAATGTACCAACCATTTTCTTGAATGGCTGAAATTATATCACGGTCACTTATTGTAATAATCTCAGATGGCTTGTCCATGCTATCCCCTCCACTGAAAACACATTTTCCTATATACATAATACCATCTTTTTCCTTTTTGCTTAATTCATTTACTGAACTTTGATGAACCATTATCGAGGAAAAGTTGCCAAGGTTTTCTGTAAACTCGGATATACTCCAGATTCAAGCTTTTAACAATGAGGTTTATCAAGCAGCTGTTGCCATTTGGAGTTACAAGAGAAAGGTGCTAGGATTAACTTTACGCTGTGAAATCCGAACAAATAATTTTCCTTTATTGGTTGACCATATTAGCAGAGAAGCTGCATATTTTGCAAACAGATTAAAAGAGCTTAACGAAGGAAAACTAGCACCCCAACCTGATACGATTATTCAAGAAAATCTTTTCTTTTTAAAAATCATGGCTGATCATGCTAAGTTCATCGGACATCTCTTAGATCCTTCCGAGCAAAAGCTGGAACAAGCTGCTGATTATAATCAGGATTAACAACGTCTGTGACGATAAACCGCTTGCCCACCATTTGTTATGATTATTTCGTCAGCTAATTCTTTTAAACGGTCTTCTCGTCTTGCACCAAGTAAAATTTTTGCACCTTTCTCAGCTGGCAGCATAGCTGTAGCTTCTCCAATTCCTGAACTTGCTCCTGTAATTACAACTACCTTGTTTTCTACAGCCATTTAAGATTCATCCTTTCTAATTTTTAATTGAAATTTTTGAAAGAATATTTTCTATACAAGGCCTAGTATAAGAGCTAGAGTTAACTCTAGCTCAAGTGATAAATTTAAATTGTTTTTTTATTTGCGTAAACAAATGGGTAGTTTCATGGAAAACAAAGTAATCATTAGGGGATACTGTGGAATTAATAAAGTGAATGTCAAGAAAATATGATTTCGGAGATTGGTGGAGACATTAACAGGTAGTTTTCTGTTACTTACTAATAGGAACCCTATTTTATCCTCTTTATGATATCTTCTGTTCCTGCATCTATTGCAGTCTTGTAATACCAACATTTATGATTAATCAGTACCATTGTTATCTTTAGTTCTTCTATTTGAGCCTCTACACTGGCTTTTCGTTCCATAAACATTTCATATCTCTCTTTTAAGGTGGGATTCCCCTCAGAACACCATTCAAAAAAGTTTTATTTTCCGTTATTGGCATTCCAGTAGATTTCAGACATTCAACAATTTTAAAGTCTCGATATCTGAATCCTTAAACACTCTTGTACCGCTTGGTGTCCGATCTTCAAAAGGCATAAGACCCTCTTTGTCATAGTAGCGTAGAGTATACACTGTAAGATTCAATTCCTTTAATTTATGAATTTAAGGTAGAATTTTAGGTATACTGAAGTGTTTTTATATAGTAAGGATAGAATTTTAAGTTTATTAAGGTGTTTTTTTATATGCATCAAAGGACTGTATGTTTTCTGATATTTATGTTTGAATTGAATGTTGTACCTGAGAATTTCAGGTGTTTTTTAGAATAGAAAGCAGGAATTTGAGTTTACTGAGGTGCTTTTTAAGAATTTCAAGTAGAACCAAGAGTTCAACAGGGTGTATTTATGTGAATTCAAGGTGGATTTTAAGGTGTTCTGTGGTTGATTTCAGAAAATTATCTGGATAAGATAGTATTACTTTGTAAATTTTGGGTAGACTTATATATATAAAAAGATGCCCATATGAGAGCATCTCAAAAAGTAATTATCTAATTGTGATTTACTTCTTTTGTACAATCATTGCGGGGAGATGAAAATTACACTTAACGGAATCGTTTATCTAAGACGAGCAAGAATTAGTTTATTGAATTGATGTTTGAATACCCTAAGATTCTCATTACATCATAGTGTGATACCCCTTTGGAAAGTAAATGCACGGCCAGTGTGTTTCGTAGTACTATTGTAGTTACACGTTTTTCTATACTGGCATCTTTACTTAGCCGTGCTAGTCGGTACATGACTGTATTACCAGAAATAGGGGTATTAGGATTCCGGGATGAAAGAAATACATATGGTGAACTTGGCTTGGGATGGTTTTGTAAAAGCTCTTTCAGAGCAATTTTTAAACTAGGTTCAATGGGTATCTGATAATAATCACCCACTTTGTTCCTTGATAAACGCAACAAACCTTTTTCTAAATCAACATCCTCTTTTCTAATCCCCTGGACTGAACCAATACGAGCACCAGTGTAGACAAGAAAACTTATTAACACATAGGTATAGAAGCCAGCAGCTTTTGCGCTTTGAATCAACCGCTTTACTTCTTCTTCAGTTAAGACTTTAGGCATCCGCGCTATTTCTCTATTAGTGGCTATGTTTTCAGTTATATTAACTGAAGCATAACCCTCATTCATTAAGAATCTATAGAATGATTTTATCGTTGACAAATGATTCTGGACATAGTTAACTTTTAGGTTCTTATTTAACAGGAAGTCCTTAAACTTCATCAAGTCTGTTCTTTTAAGATCCTTTAGCTGTACATCAATTTTGTATTCCTGATTTATGAACTTGATGAAAGTCTCTAAATACCTAGTATGCATCCTTAAAGTAATATGAGATACCCCTTTAAGTCTCAAATGGTCTAAGAACTCTTCCATGTAATATGGAATATTATGATTGTTTTGCTCAAGCAATATAAACAACTCCTTTTTAAATTTTAATTGAGAATTACTTACAAATGTACAACGTAAAAACAGCAACAACTATCATTAATCGAGCTTCCAGTGGTTATCAGAAGCTCTTGGAAAACGTGAATCGTGGATGTTTAAAGTAGACATGTTGACTTTGCTGTTAACGAAATAGGTGTAGATTTCATGTAATGAAACCTAAGGATTAACCATATGGTAAAGGCCAGATCTTCTGAGTCATTTGCGGCATTTGTGGTTTTGTTACATAACCAACACTGATTGGACCCAACAACTACTTGAAAGAGCAGCATAGTTGCTCATTGATTGTTAAGAAGACTAAATGTAACGCCAACTCATTATGGTTATTTTCGAAGTATTCATTATGATTTTGAAGAACAACAGGTCATTTAGTAAGATATTGTGTTGGTATCTAACCACAGATAATTGTTTTCATCCTGTTTTTTTTTGTGAGTAAATGTAGCTTCAAATTTGAGATTTCATATGAAGGCAGTTGATTTTGATAAACTGATCAATTTAGCATATTCTACTTGGCAAGATAACAATTGCCTTACCAATTCATACATGCAACCTGGATGTTGAGTTAATCCCTGTTATTTTTTAACTCAAGAAGTAATTCATCTGATCCTTCTCTCTGTCCTCTAACATCCCAATATGTTGAGATGAAATATTGAACATCTCGGTAAGTGGGTTTGAGATAGCTCATATTTCTTTCTCTGTTCTTAATTTTTTTCCTAGCTCTAAATGAACCCTTTTGTATTGACTTGGATCGGTTTTTTAGGTTTGAGTTTTTTTCCTTGTTTGAAAGTTACATTCCTTCGCTCATATAAATAACCCTCCTTCCTTTAATCTTCATTTATGTCCAATTACTTTCAGATTTAAACAAAGGTTTTGAAAAGCTATTTCTCAATCACTAAAAGATGATTTTTGTTCACTTATAATGGAAAGGAGGATGTTATTGAAGTAATAATATTATTATTGAATCCAACTCCCTTTTTTACTTAAAGGGAGTTTTTTGTTATTTTCGACAAAATCAGACACTAACCATTATTTACCTACTTTATAATTGGAAAAGGGGGATCTCTTTTGACACAGTTTTTTGGAGATAATTTTATGTCTCAACTGAAAAAAGATATTAAATCATGTAAAAAGTCATTTACTATAATTTCACCATACATAACAAAAGCAGCAGTCTACGAAATAATAAAGGAACTACCTAAAAAAGAAATCAAGCTTATGATTGTAACCCGTCCACCTGGTCCTGAATATGTAGATGGTTCAATTTGTATAGATGCTCTGCAAGAGTTGAAAAATAAAGGCTCTATTATACTAATGCTTCGTAATCTTCATGCAAAGCTTTATGTGATTGATGAAAAGATACTATATATAGGTTCAGCTAACTTTACAGCACAAGGCTTAGTTATAAAGGGTCATGGGAATGTAGAAGAGATGATTAAGGTTTCGATATCAAAAGAGGATTTAATTTATTTAAACCAAAGGTATATCAACCAGCAGCCACACTTAGAACTTACCGACGAATTACTGATGACAGTAAAGCGAGGAAGGGAGTCTTTTAAAAGTAAATCATTGGAAATTGTAACAGAAATATATAAGTGGTCTCAAAAACATCTACTCCCAAATATGGAATGTTTTCCGTCTATCTTTTCAAGATATCAATCTACAAAACGTTATCCTGATAACTTTCAGTTTGAATTAAGTAAAACGAAAGGATCGGAAATTATAGCAAACAAACTAGGAGTTCTATTTAAACTTGGCGGGACGAGTGACATGCCGGATGCAACCTTAATTGTTCCATTTATAGAAGTTGAAAAGCTGTTAAAAAGAAAATTCATGAACTTAAAGTCAAACTCTTGGATGTTCCGGATTACCTTTATTGAGGGTAAGCCTTACTTTCGAATTACAAATCAAAGGAATAAGGTAGAGGAACGGATTGAATTGAGGAAGTTTGAGTTGGAAGGAAAGCTAAAGAGTAATAGGATAATCATGTAGTTTTAAACAGATACAAAATTGAAAGAGTAAACCTACCCAATATTTCTTTAAAGAAGAGAGCTGAGTACAACATTGAATTCAAATGAAAATATGGTTAACCATCTGACGACCCTTCGTGAATCAATTACTGCAGCCCTGGAAATTGAGAATCTTGATTATTATAGAATGTTATTGGAACGGTCCGGGACTAGTATTAAAAGTGCAGAGGTTTTAATAAATAATAATCTATCTCTAGATGTACCTGTACTATTACGTGTTGTATTTGAACATATTAGTAGAATTTATTTATCAAAAAAATATGGAGACGAAATTTTTAAAGGTCGTGATTCAGCTTTTCAAATGATGGGGATTGGCCCGTCACTAAAAAAAATATATGAGGATTTTGGTGATGAATTTAAGGTTATTTATGAAATATTATCATCTTTTGCTCATCCGGACATGATGGGGTTATTAATGAACCGAAATAATAAAAAGGATATGATCATGGAAAGCTTAATTGGTCTTATCATCCCATCTATTAAGAAAGTATTATCTGAGTCATATGTTGATATAAATATCGATAGCCTAAATCTGGCTAATGAAGTCCTTCAAAATTTATTATTTTTAATTCCAAAAATGAATGATCACATTGAAGCTTCAGATTGGCAAAAACAAATGCTTGTTATGAAAGAACATCCTTTTGGACAGGCTCCTTTCAGAAGAGTAGAAATGAATAAAGAAGTTGAAAAACTTACTACTATAGCGTTAAAAAATCCAGAAGAAGCTAAGCACATATTTAATAGCATGCTTCAAGATTTAGAACAAACTATATACCAAGAAACTAGTAGACGGATGAAAAACAAAGCGTGAATTAAGCATAGAAAATACCAATAAAGCTAGAAAGGAAGAAGGGGTATTAAATGCCAAAATTTAAAGGGAATGCAAATGCAGATAAACTTTTTGAATTTCTTTTATCGAGAGTAAGAGGAAATGTTAAAGAGTATACCATCGCTGAAATTGGAGCACTTATTCCTATGCAGGATACTGGAATCCTTAAATATGAATCATACAATTATGCAATGACAAGTATGTTCAGTGGTCAAAAAGAAAGAGATTATTTTGTTTTTAATAACCCCAGATTAAAGAATGAATTTACATACTTAGCTAATGATGCTACTCGAAATAATCGTGCCTGGAAACAGCTTTACGGTAAAGAAAAAGTACGGATTAATCCAGTTTATTTGCAGGATTCTTTCCCGTATTCAATTTTACACTCTATACGTATTTTACCTATGTCCGATAGAGATCCAGAATTTACTGGGAAGACTATCGAAAATATTCAAGAGTGGTTTAGAGATGAATTACCCTATAGAAATTATAACTTTAAAACTGGAATGAATGCTGAACGTGGAACTTTAGTTTTATTTCAATATAAAGCTCATATAATAGCTTCAGCCATCTTAGACCAAAAGATCATTTATGAAAAGCCAATAGAGGGTGGGTATAAAGGATATTATAACTTCATTCCGTCTTCTATTGCTTTATTTAATCCGTTAGATTTTTCGGATATGACGATGGTATGGAGTGGGTTTATTGGTTTTAAAAACTCTCAACAAAATTTGGCTATTAGCGTTTATCCTGAATTAATGAGTTTATTGCTAGATAAGAACATTGCATTCTCAATAGATAAAGATAGTGAAGATTTATACCAAGATGCCATCGAAAGAATTGTTCTTGATTATGATTCTTTAGATATTGAGGATAAACCATCTGACCCTATAAAAGTCACTACCAGCGGCGGGAAACAACTTTGGTCACGAAGTAACGTTATTCCAAAGAAGGCTATTATGTCAGCCGACTATAAATGTGAATTAGATGATACTCATATGTATTTCACTTCGAAAACTACTAGGGAAAATTATGTGGAAGCTCATCATTTAATCCCTATGGAATTTCAAGATCTATTTGAGAAAAGCTTGGATGTGGAGGCAAATATCATTTCATTATGTCCAGTTTGTCATAAAAAAGTTCATCATGCGACATTTGATGCAAAAAAGTTGATTCTTGAAAATATGTATAAGAAAAGGAAGGATAGACTGAAGAAGTGTGAGATTGATACTTCTTTGGAAGAATTGTTTTCTTTTTATAATTAAACCAATAATACATTTTTGAACTTGGTAATGGGAAAGTAGCTAAAATCCAAGTGAAGATTTTATTAACTTTTGCTTCTATTTTTTTTTGTTATTTTCAGTCATAAAATGTTTTTGCTCTAATTTATTTTTGAACAGTTTGACAAACGATTTAAGACATTTTATTAACATATATCCCCTCTGAAGATAATCCTATTTTAACAATCCTTTCCAAAATGATATCGATATATAATAATGATTATGGGTTATTGGATATTGGTTCCAGGTTGAAGTAATTAGAGGTATTTTCCAATTTATGTCGAAGTATGTATAAACTTGATCTGTAATAATTGAACTAACTAAAACGAAAATCTAGAAGGCAATAAGAACCAACGTAAAAAAAATTTGCTACTATTCGTTAATATACATAATCAGAAAAAGCAACTTATATAACCAATTATTTTAATTTATAGTAGAGAATAAGAGAAATATAGGTTTTATTGGAAAATAAATAATTGATTTATTTTATGGGGTGAATTTTTTGGAGCCTGTTTTAAATTCTTACCGAAGTAGATTGAGAATATTATTGATACTGTATTATTTCTCTGATGAAATTGAAGATAAGGAAAAAGAAAAAAATAGCTTTAAGAAGAAATTTAAAAGTGAAGTCAGAATACAAAAAATTGACTTTTTAATAAGGTATCCTGATTATTTAGCGGCTGAACTACTTTGGTTAATCGAATCAGGCGAAATCACAAGTGAAATAAAAAAGAACGAAATAAAAAGTACTATAAAACAAATGTTTCGGGACAATGAACCAGAAATTAAAAGAGAAGACATGTTACGTTATTTTTTCGGAGCCTATGAAGATATTGATGATATAATTGCTTTTTTGGTTTCGGTTGGTTTTATTGAATATACAAGTAAACGAAGTAGCATTGGAAGGGTATATGAAAAAGCATACTATTTAACAGATTTAGCTTGTAAGAAAATAGAAAATGAGATTTTAACAGGTCTTGAGAAAGTAACTTGGTACCAAAAACGGTGTGAATTAATAAAAAAGTATTTTGGTAGTCTTTCAGGTTCAGAATTAAAATTTAGACAATATGAGCATAAAGAATATAAGGGTACCCCTTTAAATGAATACATAAATGGGATTCAATTTGAAGTAGTAGAAAAATTTCGCAATATCTTTAACGAGGAGTTAATATAATGGATTGGGAGAAATTTATTAATAGTGTTTTTGAGTGTAGCAAAGGCGTAATGGGCTTTGAGGATATAAGAAGTTTACTAGATATTTCTAAACATGAACATGATAATCCTCATACACAAGGGAAAATGCTTATTATTAATAGACTAAAATTTACTGGTTCAAAAAATAATGGCGATAGAATTGATTTCGATAAAAAGTTCTATACAGGCGTTAATGTAGTTTTTGCTGACAATAATAAAGGAAAGTCCTCTATATTCAAAATAATAAAGTTTGCCTTAACAGGAGATAAATCGTCTATTAAAAAAGATGTTTATGGATGGTTGAAAAAAGTAATATTAGAATTTCAATTAAATAACACCACCTTCACAATTTACATTGATTTAACTAACCCTAGAGTCAAGAGTGGGCTATATAAAAGTACAATAGATGCATTGAAAATTTGTGAAGACGGTAAGGTGAAAATTGAGAAAATATTAGTCAATTTCGAAGAAAATACAGAACAAAATTTCAAAGATAAAATGCAAGAATTCTTCTTTGAGCAATTTTCTTATTATAATTTATTTTGGACTAGTAGTAATAAACAGAGTCTCGAATTACAAGATAATAGTACGAGCTGGAAAACCTATTATAAATCAATTTATTTGGAATCAAAAGACTACAATGTATTATTTTTAACAACAGACTTTGGATCCCAAAATAAAAAGATACTAGAAATGATTCTAGGTCTTAAATATACAGCCCTTATTAATTCTTGGAAGATACAGTTAGATTATCTAAAACACGAATCTAATAAAAAAGATTTATTTAAAGATGAAATGTTAGGTATAAATGAAGAAGACAAAATGGAACTACAAAAAGAATTGGAAGATTTACAATTTAGGATTGAGCAAGTAAAGATTCAGCAAAAGCAAAGGTTTAATAAATCAACTGGGATAGATATTTATAAAGAAAATGCTGAAAAGTTATTTTCAATAGAACAAAACTTTATAAAGACAGATGATGAGTTGAATGAATTAAATAGTGGAAAAACAAAATTAGAAAAGCAGGTAGCAAGGTTAGAAGAAGAATTAGACTTTGGTTATTATTTTAGTAACCTTGATATTAAGAGATGTCCTAGATGCGAACATGAAATAAATCAACGAAAAATAAATAAAGAAAAAGAAAGTCATACGTGTTTCTTATGTGACGATGAATTAGACTCTAGTTCTGAGAATGATAAAGAGATTCTAATGGAGAAAATTGAAGAACAAAAAAGACATCTTATAAATATAAATGCTGGAATAGATAAATTGAAGTCGCGAATTTCTGAAATATTAACTGAGAAAAAGGAAACCACCATACTATTAGAAGAAAACGAGAAAAATATTAACTCATGGGATATAGAAGGTGAAGGAATTTCTGAATTAGCGGATTTAGTTGAGAAAAAAATCGAGTTAGAAATTAAAATGAAAAAGCGTGATTATAATTCATCAGATCAGCAGCAAAAAATTGAGCATAAAAAAGATGTGGTAAACTGTGCAATCAATTTATTAAATGATTTAAGATATAGGGAAAGTATAGTTATTTTAAATAGCTTTGAAGAGCTAATATTGGAACAAATAAATAAATATGGTTTAAAAAATATAGAATCAGTAAAAGTAAGAGATGATATGGAAATTATTTTTTACCAAAACTCTGTGGAAAATAAATTTAGTGATTTAAATGAAGGGGAACAATTAAGAGCTAAACTTGCAGTGGTTATCAGCTTAATACTATTAGATGTTAAATATAGTGTTGGTAGACATCCAAGATTGTTGATAATCGATTCACCTGGTAAAGAAGAAGTAATAAGTAGGGATTTGATAGGTCTAGCCAGTATTTTTAAAGAAATTAACAAAGAATACGAAGCAAACTTACAAATAATTATTGGTACTGCTCTAGATGAATTAAAGTCGGCATCAATTAAAGAAAAAGTACTTTCTAAAGGTAAAGGGGAGGTATTATTTTAATATTGATTGTGAGTGATGATTTTTATGACAATTAACTATGAGGATTTTTTAAATAAGACTATATGTGAAAAATATATTTTTTTAGAAGACTGTATACAAAATATTTCTGATTTAAAACAACTTGATGAAAGAGATATAAAAAATTTTTTTAGACAAATCATCCAGAATGAAAATGAGCTTTATTTAAGGAAACTTAGTATTGAAATTCTGTCTTTTCTTACTGCAGTAAATAAGGTGAGAAGGATTTCTACTATAGATATTCTCTTAGATATCAAGGAAAATGATGCACCACAAATAATTGTATCGTCTTTAAAGTATCTTTTTTCTTTTTATAACTACAGCGACGATGATATAGACATTGTAAAAAAATTAGTAGAATTAAAAGATTCGGATGATGGTGAGGTATCTTCAGAAGCCTATTATAGATTAGGATTAATTTCATTATTTGAAAATTTTAATAAAGTCGATAATTTATCATTTTTTAAGCAACTAGAAGAAAGTCAAAAATATTTTAAAACTGCTGCTTCGTTAGTAGAAAATAGAACTGATGCAGAATATTTTTCTGAAGTAACGAAATATTTAATTTCTATCTTGTCAGGGGAAAAAGAAGAAATAACAATAAGTCTAGAAAAGATACTAAGCTTGTCTTTTATTCGAAGAATGTATACATACAACAATAAAGTAATTCAATTAGAAAATAAAATTCAATACGTTTTAACTAATGTTTACAGGATATTTCATATATCTTCTAATCATGAAAATTGGTTAGACTACGTTAATGAGTTCACTAAATTAGCTCAGTATTATTCAGAGTTTTTGAACATATCACTTTCTAGTGGTAGTCAGGCTAAATTAATAGAAAATTTCAAAGGAAATATTAGTTCTAATATTTTTGAAGATCTCTATATAAGAAACTTTTCTTTTTATAAGGCAAAAATAATCAATATCCAAAACAAATTTCCTGAAGATAAAGTGTTGTGTGAATTTCTAGACATTGTTAAATGTAAAATTGATAGTAAAGAAAAAAAAAAGGACAAGAACTCTACTCTATTAGAAATATCTTTGCGCATTAAAGACTTCTTACCTGAAGTAGATGCAGATGTTCTAGCTTCTAAAGTAAACAATCTTACAGATCCCAATGATGTTAGGGAGATATTAACAATTATAAAACCATTCATAGAACAAAGACATGAACAAGATTATGATGTATTAACAGGTGACACCACCGGTGAAGAAATGTTTCTCGAAGTTATTTCATATATTAATAAATCCCTTCCAGAATATAGTCCTAAGAAATTAAGTGTTTTTAAACGAATTTTAGAAGAGACGATTAGATATTTAATGCTCACAATCAAATCTAAGAGAACGGAAGACTTTAATTTGTTTTATGCAGAAAAGCATGGTGGTAAAGGAAGTAAAGTTACAGAACGAGAATTTCAAGATAATATGTATAAGCATTTTCAGTATAGTAATATTGCATACGGTGCTGAAGAAGAAA
The DNA here is from genome assembly GCF_018613235.1 of Bacillus sp. ISL-41. Taxonomy (GTDB): domain Bacteria; phylum Bacillota; class Bacilli; order Bacillales; family Cytobacillaceae; genus Mesobacillus. The sequence goes on from NZ_JAGGQP010000011.1 coordinate 29,746, forward strand.
TAAACAACTTCACCGATGGAGGGAGAATTGACATAGTTTTTAACATGAAAAATTTCACCTTCCCAATTGAATTAAAAAAGACAACCAAACCTATAACAAAAGATTCTATTAGAGAAAAATATTTAGAACAAATACATTCTTATGTCTATGCATATGATCAACTAGGGATATTTGTTGTTTTAGACTTGAATGAAAAAACTAAACCTATAAATGGAGTTAGGGAGCTAGTTTATGTGGATCATTTAGAACCACTATATAAATTAGATAATAAGTATCCTGACTATATTGTAGTAATGATTATACCAGGTAATAAGCCATTACCCAGTGACAAATCAACTTATGGCTAAACTTAAGAGATTAATTACTCTTGATCGATATAAATGGGGAACTATATTTTATATTTCTACCTTTAAGTAGTGAATAAATTGGTATTATTAAAGAGGTCTATCATAAATTATTGATTGTACTGAACACCGATATGGAGTGTAGATAGATTAAATTTTTATATTTTATATAATTATCATCATGTCTAATTGATACTGCAAATTGAGGTATTATAAAATCTTGATTTGCAGTTTTTAGTTAAAATAGTCCCATCTTTCGATTGCGATGCACAAGGTGGAGCAGGAAGATTGCGTTGCAGCCGATTTACTCAATTACCTAGAATGAAGATAAAGTAGCCTTACGAAAAATTAAGGGTATCCTCACTTCTTATCCAAAGCCTCAAAAATTGATTTAGATTAAGGAACAATTAAAACAGAATGAACTTTTGAAGTTTTAGCTTGGTTAATAAGGGTTTTTTTAATATTTCTATTTCTGGAGGGTAAAGATGCAAGGTGAATTAAAAGTATTTCATGACACATTTCAAAAATCTTCAATTTCTGACTTTAGAAAATTTATTAAACCATTTAATAAAATGGGTGTTACAAAGTGGATGATCTATAGTGACTATTGCCTTGACGATGAAAATAAACTATATAATGCTGCTACTTTCACTATTCTTCCATACATTGATGATATTGATGTTTTAAAAAAGTTGATAAAAGAATGGGCACCAAAAGATCTAAAAAGAACTTCCAATGTAGATGAGCGATTTTGTGCATTTCTGAAATCTGGATATTTATTTAATATTTCAATTGTATTTGAAAAGGGTAAAAATCACTTTTTTGGACGTTCTTCAAAAGAGCAGAATATTCTAGCCTTAGATAAAATTATCGAACAATTTAATCTATGGATAGAAACGACACCGAGCAATGAGACTTATTTCAACACTGTAATTAGAAAGATAAAGAAATTAAAACAAGAAATGGAAAGAAAAACATTCAGTTTAAAGCTCTTCCAAAATATTACTATGGTTCAAGCGATTGTTTCCTATCTAATGCTTACTATAAGCAAGGAGTCAACTATAAAGCCAGAAATAATAGGTTGGTTTTCAGATAGGGATAATTTAATAACAGCTTTCGATGGAATATTATATGATTTAATTTATATGAATTACCATAATATGTGCGAAATGGAGAAAATGAGTGATAAAGAAAGTGTTAAAATCGCAGTAGCGGAACCTGATTTAAAAGTAAAATCGTTATGGTACGATGAGATGATAAGAATGTCAGACTATCTTTCAGGAGCTCTAGCAGGAAGAAACTTCATAAATCCTCAAAAGGATAAGTATGATGAACTTTTCGAAAGGGCAATAGTTGAAAATCCTTATTTAGCTATTTTGTCCTTCAATGTAATTGGGGAAAAGAACAATATTGGAAGATTAAATTTTAAAAAAGTTCTATCTAGGAAAAATGAGGAGATTTAACAAATACTACTTATCCCTTATTGTTTTGCTCAATAGGTTATTCATTTACTTTAGGAGAGTGAATAAACGTGTTCTGAAAATTACATAATTATCATTATGTCAATTAAAAACTGGAAATTAAGATCATAATTGATCTTAATTTCCAGTTTTTATCATTTTTATAGTACTTACAATAAAAAACGCCGTCCCAACCTTCGTAGTCGATGCGCCTGGTGGCGGCGGGAAAATTTCCTTGCAGCCAAATTACCTGATTTCCCAAAGCCCTGAAAAAGTTGTCCTCCGCAATTTTGAAGGTGTAATCACCTCTTACCCAGAGCCTGAAAATTATGTTCCAGGCAAAGCGGAAGGATACTTCAAACAAGTGTATCCTGACTATGAAAAGAAAAAATCGAATACTGGTATCGCAGCAATCATGAACGACAGTGAATTCAACCTGATTCCAGAAGGTCTTGGAAGGCTCGACCGCAGGGAAAAGTATGAGGAAGACCCTGCACATGCTTCTTTGAAGGATAAGCGTGAAAAACGTGATGAGCTGAAGGAAAAGAAATTCCTGGCACAGCAGAATAAATCGTCAGCTGAAGCGGTTGAGGGCCAGGGAGCTATTCCTTCGACTAAGGGGGTTGACTGATGGCAAAGTGCGAGTGGTGCTGCAGTGAAAAAACGAAATCTGTAACAGACAAAGTCTATTGGGAACTCCCGGACGGTACAAAAGCAATTCAAATCAATGAAACTCCTGCCATCCATTGTCTCGATTGTAAGATGACCTACCAGACAGAGTTGATCATAAAGGAAATCGAAGACCAATTATTTTTAATCGATACGAAAAAACTCGGCAAAGTGATTACCTTTGAAGGATTGATGGCACAGCCAAGATTGCTGAAGCGGAATTACTTTGATTTTTCATCTTGAAGTCCAAGTGTGACAAAAATAACCTGAGTCGGGAAGCTGTTCACAAAAGTTTCACACTTCCTTTTTATCCAGTTACTCCCTCCTCTTTATAATAGAGTGGGGAGTATTTAATTTTGAAATGGGGAGAGAAAATGTCTATCGCTTTATCCATCATGCTGGTAGCGGCAATGGTTGTCCTATTCTTTTGCGGATATTATGTAAGGCTGATCATTGAGAAATTCGGAATGAACTGGCTTCATGCCGTGCCAATCACCGTCGCGATTTTAATGTTCAATATCATATGGGCATTGCTGGAGATGGCCAAATCAGCCAGATGGCAATAAGAAAAGTGCAAGCGCCTTGATCAGCCCCGAAATGCGGTGCCCGCCTTATAACGCCACGTACTGTGGCTGGCGGGTCTAGCACATCCTGTGCCTCGGAGGGCCTGACGGTGAAGTCGTTCTTTGACTTCATTGGCAGTACCCAAATCGAAAAGTATAGCCGACTGATCAGAAACGCAGAAACTGGAGACTCCGACAAAGAAGCGCTTTTTGCTTCTGCCTGCGGAGTTGAAGTTTCGGAGTTTCTAGGAGGCGACACTAGCCTGCAGTTTCGAGCTGCTCAAAGCTAACTCTTCTCGGAAGATACTCGAGGAAGCATATTCTTGGATGAAAACTGGCTAGGCGCTGGAGCTAGACACTAATCTGAGTGTAATAAGTTTATACTTTCTTATAAAGTTGAAAAACAGAGCACCTTACCTAATCGAAAGGTGCTCTGTTTTTTTGCATTAAAGTGGACGTGCCCTTAACAAATCCGTTATAGTATGGACAAACTAATTTTATCAATAGGCAGGCGTTCATATATGTATAAAAGCTTTTACCACTTTCTCATGAAGTATCGCTCCACCAAACCGAAGGATCCGATCAGCAGGTTCGCGAATTCAGCGTACGATGATCTCTCATTCCCAAAAAACTCGGAGGATTATAATGAAATCAGTTCCTATTTGGAAATGAATGGTCAATATCCGGAAAGTATGACTGTGTTTGACGAAGCCTGGGATGAATATTTAATTGCAGAAAGTTAAAGGCTCTTGCGGCTATCCGCAGGAGCTTTTTTATATACTAGGAAGTTGGAGTAAAGCGTTCATAAGGCTGATTAAATTTGGTTTTAACAAATGATAAAAGCTTCTTCCATCCACCATCTAGGCGTAGCGATTTTCAGAAAAATGCATATACTGTTGTAATCACAATTCACGACTCATCGTTGAGAGGATGGAGGAAATGGAAAAACGGAAGAAACCTAAGTTTAACATCGGTGATACAGTCGTGATCACTATTTATGGGACTGTGGGGAAAGTGACAGATGTAAAATGGCTTGACGGCCTTCATGTATATGAGATAAATAAGAGCGAGGGCTTGTATTTGGAAACAAGTTTGCAGATGCTCTCTGAGTACGATGGGAAACTGCTTGAAAAGGAGCAAATCGACATCGAGTACAAATATTTTTTTGGGGACCTGGTTCAGGTAAAAGGTTATGGTTCAGACCTATTTAAGGTTGTGGGATTTCGAACTGAAATCTGGAGATACAAAGAAGATGCCTGGGAGGATGTCATATATGAACTTTCCAGGATCAAAGATGGTGAATGGCTTGAAGCCGGGGAAGAAGAACTGACACTTGTAGCGGATTCGGACAGTGCTGATACATTTATCCAGAAGCTGGGGCTTCTGTTTTCTGCCAATAAAGAAGTAAAGCCATCAGTCAACCTCGAGAAAAAGTCTCATCAGCCGCGAGCAGGTGAAAAAGAAGAGCTGAGGAAAACCAATCAAAAGAGGATGACGATCGATAACCTGCTTGATATTTATAATGATTACCGGATTTTATATAAGTGGTTCCAGGATGATGAATACGCCCATGTCATGAGAGTAATTCTTCGTAAACTGTCAATGCTCGTTAACAATGATGGAAAAAGCCATGTTTAAAATAGCCCTGCAAATTCAAGCAGCACATAAACAAAAAAAGGAATTCCTGCCCACAAAAGAAATTTAAACAAGAAATTTACGAGATTGCCAAACAACTTAATAATCATACTATCTTCTTTGTTCACATCCTCTACAAATGTTGCCGCAAGATTACCAAGTCTCTCCATACCCGATCACTCCTATTTTGATTTATTCCATTCTATGCTTGTCCAAAAGCAATAGAACAATTTTCAGAAAATTGATTGAGCTTGGCATTAAACATGGGTTTTTCACATACATTTGGAATAAAGGGGGGCGGAATCTGTGAAAGAGATTGAGGTTATTATCGATACAGAGGAGATTGCTGAATTTTTCTTTCATGAACTTGTAAAAAGGGGATACGTTCCCACAGAGGAAGAACTTGAAGAGATGGCAGACATCACATTTGAATATCTGATCGAAAAATGCATCATCGATGAGGAAGAAGATATAGACTAATTAGATAAACTTGGTTATGGGCAGATTCTGATGAATCTGCCTTTTTATATTTGGTTAAAAAAACATTTTTTTATTGAAACTCTCTCTGTTTATAATCGTATACATTTATAAGAAAGAAAAATGTGAAATCAGGGAGGCAAGGGATATGTCATTTTTAAATAAGGTTTTTGCCAGCGTCGGCATTGGAGCAGCTAAAGTCGATACGAAGCTGGAGAAGGACCGGGTAATGCCTGGGGAAGAAGTACGTGGAATTGTAGAAATTCGCGGTGGAAACACGGAGCAGAACATCGATGAAATCTATTTGAGTTTACATACAACCTATATAAAAGAAGCGGATGACAAAAAGTATACCGCCACAGCCCAAATCGACCGATTCAAGCTGACGCAGTCATTCATAATCAAAGAGAATGAAACAAAGGAAATTCCTTTCTCTTTCAGGCTTCCATTGGAGATGCCATTATCGATGGGCAGGACAAAGGTTTGGGTGTCGACTGGGCTTGATATCAAAAATGCAGTGGATCCAAGCGATAAAGATTTTCTGACGGTAGTGCCAAATCAGGTAATGCATGGCTTATTTAACGCTGTTAGCGACCTTGGCTTCCGTTTGAGGGAAGCTGAGTGTGAACAAGCGCCAAGACATCTCCGCAGAAACCTGCCATTTGTCCAGGAGTTTGAATTTGTGCCCTCATCAGGTCCATTTAGAGGACGGTTGGATGAATTAGAAGTAATTTTCTATCCAGTCAGCGAGAACGAAGTTGAGGTCTTGATGCAAGTTGACCGCAGGGCGAGAGGGCTTGGAGGCTTCTTGTCAGAAGCCATGGGGATGGATGAAACATATGTAAGAATGAATATCCATGCTTCCGACCTTCCGTCTTTGAAGCAGAAAATACAGAACACGATCGAGGGTTATTGCTAATAAGCAGGTAAAGACGATGAAGCAAATGCTTCATCGTCTTTTTGTTATCCTTGTTTCTTTCTTCCTGTTGCTGAAAATTCTTTGCCGTGAGCTTCCTGTTCAGCAACAATTGCTTCAGGAGGAATATGATTGTTTTTCTTTGGTGAATTGATTCGGTTGCGGTGTTTCTTGCCCATTGCTTCATCACCTTCTCTTTCGGTTTTTATATAACTGGTGAAGAGGATTTTTTCTTTCAGCTTTGGTAAAGCTATTTTTAGCTTGCCCGTATACAAAATTGTCATGAAACTGAAGATTTTCCTGCCTAACTATATTGTGGTATAGTTTTGAGGTAGCAACCTATAGGATGGAGGATTTTGAATGAGTGTACATATTGGTGCTAAAGAAAATGAAATCGCAGAAACGGTATTACTCCCTGGAGACCCATTAAGGGCGAAATACATTGCGGAAACATTCCTTGAAGATGCGAAGTTATATAATGAAGTCAGAAATATGTTTGGCTACACAGGTACATACAAAGGTAAAAGAGTTTCTGTACAGGGGACAGGCATGGGAGTTCCGTCCATTTCAATTTATATTAATGAATTGATGAATAGCTATAATGTCCAAAACCTGATTCGCGTAGGTACATGCGGAGCAATCCAAAAGGATGTCAAAGTACGCGACGTAATTCTGGCTATGAGTTCTTCAACCGATTCACAAATGAATCGCCTTACTTTCGGCGGAGTGGATTTTGCTCCGACAGCAAACTTTGATTTATTGTACAAAGCGTATAATACAGGGCTTGAAAAAGGTTTGAACCTTAAAGTCGGCAACGTTTTCACTGCAGACCAGTTCTATAATGATAACGCTGAATTAGAAAAATGGGCACAGTACCAGATTCTTGCTGTTGAAATGGAAACAACAGCTCTTTACACCTTGGCTGCTAAATATGATCGCAAGGCCCTTTCAATCCTAACAGTCAGCGACCATATCCTGACGGGTGAAGAGACTACTTCAGAAGAGCGCCAAACAACATTCAACGACATGATCGAAGTTGCGCTCGAAGCAGCAATTAAAGAATAAAAATTGATGAAAACCCTTTCCCTTTTGGAGAGGGTTTTTTTGTGATGACTTTTCTGAAGAACGGAGTTAATTAGACATTTCTGGATTTGTTGTAGCCATAACGTTCTAACTTAATGGACATTTTGAACGGCAGTAGAAGCCAAAATGTCTAATAAATCTATTTAATGGACATTTCGAATGGCGGATAAAGCAGAAATGTCTAATAATCCCTATTTAATAGACATTTCGAATGAAAGATGAAGCCAAAATGTCTAATAAACCATGCTTAATGGACATTTCGAACGGCGGTTGAAGCCAAAATGTCTAATAAACCTAATTTAATGGACATTCCGAATGCCAATTTGAACCAATAATGTCTATAAAATTTGCATAATAGATATAACCAGTGCCATGGTTGAACTGTGTATCCAAACATTATCAGGTCTTGCAGAAGTTTGAACAATCCCTGAAGCAGGCATAATGAATAAAGGTGTTAATGGGAAAAAAGGCCATTCGAAAGTTTGCCGAAAAATGTTAGAATGGTGTTATTGCTTTAAAATGTTGAAGATTGGTGGACATAATGAAAAAAATATTGCTGATAATCGCATTGCCGATTTTTTTGACAGGATGCTCACAGGTAGAGCCGTATCTTGAAAAAATTCCTTATTTGGGGGATAAATTAGTTGGACAAGATGATCAGGATGACCAGCCATCTGAGGTTAACGAACCTGAACAAAATACGGAAAGCAACCCTCCTATAGAGGACAAGCCAGCAAAAGACGAATTGACACTCGAAGCTGCGTATTTCAATATAGTCCGGGATACGGATGGAAAGAACGTCATCCAGAATCCGCAGAATACTTTGGCGCTTGTCAATAAGATTTTTGGGTTGCCAGATCATTATATCCCAGTCGATTTGGTTCGACCAAATGTTCCCTTCTCTTTTGGTGATGCCAAGCTTGAAAAAAGCCTTATGAGGAAAGAAGCTGCAGCAGCTTTGGAAGAAATGTTTGCCGGCGCAAGGAAGGATGGTATTGAACTTGCTGCCGTTTCAGGGTACAGATCATATGGGCGCCAGGAAAACCTTTTTATTGCCGAGGTCAATAAGGTGGGAGAGGAAAAAGCCCTTCAGGCGGTTGCGAGACCCGGAAGCAGCGAACACCAGACAGGCTTGACAATGGATATTTCCAGCAAGACCAATAATTTTAATCTGAATGAACAATTCGGTACAACAAAAGAAGGAGTGTGGCTTGCCCACAACGCCCATGAATACGGGTTTATCCTCAGATACCCAAGGGGTAAAGAAGATTTAACAGGCTATATGTATGAACCATGGCATTTCAGGTATGTGGGAATCAAAGCCGCAACTGAGATGTATGAAAATGATTGGACACTTGAAGAGTATTTTGAAAATGTAAGGAAGATATAAAGGGGAAAGCCTGGCTTGTTTGCCAGGTTTTTTGTTTATCCTCTGCTGAACTTATATTAAACTATGGCATATGTGACATTTTTAACTGTTATATACACATTTAGGGGTAAAATAAAAAAAACACAAACTTTATTATTGATTAATATACTATACAGGGGTATAGTAATTAGTGAAGATGAAAGAAACATTTCGAATGAACGGGGTGTATACGATGAAAGAACAAATGACTGTCGACATAACAGGTATGACATGTGCCTCTTGTTCCACAAGGATTGAGAAGGTCCTTAATAAGATGGACGGCGTCGATGCAACTGTAAATCTGGCGATGGAAAATGCCTCAGTCACTTATGAATCAGAAAAAATTAAACCAGACGATATATTTAATAAAATCAACGACCTGGGGTACGGTGTCCGAAACGAAAAGATGGATTTGGATGTTTTCGGCATGACATGTGCAGCTTGTTCCACAAGGATTGAAAAGGTACTCAACAAGATGGACGGAATGAAAGCAGCAACCGTTAACCTTGCAACCGAATCAGCTTCAGTTGAGTTTAATGGTGCTGTTTTGTCAGCTGATAAAATTATCGCGAAGATCCAGGATCTGGGCTATGATGCAAAGGAAAAAGTCCAGAGGGAAGCGAAGGCCCAGCAAAAAGAAGAGGAAATCAATGCAAAGAAACGTAAGTTATTTATATCCATCCTTTTGTCACTTCCGCTTCTTTATACAATGATTGGCCACGCACCATGGGATACGGGACTGCCAATGCCTCATCTGTTGATGAATCCATGGTTCCAGCTATTATTGGCTACTCCGGTCCAATTCTGGATTGGCGGGCAATTTTATGTAGGAGCCTATAAATCACTAAAGAACAAGAGTGCGAATATGGATGTTCTGGTGGCACTAGGTACATCCGCTGCGTATTTTTATAGTCTTGCCGAAGCTATAAAAACAATTGGTAATCCAGATTATATGCCGCATTTATACTTTGAAACCAGTGCTGTCCTGATTACATTGATCCTTGTTGGGAAACTATTTGAGGCACTTGCAAAAGGACGCACGACTGAAGCGATTTCCAAGCTTCTAAGCCTGCAAGCTAAAGAAGCGACTGTTATCAGGGATGGCGAGGAGATTAAAATCCCGATTGAAGAAGTAAGAGTAAATGATACGATCGTCGTTAAACCAGGTGAGAAGATTCCTGTCGATGGCAAAGTTGTGTCCGGCCAGTCCGCTGTTGATGAAGCGATGATCACCGGGGAATCAATTCCGGTTGAAAAAGCAGCTGGCGATACTTTGATCGGTGCTACCATTAATAAAAATGGTACTTTGACGATGACTGCAACAAAGGTCGGTAAAGACACGGCTCTGGCAGGAATCATCAAGGTAGTCGAGGACGCGCAGGGAAGCAAAGCTCCAATCCAGCGTGTGGCAGATCAGATCTCCGGAATTTTTGTTCCGATTGTTGTCGCAATCGCAATCGTTACATTCCTTGTCTGGTACTTTGTCATCACACCTGGCGACTTTGCTTCAGCCCTTGAAACAGCCATTGCTGTGCTCGTAATTGCCTGCCCTTGTGCACTTGGTCTGGCAACTCCAACCTCCATCATGGTTGGAACGGGAAAAGGTGCTGAAAACGGAATTCTTTTTAAAGGCGGAGAGCACTTAGAAGCTACTCACAAAATTGATGCTATTGTTCTTGATAAAACGGGTACAATTACTAAAGGGAAACCTAGCGTAACCGATCTTGAAATTTTCGGGGACGAGGAGAAGGTCCTGAAATATTTAGTTTCTGCCGAAAAGGCTTCTGAGCATCCTCTTGCTGAAGCCATTGTGGAATACGGCAACACAAGAAATATAGAAGTATTACCAATGGATGAGTTCGCTGCAATACCAGGCCACGGAATTGTAGCAACCATCAGCGGTGAAAAAGTATTTGTTGGAACCAGAAAGCTGATGGGTAAAGAGGGTATCGAATTCGCTCTATTTGAAGAAAAGCTTGAGCGACTCGAGACTGAAGGCAAGACTGCGATGATGATAGCAATCAACAAAAAGGTGGCAGGAATTGTCGCTGTTGCCGATACAGTCAAAGAAACAGCGAAAACAGCGATTGAAGAACTCAAATCCATGGGTATAGAAGTGTATATGCTTACTGGTGACAATACGCGTACAGCTAAAGCAATTGCATCCCAGGTTGGAGTAGACAATGTAATTGCAGAAGTACTCCCTGAAGAAAAGGCGAACCATGTCAAAGAACTTCAGTTAAAAGGAAAAAAAGTGGCGATGGTAGGAGACGGCATCAATGATGCACCAGCTCTTGCGCTGGCTGATATCGGCATCGCCATCGGAACCGGGACGGATGTTGCTATCGAGGCTGCTGACGTCACCATTCTTGGCGGGGAATTGACTCTGATTCCTAAGGCAATCTCTTTAAGTAAAAAAACGATGCAAAACATCCGCCAAAACCTATTCTGGGCTCTTGCATACAACTCAGCGGGAATCCCGATTGCTGCCATGGGTCTCCTGGCTCCATGGGTGGCAGGTGCAGCAATGGCTTTCAGTTCAGTTTCAGTAGTGACTAATTCCCTTCGTTTGAAGCGGATTAAGTTATAAATTTTAATAAAAGAGAGGGAGATTTGAAATGGAAAAAACAACTTTAAATGTATCAGGTATGACTTGCGGACACTGCGAAAAGGCAGTTAAGAACGCTTTGATGGGAGTAGACGGAGTAGCTAGCGTCGTCGTTTCCCTTTCAGAAGGAAAAGCTGAAGTAGAATATGATGCCTCAAAAGCAGAAGTAAGCAAAATGAAGGAAGCTGTTGAAGATCAAGGGTACGATGTAGAGTAATTTGAAAAATTCTGATTGGCTGTGTGTAAATCAACTTTTCAAAGCCACCTAAAAAGAGGGTGTCCCAAGAGTTTTGGGACCCCTCTTTTTGCAATACCTATTTTTCTGTTAATTTTACAGTAAAAATGTTATCCTAATCATTAAGGATTTTAAGCTTGATTGGAAAGTGGTGAAAGGGTTGGATCAGCAAAATATGAATGAAGAAAACAAAGAAGAGCTAAAGGGTCAAGAAAAGGCTGCAGAAGCAGAGACTAAGAATAGTTTTCTTCGGATAAAAAAGTTCCACTTTGCAATGCTGTTGTTTTTTCTAGTCTTTTTAACAGCGGGTATCACTACCTTTGCACTTGCTTTCGGCGAGGACAAGCCAGCGGTGCAGGTAATTAGGGAAAGAGAAGAATTTGCAAAGCTATACGACGCATACGATACTTTGAAAAATGACTATTTTGAGGAAGTCGATCAGGAAAAGCTAATAAATGGTGCGATAGATGGAATGCTTGAATCCTTGGATGATCCATATTCGGATTATATGAGCCAGGAAGACGCAAAGAATTTCCATCAGAGTCTGTCATCTTCCTTTGAGGGAATTGGCGCAGAAATCCAGGAGCGGGATGGATTCATATTCATTGTCACTCCATTGAAAGGGTCTCCGGCTGAAAAGGCCGGCCTTCAACCAGAGGATAAAATCATGTCCGTCGATGGAAAAAGCCTTCAGGGTATGAGTTCAACCGAAGCAGTCGCTCTTATAAGAGGTGAAAAGGGAACAGACGTTAAGCTTTCCATTCTTCGCCAGGGTACAGAAAAACCAGTTGACGTCACCATTACCCGAGACACTATACCAATTGAAACGGTATATGGTGAGATGATGGACGACGGAATAGCGAAAGTCCAGATTACCAATTTCTCGCAAAACACGGCAAATGAGCTCGTGAAGATATTGAATGACCTGCAAAAACAAGGGATGAAAGGTCTAGTTTTGGACCTTCGTCAAAATCCAGGCGGACTGCTGGATCAGGCAATAAAAATATCCAGCCTCTTTGTACCTAAGGGAGAAATACTTTTCCAGGTTGAAGACCGTGAAGGTAATGTAGATAAGTATCCATCAGAGAACGAAAATAAGAATAACCTTCCTTTAGTTGTCATCATTGATAAAGGGAGTGCGAGTGCATCCGAAATCCTGGCAGGAGCAGTCAGCGAATCTGCTGGAGTGCCTCTTGTAGGGGAAAAGTCATTTGGCAAAGGTACTGTCCAGCGGGCGGAAGATTTTTCAGACGGATCGAATATGAAGTTTACCACAGAAAAATGGTTGACACCTGAGGGCAATTGGATTCATAAGAAAGGCATAAAGCCGGACCATGAAGTATCCATGCCTGAATATGCATCATTACCATTTATCGATCCGGAAACTGAATTGAAGGAATCAACAGCATCCGAACAGGTCAGGGCTGCACAAAAAATGCTCAAAGCTCTTGGGTTTGATCCAGGCCGCGAAGACGGTTTTTATGATGAAAAAACAAAGGAAGCTGTGATTGCCTTCCAAAAATCAAAAGAACTGGATGAAACAGGTATCCTTAAAGGCAGCTCAACAATCGAACTAATGAATGCTTTACGCGAACAGATTAAAAATGACGACCCGCAAATTCAGAAAGCGATAGAAGTGTTGAAGCAGGAAATGAATAATTAAAAAGAATCTCCAGCTTTTGCTGGAGATTTTCCACATTACATAGAAAGGATAGGCGGATGTGAAATGAAAAAAACAGAGGTTTACATTTTATCCGGTTTCCTTGGTACCGGCAAAACGACATTACTTAAGCAAATTTTACAGCATGAAAAAGATAACGGACGCACCATTGCCGTTATGATGAATGAGCTTGGCAGTGTTTCGATCGATTCGGATGCTGTTGATACAGATGTTCCATTAAAAGAGCTTTTGGGAGGATGCATCTGCTGCACGATTCAGGATAAACTCGAATCTCAGATTCAGGGATTACTATTTGATCATGATCTCGATGCGATTTATATAGAAACCACAGGTGCCGCACATCCAGTAGAGGTATTGGATGCTGTCCTTTCCCCATTGTTTGCTGACAAGCTTGCAATCAAGGGGATCATCACAACAGTTGATGGCCAGCAGTGGCTCAATAGGAGAACGCTAGACCCCCAGGTACATCAGCTCTTGCTTGAACAAGTGAAGCATGCGGATCTGATTATCGTCAATAAATCAGACTTGCTCAATGAAGCCGAGAAGGCAAAAGTTAACATGGACATTCAGGGATTCAACCCACAAGCTAAATGTATTTTAAGTACCTATTCGAAAATGCCTATGAAACTGCTGGAAGGATTGGCTTATACCGAAGAAGCTAAAAGTTCTGGGGCGCATGTTCAGTCTGATCTGAGGATAAGCACGTTTGTGCATCGATTTGACGGAGCGATCAGCCAGAAAGATTTTGAAGATTTTTTGAGGGCGCTGCCGGATTCCATATACCGGATAAAAGGATATGTTTTATTTGACCATTCCCAGTACCCAGACCTGTTCCAGTACTCATACGGGATGCCATTGTATATGAAGGAATATATGAAAATGCCGCTCAATCTCGTATTCATCGGCCAGGTAACAGACTGGAGCCTGCTTAAACAGCAGCTGATGGATCTGGAAAAGTAAGTTCATCACCAATTTACCCAGCTAATGCTGGGTTTTTTGTTTGCTTTAATGGAGTCACCTGAATAGCAGCAAGCAAAAAAGCAAAAACTTTCATGAAGCATTATTCTGTTCAGTTGGAATTTAAAAGCAAATCAAGGTTAAAGCCGAGTGAAAAAGAGATGATCAAAATGCAAACAATAAAAGTAATAATATTGACAATTGTTCTCCTTGCCACAGCCGGGTATAGCATAGAAGCAGGGAAGACTGCCAAAACAGAGCAAGTCAAAATGTTACAGTGGGAAGAGGTAAATGAAATTCTGCCAAGGTATAGCAAGTTCACAGTTGTCGATCTTGAAACAGGCATGAAATTCCGAGTACAAAGAAGGGCAGGAAGCAACCATGCAGATGTCCAGCCATTATCACCAAAAGATACTGCAATCATGAAGAAAATTTATGATGGGAAATGGAGCTGGAAGCGGAGGGCGATTATCGTCATCTCGGAAGAAGGGAAAATCGCAGCGTCAATGCATGGGATGCCACATGGCGGAGGAGCCTTGAAGAATAACTTTCCGGGTCATTTTTGCATCCATTTTTATGGAAGTACGACGCACCGGACAAATTTCATGGATCTATCCCATAAACTTATGATCTTGAAATCAGCAGGAAAGCTTGAAAAATATTTGGAACAAACTGACCCTTACGACTTGGTAAACGCGTATATCGCCGGATTGAAGCAGCAGGACCCTGACATCGTCTCTTTGGTCTCACTGCAAAACCTTGAGTGGGGGAAGGTCCTGTACAAAATCGAGAATATCAGGGTTTCACGGATGGAAGTACTGCCCGCTGAAGATGTGGGAGATCAGATGAGCCTTACTGTCCCTGTCGAGGTTAATTTACAGCTAAAAGGGATTGGCGGCAAGAGCTTTACGGGTAAAGTCCTCCTGGTGAGGTTCATGCCTAATGAACAATGGAGAGTTGATTCAATAAAGTTTTTTGAGAAAGCTGGAATAAATGTAAGCAATTAAAAAGCTTGAGAAAAATCTCAAGCTTTTTTCTTCTGCAATAAGATCAGTGGTCATAACGCCTGGTTTTCCTTAGCTTTCCCCAAACTTGGCAAATGTCTTTTCATCCTCAACAAGTCCACAAGCAGCACACTGGATTTTAAGTTCTGGACCTTTGTATGGAAGATGAAAAGGCTCAAGCTGGTCATTTGAATATTGCTCCACAATTTCACCTGATTGAGGATTCAGCTTTACAGGCTGGGGAACTTGGGAAATCATATTGAATCTAGTCCTGTTCGTCTTGCAGTTAGGGCATCGATACGGTTTGCTCATAGTTATTCTCCTTTAAAGTAATTTAACTTATTTTTTGCATTGTCAGCCTGAATTATGTAAATATACTAGTGAGGGTTTGACTATGTTATGTATATCAGGAGGCTACATGATGGCAGCGAGGGATTATGAAAAGTTACTTAATGAATACAGGACCATATGGAACAACCGGAAACTTCATTCTGAACAGTTACCAGAAAAAATACTTAAAGATGCTATTTATAGAGAATTGAAGGATGAAAACTCCCATCCAAGAGCAAGAAGGACATTAATGGAAAAATACTACCTTTCCACAAAAAGGATCCTGGAAGCATCTTTGGAAAGTGACAGTAAAATGATGTTAATACAGTTGCATATGGAATTGGCTGAGGCAATTAAAGAAGAAGCGGGAAAATAAATCCATAAACAGCACTTCAACCAGGGAAGGCATTGATTTCAAAGCACCTAAAAAGCACCAAAACTCATCTGCAAAACAAATTAGCCTGGACCGCATCATAACTGATAATTGGCATTTAAATAACGGTGTGTATGATGCCAAAATGATATAGAATGTTTAAAGAGGGAAGGGATCCTTGCTTCTTTTTTTGCTTGGCAAAACAAATGTCAAAAAATATCATCATAACTATTGATTTTATACCCCGTATGGTATAATATCAATATTATAAGTTCAGTAATGAACAAGTTAAAACAAGAGGTGAAGAGTAGTTGCTCACAACTTTAATCATCAGTCTCCTTCTAGTTACCTTGGTTTTTAACCGTTACGTTCCAGTCAGGAATCTACCGGCGGTAAAGGACTATGAAAAGGATGCGGTTTTTGTCGATCTCAGAGATTATCAGGATTCTGCGAAAAATCCAGTAAATGGTGCCATTAATATTCCTTGTGGATATTTGAAACGTTATATAAAAGAAATTCCAGACAGGCATATCGTCATCATTGCCTCAAATGAATTGGAAAAGAATTTTGGAGCAAGATTGCTTAAGAAATATGGTTACAATGTTAAAGGATATACAATTACTGGACCATCACAATAGGAGGTGGCAAGGTGGAGTACAATAAAGAGATAGTCAATCGCTTGAAAAGAATTGAAGGACAGGTCAGGGGAAGTATCCGGCTGCTTGAAGAACAGGAAGAATGCAAGTCGGTCGTGACACAATTGTCAGCAATTCGCTCTGCGGTTGACCGAACCATTGCTTTGGTTGTCAGCAAAAATCTTGAACAATGCCTAATCAGCGATTTACAAGAAGGCAGAGAAACGTCCCAGGCTGTAAATGATGCTGTAGAATTGCTTGTTAAGAGCAGGAAATAATGAATTTCTGTTCTTGACAAGGCGATTTTTGTCACTTAAAATACCCTTATGGGTATATGGGTGTATAAGCATGCATCCCTGATAAATCATGACTTACTAAAATATGAGAAAAAAGAGGTGCATTCGGATGGATGTAGTAATTAATGTATTAATCGTTGTCCTTGCAGCAGCTTTCTTATGGAGCCGCTTCGCTCCAACTAAGGGAGTAAATCAAATCACGACAGCACAATTAGGTGAAATGATGAAAGCCAAGAAGGCTGGAGTGCAATACGTGGATGTAAGAACTCCTGGAGAATATAAAGGAAACCATATCAAAGGATTTAAGAACATCCCACTGCAGCAGCTTGGTAACCGCACAGGAGAACTTTCCCAGGAAAAAGATGTAGTTGTTATTTGCCAGAGCGGTATGCGCAGCAGCCAGGCAAGCAAGTTGTTGAAAAAGGCTGGATTTAAAAGTGTGACTAATGTAAAGGGCGGCATGAGCGCCTGGTAATGATAAGGAGGAAATTGAAATGCGTCAGATGACACCAACAGAAGTGCAAAATGGATTGGGCTCCAATGAATTCGAAGTTGTAGATGTTCGTGAAGTAAATGAAGTAGCACAAGGTAAAATTCCGGGAGCAATTCATATTCCATTACGTCTGCTTGAATTCAGGATGAATGAGTTAGACAAGAACAAAACTTATGTAATGGTCTGCCGTTCAGGCGGCCGCAGCTCCAGAGCTACACAGTTCCTTGACTACTATGGCTATAATGTGATCAATATGCAAGGCGGCATGATGGCTTGGCAGGGTTCAACAGAATAAAACAAAAATGGAGATGGCGGAAGCCATCTCTTTGATTTTGAGAAAGTGAATATAATCTTCTAGCATTTGAATACATAAAGAGAAGGATTTTTCCAGTAAATGTCGAAATATGCTTGATTGTGCGTTGCTTTATTCGTACACTAAGAAAGAAGGGGAAATTTCGACAATTAGTAACAAGGAGGAATTCTGATGTCTGGTTTAAGCCGCGTGGAGTTGGAACTTGTTAATGAAACTGTTCATGTCGAAGGTATCCATGACTTGCTTGTTAGGGGATGCTGGGTTGAGGAAGATGACCATCGCTGCATAATATCCCTGGGTCAAATTGAGTTCACTGGTGGTTTTCATGATTCTTATTTTAAAATTAGCCTGAAACCTTATGAGCTTTTCATTGAATCAGATAGCCCGTGGGAGCTGGAAGTGCTTGCAGAGGAACTGAAAGAGATAGCCGTAAAAAAGGCAATAATGACAAAATGACAATATACATATTTATGACTTGTCTCCTCGGGGGGCAAGTTTTTTCATTTTACTGGGGTGGTCCGATTTCATAGAATTATCACAAATTAGAGATATAATAATGTGAGATACTTGTGAGAGAAAAGGAGTAAATTATGAAGCAGATTTTAATAATTGCCGCAACGACTTTCACTGTTTTTTTATCTGCCTGCTCTTTGAAATCTTTTGAGCCTATACCAAGAGATTCTTCTTTTATTTCTACGATAAATATCAAGGAAATGACAATCTCCTTCTATGACATGGATAAAGATGAAAAGTTACCTGACTGGAATGTTGACCGCCCGTACATTGGAGGTCTGATTCTGCCTGACAAAGATACAATATTGCTTTATGGAAAGGCTGTAGAGACCGCAGACTTATATTCATTAAGCAGAGGGAAGAAGATTGAATCCTGGAAAACAGGAGAGGGAATCGTGAACGCACTATTAGTCGGGGATGGAACCGAAATAGCCTTTGCTGACCAGGAAAGAGACAGTGTGCGATTTTTTGATATAGATGGTACAGAATTGGATGAAGTCAAAGTAGAAAAAGAGCCGTTGACACTTCTTGAGGCCGAGGAAAAACTTTATGCAATCAGTGATAAACAAGAAATGCTAAGCATAGTGAACCTGGAAAATAAAGAGCGGCTTCCAGGGTTTGAGATTCACCCAGCTGCAGCCGGTGCGTTAATGTGCAGGGAAAAAGGGGAGCTGTGGATTGGTGGACATGGAAAAGGAACTGAAGTTGAGGAGCGGATACACATATACGACTTTAATAATGGCACTTTGATAAAAGAGATTTCTGCACCTGTCATGCCTGTGGATTTCACCAAGGGTGAAGATGATATATTTGTCCTGAGCCATGGTTCGAATATGCTTTATAAATTAGCTGGGGACGGATCAAAGAAGGATTCGATAAAGGTAGGTGCGAATCCGTTCGAAATCGACTTTTTTGCGGATAAGCTTATTGTTGCTGGTTATGACAGCAATGAGGTATATATAATCGACCCAGACAGCCTGTCCATTGAAAAAACGCTTGAAGTTGGCAACGGGCCATTCCAAATAGTGAAAAGGGAGAGATAACAGGATGAATCCCATAAATGTTTTAATCATAGACGACGAAGAGGATATGCGCAATCTTGTCCAAATGTATTTGGAGAACTCTGGATTTAGATGCGTCCATGCTGCTGATGGAGCAGAAGGATTGAGAAAACTGCATGAAGAAGATTTTGACCTCGTCATTCTTGATATTATGATGCCTTTTGAAGATGGCTTTGCCGTGTGTGGAAAGATACGCACCTTTTCACAAGTGCCGATTATCTTTTTATCAGCTAAAGGCGAAGAATGGGATAAAGTTAGAGGGCTCCAGCTCGGAGGAGATGATTATATCGTCAAGCCTTTCAGCCCGGGAGAACTTGTAGCCAGAATTAATGCATTGTTAAGAAGAACATCTTTTGTCAAGAATGATGAAGACACAGTGACTTTAGGCAAGATTAACATTGATAAAAAGGGAAGAAGGGTCAGTGTGGAAGGAGAAATTGTCCCGCTTACCCTCAAAGAGTTTGAGTTGCTCGTTTTTCTGGTTCAACACCAGGGCCAGGCCCTAAGCAGGGAGCAGCTTCTTGAATTTGTGTGGGGTATGGATTATCATGGCAGCTTGAGGACTGTCGATACGCACATCAAGACGCTGAGGATGAAATTGGGAACAGGAGACTATATTCAAACCATTTGGGGTGTAGGGTATAAATTCGAGGTGCCGGCAACATGATCTCATTTTCAGACAGCCTGTTTAAAAAACTCTGGCTGACAGTCACCGCTACAATCCTGGTGACCGTATTGTATTCCTTTTTTTTATCCTATCTATTTTATGAAAAGCTCTATGTCGACATAGTTGAAGAGTCACTTATAGAAGAAGGGAACCGCCTTGCCAGCGACTATACAGGGGGTCCATTGACCGATGAAATGAGGCAGCGAGTTGATTGGTATAATGAAAAATCAGAATCTGAGGTTTTCCTTGTCAGTAATCCAAAAGAGTTAAGCGCCTGCCTTCCTTATTCTATTGATTATGAAACATTGATTGGGGAGGAAGACCGTGAACTGCTTTTAAAAGGTGAACCAGTCATGAAATCAGGTTTTGAAGAGAGGTTTGGCAGGAAAATCCTTGCTGTGGCAATACCACTCCTTGATCATAACCGTCTCGAAGGAATTATATATTTATATGTTCCCCTTGCTAAGATATCTGAGTTAACCGTTGATTTCTCCTTTTTATGGCTTATAGGTGGAGTATTATTCATTATCATTGCAGCATTCCTGGGGTTTAAAATGCTTCACAGGCTTACCAGGCCTCTTGCTGCCATGAAGGAGGCAGCCGAAAGAGTATCTGGAGGCGATTACTCTGCGCGTGTTAACATCAAGTCCGATGATGAAATTGGTCAGCTTGCTAAAGCCTTCAATCATATGTCTGAGTCTGTTCAGAAAGAGGATGAGAAAAAGAGGGAATTCCTCGCCGATGTATCTCATGAACTGAGGACTCCAATCAGCTATATAAAGGGATATAGCGAAGCACTTGAAACAGGGATGATAAAAGAAAATGATGAAAAAAGTAAATATTTAAAGCTTATTAACAGAGAATCTGGCAGGATGGTAAAGCTTGTTGAGGATCTTCTCGATTTATCAAGACTGGATGCGGATGAATATCGTTTACTTAAAAATCCTTTTCCGCTGGCACAGCTCATTGAGGATTTTATTATCAAATATGGGCCAGCCTTAAAAGAAAAGAATATCAGCTTAACACTTGAACTTGATCCAGATATCATCATAAACGGAGATGAGGGGAGACTTGAACAGATCTTCCAGAATATCATCGATAATTCGATTCGCTATACAGAGAGTGGCGGAACGATTTCTGTCATACTATCCAAGCATTCCTATGGATGTAAAGTTGAAATAAAAGACACCGGAATTGGAATCCCAGAAGAAGATGTCAACAAGCTAACTGAACGCTTTTATAGAGTGAATAAGGCGAGGTCAAGGGCCGATGGCGGTACAGGACTTGGTCTGGCGATTGTTGATAAATTAGTGAAGCTGCATGATGGTAAAATGGAAATAGCAAGTGAGCTAGGACAAGGAACAACCATCAGGCTTTATTTTCCCGCCGTGGAATTATAAAATTTAAGACTTCATTTCTGTTTTCTAAATGATTGTAAATGCAGTTAGCTCGATCTTTCGACTTGGAAATTAAGGTTATACAACATTATTATTTTAAGGGGTTTATTGAATGAAACGATTTTTGCTTATATTAATGACAGTATTGATCGGATTGTCAGCGACAGCTTGTGCCCAACAGGAAGTAGAAGAAGAACCGCAATTTCTGGATGTTCAGCTTAAAGCAAATCCGGAAAAGGCTCAATTAAATGAAGAAGTTACTTTCGAGGCTAAGGTTACTTATGGTACAGAAGAAGTAGAGGATGCCGACGAGGTGAAATTTGAAATATGGCGTTCACAGGCAGAGGAGCATGAAAAGATAGTAGTGGAACACGATGAAAGCGGAATTTATCGCTTGAAGAAAGCCTTCAGTGAAGAAGGGACCTATTATATTATTGCTCATGTAACAGCGCGGAGTATGCATAACATGCCAAAGATTGAATTTGTAGTCGGCAGTCCAAGTGAGCCAGAGGGAAATGGGGAATCCACTGAAATGGAAGATATGGATGAACAAGATACAGATGCTCATGAAGAGAGTGGACATTAAAGGAAAGCGGCGATTGCCGCTTTTTTTCATGTCATTGCCTTCACATGCTAATTGAGGTAAAAACTCAGAACGGGATCATGTCATGTAACATACTTTAATGATTGTCATATTAACGAAAAAAATGTCATGAACCATCACTGTTACAAAAACTGTCAATCCTTTTATTTTTCCTATTTGTGGTTCTGATGGTATTTATGAAAATGATTAGGAAAATACTGCAATTAAAAGAATATATGCAAATTATCATTGAAAGCCTTTGTATTCCTGGTTTTTTGAACTTAGGTAAAACATCCTGCGGAAATATTATTAAAAGAATAATAGTTTTCCCGTTTTATTCCAGGTTTATTACAAAAAAACCATGATATGATTAGTTTGCAAGAGAGAGACAAACTAAAATTTCGGGAGGAATTCGGGAATGAAAAAGAAAATGATTCTTACAGCTTTTGCAGCTGCAGCATTATTCGCAGCAAATCCAGCTATGGATAAAGCAGATGCATCTACTATACAGTCAAAAGTTTACTATTATCAGAGTGGTAACTTAAGTAATGAACAAATCAATTCTATTTTACAAAAGTATTTTAAGAACTATCAATTCTCTTGGAAACAGGCTCAGCAAGCTAAACCTAACGTCCAGGAGCCTGTAAAAACTCCTGCGCCAACAAATGTACAAGAGCCTGTAAAAGCACCAGCACCAGCACCAGCACCAGCACCAGCACAGGAGCCAGCTAAAGCGCCTGCTCAAGAACCAGCTGCAGCACCGGTATCTTCAGCTGTTAGTGCTTACGAGCAAAAAGTGGTAGAGTTGACAAATCAAGAGAGAGCCAAGAATGGATTAAAGCCACTTGCGCTTGATACTGAGCTTAGCAAAGTAGCGAGGGAAAAATCCCGCGATATGCAGAACAAAGGCTATTTCAGCCACACTAGCCCAACTTATGGTTCACCTTTCGATATGATGAAGAAGTTTGGAATCTCATACCGTTCGGCTGGTGAAAATATTGCAATGGGTCAGCGTACTCCAGAGGAAGTAGTAAATGCGTGGATGAACAGTTCAGGTCACCGTGCGAATATCCTAAACTCTAGCTATACACACATTGGCGTTGGCCATATAGCAACAGGCAACTATTGGACACAAATGTTCATTGGGAAATAAGAAATGAAAAGAGCAGCCATCAGGCTGTTCTTTTTTGAGTTCATTTGGATATGTCGATTTCCGCAAATTGCAGATCGACCATTTTTTGAAGCCTTAATTCCAGTATACCATCCCGGTAGTTTGCTGCTGCTCCCTTACGCTTGACGGTTGCTGGCAAAACTAGTGTGTGTTTATCGGATAGATCAGGAATGTGTTCAATGATTACCTGGTTCGAGGTATAGAACAGTTTCATTTGTTTTAGCAGAGCTTCATCTTTTAGCGGGATCCTTACAAAAACAAAATCATGAGTTTCAAACATTTCCGCTTTTAATCCGGTGTTCGGTTTGACTGGCTCCGATGAATTTTGCTGCTGCATTCCTTTGAGCCATTCTTCCGGCTTTAACATTCCTTGCATATTTGGCTGAAGCATTTTGCCCATCATTTGCTGGACATAATTTTCGATTTCATCTGGTTTCATTTCCAAAAACTTTTTCTGTGTATTTCGGTCAAACGGCAATAGATTCCAAGGAAACAATTATATCCCGCCTTTCCAGCAGACCATCTTCGATATGAATAGTATATGCAGGCACCGGCCCAGCGGTTAAAGCGGAATTGTGGTATAAAGGTTAAAAGTTGCAAAACAGCTGGCTTCTTTTTAGTATAGGGATAAGTAATCTAAGAAGATGAGGGGTACCGTTGTGAAAAATAAAACTGCTTTGATTACCGGAGGTGCCACCGGTTTAGGAAGGCGAACAGCACTTCAGCTTGCTGCCGAAGGAATAAACATAATCATTAATTATCGTAACAGTAAGACAGAGGCTGAACAGCTTGCTGAAGAATTATCGGATCGGTTCAACACAAAGAATCTTTGTGTTCAGGGAGATATCACAAACTATGATGACTGTAAGCAAATTGTTTCTCAGGCCTTGAAGGAATTCACTGCGGTTGATATAGTCGTTCATAATGCAGGCCCATATATTTCGGAGAGGAAAAAGATGGCTGATTATCAGGTCGATGAATGGACGTACTTGATTAATGGCAATCTGAATGCAGTTTTCTATTTATCTAATTTGCTCATACCATCGATGAGGGAACGGAAGTGGGGAAGAATCATTACAGTTGGTTTCGACAGAGTCGAATCTGCTCCCGGGTGGATTTACAGGTCTGCTTTCGCGGCAGCAAAGTCAGGATTGGCTTCTTTGACAAAGACACTTGCAATGGAAGAAGCGGAAAACGGGATTACAGCAAATATGGTCTGTCCCGGTGACATAACAGGTGAGTGGAAAGAAAGAGCAATCAATGAATCATTAGATTCAATGGACCCTTCAGTACCGGTAGGCAGACCGGGTACCGGGGAAGATATATCAAGAGTTATAAGCTTCCTTGCGAATGATGATTCAAGTTTCATTACCGGCAGTATCATCCCTATTACAGGTGGAAAAGATGTGCTTGGAAAAGCTTTTCGTGAAATTCTATAGAATGAGCTGCAAAAACGCCAGTTGGCGTTTTTTTATTTCTCTTTTTGAGAAAGGCTGGTTATCTGCTGAACGTTAATGAAAAAACTGATTGAATAACATGAAACAGGATGGGAAAACTACTAGCAATTAGCAATCTTTTTGAATCGAATTATCTAATTATTATTAGTATTTAGTTTAATTGAGCGGGGTGGTTAAAATGGGAATAGGGTTTAATATGAATAGGATCAACCCAAATCAGACGCAGGTTTTCTTTGAGGATGGACGGTATGAAACATTGACAGATGCCGAACTTGAATTATTCCTGTCTGAAGCTTCCTTATCGGAACGGGAAGAAGCAACAGGGCAGGATCTGCTGAATTAGAAAACGCCCTGTTCATTTTTCAGGACGTTTTTATATGGTATTAAATTATGCCTCCAGTAATTGGGCAGCCCCATCTTCCTGGAAACTAGACCTTTTCAGGTACAAAGTATATTGGTCTTTTGGGATTTCATACAAATCATAAATCTCTTCATTAGCATTTAGCTGATCATAAATGTGCTTGCGTGTTTCGTTCGCTTTTACCACATAAGGCAATTTCTCAGCTGCTCTGATGGAACGGATATTCACTTTCCTGATACGCATAAAGATAGTTTCAATCCCTAGTTCGTAGAATAATTCCTGGAAGAAAGCATCCTTGGCCAATGTATTATACCCTTTTCCATGGAATGGTTTCCCGAGCCATGTGCCTAAGAATCCGGCTCCTTCCTGGATATCAAAAAGATTGATCGTGCCGATAGGATCTCCCCACTCATCAAGGATGGTACGGGAAATCAGTTCTCCTTGCTCTTCGGCTTCAATTGTTTGCTTCGTGACAAATACAAATTCTTCATATGAATGTGCCTTCTGGCGTACAAAAGGGAAGACCTCCGGATGCGCCATCAGCTCAAATAATTCATGGCAATCATGCAGATCGCGTTTCTTGAGCATTTTGTATCCCTCCACTCAGGGCAGTCCTATCCCGTGCGAATGTAACTACACGGCCACCCTCGAAATTTTTTGTAAGTTGCTAAAAAATTTCGGGGTGGGAATCGAACCCACTAGAACCAGGATACTGGTGGCGCACCATTTGCCTTCCCTAATCACTTTGCTTTATTAAATTTTATTTCCAAAGAGTATAATACAGGATATTTTCAAAAAAGAAAATAGTTTTTTCGCCCTTTTTTTCTGTGTTTTTTTGGCAAGAATCTACACCGAATTTCGACTAATTTTGATAAACAATCTTGCCATTGACCATTGTCCATATTGGCTTTGCGCTAAAGTGGAATGGATGTTGATTCCAAAGGACCAGATCAGCATCTTTCCCAGGCTCGATACTGCCGACACGGTCATCGACCCGAAGGTTCCTTGCTGGCAAAATTGTAATTCCCTCGAGTGCTTTTTGTTCAGATAATCCTTCCCTGACCGCAATGGATGCACAAAGATTTAAGTACTGGATCGGGGTGTAAGGGTGATCAGTCGTGACAGATACTTCAACACCATGGTCAGTCAATTCCTGATAGGTTTTCCAGCTCTTATTCTTAAGTTCCACCTTAGAGCGGCGAGTGAGTGTTGGACCTACCGAAACTTTCAAATTAAGGCCTGCCAGCTCTTCTGCAATCAAGTGGCCTTCCGTGCAATGCTCGATTCGCAAATCCAGATTGAATTCATCCGCAAACCTGATCGCAGACATGATATCATCTGCACGATGGGCATGGATCCTAACAGGTATTTCCCTGTTCAATGCTTTAATGATCGGCTTAATCCTCAAGGAATCAGGATTATCAGCATTCATCGCCTCGTAAAAAGCTTCCCTAAGCATCCCCATGATTCCCATTCGTGTGATGGAATCTTTATTCCCCATACTATGGATTCGTTTTGGGTTCTCACCTAGAGCAATTTTAAGTCCTGCTGTTTCCTGAATGATCATATTCTTAATGTTTTTCCCAGCCGTTTTAATGACAGATGTCGTTCCTCCGATTACATTGGCACTCCCTGGCATAACATGTGCAGTGGTAATACCATATTTAAGGGCATCGCCAAATGCAGGGTCGAGCGGGTAAACACCGTCAATCGCCCGAACATGGGGACTCATCGGTTCAATCGTTTCGTTGGCATCATTTCCGGCCCAGCCTGTACCTTCATCATAAAGGCCAAGATGGGTATGGACATCGATGAAGCCTGGCAGCAAAAAATTTTTACTGCAATCAATAAGCTCATCTCCAGGCTCGATCGCAATATCAGTTTCGATTTTGCTTATTATTCCATCCTCTATTAGCACATCACAATTTGAGCTTGGCTCAGAGGTGATTGGCATTACATTTGCATTCTTAAGTAGTATCCTGTTCATTTTCCATCCTATCCCGAAATTATTTTTTTGCACAATGGCTTGAATCAAGGGTTTATAAAGTACCCATTAATTTTCATTATAAAGAAAAAGTGCGCCAATAATGAAACTTTTTTACACCTTCTCCGTAAATTTAACTATAAGAGTATTGGAGGGAGAAAGACAATGCCGAAAAATGATGAAAGACTTATTGCAGCAGGCATTTATGTTATTAGCTTTTTTACTGCATTTCTTGGGCCGCTGATTATCTGGCTGATAAAAAAGGATGAATCGAGCTATATTGATTACCATGGAAGGGAATATATGAACTTCTTTATTTCTTATACTATTTATGGGATCGTTAGCGGAATACTTGTCATCCTGTTGGTTGGGATCTTCATGTTATGGGTCATCGGGATTTTAGCCATGGTATTCACCATAGTAGGTGCAATAAAAGCGTATGAAGGACAGGAATATCGAATTCCATTCATTTTCAGGATTCTTTAATATGGTTTTATAAAAATGTCCGGCAGTTATTTGCCGGATTTTTTTTGTATAGGTTTTTTTATATTTTAGATTTTGCTTTCCGAAAGCTTAATATAGAAATTTTTTTCGGAAATTTTTGAACGATTTTACCCTTCACCCGTCTTATGGGTGTAAAACAAATGAGGGGGTTATCAAAATGGAATTATTGGCTGATTTAAATTGGGCTTTACTTGCACCTATAATCATCATTCAGGTAATTTTATTGATTGTTGCACTGGTTGATCTTATAAAGATAGAAAAAACGAATGGTCCTAAATGGGTTTGGGCTATTGTCATATTAGTGGTTAACATCATCGGGCCTATCCTGTATTTCGTGATTGGAAGGAGAAATCAATAATGCCCTTAGTCCGAGTTGAAAATTTGGAAAAGAGTTTTAAAGACTTACGGGTGATCAAGGGATTGAATTTCGAGCTCGAAAATGGTAAATGTGTAGCGTTAATTGGAGCAAATGGTGCAGGAAAAACGACCACTCTTAAAATGCTCTCCGGGCTCCTTGAGCCAAGCAAAGGGGTGATTTCTTTTGTGGGAGAAAAGCAGGGCGGTGACCATCGACGATTGATTGGTTATCTTCCGCAACATCCTGTATTCCATGACTGGATGACGGCGAAAGAGTTTCTCGAGTATGTCGGGAAGCTATCAGGATTGAGTTCAAAGGAATCGAAGGAACGGTCCGCTGAACTTCTCGAGCTTGTGGGCATTGCGGATGCAAAAAACAGGAGGATCGGCAAGTTTTCCGGTGGTATGAAGCAGCGGCTGGGGATTGCCCAGGCAATCATCCACAGGCCGAAGTTGATTATGCTGGATGAGCCAGTTTCCGCCCTGGATCCATTCGGAAGAAGAGAGGTCCTAGAACTGTTGGAGAAGCTAAAGAAGGAGGCGACTGTATTATTTTCCACCCATATTCTTAATGATGCGGAAGAAGTGTGTGAAAGCATTCTGTTCCTCCACAATGGTCAAATTATTGAATCTGGAACAATGGATGAATTCAGGGAGAAATACCACCAGTCGAAAATCGATCTTGTTTTCAGCCAGGATGCCACCAGATTTTTAAAACATCTTTCAGAACATCCACAAATCGATTCCATCCAAATTGAAGTCAATAAAGCCAGTATTTACACTGAAGATATTGAAGCAGTCAAAGAGGTTATACTGGGCCAGGCAGCTAGAGAGAACTGGCCTCTCACGAAATATGAAATTGGTTCAATCAGTCTGGAAGATGTATTCATGAAGGTGGTGCAAAAATGAAGCAGTGGTTCACTTTACTAAACAAAGAATTCCTTGAGATGGCAAGGAACTACAAATGGATCTGGATGCCAATCACTTTTATTTTGCTTGGGGTGATGGACCCGCTAACCACCTATTACTTGCCTGAAATTCTTAATTCCGTCGGCGGTCTTCCGGAAGGAGCAGTATTTGAAATGCCCGAACCTTCCGCTCAGGAGGTATTTATCATGAGCCTGGGAGAATACCAGATGATTGGAATACTGATAATCGTCCTTTCCGTGATGGGAACAATTGCAGGTGAGAGAAAGAGCGGTGTCGCACAGCTGATTCTTGTCAAACCAGTTTCCTATTTCTCTTATATAACTTCAAAATGGGCAGCGGCACTTATATTAATACTCCTATCATTGTTCCTGGGTATGCTGGCAAGCTGGTATTATACTGGTGTTCTGTTTAAGTTTATCCCATTCGGCTCTTTCATGGAATCGTTCGGGCTATACGCATTATGGCTCGTACTTGTTTTGTCCTTCGTAATCCTTTGCAGTGCTGTATTCATGCAGCCAGTCGCAGCTGGTATGGCAGCCCTTGTTATAGTCTTTATTTTTACGATAATCGGAGGCTCCTTCCAGCATCTGCTTGAATGGAGTCCGACACAGCTCCTTACCTATGTTTCTGAGAGGTTGATTACCGAAAAGTGGCCAGAACATGTATGGCCAGCGACAGGTGTCACTTTATCAATGACAATTTTATTTGTTGTATTGGCAATCTATATCTTTAAAAGAAAAGAACTTGCAGATTGAGATCTGGTCAATGACCAGATCTTATTTTTTTGCTAGGAAGGAAGAACTGTTTTTACTAAAGTTTTGTCGAAATATTTAGATAACCATTTTATTAAAATGATTCTTTTAACATATTTCAACAGGCTATTATTTCAAAGACCTACTTACGAATAATAAATTATACCTAATTTTCTGGAGAAATACTGGATTTAGGTGTCGAATTCATTATATTGCTAAAGTTTGATTTTTAAATATAATGAAAATTAAGAAAAAGAGGAGGGGTAATATGTCGACAAGAAAAAAACTTTATGCAGGAACACTCGCTGTCCTTTTGGGAGCCGCTACCATTTTCAACGCAGGCGTAACAAAAGGAGAAGCAGAAACAAATACAGAAAATACATACCTGGTCATCTTTAAAGATCAGCAGGGCCTTCCAGCAGGTTATGCTGATGCAATCAAAAAAGCCGGCGGCCAAGTGGAAGATAAATTGGACAAGCTTGGTGCCGTAGAGGTTACCTCTAAAAATGCAAACTTCTTGAATGAAGTGAAGAAGTCATCTCTTGTCTTGGAAGCTGGTGTGGAGAATACTGTTTATCCTGAACAAACGATTGAAGGAGAAACAGTAGAAGTGGAAGACTTAACTGAGGGTGCTGACTTTTATAATCAGTACATGTGGGATATTAAGCAGGTAACTAATGATGGTGAATCCTGGAAGCTTCCAGGTGGAACAGGGTTGTCTGTAGATGGTGAAGATATCGTTGTCGGTGTCATTGATACTGGAATTGACTATAATCACCCTGATTTAAAGGATAATTACGCAGGCGGAAAGTCATTTGTTCCTGGCTATAGTGATCCAATCGATCAAAATAGCCATGGTACACACGTTGCCGGATCAATTGCCGCAAAAGGGGAAGCTCTTGGTGTGGGACCAGATCTTAAGGTAGCATCATACAGAGTATTCGGTCCAACTGGTGGAGCAGCAACTTCTCATATTGCTGATGCTCTAATGACAGCTGCAGACGATAATGTTGACGTAGTAAACATGTCTCTTGGGGGGTACGACTGGTTCCAGGATCCTGCGTATGCAACAAAGGACATCGTTGCGGATGTTCAATTATTCAATCGCGCTATCCAGTACGCCATCCAGAAAGGTGTAACGGTTGTAGGTTCAGCAGGGAATAATGCTGTGGATCTGAGCTGCCCTGGAAAATTGTCAGGCGATGACACAGGTGCAACCCACAGAAGTCCGAGCAGCCAGACAATGATCAGAGTATCTGCTGGCGGCGCTTTGAAGAATCTTGCATTCTACTCTAACTATGGAGTAGGTAAAATTGATGTAATGGCACCGGGCGGAGACCTTGGTCCAAACTATGATCCTTCCACTGGTGCTGGAAGAGATAATAGCTATCTTGCATGGAGCACAGTACCTGTATTAGATGCTAATAAAAATGTCATTGGACATGGTTACGGCGGTAAAGGCGGTACTTCAATGGCAGCACCGAAAACTGCTGCTCTTGCAGGTGTAGTAATCGCGAAGCACGGCAAGGATAAGCTTACTCCAGCTCAAGTTAAGGCAATCATCCAAAACTCAGCTGAAGATTTATTCAAACCGGGTTATGACGAGCAAACTGGCAATGGGCTGATCAATGCAGTAAATGCGTTGAACATTAAATAATTCTATTGAAACCGGACAATTGAACTCTGTCCGGTTTTGTTATGTTTGAAAAATGTAGAATGATTAGGCTCCTTGTTTAATAGAATTAGAGTGACGAAGTAGATTTTCTTCAAGGAGATAATAGATATGAGCATTCAACAATATTACCACCAGACAGCCTATATCAGTTTAAACGGATCTATTTTATCAGCGGGTATTCTTGCGGTGATTTTGACGGCAAGTCTGCTGTTTTCCTGGACAATACCTCTTTCTCTTGTGGCGGTTCCATTCTTGTTTTTCGTTTTCAGCCACTACAATCGCTATGTTCTCTATAAAAATAAATCAGAAGAGAGCGCGGTAGCATTTCATCATTATGATGATAAACAACTTTTCGAGCAAAACAACCTCCTGATCGGCTTCGCTCCTGCGCCTGCTGTAAAGTTACTCTTTTTTACTCCCGACGGAATGCATGCGGGGGAATTACGAGAACACACTTCTAAATGCTACCGCTGGTTTATCCCTTATTTCATAGATAAAAGAATTATGAAAAAAATTGGAATCTATGACTCAAAAGGAAATCTGCAGGGCAGTCTGATACAGGAGCGAAATAGATTTACAATGCTGAATGAACATAAAGAAGTGATTGGTGTGTTTTATCCAAAGAAGGCGACTAAAGAGACTATCGGATATGCTTTCCTAAGGGGGGGCAAAAAAATGAGAGTAGATAGAATCCCAGGATCGATGCACGATTTTAAGTTTTATCAAGAAGACGGCAATACGGCTGCCAGGTTGCAAAGAGGGTGGATGCCATTGGAATGGACAAGATTCTTCAAAGAAGCCAATACCCCTGTTTTAACATTCGACTATACGATGGGACAGCCAGAAAGGCTAGCTGTATTTGCTGCTCTCGCAAATGTCTATATGTATTACGACCACTAGTTATGTATTACGAGTATTAGTTTGAAAATTGTTCCATTTTTGAAAGTTTCGTTTATTGTTGGCTCTAATAGGTTAACAAATAGATAGAAACTAGAAGGAGGCTGGGACATGGTAAATCAACAATATCAGGATTGTATCCAGGCGTGCATAGAATGTATTGAAGCATGTAATGTATGTTTTGATTCCTGTTTAAAGGAAGAGAATGTAAAAATGATGGCGGAATGCATCAGAATGGACAGGGAATGTGCCGAGATCTGTGGCATGGCAGTAACTGCAATGCAGACAAACAGCCATTTTGTGAACCAGATTTGCGGATTGTGTGCAGAAATTTGTGAAGCTTGCGGCAATGAATGCAAAAAGCATGACCATGACCATTGCCAAAAATGCGCCGAAGCCTGCTTTAAATGCGCGGAAGAATGCAGGAGAATGGCATCCTAAACCCAGGGGAACCAGCAATCCATGCTGGTTCTTTTTATGTATAAAAAGGAATTGGCAATGGCTGGAATTAAGGGAATCTTCATTGCGCAAAAATCGTCTGAGAGGTCAAATACGGTAAAAGCAGGAGCACTTCATTGCCCGAAAATCGCTCAGGAAGTCAAAAACGGTAAAAGCAGAAGCCCTGCGAAATAAAAAATATAACCTTATTGCTTCAATATTGAACAATTCTACATTTTATGGCATCTTGTAATATAACGAAGGTTTTTGGGGGCGTAAGTATGTTGATTGATTTGATTAAATGTCATGGATCAAATAACGATTTTTTATTGATAGATGAAACTGACCGTAATTATAAATTTGATGATTTTAAAAGGCGTGACCTTGCGCTGGCGCTTTGTGACAGGGAATCGTCACTGGGTGCGGATGGGATTCTGTTCATCCGTCCAAGCAAGGTTGCAGACGCCCAGTATCGTATTTTTAATTCTGACGGTACTGAAGCATCCATGTGCGGCAATGGTCTTCGCTGTGCAGGACGATATGTCTGTGAGAAGCTTGGCGTGGATGAAGCTGTGATTGAAACGATGAAAGCCAACCTCAAGGTGATGAAGCATGAGGAGATTTTCAGTGATATCCCAACATATCAGGTGGAAATATCACCGGTAACTTTTGAACTGAAGGATTTGCCGTTAGTGCTCCACCAGGAAAACCTGATTCAGGAGAAGATTCCGCAGTTGTCTGAGGAATTGACGTTTACAGCTCTCGCGGTGCCAAATCCTCATCTGACGGCAGTAGTCAGCAAAGAGCAATTGGAATCCAATCTGCAAACAGAATTAAGCGAAAAGGTCAACAATCCTAATGATCTTTTTCCTGACGGCGTCAATGTCAGTTTCATAAGGCTCCTTGAAAAGGGGAGTATCTTTGTTAGGACCTATGAACGAGGCGTTGGCTATACGAATGCTTGTGGAACAGCGATGTCAGCTTCCACACTTGTCACATGCCTTATGGGGGAGAATGAACTTGGCCAGCCAATCAATGTCTACAATAATGGCGGTATGGTTCAATGCGCTGTTCATAAAGAAGAAGATACTTATACTATTGACTTGATAGGCAATGCTACTTTTGTATACTCTGCTCAAATTGAGGTTGATTTTTCAAAAGAGGAATTACTCGAGGAAATCCTGGAACAGGAAGATTTTAAAGAAGATATCCTGTACGGTAAACTGCAGGAGCATGCGAAAAAGTATCTAAGCCAATTTTAAACGAAAAAATCCTGAGGAGCTTCCTCAGGATTTTTTTGACTTCAGAACCTCCAGAACTGGATCGAAATTCTGTTCTTCTTTAGCTGCAAAATAAGTCCTGAATGGACAGCCTGACTTTTGCACGCGCTGGATGATCGTTCCTAAATGGAACTCCTCAATTCTTAGATTCTCATTCACTTCTTCCCAAAATAACGGAGTGGCCACGCCTGCATGTGATTTTCCGCGAGCGGAATAGGGACTGACAATCGTTTTGCCTTCAGCATGCTGGATGTAATCCACATATAATCGGTTCCCCCTGTTTTTCTTCAGCCTTTCGATTGTAAATGATTCCGGTTCTTTTGATACAAGGTAGTTCGCGATAAAGGAGGTGAACAACCTTGTATCATCGTAGCTATAATGGTTATCCGGGAGCGGGATGTACACCTGGAGTCCTTTATTCCCAGAAGTCTTGATAAAGCTGATCAGCTTTAATTCATCCAGGACCTCTTTGATATAGACGGCAGCTTTAATCGCTAAATGGAAATCGTCCCTAGATGGCGGGTCCAGGTCAAAGACTATTTCATCCGGTCCCTTGCTATTGATTTTCTGGAAGGGGATATGAAACTCAATGGCAATCTGATTCCCCAGCCAAAGCAACGTTTTCATATTATTGCAGACAATATATTCGATTCCTTCCGAACTAGCAGTCTGGACAAAATCGGGTGCATAATCTGGTACGTTTTTTTGGTAAAAGGCTTCTCCGAACATGCCGTGAGGATAGCGGATCACTGTTAACAGCCTGTCCTCCAGGAATGGAAGCATATAGGGAGAAATCTCCCTTAAATAATGGATGTAATCCACCTTTTGGGTTGGCGGTTCTTCCCAAATGGGTTTATCGGGGTGCGTGATTTCAATATCCAGAGGCAGGTTCTTTTGTTGGAAAACAAACTTTTCATAAGTACAGGTATCAGGACTTAAATCGAATCGGAATTGATGAAAATGAGGCTCGCGAAGCTGATCCTCATAGATTTCCAGATACTTTACATCAAGACAGATTCCTGGTTCCACATAAATAAATTGAGCATCTTCACCACTTTTATTTTGCTTGATGATTTGATGGAGGGCATTTTTTTCTTCGGGCTTAAACCCGAAGATTACCAGCCCAATTGGATGTATTTTTGAATCCTTGTAAACTGAGATATAAAAGTATCCGTTGGATTTCTCATAAGCTGTGACAAAGCAGGAAACATACTTCCAGTTTTTCGATTTAATCCACGCTTCCGTCCGTTTTCCTTCCTCCCATTTGCTATTGTGCTGTTTGGCAATGATACCCTCCCCATCGTAAATGACGACTTTTTCCCATAAGCTCTTCAAATCCGTTTCACTAGGGATAAGCTGGACCAAGTCCGGGTTTTGGTGGTTGGGAGAGAGTGGCAGACCCAGCTCGGAAAATAGGGCTTTTAGCTTTGTCCGCCTGTCTTTGTAACTTTCAGATGCTATATTTTTTCCTTTTACCTTCAAGAGGTCGAAAACCATAAGCCTGCATGGATTCCTGTCAGCTTCGGATTTGATTTTATCCTTGGACCTCATTCTTCCCCTGATTTGGATCGCCCCGAAATTGGCTTTGTAGGGATTCTCCAAATAAACTAGCTCTGCGTCTAATGTCAGAGGCAAAAATGGCTGGAACTTTTCCTTGTTGGCAGTAAGGAAGTTTTCTAATTCTGGGAACAAAGGCAGCAGCGGTTTCCCATTGCGGCTTGTCAATTCAATTTCAGAATCCCATGTCAACAAGGCACGAAAGCCATCAAATTTAATCTCATAACGCCATTCATCCCCCTGTGGGGCTTCAAATGCCAGTGTAGGGAGCATTGGTTTCAGCATTTTCCCCATCCTTTCACACCAGTGACTATTTATATTGTTCCTGTTTGGCTGCATCCTAGTACACTGGGAAATGTTTTAATGCATGATAAACCAATTATTAAGCAAATTAGTATTAAAACGATAAGGTGGAGAACGTTATGCATACAATCTGGAAAGGGAGCATCAGCTTCGGGCTCGTCAATATCCCGATCAAGCTTCATGCTGCGACTGAGGATCGGGACATCAAGCTGAGAACCCTTCATAAAGAGTGCCACTCGCCAATAAAGTATGAGAAAACTTGTCCAGTGTGCGATGTTGAAGTGAAAAATGAAGACATCGTTAAGGCTTATGAATACACAAAAGGTAAGTTTGTCGTCCTTGAAGATGAGGATCTTGAAGCGTTAAGGAAAGAAAATGAAGATAAAGCCGTGGAAATAATCGACTTTGTAAAAATAACAGAAATCGATCCAATTTATTTTCAGCGCAGCTATTTCATGTCTCCGAACGAGGGCGGCGGTAAGGCCTATTCTTTACTCAGGAAAGCTCTTGAAGAATCGCAGAAGGTGGGCATTGCCAAAATAATCATTCGGGCAAAGGAACAGCTTGCAGTAGTACGCGTTTATAACAATACGCTCGTCATGGAGACCATCCATTTCCCGGATGAAGTCAGAAACGCAGTAGACGTGCCGAATGTACCAGAAGAAGATAAAGTGACAGAAAAGGAACTGGACACTGCCATCATGCTCATTGATCAGCTGACAACCGAGTTTGAACCAGAAAAATACAAGGATGATTATCGTACAGCTTTACTGGAGTTAATCGAAGCGAAAAGGACGGGAAAAGAACTGGTTACTCCTACCGAAAAAGAGCCAGTCTCCAACGTTACAGATCT
The DNA here is from genome assembly GCF_018613235.1 of Bacillus sp. ISL-41. GTDB lineage: Bacteria > Bacillota > Bacilli > Bacillales > Cytobacillaceae > Mesobacillus. The sequence goes on from NZ_JAGGQP010000011.1 coordinate 65,966, forward strand.
TATGGCAGCGCTTCAGGCTTCTATCGACCGTACCAAGCCTGAGAAAAAGAAAGAGCCAGCGTCAGCGTCAGCAAAGAAGAAGAAAACAGCTGCTAAACCAAAGGCTAAGGAAAAGAAACAAGCTTAAAGACACAAGCACAGATTACACAACCGGCCATCATTGTGTGGCCGGTTTTTGTTTGGATTATTTTTTAAAGGAGATTCCGGAGCTTAAGAAGAATAAAGTTATAGAAAAGGGGGATTAACGATGAGAAAGATTCTTGTGCTTGGAGGAACCCAGTACTTTGGAAAAAAGCTGGTGCAAAAGCTAATTGATAATGGTGATGTGGTAACAATTGCCACCAGGGGAACGAAAAGTGACCCTTTTGATGAAATTGTGAAGCGGCTGGTAATCGATCGGGAAAAGAAAGAGACGATGACAGCAGCATTCGAGGGAGAAAAGTGGGATCTGGTGTATGACCAATCTTGTTTTTCGCCAATGGAGGCAAGGGATACAGCAGAGGCATTAAAGGGGAAAGCAGACCGCTATATTTTCACCTCTACCCAAGCGGTATATGAGTTTGGCACGCTTCATGCTGAGAGTAATTTTAATGCTTATACATATCCGATAGAATACAAAAGCCGAAAAGAATACCCTGGGTACGAAGGCTATAAAGAGGCGAAAAGAGCCTCAGAAGCGGTTTTTCATCAACTTGGATATTTTGAGGTCGTTTCAGTCCGTTTTCCGATTGTCGTTTCGGAAGACGATTACACAGAACGCCTGAAGTTCCATGTTGATAAAATACTTTCAGGACAACCAATAGGCATGCCGGACCCTGATTTGCGCTACAGCTTTATCCACGCAGATGAAGCAGCCGATTTTTTATTGGATATCGGGAGGTCAAATTTTGAGGGGCCAATCAATCCTGGGTCTGCAGGAGATATTAGTTTGAAAGAATTGGTTGATAAAATTGCTTTGCTGGCCAATAAGGAAGCGATCGTGACAGATAGCACCGAAAACGGCACGGTCTCCCCATATGCATTGCCGGGCTCCTGGTCGATTGACACTTCACTTGCTTCAGGGCTTGGATTTAAATTTACAGAACTGAATCAATTATTGGATCAATTGATCATCTTTTATATTCAGCAGAATGAGTTGAATTAAATTAAAACCAGGTGCTAATATTTTCTGCACCTGGTTTTTTATTCTGCCTTTACAGTAATTCGCATAACGGCATTGTAACCATAACCTTTCTCGTTCCAGACAGCTTCTGAAGGCTGCGTTTTACCTTCGCTATCGGTTGCCCTGACTGATATATGATATACTTTTCCAGGTTTGAATTCCTTCGCGTAACTCCATGAAACAGTTTGATGTTCTACAGGAGGGTTATCCAGCCTGGCTTGCTCCCAATTTGCTCCTTTATCAAAGCTTATTTCCACCTTAGCGATGACCCCGGACCCTGTCCAGGCGATTCCTCTGATTTCGTAAGTTTCGCTTTTAACTAACTGTCTATCCAGTGGCTGCTGAATCGTAGAATTCACTCTGTTTGTGGTGACTGGCTCAGATGTACCGTTTTTATAATAATAAACATAATCATCACTCTGAAAGGGCCCTGTAAATTTGTCTTTTATCAGAATGATTTCATTAAGCCATTTGATAGAAGCCATCCCGTACCACCCTGGAACAATCAGCCGGAAGGGAAAACCGTGTTTATGGGGAATCGGTTTTCCATTGTACTCATATGCAACCATCACATCAGGATTAAGAGCTTCCGCAATTGGCAAACTTCTCTCAAAGTGGACATACTTACTGTTCTTGATACCAGCGTCTCTTCCTCTAAAAACGACATCAGATACACCTTCTTTAATTCCGGTGTACTCAAGCAAGGTCTTCAAAGGAACTCCCTTCCAAATTCCCTCCCCCATTGCGCCAACTTCCCACTGCTCTCCAAAGACTTTTTCTTTGAAGTTGGCCCTCTTATTACCTGAACATTCAATGAGCACCCTGTTGGATTGAGATGGCAGCTTCAAAAAATCAGAGAAATGGATTTGTAGAGCGAGATCAACTGAGCCGGAAATTGTCAGCGTGAAGGAATCTGGTGTTAAAATCGGATAAGGAAAATGATTCCGACGGTAAAATAGAGGCTCAGCAACCGGCTGAAGAAAAGAAATAAAGTGAATCGGAGTTTCCTGATTTTCAGGGTTAAGGCTTCTTGTTGTTAAGTAAGGGCGCACCTTACCAAAATTCAAGTACATAATCATTCCTCCTCATCGTTAATTTATTGCTGGGACGCAAATGGAAGAACATCAAGGTGTCAAATAATAAAAGGTTTTTCGGGATGGGTGTCAAATAATATTACTAATAGGTTCAATTGCGGAGTAAAAACGATGAGTTTTTTACAGGGGGCAGGCAGATGGAGAAGAAGAGCAAGAAAAAATGGCAACTTATGGTTCTACCTGCAAGTCTGTTCTTACTGGCTTTTGGGTTATATGCCGGCTATACAATGTGGGAGCAAAGGAGTCATCAAGATGCCAGAGATGGAAGCAACCTTAAAAACGGAGGCCAGACTGTCGCGTTATTTCAGGAAGATTCAGGGCATGAAGACTACTCAACAGTTGGCGGCTTCATTCGTGAATTTCACACTAAATATAATGATACTCTCGGTTGGGGCAGGATAGATACGGTTGAATGGGAGGAGCAACGGGAAATCGCTTCTGAAATTCTCTCAGTTTTGGCAACTGTAGAAACAGACAATACGGCACTCCAGGCTGATTTTGATACGATATCCAATTATTCAAGAACTGTTGAAGAAGGGATCAGGGATAAGAAAATCTTACTTCAGCTTCACCGATATTTTCATGACCTCGATATCGAGTTCAATAGTTATAAGGATACGAAGGATTATTTTAATGTGACAAAATATAAAGATCCTGAGAAAGGTTAATCCATTCTCACCAGGGTAACATAAAAGGAGCTAGCAGGCGAAGGGAGTGTGTAGTCCAGTCATGAAAATAGTGGTCATTTCTGACACTCATATGCCGAAAAAAGCAAAGCAGCTGCCTGAGAAGCTGCTCATTGACCTGCAAGATTGCGATTACATTATTCATGCTGGAGATTGGCAGACGGTGGAGCTTTACTATGAACTCAAACAGTTTGGCCCAGTGATCGGCGTCACCGGAAATGTAGATGGCCCGGAACTTAAGAGTCTGTTAAAAACAAAAGAAATCCTCCAGGCAGGCAATTTTCATATTGGTATAGTCCATGGACACGGAACTGGTAAAACAACTGAAAAAAGGGCGATTGAAACATTTGCAGCGGATGAGGTGGATTGTATAATATATGGCCATTCCCATATTCCCGTCCTGAAGGAAATCGATGGTGTGACAGTCTTTAATCCGGGTTCACCGACCGACAAAAGGAGACAGCAGCAATTCTCTTATGGTATCCTGACTGTCGGAGAAAGAATTGTCGCAGAGCATATTTTCTTTTAAAAAGAATCTAATCAATTTGTGAAAAATGAGACAGGAGTGTTATACAACAATGAAAAGCTTTGAAGTAAAATTCCATGCAGAAGACCAGGTTGAAACGATGAAAGTCCAGAAATTAAGCAGTGAAGATTATGAGCAGGCAACGGAGGGCGGTACACGCCACTTGTTTGACCTGGATACGAATATTGGTTTCTTTGTCTTTTTTGATGCGGAAGATAAAAATGGCAAGGAGTATTATTTAATGCTTCAATATGAGGAGCAGAAGGAAGAACCATCGAATTGCTACGGCTTCGAACTGAAGGATTTCTATGAGTTTTCAGCATTGTACCTGAATGATCTGGAATTTACTGAAGAACTTAACGAAGAAGAGGGGGAGCTTGGACCTGTACAGCATCTTGCCCATCTCCTTTATCACATTGTTGAAGAAGGAAAGGCAGTAGAAGTTTAAGTATAAATTAAAAAAGAGCAGATTTGCTCTTTTTTAATTTGTTTCCTCTTCACTTTCATCCTCAGCGGGCAAGTTTTCCTCACAATACTTTTTCGCTTGTACCACTTCATCTTCCTCAAGTTCAAAATCAAGAACCTTTTCGGTTTCCTGTTCCATAAAATAGCTTTGCAGGATTCGCCTCTCTTCGCCGTTCACCAAAAAAAGCACCTTCAATAGCAAGCCTTTTTCAGTATAAAGCTCGTCCTCTTCATCTACCTCGATATCTAGGAAATATTCATATCTGCTTCCTGACAGGAGTCCAAATGGATCTTCAAGAAGCTCGACAGTATGTCCTGTAATATTCATGAATGCTCATCCTTTTAATTTTGTCACCTCTATTATATATCGAAAACATCAAAAACAATCAAGGAATTCGCGACAAAGGGAACATTGCTGGATAAAAGAGCAGCTTTTTGGACTTAATGAAAACGGTGCAGTACGAGGAAATCATAATTCGGAACATAACAAATGTATGTATTTACAGGGACAGAGGCCGGTGACATATCTCCGATTTATAAACAAAGAATTCATTGTGACAGCTTTTCAGGAA
>NZ_JAGGQP010000012.1 GCF_018613235.1 Bacillus sp. ISL-41
CCGACGCTTTAGTGTGTTAAATTACTTTATATTGTTTTTGTACGTATTCCATCGCCTGCCATAACGCTACATGCGAGGTTGTTACTGCCTGTGCTCCGGCACTCAGCGCACAATTCACTTCTTCTTTTGTGGTCACAAGACCTCCTGCGAGGATGGGTATGTCGATGTCATTGGATAGCTTTTTAATAAAGCCCGGAATGATTCCTGGCAGGATTTCCAGATAATCTGCGTTTGTTTTATGGGCGATATCATAGCTTTTCTCCAAAGCTTGAGAATCTAGCAAAAAGACTCGCTGAATGGTCAGAAGGCCTCGCCTTTTTGCTTTGGCAATTACGCTTGGTCTCGTCGAGATGATTCCATACGGCTTGATGTCCTGACAAATGTACTCTATTGAATATTCGTCGTTCTTGAGGCCCTGGATTAGGTCTGTATGGATTAAAACCTTCTTGCCATATTCCTTTGCAAGCTGTGAAATAGGCTTCAAATGAAGCAGGTCTGTATCAAGGTACACTCCACACTCGTAGCTGCTTTTCAAAAACAAATCATATTGGCGTTTATTCTTGGAAACTGGAATCAAACTTTGTCCATTAAAGCACATAATTCCACCCTTTATAAGTTTTTGATAAGCCAATCCATCGCTTCCTGTTCATCTCTGCCGTCCACGGTCACGCGAACCGTTTCCCCTTGTTTAATGACTGATGTCATCAAACTGATGATGCTTTTGGGATTTAGCCTTTTCCCTCCAGCTTGGAACTCCACATTGCTGGCGAACTCGTTGAGCCTTTTTACAAGCAATGCAGCAGGACGTGCATGAAGTCCCTTTTCAATTGAAATCGTAATATCTCTTTCTATCATAAAACTCTCCTCAGGCGATACGGCAGCGCTTTTACATTTTAAGTGCGCAACTCTTCCTACAAAATTGATTTTTCAAAGAGCTTTTTGACACTGCCTATCGCATCACTTTTTGAAGGCTCTTAGCTTCTTCGGCCGAAGCGATGACCTCATCTAGACTGCTGCCTATTCCTGACTGGATGACAGCGGCATACGCACCCTCGACCAGCGGCGCATCCGCAATTTTAATCTTTTTGACTTCATCTCCCATCATTTCCAGAGCCATTTCGGCATTGATCAACGCACTGCCTAAATCAAAAAGAATGGCAACACCCTTCTCAGAGTATACCGATTCAATAGCTTTCTTGATTTTGAATACATCCGTTCCAATTTCATTTACACTTGTTCCACCTGCTGTGGCAATCGGGACATTTTGCTGTATTTGATCCAGCAATTCCTCCAGTCCTTTGACAAGCTCATGACTATGGGAAATCAACACAATTCCAACGTTCTTCATGACCGGGCTCCTTGGCAGACTTTTGACAGTTCAATGAATAAGAAGGCGGATGAGGCTGCTCCAGGATCAATATGGCCGACAGAACGGGGACCCAAATAGGAGGCACGGCCTTTTTTAGCTTCGATTTGCTTCGTGCCTTCCATATTTTCCCGTGTTAACTGGATGAACCGGTCCCAATCTACATTTATTTCCTTTTGTAAAAATTCAACTGCAGGAATCCAGACATCCAGCATCGTTTTATCTCCTAAACTTGCTTTCCCTCTTAGCTTCAATCCCTCGAGAGACTCAGCTAAAGCTGCGGCAAGCTCTTCTGTGGAAGCGGAGGTTTTTTCTTTTAATGGTCCTGCTGCTTTTAAAAAAGCTGTCCCATAAAGCGGCCCGGAAGCTCCACCTATCTTTGACAGCAATACCATGCCCGCATCTTTGAAAAGAGAACCCAGGTCAGCATATTGGGCTGTTTCCAGCTTCTGACTCAGTTCTTTGAAGCCCCTGGCCATGTTTATGCCATGGTCACCATCGCCGATTGCCTGGTCAAGCTCGGTCAGATACATTTTTTGTTGCTGGTAGACTTCATTCAAATTCATCAGCCATAACTTTGCTTCTAGCACTCTGAATGACATAGCGTACTCTCCTTCTCGTTATTTCTTGAATGCAATGGTATCAGCTGCGGCATCAAGCAGTTCTGCCAGCTGCTGATCAAGACGCAGAAGTGTGATCGAACAGCCTGCCATCTCAAGCGATGTCATATATTCTCCGACAAATGTTTCACGGACTGAGATATTCATTTCATTCAATACAGCTGAGACTCGATTATTGACAATATAGAGTTCCATCAACGGGGTAGCTCCAAGTCCATTAATCATCACAGCCACTTCATCGTCTTCGTCAATCCCCAGCTGATTGACCACTTTATTTAAAAGAATATCCGTTACTTCATCAGCCGTTTTGATTTCGCCCCGTTCAATCCCTGGTTCCCCGTGGATGCCTGTTCCAATTTCTATTTCATTTTCAGCAAGCGTAAAACCCGGTTTCCCCGCAGCTGGGACCGTGCAAGGAGTCAATGCCATGCCTATCGAGCTCAAGTTGGTTATGACCTTGTTTGCAACCGCTGCCACTTCTTCCAATGAAGCACCCGTTTCCGCCAATGCTCCAGCAATTTTGTGGACGAAAATGGTCCCTGCTATGCCGCGCTTGCCGACTGTATATGTAGAATTTTCTACTGCGGCATCGTCATTGACGATCACTTTTTCAACTGAAATCCCTTCCGCCTCTGCAAGTTCAGCAGCCATTTCAAAATTCATCACATCTCCGGTATAATTCTTGATGACCAGCAGGACTCCTTTGCTACCATCGACTGCCTTGATCGCTTCAAAAACCTGATCAGGAGTTGGCGATGTGAAAACTTCCCCGGCCACCGCCCCGTCAAGCATTCCCTTGCCGACATATCCTCCATGGGCTGGCTCGTGGCCACTGCCGCCACCGCTGATGATGCCGACTTTTCCCTGGACGGGAGCGTCTGCCCTTACGACGACATTTGTTCCAGGAACCCGCTTTACTTTCTTTGGATTGGCAGCCACGAATCCGGCAACCATCTCCGAAACTACATTTTCAGGATGATTAATCAATTTTTTCATGCAAAACCCTCCTTTTTTTCAGCAGTATTTTTACAGCTCAGAAATCCTGCCCTCCACCTGTTTTTTCATACTGCCATAGCTTCGTGTTATTAAGTTGCAAGAAACATGCCAAAGCAGCTTACTGGTTTTGTCAGGAAAGACGGGCCTGATTTGGATACTTTCTATCAAGTATGTTGATAATTTTTCCCAAGCAAATGGTCAAGGTTATATTTTCTCAGTTTACTGGCAGCTGTCTTATGGGTGATTCCCAGCGCTTTTGCCAGCTGGTTGTAGCTTGGATAAAAACGGACTGCGTGTTCAAAGATTTGCTTCTCGTATGCTTCCAATGTCAACACTTCCTGATTGAAATCCAGTGCCATCGTTTTCCGGCTCTGATTCAATATGTATTCAGGCAAGTCCCGGCAGTAAAGTGTGTCATCAGTTGTCAGTGCAGCAGTTCGTTCAATAATATTCTGGAGCTCCCTGATGTTCCCCGGCCAGTGATAGCTTCCGAGCGCCTCCAGAAACCCTTTTTCATACAGCTTGATACTTTTTCCCATCTGACTGTTAAAATGGTTGCGAAAGTGATCAGCCAGGAGCGGAATATCTCCTTTTCGGTTCCTTAAAGGCGGCAGATGGACCGGGATTACATTCAAACGATAATAAAGGTCCTCTCTGAACTTCTTTTCATCCATCAATTTGGACAAGTCTTCATTTGTTGCCGCAATAATTCGCACATCCAGCTTAATGGTTTTATTTCCGCCCACTCTCTCAAATTCACGCTCCTGCAGAACCCTGAGCAGCTTTGCTTGTAAATCCATGTCAAGCGTCCCGATTTCATCAAGGAAGATCGTTCCTAAGTCAGCCAGTTCAAATTTTCCCTGGCGTGTTTTATCCGCACCTGTAAAAGAACCTTTCTCATGCCCGAATAATTCGCTCTCAATCAGATTCCGCGGAATGACTGCACAATTCACTCTTATGAATGGTTTGTTTTTTCGATTGCTGGATTCATGGATGGCACGCGCCACAAGCTCCTTTCCTGTTCCGCTTTCACCGGTGATCACTACAGTAGAAATCGTCCTGGAGACCTTGTTGGCAATGGTAAGACTTTCCATAAGCGCTCCACTTCGCCCGATAATACAAGAAAAAGATTCATCAAGCTGAAGGTGCTTGTAAAGCTCACCCTCAAGATATTTCGTACGTTCTTCCATTACCTCAAGCTTTTTCATTAACGACCTGACTTCATCAAATGGGCTTAAAGAAACGACGGCACCACGAAACTTGCTATCTATCAATATCGAATTTACTTTTACAATATAAGAGTCATTTTGAATCATTTTAATATCATTATAAAAAGCCGTTTTTCCAGCTGTCAGCTTTGACCACACTTTTTGGCCAATAAGCTTTTCAACGAACCTCTCCTTACACAAACCTTCCAAAAGCCTGTCCATCTGTTCATTCATATACATACAGCTGCCATCCCGGTCAGTAAGTGCTATGTAATCTGTGACAGAATCCAACACAAGATTTAGCTGTTCTTGAAGCTCCCGTTCTCTCCTCAGTTCCGAATTTATTTTTTCAAAATCAGAAATGTCCTGAAAAATAGCAACTGCACCAATGATTCTTCCATCGAGAAATATAGGGGCCCGGTTTGCGAGAATCGTATATTTTTTGAGTATTTGCTTTTCAGCAAATACTGTCTTCCCGGTTTGCAGGATTTCATGGAGCTTGTAGTGGGGAACGATTTCATCGGCTCTTCTATTCAACAGCTCAAAAGCTGGTATTCCTAAAAGCCTGACTGCCGCTTCATTTACGAAGGTAATCATATTTTTGCTGTTAACGACGATCATACCGTTAGGCATATTAGAGACAGCTTCCTGCATGATCACGGAGTTTTCCATCAGGAGCCTGTCCGTTTCAAGCTCCTTCCTGTCCTGCTGTACAGGTTCAGCAAAGAAGCTGGTAATTTCGTTTTTCAAATCAATGGGTAGATCGTCTTCAAACAGGAGTTTGATTTGCTCACCCTGATTCACTTTAAGGGAAACGAGCGAAAGCAGGTTGGTAACCCCGACGCGGCGGCCCTTATATTCAACAAAGAAGTTTTTCAGCGCAGAACCGTCCTTGAGCGCTCCTTGCAGCATGGCAATCAATGACGCCGCACTTCTGACATGCAATCCATTTTTTTGGTTCATTTGAATGACTAGTTCATACATACGACTGCCTCCTATTGCACCTATGAAAAAACCTCCTATTTAAGGAGGTTTTCATATAGAAGTTATATGCAATTTTACCACAAAATTTCCAACTTCTCACAAATTAACAAATCTGTCATCCTCTTTTAATCTATCTACTTAAACAACAGGAGTAGTGGCCATATTGATTTCCTTATCAAGCTCTGCTTCATATCTTTCTTTTTCAGCATCGGCCCAGTTAAATTGTTCGGCCATATAGCCGCTGACAGCTGCTCTCGTTTCATGTACGGAGGTGATATCAAACAGCAAGTCGCCAGTCCTCCTGAAATAGAAATCAACCGGCGTTGCAATGAGCTCGTGCTCGATGCCATAAACCATTTTAGCAAAGGTGACTAACGGGATGCTGAACTTCTCAGCTTCTGCTTTTTTCTGGCTGACAAGATCGAAGATGATAGCGGAATTTGATCCATAGAACGCAGCAATATGCTTCGCTTCCTCTTTGGAGAAGCCGGCCTTTACTCCCTGCTGTGCAGCTGCTTCGACAAACTGCGTGAACTTCTCTGAACCACCGAAGTCCCCTCCGGATATCGGCAAATGCATCGTCTGGCTTGGCTTCAGTTTCCGACCTTCCTCTGATTCAAACTTCCCGGCCACAAGGTCAACAATCGTTTCCGCCATCTTGCGATAACCCGTCAATTTGCCTCCGGCAATCGTAATTAAACCTGAATCAGATTCCCAAATTTCATCTTTACGGGAAATCTCGGAAGGTCCCTTGCCTTCTTCATGGATCAGCGGACGAATACCAGCCCAGCTTGACTCGACATCTTCAGGCTTCGCTTTCACCTCTGGGAACATGTAATTAATCGCATTGATCAAATAATCCATATCTGCCTGAGTCATTTTTGGGTCCGCTTTGTCCTCATCATAAAACGTATCTGTCGTCCCTACATACGCCTTGCCGTTGCGGGGAATCGCGAACACCATTCTTTTATCTGGTGTATCGAAATAGACTGCCTGCTTGAGCGGGAATCGGGACTGGTCGATCACGATGTGAACGCCTTTTGATAGAATCAGGCTCTTACCTTTCTTGGAGCCGTCTTTTTCACGGATGTTATCCACCCACGGACCAGTTGCATTGATGATTTTCTTCGCATAGACCTCGTATTTTTTCCCAGATAGTTGATCATTGACGATGACGCCCACAATCCTGCCATTTTCATAGAGAAGATTCTCGACCTTGGAATAGTTCAGAGCTGTTGCGCCTTTTTCAACCGCTGCCTTCATGACCTCGATTGTCAGGCGCGCATCATCGGTGCGGTACTCGACGTAATATCCGCCGCCCTTTAAACCTTCCTTTTTAATAAGCGGCTCTCTCCGCAATGTTTCATCCTTGGAAAACATCGTTCTCCGTTCGCTCTTTTTTACCCCTGCTAAAAAGTCATAGACGCGCAGGCCGATGGAAGTCGTGAAGCTGCCGAATGTTCCGCCTTTGTGGAACGGGAGCAGCATCCACTCAGGAGTCGTTACATGCGGCCCGTTTTCATATACAATCGCTCTTTCCTTACCGACTTCAGCTACTACCTTTACATCCAGTTGCTTTAAATAGCGCAAACCGCCATGCACAAGCTTGGTTGAACGGCTGGATGTACCGGCCGCAAAATCCTGCATTTCAAGAACGGCGGTACTTAATCCTCTGGTCGCAGCGTCCAAAGCAATTCCGGCGCCTGTAATACCGCCGCCAATCACAAGTAAATCAAATTTATTTCTTTTTAAATTGGAGATAATATCATTGCGTTTTGTATTCGTGAACATGGTGTTTTCCTCCCTTAGAACAGGAAAAGAGACCACGAAAAACATTACCTAATGGACGGTAATGCTTCGCGGTCTCTCCAGATCTCCTGCCGTTTTATTAACTTGTTATTATTGTATCAGATTCCTCTATGATATGATAATGTCTTATTTTTGAATTTTTTATTTAAAAGCCATAGCTGCCTTTACAGCTTTTTTCCAGCCGCCGTAAAGCTGGTCGCGGTCTTCATCGGACATCTTTGGTTCAAATGAACGGTCGATTGCCCACTGCGATGCGATCTCCTCCTGGCTTTCCCAGTAACCAACTGCAAGACCCGCAAGGTACGCTGCTCCCAAAGCAGTTGTTTCGTTGACAACCGGTCTTTCGACAGGGACATTCAGCACGTCACTCTGGAAGTTCATCAGGAAGTTGTTCATGACTGCACCGCCGTCAACGCGGAGAGTCTTCAGCTCGATTCCTGAATCGGCTTCCATAGCTGATAGAACATCCTTCGTCTGGTATGCAAGGGACTCAAGGGTTGCACGGACAAAATGCTCTTTGCTAGTTCCGCGTGTCAGACCGAATACCGCACCTCTGACGTCGCTGTCCCAATAAGGAGTTCCCAAACCGACGAACGCTGGAACAACATAGACACCATCAGTAGATTCAACTTTAGCTGCATAATCTTCGCTGTCTTTTGCATTCTTGAGCATCCTCATGCCGTCACGGAGCCATTGGACCGCAGACCCGGCAACGAAAATGCTTCCTTCAAGGGCATACTCAACCTTGCCGTTCAAGCCCCAGGCAAGTGTTGTCAAGAGACCATGCTCTGACTTAACCGCTTTTTCACCAGTGTTCATCAACATGAAGCAGCCTGTTCCATAAGTATTCTTCGCCATGCCTTCCTCAAAGCAAGCTTGCCCGAATAATGCTGCCTGCTGGTCACCTGCGGCACCTGCAATCGGAACTTCCTTGCCGAAGAAGTGGTAATCCACTGTGTTTGCATAGACCTCAGAAGAAGGTTTAACCTCAGGAAGCATAGATGCTGGTACTCCAAGAATATCAAGAAGCTCCTCATCCCACTTCAAGTCATATATATTGAACATAAGCGTGCGCGAAGCATTGCTATAATCCGTAACATGGGCACGCCCACCGGAAAGCTTCCAAATCAGCCATGTATCAATTGTACCGAACATAAGCTTTCCTTCGTCAGCTTTTTGTCTCGCGCCCTCAACATTGTCAAGGATCCACTTCACTTTTGTACCTGAAAAATAAGCATCAATGAGCAAACCAGTTTTATCGCGGAAAAGGTCATTGTAGCCTTTTTCCTTCAGTTCATCGCAAATACCGCTTGTTTGGCGTGATTGCCAGACAATTGCATTATAAACTGGAACACCCGTTTCTTTATCCCATACAACTGTCGTTTCACGCTGGTTCGTAATTCCTATTCCCGCTATTTGGTCCGGCTTAACATTTGATTCTGATAAAACACCTGCGATGACAGCCAATACAGAGCCCCAGATTTCATTCGCATCGTGCTCTACCCAGCCTGGCTTCGGAAAATGCTGAGTGAATTCCTTTTGCGATACGTGGACAACCTTTCCTGCCTTATCGAAAAGAATGGCCCTTGAACTTGTTGTACCCTGGTCTAAAGATAAAATGTACTTTTCCATTAAATTATTCCTCCCCTATTATATTTAACCGTTTTCATTTTTATCGATATATTATACGCCTACTTTAGATGGATCTATCTGCCCTGCTTGTTTTTTTCCTACTGTATAAGCTAATGCAAGAATTATTGCTACTATACCAACTACAACCCAAAAAGTCTCTGTGACTGCTCCCGTGAAAAGAGCTTTGTAAGCGACTGCTCCAAGTGATCCTCCTAACAGAGGTCCAACGACCGGAATCCATGAATAGCCCCAGTTTGATCCGCCTTTGCCCGGAATCGGCAGGACGAAGTGGGCAATTCTCGGCCCAAGATCACGTGCCGGGTTGATGGCATAACCTGTTGTACCGCCCAGTGACATACCAATTACAACAATCAATAATCCAACTGCAATCGGGTTTAATCCCTCTGTAAACTGATTTGCTCCGATAAACAATAATCCTAAAACAAGAATAAAAGTGCCAAAAACTTCACTGAATAAGTTAGAAAATGTGTTTGGAATTGCAGGTCCTGTTGAGAAAACGCCCAATTTTGTGCCCGGATCATCTGTTGCCTTCCAGTGAGGAAGATAATGCAAGAATACTAGTGTTGCTCCAATAAATGCACCAATCATCTGCGCCAGCATATAGCCTGGTACATCTGCCCATGGGAATGAGCCATCAATCGCAAGTGCCAGAGTAACCGCAGGGTTCAAGTGCGCCCCGCTTATTGAACCAACCGCAAAAACTCCCATTGTAACCGCAAGTCCCCACGCAATTGTAATGACAATCCAACCGGCATCCTTAGCATAAGAATTCTTTAGCGAAGAGCCAGCTCCAATCCCGGCACCGAAGACAATCAAAATCATCGTGCCAATTACTTCTCCCATAAATGCTGACATAAACAATTCCCCTTTCGTGTATATCATTAAGATGTATATACAACTAAGAAAGTGCAAAAAAAAGGAGATCCACACAGCATACCTAAAAAAGCATAGGTATTTCAGTGTGAATCTCCCAATCTCCGTCACATTCTTAACTTGTATCTAAAGTATACTTACGATTGAAAACGCTGTCAACAGGTTAATTTTATTATTTTGATTTTTACATTTTCAATAGGAGATTTGTGAATCATTGAGCAAAGTGTTTCCAGCATTCTTTCTTCGAAGTCGTGACAGCTTCGGCTCCAGCATCCAGAGCTTTTTCCACATCCTGAATACTTCTGATGAAACCCCCAGCTAACAGGGGAATCTTAACCCTTTCCTTCACCTCTCCTATTATCTGGGGTACAATGCCCGGGAGGACTTCAATAAAATCAGGCTTCGTTTTTTCAAGAAGTTTATAGCTTTTTTCAAGCGCATGGGAATCCAGTAGAAAAATCCTCTGAATCGCCAGGACATCTTTCTGCTTCGCTTTTAAAATCACATTGGACTTGGTCGAGATCAGCCCATATGGTTTATATTCCTGACAGATAAACTCCGCGGAATAATCATCGCTTTTAATTCCATGGATCATATCCATATGGTAAAGCATCTTCTTCCCATGTGCTTCCGCCATCGTACTAACATGCTTCAGCTGAGCAATATGCATTTCAAGAAAGACGCCAACTTCATATGGGCTTTCCAGGAACCGCTCAAAATCCTTCATGTTCGTGCATGCCGGGAGAATTTTTTGATTCATACATTTCATCCTTTTAAAATCGTTTATTTTCCATGATAAAGAGAAGAGTGAGCAGGGGGTGAGCAGGGGGACGGTTCTCCTGCTCACTTTTTTTGTGTCCGGGCGGTTAAATGTGAGCACAAGAACCGTCCCTCTGACAACATTTACTCCTCATCCTTTGTCCCAATACTAACCAGCAGGTTTGTGAAAAATGCTGCTCGTTCTGGGATTTGGCTGATGATGATGTGTTCGTTTCTTGCATGGATTCCGTCACCAATGATACCAAGGCCATCCAGGGTTGGGATTCCCATGTTGGCTGTGAGGTTTCCGTCACTTCCTCCTCCAACAGAAGCTTCTTTTAATTTGAAGCCTTCTTCTTTTGCTGCTTCTTTGGCGGTCTGGAATAGATCTTTTGTATCTTGGTTTCGTTCCATCGGCGGGCGAGAAATGCCCCCTCGAACGTCGATACTTGTTCCCTCTGTGAATGGTGTCAGTCCACAAATTACTTCATCAATGTTTTCTTGTTCTTCACTGGTTATCGCACGGACATCGATGCCAATCTCTGCATGATCAGCCACGACATTGAGCTTGCCTCCGCCTTTAACAAATCCAACATTGACTGTGGTTCCGGCCTCGTAATCTGTCAATGACTCTAAATAATCAATGACCTTGGCAGCCTCTTGAATAGCACTTGCTCCTTCATGATGGTTGTTGCCAGCGTGGGCAGCCTTGCCTGTAATATCAATATGATAACGCGCTGACCCTTTTCTAGCTGTTTTTAAGGCACCCGTCCGAACAACGGGTGGTTCCGTAACCAATGCATAATCACAATCCTTCGCTATCTCTTCAATAACATAGCGTGATGTCGGACTGCTCACCTCTTCATCACTGGTAAAAAGGAAAACAATTTTCTTTGAGAACGGGATGTTCAGTTCCTTAATGGCTCTTATTGCCCAAAGCGCTTGCACAAGGCCTCCCTTCATATCCAGGATGCCAGGCCCATATGCACAATCGCCTTCGATTTTAAACTCTAATTCTCCAGGCTCCCATACTGTATCAAAGTGGGAAAGGATTAAGATGGTTTCATCTCCTTCCCCGAATTCAAATTTCAAATGATTCCCGTACTTCTCTTCTTCCAACACTTCTGCCCGTTCGCCAAAGTAGCGATATAAAAGCTCCTGTATCCTCTCTCCACACTCGTCCACGAGTTTTTTATTTAAGGATGGAGAATCACTTTCGACCAGAAACTTGATATCATCTAAAATCTCCTGCAAATGGTCCTCCATAAACTGCCTTATGGAATCCATTAATATCACGCTGCTTTCTTAAATTTATTTGATAAATCCGCGTATTCGATTTTACTATTATAACATTTACATAGTGTGCAGGGGGACGGTTCTCGTGCTCACTTTTTTGGTGCCAGTGCACTGAAAGGTGAGCACAAGAACCGTCCCTGTGCTAACATTCTACCCCTCCCAAAAGTCCCAAAAGCCTTTTCTTTTGCATCGGACAGGAAATGTTTGTTAACATGACTAATGTACTGAATTATCAAATAATTGGAGGGGTTGGATGAAAAAAATAAAGATATTTGGCTTTTTAATGATGGCAGTGATGCTGGTTTTGGCTGCATGCGGATCGAATGATGCAGCAAACGGCAGCGGGGATGAAGACGGGAGCAAAACGTACACTGTTGGTACGGATACTACTTATCCTCCGTTTGAATTTGAAGAAAAGGGTGAGTATAAAGGAATTGATATCGATATCATCAATGCCATTGCGGAGGAAGAGGGCTTTGAAATTGAATTGAAGCCGATGGACTTCGGAGGCATCATCCCAGCGATTCTTGCTGATCAGCTGGACGTAGCCATTGCCGGCATGAGCATCACGGATGACCGAAAAGAAAAAGTTGACTTTTCAGATCCATACTTTGATGCGGGGTTAACACTTGTTGTTTCAGAAGATAACAACGACATTACCAGCGTTGATGACTTGAAAGGTAAAGTTGTCGCCGTTAAGAATGGTACAACAGGTGCTGACCATGCCGAGAAAATCAAAGATGAGGCTGGCATTAAAGAAGTTCGCCAATTCAATGACAGCCCATCCATGTTCCAGGAAGTGGCAAATGGGAACGCAGATGTATTGATTGAAGACTACCCGGTTATCGCCTATGCCATCAAAACAAGCGGCCTTGACCTAAAGACCGTTGGGGACCGCCTGAATGGCGACCAGTATGGCATCGCTGTAAAAAAAGGCGAGAACCAGGAACTGCTTGAAAAAATCAACAGCGGCCTTCAAAAAATCAGGGACAACGGCAAGTACGAGGAAATCTTGAACACTTATCTTGAAGAGTAAAATTTTTTTCAGCGCGCTCCCAGTAAGCGCGCTGTCTTTTTCTAATAAAGAAAGGAGCTAGAAAATGGAAATATTCCAGGAAGCCCTTCCCGTCTTATGGGCCGGGATAAAACTGACAGCCTATATAACACTTATCGGCTTGCTGTTTGGATTCATCATCGGTTTAATTACAGCACTTTTCCGCCTTTCTCCGATTCCGCCTTTACGGTGGATCGCCATTTGGTTCATTAACTTTGTACGCGGAACGCCTTTCCTCGTTCAATTATTCTTTATATATTTCGGTTTGAATTCACTTCCCTTCATTTCGCTGCAACCTGTTACCGCAGGGATCGTTGGGATTGCCATCAATGCAGGCGCCTATATAGCTGAAATTGTCCGAGCCGGCATCCAGTCCATCGACAAAGGACAAACGGAAGCTGCACGGACTCTGGGACTGACCAGTGCGCAGACGATGCGTTATATCATCCTGCCGCAGGCATTAAGAAGGATGCTGCCGACATTTGTGAACCAGGCGATCATCAGCCTGAAGGACACCTCGCTTCTGTCTGTCATCGGAATCGCGGAACTGACACAAAGAGGGCAAGTCGTCGTATCAGCAACCTATGAACCTTTCAAAATATGGGGAATGGTCGCTCTCATGTACTTCATCCTGATTTACTTGTTGACCAAACTCGGCGACTTTATAGAGAGGAGGTATGAACTGCGATGAGTGTGATCCAGGTCAATAACCTTAAAAAATCCTTTGGGGAACTTGAAGTTTTAAAAGATATCAGTACAGAGGTGAAAGAGCAGGAAGTGGTCTGTGTCGTAGGTCCTTCCGGCTCTGGAAAAAGCACCTTCCTGCGTTGCTTGAATAGACTCGAGGAAATCACAGATGGCCATGTCATCGTGAATGGAAATGACATCACCGACCCGAAAATCAACATCAATAAAATCCGCCAGGAAGTAGGGATGGTGTTCCAGCACTTCAATCTCTTTCCTCATAAAACCGTGCTGCAAAACATTACGCTGGCACCGATCAAAGCCAAGGGTGTCGACAAAGAGGCTGCCAAACAGACAGCCCTTGAACTTCTCAGGAAAGTAGGCCTTGAGGAAAAAGCAGATAGCTATCCCGGAGAATTATCCGGAGGACAAAAGCAGCGTGTCGCCATTGCCAGGGCACTTGCCATGGAACCAAAGGTCATGCTGTTCGATGAACCAACCTCTGCCCTCGACCCCGAGATGATCGGAGAAGTCCTCGAGGTTATGAAAGACCTCGCCCGAGAAGGCATGACAATGGTCGTCGTGACACATGAAATGGGATTCGCCCGTGAAGTCGGCGACCGCGTCATCTTCATGGACGGCGGGTATATCGTTGAAGAGGATGTACCAGGCGAGTTGTTTGGGAATCCTAAACATGAACGTACGAAGGCTTTTCTGGGGAAGGTGTTGTAAAGGGGATGGTGAAGCAATCACAGGGACGGTTCTTGTGCTCACTCTCCACCGTCGTGAGCAAGCACAGGGACGGTTCCACTGCTTTTTTTTGCCTTGCCGGCAGGCAAAGGATGAAAAACCAGGGATGGTACCTACATATATTCCCACCAATATTAAAAAACTCGATTGCATTAGTCTGCAATCGGGTTTTTTAATAAGAAGTTTGAGCAGGAGAAACGTCCCCTTTCCTGATTTAATTATTTTTTATAAAAAAGAATCCCCACCATCGGGGATTCATCCTAATAACGCCATTAATATACCAAGAGACACAAAACCCAATACAACCATTCCGATAATTAATCCAACAATAATGGCTGCCATCTGCCAATCTGACACTAACCATGTAAACAATCCGATAATCGCCACGATTCCAAAGAAACCGACTGGAAAGACCATTGACAGAGTAGCCAATACAGGGAACACAAAAAACATCCCTACAGCTAAACCGCCCATCGCTTCCCCAAAATCTGTACGAGGTATCCTTTTCCTTACGATAGGTCTATAATGAGGCACCCTTCTTTTCCTTGATGATGATTTCTTTCTTCGAGGACTATCCCCCAACATTCCCGTATCACTTGTATAATAGTTTTCATCTTCCCAACCCATCTATCTTCACCCATCCTGTATGTATTAACTAACCTATGGTACATTCAGAACCATAGAATGGATAGTAACAATTCCTTCCATACGAACCAATTTGGATCCCCGGACAAATAAAATAATCACCACCAAGCTTATATCTTATATCCCCCAATTCCCTTAATGATATAAGTAACTTAACCATTGTTGAACTATTTCAACTCCCAAAAGCGACGCGCATCACCGTCTCAGTACCTCTGTGTTTCTGTCCATAGGGAGCCCGATAGATTTTGAATTGCTGAATGTTTGAACGCATTATCTAAAATTCATCTCTACTGAAGAATTCCTCACTAAAAAGCCCGACCGCTTTCTAAAGCAATCGGGCTCTCCTCTGATATTTTTTGAGCAGGAGAACCGTCCCTCTGCTTACCTCTGCTTGAGAAATGTGAGCAGAAGAACCGTCCCTCTGCTTGTTTTTTCTCCTCTTATAAATTCCGGTTATTAAAGTAATTTTCTAAATACTCAAGGTCTGTTTCATAGGCATTAATTGATTTGCTAAAATCACCATTTATGCCGTCTCTTCTATTTGAATTATCTAAGAGCCATTGAATATGTGAGACTATTTTTGAGATTGGGATATTCCTCATTGCTTTATGAATGGCGATCCATCTTTCTAGATCCGACTTGTCTGAGACTTCATAGCCATACTTTCTTAAATCACTTACCTCTTTCCAGTTTTCTGCAAATCCAGTTTTTTTATTATTTTTTTCGTCTCCTCCGTAATTTGATGCCTCAATTGGCTGCAAGTACATTCCTTCTTTTTTCAGCTGATAATATTCATTAAGTATCTTAAGTTTCGACTGGAACTTTACATGACCTGAAATATCTACTAAAAATCCCCATGTGAAAAGTTCCTCTTCCGTAATCCAATTAAATAACAAATCCCAATGTCCATGTAAATAGTCAAAAGCTTTATCTAACAGTTTTTTATCAATTATCCTTACAAAGTATAATAACTTTAATATCCAATCATCGTTTCTAGTAACTAAACTAGCCTTTATTAGTTCGTCCATATAAAGAGTGAATACCTCTTTATAAATAGGAAAAAGGTGCTCTTTCTTACTTGATAAGAACTCGAACAATAGCCGAAGATGTAGTTCTTCAATTTTATTCTTACTTAGCAGTTGTTTTACGAGTTTTTTAAACGCCGCTTCTACATCTATTGGTTTTAGTTCTCTATCATTAATAGATAAAAAGTTTTTATGCACATATAAATAAGCCAAATCTACTCTATCAACTTTTATCAAGAAAGTTACAAGATCTATTAATTCCTTATAACTATTAAACATAGAATTATTTAAGTCCATGAAAACACTATAGTCATCTTCAGAGCCTTTAGGTATCAAGATCTTTAAAAAGAACTCTAAATCCGTTTTTAAAATGGAGCCTTTCACTCTCTTTTTCAATTTATTATTAAGTTGTTTTAAATGTAAATTCTCTTGTTTTAGGTGTATTTGTTCTTCTGTTGTAAAAGTCATCTAAACCCCGACCTTATGTCTTGTATTTTTATTGTAACTATTTATGGTATCGGTTTTATTTTCCATTAGTTTAAATCTAAAAGAACGAAAACTTCATTATATGACAGGCCCAAAAAAATCTTTACCAGTACAGTTAGACCCAATATAATACAGGTAAAATAAGGAGGGAAGATTATGGAATCACAAAATAATCATGTGTGGGAAGACCTCGTTTCCAAGATTTCGCCTGGTGATAAAATTGACACATTGAAAGGGAAAGCCTTTGCAAAAGTAATGGAGATTAAAAATGATAGAATTCTCCTATTGCTTGAAAAGGGTGAAATCAGAGAAATGAGGAAGGGCCACGTATTGTCAGCCGTTCAAACCATCATTACAAATGGCAGAGTACGACAAAAAGATGTTCCAGGAAATTGTGAGCGTTTTATTCTGGGTGCTCTAAATTTTCTTCCTGAATTTCAACACGTTCAAGAATACGTTGCTTCCGAGGGGAAAAAAGTGCATTTTATCAAGTTAAAATAACACAGTGAATGTCAAGCACAGGGACGGTTCTAGTGCTCACTTCCAACCACTACGACAGCAAAAAAATGAGCAGGAGAACCGTCCCCCTGCTCACAAGAATTATTTAGGTTCTTCCTCAGCGTGATATGCTTCTTCTGATTCAGTCAAGATTGTTGTTGCATTGATTGTTGTATTTTCCATTGAAACTGCAATTTTTGAGCTATCGCTTGTCAACGTTTCAACAGTAGCACTCATTTCTTCCAGGCTGGCACTTGATTGTTCCAAGATAGATGCCAGTTCTGCGGTCGATCTTTGTACATTTGCACTATTGCTTACTACTTCTTCCGATAACTTTTCTGTTCTTTCTAAATCAGTGTAGATTCTCTCAAAACTGCTGGATAGTTTCTCAAAAAAAGCAACGATTTCTTCTGATGAATTGATTATTGCACCAATTTTATCTTCACTCGTCCCCATTTTCGATAGGGTGGTTTCATTGTCCTTACTTACCTCAGATAAATTAACGGTAATATTTTGAGCCGTGCTGTTAGTGATTTCTGCAAGTTTTCTTATTTCATCAGCAACAACTGAAAAACCCCGGCCTGCTTCCCCTGCTCTAGCAGCTTCAATTGAAGCGTTCAGTGCCAATAGATTGGTTTGCTCAGAAATTTGCTTAATGGCATCTGAAAAAGAGCTTGTCTCTTTGATTTTATTGCTCAAATTAATAAACATAAGATTTAGATCGAATATAAAAGCTTGTATGTCTTTAACGTCTTTGTTGAACATTAACACCTTCTTCTCACCAGAAGAGGTAATCTCATTTGTTTGCAGAGCATCTTTTGATAGACTCTTCATCATCTCTTGTAATTTGAGCATTACTTCAAATGAGACTTCTGCATTTTCAGAGATAGAATTAATTTGCTCACTTTGCTGCTGACTTCCAACAGACACCTCATTAATGACTTGCTTTATCTCGCTTTGTGCGATGATATTGCTTTGAATATGCTTATTTGTGTCTGATACTTCCTTCAGTATGTTTCTCATGTTGGACTGTATAAAATCCTTTTGCCTTTTTTGTTCTAAGGCATTTTCTTCAGAATCAAGAATTAGATTATTTATAGTTGTAGTTTGCTTTTGGTTAAGGTGAACAATCACAAATAGAAGGATTCCGGATAAAACATACACTAAAAAAACGGTCGGGGCATTTGCCTGTATTGTTTCGATTTCCTTCGTTCCTAATATGTAAGTTAAAGTTAGTGGAATAAACCCTAATACATACCCCATAATAAATACTTTTTTGTTTAATTGAACAACGGAGAAGATTGCCATAAAGAATGTAATAATGACAATGGACCACCCTCCACCAGTCAGATAGCCTCCAACAGTAGTAAAAAACAATGCCATTGTAATACCAATATAAGGGAACAACCAATACTTCTTAAAGACTCTTTGAAAAAGAAACAAAGCCAATGTAAATAGCAGCAGCTCAGAGCCATATATTAAACTCTGGGTTGCGTCTTTAGATACTAAAGATTTTATTAATCCCGCCAAAAGAGATAAAGAAAATACATAAAACATTATAAAGTTCTTCTTTTTAGATTCCTCAATTTGCATTTGTTTAAGTTTATCCATACTGAATTCCTACCTTACCTCAATTATTTTCGACTATTGCACTTTTATATCGACGAAAGATATAAAATGATAATATTAAAGGTGGTGGAAAATGTGTCCAAATGATATTCAGAAATATAAATAAAGGCAAAGATAGATGTCTACAGTCTCCAGGTAATAATCAGAATAAATGAACGGGCATTCTGTTGAGAAAGGAAGTTAAAGTTTGAAAAATAATTCAATCAAGTTAATACTAATGATTGCTATGGCTTTAATTTTCTTGGGGTACGTTGTTTTTATTTTTACCAACCCGGAAGACACCCGTTTTCTCCCCGTTCTTGCACTAGTGAGTTTGTTTGGGGTTGTCCTTTCAATAATACTCACATACAAAGTCAAAAATTGGTCATCCTTCATTTTTAATGCTTTGCCGATGTATATACTAGCACTATCCAGTTTTGGCTACTCTATCTTGGGTTCGGATAATTACTTTAAAGTTGCCTTCTTCTTTCTAATAATTTTATATCTGATTCGGCTTGTGAAAATAGGATGGAAAGATAATACTATTTAAAACTATTAAATTTCTCAATGTCATAGGAGTAGGGCTCTATGACTGAGGGGAAAATATATCAGTAAAAGCCCCACTCATTAATGGGAGTGAGGCTTTTGCTATCTGACTAGGTATAACTTTCGATACTTTTTGTTTTCCTTAACGATTTCACCGAACTTTCCCTCTTTAACCTCTAACTTATCCAAATTATAACAATAAAAATGCGTAAAGTGATCAAATAGCTTATTCACTTGTACCATATCATCTTTCCCCTCTTTTAATAGAACATGGATATGGTTGGACATCAAACACCAAGTAATACACCTGTAACCCGATCTTTTTATATATTCTTTAAATCTCAAGGAACCTCCTGGGGTCCTCATCATCTCATCGTGCCCTCTTCCCCCTATAGAGAAAACCGTCTTTTCCCCTTTTTTGTTGAATGAACTTTTTTACATTATCCAACAGTTTACTATATACCAGTATCCGTTGCTTATTATCTCTCTTAGATTTATTCTCCCTCATAGTACACTCAAAGTGCTGCCAGCTTATTAAAAGTTAAAGGCACGGTGAGCAGCTAAAGGAGCTCATCGTGCCTTTTTTCGTACAAAATTTCAATTTGTCCCTTACAAGAACCGTCCCCCCTCTTATGGATTGGCTATATATCTCCTCATTCCGTCCTTGTAAACCCTTGCCACCCCATTTACAGAGTATCCCGCTTCATCATAATGTGCTCGAAAAACAATTTCCCCTATTTTGTTTATATATCCGGCCTAGCTACCATTTTAATTTAGCCATTTATTATGGATAGCACATGTTTTTACAACAGAATTTATTGTGTTACTACGAGACCATTTAGATCTGAACCATTAATAGTGATAGGTAAACTTGCAATTGGGTTTTGTGGTTTACCGATGTTGATGGTATATTGCCCATCAACAAGACCATTTATAGCAAAATTTCCTTCCCTATCCGTATTAAAGTTATAGCCGAAAATCCCGCCATTTCCATAGCTAAAGGAAATAGACTCACTTGCTAGTGGATTTCCATTTTTATCAACGGCTTTACCTCTTACAGAATGTGTAGACACTGAAAGGTTAATATCAACATTCTCATCTTTACCATTCACCACAATCTCTGTTGGTGTTGATACATTAAATCCTGGTACATGATAACTAATTTGATAAATACCATTTGGCACTTGGAAATTAAATGTCTTAAAGTCACGAGGAGATTCAGAGTAATAGACTCCAGTATTTTTATCGACTAATACCAAACCCGCATAAAATTCTTTTCCATTTAGATCAATCATTTTGCCCTTTATGTTGTAAAGTTGAACATTCGATATAAGGTTGATTCCAGTTTGATTTTGACTATTAACCGAGATTGTTTTTTCAAGTAGAGGATTCTGTACGGATCCAACTTTTAATGTATATTGGCCATTTGCTAAATTCATAAGACTGAATTCACCTTGCCAGCCCGATTCAAATTGCGTTTGTTGCCCTAATTGATTAATGACATATATTTTTGCTAATCGAATTGGTTCATTATTTGTAAATTTGATTGTTCCTTCGATTGAATAAGAGCCTTGTGATGGGTTGGGCTGCGTTCCTTGTAAGAGTCTGTTTATATCATTTCGTATAGTTGATACATCATTTTGCAAGGTGCTTAGTAAGTTGCTATTCTCGCTTGCCTGGTTGGCAAGTAACCCTAACTGCTCTTCGTGATAGGATAGCTCCTTTTGAGTATTGCCTAAAAAATTTGTAAGTGACTCAATCTTATTTTCTTGCTCGTGAATCTGTGTTTCTTGACTTTTAATGGTCATTTCCAATTGTTCGATTGAACTTGATAGATTCTTATTTGTTTCTTCCAATTCTGACAGTCTTTCCTCGATTTTTGATATTAATGCAGGTATTCCGTTATTTCCACCTTCTGCTTTTGCATAAGGGAATGTATAAATGGTTGATAATGCTAGAAAAAACACCACAAGTACGATAACTAGTTTTTTGTTCATTTTTACTCTCCTCTTAACTCAGTTTTCATTTTTTGTATTTCTTTTGAACCTTTTTTACAATATGTTCAGTTCTAGTAACTTATAGTTCTTGACTTATCACTCCTTAAGCACTAACCAAATCTACCTAGTATTGTAATAGTTGTTCTAAAGATTCGGTGTAGAAGTTTGTCGAAATTTTCAGTTTTTTTATAAATTTTTCCAATATTTTTGTTCATTTCTTTGCTAAATGATATAGTTTTTTATGACAGGTGTAAGATGTCCTGTAAAATGTAAAAAATCCATCAATTCAACGATTCTCCTGCCTGTATTCCCACCAATACAAAAAGCTAGACTGCTGTTACGGCAATCGAGCCTTTTATATTTGGTTTTTCAAGCAGGAGAACCGTCCCCCTGCTTACGCCCCCTAACTTCCATTTTATCTTATAAATGAAATACCTAAATCAAACAGAGGTTTTTTTGTTATAAAACCAGAACCCTATATAAAAATTGGTAATTAGCTGATATAAGGCATTAATACATTTACAAATGTTACAATGTGTCTTGGGATTGTAACTATCTCGAAAAACATACAATAGATAAAATGGGGAGAAAACGAAGATGATGAAGAAAATTGCAACTTTAGTTTTAGCAACATGTTTTATTGTGTCAAGTGCATCGGCCGATATGGTTGCCCAAGATATTAAACAGACTGACTCTTTTTACAATGATGTTCAGTATGTGTTGAGTTACAATATTATGAAAAACAAATTTGTACAGCCTGAGTACAATAGGTATGAGTTCAGACCATACGAATCAGTTCAAAGGTTTGAACTTGCAGGCAGCTTTTTAAAGTTTAGAAACATGATGTATTGGAATGAACTGAAGCCACTTCAAGACCAAGACAAAATTCTTGAGGAAAAGGTTGAACAAGTCAGCAATCAACAAGAAGAAATACAAGCTCTTCAAGTTGAAAATAAAGAATTGAAAACCCAATTGGCTGACCTTAATGCTCGTCTTCAAACTCTTGAAGAAAATGCAAAACAATGGAATCTAAATAAACCTGTAACACCTTCTGAGTAAATATAGAGTGAGTGATCGAGCTTAGTGCTCGGTCTTTTTTTATATAAAATGAGACTTTTATTCATATAAAAAAGAATCCTCAATTTAAATAAAATTATGGTATCAGCTGCATATGGTGAATATAAAGCCAAGAAAGATTTGGTACGCAGGGGGACGGTTCTCCTGCATGTTTTTCTGTATTCAAAAAGCTCGATTGCTAATAATGCAATCGAGCTTTTTATTTGGAATTTTGCGCAGGAGCACCGTCCCTGTGATTACTTTATATAATGAGATGCGATGTAGCCGATTTCACCTGTTGAGACTTTCATTACTGGGTACCAGACGTAGTGGTTAGTTATAGCTGGTCTGCTATCCTGTACTGGTTTGCCGATTATTTTTAGCTCATCGTTTGAAGTAACGGGAATCCTGTCTCCTAACGTTGCAGGAACTAGGCGCAGCCCTGACCCTTCATAGTGGACGATGTCTCCTATCGCGTAAAGTTGATTCGATGGAGTCAGCAGGGATTCTTCGAGTTCATATGATGTTTTGATGAACTTGATTTGAGTACTTGAGTTTGGATCATATTCAAAGTCTGCTGATGTCATATCCAAGTTGTCGATATTGGGCAGTACTTCGTCAGCATTTCCGCTTTCCAATTTGTCATAAACCAATTCTTGATATGCCCCTGCGTTCCGCTCACCCGTTGCCTGTACTACCGGGCTGTTTGCCGGGACAATTCCGTTATAGGCCATGATCGCGAAGTACCAGCTTTCCAGGTCGGTTGGGTCATGGTCATTTATTTTTGGCAGGTCGTTACGTTGGTAGAAGTTGTTCAACAGGAATTTTACGCCTGTTTCAATATTGTACTTGATGTCATACTTCAATCTGTCGACATCATAGCCTGCTGTGTTGGTGATTTGCATGATGCCGATTCCTTCACGGCCATCCTTCTCTGTTCTAACTAAGGGTTTGCCATCTATAAACTGGGTCCAGGCACTTTCTTTTTCAGCGACTGCTTTTACAATTTCAGGCGGGATTTTGTTGCCATTTTCCATTACCACTTCGGTAATTAAGCAATTGATTGTCTGGCGGTCAGGATTGACCGTTGATGTTGAATCATAGTCGCAGGCACTGTCATAGTTCACTGTGACTTCTTTCAAGACCTTGTTGCCGGCAGCATCTACAGCTGTGACGACGATTTTATTTTCTCCTTCGGAAAGGTTCAAGACATAGCCGCTAACGCCACTTTCTTTTACAGCTGTGCCGTTATGCTTGACTGATACTGTAGCGCCTTCGGTTGCTTCAACTTTTACAATAATAATAGGCTCAGTGGCCATTCCGTTTTCTGGGATGCCGCCGATGGTTACGGTAGGGAGCATTGGTTCCTGCTCGAACTTTTGGATAGCTTTGTAGAGCAGGATAGCAAACTCTCCGCGTGTTATATTCAGTTTAGTGCCAAATTGGGTATTCGTTTTTCCATCGGCCACACCAGATTCATAGAGTGCGTCAATGTAATTTCCGAAAGTTTTGCCGGCGTCAGTAAAAGGAGCATCCTTTGTAGCGTCAGGAATATTATAGGCATTCACCAGGATCTTAGCCATTTGCCCCCTTGTCAATTGGTCATTAACACCATACTCGGTGCTACTAATCCCACTTATGATCTTTTTTTCATAAAGAGCATTTACTGCGCCTTTATACTGACCACTAGTATCAGTAAAGCCAGCATCAGGTGCATTTTGGGTATCCAATCCAAGAGCCCGTGCGATGATGATTGCCGTCTCCCCCCTGGTGATATTCTGGGTTGTTCCAAAGAATGTTTCTGATTTTCCATTCACAATATGATTAGCTGAAAGATATTCAATAGGAACCGTATAATGGCTGCCAACATCAGTAAAACGCATTTCTTCCGCAAATGCACCCGGAGCCGCAACCCCCACCATAATAACAGCCGCTGTTCCCGCAGCCACAAGCTTCTTTCTCATAGACTTATAGATAGCCATAAAAAAATTCCCCCTTCGATGATTTCCACAAGTATGTATTGTAACGTGACGCACCAAAAACCAGACATT
Source organism: Bacillus sp. ISL-41 (assembly GCF_018613235.1). Lineage (GTDB taxonomy): Bacteria > Bacillota > Bacilli > Bacillales > Cytobacillaceae > Mesobacillus. The sequence goes on from NZ_JAGGQP010000012.1 coordinate 23,965, forward strand.
TACACTCCAACTATAAGTCTACTAGATTTTCCTGGAAAATGGAAGAATTAGAAAGTGAGCAAAAAGAAGCAGAGGGACGGTTCTATTGATTGATTTTATGGGTCAATAGCAACAAACAGGTACAAAGGGTGGTTCTGCTGATTGATTTTAAACCATGAGTAACAAGTAGAAGGAAATTATGTTGTTAGTAGATAGTTATGAAAATCCTAAGGGTAGACTGTTTGGGATGGTTGGTGGCGAAAAATAAGCAGGAGAACCGTCCCTGTGCTAACATTTTCTAAAAAACGAGCATAAGAACCGTCCCCCTGCTTACATTATCTATATTTCAAGGTGTATTCGTAGGTTTTGCCGGATTGTATTTGGATTGTGTGTTTTATTGTTATTCCTTCGGATTCTTTTAGTCTGCCGAGGTAGCCGAATTGCACTCCAAGTTGGAATTGTCCGTATGGTGTTATTTCTGTTGGTACTCCCTTGGATTGCATATATTCTTCTGAGTAGTTTTCTTTTTCGGTTGTGCCTTCATATAATTGGACGCTTTTTACGGTAATGGTCTCATCACTCAGGTTATAGAAAGAGGTACTAAGGCTAGTAATCAGTCCATTATACGAAGTGCTTCCAATGGAAAATTGGAGTGCTGGACGGTCGCTGACTGTGAATTTAAAGACGTCCGTTTTTCCATTTTCCAAGGTTGCGGTGATGTTTGCTGTCCCCTCAGTGATGGAAGTGACAAGACCATTTTCGTCAACAGTTGCTACTGCCTCATTATCAGAGCTCCATTCCACATTGAAATCTTCTGCTTCTACAGGAGTGATTGTAGCTGTTAGCTGATATGTCTTATTGGTTTTAATTGTGGCTTGAGCAGCATCGAGTCGGATGGTTGCTGCATCGAAAACTAGCTCTTCAAGCTTTAGTTCTGCTGCCTCAAGCTTGCTTAGCCCTTCAATTTTCATTTCAGCATATAGCTTTAATGCTTCATTCACCTTCGCTCTTACTTCGTAAACAGCTTGCTTGTCTTCTAGTGTAATTGTTTCAGGCAAGGCTGAAATCGCGGCTTCAACGTCTGCCTTTGCATTGACGATTTCTATCTTTTTTACCGCTTCGTTGATTGCAGATTTTGCCGTTTCCAAACGTGTTGTCAGCAATTCGATATTACCATCGTTTTCTGGCAGGGCAGCAATCGCGGTTTCAGCATCAGCAGCCAGTTCGTTCGCTGCGTCTACCTTTTCTTGCGTTGAAAGGTCTTTTGTTGATTCTTCTAAAGCAGTGACAGCTTTTTCAGCTTCTTTTACCAGATCCACATAGGTAACGACTTTTTCTATGACAGTCTTGTTTCCAGAAGCTTCAACCACTGTGATGACAATGGCATTCTCCCCTTCTGCAAGGGTTAAGGTGGCTGCATCGCTCACTGCCTCACCGTTTAAAGAAACCTCTACTAGAGAACCTGGTTCAGTTTCAAACTCAAGTGGGAGAATAGCGCTATTTACCACATCAGGAATACCTGAAAGAGATAGTGCAGGCGCAACGGTGTCCAAAGTGACTGTTTTTGTAACATCTGTCTCTACCCCGAAAGATGAAGCGGAAACCGTGATTATATTCCTACCTTCCTCTAAAACGATATCATAAGTGCCTTCTTCGGTGGCCGTCACTTCCTGGTAATTGAGAAGCACCTTCACGTCCGATCCTTCAGATGCTTCTACTGTAAGCGTTTGAGTGGCCGTGTTTGTAATCATGCCGTCATTGACTCCGGCAACTGTGATTTCAGGTTTTACCACATCACCGAACTTATTCATGGTTTTGTATAAAAGAACCGCAAATTCCCCACGGGTAATTTCATTGTTCGTGCCGAACAGATCAGCGCTTTTGCCGCCTGTGATGCCTGCCGCATATAAAGCGTCAACATATTCACCGAAGACTCCAACCGCATCTTTAAAAGGAGACTTTTGGTCCGCTGCAGGAATATCGTAGGCTTCCACGAGGATTTTCGCCATTGCCCCGCGGGTCAATGTTCCGTTCGGATTGAATTCAGTTTCACTGATTCCATTGATGATACCATCAGCAAAAAGAGCATTAACTGCTGGTGCATAACGTCCTACATCAGTAAAACCATTGTCTATTGCTTTTTCCGTGTCGGCATTCAGCGCCCTGGAGATGATGACTGCTGTATCTCCACGCTTGATGTTGTTGTTTGTTCCATAGGTAGTTGTAGATGTGCCATTTACTATTCCATTTGTGTAAAGGTACCCAACCCCATTCGTGTAGTGGCCGCTTACGTCAGTAAACGGAAGCTCAGCCGCCGTTGCCGCTGGAGCAGCCGCCGTAACCACAATAGCAGCCGCCGTACTGGCAGCTAAAAAGTTACGCAATGCATTCTGATGTCTCTTCATGATGACTCCCCCTGTTATGTATGTAATAAGTCCCGCTTTTCTCCTGCCAACGTAGATTACAAGACTATTACAAGTCTAACAAACTATTGACACAAACCTTCATGCCAATTTCTTCATTTAGTGAGCAGAGGCACGGTTCTAGTGATTGATTTATGTGTTAGGGTATTAAAAGACACCATCCAATTTAGCGGATGGTGTCTTTCTGGTTTATGAATTCAACTTTACAGTTCTTCTGCTTGAGTGTTGGTTATTGACAAAAGTGAGCAGTAGAACCGTCCCCGTGCTTGTTCCCGTGCTAACTTTTTAGCTTGCTTTTTCGACTGTGTTTTCGAATGGGGATTCTATTTGGTTGCCGTATGTGTCAAAGAATTTAATGGCTGATGTATCTACGCGTTTTCCTGTGCTCCATTGGAGTACGTTTTCTGCGCCGTAGATTTCTGCTACTTTTCCATTCTCTATTAAGACTTCTTTAATTGTTTCGCCGCTTAAGTTGTAGATGGAGCCTTTTTGGGCTGGGCTGATTACGACTTTTGTGTGTGCAAGCCCTTCTCCATTGATGGTAGCAGTGTTTTTTAGCCAGATTCCATTGGTCAGTGTTGTTGTGATGTCCACAGTGACCAGACTATTCGGAGGTCCGACTACATATTTTTTCGCGTTAATTCCAACTAGATTGAATACCTTGTCATATGGCAGCTGAATCGGTTCTTTCAATTCAGTCTGAATCAATAATGGATCGTGGTCACTTGCGCGTCCATGCTCTTCCATGAACCCAGAGTTGATATGAACCATGTCAACTGTAGTCGATCTTTCCATATTCTTTGTTACAAGGATATGGTCAAGTACCTGGGCATTACCCTGGTAAGAGTATGAATACCTCTCGTCAGCTGGTACTTTTTCAACCATATTGACTAATTCATCACCTTTTAAAGCCTGTAATGGATTAGAGAATTCGAAATCGTTAAAATCGCCTAATAGGATGACGTTCGCATGTGGGTCTTTTGCTTTTACATCCTCAACGAATCCATTAATTACTTTCGCAATTTCCATACGCTGCACTTCACTCTTCAATACAGGCGGTTGGTTCTTTCCGAATAATGGCTGGTCTCCGCCTTTTGAGTTGAAGTGGTTTGCGACAACAATGACACTCTTGCCCTGGAATTCAAATTGAGCTGCAAGTGATTTGCGGCTGTCTTCAAAAGCAGGGTTAGTTGGGTCGATACGTCCTGGATTTAATGTCAGCTTGCCATCTTCAAAGCCTACTGCATCGTCTGCATCTCCTTTTGGCGCATCCATTAATTGAACACGTTCTGGATTGTAAAGGAAGCCGACACGGATGTTACCGCCTGGCTGTCCGCCATCTGTCTTATCCTCTGGTGCGATTTCAGTATACGCATAAGTCGGGCCGCCAAGAGCTGCGATTGTGTTTATTAATAATTTAGCACTTTCAGTACCATCTGTTGTGCCGCTGTCAGTTGGTCCGTCATTGTCCTGGACCTCGGTCAGGCCAATGATATCTGGCTGTTTAAGGTTTGTAACGATTGCTTGAGCAAGCTTTGTAACTTTTTCAGGATCTACCTTTGTTGAGAAGTTCTCAACATTGTAAGATGCAACTGTCAATTTTTCATCTGCCGGTACGATTGAAGTAATTTCGCGTTCGTTTGAGCCTTCTACTAATTCAGGAAGTTTTTTCGTTAAAACTTTGTAGTTGCTATAGCCGTAGCTCAGAACTCCTGTAATGGAACCATTGAACTGGTCACCCATTTTAGCAACGAAATCATCATCCCCCATGTCAATCGTAATTCTTTCAGGGTTGAAGTCACCTTCAGAGATCCGCATTCCGCCTGCTGAAGTGTTTGTTTCCATTGTTCCCGGGATGACAACAACTTCGCCATACTTTTGTGGTGCAACTACTTTCGCATCGTCAACCTGGACAAGCATGCCTTCCAAGCTTTCGTAAAAGTCGATTGCGTCTTCTTGCGGCTCAAATTTAGTTAAGCCGTCATTGTCAATAACCTCAGTTGGAGCTGTGCGGTCTTTTCCGATAATTACTGGAGCTGGAAGAGTTTCACCGCTGCCAACCTTTTCAACTTTTGATGCGTCAATTTCCGTAGAAGGAAGATCTACCTGGTAACGATCATCATATCCTTCAATGAAATACTCTTTGATTTGACCAGAGACTTTTACGACATCTCCAGGTACTAATCCATGCCCCTTCTGATAAAGAAGGATGCCATCGGATGTTGCGTCGTTTCCATCGCCCTCTAGGTCTTGGATATAGACGTCGTTTTTACCTAGAACGTAAGTTACCACACCTTCTACATTGTTTACATTTAACCCTTGGTATTTAGAGAAGTGGCCTTTTCCTTGAATATCATAGATACGGACAACCTCTTTTTGAATGATGTAGTCATACGTATAAACCTTTGTGCTTATTAATCCTTCTTTTACAGCGAAAGCTTTGATCGTCGTATCTTCATTGATTTCGAGTGGCTCACTGTATACTGAGCTGCTTGCTGTCGGCTCACTGCCATCAGTTGTGTAGTAAATTGTTACGTCATCTGTATCAGAAGTTAATGTTACTGATTCTCCAGCATTGATAAAGCCTTCACCTGGAGTTGCAACAACTGGTCGGACATAGCTAGGGTCAAGAACGATATCAGCTTCCATCCTAGGAATCAGCTGGTGAACATCACGATAAGCGCTAAGAACGCCTGTGATTGAGTCGTAGCTAGTATCAACTTCTAACCATTCTTGAGTTCCTGGACGAAGCTGGTAAGAGTCGCCGTTTGCATCAACAGCTGTATAGTTTCCGCTTGCGAAGCTCTCAACTTTTGATTTTCCTACTTTAACCAGCATTGCTTCATACTGTTCAGTAAGCTGCGCTGCAGTCAATTCTTTAGCAGCTGGAATTTCTTTTTGGCCGAGGACTTTGACATTCTCTGCGCTTACTTCTAATTCCAAAAGCGAATTGTAGTCAGCTACTTCACCGAATGCTTCCACTTCATCACCAGGCTGTACACTGACTGAACCGTATAGTACGATACCGGCATTTTCATCCTGGATATAGATGTTCTTGCCGAGTACTGCTGTTACAACACCCGATGTAAGCGCGAAATCACCAGGGTTCATTTCTCTTACTTCGGAAATAGTTTTAAGGCTTAAAAGAGAGTAAGTGAATTCTGCAACGTCGCTGTTTTCCAAACCATCTGCCACAGCCATTGCCTTGATTGTAGTATCCGCTGTGATTGCGATTGGAGCTGAATATACTGTTGATCCAGTTGTTGGCTCAGATCCATCAACTGTGTAGTAAATTGTTGCGTCTTCTGTAGATGTTGTTAATTCCACTTTTGTACCCGCTTTTACAGCAGACGATTGTACAGAAGCAGTTACAGGTGTAACTTTAGTAGGCTCTTCGGCTGGTGCACCTTCCATTGTGTGGGTGCCTAGATTATCGAAAGTGTCAATTGGATGACTGCCCCATTCTAGTGCAGGGTCGAAAACGTCCTCAGTATTTACATCACCAGAAGTAATTGTACTCTTACGTACTAAAGACTGATCCATTGTTTTTACAGTATCGCCCCAAGCTGTTACTGGGTCTTCACCTACTTTACCAAATGAATCAATAACTGTACCATTATGCTTTAAAATCAATGCATCGTTTCCATTAAAGCTAGTAATGGAATGTACTAAATTCCCCTTCTCTTTTAATGCTGATACTGCACTTGAGTTAACAATAACAAATGTTTCACCAGCTTTTAGTGTTGATGAGAAATTTGTTAATTTTGCAAAGTCAAGAGTAGTGCCTGCCACAGTCTTACCATTAAAATATAATTCTAATGAGTATTCCTTTAAATCTACGTCACTTCCAGATCCATTATAAAGTTCAAGTGCTTTATTATTGCTTGACCCTTCCACATACTCAGAAATGATCAGGTCTACAGCAAACTCAGCCGCTTTTACCTGTTGAGAAACAAAAGGCAAGAACAGATTAACAACTAAAGCTAGCGTTAATAAAATACTTAATGACTTCCTGTTTGATCGGTTAATCATTAAATTAGTCTCCTTTTTTTGAAAAAGTAGTTTAGGTAATTCGGATTATTACGGCTTTTTTAGATAGGCCTAAAGTAATAACAGCCCTTAAACGCACGAATGGCACTTTCTAATAAATTAGAAAGCGCCCTTCAATTTAGTTACTTTATACTAGTTTTGTTGAACGTCTACAATTCTTCCTTCCACAGTTGGTTCGATTGTTTCGAACTGTTGCAGATAGTCGATGAACATTTGGTAATCAACGTTTCCTGGTTCGCTTAAACGGCCGTCTTTGTAAACGTCATTGAATACAGTATAGTTGTCTCCGCCTTTTGCGGTAAATGTGTTAGTTGCTGTGTAGTAATACTTATTTTCGTCTAATTCTGTGAATGTTCCATCCGTATTCTGGACTTCTACTTTCACAACTCTTTCACCAGCTGGTTTGCTACTGTCGTACGAGAACTTCATGCCAGAAACATGTAAAAATGCGCCATTCGCTTCTGGAGCAATACTTACACTATGTTCTAAGGCGGTTAAAAGCTCTGAGCCTTTGAGTTTCATGATTCCCAGAGTGTTGCTGAAAGGCATAGTTGTACGAACTTCACCCAATGTGATGTCGCCAGCATCTATTGATTCACGGATTCCGCCTCCGTTAGTTAGAGCGATCACAGTTTCTGGGTTGATTTTCTTTGCAGTATATAACATGCCATCAGTAATCAGGTTACCCAGGTTGGATTCTTGGGTACGAACGATTTCACGTTTACCTTCAAGAGCAACTGCAGCTGTTACACCAATTGACTCCGCAGACAGTTTATCCACTTCTGCTTTAAAAGGTTTGATGATCTCAAGTGCTCCTTCATCTTCAGCTTTTTCTTTTGTAGAAATTAACTCACCTGCATATGCAGTTACTGTTCCATAGTAATCAAACTCTACATCTAAAACTCCAAGGTTATCACTATTGCTTCCAGTTTGGACGATAAGAGTAGGTTCCTCTTTTTCAATTAACATAGGTTCTGAAAGTGGAGTGTGTGTGTGACCGCCAACAATAACGTCGATACCATCTACCATTTCAGCCAAAGTTAGATCGTTATCGTACTCAACGTTATCGTCATACCCTAGATGTGTAAGAGCGATAATCTTATTAATGCCTTCAGCTTCAAAAGCAGCAACCATTCTTTCTGCTTCTTCAATATAATTGCTGAATTCAACTTTTCCCGGACTTGAAATCCCCGTAGTTTCTTCTGTGGTCAGTCCGAAGATACCAACCTTTTGTCCATCAACTTCTTTAATAATTCCATCGAAGATTTTTCCGTCGATTTCTTCACCAATTGTGCTGCCCATTTCTAAGCCATTGAATAACTCATCTTTTGAAAAATCAGTGTTTGCACTTACAAATGGGAACTCAGCATTTTTAACAAACTCAGAAAGTGACTTATGCCCTTCTGCACTAGCACCTAAATCGAATTCGTGGTTACCGAACGTCATAGCGTCGTATCCAATATAATTCATTAGTGCGAGGTCTGCTTCTCCCTCAAATTTATTGAAATATAGTGTACCTGAGAATACATCACCCGCATCTAGTAAAAGTGCATCCGGATTTACTTCCCGCACTTCCTTAATTGCTGTAATTTTCTTAGCCATTTTTTCAACTTGTGCGTGTGTATCATTCGTATGCATCAAAGTCAGCCCAAGGTCACCGTTCTCGATCGCCATTGCAGCCTTGAATAAGAAAATCGCATAGTCTCCGCGTTTAGCAGAAGCGTTTACACCAAAGCTTGTAGAAGAGACGCCTTGTGTGACATCGTTTGCCGCTAGAGCCTGAACGGAATCAACATATCTTCCGCTTACATCAGCAAATGCTGTGTCTGTTTTGCCTACTAATCCAAATCCTCTTTCAATCCAGATTGCCAATTCACCACGAGTGATTGTGCTGTTGGAGTCGAACAGCTTAGATGTTTTACCATCAGTAATACCAAATTCTTTGAGAGCGTTTACAGCACCCTTCGCACGATCTGGTACATCGATGAAACCAGCATCCGGAGCGCCAACTGTATCCAAACCTAGGACATTAGCTAAAAATACCGCTGCATCTACACGTTTGATAGATTCACTGGTACCAAAATATGTACTTGACTTCCCTTTAACACCATTAGCCAATACAAAATCTACTGCATCCTGGTAACGTTCAGGTACGTCAGTATAATCTTTCGCGTCTGCCAGTACACCTGGAACAGCGGCTGTAGTCACCAATGCCGCTGCTGCAGCCGTAGCAAAAAACTTTCGGTAAGACTTCGACATCTTTGCCATTAAATTTCCCCATTTCTTTGAGAATTTTGGAATCTATCAACCCAAGAAAAAAAGAAAGCTTGATAGGATAAATGAATTAATAGACACCTATAACCATTGTACCAAAAAAACGATACTAATTGACAAATTAATTGAAATTTTACAAGATTTTATTGTTTTAAAAATAAACACACTTAATAAAAAAGTAATAGGAAAATAGAATTAGTAATGGTAATATTTATATAAAGTTGAAAATTTTATATTTTTCGGCAAACCCATCCGAAAGGTGGGGACGCAAAGCTACGAGTCTAATGTTTTTTAAACGATGGCAGTCGGGTTGCAAATGGAGTGTTTAACTCTCTTATTTTGCTGCGCCCATACGGTCGTAGCTTTTTTATTTTTCAGGAGGGAGGATTGCTTGGATTCACGTCATGTTTTATAAAAATAGAAAAGAGGACGATTCTAATGAACAAAAAGATTATTTTGTCTGTACTTATCTTATTCTTAATTGGCGGTACCGCTGCTTATGCGGGTCAAGTTATTAAAACGTATAAAACAGTAAGAGGCACTACGGCAACTATTGAGGCTGAAGAGGTTCATAAGGGAAGAATTGGGTTGACAGTTAACGGTGCAAAGGTCAATAAGCCGACTTGGTACGCAGGCGCCACAACATATGTGCCTTTGAGAGATGTAGCAGAAATGCTTGGAGCAACAGTGAATTACAACTCAAACACTCAATCAGCAGATATCGTTGCAAAAGCTGGCGGTTCTTCTCAAAAAGATCTTGAAACATTAAAGGTTTATTCAGACCTAAGCTACTCACTGATGGGTACAGAGGCGATAACTGACCTGTTTTTCGCGTATCAAACGATATTCCCATTAGCAATTGGGGAAATTGAAGCTAACTCGACTAGAGAAGAACTTGATTATATAATCGAACAATTTGATACCATGATTGAAGTTTACAATGGACAAGTTGATGTCTCCAATGCTTCTTTAGATAGTGCGCAAGCTTTGGGTGTATTAAAACAAGAGGACGTTGACCTTTTCGTCGATGCTATGGAACAGTTGAGTTTGGCTTTGGATGAACTCGAATTAGCCATCATTGAGATAGACAAATATTACTATGGGGAAGTTACAGACTACGAACAAGCCTTTGTCCATTTAAACAATTCACTAGATTACCAAAAAGCAGCAGATGACCTAATCTTCGAAGGATTAACAAACTATCACACACTGACTCAAAACTACAACAGCGCAACCATTTCCGCCGCAGGAAAAAATCACGCACAAGCACCATCTTTCCACAAGAGAGAAAAGTATAACTCTGTTAGATAAAGATGCAAAGTGTAGCAGAGGGACGGTTCTTGTGCTCACTTTTTCTCTATGAGTGCGGAAAGATATAAAAAGGCAGGGCCGATTGCATTAGCAATCGGCCCTGCCTTTAGTTATTTTTACACTGAAAATCAATCAGTAGAACCGTCCCTCTGCTTGCTTTTCAAAAACAAGCAGGAGAACCGTCCCTGTGCTTACCTGTGCTTATCTGCTTACTTCAAACGGTCGTCGATTGCTCTTCCGAGGAAGACGGCCATTTGGAGACGTGTTACTTTTGAGCCTGGTTTATATGTGTTGTCTGCGTAGCCGCCTGTGATTTGGTTGGCTGCTAGGGTGTTGATGTAGCCTGCTCCCCAGTATCCGACTGGGATGTCTTTGAACGTTTCTTGGGTGCTGCCTTTTAAGTCGTAGGCTTCAACCAGGATTTTCGCCATTTCGGCACGTGTCAGGTGTTTGTTCGGCATGAACTCACCGTTTGCGTTGCCGGTCATGATTCCTTCGTCAACCAATGTAGCGACTGCCGCGAAGCCAGAGCTTCCTGCTGGAACATCCTTCAGGTTTGGATCTGGGCGGTTAGCTGTATCCAATCCTAGAGCTTTCACAAGCATTGTAGCAGCCTGGTATCTTGTGATACTGTCATTGCTTCCGAAGTTGCCGTTCTCATATCCATTGATGATGCCTCTCAGGCTTAGGCTGTCTACTGCATCCTTTGCCCAGTGTCCGGATGGAACGTCCTTGAAAGCTTTTGCTTTCTTATCAGTTTTGAAGATTGAGATATTCTTAACGACAGTGTTACCAGCAAGGTCAACAAGCTTCAATTCGAAGTTGTTTTCACCGTTTTTAAGTGTCAGCTCTTCAGTCAATTTCTTTGCAGTTGTTTCCATTACGAATGGCTCGCGGAATTCGTTGCGGAATACCTCGCTGCCATCGATGTAGAAACGTAGCTCACTGAAGTTATCCTTCAGTTCTACATCAAGATTAACTGTCTTCTGGTTCGTATAGAAAGGTCCTTTCACATCAAGAACTGGTTTAGTAGAGTCTACTAACACTTTTCTCAAGAATGAAATTTCATTTCCTTTTGTGTCGATTCCAGTAAACCTGATGCTTTGTACTCCATCAGATTTGAATTCGACAGTTGTATCGAATGTGTAGTACTTGTTAGCTGCATCCCAAGTTAAAGCTGTCTTTTCGCCATTGATATAAAGCTCTTTAACAGCTGAATCTTCATTTACGTATCCTTGTACAGGAACTACTCTTGATGCAGTTGCGCTTAATGCTTCAGGAGTGATTGCGTTAATGAATGGGATAGTATTGTCTTCACCAACTGTGTCGGACCCTGTGTTTCCAGCCCAGTCAGTTGCTACAACTTTAACAAACTTAACATCTTCTACATTTTCCACAGTGAAAGAACGAGTCTTAGAAGAAAGCGGTGCTTCTTCTAGTACGCTTGCTCCGTTTACAAGAACATCGTAGTAAGAAACGCCAGCGCCTTCATCTGTTGCCTTCCATGTAACTTTTCCTGTTGCTTCATCAAATGAAGCTTCTACTACAGGTGATTTTGTATCGATCAATACTGGGATTTTCTTGGACTGCCATTCTGCATTCGGATAGTCGATTACAGATGCAATCTCGTAGTAGTACAGTCCATCAGGTACTACTTCGCCTTTCACTTTGCCATCCCATGTAGCATTGACGAACTCTGTGTATAATTTTTCAGCAGCGCCGTCATAATGCTTTCTTTGTTCATTTTCAGTGCGAAGCGTTACGATTGAGTTTTCGTTCTCGTCAAGAACAGAGAACTTCACTTTCTTCGCGTTTCTTAGGAAAGAAACCGCTGGTAGAACAACATCCTGAACTCCATCTTTGTTAGGAGAGAATGCGACTTTATCGCCAAATGCTTCCTCATCTACAGGGTTAGTGCCCAAGAAACGGAACTCTTCGCCTTCTGGAGTGACAAGTCCAGTGCCCATGTAGAATGAATCTTCTTCATAAATTGTGCTGTCAACGATTGGAGCCTTGTCCCACTCACCGTTGAAACCAACGTATGGTACTGTCAGTTCAGGGTTTGTATCATTTACATCAGTAAAAGTAACAAAACCTTCTACAAAGTATCCGTTTTCAAAGACTTCTTCTAATGGTACGTTTTGCATCCATTCAACTGTATCTGTAAGGTCTACAGTCACTTCAACTTCTACTGTTTCATTTGCTGGTACAGTTACTTCAAGGCCAGCATCGCCTTCCGCACCGTTAGCAGAAGTGATTTCGATTGGGAATTCACCCATGTATGGTGCTTCTTCACCGATTGTTCCCGCTTTAAAAATACCGCCAGTCTCAACCAGGTTGTAGCCTTCTTCAACAAGGTCGGTTTGGACAGTTCCGGAAGCCTTGTAAACGGCATCCTTGTCACCAAAGTTTGTCAGCAATAGCTTGAATGATGCTTTATTGTCGATTTCCTTCAGTGCTACTTTACCAATTCCGGATTGAGCTTCTGTTACAACAACAGGTGTACCCATTGCTGCATGAAGGTCCATCAATCCTGCGCCCTGACGTCGTGGTGAATAAGGGAGTGCTGTTTGCATGTATGCATTGTATAAACCAGTATCGAATTGTGGTCTTGATGTGTTCATCAAGATGTTTTTCGCCATGTTGACACGCGCTGCACCAGAAAGGTTGAATTGCTCGTCCACTCTCTGTAAAACAAGTGCCGATCCGCCCGCAACGTGAGGGGCAGCCATGGAAGTACCGCTCATTAAGCCATACTCGTCATTTTGCAATGTTGAAAGGATATTTCCGCCTGGTGCCGTGATTTCTGGTTTGAAATCAAGGTTAGGAGTCACACCCCATGATGTGAACGCTGATAGTTTCGTATTTTCAGGGTTTAAAGACTTAACTTTTTCACCTTTGAAGGCGATTTCTACTTTGCCAGTCTTAAGTGATTCTGCCAGCTCATCTCCGAATTCTTTTAATGTAAAAATATACGGAATCTTGATGGCTGGGTCATTGGCCATGTTCACGTAACCAGAAGCATTGTTGTAGATGATAACACCTGCTGCACCAGCAGCTTGTGCGTTCAGAGCCTTCGTGACGAAAGCAATTTCCCCACGCTGGATTAAAGCGATTTTTCCAGTTAAATCTTTGCCAGCGAAGTCATCTGCAGATCCTGAATCGCCAGGCTTTCTGCCAAGACCGGCATCAACCAGTTCATAGTTTTTGTCGCCAAGACTAGTAGGAGCAACATTTCCAGAAGAAACAAAAGACATTACTTCTGTATCCAGGCCTTCACGGAAAACGCTGAAGCCTTCAAGGTCCAGGTATAGATTTTCAAAAGATGCAACTTGTAATGATTCGTTTGACAAACCTGGTGAACCAACCAATCCGATATCCGGATTCTGAGCGAATGGAAGGTCGAAGCCATCGCCAAACAATGCAGAGTTACCTGCAGAGATTGCCATCATTACGCCGTTATCAACCGCGTTTTTAATTGCTTGTTGTTCAGGATCTTCTGGTAAAACAAAGCTTGCAGTGGAACCAAGACTCATATTGATAACATCGGCTCCAAGGATAATTGCTTCGTCAATAGCTTTGATATAGATATCGCTATATGTAGAAGGCATTTGCGGGTCATTGCCGAAAACCTTCATCCCAAGAATCTGGGCTTCAGGCGCAACACCCTTAAGACCACCGTTTTCTTCATCGCCATTTGCACCGACAGTTCCGGAAACGTGCATTCCGTGCATGCTTGCATCTGGACCCAAGTCAAGGATCTGGTCATTTTCGTCTGCATAGTTGTATGCATAAGGAACTTTTTCAGTAAAATACTTACCAACCAAGCCCTTTTCTTCTTTTAGTTTCGCAACTAATTCCTCGGATATTTCGGGCACAGTTTCTTCGCTCAATACCATGTCCTTGTGGGAAGGATCGATACCAGTATCGATGACAGCAACTGTCATGCCTTCACCCTTATATCCATACTCCTGCCAAGTCTGCTGAGCTTTTACAAGCTCTTTACTGTAAAGCATTTCCGGCTTTTCATCCGGACGCTTATATTCATGTGCAATGTAAACATCTTTTACATTGGAAATTCTTTCGATTGTTTTAATAGATTTATAGGCAACCTCGCCGCTGAATCCATTAAAAATCGTTGTAAAACTCTGTTCCTGCTTCATTTTAATAGAAGCGTTTTTGATCTTTTGCTTAACATTTTCTTGAGCATTTAGAGCATTAACTCGCAGCTCCTTTTTCTTTGCTTCAGACAGCTCGCTGTAGCTCTTTCCAGAACTTTGAGCAATCGAAACAACAGGATTATCCTTCAATTCAACGATAACCCTAACCTGATCATTATCATTGTACTTCTGATCAGCTTTATCTTTTGCAAATGTTTTAGTCAGTGACCGTTCAACAGCCGGCTTCTCTGACCCCGGCACAGCCTTTTTGCCAACAGCCGCACTTGCGCCTAATACTAGATTAGAGAACACAAGCAAAAAGACCATTGTCAGCATAAAAGATCTCTTCAACATCCTCATACGCCGCCAAAACCCCCTAAATTAATAAAATTTGACAATAAAAGAAAATAATTAAATTATTTTCAAATATTACCTCTATTTATTCTAGTCCTAATTTTCAGTCTAGTCAATTCATCCTAGACAAAAAGTGAGCAGGGGGACGGTTCTTGTGCTCACTTTTGTAGGGTGGATGTTAGCAGGGGGACGGTTCTACTGATTGATTTTTGAAAAAACAATCAGTAGAACCGTCCCCCTGCTTGCAATCTCAAAACCAGGCTTTTTTGATTAAACTGGGAGACACACCTAGAATCCTGGATGCCTGGCGCTGCGAGAGTCCTTCTATTAATTTTATTTTCTGGAGGGTATCATTTCTCTCGGACTTTGGCAAACTCTTAATTTGCGGGATCATCATATTGCCCAAAAGTAGATTCATTTCCTCCCTTGCCTGCTCATCGGTTAGCCTTCTTCTTTTCCATCCCTCGTCCATGCATTCATCCTGACTGCTTTGCTCGTTGAATTCCTTGAACTTTTCCCGCGCGACTGTAGGGTCCTCCGATATCATTTGAAGCACCTTTTTACTATTAAGTAAGTCATCAGGGTAATTCTTCTGACCGCAATAAGCCGGATAACTGCTCCACGCCCAGCTATCAATCCGCTCTACGATTCCTGCCTTTACCGGATTCTGGTGTATGTACCTGATGACAGTCATGAAATAACGCCTATTCTCTACATTCTCACTTCTAAAACGGTCCTGGAATAAATGTCCTGAGGTTTGATACTTGAGGTTATAATACGCAGCATAGCTAACGGTGATCCGTTTCATGGTTACCGAAAGTCCTTCTTCCCCTTCCTTAACGAGGAGGTGAAGGTGATTGTTCATCAGGCACCATGCATAGACACTCATACCTGATTCATCTTTGTACTTTTTCAGGATATCCAGGAACTTCTTATTGTCACGATCATCATGGAAAATTTCCTGCTTATTGGCTCCTCTCAGCATGACGTGATAGATACCGTTTCTACTTTTAATACGGGGTTTACGGGGCATAATGGGGGTCACTGCCTTTCTGATTTGAGGTAGATAGGTTTCTTAAAGGGAAAAAAGATAGTTTAGAAGAAATGCTGGATGAATAGATTGGTGAATGGTTTACTAGGGGACGACGCAAGAAGAAAAAACTAATGGCACAAAACAAGGTTGAAATGGATTATACTATACTAAGTATATCACTTTCTATAATATTTCAGCATATTATTTCAAGCACTAGAACCGTCCCCCTGCTTCGTTATTATGCTGGAATACCGATAGTAGGTGTGTTGGTGTTGGTCTGGACATTTGCAAGCAGAGGGACGGTTCTCCTGATTGTTTTTCCCTCGTAAAACGAGCACAAGAACCGTCCCTCTGCTCACATTTGCTTACATAATTAATTAAAAGGGGTTTGTTATGCGTATTTTTTTGTCTTTGGTTTTATTGTTTTCTATTTTTCAGCCGTTGAATACCGAGGCTGCTGTCTGGGATGATGGTGTGTATTCGTATGAGGATGTTTCTAATGAGATTAAGAGATTGAAAGGTACTCATCCTGATCTGGTGGATTATCATTCGTTGGGGAGAACTACTTATCAAAGAGAGGTCTGGGCGGTAAAGCTCGGTAAGGGGAAGCGAACGGTTTTCCTTAATGGTTCTCACCATGCCAGGGAGTGGATCACGACTCAATTAATTATGAAGATGATTGAGGAGTATGCTAACGCGTATCAAAAGAACTTGCTTGTCGGTAAATACAATGCTCGTGATATTTTAGATGAATACACGATCTGGTTTGTTCCTATGGTTAACCCGGATGGCGTTACGCTGCAGCAACGGGGGCTTGCTGCTTTTCCAAAAGAGGTCCATTCTAAGTTAATTGCTATGAATGAAGGAAGCAGAGATTTCACCCGTTGGAAAGCGAACGCTAATGGTGTTGATCTGAACAGACAGTACCCTGCCAACTGGGAAAATCCAAGTGAAACCAGTAAACCTTCCTGGGCTGGTTATAAGGGGCAAAAGCCTTTTCAAGAAAAAGAAGTACAATACATAAGAGATTTCACCAATAAAATCAAACCTGATATTGCCACTGCCTATCATACATCGGGAGAAATGATTTATTGGTATTTTTACAATAAGGAAAAATTGAGAGATTATAAGCTTGTAAAAGAGCTGAGCAATATCACCGGATACCGGATCATCGGCACGGATGTAAAGCCGAGCGGCAGAGGTTATACAGATTGGTTTATTAAAGAGTTCAATAAACCAGGCTTCACACCAGAATTAAGTCCATATGTCGGGAATCGGCATGTGCCTCAAAGCAACTTCCCGAAAATCTGGGATAGAAATAAAACAGTCGGCTTATGGATGGCAGCCAAAGCAGGAGAAATTTTTCCTGAGAAATCAATTTATCTAAGCGCTAAAATGAAACTCGACAAATCTTACACTCTCTATAAAAGTCCATCTTTCGACTCCATCACGTCGAATAAAATAGCTTCAGAGATTGTGAGTGCAAAGAGGAAACAAGGAAATTGGTATCTAATCGGGACTTCATTCGGAGATCGCTGGATTTATGTTTCGAATAATGAAGGTATGTTATATGGACAGAACTTCTGGGATGTGCCTGTTTCTTATTGGGCACGCGAGTCGATCGACTATACATATGAAAATAATTACATGGTAGGAAATGGTCCTTATTTTTTCCCTAATAACTCGGTTACAAGGGCGGAAGCTGCCGCGGTCATCTCAAGGGTTTACTCTCTGGCAGCGCCTCCGGAATCCGTTAAAAGCTTTACGGATGTCCAGCAATCGTATTGGGCATACAGTTACATTGAAGCTGTAAATGCCAAGGGTATTATGAATGGGACAAGCAAAGGCGTATTCAGCCCACTTGATCCTGTGACGAGAGAGCAAATGGCAGCAATGATAGCAAGATTATTTGGCGAGGAAATACCGGATGTTACCGAAGCTCCATTCCTTGATGTCAGTCTCACTGCATGGTCAGCCGATTCCATCGCTTTTGTAAAAGAACGCGGCATTTTCATGGGAGATGGCCAAGGTCTTTTCCATCCACAGAACAAGTTATCACGTGCTGAGTTTGCTGCTTTAATAACGCGACTTAAAACAAAATATAATCTACAGCCAAACGATAACGCAGAGGAAACTCCTGTAGAAGAAGAACCAGGAGAAACTGAAACACCTACAGAGGATGCAGAGGAAGTTATCGACCAACAAGAGCAAGTACCGGTGGAGGAAACACCTTCTGAGAATGTTGAGGTAGATCCAGGACAACAGGAACAAACTCCAGTGAACGAGACCGTGGTAGAAGAAACACCATCTGAGGATATAGAAGAAGTCCCTGCACAAACAGAACAAACTCCAGTGGACCAAACTGTGGGTGAAGAAACACTTTCTGAGGACAAAGAAGAAGTCCCTGCACAAGAAGAAACACCAGTAGATGGACAAGAAAAACCTTAACACAGGGACGGTTCTTCTGCTCACTTTTTATAATATCTTGCTAAAAATCCGAGCCATAACAGATAAGGAGGAGAACACCGAAACGTGTTTCTCCTCCTCTTTATTAAAGCCCATTCTCTGAACTTCTAATATTCATGCAAATAATAAAATTCAACCTGATGATTATTCTGCAGAAGAGTTTTTATCAATACACCCGAACGGTATCCTGATATCCTGGCGTTCCCTTGTATTATGGTTGGAGCTGTGATATCGGTTGAAACGTTTATTTTCGACAGCATAATTGAAAAGTTTCCGCCGATCATGTTTCCTAGCTCTCCTGTAAATGACTCAAGCATAGCTCCCTCCAACCTCATGCCATACATCATTTCACTAATCCCTTGAAAAGTGTCCTCCACACCACTAAGAACTAACTTCCCTTTTATGTCTCCAGTAAGGCCTATTATTACTCCCATATGAATTTCAACAGCTAACTCGTTTTTTTCTCTTATCTCAGTATTAGTAACACTCGGTAAAACAGCTCTCACAGCCTCCTCCAGCCTCTGAGCATGTTCAAGCAAATGCAAAGTCCTTACATCAATAGTCACACCACAGTACCCCTTTGTTGTAAAAATATAATCATGACTTTAGTACTGTTTATATCGTGCGAATCAAAGAAAACTTTAGTTAAAAAGTTGCAGAGGGACGGTTCTTGTGATTGTTTTCTACCAGAGAAATAAAACATAGAAAAAGAGGTTGAAACCAAAATTCCTTTATGGCTGCAACCTCTTAATTTTGAAGCAGTAGAACCGTCCCTCTGCTCACTTTTATTCCAAAATCAACACTTCTTTAACGTGGCCTGTTGGTTTTAGGTTTGTGTCATAGATTACGAGCATGATGTGGAATTCCCCTGTGTTGCCTTGTTCTCGAAAGTTGGTAAATGCTACTGGGGATGCTCCATGGCTTTCAGTGATTTTAAAAATTCTATCTCCTTTTGCTAAAATGGCATCATTGTAGGTAAAGTCTGAAAAACTGCCGTGAACAGAGTAGTATGCGCCTAAAGCTTGGAATTTTTCCGGTACTTGAGCATGGATAAAGTTATAACCACTATCACTTTTGGAAACCTTAATAAAACCTTCATCATCAATTTGTGAGGATGGTGTCTGTGCTATCATTTTTGGATGAAGCGTGACTATGTTTTCCTGATAAGCAACTGGCTTTTTATTTTTGTCATAAAAAATAACCGTTACGTATCTTTTTAAATCTGTCAATTCATCGCCTTCAACATTATAACCAATTGATGCGTTGTTCCCTATTTTCTCTATACGGCCAGGATTCTTTATAAACTTCTCTATGGCAATAGGTTCATAGGAATAATCCCACGAAAAGTACTCCATACCCGGCTCAACAGAATCCCGAAGAAGAGCAAACTGGAAATCAGATTTAGCTCTCACGACTATATGCGCTACATTTGTCCCCCAGTTAAATTGCCTTTCCGTATCGATCTCTACTAAATCGACTTTACGAAGATTTAAGGCCGCGCCTGCTTTAAATCTGTCATCCAGAGTTCGTGCCAGCATTACTGAGAAGTCTACTCTCGTAATTACCTTGTTTGGTCTAAAGGTTTTATCACCGAAGCCAGTGGTAATATTATTTGCCGCTAACAATTGTATGTCATCATAAGCGAAATGGCTTTTTTCTACGTCCTTGAACTCCCCGTCATATGTACCAGTCAACTCATATGCTTTGCTTAAAATTGATGCCATCTCACCGCGAGTCAGCGGCTTTGAGGGCTGCAAGTGTTTATCCTTAACTACCTCAGCTAAAATTCCTTCCCCCATCAGCACTTTTACTGCCAGAAAATAAGGACTTTTCTCAGGCACATCCTTTAACCCCGGATTCGGATACTTTGAAGAATCAGCCTTAAAAGCACGGGAAATCATGATAACAGCTTGTCCGCGGGTAATGTTTTCACCTGGGCGGAAGGTACCATCATTAAAACCGCCGATCACACCTTGTTCGACCAAAAATGTTATCTCATCTAGGGCCCAATACGAATCAGAAACATCCTTAAATTTAGACTTTGCAAAACCAACACCAGACAAAAGCACGCTACCCAATAAAACAAATAAAACCATTAAACTAACACTCTTTCTAATGAGCTTTGGCATACTAATCCCTCCCAAATATACATGGTACAATTTTACTATACCAAGATTGAGAAAAACAGCTGTATCTTATAAAATTTCCCAATTTATCAAGCAGAGGGACGGTTCTTGTGATTGTTTTCCACCGCAGAAATACAACATAGAAAAAGAGGTTGCAGCCATATCTCCTCCATGGTTGCAACCTCTTTATTATCCGTATTATTTGGAGCAGTAGAACCGTCCCTCTGCTCACATCTTATCTT
Organism: Bacillus sp. ISL-41; assembly: GCF_018613235.1. Classification (GTDB taxonomy): domain Bacteria; phylum Bacillota; class Bacilli; order Bacillales; family Cytobacillaceae; genus Mesobacillus. The sequence continues at coordinate 44,383 of NZ_JAGGQP010000012.1, forward strand.
GGCAGGTTGAATGTGGCGGTTTTTCCTTTGAAGGCTTCGTTGCCGTCTTTCCCAATGAATGGGCCGAATTCTAGTGTGAATTTCTTGTACAGGTCGAATTCGTCTTTTCTGAATAGGAAGACGTGCAGTTTTTCTCCTTGCTGGCCTGCTGCTATTTCAAGTGGCTGGCTTGGCTCGGCAATGCCCTGGCTGAAGTAACGTGCACGGTTATCGTCAATATTCAAGATTGTGCCAAGGTTGGTAATGCTGACTGCCTCGCTTGATTGGTTATCAATGTTCACTTTCACTGTCAGTGCAGTAATGCCGTTTTGACCGAAGTCAGTGAACATCTCTTTGTTCGTTTCTGTTGGGATGATTTCCGTGTACTGCACACCGTCAAGCGTCACCTTTACATCGCCAATTTGCTGTGTTTCATTGATTCCGCTTTTCTCGAAAATCATTTTCTTGTCAGCCCAGTTATCAGAAGTCAGGCGATCCTGGTAGAATTCCTGCTGGGAGGCAACCTGCTGGGATTGCTCGTCGCTGTAGACGAAATCAAAGGACTGGGAGTTTTGCAGATAGCTATTTTCAAAGCTATCATTATCAGCGATACCGCCCTCAATGATGTATTTCGGCTTAACGGTCTTCATTCTCTCAAACTCTTCATTCGTCAAAGCAAAAGTCACCATTCCAGATACCTTTTCCTTTGGCTCGTATAAGGTAAAATCATCTTGATTCTTCTTGATCATATTAATCTTCTGTTCTTCTGGAATCAAGCTACTCCCGTCTGACTGGATGAAATCAAAATCATTCGTCAACTGCAGACGGTGGTAGTTTGAATACCACATTTTTTTGTCCGTTGCGTTATCAATTGTGACTTTAGCGGTAATGACATATCCTTCAGTTTGATCGTCAAACCACACTTTCATGCTATCATTTATGTCAGTCACCTTGGCAATTTCATATCCATCGACCGAGACTTTAAAACCATTCATATCATGAGTATATTTAGCATCATTGTTTGTGAAGATAACCTCTACATTTCCCTCTGTTTCCTCAGCGATCGCCGGGTTTAGTTCGCCACTGGCACTAGCTGACGACTCAGCCTCTGAATCTTCTTTTTCCTCTTTATCCTCTTTTGCTTCTTCCTTGTCTTCCGTTTTCGGTTTCGTTTCAGCCTCTGCCTTTGAAGCTTTTTCTTCATTACTACAAGCACTCAGGATAAGCATAAGTGAAACGATAATCCATAAGAACTTCTTCTGCATTCTTTTCACAACCTTTTCTATTGTTAAGGCTTTTATACAGCCAATGACTTTTCCATTATATAGAAAAGGATGAGCAACTACCTAATGATTTACATTAATTTTCCAAAAATGAGATAAAGGACCTATTTTCCTGATTCTGATTCCCAAAATGTTGCAGAGGGACGGTTCTAGTGATTGTTTTTTGCCGATTTGCACAAAAAAGTCTGGAGCTCCTTTTAACACATGCAAAAGAGGTTGAAACTTAGCCGTTTCAACATCTTTACATATTTTCAAGCAGGAGAACCGTCCCTCTGCTCACCTCTGCTTACTATTTTCAAGCAGGAGAACCGTCCCTCTACTCAACTTTGTGTTATGACTATAGGACTGCCTTTTTTGAAAAATAATTACAATTTACACATATTTTAGGTAAAATTATCTATATTGTTATTAATATGGAATTATACCACTGGAGGTTATTATGGCAGTTAGAAAGGTTCAAAGCTTTGAAGATCAAGTTAAGTTTGATAATATATGGATTCCTTCCTGGTTGGAACAAGGGTATGAAATAGAATCCTATATTATAAAGGACTTAGAGAGATTTATTTTTTATAACAGCAAGGGGGATTATGGGAGTTTAGAATTAATACCGTATTCAACCCGAACAGATTGGCCCATCAATTCGAACTTTCCTTTTCACGAATTTATTGAATTAGATAACAGTAAAGTGTATGAGATAGAGAAGTTATCCATAAAGATTGATTCGAGAGGGTCAATGAAATCGTTATTAGAAATTGTTTATTTCATAACTACTTATTCATTTAAAAATAATTTGGATTATTGTATCTCGTTATTAAACCCAGACGTATATGATGCGCTAGTATGGAGATTCAAAGTTCCTGTAAAACGGTTATTAAAACACGGTTACGAAGACCTGCCATATTATCCTTCTGTTATTGATGTTAATGCAGCAAAGAAATCAATTTTGGGTCAAAAAGTTTTAAAGCAGCTAAACTCAAGCAATCTAGTTAAACAGGTATAGTGGGAGTAAATTGCTGCCATGGAATTCCTGATTACATATAAATGGTTAATCCTAATATCATTTGAAGCTTTCGCCTGGCTTGCAACTTTTTACATGTTCTATGCAAGATATTGGCTACAATCACATACTCAATTTTTATTATCCCTAACCTTAGCTGGACTCACCGGTTATGTACCGCATATAACCCTTGGAATACTGGATTATATAAACTCCGGTAAGATAAGCTTCTTCATCATTTCTATCATCACCATACTCATAATAGGAGCAACATTAGGCAAAAAATACATAAAACAAATCGATCAATCAATCCAACAATGGGCAATACAAAAAAAGAAAAAAGTTGCAGAGGGACGGTTCTAGTGATTGTTTCTGGATCCATGTTTCAAACAGAAAAGAGGTTGAACCAGGATAATCACTGGCTCAACCTCTTTTATTTTTATATAATAAACTTTTTCAAGCAGAAGAACCGTCCCTCTGCCAATTATTTACGCCAAAAACCATACCTTTGAAACCACTTAAAACTACAATACCGAAGATAATGAGCCACGTTGTATCACTTCGGCCCGCTGCCTCTCAAATGGCCTTGGTATCAGACATAAATTTACTAACTACTCTTTTTAAACCAATTAACCCATTGACCTTAGAACCACTTCCATTGCCGCCAGATTACATCCCCAATGTATTCTTGTTCGACTGTATGTTTTAGCGTCCAGCGAAAATTATCAGCATTTTCAAAATCGCCAGTGACGCATCCAGAAGTAAACTGGTGACAATTATCCATAATTAAATTGTAATCACGGCTGTTCCCAAGCATCTGATTCGCCCGATCGCCAGCATAATTAAAACCAATCGCATGACCCGTATCAGCATCACATGGAAACCAGATTTCTGGATTAAAGGTTGTAATATGGTTCGTAAAACCTTTTAGACCAACCCTTCGTATTTTGCCCTTTCCCTCAAGGTGAATAATTTGATTCCCTCCCACATATATTCCGGAGTGATCCATTGTGCCAAATCCTAGTTCACAATATACCACCGCGCCATATGCAGGCGAGCTAGCAAACTTATGTCCATCTTTACTTTTCGAAAGATGTTTCTCAATGACTTGAGGAGGAATACCCGTTGTATATTTAAAAGAATCTGCACTTATATTCTTCGTTGCTTTCGACACATTTTCTGACACTTCTTCAAATAGACCCTTTATTCCTCCGCTATTTCCTAACCCTCCATTAGCAAGCCTATTCCAAAAACCCATGCATAAGCCCCCTTCATTCTCTTTTAATCTAGTTCTTTAGTAGTACTCATTTATAGATTCTACAAACTCTAAGAATTCCCTTCATACTAGGCAACGGTAAGCATGGGGGACGGTTCTACTGCTCACTTTTTTGGTGTCCGGCCGGTGAAGAGTTAGCACAAGAACCGTCCCTCTGCCCACTTTATTCTTTCATTTCAAAGAAGTATGTGGTGTATTGGATGGTTGCTGGTTGTCCGTCTAATCTTTGGAGTCCGGTGATGGTTATTTTGTATGTGCTGTTTTCATAGGTGTCTACTTCGCCTGGGCGGAAGATGATTGCCGTGCTGTATCCGAAGTTTTGGTTTTCTACGTTAAAATAATTGTCTTCTTCTGTGACTGTGTTGTGGGACATGTCCAGGTTCCATTCTTTTTCGTCATTTAACCTGATTAAATGCACTTTTACATCGCTTGGATTTGGTGTTTTAAAATGATATCGATTGAGTTGGACGGACCAGGCGTCTGTTTTATGTAAGAATTGATATGGAAAATATCCTTTGGCTGGCCAGCTTGTATAATCCCACTCATTGAGCCCTTCTACTCTACTTTTATCGAAAACTTGCATTGCAGAGAATATGCCGGACTCGGAAGCAGCCATACCGAAGCCGACTTTCCCCATGTACTGGCTAAGGATCCATCTTCTGTGACCCACACGATCGATGTTCGACATATCGGAATCGCTCATGTATCCTGCAACGGTGAATGCAAGGGGACTAGATATTTCCATGTTCCTTTTTTTAAAAAACCACATTGGCGATCCTTCATAGAATTGAAATAAGTTACTACTAGACGTAGATTGATAGCCTTTATGGAAAAAGTTCTCGTCCATATTCATAGGTTTTTCGGGATGATGTGATAAAAATCCATTTGCAGCTGTAACTACTGCCCCATATTGGGAGAGTTCATTCAGGGATGAATCCTCTACGACCGTAGGGAGGCCAGATAAATAACGGACAAAATTGGTCATCTTGACACCATCGTTGATGAAATCATCATTTAATTTTCCAGGTGAAAAAGGAGACTTCACGATCGGATTTATTTCATATGGATGACCTTCATATGTAGGTTTATACTGTTGCCATTTTTGATTAATCTCATCCTGGTCATGAAAATAATCGTTGATTTCAACAGCAGGTTTCGGCAAGGATTGCGGCAATCTAAAGCGTTCGTCTAGAGTCCTGGCCAGAAACGCAGCAAATTGGACCCTGTTTAATGGTTGTTCGGGTGAAAATGTATTTTCAGTCGTCCCAGCTGTTACCCCATTTGCGACAAGTTTCTGGATGTACCGGTACGCCCATTGGTCTTGCTCTACATCGGAATAATCAATTGCCGTTGTACCGGTGAGATCAAAAGTCCTGACCAGAATTGATGCCATCTCGTCCCTGGTTACAGGGGCATTAGGATAAAAATAACCCTCCGGACGGACGATATCATAGAACACACCCTCATCCAGCAAAGTCGTGATTATCGAATAATATTTGCTTCCCGCCTTAATATCTTGCAATCTTGGATCAGGTCGTTCCTTGACTGGAAAATCCATGGCTCGATCAATCATTATTGCCACCTGGATTCTGGTCAAAGAATCTGCTGGCCTGAATGTCCCATCATGATAGCCAGCTATAATCTCTTCTGATATTAGAAAATCAATTTCCCCTTTCGCCCAGTAATCGGAAGGAAGGTCTTTAAACCATTGACTTGCTTCCCCTTTCACCCCAAACGAAAAAAACAGCAAAATAATAGATAGATAGATAAATCAAGATTCTTCTCATACACCCACACCCTTATGTGTTTTTCATGTTACGGTCTAACAAACTATCATTATGTAAATTATACCAATAAAGTATTTCTTTGTACCTATGAATTTCTCGAAATAAGCAAGGGTAAGCAAGGGGACGGTTCTCCTGCTCATTTTTTTGGTGTCCGATCAGTCAGAAGTAAGCACAAGAACCGTCCCTCTGCTTCCTCACAATGTTCGCTCGCTTGTATGGCTCTAACTTTCCCAATGAATACTTTTGCACAAATGTTCTATAAATGTTTATAAAAGGGAATAGGCAGAATATAAGAGCCGAATGCTCTATTGGGAAACGAGTACATAGAATAAAAGGTTTAATGCTTATATTGGAGATTAACAGAAAGAATGTAACCATGAGAGGGGGCTAACTAAAAAGTGGAAAAAGCTAAAGAATCTAAAAAATACGGGGAATTTCTAAAACATCATAGGTTAACCAGTGGGTATGCAACCCAGAAAGTTTTAGCAGAAAAAGCAGGACTCTCCACAGCAACTATCTCCAAAATTGAATCTAACTATCAATGTCCTGAACCAAGAACCATCCAGCTTCTTTCAGAACACTTACATTCAACTAATTTCGAAGAATTAATGAAAGCCTTCGATTATCCTTCTACATTAAGTGATAGTGGTTTAAGAGTTGATTACCCGTTATTCAGAAGAATCGATACATATATCAGTTATCGGGATCAGATAAGACAATTAGAGAATAATATTTGTATCTATCAAGAATTAATTTCCCAACAACCCGATTGCATATTTAAAGAAAGCCTAATGAAAAATCTAAATCAAACAATTAGTGACCTTGAAATTTACAAACAAAAGATTTCAGGTATTGAAAAAGAGTTAAGAAATGCAGGCGTTCAATTTACTCCTCCAAGATGATTGGAAATCAGGAAAAAGCAGGGGGACGGTTCTCCTGCTCACATTTTTGGTGTCCGGCCAGAGAGGAGTTAGCACAAGAACCGTCCCTGTGCTCAACTAGCAATCCAGCGCCTTTATCATTTGAGATAAATAATAGTTTTTGCACTTGGTTTTGTGCTTTTATGTATGATTCTATGATCTCTTCATCTGGGGTGCTTCTTAAGCCAAATTGTCTAATCTCATCTGATTTTGCCCCCTCAATTATCTTTAATGTTCCTTGCCGCTGGTATTCTTCAATTATATCGAATGATAGTTGAGCTCTTTTCCTGGTTATTGGGTCTGAATTCCTTTTTAAAACCGTCTAATTCCTGAAAAACTATTTTGCTAAGATTAATTGTGCTGTTTTTGTTATTTAACAAAGATACACCATATTTGTTTTATTAGCAGAGGTAGCAGAGGGACGGTTCTAGTGATTGTTTCTTGTCGAGCCGAGACAGAGACTCCTTTCAACACATTCAAAAGAGGCTGAAACAAAGTATTTAAACCTGTTTCAACCTCTTTTGTATATTTCAAGCAGTGGAACCGTCCCTCTGCTCACATTATTTCCTGAACAAGTGTATCAATATCTTGAACATTAGATATCCCTCCTTCAAAAACATTTGCCCAAAGATCAATCTTCTTTTCATCATCAAAATGGATGATGTAATTACCGTTAAAAGACTCTCGATACGGAGAATTTGAATCTTGGGATATGGAATAGGAAATCTCAACCCCTGTTATATCTGTGCTCCAGAAATACTCTTCGTTTTTAAAACTCCAAAATGTATCAAAGGTAATTTTCTCTTCAGTAATCACAATGGCATTGGTGATTCCTAAATATAAAAATGGCAAGGAAATCAGTATAGGAAGTATTGCTAATTCTAGTACCAATCTCGAATTCACCTTAAATTCCTGAAAGGATTTTTTCTTAATTCCTTTTTTGATAAAAAAATAGAACCCCCATGTAATGAGTCCATAAACGAGAGCACAAAAGAAAAAAACATAATAGGCACTAATAGGAATGAAGAAAAATATTGCATCTTCAGTATGGTATATCAGCTTGGTAATAAAATAGAAAAGAAAAAACCACACGGCTGAAAAAAGACCAAATGATAGAAAGAACATCCACCATTTTTTCTTTTCGGACTTATCTTTTTCCACTATATCTCCCCTCATTCTTTAAAAACTTTAAACTCTGTCATGCCTTTATACTTTGAATAACATATTTTTTAATAAAAAATGTCGGCACCTTTTATTTCTTTATCACAATTGAACATTTCGGTTCTCATAAAAAATTTAATCACCTCGAATCCATTGAAGTCCTATAATTTTATACGATTAACTTACATAAAAGTTCCTGTAAAATGCCCTTTAGTGGGGTAGCCTAATGGAGTTTTACGGCATCAACAAAAAAATCCTGTTTAAAAATACAGGATTTTAATCAAACTTTATTACAAATTATTAATCATTTTTATAAAGTATCAAATTTTATTTTAAAACTACAACTGTGTCTTTTTTAGTTATCTTATTAAATATTATATTTTAGATCTAACCTGACCTTGAATTGCTGGTAAGCATAGATAAATAGATCAAGTGCCCAACTAATTTAGTATCCGGTCCATAATAGGTGCCTGAGAAAAAGAAAGAGCTTTATTTTTTGGAAGCTATTCTTTCTTTGCTGTTGTACCTACCTTAATGAATAGCGTAAATCGCAATACGAAATCTGCTCATACTAGCCCCCTTATCAGTATGAGAAAAGCATATCTTTTATGAGATATACGCGAAGGGGAGGAAAAATTATATTATACGAATAGTTAAAGGAGAATTATGTAAGTAGATATGCAACAAGCAAAAAAACCTCTGAACGATAATACGCCAGAGATTTATTTTCTTACTACTACCAGTAATAAAGTATCATTAAGAATGAGTATACAGTGCGAACCATTAACACGACACCATTAGCACCAACAAAGACCATAGCAGGTATTCTTCCGTACTTATAAATTTTGTCTAAAGCACTTTCACTTAAAACCTTGATAGAAGACAACCATCCTGCAATCATCGCACCAAAAACCATTAGCAAAATGGGAACCATCAGGATTGAGACACCAAAAATGAAGAACTTCCATACATAGTTGTAGTCCATCACCCCAAATATCAAATCCCAAGTTGAAAAGAAAAAGATTCCTTTAATCATCATCAGTATGATATTCTGCGGTTCAGCTACGCCCAACTGCATCATTAACCAGTAAAAAGAACTTTCAACTAATGCGATGGCACCAAAAATTAGAGCTACTACAAAGAGGTCTTTTATTGCCTTTCCCATTCCTCTATTATCACCGAAGAAGAAGGCGATTATCATTAAGAATACTAAAAATGCCATATTGTTCGTCCTACATTTTCTTGCGTTTCCATCGGACTAATCAAAATGCTGCCCAGAATAGCGATACTTGTAATAATGGAAATAAATCTTTTCATAATTATCCCCTCTAACTTTCTTCCTAAAAACTATTTTAGTTTGCAAGTTTCTATTTCTTCAATTCGGCATAAGACGTGATAGGGAAAATCCCTTCGATAGGATCATTCGCCGTTTCATACGGAACCCTATTGCTAGTCAGAGGTTGATAATGCTGCACATCAACATCCCGCTTATACCATTTATTCAATACTACTCCCTTTGGCAGTTTTACACCTGATGTAAAACGGATATATTCTGTCCCTCTTACTCTTGGTAGATTATAACCACTTTCATGTAGTGCATTATGCATCATTGAAACATCTGTCACAAAAAAACTCTCGGAGATAATCTGGTTGTTTTTAGTGTCCTGGACCAACTTGTTGACTAATTGAGCGGATTCATCAACCGAATAAAACACTCCATTGTACTCATAACCGCGGAAATAGTAACGAACTTCTTTTTTCCATGCATCCCCGATTGTTTTGTAGTTACGGTTGTTGTAGGTTGCCATAAACCCCTTTGCAACATTGAGATAATATTTAGTATACGACTGAGTTTTATCTACATAGGGCGAACCAATATGCATCATCCAGTCATGACTCTCTGCTAAAGTAGGGAACAATTCATGCTTAACCGGATAGTTGCTTAATCGTTTTAAATCTGCATCTTTATCTACCCATTTTTCTAATTCTTCTCTAGTGTATTCATGAATCGGCTTTGCACCTTTGTATTGATTTACAAGTTGAGACGTATCAAAGTTCTTCCCTTTCGCATTAAGAAAACGACTTAACATAACGGCTGCCTCAGCTCTGGTGGCACGCCCAGAAGGATCATATGAACCGTCTGCACGACCGCGAACAATACCAGAACTATCCACTAAGGCAATTAACGGCATGTCGCGTTTAATCAACTTGTGTTTATCCGTGAATGAAACTTTTATGTAGTCCAGGTTTTTAAGTCCAGTTAATGCAGAATTCCAGCTTTCGTTTTCACTGGCTAAACCTCTTGCAATCATCTTGGACATTTCCAGACGGGTGATCACTTCATTCGGGTTATATCCTGATGGATAGTCCGTCGGAATAATCACTCCCTTATCTTCTAACCCGTTCACAAACGGAGCAGCCCAATGGCCCTTCATGTTAGAGAAAGCTAGATTGTTAGATTGCACTTCCATCACACCAGCCAGGATTTTGCTGAACTGAGCTCTAGTAACCGTTTCCTGTGGCCTAAACGTTCCATCAGCATAACCACCAATTGCCCCTGTGCTTACTAGACTCTCGATTTCATGTTGAGCCCAATGGCCTTTGAGATCTGAAAATGAAACGACTGTATTTGCAGCTGCCACTGTTGAATTTCCAATTGCATAGGCTGGTGTCATCCCGCTTACCGATAAAAGCAACGCAAAAATGAGTAACGCTCTTTTCAAGTTATTCACTCCCCTTATGAATTTTTTATTTTCCAATAGGACTTATGGCTTATATTCTAGCATATGATTAATACCCTACATACCTCTAATTTCATATATGACCAATTTTACCCATAGAGGGAGCAGGAGAGAAATTCTCGTGATTTTTTGTAGATTAAGGATGAAGCCCTTTTTTACACATGCTAAAAAGGTTGAAACACAGGTTTTTCCCTGTTTCAACCTCTTTACACATTATTCAAGCACAAGAACCGTCCCTCTGCTCTACCAATTAAAAATCGCTACAAAAATCATACCCATGAAACCACCTAAAACTGCAATACCAAAGGCGCCAAGCCACGTTGTACCTCCTGTGGCTGATAACTTTTCAAGAGCGTTATTATCAGATCCAACTTTGCTTACCTCTCTTTTAACCTTGTTAAAGTAAAGCCTGTTACCAAGAAACCCCATTAGCACAAACACGCCTACATCTAATACAGTAAACTCATTGACAACCCCTAGAAGTGAAGAAACTGTCAATAATACCAAAAGATAAATGATAGCTTCCTTGTACATCTTTCGATAACCCAGCCATGCACCACTAAATAGAGCCGCGGCCCAGTTCCAGGAGAACTTCTTTCCAGGTTGAGCCGACAAGTCTACACTGCCACCAGTATAGCCCCACTTCTTGAAATAAACGTCTGCTTTCTTACCTATAAAAGCCCTTACTTTCTCTGACTCTGTAATTTGATTTTCTAATTCCATATAAACCACCCCTAAAGGCAAAATAACTTAAGACAAATTATACCAAAAAAATCAAGCACGGGGACGGTTCTCCTGCTCACTTTTTTGGTGTCTGGCCAGTGAGAAACAAGCACAAGAACCGTCCCTCTGCTCACCTTTGCTATATCCCATTAATATCCACTATCTGTTTTTTCTGAATGGATATATAATTCTTCTGTAATGTATATGAATTGTAGGAGGAAGAAGTACTTGAAGCGTGTTTTATCTTTTATTTTGGCTTTTACTTTGACGTTGGGACTGGTGCCATTTGCAGCTTTTGCGGCGGTTGATCCACAGGATCAAGAGTTCCAAAATTTCATCCAGGAAATCGGTATGTCTGAGGAGGAGTTCATTGCCTATATGAGTGACTGGCATGATTACTCTTTGGAAGAGTTTGAAACTCTTGAAGAGTTGACAGACTACCTGGGAGCTTTACTTGATGAAGAAAATCTCCAGGAATTGCTTGCTGATTTTGACATGACTGAGGAAGAATTCAACCAGTTGCTTGAGGAAAATGGAGCAACATTGGAACAATTCGTTTTTTACGATGATTTATATTTCAGTGTATCAGAATGGCTGTATACTGAAGAATTGACTCCTATTACTGACGAAAACCTGCAAACGCTTCTTGAAGATTATGAATTTGTATCGATTGAAGAATTGGAAGCTTTCCTGAATTCCTATGATGATTCAATCGAAAACTATGAATATATCGAAGACCTTGAATTTGCAGTAGCAGAACACTACTTCATGGAATCCAAGGATGATTTGATCAACACTTTGGATTCTTTTGGTCTATCGCTGGCCGAAGCTAATAACCTTGGCAATCATGTGATTGCGATCATGGAAAATCCTGACCTCGATCCTGAACAATTTTTCACAGGGTTGGAGGAATACGGTGCAAGATTAATGGATTTCCCTGAGTTTGACAGTGCAACTGATCTTTCAGCTGAAGACATTGCCGAATTTATAGAAATTTGGGATGGCATGCTTACTCTATTGGATTTGAACGTAGAATACTACTTAATTAAGGATGGCGTTGAGTCTTCTGTTTCATTTGCTTCCCTGATGCAAATGGATTCTACTAATGGAGCGGACTTAATGATAAAAATCCTTTCTACTAATGGTGACCTTTTAGCTGATATGGTTATCACAAAGGAAATGTTCGGTTCTGAATTCATTGAAGAAACCGGAGAAAATCTGGCAGATACAACTGAGGCAGCTGAAGGAGTCAAAAATGCTGCGGAAGAAATGAAAAAAGCTGAAGAGAAATCCCCTGCGGCCAAAGCACCTGCTAAAACTGTCAAGGGCGGCAAACTTCCAAACACCGCTTCAGATTACCCGCAAAATACAATGGCTGGATTAGCTATGATTCTTTTAGGAGCTATTGTATTCAGGAAAGTGAAAGCTAAACGTGTTTAAATATATGAAAGAGAGAAGAACCGGAAAGCTGGTTCTTCTTTCCTTATCCGTTGTCATAATCACATTCGGTTTCTGGTTCAGCGGAACAAACGCTTATAAATTTATGAAGGGCTATTGGCTTTTTAAAACTAGCGAACCCCAAACAGAGGTCGTCCTTGCCAATAAGACTGCTCAGACGGCAGATAGAAAAACGCAAGAGAATTCTGCCAGCCTCTATTCCGTAAGGCCTGAAAAAGGAGAAATGATCGGTAACCTGACCATTCCTAAACTCAACGCCAATTTGCCAATCTATCATGGCACAGATGAAGATGAGCTCGAAAAGGGAGTAGGGCACTTCGCCGGCAGCGTGCTTCCAGGCGAGAAGGACAACTCTGTTCTATCCGGTCACCGTGATACTGTTTTTCGCCAGCTTGGCAAAGTTGGCAAGGGGGATTTGCTCGTTGTCTCAACAGAAGCAGGAGAATTTACGTACAAGGTCAGAAAAGTCCGCATTGTTGATGCGGATGACAGGACAGTAATCGTCCCAAAACCTCGCGCCACCCTGACCGTTACCACCTGTTATCCATTTGATTTCATTGGTGATGCTCCAGAGCGGTATATCCTAGTTGCGGATTTAATTGAATAAGCATAATGAGCAGAGGGACGGTTCTCCTGCTCGTTTTTTGCGTGTTAGCGCAATGAGAAGTGAGCACTAGAACCGTCCCTCTGATTGATTAATTTAATTATTATTAAGGTCTTTATACCTTAAGGAATCTAACTTAGAATTTGGAGTTGCAAAAGAGAAAATTAAACTATATCCATCCAAGTCATAATACATAATCCATGAACCATCCATTTCACTATATTCTTCACTGGAGGGACGACCGATTATTTGTTTGATTTGAGCAGGAGTTTTATCTATTTTACTACCAGCCATATCAATGGTTCCGATTGGAGAGCTAGAACGCTCATCTCCACCAAAGTAGATACAAGAGTTATATTGTCTACCGTATCCTCCATCATAATAACCTTCCCACTTTGTAGGAGTTCCATAGTGATTCATAACATTTTCAACTCTTACATCGTCAACTGAAAATTCACAGCCATTTAAATATCCTTCACTTGCAAGTTCGATGAAGTGTTTATTCAATACGGACTTCGTAATATCTTCTTGTGCACCTACTAATATTTCATAATTATATGCTTCCTCCCAATCATAGCCATTAGGGATAATTTTAATATACCCTACGCCATTCTTAATTGGGACAATCGTGTTTTCATCTTCATATTCAAGGATTACACCATTGATTAAAATACGGTCCGAACCATTATTTAATTTATTTAGTTCAATTTTTTGACCTGTTTTTAAAACAAAAAGCTTACCATTATGATAATTAGATTCTACTTTTCCATTTGAAATACTGTAGTTAATTTCAATTGGATCTACATTTGGTATCGTAACTTTAAAATCCGGATTAAGTGCTCTAGCCAAAAATGCTGAGAATTCTGCTCTTGATAGTTCCTTATTGGGACGGAATGTCCAATCACTATAGCCCTGAGTAATCCCTGCAGCCACAATCTTCTGGATTGATGAATATGCAGCAATACTGGAAGAAACATCGGAAAATTGCACGTTTTTCTTTTCTGTAAGAGCAAAAGCTCTATCGATAAAGATAGCCATTTGACCGCGAGTTACCTCTTCATTTGGACGGAACGTTCCATCAGTAAAACCTCTTATTATTCCTTTGCTAACCGCAGAATCAATATACCCCGAAGCATAACTTTCCTTTGGAACATCCTTGAATGACCCTTTTCTTTGAGTGCCATCTAGATTCAGAGCACGACCGATCATCGTAGCCGCTGCTGCTCTTGTTACTTTTTCAGTTGGACGAAAAGAACCATCAGCGTACCCACTAATGATATTTTCTTCAACTAAATAAGAGACTTCCTGGTAAAAAGTTTGGCCAGCTTTCATATCTGAAAAAGAAGCTGCCTGTGTTATTTGACCTGGAATACTTACAAGTAAAAAAGATAATAAAAGCATAATAGATATGTAGTATTTTATCTTATGCAATTTTTTCCACCTCCTATTACTATTATAATATCATTTCCATTTGTTTTAAAAGTTGTTCTTTTGTATCAGTAGCATAGGGACGGTCTCCTGCTTACTTTTTCTGCTCTCCAGACCGTGAGAAGTGAGCACAAGAACCGTCCCTTTGCTTACGGGATTAGTCCCTGTGTCGTGACAGAACAATAAATTCGATGAGCAGCAAACGTAACCAAACGTACTTTGCTTCAAACTATTTCACTTTAGTAAAGCAAAACAGCAATCATCCGTTTTCCACAAATTTCGTAACCTGAAAGTACGTCCCCTTGCACCCATTCAACAATTAGCCACTAATAGATAAAGAAAAATCACACTTACTTGCCAATACATTCCATATACTATAACTTATTTACTAGTTTCATAAATTAGTAGATGGAGATGGTATAAATGGCATTATCACGTACGAAAGAATCACAAATTCTTGATCTCATTCTGGCAGGTCACTCTCAGCGAGCTATTGCTGCAAAAGTAGATGTTTGCTTGGCATCTGTTAATCATCGTGTTCAGTTATTCAAAGAAACAGGGTCTACAAAGCTTACCTCGTCAAAGCGTAAATCCAGATATGAGCCAATTGAAGAGTTGACTAGGCAACGCATTCGTTATTTTCTAGCAGTTGAAACCAAAAGGAACAAGTTCACAGTTGATCAATTACATGAAAAATTGCTTGATGATGGATTTCCTATTAAAAAGACAAAAGCAAAGGAATGGATTCGGTTAGAACGAAATCGACTAAAAGAAAGTTATCTAGATATCTTTCATGAGGCTGGCCATATGGTTCAGTTTGACTGGGGGACAAAAAAGATAAAGATCAACGGTAGGAGTCGTACAGTATGCTTTGCTGTGTTTGCTTTTCCTTATAGCAACTATCGCTATGTGCATGTAACAGAAAGAATGAATGGACGTAACTTTGTAGAAGCATTTATTGCTTTTACCAAACACATCGGTGGAGTCTATCCTGTTCTTCTGATTGATAATATGAAAATTGCGGCCCATCATAAAAAGTATCGCGATCAACAACCACAACTCACTGCATTATTTCAACAACTTGAACATCATTACAATTTGGAAGTGCGACTATGCACCCCATACCGCCCTAATCAGAAGGGAACTGTAGAAAATGCAGTCAAAACTTTAAAAACGCACTTATTTGCTTATCAAGCAGATTTTGTGTCTCTTAACAAATTACAAGAAGAAATACATAAAATCTTCAATCTTTTAAATGGAAAGAAACATCACGAAAAGAGTGATAGGATTATCAATCTACTTACACACGAAAATCGGTATAAATCGCCTGTTCCAAAGAAACATATGGCTTATTTCCAAGAAGAAATAAAATGTGTAAGAAATAATACGCTAGTTGCATTTGATGGTAACTACTACTCTGCCCCAGAGGAATACAAAAGTGAGAAAGTAATCGTCCGATATACAGATCGTATAGTCAGACTTGTTACGTCAGATGGGAAACAAGTCTTAGCTAAATATTCACGATGCTATGGAAAGAACCATAAGAAATATCGGGTATGGAATATCCTCAGTAAGTTGCAGCATAAATCAGACGGTTTTGACCAATCAAGAGAAAAAAGGCAAATGCCAAAATGGTTAAAAGTAATCTACGAAAAAGCATTCGAAAAACATGCGGATGAGTTCTTCGTCTTTATAGAGTTAATCCAAAACGTGAAAAAGAATACGGTCAAGCGAATGCTAAAATGGCATCATGTATTTAAGAAGGACTTAACCATTGATTCTGCTATTGAATTTGTTTCAAGGTGCTAACAACCTTCCTTGTTCTTTGACAACTCAATAATTTTTTAAAAAAATTCTTAATAACTCATCGCCCCCCCTTTTTACCCTCAATATTTTTCCTAATATTCCGTTACTTTAAAATAAAAAAAAGACTAGAAGAGTCTCAAATTTGACCTTTCTCGCCTTACTTTGTTCTACTTTTATTTGGACTAAGTGTTCTAGTTTTCTAAAAATTTGTCCAAGATATAAGAATCAACTTGTTTTCGCTTATTACCTATTGTCAGTGTGACGAGTACCGACATGTAACCATATATGGTTAAGATAATTTATTGGTTAAATTGGCAACTGATTCTTTTTTGTTTTCCCTATTACAAATGACTTGCACTTTCCGTTTAACCATAAACAGTAAAGAAAAAATTGAACATGCACGTACTAGTTAATTTTTATCTGAGCTATTCTATGCTGTTCATTATGTTCTGTTTCTTTCGTCTCCATGTACCGAAGATTATACAATCCCGGCATAATGACGATATGCTTTCTTATCATTTTTGCCACCTCCTTACTCCATAGATTAAAAACCTGGTGCTCTTTTTACATTCACACCATAAAAAAAGCATACGAATCCACTCAATTAATAGGGTGGTTTCGTATGCTAGTGTTTGTATTAAAACTAAATAAATATTCAGGAATAATTATTATTTTTAAGGGTATATTATACCATTTACCCATCAATCCATCCTGATTTTAAATCCTTTAGAAGTAGGAATTTAATACTGGTCAGGATAATCAAATAGAATTTTACCAGGGAAATCGATGGATAATAAGATCTTAAATATAGTTAATGAATTTATCATATAATCAACAAAACCTTTAACTAATACCACCTTTTTTCACCTTCTTCCTAATAATTATTCTTTGGTTGTTGATAAGTGGACAGCGGCTGCACCAACACTACTTATTACATCCGCCTCCCTTCCTCATAGAATTACTCCATATTACTATGAGACGCGAGAACCGTCCCGATGTCCTCCCTGGCCATCAGCAAACTACTTTACTTTATAAAGAAAGCAGAAGTCGTCCTTTTTACACAAATTTCGTAACCCAAAAGAAGCAAAAGGTACGTCCCCATGCTCTTAAAATCCTAGTAAAAGTAATCACGTCAACTAAAAGGATCACTTCATCGATTCCCCAAAATTTTTGAGAACTATCCCCGGTTACCACACAAAAAAGCTGCCCCTCAGTTTATCCGAAGGGCAGCTCAGGTTATCTAACCCTATAAGGGTAAGACCAGAATTTCAAGTAATTTTTGATTACTTAACAAATTGAATAGTAGTATCTTCAGCAATTGCTTTAAGGTTTAGATCCTCAACGCTTCCAGCTGAAGCATCGTATGTGATAGTAGTTAGTCCGCTATCTAGATCTGCACCAGTCATATCTAGAGTTAGTACAAGAACGTTGTCAGTACCAGTTTTAATAGCTACACTATCAACAGTTGGGTCAACATCTGCAAGATCAGTGTCACTATCAGCAATGCTCCAACCTAATGCTAATGCAGCTAAGTCGTCAGCATCACTAGCAGTGCCGTCTCCATCAATATCTAAGTTTAGAGCTTCGCTAAATGTAATTTCGATTGTACCATCTGCAGTTACATAACGAGCATCTAATAATGATGGTGCAGCATTTGTTTTTGAAGTTCCAGCAAATTGAGCTGTGATCGCATCAGATGCAACACCGTTCATATTTACTAAAGCATCATCAGCAACAACCAATGTATATACAGTTCCTGCTACAAATTTTTGTGTAGCTGCATCTGATGAATCAAAGAAGAAAGTTGCCTTTGTTCCAGTTGCATCAAGTTCAACAGATACCGGTGCTCTGTCAGCAGTTAAGTCAACTGCAAAGTCTGCAACATCAAGAGTTTGAACTTTCTTATCGAAAGTAACTTCCAAAGTATCTTGGTTAGTTGCCACTACCGCATTTACTTTTGGAGCTGTTGTTGTGCTTCCTACACCAGCAAATGAAACTGTTTTGTTGTAGTTTAATGTAGCAACACCAAGCTCATCATAGATGCCAGCTTGTAATTCTAATGAATAAATCTCACCAGATGTGACAGCGCCTGTTTGAAGGTATACAGTTAAAGTTCTTCCGTCTTCAGATAGTTCAAAAGTTGCGTCAGAAACATCTACTGCATTTCCGTCAGCATCTTCAATTACTAGATCATTTGCAACAACAAAGTCGTTAGCACCTGCATAGTCCTCTAGTTTAACTGCTTCACTGAAGTTAACTTTAATAGTTTTATTGTTGATTGCAACAGCAGCTGAAGCTTCAGGAGCAGCATTCGCAGCAGAAGAACCAGCAAATTGTACTTCATCGTAGTTAGCATCGACAGATACACCAGCTAAGTCATTGACACCAGCAACAACAATCTTGTAAATAGTACCTGAAGTGAATGACTCCGCATCATCCCACTGTAGAAGGACTGACATCTTATCTGCAGTACGCTTTACAGCAGTTGGGTTAGTCATACCAGCAACCGCACCACCAGCTGCAGTAGTTAATGTGAAATCACTAGCTGCTAATCCAGTTGTAGAAACTTGCTCGTTAAATGTAACACGAACTGTATTCTTGTTTACTGCTACAGCAGAAGTAACTCGTGGAGCAGTTGTATCAGTTGATCCTTGACCTGCAAATTTGATTTCATCAGCATCTTCGCTGATTGCATTTCCAGATTGATCTGTAACGCCAGTTACATCAACTGTGTAAACCTTTGCGTTTTGTTGTTTAGTTGTAAGCACTACAGTAACACCGTCAGCTTGTAACTCAGCTTTCAATGCATATCCTAATTCGGTACCAAGATTGTAGTTTTGAGGCATATTTGCAGTTTTAGCATCTAACTTTTCGCTGAATACGATAGATACTGATTTACCTGCATTTCCAGATGTTGCAGAAACTAGAGTTGGTTTTGTTGTATCTGCGCTTAGGCCACCAAATTGGAACTCATCCTTAGAAGAGTCGATAACGTTTCCGAATACATCAGTTACGTTAGCAACAGACAATTTGTAAATAGTTCCTTCTGTTTGTGCAGTTGTAGTTAATGTAACGCCAGTTCCAGCAGTGTTCAATTTCGCAGCAGTTACTGTCAATCCTGGAATTGAATAGTTTGCTACATTTTCAGCTACTGCTTTATCTAACTTTTCATTGAAAGTTAAAGATACTTTTGTGTTTGTTGTTGCTACAGCACCTAAAAGTTCAGGTTTAGAAGTATCAGCAGCAATACCACCGAATTGTGCTTCGTCATAATCAGTGTCAACAGTGTTACCATCTTCATCAGTAACATTTGTTACAGTTAACTTATAGATAGTACCTTCTGTTTGTGCTGAAGTTTTAAGTGTAACTTTTGTCTTATCATCTGCATCAAGTTCAGCAGATACAACAGTTAGTCCTGGAATGCTGTAGTTAGCAACATTCTCAGCAGAAAGTTCTGATACTTCTTCGTTGAATTTAACTTCAACGTGGATATTTGAAACTGCTACTGCGTGACCAACACGAGGTTTAACAGTATCTTTCGCAATTCCACCAAATAATGCTTCGTCTTTAGCAGAATCTACTACATTTCCGTTCAAGTCTTGAACGTTAGTAGCAATTAGCTTATAGATAGTACCTTCTGTTTGTGCTGCTGTAGTAAGGATCACTTCATTTTTAATGCTATTTCCATCAGCATCTTTTTTGTACTCAGCAGAAAGAACTTGAAGTCCTTCGATAGAGTAGTTAGCAATGTTCAATGCAGTTGCATTTACATCTTCGCTGAATGTAAGAGCAATTTTGTTGTTCTTAGTTGCTACAGCAGAAGTTAATTCTGGGTTTACAGAATCAGCTACCATACCAACAAACTTAAATTCTTTTCCATCAACAGTTAAAGTGTAAACTGCAGCAGGAGTTTGAGCAGCTGTTTTTAATTCAACAGTTTCACCATCTGCAGAAAGTTTAGCTTCTTTAACTTCCAGAACTGTACCAGCAGCATCTTTGATAGAGAATACATCTTTGCTTACTGATTCAACAGCTTCTTCAAGTGAAAGTTCTACAACTGTATTAGCAATCGCACTTACACACCATGAACATTACATTTTTTTACAGGCGTATTTTTCATTTGGCTCTAGGCGTTGCTACACCTGATTTTTTGCTGAGTTAATAAATTATCTAAGCTCATTCGACCTATGAAAATAATTATAATTGTAAGTAAGTAAAATAAAAGGTTGTTTTCCCTCTTTATTTGTAGACAAAAACTATTACTGTCCTTCACCTTTAAACCTTTTTTTAAAATAGGCCATTCAAAATGCATAATGTTTATCCCTACTCCACTTGATTTTAGTGTATGTATATCATGCCAGAACTAAGTTCCTGTTATACTGATGCAATTTATGTCAAACTACCGCTTCCTTGCGTCAAGTTGCACCCTATTCGCGTCAAGCTTCCACTAGTTCGCGTCATGTTGCATATTCTTCGCGTCAAGCTTATTCTATCCCACGCCATGCTCGTACAGGACTTGTCAGATGCTAAGCCCCTATATTACTGGTGCAGTTGGGTCAAGCTTTCACTAGTTCGCGTCATGTTACACCCTCTTCGCGTCAAGCTTATTCCATCCCACGTCATGCTCGTACAACTCCTGTAAGATGCTAAGCCCCTGTTCATAAATAATTCAGTTCGGGTCAAGCTTCCACTAGTTCGCGTCATGTTACACCCTCTTCGCGTCAAGCTTATTCCATCCCACGTCATGCTTGTACAGGTCCTGTCAGATGCTAATCCACTGTCCATAACTAATTCAGTTCGGGTCAAGCTTCCACTAATTCGCGTCAAGCTCCTACTAGTTCGCCTCATGCTAATCACTTTATATATGAATTAACTTAGCCCTCTCTTAATAACCATTACATACATACTCAAAAGAATTTTTAAAAAATAAAGAACCCTACAAATGATTGCAAGGTTCTAATCAGAGGATTCTTCTCCACTATTCAATATATAATGTAAATTTGGGTCCTTTTCAGATGAAGCTATTTTTTTTACGAACTTTTTTTCCTCTAATTTTTTAAGAATTTTACGTGCATATTGAGGGCTTTTTCCTAACGCCTCAGCAAGTTGTTTGGTTTTTAATTTATCTTTTCCATAAGCGATTTCCAAAGCTGTTTTTTCATCATCCGTTAAAGTTTTCCAACTTCTATTGATGATTGAAGAAATTCTCTCTTCTCTTCGCTGCCTTCTCATTATTATGTTGTTTTTTAATGTAAGAATCACTGAAGAATTTGTTTCCTTATAAATTGGCGGATCTAGGAAAAATTGCTCCATGTCACTATAAATCCTCTTTACACCTTCATTTAATTCTCGTACCCAGCCAAGTTCAGATAAAGCACGAGCAATCTTTGGGTTTCTTGAATATCTTGTGTATTTAATGTTTTCAACACTTACTATGTTCGGAAGTTGACCGGGACTGTGGATTTCTAACCTGTCGTCAAACATAAATACTTTAATATCATCACCATGAATGTTGTAGGCTCGATGTGTAATAGCATTAATAACACCTTCTTGCCATGCAAATGGAGGATATTCTGGGACAGTAATAAATTTACCTACATTTTTATCTAATGCAGTAAACTCCCTCAATTGTGTATCAATAAATTCCTTTGATTCATCAATTAATTTAGGAATAGGTGCTTCAAACAATTTTTGTTTTGAAATATTCATTGATGTGCCTACTTCAGCCTTTATTCCGTCATAACGGAAAAACCTTAATTTTGCACTTGGAACATATGCAGTTGGATACTTTGCAAACATTAGGACCCCAGCAACTGTTAACTTTAGTTCTCCATTTATATTACGTAAAAATCCTCTTGCTAGAAGAAGTTCCTCAATTGACCCTTTAAAATCAAGGGTGTCTTTATAATTCTCTAATACTTCCTTATCAAGATTATCTAAAGCACAGTTTTCAATAATCTGATCTTCATACAGACGACTACCTTTGTCATATTCTAAATCTACCCTTTGGTCAAAACTAAGTTTTTTGGTTTCGTCTCCGACCCTTAGAAAAACCTCATCTGCTTCAGTTTTATGAACTGTATCTATGCTTGGTTCTATATGTATTAATATTATTTCATCTCTTTTCCCATTATCTTTTATAACTTCAATTTTTTCATGTTTAAAGTTTACAGAAGGAAAACACTTTTCAAACCCACATTGAATAAGATCATTTACTTTTGTATTCCCCTGTGAAAGCACCCCTTGAATCTTTCTATCATCAATACCTACTGCGATTAATCCCCCATCTGCATTAGCAAAACCTACAATTGCTTCTGCAAGCTTTGGTATTTTTATACTTGCGGACTTTCTATCATAAAACTGGTTTTCGTTTGTTTCTAATAAAAACTCTAATGTTAATTTTGAATCATATTTCGAAAATCCCATGCTCTTTACCTCCTTCCTTCTTGAATAAGTTTTTATCTTAAAACGCATATTTTGCCTCATTATTTATAATTATATATTAAGCATTACCCTTTCATTATCCTTCATTAAAACAAAAACAGTCAAAAAAGGGCAGAAAACTACATTTTTTCCTCAATGGTACTAATGCTCTCCTGATGTATGTTTTTTATTACCTCTTTATAATTCCTATTATCTCTTACGTGATAGTAATTAAGCTACCAATTCACCGGTATTCTGATCGTTTCAAGTTAAAAATTCGAATCCTATATACATATCCTACATATCACTACACAAAATACACCTAAATATTTTGGAAAGTAGTGTTAATGTAGATGCTTAATATTAATTACTCTTCTTTAGAAAAATATTACATTTACCCTCAACATATTAACAAATATGGATTCAAAACGCATTTACACGATATAGATCACATTGTTAAAACAAATCCCGATCAGTTTTCCTTATCACTGACAAAAAAATATCTTTATTTTATTATGCCCATTTGTGGTCATCCTGAGAAAATCAGCTTATATGAGCTAAAAAAGAGAATCAAAAACAATCAAGATGAAAAGCTTTGTTGCCGGATTTGCAGACTGCTAATTGATTCAAAAACCAACTATTCTGCCTTAGCAACACTATATTCAGTTAATAATAGTAAGCCACTCAGCCAGATAAAATCCCGTAAAAATTCAATTACTTTTATATGTCCGATTTGTTATCAAGAAACAACATATAGTGAGTTCCGTTGGGTATTAAATGGATTAAGGGAAGGAAAATCCTTTAAGGAATTTTGTAAAAGAAAATGCTTTTCAATAGGAGAAAAACACCCGAAAATCGTTGATTTGTGGGACGAAGAAAAAAATAAGGTCAGTATATTTAAAATACCCGCCAATGATGAAAACTTATATCATCGTAAGTGGTATTTCAAGTGTTCAGTATGTCAAAAAACGACTGAATCCCCTACAACTGTTAATAACATTGTTAAAAACTCATCTAAGTGTTTAAAGCATAAAATTTCCAAAAGCAGCTCTTTCCCTGAACAATCGATTTTTTTGTCTTTTACCCGATGTCTATCAAAATTCTCTTATATTGAGGTTACCAATAAATATAAGTATTACCGTAACCATGAATTTGATATTTTTATACAGCTAAGGATTAATAATAATATTTATCTTTTCGCAATTGAATACGATGGTCCTCAACATATAAACAGAATACTAAACGACATAGATAAAAATACATATGCCGCCAACAATAATATTTATATAGTGCGAGTTAGAGATGCAAAATTAGCAAATATAACCTTAGAGAATTTCAACAATATTATTCAACGTAATAGTAATGACAAGGGTGAACTTAACGAGGTAATTCCTAAATTATTGGACAAATTTATTGAATGGTTGTCGTCATTAAGTATTGAGGTTAAGGCGTTTAATAAAGTTAAAAAATTAATTGAACAGGAAATGAAAAATGTAGATGTATTAAAAGATGAAAATATTATCTTTGAACAATCCAGTGATTCTTTTAAGAAATTACTTAAAGACGATCCCAAATTAAATATTATATTCAATCAACTTAGACAGGATATAAGGGCTGAATTGGCTGATGTTATTACAACTACCGAACAGGATATTAAAAGAACATTTGTTTGTCGAGACTGTGGGAATCAGTGGGATCAATATGTTTTCGTTGTAGTAAAAAATTTTCTTAATTCTAAGAATGGAGCTACTGGATGCCCCTTTTGCGCTAATAAAAGCGAATGGCAGCTCAGTGAATTAAAAAGAAAGGCATTATTATTAAAAGACGAAGGATTCACACAAAAGGCCATAGGAGCAATGCTCGGAAGAAGTCAATCGACTATTTCTAGTTGGCTAAGTAATAATGAGAAAATTTCTTAATAAATGGTATTTTTAAAAAATGGGGGATAGTATCGTTCAGTACTAGATACTATCCCCCATAGAACCTTATTCCTAAACCTACCCATCTTTTGGTCGATAGATATAATATACACTTATTGGTAAAATTACAAAAATAGCTGAATAACCTTATATCTATCCTATTCGATTATCAAACAATAGTGGATTTGAAAGGAATAGAAGATTAAAAGTGCAAAACAGCGAATACAGGGGGATTACAATGGGTTTTTTAAGTAGATTTACTACCATATTATTCGGATCCAAAGAAGACGAAATTGTTAGAGCCAAAAAAGAGGTTGCTTATGCCACAACTAAGCAGCTATATCCAAAGGAAGCAAAGGCTGTTGAGGACTTAGTTAAGGGACAATATGAAAAAGCACTTGAACAAATATTATATACGATTGGTAACGCAATCCGGCACCATGCCAGACTTTCTAATGCTGAACATATTAAAAACAGTGCTTTTATGGAAAGATTTATAGAGGATTATGGTTTTCAATATTTCATAAATGGAGTTTCGCTAGGTCACCAAACACAAGCAGGAACAGCTGATGTTAAATTCCAAAAGGAAATCAGTTTATTAATGGAGGAATTACATAAACGTATGATGGAGGATGCCTTAAAGTCCTTTTCCTCTCAAAAAATAGCTGATTGTTTTTCCGCAGGTGCAAAAACTGCAGCAGACTCCGGTTTTCAAACTGGTGTTTATACATATAATAATGGATATGTATTAGCTGAAAAGTAAAACAAAGGATTACTTATGAAATTTACAACCTTAATTTGTAAATGCACTAAAAAGACACCGCCACTGAACTGCACCGAAATTGTTAGACACAAAACTAACAATGGAGGTGCAGTTTTTATATGGCCAAATTTACGTTTGAGGATAAATTATGGGCAGTAAAGGAATATGAAAAGGGAATATTATCATTTCGGGATATCGGGAAACAGCTGGATACTGGTCATAAACCAATTCAGAAGTGGTTCAAATTATATCAGTCACATGGAGAAGATTCTTTAAGAAAAAGTTATACAAACTATTCGGCTGCGTATAAAATGGAGGTACTCAAATATATGGACGACCATTGGATATCTCTAAATGAGGCTGCAGCGAAGTTTAAAATACTCGATCCCTCCACCATCCTTGTCTGGAGGAAAGCCTTTGAAACAGGAGGAATGGACGCCCTATTACCAAAGAAAAAGGGGCGACCTGCCATGGCTAAAGAGAGAAAAAAGAATAAGTTGACCGATCAAACGAATGAATCGCTTATCCAAGAAGTTGAACGTTTACGGATGGAGAATGCTTATTTAAAAAAGTTGAATGCCTTGGTTCGGGAACAGGAAAAATTACCACGAAACTCAAAGCGCAAGTAATTTTTGAACTAAGGAATGAATATAAAGTCGCTGATTTAATTAAAGTTGCAGGCATTCCAAGAAGCACTTACTATTACTGGACTAAGCACAAAGACCGCCCAGATAAATACGCAAAGGCAAAAGAAGCAATAATAGAAATTTTTCATCAACATAAGGGCCGTTATGGCCACCGGAATATAAAAAAGGTGTTGGAGAAAAGAGGCTTTGTTCTTGACCCTAAGACTGTCCTCAAGCTAATGAATCAGATAGGAATCAAGTGCCAGGTTCGTATGAAGAAATATAAATCCTATCGAGGAAGTACAGGAAAAGTTGCCCCCAACGTTATTAATCGAAATTTCAAAGCTGACAAACCAAATGAGAAGTGGGTAACGGACGTAACCGAATTTAGTCTTTTCGGACAGAAACTCTATCTATCTCCTATTCTTGATTTGTACAACAGTGAGGTGATCACTTATACAGTTCAATCTCGTCCCTCTTTTAATTTAGTAGGTGACATGCTTGAACAGGCTTTGGAAGTTTTAAAACCAGAGGATGAGTTAATCCTCCACTCAGACCAGGGATGGCATTACCAGATGAGTAAGTACCAGAAGACGCTTAAGGAGAAAAACATTATACAAAGCATGTCCCGAAAGGGAAACTGTCTCGATAATGCAGTTATTGAGAACTTCTTTGGCATACTTAAGACAGAACTCCTATATCTACAGGAATTTGAAAGTATAAATCACTTCATAGAAGAACTACACGATTATATTTTTTACTACAATAATATTCGCATGAAGGAAAAATTAAATGACCTGAGTCCAGTAGAATACCGAACTCAGGTTCAACAAGTCGCATAATAAAGTTGTCTAACATTTTTGGTTCACTTCACAACGTTGGTGTCTTTATTTGATTGAATAGTATTTCTCCGAAATCTCACTTTTCTACATCTTCCTCAACGCTTCAACCTGTTCCTCCTGTGAAGATTCCACGTATATGGCTGTCGTCTGAATACTTTCGTGTCGGGCCAGTCGCCTAATAATCTCAATAGGTGTTCCAGCATTAGCCAAGTTCTTGCAAAAGCTATGGCGAAATCGGTGGGGAGTAATGTTTTCCATGTGGGCCAACTGAGCGTATTTTACCAGCATCTTTTGTATACCCCTCTCAGATAAAAATGGGGATCGTTCTGAAACAAATAGTTGAGAGGAATCTTTATGTACTTTCTTTTCTAGGCTTTTCCGATATTTTAACCATTTACGCAAATTGCGCGTATGTTTCTGGACAAGCAATACGGCCGCATACTTATTTCCTTTCCCTTCACGTATGATGACTTTAAAGTCTCTTTCTTTGGCTTGTATGTCGTTCACTTCCAATGAAGTAACTTCATGAACCCGAAGTCCTGAATACAGCAATAAATCAATAATTGCCAGATTGCGTAGCCGTTTAAACTCATTGCGCTCCAACTCTACATAGCTAAAAAAGCGGTTCTGTTCTTCTTTAGTTAGCCATTTTGTTTGTTCGGTACTGCTGTAAAAATCCACTTTTTCGATTTTAATCCGCGTCATCGGGTTATCTTTTATAGTGCCTTCAGCTAATAAAAAAGCAAAGAAAACCTTTAAGGCAGCAATATATTTATTGATTGTAGCGGGCTTTCGTTTACACTGATGTTTTAAATAACTTGAATATTCCTTAATGTCAATTGGACGAGTTTCTTCTATTGTATATTCTCCATCCCGCTGCTGTTTCCACTCTAAAAAATGGGCAGTTGTCGTTCGATAAGACGTAATGGTTTTATGGTCCTTTGCTTCCTCATATAAATAATGGACAAAGGGATTGAGATAGTCCTGCATAGCGGCCTCCTATATATAAAATAATTATGCGAACAATCCGTAATAGGCGATTAAATAATTCTACGACCAATAATAAAGCTATTTTAAACTGACTTATCATAGAATGGTTATTCTACGACCAATTTTTCTATGTAATCTAGAAGGGAGCATTCCCTTCTAAAGTTATCTACTCAATAAAGTATCAACTTCATGTTTGTATCCATACTTCCGGAAGAAATCAATTATAGCTGTTTCGAGAATCTGACGTTGAGTAATATTTTTTTCATAACTGAAGTCTTCCAATAGTTGATGCAATAAATGACTCAATTGTACCGATTTTGTTTTGGCAATTCCAGAAACTAAATAACGTGGTACTTGATCAACAATTGGATCTTCTGCTACTCCTATCTTTTCATATAGCGTTTTCACTAGAACAAGTAATTCATCGTCTTTCTTTAGTAACGGTCTGGCTTTCGTACTTTCATTATTTGCACCTTCATTAGATGATGAAGGCTTAGTTGGAAATTCCTCTATATTTTCAATTCCTGTTTTACGAACGTAATTACCTAAATCTTGATGCCATTCGTAACCTCTGTTTGTCATATACTCGGCTAATTCTCTATGATCTGCAAATCCGTATTCTTGTGCAATTGTTTTGGCATCACTGTTATCCTTAAACGCTTGGATGATTCGAGATGCTTTCCCTTTATGAATATCGTCTTGTTTTATTTCGCTCTTTTTAATACGTGTTGTTACTGGCTTATAATTCTTCTCTTCCGAATCCCACGTGAAATTCCGTCTACGCATATACATATCAAGGGATCGGTAGTCTCGGTGTTTATATTTTACTGCTAATTCGTCTCTTGTGATTCCGTCTGATAAACTTCTAATAATTTCATTGACTCGTTCATCATAAATTGGCATGTTTTCTGTTGCTGTACTCATGATTTTTCTTGTCCTCCTTATAATTTGTTAACTGCCTCTTGTAATTCGTTTTCATTTAACTGTAGGTATACAGTCGTTGTTTTGATAGATGCGTGGCCTAGTAATTTTGAGATGGCAAAAACATTTACACCTTTACGTAATAGGTTTGTCGCAAAGCTTCTACGTAGGGCGTGGCATGTGACGTTTTTGTCCCATCCTAATTCTTTCACTGCGCGGTGCAGCTCGTTATTGATATAGATGGCTGATAATTTTCCGGTTTTCTTCGTTGCCAGTAAATAGGGTGAATCATTTGACTCGCGAATTTCTGCAATATACTCTTCCAAGTATGGTTTGAACGATTGGGCAATGGGGATATAGCGTTGTTTTTTTCCTTTCCCATTTGCTAATAAACGATTTTGTTCGAAATCAATATCTGACAATATTAAAGTTCGTGCTTCCTTTACTCGCAATCCTGTAAAACTTAACAGCGCGACTGCGAAACGGATGATTGGATGTTCAATAGCGGATAACAGCTCTTCAATTTCTTCCTGAGTGAGTGCTACCTTCTTTTCATCCATCACTTTCACTGGATCAACCTCTGTTGCAGCGTTAAATTCAACCCAACGTTTTTTCACCGCATAATTTAAAAATGAGCGGAGGCTGAATAAATAACGATTTCTGCTTCGAGGGGCAAGTTCGCGTTCATCGAGCAAATAGTACATATACTCTTCTACATCGTCTGCCGTAACGTCCTCCACATAAATCGCTGTATTGTACACATCTGTCATATAGTGATTAAACAAACGTAAATCTTTTAAATAGCCTTTAATTGTTTCTTCGCTCATACCGTGCGTAATCATATATTTGTTAAATAGTTTTTGTCCTTCTGTAAAAAGCATAGGTGTACTCCTTTCTATATTACTTTGAATCGAATTTTTATCGCTTCCATGACGAGACATTTATTTTGTTGATCTAAATAATCAATATCGTTTAAATCTAGCTTATTTGGGATACCATATAGGTGAAATGCTAGCTTTAAAATGAATTTTTCGCTGGATGACCACTGTTTGGAAGCCTTTTTTAGTTTTTCCACTTCGAGAATGTGTTCCTTTAAATTTATATATTCATCTGTTAAATAATTTTGTAGTTTGCTATGATTAGAAAAGATGTATAAAAGAGAATCGAGATACGGATCGTTCATTGGTACGGTTTGATGCATCGTCATTGTTCCCCCTTATTGAATAATGAACAAGTCTTCAAATGTTAGTTCTAACTGTTCTGCAATCCGCTTAGCAACAATTGGACTTGGATTCTTTTTATTGTTAATAATCTGGTTGAAATAGTTTTCGCTCATTCCAACTGATTTTGAAAAGTTTCGTTGTGAAAACCCTTTTTGAATTAGGATCATGCGTAGTTGTATTGGATCTTTGACGACAACTTTCATTCTTTTGTCAGCTCCTTTTATAACAATAGTTATTTTTATTTAACTTTTGTAATTATTATATCTACCTTTGTTTGCTTATGCAATCAATAGTTCAATTCGAAATAGTTGGTGATTATATGGAATCAAAAGAATTTGGTGAATATCTTCGTTCCTTGCGTAAGCGTAAAGGACTCACCATTAATCAATTAGAAGAACTTTCTGGTATTAGTAATGCGTATATTTCACAGATTGAGACTGGGAAAAGACGCACCCCTTCGCCAGAGATTCTTCAAAAGCTTAGTAGCCATTTAGGTGTTTCTCATGAACATCTCATGCAAAAAGCGGGTTATATGCAAAATACTGTTGAACATCACTCTCCTTATGATTTGCTGCAAATTTTGCAACAGGATGAGGTGTACTTCAGTGGCATCAAGCTTTCGCCACAGCACTGTAAGCTATTGCGAGAAATACTTAAAGAATTTGTTAAAACTTCAAAGGATACATAAAAAGGGAAAACCACCAACAGAGGATCAGCATACCTAGTCAAAGGTGCTGCTACTCTTACTATTGGGGTTTTCCCTTGTATCGTTATATGAAATTTCTCAAGAATGCCTGTACACACAATACTTTAACAGCAACCAGTTCTCTTTTTAAGAGCATTGAACACTTTTTTCTCAAAAATTTTTTATGGTCAATTGCTTGTGTTTTGCTGTTGTTATTAAAACGATACCATCACATTTTTATATTTTAAGAGGTTTGGCAAACTTTTTTTTGAAAAGATTTTTACGTTCCTTTTCATTTGCTTCTCTTAATAAACACAACTTTATCACAACCTATTTTCTATTCGAATAGGTTATTCAAAAAACATTTCGGCAATTTGATCGTTTTCCTTTTTGGAGAGTAGTCTTCGAACGCTTTCTTCAGGCATTGATACAGGAAATGTCATTTTTTCGATTCGACTTTCGATTCTCCCGGCTGGATATTTTGTACTTAATTGAGCAGTGGGAATGTTAGATGTGATAATCGTTAGCCGCTTGTAATTCATTCGTTCTTCAAGTATTTCTATTAAAATTTCCTCTGACCACTCTGTCGCTTTTTCAACACCAAAATCATCAAGGACTAGTACTTCTGCTTCTTTAAAGGAGGCCAGTAAGTCGTAAGTTGTCGTCTTAGCGGTTGGATGGAATGTTTTCTTAATTTCACTTAACAGATTCACTGATGAAATATAGAGCGGCTGGATATTGTACTTTTGAATGAGTGCATTCGTAATACTAATAGCCTAATGGGTTTTTCCAGAGCCTTTCACATTACTATAAAAATATAAGCCTTTTCCCAGCTCTTGCAAGTCATGGTATTTTCCCACGAAACAAACCGCTACTTTTTTCGCATACTTTGCCTTATCGACATTGATCTCATCCGTATAAACGGTAGGATTGAATTCTTTCACTGTCGCCTTTGCATAGTCATCAGGGATTCGAGCCGATTGAATTTTACGCATGAGCTGTCTTTGTTCCAAACAAGGACAGATGATGCCAACTGTTGAATGGTCCTCCTTTACCACAACAATCAATCAGCTGCCGTCACACTCTTGAAAAGACATTTATCAGAAGTCGCAGTCAGTCTCCCAGTCGGTATTTTAATCACTACTCGTTTCAATTTTCTCGGCTGCATCATGTTCGCCTCTGTGCTTTTACTTCCTTGTTAAAATTTATTAACTATTGTTATATTAAGTATAAACGATTACACACTTTTTGCAAATGAGAGTTTGAAAATTAAAAAATCCCCAACTGTTAAGCTAGTAAACTAAAAACAGTTGGGGACTCGGCTTATTCATTTGCTGTTGATGATAATTTTACCTTTTCAATGATTGGTTCATACTTCTCTACAAATTCAAGAAGGGCAAGAGAATGTAATAGATGAATCGGTAATTTAGTTTCTGATGCAATCTGCTTGAAATTTGCATCAATCTTTTTGTCTGTCTTATAAGCACGTGTGACAGATTCGCTTTTTGGCATTTGCATAATGGCAGTAAAGAGATCCACACCTTGCTTGTTCACAGTAGCCACCTTTACTGTCTCCCTTTTCTTTTCTAGTCTACTCACTCTTCCTTTTCTCGTAATATCAATGTCAGTCACCTTTTTATTCGGATCCCCCTACATAATCCCAAATTCCGCTTGCATCCTGTCGGTAATCAAAATCTGCAAGTCGATTTTCTAATGTCCTTTTTGCTAATCCATACTGTATGCTAAGCTCCCTCACATCTATCTTCTCCGTGTTTAATTTTTCAACTAATTCTTCTGGTGTCATCTTGACTGCTCCTTCTTTTTATTTTTGTTTATCTAGCATTTGAAATAGTATAGCTTCGGTTTTATTCGGTTTTAATAGGTAAACTAAAAAAATAGTTTGATTACTTTGTGTGTTTACCTTGATAAACCCAGCTACAATTCTCTAACTATCTAAGTAAAAAATCTTATTCCCACAATGACGGTTCGTACTCATCAGCACCGATACAAAACCAACTTTCCCTCTCATCTAGAAACCTCGTAATTAGCAGATACAATGATTTATGGAACACCTAAGTAATGAACTTCATACGGCACAAATGGAGGCTTTTAACCTGATTACTTCGGAAAGTGGATTACTTGCAGGTACGGCAACGATTCACTCCGCTTTTTATAAGCCGACTATATAAGCGAATGAAGCCTCTGAAAAGGTGTTCAATTTCAAAGACCATTTTTACCACCACAATTAAAGGAGAAATCAAGATGACAGATAAAATCATATTAAAAAAAGGAAATCGTCAACGGTTAGAACTGGCTTCCAATGACCTTCAAATATTAGTCTTTTTAGAGCAACAAAGAATGCTGACGGTTCAACAGCTTTATCAAGTGGCGACAATTCTGTTTAAGCAGGAGATGCAAGAATACAGTTTTAAGAACCGCTTGCGAAAATGGGAAGAGTATAAATTAATTCGAAGTGATTTTTATAGCAATGGCTTTGAAGGAGAACGGTTTAAATATGTGTATATCGGAAGCAAGGGAATTGATTTACTTATCGAACAAAAGATGCTTGATCCATCTTACGCTAAGCAGAAAATTTATAAATTCAATCAGAAGAAAAATGTGATTCACTATCTAGCGACACAGCAGGCTACATTGAATATTTTATTTTCGTTAAATAGAAAGATGATGACTTCCCTTGATGGAAAAGTGAAAAAATATGGAATGATATATAATGAGAACCTTTTCTCCCATTCTCCTGCTGCTTTTCCCTATGAAGAATGGATACCCGACACGCGAAATCTCCATCATCAAAATCAAGGTGCTTATCATTCCAAAATCGCCAAATATATGAGTCAAAGCAACTCCAGCAGTCAGCAATCTGGTAAAACCATGACGATTGTGAAGCCAGATTGGATCATCCGTCTAAAACCTAGCACAGAAAAGGAAATCTTTATTAATATCGAGTTAGACACGGGTACTGAACAGATTGACACAATAGTCGAAAAGGTATTTAAATATGCCTTATTAGCGAAAAACAATCCATCTGAGCATCATTTTATGTGCATCATTATCGCAGACGATTCCTTCTCTAGTCGTTCACGATTTGGGGATGGCATCAAGAGATCAAAGAATATTGTCAAACGAATACTAACAGATGACCTCGTAAAGAAACGAATCAAAGAGACAAAACTCATTCCACTCGTCAAACCATTAAAGTATGCAGATCGTAATCTCGTGCAGCTATTGAGAAAATATTCATAGATTGAAAGTTTCATTCAGTAAACCTTTTCTTACCACAGTAGTCATTCCATGTGTGAATGGCTTACTTACATATCGTCAAGGTAAACAATGTTCGTAACGAAGATTAGATACCATTTACAATCCTTTACTATCAATACCCAATACATTTTTGGCACAAGAATTTTTCCTATGGTAACGAATGTTAGACACTATAAAAAATGACCCTTACCGTTTATAGCAAAGGTCATCATGCAAAGCTTACTCCATTACCAATTGATGCTGAGCAACAAACTGATCAATCATCATACCTATTTTCCTATTCTCAAAATAGGAAATTCGCAATAACAAAATCCCCTGTGTCATTGCAGTAATCATCTTTTAACTGATCCTTCCTTTTCCGATCTTCAAATCCTTCGTCACCACCATAAATCTCAACCGCTTGAAAATGACCATGCCCATCGTATTCAATTAAGAATTGTAATTGTTCTTCAGGCGAAAACACCGCGAAATCAAATGGAAGTGGATAACGATCTCGACAATCTACAAAACGATATTGTGTCTTAAAATGCCACTGTCTTCTTTCTAACTCTTTTCTTACTAACTTTTCACCATTCGATTCCCCGTCACTACATAAACGACAATAGGGATGCACTAACATATTTCGAGCAGCAGATAGTTCAAACGTTTGACCACATTCATTGTGCTTAATTTTAATCGGATGATAGGCTCCCAAATACTCGCTTACAACCTTAAATGCATTATCTGAAATCGCTTTTAGTTCCTCTATGTATTGTTCGGTTGTTTTTCGCTGATCTTCGCCTTTATGTTCAAGATAGCAATAACGACAACGATTGCCAGCTAAAAACTTTGACCTCGATATCTGAATACGATGACTACACGCATGATGAATCATTGCCACTGGTGTATCTGTATTTTCATATTCGCCTATATTTTTATATTCCTCTCCTACTAAATCAAGTACTTCTCGTTCAAACTGTTCTTGTGTAATTTTTAGATTACCTGCACAGCACATCGAGGACAGCGAGAACCAGCAAGAAAACAACTAGGGATTGCGTTCCACGTATAGCCACTTTCATGTTGCATCTCAATTGGATGATCAATCAGCTTATATTCTCCTACCACCTTATACGATTCGCCTGTCAGTTCGTAAATATGCTCTTTAAATTCCTCCGTAGTCATCGTATATCCCCTATTACACTTTGGGCATCTTCTACCTCCCAAAAACTTATTAGGTGTTACAGGATAAACAAATCCACATCGTACATGCTTCATTGCCAATTTATTATGAGCCATCACATATTCACCTAACACTTCGTATTCCTCGCCAACAAGTGAAAATACCTCTTGCTTAAATTGTTCAGTTGTTTTTCTTATTCCCATTCCAACAACAAACACCTCTAACATCAGGTTATATTTTAATAACTATTGTTATTTTAATAGATTCACTATCATTTGAACATTGAAAGACTATTTTGTTTGCCTCTCTATTATCGTTTGTTCTCTTTTTTCTCACATTTTTTTATCAAACCTATTCAAATATGAAAATCTGAAGATAAAATGATTTTCGCATTAGATGATGTTTCATTTAATGGATATGTTTTAGGGGATTTAGGTTTTGTTAGGGAAATGGCTATCCCCATTGAAAACATTGTTGCAGCAAGCGTTTTGAGTTATTAGGGGGTTTAGGAAGGCTTGGGATCACTTCTCTCCATCACTGAAAAAATTTTTTTCAATAAAAAGTGATGGAAATGTATTCGAATAGCAAAAAACCACTGCTATCATATTTAAGATTTTCAACCAGAAAGGAAGGTTAACACTTATGAATTATGAAGACAACATACCAGTATTTAAAATGGAGAGAATCGAAGAGGAAAAGGCGGAAATGCGAAAAAACGTGAAGCAAACGTCACTGGGTTCTGGGGGAACATTATTCCATGATGTTCTTTCAGCCTTAAACGAAAATGAAAATTCTAAAATGAATCACAATGAGAACGAACTAGAATGGGATATTCCCATCCCATTTAACACGTATGCCCTTCCCGAGTTTGATAGTGGCATATTCCCTCCAACGATAAAAGAAATGATTGATTCTGTAGCTCATTTCACCCAAACCCCCGTAGACTTAGCGGCTTTTTGCACATTTGGGGTTCTTTCAACTGCTTTAACGAACAAGTTTATTGTCGCGCCAAAGGAGGGCTGGAAGGAACCGTTAAACACTTTCACAACAGTGTTACTTGAATCTTCTAATCGGAAATCTGCTGTATTCAATGCGATGACTGAACCTGTCTATTTGTATGAAAATGATCTTATCGATAAGATGAAATCGGAAGTGGAAAAGAGAAATGCAGAGCGGGCAGCCTTAGAAAAACGGATTGAGAAACTTCAAAATGATTATGGTAAAACAAACGATCCGGCAATCAAGGAAGAAATCAGAGAAGTGGTGACTGAGCTAGAAAAAATCCCTACATTACATTTACCATCTTTGTTACTTGATAATGCTACGGAAGAAATCATTGTCGCTAGACTAAAAGAAAATGAGGAAAAAATAGCCATCATGTCGTCAGAAGGAGACTTATTTGAAAAACTTAAATTAAAAGGTAAAGACCATGATAATTTAGATGTGTATTTAAAAAGTTATAGCGGCGATCATCTTCGTGTAGACAGAGTTACTAGGCCCACTGAGAGACTTGATAACCCATTGCTAACGATTTGTATATCAGCTCAACCTACTGTGATTCAAAGTATGCCAGCTAAAATAAATGATCGTGGATTGATTCCGCGTTTCCTGTTTTCCATACCACAAGATTTTATGGGTTATCGTGATATTTTTGCTTCTCCCGTTCCAAAAGGTACAAGGGATCGCTATATGGCATTAATTAAGAAAATGTTGAATTTCTCTACACAGAAACCTATTGCATTAACCTTTGATAAACAAGCGGAAGACATATTTTTAAAAATGAACGCAAAAGTAGAGGTGAACTTTCGAGAAGGAGGAACATTAAATGACTGTTTAAAGGCATGGGGAGGCAAATTAGTCGGACAACTGGTGAGAATTGCAGGGCTTTTACACGTTTCTACTTATGCAGAAACAGCTACATGCGCGGAAGATATCCCAACAACGATTGATATAGAAACGTTGGTCAAAGCCGTTCAACTAAAAGATTATTTTATTGCTCATGCGGAAAAAGCGTTTGGCATTATGAACCAAAATCAATTACTCGTTAATGCGGAGTTTTTATTAAAGAAGGTACTTGAAAAACAAGAACTCATAATTAGCAGACAGGACATCTGGCAATTAACGAGAAGTAGATTTAAGTTAGCAGAGTATTTTAATCGGGTCTTATATGTACTGGAATCCCGTTCTTATATTCAACGTGTACTCGGTGGGAAACTTGGTAGAAAAGAATTTTTTTACGTAAATCCTTCATTGTTTCAACTAATGAATTTTGACCCTAATCCACCTAATACAGCGCTACCAATTGAAATTAAAGAGAAAAAAGAAGGGAGACCTAGAAACCTAGCCGTTCCTAATCTCCCTAAAAACAAAACTGAAAATAAGCCTATAACACATGATACAACATTGCATCAAAAATATAAATAAAGTAGTGCAAGAACAATGACCATCACTGAAATTCTATATTATCTTGACCTTCACGATATCGACTGTTGGGTAGTGGATGGAGAAGTTTATCTCGACACAAACAATTCTATCCCACTACCAAATATCGATGAAATAAAAAAGAATTTAAAATTAAGAATACTCAACAACGAGTTTGCTAAAAGCCGTGGCTGGCTGGTTGCTCATTTTGGAGAGGTATACCAATATCAATACAGCTTAAACGGACATCTGTTGATCGAACGAAATCCAGATGAAACAGTAGATGTCTACCGTTGTAGATT
This sequence comes from Bacillus sp. ISL-41, assembly GCF_018613235.1. GTDB lineage: Bacteria > Bacillota > Bacilli > Bacillales > Cytobacillaceae > Mesobacillus. The sequence goes on from NZ_JAGGQP010000012.1 coordinate 82,099, forward strand.
TGATGTCAGCGGCAAGGCTACACATATAAAAGGGTTAAGTGAAGGCATACCCTTTTCTGAAGCTTACCAGAAAGCACACGCATTTTTAGACTGGTTTTATTTGAATAAGCCTCAATTAACACGAAGACGGTATTAAAACTTGTCTAGGAAGTTTTGTCCTAGACAGCTAACACACCATAGGAGGAAATAAAAAAATGATTGAAGAATATATGTTACATCAAATGATTGATAATTCGATTGATTATCGCATGAGACAAAAAATTATCGGTTTAAAATATGATGACTTGAGCGGTTTTCAGTCTCACGAATTTTTCGGGAATGATGGAAAGCTACTCAATTATGTGTTGGACAATTTAAATTGCTTTCACTCACATTATGAAGTCGATGTAGATGAATTTGAAGAAAACCACTTATTTTATTGGGAAGTCATTGATGATCCCATTATTCCCTATATTATCGGCATTACACCTGAATTCTATCGTAAAACAGTCATCCAAAATCAAAAAGGGTACATCACGCTTCACTATTATTGGAATGCAGATGGAATAGAAAGATGGTATTTACATTTCTTTCACTTAGAATAAATAAAATGAAAGGAGCGTGGCGTTACTACAGCCATGCTCCTTTTTTACATTGTTAGATCTATTCCCACTTCTGAATACTCATCATTTGTCCTTGTGGTAAAATAAATCGGTCATTTTCATCAAACTTTAAAGTCCCCACCGATTGAAACGTATACAACGTCTCTCCTGCTTTGATCGATTCTTGAAAACGAACCTTTGCGATTGCGTGCGCTTCTTCTAATGACAACGCATCAATCACTGCTATTTTCTCATCTCTTTCACCTGTAGAACGAACAACATCATACTGTTGCATTAAAATCCCTCCATATTGTTTTAATATAAAAAAACACCGAAACAAATGTCAGCAATAGTTTCGCCAAACATCCATACCGATGATTTTTACAAAAATACTTCGCCCAAAAGGCAGTTAGATTAATAATTTTTAAAAGAAAGTTTAAAAAAAGATCTTATACTATTATTCTACCTTCAACATCCCTCTTTTTTAACCAAGTTTACAATCGAAGGCTTTTTATTTTTTCCTTGAGCCGTTATGATGAAATAAGATAGGTATTCATGGAAAGGAGAAGTACTGGATGAAGCTGTTACTCTGTTTGCAATATCACGATATCTTTAACCTTGCCTTAGAAGAAAAGGCATGTGGATGCGGATGAACAAGAGGCAAATATATGGACCAATTACATGCAACCTATTCTGGTGAACATGCCATTCCTTTAGGCTTTACTAACACATCGCTCATTATAGCCATTCAAAAATCAACCTGCAGACGGTTTAGGAGAGTTATTCACCGCTTTTGTCATTCCAAAAGAATGTGCAACCTTGTGAAGCTAGATGAAGATTTAGATTGATATCATTTGAAGTAAAAGAGAAAGATGAGGTTAAATAAGTGGACTTCAACAAACTAATGCTATACGCCAATATTCTAGGAATCTGCCTACCAGTAGCCTTAACATACGTGATGATTGCCAATCTAATTGCTGGACTACCCATATATCCATATACAATTGTAGGTTTGGCTTTTGGTTATGCAGTCATGATTAAACGAAATGTGTTGTTTCACGAATTATGGAATAAATGGTTCAAGAAGGATAAATAATAGCCCTAGTTTCATCTTCAAAATCGGAACAAGGGCTACATTTTTTGAAATCCTAAAACATTTTCAATAAATCTATTCATAATCATCAGCACGAATCTTTTTGTACTCTGCAAATTCCTTCTGCAACTTTTCTAAAGAAGTTCCTTCCAACAATTCTGCTTTAATGTTCTCAATGTAAGTAGGTGATACTGCTAGTGCTTCAGCAATTTCATCAACTGTTTTATTTAAAAGGATTAATTTACTTACCGCTATAATATTATCTACCATCTCATTTTGGCGATTATCATTTTTATTTTTCTCCGTTACTTCTTTATGCACTTTCTCCATTTCAACTATCGACTCTAAAAATGATTCCCATTCGGTATCTTCGAGATAGAAAAAATCAAGGTAACTGGAATCCACTTCCTTACCCCAAAAGTCCTGTTCCTTCATTTTTCTTTTTCCGTATCCTTCGTTTTGTACTGTGTACATATGTTGCAAATTTGAAATAAGCTGGTTAAATCGAACGTCGGGTTGTTGCAGCCAGACGGTGTCGAGCAATGACAAGATCCTTTGAATGCGGGCTTTTTCTCTCATGTTTAGTTCCTCGTCTCTTTTTTTTGATTATTATAGCAAAGAAAAAAGGAACTAAGCATGAGAGCCTATATTCCTTTCTAACTCTTCCCCTGAATGATAATGTTTGCCTTGATCAATCTTACCTGTATAGTCTACATCATCAACTGTTATTGATATCACCTGAAATGTACCCGAAGCTCCAATACGTTCAGCTGTCTCATAATCTGCCTGAATCAAAATCACCAAAAGATACCTCCTAATTCATTCTAACTTCACATTCATCATAACCAATCAATCAACAATTAGCCACTATTAGTTATAGAAAAACCCCAAATCGCTTGCCAATACATTCCATCTCCTATAACTTATTTACTAGTTTCATAAATTAGTAGATGGAGATGGTATAAATGGCATTATCACGTACAAAAGAATCACAAATTCTTGATCTTATTCTGGCAGGTCACTCTCAGCGATTTATTGCAGCAAAAGTAGAGGTTTGTTTAGCTACTGTTAATCATCGTGTACAGTTATTCAAAGAAATAGGTTCTACAAAACTTACTTCATCTAAACGTAAGTCTAGGTATCCGCCAATTGAAGAAACGATTAGACAGCGCATTCGCTATTACCTAGCAGTTGAAACAAAAAGGAATCGATTTACAGTCGAACAAGTACATGAAAAATTGATAGACGATGGATTTTCTATTACAAAATCAAAAACAAAGGAATGGCTACGTCAAGAAAGGAATCGTTTAAAGGAGAGCTATCTTGATATTTTTCATGAACCGGGACAAATGGTGCAGTTTGATTGGGGAACAAAGAAAATAAAAATTAATGGCAAGAACCGTACCGTATGCTTTGGAGTCTTTGCATTTCCATATAGCAATTACCGCTATGTGTATGTCACAGAAAAAATGGATGGCCGTTCCTTTGTAAAAGCATTTATTGACTTTACCAAACACATCGGTGGAGTCCATCCTATTCTTCTAATTGATAATATGAAAATTGCAGCTCGTCATAAAAAATATTGTGATCAACAAACGCAACTGACATCATTGTTTCAAAAACTTGAACAACATTACAATATAGAAGTTCGACTTTGCACCCCTTATCGGCCAAATCAAAAGGGAACAGTAGAGAATGCAGTCAAAACTTTAAAAACACACTTATTTGCTTATCAAGCAGATTTTGCGTCTCTTAATGAATTACAAGAAGAAATACATAAAGTCTTCAATCACTTAAATGCAAAGAAACATCATGAAAAAAATGATACGATTATCAATTTACTTAAACACGAAAATCGGTATAAATTTCCTGTTCCAAAGAAACATATGGCTTTTTTCCAAGAAGAAATAAAAAGTGTAAGGAATAATAGTCTGGTTGCATTTGATGGTAACTACTACTCCGCTCCAGAGGAATACAAAGGTGAGAAAATTATCGTCCGATACACAGATCGAACAATCAGACTTGTTACGTTAGATGGAAACCAAGTCTTAGCTAAATATACACGATGCTATGGGAAGAACCAGAAAAAATATCGTGTATGGAATATATTGAATAAGTTGCAACATAAATCAGACGGTTTTGACCAATCAAGAGAAAAAAGGCAATTGCCAAAATGGCTAAAGCATCTATACGAAAAAGGGTTCAACAATAAAGTTGATGAGTTCTTTTTCTTTTTAGAGTTAATCCAAAACTTGAAAAAGAATACGGTCAAGCGAATGCTAAACTGGCATCACGCATTTAAGAAAACCTTGACGGTTGATTCGGCACTTGAATTCGTTTCTAGGTACTAACAATCACTCATCTGTTCCTTGACAAAATAATTGTGCTTTTAAAAAATCGCAATTTTCTTCTCGCAACCCTTTTTTTATCCTTTTGTATTTTCTAATTATTCAGTCATAATACAGTAAGAAAAAAGACGAGAACAGTCATTTTTTTGACCATCCCCGCCTAGTTTTGTTCTATTTTTAATTGTCCATGTGTTCTGGTTTGGAAAAACCTTATCCACCTCCCTTAATTATCATCTTTTACTTCTTTTTTATATTTAATCACAATTCCATTTTCAAACACAATGTACGTGTCACTAAATGAATCTAGTTTACATTGTAAATTCAATGTTATAATTATAATGACAAAGATATTCTTCCTACTTCGGAACAGAGTCGAGTCGGCTTTGCATTAGGAATATCCTATATGGTTCCCTGAATCATATAGAGCGTTACATTTGATTATTGCTACAGTCCAATTGCATGATCAATGAAGAAAGCTCCTCTGATCAGGGAGCTTTTTTTATGAAACTTTTCATGTACGGAATAATTACTCAAAAAGAGATCCAAGCATTACTTGAATCCCTTTTGATTCTATTCGTCTATAATCTTCACTTTTTTCGCACTCACTTTAGGAGGTAAAGATTCTTGCGCTGGGCCAGAGTATATGACCTCAACTTTTTTCCCAACCTCGACCTGTTCATATGTTTTTTTATCGATATAAAAATTCATACCATTATTATCTATGGAAGCAAGGTCTATTAATTCATCTATTGATTTGTTTTTTAATTCACTACTATTTATATTCTTTATAACTAGCATAATATGGCCATTTTCATTTAATTGCTTTTTAGAAACAACAGTCCCAGTAAAGGTATACTTCTCCGAACAAGCAACTAATAATATACAGCAAAAAATTGTTAAAATAAAGAGCCTCCTGTTCATCTAACACCTCCGAAAACGTTATTAATTTGAAACTTTAATGTCTGTAGAACCGGTATAAATAGTAAATCGTGATGTTGATGAGGAATATTTATCGGTAATATCCCAAATCCTTGTGAAAAATCCATAGGTCCAATCTCCACCCGTTGGGTTTTCTCCCCCCATAAGTAGTTTGTGCTAATATAGATAATGATACAGTTTTCCGCCAGCTTGGCAATGTTGGCTAGGATGATTTGCTCGTTGTCTCGACAGATGCAGGAGAATTCACGTACAAGGTAAGAAAAGTAAGCATTGTTGATGTTGATGACAGAACAGTGATCGTTCCTAAACCTCACGCCATACTAACCGTCACCACCTGGTATCTCTTTGATTTCATTGGCGATGCACCCGAGCGATATATCCTTGTTGCAGATTTAATTGAAGAACGAGCAGGGGTTCTCCTGCTCGTTTTTTTGTGTCGGCCCGGTGAGAAGTGATCACAAGAACCGTCCTCATGTCCCAATTCTCATTTAATTCTTTTTACTAGTAAATTTATTAAGGGTAAAAGGATGCATCGACAAAATCTCCCAAAGCACTTGCTAATACCTACCATTTCATCTACAGTATTTGATAGTTTTTAACAAATTCTGTAGGAATGTACGCCCCTTCCACTACAATCAACAGGATGTTAAAAAAATCACCATTGGGCTTTAATAGAGCCGAAAACTAAAGAACTGGAGATGGTAATCATGGTATTATCACGTACAAAAGAGTCACAAATTCTAGACCTCACGCTTGTAGGGTATTCCCAAAGAGAGATTGCTAAACAAGTAGATGCTTGTTTAACAACTGTTAATCATCGTAGTAAATTATTCAAAGAAACAGGCTCAACTCAATTCGTTCCTCAAGAAAGAAAATCTAAATATGAGCCAATAGAAGAAATGGCACGGCAACGAATTCGTTTTTATCTAGCAATAGAAAAGAGGAAGAGTAATTTTACTAATGAGCAATTACATGAAAAGTTATTTGATGATGGATATAGGATCAGTTTCTCTAAGGCAAAAGAATGGATTCGATTGGAACGTAATCGGTTAAAAGAAAGTTACCTAGATATCTTCCATGAACCCGGGCAAATGGTTCAATTTGACTGGGGAACGAAAAGAATAATAATCAATGGTATGAATAGGACCGTCTGTTTTGCTGTCTTTGCCTTGCCGTATAGTAATTATCGCTATGTGTACGTGACCGAAAAAATGGATGGTCGCTCATTTGTTAAAGCTTTTATTGCATTCACAAAACATATAGGCGGAGTTTATCCTATACTGCTCATTGATAATATGAAGATTGCGGCACGTCATAAGAAGTATTGCGAAGAGCAATCACAACTTACAAAGCTCTTTCAACAACTTGAGATTCATTATGGTATAGAAGTAAGGCTTTGTACACCTTATCGACCAAATCAAAAGGATACCGTAGAAAATGCGGTTAAAACATTAAAGACTGAGCTTTTTGCACATTACTCAGGCTTTGCTTCTCTTGCTTACTTATAAGAGAAGATACATACAACCTTCGAGCGCCTGAATGCAAAAAAACACCACGAGAAAAATGATACTATCATAAATTTACTTCAACATGAAAATCGCTTAAAATCCACTGCGCCTAAGAAACATTTCGTCTATACACAAGAAGAAGTGAAATGCGTAAGGAATAATACCCTTGTATCTTTCGATGGCAACTTCTACTCCGCACCAGAAGAATATAAAGGAGAAAAGGTCATCGTTCGATACACAGACCGTATCGTTAGACTAGTAACCTTAGATGATGAGAATGTACTAGCGAAATATTCGCGATGCTACGGAAAAAAACAAAAGAAATACCGAGTATGGAACATACTTAGTAAGCTTCAACATAAATCTGACGGTTTTGACTAATCACGAGAAATACGACAAATGCCAAAATGGTTAAAAGTTCTTTATGAAAAAACATTCAAAAATCAAGGCAATGAATTTATTGTATTTTTAGAGTTAATTCAGAACTTAAAAAAGAATACGGTCAAACAAATGCTCAAATGGCATCAAGCTTACAATAAAACTCTATCGATTAATTCTTCCTTGGAATTTATATTGAGGTGTTAATCAACACCTCTTTGCCCGTTCTTTGACAATTTCCTTTAAAAAATATTCTATTTATTCTCACATCCCCCTTTTTTACAATCATAAAAATTCATAACTTTCAGTTATTATAACCTAAAAATAAGGCAAGAACGGTTATTTCCCCACCATTCTCGCCTTATTCCGTTCTACTTTAAATTGTACAAGTGTTCTAGATTGATAGAATTTTGTCCACTGAAGCCAAACCCAAGCTTATCTAAGTCTCCCAAATAGATAAACCCTATTATGGTTGTAGGACTACAACTTCTTTACCGCTTGCAACACCAGTAAACGTATTGTTAGTCTGGATAGCTGTAACATCAGCAGCCAATGTTCCATTAGGAACAGAAATAGCATCTCCAGCTGAACCATCGCTTAATGCTTTAGGGTTACTAATTGTATTAGAAGAAATGCTTACATCCGCAGTCGGTGCTTGAGAAACATAAATACCATGCTTAGCATCATTTATGTTATTACCTGTTACAGTAGCATCTGTATTAGCACTATCAATTAGGATTGCAGTCCATAAATTGCTAATTGTATTACCTGTAATTGTAATTTCAGCATTGCTGTTACCTGTAATATCACTAATTCCAATTTCGTCAGAATTATTACCAGTGATAACATTGTTTCTAATGACTACACCAGTAACGTCTCCAACCATAATTCCATAAAACCAACCTGGGTAGAATTCTGACGGAGTAATAGATGCATTCTCAATAACCACATCGTTTGCACTGATTTGTAGTCCTTTGCTTAAAGAATTTCCATTACCATCAATAGTTACTGTACGTGTGATATTAACATGACTAGAAAGTGTAACATTTCCGTTTAGAATCACTTCATTGATACTAGAATCTGCTAGCGCAGCTAAAAACTGTGTTTCATTTGTTACTACAGCAACATCGCTATTCCCGACTTATACTGAATATTTCAGCCTTCGTTCCGGGCCTACACCGTGCGTGCGCCTTTCAGCGCACACGGCGTGCTATCAATAGTTCAATTCTCCCTATATAAGTTTAGTATATAACAATACTAAATACCTATATAAAATCCAAAAAATTGAACCAATCATTTCTGATTGGTTCTATTTTGTTTTAAGAACGACATTATTTGGGGAAATAATTCGTCTAGAGAATCTACTACTGACTGCATCCCTTCGCTCCCATCTGTTTTGCCCTATTCCCTATGTTACCATAGAGGTTTAAACGGCAGATGATCAACACTACTACGGATGCGCCGCCATCCTGCTAGCTTCATTGGTGCTAACCCACCTCTTCTAGCAAGACTTCAAACGTTCCATTGGTACCATCCCTCTTTTTGATGACCTTAGGTTTCCACTATTCAGGAATGAGAAAGACCAGGTTAATAGTTAATTCGCTGATCCCCTATAAACCATTTCAGATTTAAGGATGCACATTAAACTCCTAGCTATTCTTAATGTACACTACCTCACCCTGCCTAAACATGGATTCGTCTCCTAACCATAGCCACCTTTTATGGAACCCCGCCTCAACTTTTATGAGTACGACTTCACCTGACTTCATCCCTTTGGCATGTTAGTACCTCACTGGATGCAGGAGGATTAGGTACATGCCCCTAACTATTTAGCATGTATAGGAATTTCACCTATAATATGGTAACAATAGTTCAAAAAAACACCTCATGAATTTAACCATGAAGTAAAGCATGAGGTGTTTTTTGACTTTTTTCACTTACAAAGTAAGTTTATAAAGTAACGTTTCGTTTATTTTTATTAAGGAGTAACTACTGGTGCTTCTGTTAAAGCAGTTTTAGTCTGCTTTGCTTCAAATGCTTTAATAACATTTTCTGCAGCATCATCTAGATAGTTTACTGTAGTCTTTGTAGCAACAGAGAACTTAGTTCCATTTAGCTTATCTAGTGTTGCTTTATCTGCAGCAGTGAAAGTAACTTCCAGCTTAGAATTATCCGTTCCATTAAGGGCAACTGTATAATCTGTACCAGCAACATAAACTTTACCGTTAGCATCAGTTAATACTAAGTCAGTAGCAGCTAGAGTATGCAGTGCATCAAGATTCTCATCAAAATCAACTGTGATAACTGCTTGAATATCAGAAGTACGTGCTAGTGTGATTGGATCTACAGATTCAAGTTCAGGTGCAATAGCATCTGTTACAGATCCAGCTGCAACTGCTGTAACGCTTGTTAGCTTTTGACCTGTGATAGTTTCTAATTTATTGTCAACGATAGCAACTGACATTTTGTCTAGCTCAGTAGTAGACTTGTTAGCTAAACTTTCTTCAGCTTTAACAGTTACTGTTACATAAGTCTTGCCATCTTTAACTTCTACTTTATCAATAGCTGCAACAGTTGTTTTAGTAGTGTCAGCATCACTTCCATCAACTTCGATTCCATCAGCAGTTACAGTCTTAAGTTCAGCATTAAATACTAACTCAAGTTTGTTCAAGCCAATAGCTTCAGCAGTGAATGTAGTTGGTGCAGTATCAGCAGTTATTACTTTATCTGTAGATAATGCAGCATTTACATTACCAGCAGCATCAGCAATACGACCCATTGTAAGTTCAGTAGTTCCAGCTGTAACAACAGCAGCAGGAGTTTCACCACGGTATTTAACAGTGATTTTAACACGCTTGTTGTCTGTGCCGAACAATTCTACTTTATCTCCAGTTGCAAGTGCAGCTCCACCAACAAGGTAGTTATCTTTGTTAAGTGCAGAGTTAGCACCAGATGTAGCAACTGCTTCTGGGAATGTTACGTAAATATATTGTTCCTTAGCAGCTTCGTTAGTTACAACTTTAGCTGTTACTGAAGCTAGGTCAATAGGTGTTTTGTCAGTAACAGTGAACGGAACTGTTACAGCAGTGATTTTGTTCTTAGATAAAGATGTATCAACTGCATCACTTACTTCAATTGTGTAAGTTCCACCAGCTAATTTAGAGCTTAGGTTCAATGTAGCAGTTAACTTCTCGTTATCAAAAGCTACAGGAGTAGCGATTGTTTGAGAAATAGCTTTACCCTCAGAATCTTTGATGGCAAATTTTGCAGTTGCAATGTCAATTTTCTCTGAGAAAGTGACTACTACTTGGTTTTCAGCTTTAGCTTCAACTTTAGTTACAGTTGGAGCTACTTTGTCTGCAGATACAGTAGCTTCTAACTTAGTATCAGAAGCGACAGCATTGCCCCACATGTCTACAACTGGTACGTCACCAACTGATTTTAATACAGTTACTGTTACATTACCTTCAGGTAAGATGAAGTCTTGTGTAGCAGCATCTGAATCAGAGAATTTAAGAGTGAATTTCTTGTTGTCAGTTGTTTCAACAGCAACTGGCTTCCAAGCAGAGTAAGTGTGGTAGAAGAAGTCCTTTGTAAGCGCAGCTCCACCTTTTTGAGTTACAGCTTTATCAAATTCTACTACTACTTCGCTTTGTGAAGCAGAAACCAATTCCACAGTTGGAGCAGTTAGGTCTTTCTTATACTCTAAAGTGAAAGTTTTGCTCATTGCAGCAAAGTTAGCGTAGTCAGAGTATCCACTTACTTTAACTTCGTAAGATCCTTCAGTTAATGAAGAAGCGCTTAATTTTACAGTTAATGTGCGTCCGTCAGTAGAAAGCGTTCTTTCAGCAACACCATAGATACCATTGTTGATTAGTACTTCAGGAGATACTGCTTTAACTGGCTCGCTGAAATTCACTTCAAATGTGTTAGGACCAGTTAGAGTGATAGATTCAGCAACAGGAATAGTAACATCTGTAACATTTACAGTTTTTACAACATCTTCTTCAAGAGCTACGCCATTTTCAAACTTAATTGATTTCTTTGCAGTAACTTCCACATCAGATTGTTGTGCTACTTCTGTAGTTAAAGTTAAAACAGCTGTCTTATTGTCCTCAGAAAGAGTTACAGCTGCTACTGTATTATTTTTAACTGCAAAATCAGTTGTTTTCACATCTGCTTTTGAAACAGCATTATTGAATTTTACAGATACTTCTTTAAGGTTATTCGCACTTACACTCTCAACTGCAGGAGCTACGAATTCAGCTTCAGCAACTTCAACTGTAAGAACTAGTTCTGATACATTACCATCAGCATCTTCTGCTGTGTAAGTGATTGTGTAAGTTCCAGCAACTTTTGTATCGATAGCTTCAAGCTCATTGCCTTCAGCGTCTGTGATAACAGTAGTAACGTCAATGTCTCCGTCTTCAGTGTCAACAGCTGTTACTTCAGGAACAGTGAACTCTGCACCGTTTTCAAGAGCGATTTCTAATTCGCCTTCGTAGTCGAATTCAGGTGTGCCTTCAACAGGTAGTGTGTCAGCACGGAATAAGAAGATCGCGATATCTCCACGCTTGATATACTCAGAAGAACCGAAAGTATCTTCAGTTTTACCTTGAGTGATACCGTATGCATAAAGTCCATCGATGAATTCAGCCCACTGGCCTTTGTCTTCGAATGGAGCTTCTTCTTCAGAAACTAGGCCGTATGCGTTTGAAAGCAATTTAGCCATTTGTCCGCGAGTAAGGTAGTCGTTTACTCCGAATTCTTTAGAAGATTTTCCGTCTAGGATTCCTTCTTCTTTAAGCACAGAAACATATCCATCATAGTAAGTTCCAGCAACGTCTGCGAAACCAGATGGAGCTGCTTCTTTAGCTGCTTCTTCAAGACCAAGAGCTCTTGTTAACCAGATAGCTAGTTCGCCGCGCTTGATGTTGTCGTGAGTTCCGAAAAGCTCTTCTGTCTTTCCGTTTGTGATGCCTTTGTCAAAAAGGTAGTCAACTGCCTCTTTGTACTTTGGTGCTACATCTGTGAAGCTTGATGCAGCTAGTGCAGCTGGAGCTACAGCTGATGCAACTAGAGTTGCTGTTGCAGCAGTAGCTACAAACTTGCGGTAAGACTTTGGTTGGTATGCCATTTTGTGTTTCCTCCCTGTTTTGTAAATAAAGTTTTCTTGTTGCCTCCGGATTGGTAAGATCCAGATTAAACGTGTTGTAAAGTTTTATAGTCTATCTCCTCTGCCAACCTTTTGTCCTGAGTCCGTTTTCACTGTCTATGTATTACGGAAAATCATAAACTCTCAGACTATAAAATTCGACAGACGAAAATAGTTTCACTATACATGTACACTATTTTACCAAACTTGGTTGAGATTTCAACCTTTTTTTACAAATTTCTACCTATAAAATATTTTTTGCTAGTAAATTAGCAAACACATCCTGTTTGTGTGCTATTTACCAGCCACAACACTTTTTCATTATACTACTATTATTCTGAATATGGAAGATTTACCATGGAAGATTATTGTCTAATTAACATAGTAATTGTTTCCAATAATCTAAGACGGAATTAGCAGGATAAAAGTTTCATCTAATGCTAAAAATTTTTCCCAAACAAAAAACATGCAGGGTTCCCTACATGTTTTTGGCCCACAAAGATATAACTATGAGTGTATCTTCGGGAGTATGCTTAAATTTTTTTGTAAGTTTCTTCAGTGCTGTTTGCCAGCTGGTCGATGGAATAGAGCCTGGATGCTTTTTCGTACATGTTATCCCCGAGTTCTGGAAGGTTCGTTGTTTTGTACGCTTCGGTAATGGCTCCTGCCAGTGCTGCTGAATCTTTGATTGGCACGACCCAGCCCAAGGATGGATCGGAAATCAGATCCTTCACTCCGCCGACATCGGTGGAGATAACCGGTGTATGCGCACGAGCCGCTTCGAGGATGACTAGCGGAAAGCTTTCACTATATGAAGCGAGTAACTTGATATCTGAAAGGCACAGATAGGAATGGACATCCTGCTGGAAGCCAAGGAAGCGGACGTTTTCGGTTAACCCCTTGTCTCGGACTTCGCGCTCGAGGTCTTCCCTTTCCGGACCGTCACCGATCAGCAGAACTTTTACGTTTGGCTTTGTTGCCAACACTTTTTTCAGTGCTTCGAACACGACAGTGTGTCCTTTTATCGGATGCAGCCTTGCGACCATGCAGATGACAAAATCATCTTCTTTTAGTTGAATCTCTTCCCGTGACAGCTTGCATTCCAGCTGTTCGTCAAAGGAAATGCCATTATAGACCGTGGTGATTTTTTCAGCCGGCAGCCCGAAGCCGACAAGCATTTGCTTGAAGCGTTCAGAAACGGCGAAAAAATGGTCGATCTTTTTAATGACAGTCATATTGATCGTTGTGAAAATTTTGCCTTTGATGCCACCCTTGATGAAATCCTGGGACGGATCGCTGTGGATGGTGCTGATCCATTTGAACGGAGTCGTCTGCCGTACGAAATAGGCAAATAAATTGGCGCGCGGGCCATGTGTTTGGACAATTGAAATCTGATTGTCTTTGATCGTTTGTTTGATTTTACCGATAACGGAAAAATCGTAGCGGGAGGACTGGCCGTACATGATGACCGGAATCCCCATTTGCCTTGCTTCTTCCGATAGCTTCCCTTCCTGGAAAACTCCGAGGAAGACTTCTGTTTCTTTCAGGTTCTTCAATAAAGAAAGCAGGTGGTTTTTGGAACCACCTGTTTCTCCGCCGCTAATGAGATGAAGGACTTTCATTTTTTCCCCACCCTTTATAATTGATGCCGTGCGTGATGGCTGCGAGCATCATAAAGAAATAAGTTGTGAATGTCTTGTCTTCCCAGATATTGTAGAGAACGCCTACGACATAGACACCGGTCAGGACAGCAAGCACAGCCGTTGCGAGGCTGGTGTCTTTCCGCTTTTTCCAGAGGAAGAAAAGCATTCCCAGAAGGAAGACTGCGAACAGGATGACACCTGCAACCCCTGTTTGGGCGATGATCTGAATATATTGATTATCTGAGTAGATATTGTTCTCAATTCCATAGTCATCGTAGATAGGCGAGCCGTTGCCTTTTGCCGCGGAGTCACCGAAGGTTGCGAAACCCGTACCGATTACTGGGTGATCTTTGAAAATTTCAAAGCCTTTATTGACGATGAAAAGACGTCCGGTTGTTTTACTCAGCTCAACGGTGGACATTTCGAAAGTTTCCTTCATGCGTCGTTCTTCATCGGAAGGCTCATCTTCTTCTCCTGGATCTTCAGGAGTTACATTGCGTTGGATATTCTCACCAACTCCAGCATTTTTAAAATAGTTCGTCGCTTGTGTCACAGGAATGTTGATTAATATGATCGACAGAACTGCAGCAACAAAAAGTTTGCCTGTGCGCTGCCAGTTTTTCGAAACAGCCAGGTATACGGCCAGGGCAATGATAAATCCAATCCATGTACCCCTCGAGTATGTGAGGGTGATGATACCAAACATCAGAATCATCCCGATATTGAGGATGAGCTTTGTTTTGCCCGCGACAAATTGCTTTAAATAAATCGTGAGCATGACGGCTAATGATAGATACACTGCCAGTACGTTCGGATTGTCAATCAGTCCGTAGATGCGGACGCGGTTATTATAGGAAAGCGAACGGCCGACCCATTTTTCCGGCATCAGATAGGAACGGAGCGACATTTTTTCCACAAGTCCATGGAGACTGAGGAGTATTGCCATAATAAATGTCGTCCAAAGGAATTTCAGGATGTCTTCCTTTGTGATATCAAGACGTTTTACAACGTAGTAAACAATGTAAGTAATAACGAATGCGCGAATCTGGAAAATGATGACTCCTGGTTCAACGCCTGTGATGAAAGCTGATATGGCTCCGACTGCAAGGAAGCCGAAGAAGGCCCACTCGAAGATTTGGAACTTGAACAGACTTTTGAAGTTGCCGGTGCGAATCGCTGTAAATGCCACATTTGCGAACGTGGCCAGGATGATGAGATCTCCGACTATTTTTAATGATGGGTTGATTTCTATTAAAAATGGTCTAGTCGGGAAATACAATAGCAGCATTAAAAGTCCATTTTTAGGTGATACAAGAGCATATAGAGCTAAAACAGCTGCTGCCCCAAGGCCTGTAATCGTGCCGGGGAACAACAAAGCCACTACGAGAACCGGCAGGGCAATAAAGATGAACGGAAAATCTCTCCAGGTTAACGAGTTCATTCGAAAATTCCTTTCTCGTGCTTAATCGACATAGATGATATAAGTGCAGGTTTTTGACGAAATTTGTCTGACTTTTTAAATTATAAACAGGTTTTGCTTGTGTTTAAAGTAGTATTTACAATTTTGGGCAATTTAAAAGGCTTGAATAGTTAGTTCAAGCCTTATTTTGGTTCTGTATTATTTTGCGGTCAAGATCCTTGCAAGGAATTTTGGCAATGCGAGCTGGCGCTTGAATCGCTTTGGTTCTTTTAATAGGCGGTACAGCCATTCGATGCCGAGCTTGCGGAAAAATAATGGCGCGCGCTGGACTTTTCCTGAGAAGACGTCGAAGCTTCCGCCGACTCCCTGGAATACTTTTACGTTAAGCTTGCCCATGTTCTCGCGGATCCACAGCTCCTGCTTCGGGCTGCCCATCGCGACGAACAGCAATTCAGCTCCTGAAGCGTTGATTTTATCGACAATCTTGTCATTATCTTTTTCATACCCATTTTCGTAGCCGGAAATCACAAGGCCCGGGTATTTTTCTTCAAGCTTTTGCTTCGCTGTTGTGACGACCTCTTCTTTTGCGCCATAAAGGAAGACCTTATGATTTTCCTCGGCGGCAAAGCGGATCAGCCTGTCCATCATATCGACACCAGTCACGCGGGAGGAAATTTTGCCGCCCTTCATTTTCGAGGCAAGCAAAATTCCTACTCCATCCGGAATCTGGTAGGTTGATGAATTGATCAGCTGGCGGAGCTCTTCATTTTCTTCAGCGGCCATGACCTTTTCAGGGTTGACTGCGATTATCGTGGATTGCAGGCCTGCCTTCATTCGTTCACGCAGGTCTGCAATGATTTCTTCGTAATTATAAGGCGAAACATCGACGCCCAGGTAATTTTCTTTTTTCATGGCAAGTATCAAACCCTCTTAGAGCTGGATTGGTTTCAGTCCTGACAAATCACCGATTCTGTACAAAGTAACATAATCGTTATCAAGGTTCGTGCAGTTCTTCGTATCGAAGACGACTGGCGACTTCATTTTGGAAGCGACAAGTTTGCTGTCCAGCGTCTTGAATTCATTGTGGTCAGCCAATACGACGGCAACATGGGCTTCATTCAGCGCATCCTCTAATGAAAGAAGCGGGAATGTAACCTGATCCTGCTGGACATGAGGGTCATGGGCCACTGTTTCGAAACGCGGGTTTCGGGCCAGCAGTTGATAGATCTCGATTGCAGGGCTTTCACGCACGTCATCGATGTTTCCTTTATAGGTTAAGCCGAGTACAGCAATCTTCGGCTTTTCAATCTGGACTGTCAATTCTTCGATTTTTTCTGCAACGAATTCAGGCATTGAATTGTTGATATCGCGTGATAGCTTGATCAGCACGGATTCATTTCTTGCTTTTTCAACGATGAAGTATGGGTCAACTGCCAGGCAGTGTCCGCCAACTCCTGGTCCAGGCTGGTGGATATTGACGCGCGGATGCTTGTTGGCAAGCTCGATCACGTCATGGGCATTGACGCCTAATTTTGCACTGATTTTAGCGAGTTCATTGGCCAGGGCAATGTTGACATCACGGAATGTGTTTTCCATCAGTTTGGACATTTCCGCTGTGAGCGCCTCGGTTTCAATCACGTCTCCCGTAACGATGGCGCGGTATACGTCTGCAGCCTTTTTAGCAGCGACAGGAGTCGTTCCGCCGACAATACGAGTGTTTTCGATCAACTCGATCAAGATGCGGCCTGGAAGCACGCGCTCAGGGCAGTGTGCAAGGAAAATGTCGTTTTGCACGTCGTGTCCTGCCTCTTGAAGGATTGGTGCGACGACATCATCCATCGTTCTTGGCGGGATTGTCGATTCGACAATGACCACATCGCCTTTTTTAACGAAAGGAACGATCGCCTTTGTTGCGCTGATGACATAATCCACATTCGCAGTGTAATCGTGATGGATTGGTGTTGGCACGGCGATGATGAATACATCCGCTTCCTCGGGTGTGAGGGATGCGCGAAGCTTGCCTTTTTCAACGGCTTCTTTAACGAGCTCCGGGAGCCCGACTTCTTCAATTGTTACATTTCCATTATTTAAAGAGTTCACTACACGTTCGCTGACATCGACTCCGACAATATCATAGCCGGCTCTTGCAAAGATCGCAGCGGTTGGCAGTCCGATATAACCTAATCCAATGACACAAATCTTTTTCATTAAAAGGACCTCTCTTTTTAAGGCAGTTAATTATAGGTATTTATTGTGATTTTCTGATCAATCTAGCTTTAATTTCTAACATAGTATATCAAATCTTGTCAAACCATGCACCCTTCAACATTGAATGGTTTCGTTTATAATGTTAAAATATTGTTTAGCTTTTGGGTGCTTTCGATTTCGTTCGGCACCTTCTTTTTTTTACAGCTTATTACGCTTATGTTTTACCAACGCAATACTTTCTATATTAAGGAGGAGCAACTTCTTTGAAAATTGTCATCTCAGGATTTTATGGCCTCGGTAATACTGGTGACGAAGCCATACTTGAATCCATTGTCGATAACTTGCGAGAGCATTTAGACCAGCCAGAAATTACCGTATTCTCTTTATCACCGGAACAGACCGCAAAGGAACATAATGTCAAAACCGTGTACCGCGGCTGGCGCCATGATTTTAAAGCTAAGGTCAATGCTTTGAAGGAAGCTGACCTGCTGATCTCGGGCGGCGGCGGTTTGCTGCAGGATACATATCCTACCCGCTTTATTTTCGGGCCGCTTCCGTATTATCTGTTGATTGTCTTTTTGGCCAAGCTAGTAGGGACGAAGGTCATGTTCTTTTCCCAGGGGATTGGACCGGTAAACTCAACATGGGGCAAGATTTTAATGAAAGTGTTTGCCAATATGGCAGATTTCGTGACGGTCCGTGACCAGTTCTCGAAGGACCTGCTGCATAAATTGGGCGTTAAGCGTCCAGAGACTGTTGTGACTTCTGACATCGTGTTCGCTTTCCATCCGAAAAAGGATACAGCCGCGATGGACAGCCTGCAGCTGGAGCGTAAGGATAATCTTGTCGCTGTTTCTGTACGTCCATGGTTCGAAAAAGTAAAGCAGTTTGAGCAGATTGCGGAGATCCTCGATAACTGGATCGAAGCCCGCGACATCACGCCGGTGTTCGTGCCGATGGAAGGCCATCACGACGACACGGCAAGCAAAAATGTGCTGAAGCATATGAAGCATGCTGATAAATGCCATATCCTTGGCACGAATTTCACGCCTAATCAATACTTGAACTTCATCGGCGAATGCCAGATCACGATCGGCATGAGATTGCACGCATTGATTTTCTCGACGCTGACAGGCGTGCCGCATATTGGGTTAAGCTATGACAAAAAGGTCGAAAGCCTGCTCAAGCGCAGCGGCATGTGGCAATTCTCCGCCGTGCTTGAAGAAATGAATGTCGAAGAATTAACCAAGAACGGTTTAGAGCTGTTGGACAACAGGGAAAAATACAGCAAGATCGTTGAAGGCAACGCCGCAGAAATGCGCGTCGAAGCCGTTCGGAATGTTGACTTGCTGAAAGAGAACTTTGGTAAGTAAGCAGAAAGTGAGCAGAGGGACGGTTCTTGTGCTTGAAATGCCGGGAAAATGTTAGCAGAGGGACGGTTCTCCTGCTCTTTTCCTGGAAGTCCATTTAAGCACAGGGACGGTTCTACTGATTGATTTTGTAAGTTAACATGTTCAGGAATTCTGTGACATTTGACTAGTGTATATTATAGTAGGAATTTTTTATTAGGCAGATACTTCTAGAACTATTTTTCATCGTCAAAATAACCCAGGAGGTGCAATTATGAAAGTTCTTATTGCCACCGCTTATGACTATCCGCACGCTGGCGGGCTATCTACACACGTTGCGACATTAAAGGCCGGACTCGAGGAGCGCGGACATGAAGTTGATGTCCTTTCGTTCACGGATGTGTCTCCAGTAGTACGTAAGATGTACGCACAGGGGCCAAGCTTTGTCATCAACAAAGTAAAAAAGGGCCGTGGAATCCTTTGGAGCCATTATGCACGTAAGAATCTGCTGAAGGCTCTTATTTTAAAAAATAAAAACAAGAATTATGACATCATCAATGCCCAGGATCCTTTCACGACCCTGGCTGCTCTGGAAACGGGAATTCCTGTTGTTTCGACTGTCCATGGTTACATGGCTTTTGAAGCTGTCAGCAAAGGCTCGATTGATGAAGGCAGTCCGGAAGCAAATGAAATGCAGGAAATCGAGATCAAGGCATACCAAAACACCCGTAAGATCATTACGGTTGACCAGCGCCTGAAACAATATGTGAAGGACGTATCTGGTGTTGACGGGTTTGCGATCCGCAATTTTATCGATATTCACGGTTTCAAGCCTGATAAGGATCGAAAAAATGCGCTCCGTGATCAATACGGTATCTCCCGTGATGAAAATATTTTGTTCGTGCCGCGCCGCCTGACGAAAAAGAATGGCGTTATCTATCCGGCGCTTGCGATGCCTGCCGTGCTGAAGGAGTTTCCAAACACAAGGTTAATCTATGCAGGAAGCGGCGAGGCGTTGTCAGAAATCAAGAAAATTGTTGCTGAAAATGGACTTGAGGACAGAGTTGACCTGCTTGGTGCCGTTGCACATGACAAGGTTAAGGACTATTATGCACTTGCCGATGTTGCGCTTGTGCCGAGTGTCCACTCTGCCGGTGTGGAGGAAGCGACTTCGATTTCTGCGCTTGAAGCGATGGGTTCTGGTTCACCGCTGGTTGCCTGTGCAGTTGGCGGCTTGAAGGAAATCATCGAGGATAAAGAAGATGGTTTGCTCGTTGAGGAGAAGAACGTCCAGGAGCTTGCGGAAGCGATCATTTTCTTGTTGAAGAATCCGGAAAAAGGCGAGGAATTCGCCGCGAAGGCTCGCCAGAAGATTGAAGAGGAATACTCTCACCTTGCTGCGGCTGAGAAATACGAGGAAATCTATTTGAGCGCTTTAGGTCGTAAATAGTTTTTTGTGAGCATGATTACTGATATGATATAGTTTGAAACTAGTAAGGCGGGCATTGTTTCGCCTTACTTTTATTTAGGCTGTTTTTTAAATGACGGATCGAGCTTTGATGAAAATTCTTTTATAGAAAGTGACTGAAATGATATGGCGGGATTGAAAAAAACGGCCATTTGGATCACCCTCCTGGCTCTGGTCCTTAAGCTGTCAGGTTTTTTGCGGGAAAGTATCATTGCCAAAGAGTTCGGAGCAAGCGAATACACGGATGGCTATTTGCTGGCTTTTTCTTTCATTACGCTCGTTGTGGCGATGATCTCCGGCGGGTTCAATAACGTATTCCTTCCTATGTACATGCAAAAGCGAAAGGAAAGCCCGGAGGAGACAGAGCGGAATGCGAACGGCATTTTGAATGGCACTTTTTTAGTATTCCTTGGTGTGACCCTCGCTGGTTATTTCCTCGTTCCTTATATTGTGCCGCTGATCTATGGCAATATGACGGAGACGACCGAAAAGGTTGCTGTTGAAATCACTCAATTCTTTTTCCTGTTCATGAGTTTGATTGCGGTGAATGGGATTCTTGAGTCTTATTTGCAGGGACGACGGGTGTTTGTGCCGACGCAGGTTTCTAAATTGCTAGCAACCTTGATGGGTGCGGTTTTTGCGCTGTTATTCTCTGATCAATGGGGAATCTACAGCTTGGCATATGGTTTTATTTTCGGAACCTTCCTCGGAATGGTCATCCAGTTCTTCTTCCTGTTTAAGAACGGGTATAAGTGGCAGCCGACTGTTAAGGTGGAAAAAGCTTTTGGTTCGGCTTTCCTTGTCCTGCTGGCACCGGCGTTATTGAATTCGGTTGTTGGTCAGATTAATATGTTCGTGAATAAGTCGTTTGCTTCGGGCACCGAGAGCGCCGCTGTTACCTACCTGAACAACGCTTCCTTGTTGGTGAGCATTCCACAGGCGATTTACGCGACAACCGTGGCGGCAATCATTTTCACATTATTGTCTGATCAAGTGGACAACCACAAGAAGTTTCAGGGCACTGTGTTCATGGGCATGCAGATCACGCTTGTTACG
The DNA here is from genome assembly GCF_018613235.1 of Bacillus sp. ISL-41. Classification (GTDB taxonomy): domain Bacteria; phylum Bacillota; class Bacilli; order Bacillales; family Cytobacillaceae; genus Mesobacillus. Next base: position 103,245 of record NZ_JAGGQP010000012.1, read on the forward strand.
CTGCTGCCGATTGCGGTCGGGCTGCTGCTTGTTGGCAAGGAAGCGATCTCATTTGTTTTCGAGCGTGGTCGCTTTACCGCAGAGGATACACAGAATACGTATGTTGCACTCGTTTACTACATTCCCTTGATTGTTACGCAGGGCTTGCAGTACATTGTGTCCAAATCGATGTACGCCCGCGGCAAGACGGCGATTGTGCTGAGGATCAGTATTACGACGATCGTCTTGAACCTTATCTTCAACTGGATTCTTGTAGGACCGTTTGGATATCCTGGGCTTGCGCTGACGAGTTCACTTGTGTCGATTTACTATTTGGGAGTATCGACGTTTGTCGTCTATAAGGATTTTGACCGGGAAGAGCGATTAAGGTTGGCTAAGCTGTTCGCGAAGGTCATCCTGCCGACTGTAATCATGGCAGTTCCAATTTATTTGATCAAACAGTTCACAGCGATTTCCGAACTATACTCACTCATTCAGCTAGGCATTTTGGTGCCACTAGGGGTAGTGCTATATGCAGCTGGAATTTACTTCTTCTATCGAGAAGGCTTCAGACAGCTGCTCGGGATACTGCGGAAGAAGAAAGCGTCTTGATATTGATATTTGTTGTTTTAACACAGTAAAGCGGTGGGGGTCAGACCCCCACCGCTTTACTGTACTAAAAAGGGAGTGTTCTAATGACTATATTCTATATAACAGTAGCCGGCATTTTAGGATTTATCTTTCTAGGGCTGCCTGGGGCAGTTATAGGTGGATTGTTTGGAATTGTGTTTGGTGCTAGTCAGTCCAACCATAAGAGAATTGTTAAGGTGGAAAAGGAATTGAACCAGCTGAAAAACAATAATCAATAGTAAACTTCCTGAGGTACACCCTCACCGAACGGATTCGATATTTTCCTCCAAAATAAAAAGATTGCAGTTAGACTCGATATAAGAGAGTTTAACTGCAATCTTTTTTAAGGCACATTATACCCTTTGTGTTTCTTATCCTAACTTCCCATTGTACCCTGTTGAAAAAACAAGCAGTAGAACCGTCCCTCTGCTCACTTTTCTCACTTTACTAGGGGCAGATCTTTGATGAGGTCGGAACGGATGTATACTTCGTTTTGGGTTGTTGAGTCGGACATGATTTTGAACCAGTAGTAGCCGTCTGTATGTTTTTGTGATTCTAGGATTGCGACTGGTAATCCTGCGTATTTGTTTGTATATGCTATTGCAGATTCTACTCCTGGGTTGATTCTTGCATTTACTCCGTCAACTGTTGTTTCACCGATTCGGTATGCGTTTGCTGAACGGTCTTTCTTGCCTAGGAATTTATCTACACGGTGCATATGCCCCGCAATTTTTTGTCCCCAAAAAGGATCTGAAGCGTATTTTACGTTGAAGCCTCGTGCTTTGTTACCTGTTATTGCTCCATTCGCAAATGAACCTGTAGGACTAATATAATTTTTGTTAAGATAACGGTTCGCCAAAGCATCAATTGCTTCTTTAGGCGAAGCGAAAAATTCAGCTGCATCTGTATTTCCATCATACGCTTTAATACCGAAAAGGTTATTTCGTTCCAAAGCATACTTGCTCATTCCAAAGTCACTTTCATGCATAGCTAAACCCAAAATCAACAGGGCATTGATATTATGCTCTAATTCAGCACCCTTGAGATATGTTCCGATTTCTCTAATTTTACTAACCTTTGTTGCGTCTTTGTATCTAGCATAGTTAGTTGGGTTCGAAACATATAATGCCTCTTTTTCTGCCAGGACATTGTTGATATATAGGTTTAACTGTTCTGCTGAATAAATGGAATCAGTCCTTGCAGGCAGGTAATTGAAGTATTGATATCCTGTGCCGACAGCTCTTCCATTCAAGTCAGTATATTGTCCGCCATCCCAGCTATAATACTTCTGGTCTTTAACAAGGAAACTTGGTGCAAATCCCATTGTATATGATACGTATGTTTTTTTGACTGGATCAAAGATAGAGTGAACCAATTCGCCATTGCCATTTACAGAGTAATAGTTTCTTCCTTCTACCAGCTGAAGTGGAACCAGTGATACCTCTTCATGCTTAACGTATACCGTCTTACCAGCAAGGAGCACTTTTACATAATTCTCTGTTGCATCCAGATACTTCATTTCCTGTCCTGCAGGTAAATAAGTTATAGCAGATTTTAATGAAGAATCCTGATAAATATATGTGATTGATTTTCCTAGAGCCGGTTTTGACCATACAAGACCTGTATTCATTTCAACTATTTGTTCATTAACAGTAACTACTTGATTGTATGCTGTTGCTGCGCTTTTTGCCGAATCGAAGGAAGAATATGTCTTCGTACTGTACGTTAATTCACCAGAAGGTAGGATTGTTGCCACTTTATAACCTGCCGCTCCATCTTCACCTGGTTCTTCAGGAATCTTCGCTTCTTCCATTTTGTTTAGCATTCTGTAGATAAATGCTGCGGCTTCCTGGCGTGTAGCTGTTTTCTTTGGCAGGAACTTATAGGTTCCATCTCCATTCGAAAGACCTTTTATAATACCATCTCTTGAATTCTTTGCTACTGCCATTTTAAAAATATCATTAATTTCATTCGCATCCGAAAAACTAAGTACTGCTTCGTCGCGATCGATTTGCATATAATTGAAAGCACGATCAATCATTGTCGCAGCCTGTTCTCTTGAAATTTGGTCATCAATCCCAAACTTTGTAGGAGTATAGCCCATAATAATTCCGGCGCTGGCCGCACTATTTATTCCTTTTGATAATGGGGATGAAAGAGGGACGTCAGCAAATACTGGAGTACCATCTGGTAAATGGAGAGCACGTGATATAAACGTTGCAAACTGCCCTCGAGAAACCTCCAAATTCGGCTTATAAACCCCTTCACCAAACCCCTGCATAACTCCCTCAGCAATCATCGCACGCATCTCTGTCTCTAAAGTGGACCCTGTTATATCGTCTTGCGCAAAAGCCGTTGGCTGATGTATCGTCAATAAACTTCCCATTGTCAAACCGAATGTCAGGATGAGCTTGCCAAATTTCTTCCTCATTATTCTCCCCCTAGTTGTTGTTTGTCTTTTTGACAACATTCTCTCTGATTCTACCAATTCATTTACAATTTTAGTAGATTTTCTGGTGATTTTTTTAAAAAATGGTCGTAATTTCCCGGTTTATAATTATTATCTGTCTTAATATCGGTCTATCAACTTATGTTTTTAGAAAAATACAGCAAAAAGGCTTATAGAAAAAGCTGGGATTCCTCCCAGCTTTTTAACTCTTACTAGTATGCCGAATTATAGATTGCGGCTGCGAATGTGGCTCTTGTTGCTTTTAAAGAAGAACCATATTTGTCCCCAGCGAAAATTGACGTCTTGTCGATTTGTTTCATGATTTGGATGGCATCATAAGCCCAGTATCCCGGCTCGATATCCGTATAGGCAACACTTGCTGATTGAATCCCTTGATGGCTGAGCTTGAAGGCTCTTTGGACGATGGCAGCCATTTCTGCTTTAGTCATATAATTGTTCGGTCGGAATGTGCCGTCTGCAAATCCTCCGATTACTCCCGCTTCCCTGATGGCAGCAATATCTGCCGCAAATTGATAGTTTGCCGGGACGTCGCTGAATCCTTCCAATGAAGTAGCTTGACGTTTCAGCACACGATTGATAATAGCAGCAGCTTGTCCTCTTGTCACAGGCTGTTCTGGCTGGAACGTGCTATTGTCGATTCCTTTAATTACATTTTGGTTACTCAACGTCAAGACAGCTTCATAAGCCAAATGTTCCTTAGGTACATCCTGATATTCACCAGGCTTTAATACTGCTTCTTTTAAAACTCGCTTTGCTCCGTAAAATTTTGGTCCCCAATAAGAGCTGTCCAGTGAATCAATTTTGATTCCCCTGCTCGTTGTAGCACTTAAGAATTGGTTGTCTCCTATGTATATACCAGAGTGTGTAACCCCTGCTTTATTATATGTCTTTTCAAAAAAAACGAGGTCACCAGGCTGAAGGTTTGCTCTTGAAACTGGCTCCCCTACATTATATTGATCCGCAGATATACGCGGCATATCTACACCAATCTCATCATAGACATATCCAATGAATCCTGAGCAATCAAATCCGCTTGGAGTCGTTCCTCCGTAAAGGTATGGGACTCCTATGTATTTTTTGGCAATCTCGACGATTTGCTCCTGCTGTGTTGCTGCCATGGCTGATTGGAATGGAAGAAAGGATACTAGTAATGTCGCTAAAATAAGCCGGGTAACAAACTTCTTCATTTTTACACCTCTGCCTCGTTGTTTTTTTGTTACAAATTATCAGAATTTGGTTCTATGTGACTATATTAGCAGAATTATAGTGTCATGACTTTTACGATTCTATTACAATTCTTTAACATCAGGTTATAAGGTCGTTATTTCGGGTAAAATACCTAATTATATCGGTTGGGTTTGGGAGATGTTTAGCTTTTTGGTAATAAAAACGTAATATTTATGCCATTTGTTACCGCTCGACAAACTTCGACACGTTTCGATATAATTATAGTACGTTAAGATTTTGGTTGGTAATCCATTTCGGCGCACCAACAAGCCATTTGGCACCGGATTGGTAACCCGGCGTCCCGACATTGATCTGGTAAATCGATGTCATCATTCGACAATCCCTGTCGAAATAAAGAAGCCGCTCCCTGATTGTTTAAAGGGAGCGGCTTCTTTATATTTTGGCTCAGTTAAATTTAACTGTTGAATTTCGTTCAATGCGCTTTGCTTTCCACTAAAAAATCAACATTGGGACATTATTTCAAAGCACTGTTATTCGCTTTTGACAGGAACACCGAGTAATTAGACCTCAGCATTTTTTCATTTGGTTTAAAAGTACCATCCGCATAACCAGAAACGATTTTTGCAGCTGCTAGATTGTAGATCTGCTGGTAGCCCGACATGCCAGAAGGCACATCCGAAAACCCTCCAACAGGACCCGCAGGAAGATTGTATGCCTTAGAAATCATGATGGACATTTCTGCACGGGTAACACTGGCGTTGGGATTGAAAGTGCCATTCCCAAGTCCGCTGATGATTCCTCGCTCTACAGCGGACTGTATGTAGCCTGAAGCAAAGCTGCTGCTTGGGACATCCGTGAATTTTGTTGATCTTTGTCTGCCATCAAGTTTCAAGGCCCTGCCCAGCATTGTAACTGCTTCTGCCCGCGTTACATAGCTTGCCGGCTTCAAGTAGTTCGATGCATCCCCTTTTAAAATCCCCTCTGAATAAAGGTACATCATATTCCGGCTGTACCATGCTGAGTTTGTGAGATCTGGTATGGCCGGGCTGTTCAATGACACATCCACTATCGAGGCCGTCTGTTTTACCCCGTTCAGCCATGGATATACCAAATACTCGAGACTGCCTTTTGCTCCATAATCCCTGAAAAATTGACTGGATGCTTTCTCAGCAATCAGTTTTCCTCCCCTGTAAATAGAGTAGGATTGATATTTTTCCAAAAGCGGCTGCATGTTCAATTCAAAGGAACCTTTTCCATCTGCAGTATAAGTGATTGGCAGCTGTGGAGTTTCAACCGGGGCAGTATCTGCCTGCGCAATTCCAAATCCATAAAATCTATCCCTGCCAGCCGTTCCAAGGTCCCTGGCATTCTTTTGTAAAAGAGAGCGGATCTGTTTGTTCGTGTATCCTGGGTATTTTTCTTTATAAAGAGCAGCAATGCCTGCGACAAACGGGGCAGCCATCGAGGTGCCGCTCATGGTTCCATATCCACCTGAAGGAATCGTTGAGTAGATTATTTCTCCGGGAGCAGCAATCTCCACTTCATAACCCGTTGAGGATGTAGAGACCCTGCGATTACTTTTGTCAACTGATGAAACCGCCATTACACTTTCATATTTCGCCGGATACATCACCGTTTCATCTCCGCCGCTGAATGAGCCTTCATTGCCGGCGGCCGCAATTACAAGGATGCCATTTTGGTTAGCTTTGTCGACCATAGACTTGATTCCCATATCAGAGTATGGTGTTGTCAGGCTCATATTAATGATATGGACTCTCTGGCTGATCGCCCATTCGATTCCAGCCATGATGGTGGAAGTGGTCCCATTCCCTTCGCCATCGAGAGCTTTAACCGCAAAAATTTCAGCCCCCGGCGCCACACCGACTATCCCTACATTATTATTTTTCGCAGCAATGATCCCCGCAACATGTGTCCCATGTCCATTTTCATCCAAGAAGGATTGTTTACACGCATCCTGGCTTATGGACTCATCCAACGTGCATTTCCCAGCCTTTACAGTGAGGTCCTCATGCGCTGAGTCAACACCTGTATCGATGATGGCCACCTTTACTCCTTTTCCGGTTAAAGTAGAAGGTACCTTTGCTTTCAAGTTTAAATTAGTATGGGCCCATGGTGTAAGTTGCCCGCTTGTCTGAAAGTGGTTCTCCTTGTGATAACTTTTTACTAAGCCCAGGTTTTGGAACTCTTCCAGTTTTGCCTGTTTAATATCTACTGCTGCCGCACCAACCATTTCGAATATTTGAATGATGTCGCCGCCACTATCTTTTATCATTTCCAGGGAATCAACATTTTCATAGAATACTATATACCGCCCTGGCTCTTCACCGATTTCTGCTGCAGCTGCAAAGGCTGACGGAACGAAAGTCAGAGCAATCAGAGCAACCGATAATAATAATCCAATACATTTTCTCATGCAAATTCCCCGTTTCTTTTTATAAAGCCCTTGTCAGCATGTGCAAAGGAGCGATATTTCGCCAAATATAGAGGAAAAGGAGTCTATTAGCAGACTCCTTTCCCAATGATCATAAGTTCATATTATCCTATTTTAGTTTACATTGCTATATAGATAGGAAACGTTGTAGCCTTTCGCCTTATAGTAATCCAGGATTCCAAGGTACATTGCTTCCGCAGCTTCCTGACGCCACCATGATGAAGCAAGCTTCGGGTTATCAATGGAGCTATCGATGAAGCCTAACTCAACCAATACAGCTGGCATTGTGTTTTCACGGATAACATGGAAATTACCATGGTCAACGCCGCGATCCACCAATTTCCAGGCCTCAAGTAAGCGAGTTTGAATTTTCTGGGCTAACAGCTTGCTATCTGCGGTATAAGGATTTGTCGCAGCTGAATTGTAGTAATACGTTTCCGTTCCATTAGCTGTAGCATTGAATGCGTTAGCATGGATACTGATGAAAGTATCGGCCCCCACATTTTTCGCAAAGCTTACGCGCTCAGCCAGTGTCAGGTAAACATCTGTTTCTCTAGTAAGCTTGTAAGAGAACGGTGTTTTTGCAAGCAGTGCCTTCAGTTTTAATGAAGTATCAAGGACGACTGCTTTTTCAGTTATTCCATAACCTGTTGCACCAGGATCCTTGCCGCCGTGACCTGGATCGATCACAATCATTTGTGAAAATAATGGATTCGGGTTAGAGGCAGGCAATGGCTTGTTCATAAAGTCAGGATAAGTTCCCGCTAAATAATATCCATGTACAAGTCCTTCTACGTTTCCTGAACGAATGAATACCCAATCTCCTACTTTATAAGAAGCCTCTACTTGAGCGCCGTCAGGCAAAGCGTCAACTTTATCGAAATTTGTTGATGGGCCTGTTCTGACATTCAGCGTGTCACCGCCCGCATTGACTTTTAGATCTCCGCCAAACTCTTCTGTTGCATTAATACGGTATTTATAATTGATTGCTCTTGCTAAAAACACAGAAAAGTCAGCTCTGGTAATTTGAAGCTCATATCCGAAGTTACCAGGAGAAATCCCCTGAGCGATCCCTTTATCCATCAGCATTTTCGCAGCTGCAATGGAATCAGAGTAGCCGCCATACAAAAACGCCCGATTAATCAGAACAGCCATCTCACCGCGCTTCACTGGCTGGTCAGGACGGAAAGTGCCATCATTGTATCCGGTGATGATATTCTTTTCTACAGCAGATTGAATAAAGCCTGATGCAAAACTACTGCTATCCACGTCCCTGAACATTGTCACCCGCTTTGTGCCATTCAAGTTCAGCGCACGGCCAAGCATCGTAGCTGCTTCAGCACGAGTCACAATCTTGGTAGGGTTAAAATACCCCCCTGTTCCATTCACTATATTTCCATTGGCAAGGTATGTAATCTCAGCATAAGCTCTGTGTGAACTTTCCAGATCATTAAAGGATACAGCTGCTTCTGAGCTTTTTGCTGTCATTGGCAGAATCAACAAGACAAGTACAATCATGGAGACAAATTTCTTCAAAATCCGCCTGCTCCCTTCGTCGTTTTTTTTACATTTTATCACATGGAAGTGGTGCCTGAATCATCCAATTTATCTAGATAAAGGTGCTTTAGGTGTAAAAAATTAGGAGGTGAAAGGGAGAGTTGTTGATATAACAACGTTTACAGCTTTTAGATTTGGAATAAATTACATGTTTCAAATCAATTGATTTTGGGGAAATAAATAATTTTGGATGGATTGGAAACTCTTATGAGACAGATTTACAGAATTTTCATCAAAAATCGCAACTTATTATCTATTAATCTTTCGTTGCTAGGTGTCTTTTTTACTAGCATGAAAAATCCGGAACGATAAATAGCTCGTTCCGGATTTTAATTGAGTATGAGTAAAAATGCAGCTTCATCTGAACCAGGCAGTGAAGCATCCCCTACACCATCAGAAAACACCTTCACTTTTTGCCCAACCACTAGCTTTCTTGTTATGAAGGAAGGAATCATTTTGGTGTCATAAAAGGTTCCTTTGAATTTGTAGATTTCTTTCAATTCCTCTTCCGTTTTCCCTTGGATGTTTTCCTCCGAGTCCCTAACCAGCCAAATATCTTCATTAGATACGCTGATTATATAACCGGTATTTATGTGATTGGCTTCAGTGAAAATGAAGGCAGAAATACCGAGGAAGGCGATTATCCTGTGATAATTAGTGTTTTTTTCATATCGTGCCCCCTTAATTTTTCGCGCCTACAGTTATAGTGTGGGCCAGAACTAGATCTTGTTGGCCTTTCTCTTTAGCCTTCAGGACTTTTAACAATCTATATTTTCCTTCCTCAGAAATCATTTCATCCAACATTTTGTTATTAATTTTCTGATGGTAGCCCCCATTAGGGCCAATGTATTCTGTTCTTCCTTCAAGAGATGCTTCTTTCGGGAATGGAACCTCATACCAGGCACCGTCAATAAACTTTTCCACAGTGTATTCAGGACTAGATAAAAAAGTATGGGAGCCATTATTGTATATTTCCAGGAACGAAAATTCAGGAGCCGGTTTAATCGGATGCATCATCAGGGCTATTCTAAGATTGTTCTGCTGATCCTCACTCGTCAATTCTCTGTACTTTGATTTGATTTTTTGATCCGTTGCAACCTTTGTTTGCAAGGGTTCGTTCTGAGAAATGGGTTCTTGCTGTGATGTACAACCGGTTAGTAATAGAGCTCCTGTCAGCAAAATGGCAACTCTGTTCATATCTTTCCTCCTCTACCCGTCGATGGTTAAAGTAAGAGCTAGTACAACATCCTTTTGGCCTTTTTCTTTGGGCTTCAGGACTTTTATCAGCCTATACTTTCCATTTGTATAATATTTTTTGTCGAATACATTATTGATCTTTTGATGATATCTTCCTCCTGGCCCAATATAAGCGGTTTTTCCAACGAAATCTGTTCCCTCAGGAAGAGGCATCTCATACCAGGCTCCATCGTGAAGTTTTTCTATCATAAATTCCGGACTTACTAAATACGTTTGTGAACCATTATTGGAGATTCCCAGGTTTTCAATAGGAGGTGGAGGTAACATTAGGTACATTTCACCTGCCATCACTATTTCTTTGTCTTCATTGGTTAATTCACCGTACTTCGATTTGTTTTTTTGAACTGAAGCCGCACTTATTTCTTTGTTACTATGTTGAGAAATGGTTTCTTGATAAGGTTCACATGCGGTTAGCAAAAGCATTCCTGCCAGTAAAATAGTGAATCTTTTCATAGATATCCCTCCTACCTATGAGTAGACGATTTTTTACAGAAAAGGTTTTAATGTTTTTATAAAAGTGACTTTTTACCCAATAAAAAAAGCAAGGTGACGGGCACCTTGCTTACTGTTCAACATTAGGTTGATTCTTATATGCCAGGCTGCTCAACAATTGGTACGCCTGGTAATACGAAGGCTGATCTGAATATTTCACCATGCGGTCCACCATCCCGATTCCCTGGTAAAAAATAAGGCTTTGCCCCGGGAGGTTATATCGATGAGCCATTTCGATGTATTGTTTGAAATTTTCTATACCAGCATCTATTTGGTGCGGACCGTACTGATCAATTTCAATATTGATCCCGCTTCCGTAAATCTGCGCGTTCAGAAATGCCCTGTGCAGACGGGCTGGTGTGTCGGTAAGCTTAAGCCTGAAAGCATTTGGCTGTAGATAGGCGCCATCAAAGCCGTAATTTTTCCAGCGATCGAAATTGGATGAAGTCGCATGAGGAGAATAGATGAAGCTCATTCCCTTTTTATGGATTTCCTCTGAAATCTTCGTCACCAAAATCTCATCCTGAGGATGTCCCATTGTTTCACTCATCCAGTAATAGCCTTTAAGTTCCAGGTTCGAAAATTCAATAAGCCTCCAAAGCGTCTCAACCTGATCCATATACCAGCTGGCTAACTTCTGGCGCTCGTCCATATTGTTAGGATACACCTTGCCGTCGACACCAATGAAATCCCCGGTCATTTTTGGATAAGGAATGGAGATATAGACATTGGCTGTTTTATTAACATTTTTTGCTGATTCATTGAGATTATTAAGGACTCCTTCGTCAGCAAAGGTATGGTTCATATACCACCACCAGTCCATATAATTCGAATCATTTTTGGCGTGGTAGCCGAACTCTCCCCCCGGATAGCTTCTGCCCAGAATGATAAAGGTATCGAACAATGTATCGGTACCGCCATCGGAGGTAAGGTATGATTTAAAGTATTCGGGTGTAAAAATGTTTGTGTTTTCTGCTCCATTATAAATAAGTGCTCCATTTTGGATGCCGGTCTTTTCGAGCTTGCCCGGTTCCTCTGAGTAGGTAACCAGTGTATTGCTAACTGGATGTACAGTCGCTTTTGGATAGTTTATCGCAAGATTGATTGCTTCTTCGGCATTTCTCACTGTATGAAGAATCTCACCATCCTGTTTGACGGTATATTTTAGCGGCTTGCTGTAAATCCGGGAAAGGAACACCGAGAATTGCAGACGGTTCACTGACAGGTCAGGCCTGAAGGTTCCATCTCCATACCCAGTTGTAATGTTATTCACTGCAATCGCATCTACGTACTTATAGAAAGGATCGGTTTTTTTCACATCAGTAAAAGATGATTGGTTCTTGCCTTCATAGGCGAAGCCTACCGCCAGCACTTTGGCCATTTCTTTTCTCGTCAGCGGCTCATTGGGCTGGAATTTCTTCGCATTCAGGGTGAACATGCCTTTGTTGACTGCGTAGATTACCTCCTGATACCCTCTTGTCGAAGGATTCATATCGGTCGGAATCAGCACCGGGTTTTCAAGGACTGGGAGCTTCATTGCACGCCCCATCATAACAGCGGCATCCAGACGCGTGATCGTTTTGTTAGGAAGGAACTTACCGCCGAAACCCAGGATGACTTCTTTTTCGGTCAAAAATTTTATATCATGATAGGCCCAGTGGCTTTGGGGAACATCGCTGAACGTTGTGATCAATTTGGTCGCTCCTGCCTTGTTTGGTATGTAACCGAATAGGATGGCAAAGCTCAGAATTATGATTGTTACTTTTTTCATGGTGTATACCTCTTCTTTTACTGCGAATTTTATAGTCCAATAATGTATGTATCGTCCATACCTGTTAAATATTAACACAACTATAGGAGTTTTTCATGATTTTGCATGCAGCCTGTTGCGGTTTTTCATATAAAAAAGGCGGTTCAATAAGCTGAACCGCCTTTTTTATGAAATATATATGATTAAGTTTTTAACACTGAATGATGTGATGATACATTTATATTTCCAGCTCGGGCTGAGCGCTATTTCTTATATGTTTCGATAATGTATTTGGCTTCCATTTTACAAGAATAATCAAATTCCCTGCCATGCTTTGTCTGAAGGCTCTCAATCTCCTCCATTTGAGCTTGCGTTGGCGCTTCCGTGAAAATTTTGTTGATTACCTCATTGATTTTCACAGCTAACTCCTCATGAAAAACGGGATCCGCCTTCATTTCATCACTAATTTGGCCGTACCAGGAAGCTGAAGTCTCGATATATTCCTTCCATTCCCTGATGAAATCCTCAACATTAAACTTATCTTCATTCCAGCCAATCCTACCCATATACTGCTCAAAAGACGTAGTAATCGACCTGGAAATGCTTATCTTAATTCCAGAAGCAAGATCTTTAAACATCCTATTTAAGGAACCCCCTACACGTAATGCGATAATGTATTGCACTAAAGTATAACATAAATACAATACCACACTACCCATAAAAAACACAAATCCAGGAAAATGTGTGCAGAGGGACGGTTCTTCTGCTCGTTTTTTGGAGTGGTGCAGGAGTGAGCAGAGGGACGGTTCTTCTGCTTGTTTTTTGAGGTGGCGCAAGAGTAAGCAGGGGGACGGTTCTTCTGCTTGTTTTTTAGAAGTTGCAGAAGAACCGTCCCCCTGATTGTTTTTTCAGCAAAATAAAAAGCAAATGACACCCAGATTTATGGATTGCCATTTGCTTTATTTATTTTAATAATGATTTCTTTAGATCTTCTTTTAAATCTGCCATGATTTTTTCCACGGTGATTTCTTTTTCATTCATACCCTTTTCATATGTCTTCTTTATCACATCGAAAAAATGCTCTTGGTTAATATCTGTCATTTTTAGCTGCTGTTCCAATGGACGAACCTCCTGAAATCAATATCACTATAATATAGAAATCTAGCAAATTTGTAAATACATTTCCAATTATTCCTAATGTTTATTTCACGATTTTCATAACTAATAATAAACCAACAATTATACAGACTTGTCTCTGCCTTATTACAGATTCATAACAATTAGCAAGCAGAGGGACGGTTCTTGTGCTTGTTTTTCTCTACATGGCAGCAAATCATTTAAAACCCTTTGCAGTTCCTTCATTAATTTCTTTTTATTAATTTATGAAAACAAACTTTTTAAAGCGACTATATTTTGATTAAATAGGCTTCATTTAGATTTATATTTTTATGTTGGTTGTAGATAAGTGGCTTAATCCACTGTCGGTCCACTACATATTCCTCCAAAATCCAAATCTTAAACATGGAAGATATAATCCAATAAATTATGGCCATGCATACTTCTATTTGACGTATTAAGAAGAAGGAAGTTACAGGTGAAATTAGTTTACATTTTAAAGCATTAACGGGCTGG
>NZ_JAGGQP010000013.1 GCF_018613235.1 Bacillus sp. ISL-41
TCAAAGCTGTCAAGAACCAGCCGTTATTGTGACAGCTTTTCAGAACATGCAAAGCATTGGGCACTCATTTTTAAAGAAAGAGCTTTAATGCTTGATATCCGAAAAAGAGGGCAAAGCCAATCAGCGAAATCCCGGATAATAGTGAAATGACCGTAAGTAACCTTGTTGTAAGCAGCTTTCGGAAGCTGCTGGAGATTGCCGCCATAACGATATCCCAGAGAATAAGCCCAAGTATGATCCCAAAGCTGTAAATGACTAGTTCGCCAGTGCCATACGAAGAAGCAGTCTTGGCAAGGACTGATCCGTAAATTCCCAGCCAAAATAAAATAGTCAGCGGATTGGAAATGGACATGATAAACCCGGATAAAAATGACTTGAAACCCGATTCTTCGCTTCGATTATCCATGACGATTTTGCCAGAGCCGATAATTGTCTCTATACCTGTATACATCAAGACAAAGAATCCGAACAGCCAGAGAAAGGATTGCATGAATGGAGTCTCGAGGTATTTAACTACACCAAGATAGACAGTCAGCATGTAAATAATATCAGCTGTCAGTGCGCCCAGACCAAGGAGCCATGCCTGAAAAAAACCGCTTTTGATCCCTTTGTCCATCTGTGCTGCATTAACAGGGCCAATTGGGGCGGCCAGAGATAATCCAAGGAAAATATAACCCAAGAAGACATTCACTTTTTACAATACCTCCAATAGTCAATCGTAATTTGCTTGTACTATTTCTATTCATATTTATGTAGGTGTACAACCTGTTTTTGCAGAAATACAATATTTTTTTATGGCAGTCTTAATAAATTTAAAATGAAAAGAATATACTAGTAACTGTTGCGCAGGCAACTGCTGGTGTGTCACTTTTGGTAAAAATAAGAAAGTGTGGTAAAATGGAATAGATATCAACTTTCGGATCATTCATTTATTATAAAAAGTTTCATTTTGCCGGCTTTTTATAATAAATGAATTTTTTTATCAATCGAACGATGATAAGGTCTTTTAGGATGTTTTGCGGATTTTCGAATGATGATCCAGCAGTAACTGAATTATTGAAAGTCCGCAAAACGGAAAAGGACCATAATCAAACTATAGGAGCGTGAGGAAATGGCATTTGGAAGAAAACCGCCTGAAGAGATCGTAACCGCTGAAACGAAAATATGGGTATGTACTTCTGATGATTGCAATTGCTGGGTTCGCGACAACTTTAAAAGCAGCAATGTCCCCGCATGCCCAATTTGTCAAAGTGATATGGAGCAGGAGACTAAGGTTCTTGAAGTAGTCAACAACCATAGTCAGAATTTAATTGGATAATATTGTAGCCAAAACAGTCTGGATGGATATCCAGGCTGTTTTTTTTGCACAAAAAAAGTGCCCAATGTATAGGCACCTTTTCTGTATGCGGATGAGAGGACTTGAACCTCCACGGTGTTGCCACCACTAGAACCTGAATCTAGCGCGTCTGCCGATTCCGCCACACCCGCGTATTTATACAAGAATTATAGCATAAAAACAATAGATTACAATGTGAAAATTTTCGTGCAGTGCATTAAGGAATTCCGTTTAAACATAGGTGCAATTTCTATTTTAAAAAATTGGACAGGTAGTATTAGGATTGAATTTTCCAACATACAATGTAAAAAGTTTTTGTATGTTGGGGGACGAAGCCTTGAGTGTCAGTTTACTAGTCAGTTACATATTCCTTGGGTTAACGCTGGCTGCCCCAATCGGCCCGGTAAATTCAGCCAGGCTGGATAAGGGGATCAAAAATGGTTTCTGGCATGCCTGGATTGTAGGGACAGGCTCAATGATTGCCGACGCCATTTTTATGCTGTTAATCTATTTGGGTCTTGTGAATTTTTTGGACATGCCTATTATTCAAATATTTCTCTGGTTGTTTGGCGGATTCGTCCTGATTTACTCGGGAATAGAATCTATTATAAAGGCCAATACCATTGATCTCGCTTTCAGCCGCGGTAAAGAATCGATGCTAAAATGTTTCCTTACCGGATTTATCATGTCGATCAGCAGCCCTTTATCCATTCTTTTTTGGCTGGGAATCTATGGTTCTGTGCTTGCAAAAACAGCCAGTAACTATGGACGGACAGACTTGCTGATTTATAGCAGTATGATTTTTCTCGGACTGGCATTATGGGATATTTTTGTGGCAGCTATTACAACAGGTTTCAGAAGGTTCTTGAATTATGGCAGCTTGAGGGCCATTTCAATAATGTCAGGACTCTCATTGCTTGGTTTTGGCGTTTATTTCGGCTACCAGGGTATCAAGGCTTTATTATTTTAGTCATACTAGTAGAAAACCTCCATTCAGGAGGTTTTTTTATTTTCTGATAACAATCAAAAACGTTCAAATTAATTTCATATTTGATTAAAAGTGATTGTTTTTGAAAGAAAATGATTGATTTCTGAAATCGATTACATTATGATGATAATACGAAGCAAATAGGAGGAATGGCTCATGTTGACGCCTGAGCGCCACCAGCTCATCTTACAAATAATCAAAGAAAAACCAATAGTGAAGATACAGGAACTAGTTGATCTAACTGAGGCTTCGGAATCGACCATCCGCCGGGACCTGACCATCCTTGAGGAAGGGAAGTTTCTGAAAAGAGTCCATGGCGGAGCAGCCAGGTTAAGGGGTAAACTCCAGGAGCCGAGCATGGTTGAAAAATCAACCAAATACCTTCAGGAAAAAAGACAAATCGCTCAATATGCTGCAAGTCTTGTGGAAGAAGGTGACAGCATTTATCTTGATGCCGGTTCGACTATTTTGGAAATGGTCAGTTTCCTTCCGGTTAAAGATATTGTCGTGGTTACTAATGGTCTCATGCACTTACCGCAGCTTCTTGAAAGAAATATAGAAACGTATGTGATAGGCGGATATGCCAAGCCAAAAACGAATGCGGTCATTGGAAGAGGAGCTCTGGCTAGCCTTGAACAGTACCGATTCGATAAATGCTTCCTCGGAGTTAATGGAATTCATCCGCACTCAGGGTATACGACGCCAGACCAGGAAGAAGCGCTGATTAAGCAAAAAGCGATGACATTGTCCCGAGAGACATTTGTCCTTGCTGATGACACAAAGTTTTCTGAGATTACCTTCGCAAAAATTGCCGATTTGCATGAGGCTGCGATCATCACAAATACCATTGATGAGGATCATAAAGGACAATATACGAGCAAAACTTCAATAAAGGTTGTGACATCATGATTTACACACTGACTCTCAATCCATCTGTCGATTACATCGTTGAAGCAGATGAAATCCAGTTAGGCAGTTTGAATAGAAGTTTAAATGAAACAAAACTTCCCGGAGGCAAAGGCATCAATGTTTCAAGGGTACTACGCTCCCTTGGAGTTGAAAGCAAGGCTACAGGTTTTATCGGAGGTTTCACCGGCAGGTATGTCGAGGAATTTCTAAACAGTGAAGATGTGCAAACGATTTTTGTCAATGTAGAGGGTGATACTCGAATCAATATTAAGCTTAAGGCAGGATCAGAGACAGAAATAAATGCCCGGGGCCCTGAGATTTCAGCAATAGCAAAAAGTGCATTAAAAGAGCAAATTAAGCAGCTTGGTAAGGGCGATTACCTGGTCCTCGCTGGAAGCATTCCCTCCAGCATGCCTGATTCCATTTATGAAGAGATAGTTCGAATCTGTAAGGATACAGGAGCAGAAGTGATTGTGGATGCAGAAGGTGATTTGCTGAAAAACATCCTTGTTCACAGGCCTTTTCTGATCAAGCCGAATCATCACGAGTTAGGGCAGTTCTTCAACAAGGAAATCACCGAAGCTGATGAAGCGATTTTTTATGGAAAAAAACTTGTTGAAGCTGGTGCTAAAAATGTCATCGTTTCATTGGCTGAGAAAGGTGCCGTCTATATCAATGAAAACGAAGCCTATAAAGCTGATGTTCCACAAGGTGAGGTGAAAAGCTCAGTGGGTGCTGGTGACTCAATGGTGGCTGGTTTCCTGGCTCAGTATCTAAAAAGTGGTGACCGTAAAGAGGCATTCCGCTATAGTGTTGCTTCCGGAAGCGCTACCGCTTTTTCCATCGGATTATGTACACCTGAGAAAGTTGAAAAACTTCTTCAAGAAGTAAAAATACTAAACAGCTAGTAAGGGGGAGAAAACATGAGAATCACAGAACTGCTGACAAGAGAGACGATTCTATTATCAATGAGTGCTGCATCAAAGCAGGATGCAGTAAATGAGCTTGTAGGAGTGCTTGAGCGGGCGGGGAAAATCACAGACCGCAATACATTTAAAGAAGCAATCCTAAAACGAGAACAACAGAGCACCACAGGCGTAGGGGATGGAATCGCCATTCCACACGCAAAAACTTCAGTGGTAAAGGAAGCGGCAATTGTATTCGGAAGATCTGAGGCTGGAATTGATTATGAATCATTGGACGGACAGCCTGCACATCTGTTCTTTATGATTGCAGCACCAGAAGGAGCGAACAATACCCACCTGGAAGCACTCGCGCGACTTTCTTCCATTTTGATGAAAGCTGATGCACGTGAAAAGCTTCTAGGAGCAAAGAATGCTGAAGATGTCATTGGAATCATTAACAGCTATGACAAGGATGAAAGCGAAGAGCAGGTTGAGAGGAATAATAAAAAGTTCATCGTTGCAGTTACTGCTTGCCCTACGGGAATTGCCCATACTTATATGGCCGCAGATTCCTTAAAAGCGAAAGCAGCCGAAATGGGCGTAGATATAAAGGTTGAAACGAATGGTTCGGGCGGGGCGAAAAATGTCCTTACGAAAGAAGACATTGAAAACGCTGAAGCAGTCATCATTGCAGCTGACACAAAGGTGGATATGGATCGCTTTGCTGGCAAGCCTCTAATTGATGTTCCTGTTGCGGACGGAATCCGCAAACCAAAGGACTTGATTGAAAAAGCTGTCAAAAAGGACGCTCCACTTTATAAGGCATCAGGCAATGCAACGACAGAAAAAAAGGAAAGCCGCGGCGGCATCTATAAGCATTTAATGAATGGCGTATCAAATATGCTGCCTTTCGTAGTCGGAGGCGGGATTTTAATCGCAATTTCGTTCATGTTCGGCTATAACGCATTTAATCCAGATGATCCTTCCTATCACCCAATTGCCAAGGCATTGATGGACATTGGCGGAGGCGCCGGTGCCTTTGGATTGTTAGTGCCAATCCTTGCCGGCTTTATCGCACTAAGTATTGCTGACAGACCAGGTTTTGCACCGGGTATGGTGGGCGGTTTGCTCGCAGCAACTGGAGGCGGCGGGTTCCTAGGAGGTTTGGTTGCCGGATTCCTCGCTGGTTATCTAGTGTTAGGATTGAAGAAATTGTTCGCTGGACTTCCTGCATCACTTGAGGGAATTAAGACCATTCTCTTGTATCCATTGTTCGGTATTGCTTCAACAGGATTCATTATGCTGTTCTTAGTAAACAAACCAGTCGGTGCCCTGAACCAGGCAATCACTGATTGGCTTTCGGGCTTAGGAACAGGCAATGCTGTAGTGCTTGGGATCGTCCTCGGTTTAATGATGGCCTTCGACATGGGCGGTCCGGTAAATAAAGCAGCTTACGTCTTCGGAACAGGCTTGCTTGCAAACGGTGTTTATGAGCCAATGGCTGCGATTATGGCAGCTGGTATGGTTCCTCCGCTTGGCATTGCTTTGGCGACTACTTTCTTTAAAAATAAGTTTTCCAAGGAAGACCAGGATGCAGGGAAGGCAAATTATATCATGGGACTTTCTTTCATCACTGAAGGTGCCATTCCATTTGCAGCAGCCGACCCACTCCGTGTTATCCCTTCAGTAATGGCTGGATCAGCTGTTGCAGGCGGATTGACTATGATGTTTAACATTGGCCTGAGAGCACCTCATGGCGGACTGTTCGTTGTCCCGCTTGTCGAGGGAGGGTGGCTGTTATACCTGGCCGCAATTCTCATCGGTTCAGTTGTCACAGCAATCTTGCTTGGAATATTGAAGAAACCAGTTAAATAAAACAAAAGGCCTGCAGGCTTAAAGTCTGCAGGCTTTTTGTGTGTATATGAATATTTCCACCGCTTAGCCTATAAGCTTTTATGAAGTGATTTGTGAAGGAGGTAAGAGGATGGAAAGGGATTTCAACGCTGCTGCCTTGTATGAACACCGTTTTTGGCTTCAGGTTCTTGGTGACCATGGGAGATTCCTGCACGAGGCGCTTGTACCTGTAGAGCAGGAGGAAATTGAAACGGCGAAGTACTTCATTAATACCTTTGACAGACTGCTGCAAAGGGTGGAAACAACAGATCTCATTCATTTGAGCATGAGAGCAGATGAAGAAGCAAAGAAAATCCGGCAATTTAAGCTGGACCTGATAGAAAAAATGCTGACTGGCAATGTCAAAATCAATTTCGGCCCCACCTTTGTAAACCATATGGTAAATGAGGTTGAGGAGTATATCAGAGTTCTCGAGTATTTAAAAAGAGGAGAAGTACCGCCGGTATTCCATGAATTGCACCATCATACTGTCTGGCTGCTAGATGCTGCAGGTCATGCTGGTGCCATCCAAAGCAATCTTGACCAGGTTGAAAAACAATTGAAGGCAAAGAGTGAGAAATATATGAAGCATTTTGAGGATTTTTACTTAAAAGCTGTCGAAATGACGGGTTATCTGCGAACGAATTTAAGTTCATTTCCAGCTCTGCAAAGGATGAATCAAGAGGTATCATTAGAAATTCAGCTGTTCATGAAGTTTCTCGATGAACTGAAGGAACTCGAGTTAACTGAACAGGCACTGGGAAGCTTTGCTCCGCTTATGGCTGACCATATGTTCAGGGAAGAGTGCTATTATTTATCCAAAGTCGCTGAAGCGGCCTCAATGAATATGCCGGAATGTGATCCGGGGAAGCCGAGATTGAAGACATACTGAAGGCGGGGATACTAGATAGAATTTATTCCGTCTAGTATCTTAGCCCTAATTTTGTTCTGACACAGAACAGATGTTCTTGTTTTGGACAAGGTTATGTTATACTTGAGAAGCAATAGTCAATCTCGAGGTGGTCGGCTAAGCCCCGGAGGAAGGGGGTGATGCCTTTGACGGTATTCGAAACCTTTATGGCTATGTTTTCATTTGCCAGTCTAATCCTCGCAATCCTAACGTTAAGCCAAAAAAAATAGACCTCACTACTGTAATACAGTGAGAGGTCCATCTGCTTCTCTTGCCGAACCTCAGGCGGGAACGGCTATTGCGGAGACTGCTGGTGGGCCAACACCGGCAGTCATTCTTTACATTTATACAATACAAGAATACCATAGGAGACTGTCATTGTCACGGTTATAAGGGTTTTATGCATGAGATGTTTTGCGATTTGGCTATACTAATGAAGTTGTATAATCCATGCATAGGAGTGAATGACGGATGCCTAGATGCACATTAGAATATGGTGATCTCTTTTACGAAGAGATTGGGCAGGGAAATCCAATAATCTTTCTGCATCCACCTGGTATGGGGAGGAAAGTATTTCAATTTCAGAAGCCACTAAGCGAACATTATAGACTTATTTTACCCGACTTAAGCGGTCATGGGGAGTCTTCGGCTTTACTAAAGAACGTTACCATTCAAAGGTATGCAAAAGAAGTATTGGAGCTGGCTGACTCTATTGGCCTGGAAAAAGTAACGTTATGCGGCTATTCCTCTGGAGGCAGCATCGCTCAGGAATTCGCCCTTGCCTACCCGGAACGAACAGAATCGATTATCCTGTGTGGAGGCTTTGCTGAGGTACAATCGCCATCATTGAAATATGAACATATGCTAGGGATGTACTTCGTCAGGAATTCACCAAAAAACCTGGCCAAGGTGATTGCAACCGCTCACACATTCGATAAAGACTACAGGACCGACCTGATTGAACATATGTTGAAGACAGATTTAAATACATGGTTCCATTTTTACCATGAGTCATTGAATTATTCTTGTATCGGCCGGCTGAAAAATTTGAATGTCCCTTTATTGCTTATTTATGGGGAGAGGGATTTTATCAACCAGCACCTAAGGGCCTATGAACGAGAGCTTGAAGATTTCCGGACAGCGATCATCCCAAAAGTCTCACATCAGGTACCTGTAAAGAAATGGCAGGAGTTCAATAATGAAGTGGCCAAATTTTTGGAAGAGCAATCAGCCAGACGTTAAAAAACGCATTGTTCGAAAAACAATGCGTTTTTACGCTTCTTGTTTATCCGGTTTTATGGCAAGAAATGTTGCAAGAGCGGCAGCAATACTTAATACGGTCAGGATAATGAACATTAGCTTACTAGAATTTTTCATCATTAAAGCGATGACAGGCGGACCTGCAGCTACTCCGATGAATCTCATTGAGCTGTATAAGGATGTAATGGTCCCTCGTTCTTCTTTTTCAATACTCTCAGTAATCAATGCATCCAGTGGAGGCAGGCTAGCTCCGATACCAATACCGGCAACGAGGAACATGGAAATCAGAAACCATAGCTCTCTTGAAAAACTTAAGAGGGCCACTGAAATACCAAGCAACACTAAGCTCGAGAACGTTATCCACTTCATAAGAATCATGTTCTTCTTTATTACTTTTCCAGTAATAAATGATGAAAGGCACAGAGCCCCTAAAGGCAGGGCAAGGAACAGTCCTTTTTTCAAATCCTTTATTCCATATTTGTTCTCCAGAATATCGGACAGGTAAAATAAGACTCCAAACAATACAAACATGACAATTGCACCAATAAAAAAGATGGCATAAAGCCAGCGCCCATTCTCGGTAAATGTCAGTTTTATTTTCTTAAGGAAATCCTTAAAAGGTAATGGTTTTTCTTTCTTTTTTGGACTTTTTACCAGGAAGATCATCATAATAATCGAAAGAGCACAGAACACTGGTATTGAAAAAAATGGAATGAACCAGATGAATCCTGCAAGGAACGAGCCTAAAACCGGGCTGAGAACCTTCCCAAGCGTGTTTGCCGTTTCGATTTCTCCAAGGGCACCGCTCACTTCATCATCGTTTTTAAACATATCTCCAACCAGGGGCAAAACGATTGGAAAAGCTCCGGCTGCTCCCACACCCTGCAAGGCTCTTCCGATTAAGACAACCCAGTATCCATCGTTCATTTGCCATGATGCCCATCCAGATATAGTTCCGCCAATTCCAGTGATGATCAGGCTGGGGATGATGACTTTTTTTCGGCCAATATGATCAGATAAATACCCGGCTATCGGGATTAAAAATATGGCTACTATTGAATATACAGTTATGATCAGGCTTGATTGGAAGGCAGAAATGCCCATTTTCTTTTCCATGACAGGCAAAACAGGAATCAGCATCGAATTGCCAAGTGTCATCACAAGTGGAATGGATGCGAGAGAGACAATTGCCCATTTTTGATTATTGACATTATCCTTTTTCGTATCTTTTTTATCCGAAACTCCACCGGATTTTGGAAACAAGCTTTCAATATAATTCATGATAGTAACCTGCCTTTTTTCATACTATTTTTAGTTTGGACTTAAACAATAGAAAAAACAGATGTCTTTTTATGGGAAAATTTTTGATGTGAACAATCCTTATGGAGTTTTTAGAGTGAAAAGGATAAAATAATTGGAAAAGGCTTGAAGGTTGGTGGAGTCATGACACAAATATTGTATCTGAATGTCGGGAAGCCGGAGCTTAAGACTTGGAACGGCAAACAAGAACGATCAGCAATTGGAAAAAAAAGAGTGACACAAGCGTTACTAACAAAACAATCCTTTCAGGGAGATGGCGTGGCAGCAACAGAATTTCATGGAGGACCTGATAGGGCTGTTTGTTTTTATCCCGCAGAGCATTATTCAAAATGGTCAGTTGAATTCGGAAAGGAATTAGCTCCTCCAACCTTTGGCGAGAATATTTCAGCCCCAGGCATGTTGGAAGCCGATATCTATATAGGTGATACATTCAAGCTTGGAGAATCTGTGATCCAGGTGACACAGGGAAGGATTCCGTGTTCAAAAATATCAAAGAATAACCAAATTGACCGGCTGCTGAAAAGGGTAGTCGATACTGGCTATACAGGCTATTTTTTCCGTGTTCTTCAAGAGGGAATGGTCTATGAAGACTCCGAAATTATTTTTTTGGAGAGGATACAAAATAACTTTTCGATTTTAAGGGCAAATGAAATTTATTTTCAGCAGAGAAAGGACTATCAGTCGATTGAAGAACTTATAGAAATCGAGGAATTGGCAGAAGACTGGAAGAAAAACCTTGAGAAGCTTTTAATGCAGAAAAATTAAAATATTTCTTTTTTTTGTTTGACATTTGTGAATCACCGCTTTATTATAATGATTAATATATGAATGAGCGATGACGAAGAGTAGTAACTGGATCAGGTACCTCAGAGAGCTGATGGTTGGTGGGAATCAGTGTAACTGTTGCAGCGAATGGACTTCCGAGCTTCCGGACCGAACCCTTATGAGAGTAGGCTCTGGCGAAATGGCCTTATCGTTATAAAAGGCAGGCATTAAGCATTCAATGCTCGATGCTGTTAAGTGAGCTGTTTTACAGCTAATTAAGGTGGCACCACGGGTCTCTCGTCCTTTTTGTATTCAATAAGGATGGGGGCCCTTTTTGTCTGCTGTTAAATATCGATAATAATATTATGTAAACTCGATGAACAAGAAGAGTAAGCAGGATATTTCTGTTGCAGAGAGCCGGGTATGGTGTGAACCGGTACAGAAATACTTGCCGAATGGCCTTGTGAGAGGCAGCCTGAAGTAACAGTAGGGCTGCCCGGACTCCTCCGTTAAAAGGATAGGGTATATCGAAAGCTTTTTTGGTTTTCCTGTACCTGAAAAGAGGGAGCTCTTAAAGCTCCAATTTGAGGTGGCACCGCGGTCCAATCGTAATCGTCCTCTATACAGCACAATCATTGTGCATGTATAGGGGACTTTTTTATTTCTAAGGAGGATTTATATGAATGTAGAAGCTCCAGATGTTTTTATTGAGGAAATTGAGGGAGATACATTAACGCCTATATCTGTATTTCAAATGATATCAGGAAAGAAAAAATTCCTTCTGGAAAGCTCTCATAAACATAATGATTCCGGCCGGTTTTCTTTTATTGGCTGCGATCCAGTTTACGAGCTTTTGAATGAGAAGGGCGAGACCTATCTTTCAAGGAAAGGGGTTAAGGAGCGAGTAAAGGAACCATTTTCCAAGGCGCTGAAAGAAATGCTTCCTAAATTAAATACTGAATTCGATATTCCTTTTATAGGTGGAGGGGTAGGTTTTGTCAGCTATGATTTCATTCGCGACTTTGAAGAAATTGGGCCGCTTAAGGAAGACCCTCTCGATATGCCAGAAGCACATTTGATGTTCTTCAATGAAGTCATCGTGTTTGACCATCTTAAACAAAAGATCAACCTGATCGGCATTCCGTTCCCAGGATACAGCAATGACGATCTTATAAAGAAAATAAAGAAACGAAAAGAAGAACTTGATTCGTCAGTCAAAAAACAACCTGTCAATCGATTTGCATTATCAGATTTTAGAACATCGCAAAACAGGGAGGAATTTGAAAAATCGGTCAGGACCGCAAAGAGCCTGATTGAAGAGGGAGAAATCTTTCAGGTTGTGCTATCAAGAAGGCTTTCAGCGGATGCCAAAGGAGATCCATTTTCGTTCTATCGAAAGCTGCGAGTGGATAATCCTTCCCCTTATATGTACTTCATTGACTTTGAAGGCTATGTTGTTGCCGGTACATCCCCTGAAAGCCTTGTGAAGTACAGGGATGGAACGATGATTACCAATCCAATTGCAGGTACAAGGCCTAGAGGGAAAACAGCTGAGGAAGATATAAAACTGGAAATGGAATTAGCACAGGATGAAAAGGAATTGGCCGAACATAAGATGCTGGTCGACCTGTCGAGGAACGATTTAGGAAGGATTTGTGAGATTGGCAGTGTAAAGGTGGATAAATTCCTGGCTGTTGAGAGGTATCAGTTTGTCATGCATCTCGTATCAGAGGTGAGCGGGAGGCTCTTGCCAGTAGCTCATCCTGTTGATGGACTGGCGGCTTGCCTGCCTGCAGGTACAGTGTCAGGAGCTCCAAAAATTCGTGCGATGCAAATCATCAACGAGCTTGAAGCTGAAAAAAGAGGTGTTTATTCAGGAGCAGTCGGTTACTTCTCTGCTTGTGGAAGCATGGACTTTGCCCTCGCAATCAGAACATTGGTTGTCAAGGATGGCAAAGGGTATCTGCAGGCAGGTGCCGGTATTGTTTATGACTCTGATCCTGCAAAAGAATTCGATGAAACCAACCATAAATTAAAAGCATTGATGGAGGCAGCCAATGATTCTACTCATTGATAATTACGATTCATTTACCTATAACCTTTATCAGTATCTAAGCGAACTTGGGGCTGAAGTGAAAACGATCCGGAACGATAAAATATCGGTTCTGGAAATCTCACGTATGCAACCTGAAGCAATCGTTCTTTCTCCAGGTCCAGGCAGGCCGGAACAAGCCGGAATCTGTATTGAAACTGTTAAACAATTGGCTCCATCTATCCCGATCCTGGGGATATGTCTTGGCCATCAGGCGATAGCACATGCATTTGGCAGCTCGATCATCAAGGCAAAAAAAATCAGGCATGGCAAGGAATCTAAGCTCAGACATACAGGAACTTCACTGATGAATCATCTGGAGGAACATCCTGAAGTCATGAGATATCACTCCTTGGTGATCGACCGGACGACGATGACTGAAGATTTTCAGGTTCTGGCTGAAGCAGCTGATGACGAAGAAATCATGGCAATCAAGCATAAACATTATCCTTTATACGGACTTCAGTTTCATCCGGAATCCATTGGAACGAAGAGTGGAAAGCAGATTTTATCGAATTTTCTTACTGAAATCAGAGAGGGGACTTTAACTCATGAAACAATATCTTGAAATGGTGGTCGAAGGAAAATCACTGTCGGAGCATGAAATGGAAGAAGCAGTCCAGGGAATTTTCACCCAGGATACATCCGATGCCGAAATCGCATCATTCTTGACTGGACTTAAGTTAAAAGGAGAAAGCGCAGAGGAAGTATCAGGTCTGGTAAAGGCAATCAGAAAACATGCACTGAATTTTACAAAAAATATACCGAATGTTTTGGATAATTGCGGAACAGGTGGAGATGGATCCAAAAGCTTCAACATTAGCACGACTTCCGCATTTGTCATAGCAGGGGTCGGAATTACGGTAGCAAAGCATGGAAACAGAAGCGTATCAAGCAAGACCGGAAGCGCGGATGTTTTGGAGGCGCTAGGTGTTGGTCTGGACTTATCTCCTGAAGCAACAGAAGAGGTCCTTGAACAGAATGGGATTGCATTTCTTTTTGCTCCCCATGTCCATCCAAAACTAAAACAAATCATGAAGGTAAGAAGGGACTTGAAAATCCCTACGATCTTTAATTTAATCGGGCCACTGACAAATCCAGTACAGCTTGATTATCAGCTGCTTGGAATCTACCGCAGGGATATGCTTGATAAGTTTGCCCATGTGCTGGCAAACCTGAACAGGAAGCGGGCCATCGTCATTAACGGAGCAGGAGGAATGGATGAAGCATCTCTAGCGGGTGAAAACGAAATGGTCCTCGTTTCTGAAGGAGAAACCAAGCGATTCACGCTTAATCCAGAAGAAGTCAACTTGCCCTTATACGATAACAGCAGGATCAGGGGTGGAGATGCACGAGATAATGCTGACATATTGCTCCAAGTCCTTCAAGGTAAAAAAGGTGCACAACGGGATACAGTGCTGCTTAACGCTGGTATTGGAATCTATACCGCAGGGAAGGCTGAATCGATTCTGCAGGGAGTGAATCTGGCAGCGGAAAGCATCGATTCAGGCAGGGCAATGTCCAAACTGGAGAACTTAATCAGCATCAGTAATCAAAACAAAAAGGCGGTAGGATGAGATGAGTACAATACTTGATTCAATAATAGAAAGAAAAAAAGTTGAGGTGGAAGAGCTGAGGAAGTCAGCCAAGGAAATACCTGAAATTCTTTCGAAGCCCCGGTCTCTGCTAAAAGCCCTAAGAGAGGCAAATAATGTTGCCATCATTTCAGAATTTAAAAGGGCTTCACCTTCGAAAGGAGACATCAATCTTTCTTTGGACCCTGCTGAGCAGGCAAAACTTTATGCCCTGTCTGGTGCATCGACTATATCTGTGTTAACGGATGAAAAGGGGTTTAAGGGGTCTTTCAGCGATTTGAAAGAAGTCAGAGAAGCCGTGGAGCTTCCGGTTCTCTGCAAGGATTTTATCGTTGATTCGATCCAAATAGACCTGGCCCTTTCCGCAGGAGCAGATATCATCTTGCTCATCGCATCGGCATTGCCCCTGGAAAAACTGGCAGAGCTATACGAGTATGCCTCTGAAAAGGGACTTGAGTGCCTCGTTGAAATCCACGACGAAACAGATTTAGAAAAGGCACTCCATATAAAAGCTCAAATCATCGGAATCAACAATCGTGATTTGAAAACATTCGAGGTCAATCTGGAAAATACCGAAAAACTTGGACCTCTTGTCAAAAAAGCAGGCGCCTTGCTGATCAGCGAAAGCGGTATAAGAACAAGGGAGGATGTACTCCGTGTCGCAGCTGCAGGTGCAAGCGGGGTATTGATTGGAGAAACTTTTATGACTTCAACAGATATCAAAAATACTTTCACTCAGTTCACTGTTCCTATTGTGAGGGATTTTACATGAAGGTTAAGGTATGCGGCATTAAAACGGTTGAAGCAGCAAGCCATGCTGTAGAGAAAGGTGCAGACGCTCTTGGATTTGTCTTTGCAGAAAGTAAAAGGCAAGTAACAGTTCTGCAGGCACAGCAGATTATTGCGGATATACCGGCACATGTCTGGAAGGTAGGAGTTTTTGTAAATGAGGATGCTGCAACAATACAGCAAATCGCCGGAACTGCAGGGCTTACACATATTCAGCTTCATGGTGACGAGGTTCCTGCTGAATATCGATCAATTGGGCTGCCGTTAATAAAGGCTGTTTCTGTTAAGTCACCGGGAGATCTCGAGAAAATTGATGATATAGAAGCAGATTATATCCTTCTTGACAGTCCTCCGGCGGAATATCGGGGAGGAAACGGGTTAAGTTTTGAGTGGGATCTGGCAAATGCATTAAAAAATTCAAACACCAAAGTAATTCTGGCAGGTGGCTTGGATTCTGTAAACGTCAGCAAAGCAATCTCAAAGATTAACCCCTTGATGGTTGATGTCAGCAGCGGTGTCGAAACAAACGGAGAAAAGGATCTAGTGAAAATAAAAGAATTTATCAATAGCGCAAAAAAATCGAGGGAGGAAAATGCAGGATGAGTTTAACTACTTATAATTTACCAGACGAAAAGGGACACTTTGGAAATTACGGAGGCAGGTTCGTACCAGAAACATTGATGCAGGCTGTCCTCGAATTGGAGAAGGAATACAAGAGGGCGCAGGAAGACGAGGAGTTCCATAGAGAATTACAAAAATTAATGAAGGATTACGTAGGGAGGGAAACGCCATTATATCTAGCGGGAAATCTCACGGAACATGCCGGCGGAGCAAAAATATATTTGAAACGGGAGGACCTTAACCATACAGGAGCCCATAAAATCAACAATACTGTCGGCCAGGCCTTGCTTGCAGTCAGAATGGGCAAACGGAAAATCGTAGCTGAAACAGGTGCTGGACAGCATGGAGTTGCTACTGCAACAGTCTGTGCCCTGCTAAATTTGGAATGTGTGATTTTCATGGGCAAAGAGGATATCAGACGGCAGCAATTAAATGTTTTCAGGATGGAACTCCTGGGGGCAAAGGTGGTCAGTGTAGATGCTGGTAGCGGCACATTGAAGGATGCGGTCAATGAAGCTCTTCGCTACTGGGTTACAAATGTCAGGGATACTCATTATATACTTGGGTCTGTAATGGGTCCTCATCCGTTTCCAAAAATGGTTCGTGACTTTCAGAGCGTCATCGGCAAAGAAACAAAACAGCAATTTTTCGAAAAAGAAGGGAAGCTGCCTGATGCCCTTGTAGCTTGCATAGGAGGGGGCAGCAATTCGATTGGTTTGTTTTATCCGTTCATTGAGGAGGAAAGTGTGTCAATTTATGGTGTAGAAGCTGCAGGTCTAGGCCTGGCAACTGACAAGCATGCCGCCTCACTAACCAAGGGCAAACCAGGAGTACTGCATGGTGCGATGATGTACCTTCTTCAGAATGAAGACGGTCAAATTCAGGAAGCACACTCGATTTCAGCTGGCTTGGACTACCCTGGAATTGGTCCTGAGCACAGCTATCTTCATGATATTAATAGAATCATGTATGAATCCGTAACGGATGACGAAGCACTTCATTCATTTCAACTGCTTTCAAAATTAGAGGGAATCATCCCTGCTCTGGAAAGTGCACATGCCATTGCGTACGCAGTCAAGCTAGCCGCCGGGATGAGTAAGGATGAGAGTATCGTTGTCTGCTTATCTGGCCGCGGTGATAAAGATGTTCAGACAATTAAGGACAGAATCGGAGGACTGGAATGATGGATAAAATTCAGAAGGCTCTTACTGAAAAAGAAAAAAAGGCTTTTGTTCCATATATAATGGCTGGGGATGGAGGGCTAGAAACCCTCAAAGAGAAGCTGTTGTTTTTACAGGAGTGTGGTGCCGATGCGGTAGAACTTGGCATCCCCTTTTCAGATCCTGTTGCTGATGGGCCCACAATCCAGGAGGCCGGAATACGTGCGCTTAAAAAAGGAACTACCTTGAGAAAAGTATTGGAGACGATACAAACCTTCAAAACTGAAATCTCAATTCCTCTAATTCTAATGACTTATTTGAATCCCCTTGTAGCATACGGGATCAACAAGTTTGCCGAAGATGCTGCGAACGCTGGTGTATCTGGGTGCATCATCCCCGATCTCCCTCTTGAGGAGGAAGATTTCATTCTTCCGGCGCTCGAGCAGCAGGAAATCGCCTTAATCAGGCTAGTAACACTCACAACACCAGTTGAGAGAATAAAGGAAATCGGCTCCAGGGCAACAGGGTTTATTTATGCCGTAACCGTAACAGGTATCACAGGTGCAAGAAACAATTTCAGCGAGGATCTTGCTGCTTTCCTAAGTTCAGTTAAAAGTGTCAGTTCAGTCCCGGTGCTTGCAGGGTTCGGAGTATCAAACGCTGAACAAGTTAGAGAAGTGTGCAAGCATTGTGATGGTGTGATCGTTGGAAGTAAGATTGTTGATTTATTTGAACAAAGAGACCTTGATGGAATAAAACAGCTCGTTCATACTGCTGAAGAGGTTGGTTTACAAGTTTACAAGTAACTCTTTTACGAAGAATCAATTAATCGCTAAAAAACAACAAAGAAATAGCCGCTGCCTTCCAAGCAGCGGCTATTTCCTTTCTGCAGTGACACATACTGTCAAAACAGGTCTTACCTGCAGATAGGATGTCTCTGGGTTTTTGAATCCAGCATCTATTAAATCTTTTTTCATACGTTCTCCCAATTGCTTGGCTGTCTCTGCAGTCGAACCTTCTTCTCGAGGCTGGACAGTCAGGACGATTCTGCCTCCTATTTTCGACAATCGAAATAAATGCCTTAAGGAAGTCTGCGGTTGGTCCCAAAGTGGGTAATTATTTACCGAAATGATCTTATTGTAACGATGATCGGGTTGGAAGTCGGCAACATCACCTAAAGTCAGTTGTACTTTCCCTGTTTCAATCCATTCTTTATTTCTCTTTGCCGCCTCCTCCTTCATTTTTGCAGATAAGTCAATTCCATCCACTTCAATTCCGCGAA
Source organism: Bacillus sp. ISL-41 (assembly GCF_018613235.1). Taxonomy (GTDB): domain Bacteria; phylum Bacillota; class Bacilli; order Bacillales; family Cytobacillaceae; genus Mesobacillus. The sequence goes on from NZ_JAGGQP010000013.1 coordinate 17,826, forward strand.
AATTTGACATTAAAGTCTTGATGCCATAACCGGGACCGAAGCCAACTTCCAAGATACGATCATTTTTATTCACTTGAAGTTTGTTTATACTCCATCGATTGATTTTGCGATTCTCAAAATACATTATAGTTCCTGCCAGCTTTCCAAGAATGCCTCTTGGCTTCTCGAACTGCTTTGCCATCGAATCTATCATATTCGTCACTCCTGATTATTTTACCCGGATTTATTCCTGGTTGTTCTTTTATACCAGTTATCGCTTATTTTTAAACTTTTCAACCTGTAAATACCTATCATTTTAACCTCATGAAAAATGATGATAGCAACACGGGGTGGGAATAAAGACAGTCTATTCTGAAAATTATTTCTCGGGAAAGCGCAGAAACGGACAATATACAACAATAAAAGTATGGTAAATGAAAAAAATGACTAAATTTGTCAGGTGTGATAATGTATATTTTTTCTTAAAGCGTGCGATTTGTTACAGTACATTCAATTATTTGTTGTATATACTTTACTTAAAGTTTTTCAAGGCTGGAAATAAAAGAGACGAAATAATTAGTTTTTAATAAAGGACGTTGAACGAGATGAAAATGTACGAAGCGATTCTCGATATTTTAGGTAAAAAGGGAAATGCGACAATACCAGTGATTTGCCAGGAAATGAGTGGACATGAACAAAGCTTTGTAAGTGAGAATGATCTAGTGGAACCTTCTTATATAAAAACACTTGTTAGCAGCAATAAGGAATTATTTCTATTAAAAGATGACATCGTTTCAATAAGGCCTGATAAGGAGCCCCTTTTGATGACAGTGGTATTGCATGGATATCCGGGACCTGAAATGAGGGTGAGAATAGATTTTAAAAGGAACACCTTCACTTACTTTGAATGGCATCTTGATGCTAAAGCTACCGAGCCGCTTGAAGTCGGCACCTATGGAAGCGTGGAGGATTTTAAAAAGAAGCTGTATTATTTGAAGTTATGGGAGTGGAGAAAAGATTATCAAACAGAAGGCATTGTAGTTGATGGAACCAGCTGGTCAGTAAAATTAAAAACAAAAGGCAGGACCTATGAAAGCAGGGGCCTTGATTCCTTTCCGGAACATTGGAAGGAATTTTGCCAGGCAGTCAGTGTACTCGTAGGCAAAAAGTTTTCATGTTAACCGCAGACCTTCTGCGGTTTTTTGTTTTTAAAAAATGATAGGATTAAGCTGATTTAAGGGAATAATGGTGAAAAATCTGCTTGTTTTAGGTACAATAAGTAGATGTAGTTTTAAACATGCGACCATGGAGGTCAATCGAGAAATGAAAGATATATCAGTACAACAATTAATCAGCTCAAAGGAATATATACCAGTCGATGTCAGAGCGCCAATCGAGCATCGTGAATCTGCCATACCCGGGTCAGTCAATATACCATTATTCACAGACGATGAAAGACAAGAAATTGGCACACTTTATAAGCGGTCTGGTGAAGAGGCGGCAAAATGGCGGGCTATGGAGATTGTTTCTCCAAAGCTTCCACGCTTGCTCGGTGAGATAAAGGATCTCAAAAAGACAGGTGCTGAACCTGTAATCCATTGTTGGAGAGGCGGAATGCGAAGCAGGTCTGTAGCATCATTCCTTGAATATGCCGGAATCCCCGCAATGCGTCTGGAAGGCGGTTACCGTGCGTACAGGGAATATATTTTGGAGAAAACTCCCCAGTTGCTGCCCGAAAAAGCCATCGTTTTGCATGGAATGACAGGTACTGGCAAAACGGATATCTTGCAGGCTCTCCAGGAAAAGGGATACCCTGTTGTCGATCTGGAAAAAATCGCAAACCATAGAGGATCCATTTTTGGAATGATTGGCAAGGGAGAGGCGCACAATCAGAAAACATTTGACGCTTTACTGTTTGAAAGGCTGAATGAGCTGACAGGTTCCAACTACTTTATCATTGAAGCGGAGAGCAAAAGAATCGGGCGGTCAGCCCAGCCTGAAGAGTTGATCTATAAAAAACAAAACGGAATCCATTTCCTGGTTAAAAGCTCTATACCTAAAAGAGTTGAACGCATATACGGTGAATATGTTCAGCCTTTTATGGGAGAAGCCTGGTTTGAAGAAGAAGTCAGGGAGAAGGTAACAAAGCTGATAAGGCGGATCAATCATGAAATATCACCCTCTTTGGCTGTAGCTCTGGAAGAAAAAAATTATAAAGATTTGATTGAGATTTTACTGGTCCATTATTATGATCCCCGGTATAACCATGCACTGCTAGAGTATGATGGTCCTTTTGTAGAAGTTGATGCAGACGCCCCAGACGTCATTCAAAATATAGAAAAAGAAATACAAAAAACACTTTCTGGCTCAACAGCGGTTTAAACTGTCAGATAAAAGGTAATTAAGTAGGGAAGGCATATGAAATGCTTTCCCTTTTCTTTTTGGCCTATAAGTAAGCTCTTCTTTTGGCAGAGTGAAATTATTTTGCAGTTTGGACTTTAATTATGATATTTGTCACGCAAAATTCTGAATATTTGATATATAATTTGAATGAGGAACATTAACAGGAGGGTGAATATGCGCGAATCGAAAAATTGCCACCACCGTTTTTCTTTCCACGAGGAACATGTTGGATTTACAACCAATGATGGTGTAGACATTTTTACAGCCGGATCAAGATTCCAGAAGTGCATAACATGCGGGCATATTGAAATGCCTGTAGAACATAGTGAAATGATCGAGCCCAGTCAGATTGAAAAAAGAAATAATCTTTTTGCACCGAAAAACATGTTTGCTACAATGATGAGTTTATAGATTATAAGGCAACAAACTCAAAAACCGGTATAACCGGTTTTTTTTATTGTCCTTTTTAACAGTAATAGTTTTTTCGAAATAATAAAACTATGCATTTAATTAACACTATCGCCATAGTCAAAACCTTTGGTTAAAAGGAAAAATCATGTTAAAATATTAATGTAAACGGTTGATATCTGAATTATAATATTATTCTTTGAATTAACAGTTAGAAATAAGCACGACAGGGTAACAGATAATTAGCGAATATAGTATTGGCAAGGGGGTTTTTTTGTGAAAAAGCCAGTTACGGGGAATAAGGCAATATGGCCGGGATTTCATGGGCCAAACCAGGGGTATGTTGATGAATTATATGAAATGTACCTTAGAGATCCTGATTCCGTTGAAGCTGATATCAAGGAATATTTTGAACAGCATTCTAATCTTCAATTGAAAGAACCTGAAAAACGTAATGAAGAAACAATTGTAGAAAAACCAGCGGGGTCTCCGGCGAAAATCGCAGCTGCATTGAGATATGCTGATTATATCCGTTCTTATGGCCATTTATCTGCAAATATTTATCCATTGCAGTTTGGCAGCAAGGATCCTCAACTTGATGACTATGAAAAATGGGGATTGACTGATGCTGATTTGACGGACATTCCAGTAGATCTCATATGTCCGAGTGCCCCTACTTCTATAAAGAATGGGAAAGAGGCTTTTCAATTCCTTAAACAGGTTTACTCCGATACAATTGCGTACGAATTTGAACATGTAAATGAAATGGCTGAAAAGGAATGGCTAAGACAGAAGGTTGAGTCTGGTGAACTAATTCCTAAAGTTGAAGCAGAAAGAAAAATCAGTTTATATGAACGTCTTACAGAGGTCGAGAACTTTGAGAAGTATCTGCACCGTACTTTTGTCGGCCAAAAGAGGTTTTCAATCGAGGGTCTTGATTCAATGATTCCTCTTCTTGATGAGGTTATCGCTGGCGCAGTGAATAATGGTGTTGAAACAATTAACATAGGAATGGCACACAGGGGTAGACTCAATGTCCTTGCCCATGTTCTCGGTAAACCGTATGAAATGATTTTTGCTGAATTCCAGCATGCACCAAATAAAGAGCTGGTTCCATCAGAAGGATCTATTGGAATTAATTTCGGCTGGACCGGCGATGTTAAATATCACCTTGGCCTTGACCGGAAGATAAAGTCAGACAATACAGCGAATGCAAGACTGACTCTGGCCAATAACCCGAGTCACCTGGAATTTGCAGGTGCTGTGGTTGAGGGCTTTACGCGAGCCGCTCAGGATGACAGGGACGAACCTGGTTACGCAAAATATGATCCAGTTAAAGCGATGGCGCTCCTGATCCATGGAGATGCTGCATTCCCGGGGCAGGGAATCGTGGCTGAAACGCTGAACTTGAGCCGTTTAAACGGATATAAGACAGGCGGAACCATTCACGTAATCGCCAATAACACCATTGGCTTTACTACCGAATCAATGGATTCACGTTCCACTCGCTATGCGAGCGACCTGGCAAAGGGATATGAAATTCCGATCATCCACGTCAATGCTGATGATCCTGAGGCTTGCTTAATGGCAGCCAGACTGGCTTTTGAATACAGAAAGACTTTCGGGAAGGATTTCTTGATTGACCTGATTGGGTACCGACGATTTGGCCATAACGAAATGGATGAGCCAATGACTACAAATCCTGAAATGTATGTACTGGTCCACAAACATCCGACAGTTAAGAAACTCTATGGCAATAAGCTTGTAGATCAGGGATCAATGTCTGATGAGAAAAGAAACGAGATTGAGCAAAGAGTCACGAACAGGCTGACAGAGGCATATGAAAAAGTCCCGAAGAAAGAAAAGGAAGTAACGAACGAACCCGATATTCCAGAAGTAGTGGAAATGGGAATACCAGAGATAGAAACTGGGGTGCCAATCGAAGCATTAAGAAAAATGAATAGTGATCTCCTTAACTGGCCTGAAGGATTCAATGTTTTTAATAAATTGGAGAAAATTCTTCAGAGAAGGAAAGAAGCCTTTTCTGCGAGCGGTAAAATCGACTGGGGACTTGCGGAAACATTGGCGTTTGCTTCTATAATCAAAGACGGTACACCAGTCAGACTTACAGGACAGGATTCTGAGAGAGGAACCTTCGCACAGAGAAATCTAGTTTTGCATGATAGTGAAACTGGAGAGCAATTTTCACCACTCCATGTATTGCCTGATGCAAAAGCATCCTTCTCGATTCATAACAGCCCGCTATCCGAAGCTGCTGTAGTGGGCTTTGAATATGGCTATAACGTATTCGCCCCGGAAACCTTAGTACTCTGGGAAGCGCAATATGGTGATTTTGCCAACGCTGCCCAAGTATTGTTCGACCAGTTCGTGGCGGCTGGCAGAGCGAAGTGGGGACAGAAATCCGGTCTGGTCATGCTTCTGCCTCATGGTTATGAAGGCCAGGGCCCAGAGCATTCAAGCGGCAGAGTAGAAAGATTTTTAACACTCGCAGCTGAGAACAACTGGACTGTTGCCAACCTGTCTTCTGCAGCTCAATATTTCCATATCCTCAGAAGACAGGCGGCGATTTTAAGGCAGGAGGCTGTACGCCCGCTGGTGTTGATGACACCTAAGAGTCTGCTCAGAAATCCTACGGTTGCAGCGGACCCACAACAATTGGCCGAAGGCAGCTTCAAGCCGATCATTGAGCAGCCAGGACTTGGTGGCCAGCCGGAAAATGTCGAGCGCGTGGTTCTGTGCACTGGAAAAGTGAGCATTGATATCGCAGAAAAGATACAGCCGAAAGAGCATGGATGGCTGCATGTATTGAGAGTCGAGGAAATCTATCCTTTCCCGCTTGAACTTTTAAAAGAGAAGTTAAGGAGTTATCCGAACTTAAAAGAAATCGTCTGGGTCCAGGAAGAACCAAAGAATATGGGTGCATGGACTTTCGTCGAGCCGAGAATCAATGAAGCAGCACCAAACGGGCTGGAAGCTTCGTATATTGGCAGAAGAAGACGATCAAGCCCGGCAGAGGGAGATCCGAACATCCACAAGTTGGAGCAGGCAAGAATTGTAAGAGATGCACTGACAAGGACAAATGGAGGAGGAATTTAAGATGGCAGAGATTAAAGTTCCTGAATTGGCCGAATCAATCACCGAGGGAACGATTGCCCAATGGCTGAAAAAAAAGGGTGATCAAGTCGAGAAAGGTGAATATGTCGTTGAACTGGAAACCGATAAAGTGAATGTTGAGATTATCTCTGACTATGACGGAGTATTGACGGAGCTGCTCGCTGAAGAAGGAGATACAGTGAAGGTTGGGGAAGCAATCGCAATTGTTGGTGAGCAGGGGAGTGCAGGAAACGATCAGAATACTGCGGAAGCAGGAAACAATCCGAATACTGCAGTAGCAGGAAGGGAGACTGAGTCACCTGATGAACGTGCTGGTGGTTCTTCTGAAGCAAAAAAAACCGAGACCAGTAAATCGGGTGAACAGTCTGGTGCCGAAGAAGCATCGGAGCGTATCATTGCATCACCAGCTGCCAGAAAGCTGGCCAGGGAAAAGGGCATCGATTTGAGCAAGGTAACCTCCCAGGATCCGCTTGGCCGAGTAAGGAAACAGGATGTGGAGTCTTTTACTCCAGGACAAAAGGCAACTGGTGAAAGTGCTGCACAAAAGCCAGTGGATGAAAAAGCTGCTGCGCCAAAGGCTGCTACTGCCGGAAATTCTGCTGATGACAGCCGGGTCGAACGTATCAAGATGTCACGAAGACGCCAGACTATCGCGAACAGACTGGTAGAGGTCCAACAGACAGCAGCGATGCTAACGACTTTTAATGAAGTCGATATGACGGCTGTTATGGAATTGAGGAAGAAATGGAAGGATCGTTTCTATGAGGAGAACGATGTTCGTTTAGGGTTTATGTCATTTTTCACGAAAGCTGTTGTGGCGGCGTTGAAAAAGACTCCTTACCTGAATGCTGAAATCCAGGGAGACGAAATCGTCCTCAAAAAGTTTTATGACATTGGAGTCGCTGTTGCCGCAGACGAAGGACTTGTAGTGCCGGTCATCAGGGACGCAGACAGAAAAAACTTTGCAGAGATCGAAAACGATATAAACGAATTGGCTGAAAAGGCACGAACAAACAAACTTTCCTTGAAAGACCTTCAGGGAGGAAGCTTTACGATTACAAACGGAGGCGTATTTGGATCATTGCTGTCCACACCGATCATCAATGGTCCGCAGGTAGGTATCCTCGGAATGCATACCATCCAGCTTCGTCCCGTAGCAATCGATAAGGACCGAATGGAAAACAGGCCGATGATGTACATCGCTTTATCCTATGACCACAGGATCGTGGATGGAAAGGAAGCCGTTACCTTCTTGAAGCGGATCAAGGAACTGATGGAAGATCCAGAATCTTTATTGCTACAGGGGTAATTAATAGAGCACTGCCGGGGATTATCGGCAGTGCTTTTTTTGGTTTTGAAGGGTTTGGCGGAACAGTTTTCTTGTTGATCCTAGAGCTGTCAAAAAACCGCGGTTATTATGACAGGTTTTTGTGTGTAGAGGCCAAAGCTGTCAAGAAACCGCGGTTATTATGACAGGTTTCAGTGCATCGAGCCCAAAGCTGTCAAGAAAATGACGTTATTATGACAGGTTTAAGTGTTTAGAGCCCAAAGCTGTCAAGAAACCGCTATTATTATGACAGGTTTCAGTGTACAGAGCTCAAAGCTGTCAAGAAACCGCGGTTATTATGACAGGTTTTTGTGTGTAGAGGCCAAAGCTGTCAAGAATCCGTTGTTATTATGACAGGTTTCAGTGTATCGAGCTCAAAGCTGTCAAGAAACCGCGGTTATTATGACAGGTTTCAGTGCATTGAGCCCAAAGCTGTCAAGAAACCGCGGTTATTGTGACAGGTTTCAGTGCATCGAGCTCAGAGCTGTCAAGAAAATGACGTTATTATGACAGGTTTAAGTGTTTAGAGCCCAAAGCTGTCAAGAAACCGCGGTTATTATGACAGGTTTCAGTGCATCGAGCCCAAAGCTGTCAAGAAACCGCGGTTATTATGACAGGTTTCAGTGCATCGAGCCCAAAGCTGTCAAGAAACCAGCGTTATTGGGACAGGTTTCAGTATATCGAGCCAAAGCTGTCAAGAAACCGCCGTTAATGTGACAGGTTTCAGTGTTTAGAGGTCAAAGCTGTCATTAATTCTCGAAGATCCTTAAGTCAGCTTGCTTTTCACTCAAAATATACATCCTTGGTCTTTCCAACTGGACTATAATACTTCTTCAACACCCTCAAAAACGTCCTCCTGCTAACCTTCCGATTACACCACTCATAAACGATTTGCGTAGTGATTTTCTCTTCAGGAAAAAGCACTTTGATTTCCTCGATATGCCGCACAATCGCCTTTTCGATTCTTTCATGGGTTCCACATTTTCCGCAAACGAGGTCATATTGATCAATTTCGGTATTCAAGGACCCGCATTCACAGCAATGCATTCCTTTTTCCAGTTGTTCATATTGGTAGTGAGGCAGGGTGGAAAATGGATTTTTAACCTGGTGCAGTGAAAGCAATGTTTGGGCGAGTTTCTTGTGGCTATCATCCATTTTGGAAGGAGTGTTGTTTAACTCTTTTAGAAACCGGTTAATTTGTGTTGGTAGAATGATCGGTTGATCCATCGGGGCCTGGTAGAGGGTGAATTCAGGATTGTTGAAGATCACGGTGGCGCGGCCTAGGTGATTCATCCTGAGGTTTTGGAGCAGCTGACGGAACAGGGTCTCACTTCGTGTCAATTGAATGACGGGGTTTTTGTATTCTCGATTCGTACGGACTGAATATAATTTGTCTCCATCGAGATAGTAATCGCCTTCGTGATATTTGACATCGATAAGATAAACTCCATCTTGCGCAATGATAACTTTATCCAGCTGGAAATAAGAGTTATTAACTTGAAGTAGGAGGTCATCGATGATATACCTTTCTTCAGCGAGATTTTCGGTCATCCGGTCGAAGATCATTTCTCCTGTAAAACCCTTTTCCATCTTCCAAAGCTGGAACTTATTCTCCGAAGATAATTCCATTCTTCTGTTTAAATGCCTTAATGCAATTAATTCCATTGGCTCGGTACGTGCTTTTAGTAGCATGGTCCACTTCCTTTCTATAAGCTCATTTTAATCTAAACAGATAAGTAATTTTGTGAATTTTTTGTTAACATTTCTCCGCCAATAATTCAGCCGCGAATCAGTCATAATCTCTTTAAAAAAATTAAAAAAACCGCTCTACTGCCAATATGGCAGCAAGCGGCTTTTGTCATCAAGCGACAAATGTTTTTCTTGTTTCTGATTAACGATTTTTAAATGGCTTGAGTCCTCTTTTGGAGATTTCTGTTTTAAGTATTTTTGCCCATTCTTTATCATGTTCCGACTTTAATGCATCACGATACGAGACCACCAACTGTTCATTGCTCATAATTTTCATTTGCATTCCTCCTCGGTAAGAATGGATTGAATTTTCAAACTATATTGTATAGTTTCATTCATTGTAAAGGTTTATTAAGGTTTTGAAAACCCATTATGAAGAATTTTTATTAGAAATTTTTTCATATTCTGGACAGTTAAAAAACCGATGGAATCGTTAAGAAAATTGGACAAAACACCATAGTCACATTATTAAACAAAAAAAGCTTGCAATTTATCATTCGAAATTATAATATATACCCATAAGGGTATTAAATGGGGATTTAATACTCGACATAATCATTTTTATCAACGGGAGGAATTATTATGGGAATGCAAGCAATCACTGCTGAAAAATTAAATGAATGGGTAGTAAACAAAAAAGAATTTTTCATTTTTGACGTAAGAAATGTTAAAGACTTTGAAGACTGGAAGGTTGAAGGTGAAAAAATCGACTACCTTAATATCCCTTACTTTGACTTAATCGATGGTGTTGACGAAGTAGTTGACCAGCTTCCGAAGGATAAAGACATCGTGGTAATCTGTGCTAAGGAAGGTTCTTCAGTAATGGTTGCTGAAATGCTTTCTGATGCAGGTTTTGATGTTTCCTATCTTTCTGGCGGGATGAAATCCTGGAGCGAATACCTGTATCCAGTTGAAGTATATAAGGATGAAAAGGTCAAAGTCCTTCAGTTCATCCGTGTTGGAAAAGGCTGTCTTTCATATATGGTTCTTTCTGAAAATGAGGCACTTGTTGTGGATCCATCAAGGTTCACCAACCGTTATACTGAAGTTGCACAAAAGGAAAATGTAAAAATCACACACATCGTTGATTCTCACCTTCATGCTGACCACCTATCCGGCGGAAAGGAACTGGCTGAGGTCACAGGAGCGAAATATTACCTGATGAAGAGTGAAGGCGCGGTATTTGACTTTGAAGCGCTAGAGCAGCATGATAAAATTGAATTCGAGAACATTACACTTGAAGTCTTGGCCGTTAAGACACCAGGACATACCCCGGGCAGTGTTTCGTTCTTTGTGAATAATAAACTTCTATTCTCAGGCGATACTATCTTTGTAAATGGCCTTGGACGCCCAGACCTTGGCGGAAAAGCTGCTGAGTGGGCAAAAGACTTGTATGATACTGTTTATAGCAAAGTATCCCAAATTGCGGATGATGTAATTGTATTGCCGGGACACTATGCTGCCTTTGATGACGAAGTAAATGAAGAAGGTTTCATTGGAAGCCAAATAGGTTTGATCCGCAAGCAAAATGAAATTATGGCAGGTAAAACAGTTGATGAGTTTGTCGACCATGTAGCTCAATCTGCATCAAGTGAGACACCGCCAAATTTTGAGGATATTGTTGCGATCAACCGCGGTGTAAAAGAAGTGACAGCAGAAGAAGCAATGGAGCTGGAAATCGGTCCTAACCGCTGCGCTGTACACCACACTCACTAAAAAACAAAAAGAGGGAAGCACTGCTTTCCTCTTTTTAAGTCTAATGATTGCTTGTGAGGTGAGAACTTGGAAGAAAATAAGAAAAATAACCATTGTGCAGGCGGTTCCTGAGGAATCGGACCAAAGCGTACAGGTAATGAAGGGCAAGGGAAGTTTTCTGGCTTTCCGCCTATATGACCAGCCACGTACGTATGGCTCCTGGCAGGAGTCATTTATTTGATTTCTAAGTTATTCTAAAAAAAAGATAGCCTCCCAGTAGAAAAGGGGAGGATACATAAGATTCAGGAGGGAAAGTTTGAATGCTAGATGTACTAGTGATTGGAGGCGGGATTTCAGGTGGATCAGCTGCGATTTACACTTCCCAGGGCGGATTGAAAACTGCAGTCATCGATTCAGGGAAATCCCAAATCAAACAAGTTTCAAAGCTTTTTAATTATCCGGGAATCAAAGAAATTGCCGGTCCAGAACTTCTGGATAACATTAAAGACCAGGCAATTGATGGGGGCACTGAATGGCTTGAGGGTTCGGTTGAAACAGTCACACGGACCGATCATGGCTATTCAATCAAATTGACTGATGGCAATGAAAGAGCTGCAAAGTACCTGGTTATTGCCACGAACCTTCAAACTTCATTGCTTGAAAGCCTAGGATTCGAGTTGGCAGTAAATGAGAAGGTACCTAGCGGGAAAATTAAAAAGGTATTGGGGATTGAGCACGATGGAACCACAAAACTCCCAAATCTTTATATCACCAGCTTGTTAGCAGGTCTGTCAAGTCAATCCGTCATAGCCGCGGGACATGGCGCTTCTATTGGCATATCGATTGTGTCCAAGGAAACTGGAAAATCCTATATGTGGCATGACAAGTAACTACTAAAGCGGGGAATTTTCCCTGCTTTTTTATTTGTATTTTTAGTAAAAAGGGAGGAATGTATTTTAAAAATATTGAATATTCAAACTAGAGTGTTATAGTTATTAGTAAACGCTTACATAATTTAACTTAATTAGGAGGTTGGTTTAATGGAAAATCTGCTGCCATACACGGTAGGTGAATTACTGGAAGTTCAAGCTAAGAAGTATCCAGAGCATGAAGCGGTTGTTTATGCGGACCGTGACCTGAGGATGAATTATAAGGAGTTCAACATGCTATGCCGCAAAGCTGCCAGAGGATTGATGAAGCTGGGAGTGAAAAAAGGAGAGCACATTGCTGCCTGGTCTTCTAATACGCCGGAATGGGTGGTGTCTCAGTTTGCCACAGGAAAGATGGGGGCAGTCCTTGTTACTGTCAACACAAATTATCGGACGGCGGAATTGGAGTATCTATTAAAACAGTCAGATTCCACGACCATCATATTGATGGAACAATACAAAGACGCTTCTTACATTGACATGGTATACGAGATTGTTCCAGAGTTGAAAACGAGTGAGCCAGGCCAGCTCGAAAGCAGCACTCTGCCATATTTGAAAAATGTGATTGTAATGGGAGAAAAGCGTTTTCCGGGCACATACAGCTGGCAGGACATCCTGGATATGGCTGATGGCGTGACAGAGGAAGAATTGGACGAGCAAATGGCAACGCTGAAGCAGAGTGAAGTCATCAACATGCAGTATACTTCAGGTACGACTGGATTTCCAAAGGGAGTTATGCTGACTCACAGCAATATTGTCAATAACGCGTATAATGTTGCGTCTGCAATGAAGCTTACGGATCAAGATAGACTGTGTATTCCTGTACCGTTTTTCCATTGCTTCGGCTGTGTAATGGGTACCCTTGCTTGTGCCACTGTTGGTGCAACAATGGTTCCTGTCCAGGAGTTCAGTCCAAAAGCAGTTCTTGAGACCGTCGAAAAAGAAAAGTGTACGGCCCTTCACGGTGTACCAACCATGTTCATCGCCGAGCTGAATGATCCTGAATTTGAAAAATATGACCTTTCATCCTTGAGAACGGGGATTATGGCTGGATCCAATTGCCCGATTGAAGTGATGAAAGCTTTGAATGAGAAAATGGGAGCTAAGGAAATAACAATTGCCTATGGTCAAACAGAATCGTCTCCAGTCATTACGCAGACGAGGACGAACGATCCACTGGAATTGAGGGTGGAAACTGTAGGAAAAGCCCTTCCTGAGGTGGAGGTGAAAATCGTCAAGCCAGGTACGATGGAGGAGGTTCCAAGTGGAGTCCAGGGAGAACTTTGCACACGCGGCTACCATGTTATGGACGGGTATTATAAAAATCCTGACGCAACGAGGGAAGCGATTGACGCAGAGGGCTGGCTCCACACAGGGGATTTGGCTGTTATGGATGAAAACGGCTATTGCCGAGTAACCGGCAGACTAAAGGATATGATCATCAGGGGTGGGGAAAACATCTACCCACGCGAAATCGAAGAATTCCTTTACAGACATCCGAAAGTCCTTGATGTCCAGGTTGTAGGAATCCCAGATAGTGTGTATGGCGAGGAAGTCATGGCATGGATTATTTTAAAAGATAGAGAATCTGCCACAGCTGAAGAAATCAAAGAATATTGCAAAGGCAAAATCTCAAGACACAAAATTCCAAGATATATCGAATTCACAGAAAGCTATCCTATGACCGCTTCAGGAAAAATTCAAAAGTTCAAGTTAAGAGAACAGGCGATGGAAGCTGTGGAAGAGCTTAAAAATGTATAAAAGAGAGGATGGAATCACCTGATTCCATCCTTTTAACGTTGTTGTAAGCATTTTGGACATCGGTGTGATAATTTGAACTATACAGAAAGGTTCTCAATGTCTAAAATTAAGCTAAGGTATATTTTGGAGGAAATTCGATGCTGATAAGTGAAAAAGATTTTAATATTAGGGATTTAAAATACAAAATTCGATCTGCAGCCGATATTGATGCAGAAGCTTTGTCTGATTTAAGGCTGCAAATTGACGGAGAAACTGAAAATCTTGACCGGGAACCAGGCGAGGCATTCATTGACCCCCAAAGCTTTCGATCCATTATAAAAGCAGACAGTGAGAGTCCTACAAACATCTTTTTGGTGGCTGAAACAAAAGGAAGGCTTATCGGGTTTTCAAGATGTGCTGGAACTGACCTAAAAAGGTTCAGGCATAAAGTAGAATTCGGGGTAGGCGTATTAAAAGAGTTTTGGGGCTATGGTATCGGCAAAAATTTGTTACAAGAATCGATTTCCTGGGCAGATGAAAACCAAATTAAGAAAATCACTCTGCATGTGATGGAAACTAATGAGGGTGCCAGGAGGCTCTATGAAAAGCTTGGATTTGAAATCGAAGGTGTCTTGAAGAATGATAAACTGCTGTCTGATGGCAATTTTTATAATATGGTTGTGATGGGGCGATTAAATAACGGAATGGAGGGATGATTCATGATTAATACATTGCAGGAAGCTTTTACTGAATCGACATACCAATTGACCGGCCACGGCAAGAGAAATGTCCAGGTCTTAAAGGACGCTTTTGAAAAAATCGAGGGACAGCTGGATAGTGATATTTATGGAACTGGAAAAGTTATAGAAGACTTTCAGGATAAAATGGCCGCATTCCTGGGCAAGGAGAAGGCCGTTTTCTTTCCGAGCGGAACGATGGCGCAACAAATCGCATTGCGTATTTGGTGTGATGAAAAAGAATTACCAAAAGTAGCTTACCATCCGTTAAGCCACCTGGAAATCCATGAGGAAGATGGACTGAAGGAATTACATAATATCAAAACGATTTTGATAGCAGACGAGACTCGTGTGATCGAGCTTGAAGACGTGGTATCCATGGAGGAGTCTGTTGCTTGCCTATTGCTGGAATTGCCTCAAAGGGAGATTGGTGGGCAGCTGCCAAGCTATGAGACTCTTGAAGACATATCCCGTTATTGCCGAAAGAATGGTATTAAGCTGCATCTTGATGGAGCAAGACTCCTTGAAGTGCTTCCCTATTATGAGAAGACAGCTTCTCAAGTGTGCGAGCTTTTTGACAGCGTCTATCTCTCTTTTTACAAGGGAATAGGAGGGATTTCTGGTGCAATCCTAGCGGGCGAGGAAGAATTCGTATCAAAATCAAAGATCTGGAAACGGCGGTATGGCGGAGATTTGATTAGCCTGTATCCATATATTCTTTCAGCAGACCACTATTTCAATCAGAAATCTCACAAAATGGGACAGTATTATGAAAATGCAAAGGAACTGGCTGGCTTTTATAACTCGTGCCATTCGGTTACAACACTGCCCGAAATGCCGGTTTCTAACATGTTTCATGTGCATTTTCGTCATCCGAGAGAAGAAATAGAAACAGTTTTAATAGAGGCAATACGAAAAACAGGTGTAGGATTCATCAATCATCTAAAGTCAACTGGAGAACACTCTTGTTATTTTGAAGTAAGTATTGGTGACCGTTACGAAGAAGTTCCGAAAGAAACGGTAAAAAACGCATTTTTACAGCTGGATCATTTGATGAAGAGTAAATTTCCATTATGATTGTTTTGAATTTAGCAAATAAAACACATTGAATTGAACAAATTTTGAACATCATTTTGAACATTTTGTTACAACTGTACCAGCATTATATTAATTAATACCATATCTCCCTATAATATAGTGTATATACCTGGACCTTGTTATGGTTTTGGGATTATGGGAGGATGGTCGTATGAAATGGCTATGGGTTTTAGTGCTGTCGATCATAAGTGTTTTATTCCTTATTAAAGGAATTGAGCTTTGGTCGGTCATTGACCATGTGGATGGGGATGGCATTGGTATTACGTTTCTAGGGTTCAGCATAAACGATAGAGTTTTGAATGAAAGTATATCGGGGTATGCGATGGGTTTTACGATTGCGTCAATCATACCATTTCTGGTTGCAGCAAATATTGCTCTCAGGGCAAAAATAAAAAAGAATCTGAATGCAGAAAAGATATAGATCAAGCCTGGCTCAACAAAAAGCCTGGCTTATTTTTTTTTACAGGAGAAGATGTTACTTCCTTAACAGGTCGGGAATTATAGTAAAAAACACGTGATGGAGGAAGCGAAATGTGCGGACGGTTTTCATTGTTTGAGGAACTAGATTCCTTGAAGGAACAATTTCAGTTTGATTTTTCGGATGATCTGGATGCCAGGTACAATATCGCACCCGGTCAGGACATCTTGACAGTAATTGATAATGGAGAAGGCAGGATTGGGACCAATATGAGGTGGGGATTAGTTCCCTTTTGGGCGGATGATGAAAAAATTGGCTATAGAATGATTAATGCACGCGCAGAGACGGTCGATGAAAAAGCGAGCTTCAAGCATGCTCTCAAACAAAGGCGCTGCTTGATTCTTACTGATGGTTTTTACGAATGGAAAAAAGACGGCAAGCAAAAACAGCCATACCGATTTGGAATGAAAAATAAAAAACCGTTCGCGTTAGCAGGGCTTTGGGAACACTGGAATAAGGGTGGGAAGGATATTACTTCCTGCACGATCATCACCACAAGTCCAAATGAAGTGACCGGAAAAATCCATGACAGGATGCCTGTGATTCTGCCGGAGGATAAGCTTGATATGTGGCTTGACCGTTCTATAGATAAAACTGAAAAACTAAAAAAAATGCTGGTTCCGTATGATGGCGACTTTATGGAATCATACCTGGTTTCAACCGCAATAAATTCGGCCAAAAATGAAGGAAAAGAACTAATTGCTCCGATTAACAGTCTATAGAAAAAATTTCCTTTAGTTCCGGGATGTTTAATACAAGTCTTGATTGTGGTAAAGAAAGACACAGCCAAACACCAAGATGAAATAACATCCTGGAAAGAGGGGTTAACATGAATGGGTTTACTAAAAACGGATTTTATGAATTGATTTACAAAAATGAACGTTTTTCTTTTTTACAATATATTCGCAAAGATTTAATATGTGATGTTTGCTATATAACTTTAAAAAATGTAATTACTGGTGAAACAATGACTTTTGATCAAGCGGAAGTACGTGGTTTGCAAATAGCAGGTGAAGAAGCGAGTGCCAGCTAACTATTGCCTATTCGATCATCTTTTCTTTATACTATACTATAGTATATGAAACTTACTTAAAGGAAGTGCAGAAGATGATCCACACGAACTGGAACGAACGAGAAACAATCAAGACGCTAAAGTGCATTCACACAGATGCAAAAAAGTATATTGTAAATAACAAGCTTACATCTGGAAAGGTTTATGAAGTCAAAAACGAGACTGATGAATTTTACTTCATTATTGATAATTCCGGCAAGGTTGGCGGTTATTATAAAGATTATTTTGAAGAGGTAAAATAAGTTCGCAGGCTGCCCGGAAGACCGTGCAGCCTGTTTTTTTTATAGTTACCTAATGAAGCATTTTTCACGTTGGCTAGTAAGAAATACATATGCGGGATTACGTATGAATAGCGGCAATCAAGTGAGAAAGCAGCCTTCTCAAATAGGGCATTCCCAGATTATATTCGCCGGTGGTATGATAAAGGAATATACGACCAAATGGGAGTTGGGAAGATGGATGAAAAAATCACCCTGGAAGGTATTACAGTAAAGCTGGCGCCAATGGAATCCCGTCAGCTTGATGGTTTGTGGGGAGCTGGGCAAGACCAGTCAATCTGGGAATTTACATCTTCGAAGGTCAGAAATAAAGACGAGATGAAAAGAGTCATTGAAACAGCGATGGCAGAAAGAGAAAAAGGAACGCAAATACCATTTACCGTCCTTGATAAGAAAAACGGTAAAATAGTTGGCAGTTCAAGATTTCTTGATATTTCAGAAGCACATAGATCACTTGAGATAGGCTGGACCTGGTACAATCCTGAAAACTGGAGAACTAGTGTTAACACAGAAACGAAATTGCTCATGCTCCAATATGCTTTTGAAAGTATGGGGATGAACAGGGTGCAATTTTGTACAGATTCCAGGAATATACGCTCGCAAACGGCGATTGCCCGTCTCGGTGCCCAAAGAGAAGGGGTGCTGCGGAAACATCGAGTAATCGCCGACGGCTTTGTAAGAGATACAGTCGTCTTTAGCATTCTGAAAGAAGAATGGCCAAAGGTTAAAGCAGGTTTACAGGAAAAGTTGAATCGAGTATAGCGGTGCAAAAGGAAGGTTATTTTTTGGTATATTTAGGAGTAGGACTTGGAGGTATGTTAGGAAGCCTCCTGCGGTACTTAGTCAGTCTTAGCACAAGTAATTTTTTAAATAATGGGTTTCCCACGGGCACACTGATTGCCAATCTAGCAGGCTCATTGTTCTTAGGTTGGTTCACGGCCCGAATTATAACGAGAAGTAATCTACACCCTGTACTGTCGGCAACAATTGGCACTGGTCTAACAGGATCATTCACGACTTTTTCAACCTTCAGTTTGGAAACCCTGTTAATGGTAGAGAACGGAAGTATAGGGATGGCAATATTCTATGTGCTTCTCAGTGCTGTTGGCGGGTTGTTCCTTGCAGCAGCAGGTTATAAGCTTGGTACAGTGACCGGCAGGGAGGCGGGAAGATGATTGGTTTTGTATGGGTAGCTTTAGGCGGAATGGCCGGAACCCTTTCAAGATTCGGTGTCCAAAAGTTATTGCCCCAAACCGTTTTGCCGGGTGCTACGCTTACGGTTAACCTTCTTGGATCTTTTTTGCTCGGATGGATTGTCGGTCAAGGAATTCAGGGGAATCTATACCTTTTTGCTGCAACAGGCTTTATGGGGTCATTTACTACCTTTTCCACACTTAATGTTGACGTAGTAAAACTGATCAACAACAAACAAAGTAAAGCCGTGGTGGTATATGTTGCAAGTACATATATCGGCGGTCTCCTCAGTGCAGCGGCAGGATTGTTTATTGGCAGATTATTATAAAAGGAAAAAACACCAGTTGAATTTTGGTGTTTTTTCTATGCATCATAGATTATTCTAATTCTCTTTTCTTTCTCAATAGCTCGGAAAGGTCCTTGTCGAGCTGCTCATAACCAGGTTCATCCCTGGTCATGAAAGATAGCCTGCCAATAATGGCGTTGATTTCATTTTGGAGAACCATCAATCGCTCGGCTCTTTCCTTACTGCCTGGATCAGGCGACGATTTCCTGGTGTTAAATTCCTTCATGCCAAATTCTTTCCTGCTAAATTTTCCGTCATCAATCAATAATAATTTATCACTGATTTTCTCTTGAAAATAAACATCGTGTGATACCACCAGTAGCGAGCCCTGGAAATTCAATAAAGTTTTTTCGAGACTTTCCCTGCTGGCCAGGTCAAGATGATTGGTAGGTTCGTCTAGAATCAGTAAATCGAGTTCACCCAAGAGCATCATTACAAGTTTTATCCTCGTCCTCTCTCCGAGGCTTAGGTTGTTGATTGGGACCGTAAGCTTTTCTTCAGGGAGTCCAATATTGGCAAAAATCGTCCTCGCTCTGCCGATCGATTCTCTGTCTGTAAGTCCTGTATATTCTAGTGCTGTTTGATGGAGAGGGAGGTCTGATACATCCTGGCTGAGATAACCGATCTTTATTGTTTCGCTGACCCAAACCTCACCAGATGAAGCCGTTTCATCACCAAGCAGAATCTTGACAAGGGTTGTTTTTCCGCTGCCGTTTTTACCCAGAAGGGCCATTCTTTCTCCGTGGTTCATATAAAAATGGCTCTTATCAAACAAACAGCGGCTGCCGAAGGATTTTGAGAGCTCGCTGGCTTCTATAATCCGTTTTCCTTTCTTTCGGCTATCCTGGAACTCGAAACGGACCTTAGCTTCCTCCTTTGGCGCTTTGACCTCATTCTTTTCAAGCTCCTGATTCAGTCGTTTCGTCTTCGACTTTATTTGATTATCCATCTTCTTTGCTTTCATACGATGGTATTCCTTATATCCAATTTGTCGTCTTTCGGAGGCAGAACCTTGTTTCGTCGAATCCCGATGGGCTTTTTCCGACCAGTTTTTAAGATTAGCCATTTGCTGTTCGATTTGTTGTTTGTGTTTTTGCTGTATTTCGTAATGGTGAAGCTGAATTTCATACAGTCTTTCTTTTTCCTTGCGGTAAGAAGTGTAGTTACCTTTGAATAATTTTGTTGAGCCATCCTCGATTTCGATAATTTCTGTCACGGTCCGGTCGAGGAAATATCGATCATGGGAAATAATGATCACGGCGCCTTTAAATGTTTTCAATTCGTCAATCAGCCACTCTACACCCTGCAAGTCCAAGTGGTTTGTGGGCTCATCGAGTATGAGAAGTTCTGGCCTGCTTGCCCATACACTTGAAAGTGAAATTTTCAACTTTTCGCCGCCGCTTAACTTACTCCAATCAGGATCAGCCCAATCAATATCCTTGTTAAGTCCTAACTGACTTGAAATCTGAAATAAATCACTACCCGTCAGAGAGTCAATATCCTCCAGTTCATGAATGGAATATTCCGTTGATTGTTTTAGATAACCGATGTTTAAGGTTTTGTTAAAAGTATCGATGAAACCTTTATCAGGTAAAAGACTTCCTGATATAATATTCGCCAATGTAGTCTTACCGGCGCCATTATTGCCGACCAGGCCAATACGGCTTTCTTGTTTTATATCAATTTCCGCATTTTGTAATATTTGCTTTTCATTAAAGCTCTTCTGAATACCTCTTATCTTCATGATTGTCATAAAAATTTCCACCTTTCGTTTTGTATCTATTGAATGAAGGTGAGTATTTTATCCATCAAAAAAACCTCCCAGGTGTTACCCGGAAGGTTCTGCAACGGCACTCACAACAGATTCAAAGGCCACAAAACAAAGCATTATATTGCCAAATGGCAACATGCCTTGGTTGAAAGGCTATAAATCGACTTGGAATGGCTAAAAGAGCAGACTAATCCTATTTTCGGGCAACACGTTTTTTCATATTAGAAAAATCGGGCAGAAAATAAGATTAGTATTTCATCGGCTCTTAACCATTCCCTTCGAATATCATTAATTCACAGTATAGCTCGAGGGAAAGTCAGGTGTCAACCATATTATTCCACAAAAAAAACCTGGGAAGCTGGTTCCCAGGTCGATAAGAAATTAAACTTGCTGTTCAACTTTAATGGAACTTTCGTTTTTGGCATACACCTTTCTTGCCAGCAGGGTCTGTACAATTAGAAACATCCCGCCAACTGCCCAGTACAGGGGAAGGGCAGAGGGGGCATTGATTGAGAACATGACAATCATGACTGGTGAAAGCAGTCCCATCAACTTCATCTGCTTCTTTTGCTCCTCCGTTACATTAGACATTGAGACTTTAAATTGCAAATAGTAGATCAGACCGGCAGCTGCAGTAATCCATATATCAGAATGTCCAAGATTGAACCAGAGAAATGAATGGCTGGCTATTTCAGCAGAACCACTTATTGCATAGTAAAGGCCCATTAAAATCGGCATCTGGACCAGCATAGGCAGACATCCGACTGATAGCGGATTTACTCCATGCTTTTGATAGAGCCCCATCATTTCCTGCTGAAGCTTCCTCTGCTCCGCAGGATCTTTGGTTTCTTTTAGCTTCTTCTGGATGGCATCCATTTCTGGCTTCACTATTTCCATCTTTTCTTTCATGTTCTGCTGGTTTTTATACTGTTTTAGCATAAGCGGCATTAATACCAGTCTGATCAGCAGGGTAATCATAATAATGGCAAGTCCGTAACTGCCGCCGGTCAGCCCTGCAAAAAGGTGAATAAGCCACGTGAATGGATTAACAAATGTTGACTGAAAAAATGAACCCTCACTGGTCATTGCCTGGCAGCCAGTTAAAAGGATTGGTATAAATAGAACAAATATCATGGTGAAAAGCTTTTTCATTTTTCTCCTCCTAATTGTTTCTAGTTATTAATTAAAGGAGAAAAATGGCTGTCTTCATCACCAGGTTCAATTTTTATTTTTATTATCTTTAAAATTAGCAGGTGAAAGCTCAATCCAAGATCAGCTTTATTTTTAAAAGCTGTTTCAGAAGCGGAAGGCTTCATCCTGATCCGTAACAGACTAGACTCGAGAATGGAGGTGTCACGCAATATCCAGAATACGGACATCGACATGCTGATGAGCAAAGTCAGATAAACACTATAAACGGCGGTTGCATCAACCGACTGAGCATAAATTTCCAAAAGCATGCCATCACCTCTTTTCAATCATTGCTCAATTATAATTGATAAACGTAGTCTGAGCAATTCATATATTATATACGGAATAAACGTTGAAAAGTTTCAGTTACCAGATAGTGGGGGTTTCGAAAATTAGAATAGTGGCTATGTATATAAAACAAACTTCCCAATCTGAAAAGGGGTGCCAAACATGAAAAAAGTCGTATATGGATTAATGGTCAATTCAGGTGACGCTGACGAGATGCTGTGGGACCATGGTGTATGGGAAACAGAAGAAGCAGCGAATGAATATATCGAAAATGAAATGTCTACGGTTAGCGGCGTTTGGGCAGGAGAGCTCAAGGTTAATGACGCCATTCCAGATGCAGCAGACTATGATGAAGAAGAAATGGTAGAGTGCCCACAATGTGGGATCCAGTACAATCCAGAGGACGTCAACACTGTTGATTACGACGAAGCAGTCTGCATCAACTGTGAACCAGGATACAAGGAAAATATGAATATAGCATAAGACCAATAGCCGTGAACTCGAGGTTCATGGCTTTTGTTTTGAAAAATGCTTTCAGGTAATGACATAGATATTGTAACTTCATTTCACAGGCTGATTGCGTTTCTTGAACTGGTAACTGTTCATTCATATCATCTGGTTCCGCAATCAACATAGTTATTGTGACAGCTTTTACCGGTATGAAGGCAAAGCTGTCAAGAAAAGCCCGGTATTGTGACAGCTTTTCAGGATAAGGAGGCAAAGCTGTCAAGAAAAGCCGGGTATTGTGACAGCTTTTCAGAGAAAGGAGGCAAAGCTGTCAAGAAAAGCACGTTATTGTGACAGCTTTTCAGGATAAGGAGGCAAAGCTGTCAAGAAAACCCCGTTATTGTGACAGCTTTTAACGGTATGAAGGCAAAGCTGTCAAGAAAGGCTCGTTATTGTGACAGCTTTTCAGGATAAGGAGGCAAAGCTGTCAAGAAAACCCCGTTATTGTGACAGCTTTTCAGAATAAGGAGGCAAAGCTGTCAAGAAAAACCCGTTATTGTGACAGCTTTTCAGAATAAGGAGGCAAAGCTGTCAAGAAAAGCTCGATATTGTGACAGCTTTTCAGAATAAAGAGGCAAAGCTGTCAAGAAAAGCTCGTTATCTAGCTTTCAGTGAGTTAAATTAAAAGCCCCAATAAGTGAGTGTATCAAATATTCCAATGATGATTAAAGTGTACCCGGCAACCTTCTGTACAATTGCCCCCAGCTTGCGTCCTTTTTTCAACAATGCCCCATTCAAGCCGATGTATGAAATTACAACTGCAAAGATAATCAGCGGAATCGAAGTTCCAATGGCAAAAACAGATGGTAGGACTGCACCGTACGATGTATTCAGGACAATCGGCATAAGTGTGAAGAAGTATAGAGAAAACATCGTAGGGCAGAATGCGATTGAAAAGCTTACTCCCATTAAAAAAGATCCTGTTTTTCCGCTGCCAGTCCATTGTGGCAAAACTGAAGTGATACGATTGATCCAATTAAATGCGAAGAGGCCGATAAGTGACAGACCGATTAAAATGAAAAGAGGTCCCATCAGTTTACGGAACCAGGAAAAGAAGCCTGGCAAGACCTGCTGGAAGCTCTGGCCTACTATCCAGACTGCAAGGCCTAGAAGTGTAAAAACCAATATTTTGCCAAAGATGAAAAAGGCAATTTCGATCCACTGGCTTTTTGTTTGCAGACTCCGGTTGCCATAATAGGTGATAGCACCGAGATTTCCTGTCAGCTGGCATGGAGCAAGGGCCCCGACGAGTCCTAAAAGGAAGCTTGCCAATAAGGGGATTTGTTCAGTCTGGTTCACAAGGGTGAAAAATGGTCCGCTCAAAAAATTGCTGATCTCTGTAAACAGTTGATACATAAAGAACCTCCACAAAAACTATTACCACTATGATACTAAAAAAATATCCAAATAGTATGCAGAAAAAAACAGCAGGTAGGAATCCTGCTGTTAATTCACTGCTATATGGGCCGTCAATAGCTTATAGGCATTTTCCACTTCATCATCGGAAGGAGGTTCGACATCTTTAAGTGGATACTCAAGCCCTAATGCTTCCCATTTATAAACGCCAAGCTTATGATACGGCAATACCTCCAGCTTTTTTACATTTCCCAGTGTGCCAATAAATTCGCCTAATTTGGTAAGGTCCTCAATTTCATTTGTGACTCCAGGGACCAGTACATGGCGAACCCAAATTGGAACTTGATGGTCTGATAAAAAACGGGCGAAATCCAGGATGTGATCATTGGCCATTCCTGTCAGTTTTATATGTTTTTTCCTATTGATATGCTTTAAATCTAATAGAATCAGGTCAGTGTAATTTAAAAGCTCTTCCAGCTGCTGCTGAAAAAGGGGAGCGGTTGAATAACATCCTCCTGAAGAATCAATAGTGGTGTGCACTCCAAGTTTTTTGCACTCCTTGAAAAGCTCAGTAATAAAAGGAATCTGTAAAAGCGGTTCACCGCCGCTTACTGTGATGCCGCCGCCAGAAGCTTCAATAAAAGGAAGATAGGCTTTCAAATCATCAATAATTTCGGAAACAGACATCTGTTTGCCCGTGCCGATCTCCCAGGTATCTGCATTATGGCAAAATTGGCACCGCAGCAGGCACCCCTGTGTAAAGATGACATAGCGAATCCCAGGTCCGTCTACGGTTCCAAAGGTTTCAATAGAATGAATGTTTCCGTTCATGATGATTTCTCCTTTCATTAAAACAGGAGTTCCCGCCATGGGGAGGGGCAACTCCTGTTTCGGTACGCTTGAATTATTTACATTGTTTCATGGAAAGTACGGTTAATGACATCCAGCTGCTGCTCACGTGTAAGCTTGATGAAGTTGACTGCATATCCAGATACACGGATTGTCAGCTGCGGATATTCTTCAGGATGCTCCATAGCATTTAATAGAGTTTCCCGGTTAAACACGTTTACGTTTAAGTGGTGACCGTCTTTGATCGCATAGCCATCAAGGATGGATACAAGGTTATTTGTACGGCTGTCTTCATCTTTTCCAAGTGCTTTTGGCACGATGGAGAATGTGTTTGAAATTCCGTCCAGTGCATAGCTGTATGGAAGCTTTGCTACAGATGACAGGGAAGCGAGTGTTCCTTTCGTGTCACGTCCATGCATTGGGTTAGCACCTGGAGCGAATGGTTCGCCAGCGCGTCTTCCATCCGGTGTATTACCTGTCTTTTTACCATAAACGACGTTTGAAGTTATCGTTAAGATTGACATAGTATGGACAGAGTTGCGATATGTCGGGTGCTTGCGCAGCTTTGTCATGAAGTTTTTCACGAGTTCAACTGCGATGCTGTCAACATGGTCATCGTTGTTTCCGTATTTAGGGAAATCGCCTTCTGTTTCAAAATCAACGGCAATGCCGTTTTCGTCCCGGATTACTTTTACCTTGGCATGTTTTATTGCACTTAATGAATCCGCTACTACACTTAAGCCAGCGATTCCAGTTGCCATTGTGCGAAGGACTTCTGTATCATGCAGCGCCATTTCAATTCTTTCGTAACTGTATTTATCATGCATGTAGTGGATGACATTAAGAGTATTGATGTAAAGGCCAGCAAGCCATTCCATTACAGTATCGAATTTAGCCATTACTTCTTTATAGTCAAGCACATCGGAAGTGATCGGGCTTAAAGCCGGAGCAACTTGAATTTTAAGCTTTTCATCGACTCCGCCATTGATTGCGTAAAGCAATGCTTTCGCCAGGTTGGCGCGCGCTCCGAAGAACTGCATTTGCTTGCCGATTTCCATCGCTGATACGCAGCATGCAATTCCATAGTCATCGCCATATTCGCAGCGCATCAAATCGTCATTTTCATATTGGATGGAGCTCGTTTTGATTGACATATCCGCACAATACTTCTTGAAGTTCTCAGGCAGGGCAGGTGACCATAACACTGTCAGGTTTGGCTCTGGAGCAGGTCCGAGATTATCAAGTGTATGAAGGAAGCGGAAAGAATTCTTCGTTACAAGCGATTGCCCGTTATGTGCCATACCGCCGATTGATTCAGTTACCCAGGTTGGGTCACCGCTGAATAACTCGTTATAGTCAGGAGTACGTGCAAATTTCACGAGGCGGAGCTTCATGACGAAATGATCCACAACCTCCTGTGCTTCTTTTTCAGTAAGTGTTCCATTTTGCAAGTCTCTTTCAATATAGATATCAAGGAATGTTGCGACACGGCCAAGGCTCATTGCTGCACCATTCTGTTCTTTGATTGCTGCAAGGTATGCGAAGTAGACCCACTGGAAGGCTTCAACTGCATTGGATGCTGGCTTGGAAATATCATAGCCATAGCTCTGGGCAAGCTGCTTCAATTCATTCAGTGAACGGTATTGCTCAGAAATTTCTTCCCTTAGGCGCATTGTGTCCTCAGTCATGACACTGCTTGTCATTCCATGATCTTTCTTCTTTTGCTCCATCAGGAAGTCAACACCATAAAGAGCTACACGGCGGTAGTCGCCAATGATGCGGCCGCGTCCATAAGCATCCGGCAGGCCAGTGATGATTCCTGCTTTACGAGCCTGGAGCATTTCTTTTGTATAAACATCAAATACACCCTGGTTATGCGTTTTACGAAAGTCAGTAAAGATTTTTTCTACTTCTTTATCCAATTCATAACCATATGCCTCGCATGCTGCTTTCGCCATACGAATGCCTCCAAAAGGCTGCATAGAACGTTTAAATGGCTTATCGGTCTGGAAGCCGACGACTTTTTCTTTGCTCTGGTCAAGATAACCAGGTCCATGGGATGTAATGGTGGATACAACTTTGGTATCCATATCAAGAACACCACCATTGTCTCGTTCCTGCTTTGTCAATTCCATTACCTGCTGCCATAATTGAAGCGTTTCCTCAGTTGCACCTTCAAGGAAGCTTGAATCACCGGTATATTCAGAGAAGTTTTTTAGAATAAAGTCCCTAACATTGATATCTTCCTGCCAAGCACCATTTTTAAAGCCTTTCCATTGTTCCATTTAAATTCACCTCTAAAGTAGATGTTTATATAACAGTTGCTACACTTTTATCATACTACGGATATAACAGATTGAGTGTGACATATTTGTGAAATTATGAACAATACAATATTGGTATACGTTTTTCTCTTTTATCTGGATCTAAAATAAAATACTGTTATATAATTGTGTGGATATTTTCTGGCGCTGTTATATAAAAAAATCTTTATAGCTATAATTCTATCAGGAAACTTAGTACCGTGTTTATAGTGTTATGTATGTTTTGTGTCAATTTCAGAAGTGTAACCAAAAAAAAAACAGGATGCAATATCCTGTTCCAGTTTGTCGACAAAAGGGGTTCGGAATGTTCTCATTCCGAACCCCTTTTGGGATTTCATCTGATTTTTCAAAGGAAAATAAACTCTCTTCGCTATACTTTTAGGCCATTACTGGACTTCTCCAAGTCCAGTTGGCTATCTTCTTCAGGTTTAGGGCAGCGAAAGTAAGCATCGCCTGCATCGACAATTTTTTAAGTCCCCTCAGGGTTGTCCAACGCATGCCATGCTTTTCTTTTGCATCTGCGAATACGCGCTCTATGGTTTCTTTGCGCTTCGCATAGATTTCTTTTACTTCTTGCTTATGCCTCAAGTGGTCCGCTTCTTCCACATACTCCTGCCAGATATGGCGTGTTACCACCTTTTGGTGGTCTTTGCTTTCAGTACATTGCGCTAAAAACGGGCAGGTTGCACAGATGTTTTTTGGGGATTTATATTCACGATATCCCTCTTTTGTGGTGGTCGAATACTTCAGGATCTCACCGGCAGGACACAAATAACAGTCGTAGAATTCGTCATATACATAGTCATATTTGCGAAAAAAGCCATCCTTCGTCCGCGGTCTGGTATAAGGCAGAGCTGGGGTCATTTCGTTTTCTATCAGAAACTTCGTAATAGCTGGAGTTTTATAGGCTGCGTCGGCCGCAACGCCATTAGGCTTTCCTACTTTCTCTATCACTTGTTCTACCAGTGGCTCAAGGATCAGGCTGTCATGCGTATTTCCAGGTGTCACAATTGTCCCCAGGACAAATCCGTTACGGTCTGATGCGGCATGAAAGGAGTAGGCAAACTGTTTTGTCCGCTCGTCCTTGACGTAGTAACCACTCTCCGGATCGGTCGTGCTTTCCTTGATTTCTTTCGATTCTTCCTTGTCGAACTTATCAGGAGGAAAAGGCTTCTTCCCATGGTCTTCCCGATCCTGATTGATTTCTTCCTGGAGTTTCTCTTGATACGCCCGTGTTTCCTTTCGAACCACTTTCTTCTCAAATTTATGCTTATTCGCACTGGCTTTTACGTGAGTTGAATCAATAAAGACGTGTTCGGCACTGATGAGTTTCTTTTCAGCTGCAGTCTTAAGGATTCGATAGAAAATCTGCTCAAACAAATCGGTTTCTTTAAAACGGCGTTCGTAATTCTTCCCGAAGGTGGAGAAGTGAGGCACTTTATCATGGAATCCATAACCTAAGAACCAGCGATAGGCCATATTCGTTTCTACTTCGGCAATAGTCTGCCGCATGGAACGGATGCCAAAGGTATATTGAATGAAGGTGAGTTTTATTAAAATCACAGGGTCAATGCTTGGGCGACCAACTTCCGAATACACATCCTTCACCAAGTCGTAAATGAAAGAAAAATCAAGGGCTGCTTCCATCTTGCGGACTAAATGTTCCGGAGGAACAAGCTGGTCTAAAGCAACCATTTCTAATTGGTCTCGTTGGATTGGATTGTTCTTCGTAAGCATCATTATCACCTCAAGCGTTATATGTATCTATTTTAAAATAGACTACGTTGTAGTTCCACGCTAAATTTAGAAGTCCTGTTGATTGGAGTGGAAGGCGCGTAGACTCCTGCGGGATCAGCTGGACAGGTGAGACCCCGCAGACGCCAACGGCGGCGAGGAGGCTCACCGCCGGCCCCGCGGAAAGCGAAGCGCCTGGAACGGAAATCAACAGCCCCCAATTTTCCACCAAACAAAAAGACTGTAGACAAGCTCGATTTCCATCGAGTTTGTCTACAGTCTGAAACAGGATGCAATATCCTGTTCTCCTTTTGGATTAATCGACGACGATATAGGCGATCATGGGTCCGTTATGCTCAGCTGAAGGATGAGTCAGACAAATGAGCCTGTATGTCCCTTCTTTTTCAAATTGTAAAGGGACGACTGTTTCTTCCCCTTTTTTCACTACGCCTTTAATATCGGTTCCTTCAATGATGAAGGGATGTTCTTTTCCGTTGACCCCCAGGATCTTCAAACGAACCTTTTCCCCTTTTTCCAAAAAGATTGTTCCTGGGTCCCATCGGTATGCTTCAATTTCCTTGCCATCATCTGTAGTAGATTTGAACTCGCCTGTCACCATATGAATTTCGCGGATTTGTTCATTCTGTCCGCCAATTGCCGGAGTGGCATCAGGCTTTAGGCTCAACCATAGGGTACCGACGATGGCAATAAATACGATTAGTCCAAAAAAATATAATGTTCTTCTTTTAAACACAAAGAAATGCATGTTTTCACCTCCTTACTATCCTCTTTAAATATCTATGCTCGTCCCCTTGCTGAACTTGTCTATTTTTTTTGAATTTCTCTTGTATAGATTAACTGGGCAACAACAAACTATAGATTAGATTAGATACAAACCAAGGAGGAAAGTATGTACCGTTTATTTACGCATAATGACTTAGATGGAGTGGCATGCGGGATTTTATTCAGGCTTGCGTTCGGTGAAAAAGCCGATGTCCGTTATAATTCTGTCTCTGGACTTAACTTCCAGGTGGAGAAATATTTTGACAGAATGAATGATCGCATGAAAAAGGAGGACCACCTTTACATAACCGATTTATCTGTTAACCATGAGAACACTGAAAAAATCAATCAGTTTGTTAATGAAGGTGGAAAGGCAAAGCTGATTGACCACCATAAAACTGCAATGCATTTTAATGAATACAGCTGGGGCAGGGTAAAAGTGGAGGATGAATCCGGGACGCTGACTAGCGCAGCATCACTCGTATATGACTATTTAGTCCAGGAAAACCATCTAGTTAAAAATGGATCTCTAGATGAGTTTGTTGAGCTTGTCAGGCAATATGATACCTGGGACTGGGACATCCTTAAGAATTATAAAGCAAAGAATTTGAACGACCTGTTTTTTATGGTTTCGATAGAAGAATTTGAAGAGCGGATGGTACCTCGTCTGACATCTGGAGATCGTTTTGATTATGATGATTTTGAAAAAAAACTGCTTGAGATGGAAGAGGATAAAATAGAGCGATACATCAGGAGGAAAAAACGCGAAATTATCCAAATTGAAACAGATGGTTTATTTGGAGGTGTCGTTCACGCGGAATCCTATCATTCGGAATTGGGGAACGAGCTTGGCAAGGAATATCCACATTTGGATTATATAGCGATTTTGAATTTAGGCGGAAAGAAAATAAGCTTCAGGACAATCCATGATGACGTGGATGTCTCTGCTGTCGCGGGCGAATTTGGCGGGGGCGGACACGCTAAAGCATCTGGATGCTCCATGAACAAAGAGGCATATAATCGCTATATTGAGCAGGCTTTTCCGCTGGATCCAATCAAGCCGGACGCCTTTAGAAATACTTATAATTTAAAGGACAACAAAAATGGATGTCTATATGAAAATCGCGACCGTGACTTTTATCTGATTTATACGGATGGTACCCGATATTTCGTTCAACAGGAGAGTAAGGAACGGCACGGACCCTTTGACGCTTTTGAATTAGCTGAACGATTTGTAAAAAGGGAGTATGGAGCCGCTCTAGCCAGGGATGACGTCTATATTTCCTATCTGGAAAATATCGTTTTCAACGGAGGCAATTGAGGGAGAACTCAGTCAATGGTAATGAATTATAGTTACAATTAGGTCACCGATAAATTTTATTGGTGACCTGTTTTTTCAGGGGGAGGTATTTCCTGAAAATCTTCCATTCCTCTGCCCCAGTAAGCCACTGGTAAAAAGAAGAAGGCCCGGAGTTTTTTACGTTTACAATCTTTTCAGTTTATTCCATTTTAATTAAAAAATAATAACACTAAACATCTTTCGACAGGATTCTGCTAAAATAAGGGGAGAGATTAGGATACTGGAAGTGGTATGATGAGGAAGTTTTTGGCCCTGTTTATGTTGTTATTAATGAGCGTGTATCTTTCTGCCGGAATAGTTAATGCAGAGGCAGATGATCCTGTTTTAACTTCTGAAGCCGCCGTTTTGATGGACACGGAGACGGGTGCGGTATTATTCGGGAAAAATGAAGAAACAAAGATGTATCCTGCGAGCTTGACGAAGATTGCTACGGCCATCTATGCAATGGAAACAGCCGATCTTGATGAGCTAGTCATAGTAAGTGAGGAAATAGAGAATATCGATGGAACAAGGGTTTATCTCAACCCGGGAGAACAGGTTTCATTAAGAAAGCTGATCCAGGGTATGCTTATTAATTCAGGAAATGACGCTGCATTGGCGATTGCCATCCATCTGGATGGATCGACGGAGAGCTATTCAAAAAAGATTAATCAGTTCCTGGAGACAAATATCGGGGTAGAGGATACTCATTTTGTCAACCCACATGGTTTGTTCGATGAAAATCATTATACAACAGCCAGGGACCTTGGCTTAATCTTAAACTATGCGATGAACAATCAGGATTTTCGGGAGATTTTTGGCACTAAGCAAGTGGATTGGGATGGTGAGTCATGGGATACAACCATTCACTCCCACCATCGTATGCTAAAAGGTGAAATACCATATGAAGGAATAACAGGGGGTAAGACAGGCTTTGTAGACCAGTCAAAACAAACGCTTGCCACCACAGCTGATAACGGCCAGTTGAAATTGACGGCCATCCTGCTGAAATCAGAATACAAACGGAAAATCTATGAGGATACTGCCAAGTTATTCGACTATGGTTTCGCTGCTTTTAAGTCCTCTCAAATCAAAAAAGGGGAAACTTTCGCAAGTGGTAATCTGAAGTTCAAAGCAAGTGAAAATCTCCTTTTTACTGAACCGGTTGAAAATGGCAAGAGAGTCGTGGACAAAGATGGAATTTTAAAGATTTATAATAAGGGTGGGGAAATAATCCAGTCTATCGAACTTAAACCCCTGATTGGAAAAAAACCTGAAGTGAAAAAGGAGGCCGCACCAGAGCCGGAACAAAGCGGAGTGCTTTCTGTCAATACCTTAATAGCAGTAGTAGTGCTAGTGGCGGCCGCTGGAGTGTGGATGGCCAATCGAAAACAAAAAAAGAGCAGAAGGTTTCGAAGCAGGTGAGCAATCACCTGCTTTTTTATTTTCTCAAGTGAGAGGGCTTTAACAAAAACTCAATGTTTTTTTACATTCAATTAATAAGAGATTAATAGATTCCCATTATATTAAAAGGCGTAGTAAATAACTTTTCTGGAGGTCTTGACATGATTAAAGCAAATTTTAAAAAGAAGATTCTTCCGATTGCTGTTCTTTCAACTGTAGCGTTCGGAAGCTTAGCAGGTACTTTCAACGCAGATGCGAAAAATGAGGCAAAAGAGAACTCTGCGAAAATCAAGAATGTTATTTTCTTGATTGGTGATGGGATGGGAGTTTCCTATACTTCAGCATACCGCTACTTGAAGGACAATCCTGAAACAGTAGAAGCTGAGAAGACTGAATTTGACAAATACCTAGTAGGCAGCCAGATGACTTATCCAGAAGATCCCGAACAAAACGTAACTGATTCCGCTTCAGCTGCAACAGCGATGTCAGCAGGGATTAAAACTTACAATAATGCAATTGCAGTAGACAATGACGGAACAGAAGTAAAGACAGTTTTGGAAGCTGCCAAGGAAAACGGCAAAGCTACAGGCCTTGTAGCTACTTCTGAAATTACGCATGCCACCCCAGCTTCTTTTGGAGCACATGATGAAAGCCGAAAGAATATGAATGCGATTGCTGATGATTATTATGATGAATTGGTTAATGGCGAGCATAAAATCGATGTAATGCTTGGCGGGGGATTAAGTAACTTTGTTCGTAATGACAGGAACCTTGCAAAGGAATTCCAGAAAGATGGCTTTAGCTATGTAACGAATAAGCAGGACTTGCTAAATAACAAAAACGAAAAGGTACTTGGCCTATTTGCACCAGGTGGAATGGACAAGATGATCGATCGCAATCAAGAAACTCCATCCCTTGAAGAAATGACAAAATCAGCAATACAGCACCTGAATAAGGATAAGGATGGTTTCTTCCTGATGGTAGAAGGCAGCCAGGTCGACTGGGCTGGACATGACAACGATATTGTTGCTGCCATGAGCGAAATGGAAGATTTCGAGAAGGCATACAAAGCAGCTATCGAATTTGCCAAGAAAGACAAACACACATTAGTTGTGGCGACTGCTGACCATTCAACTGGCGGATATTCAATTGGTGCAGATGGAATCTATAACTGGTTTGGAGCGCCAATCAAAGCTGCAAAACGCACGCCGGATTTCATGGCTGCCGAAATTGCTAACGGTGCTGATGCAGAACAAACATTAAAGAAATATATTGACTTTAAATCTGTCGGTCTTCCTGAGTTGACTGCGGAAGAAATTCAGTCCGTAAAAGACGCAACTCAAACAAAGAAAGCCAGAGACATTGACAACGCTATTGAACAGATCTTCGATAAACGTTCCCACACTGGCTGGACAACAGGCGGACACACTGGTGAAGATGTACCTGTATATGCATTCGGTCCTGGGAAAGAGCGCTTCTACGGCCAGATTGACAATACTGACAATGCGAAAAACATTTTTGATATCCTTGCAAATGGCAAAAGAAAGTAATGAATTTGAAAATCTCCCGCGGAACCCCGGATCTGCGGGAGATTTACTGAAAAGGGGTTTTCAAAATGAAAAAACATTTGCAGTTGATGCTGGCTGTTTCACTGCTGACAGGCTGTTCATTGGCACAGGCTGATTCAAATGAAGAGAAGAATCCTGTTGAAGCTGTTGCAGAGAAACCAATGAAGAAAAATACTGAAGTGTACGTACCGAATCCACAAGTTACGGATGACAGGGAACTGACTAAAGCAGGGGAATCTTTGATTGACGTTAAAGGAGAATTAACACTTAAGGCGGTAAAAGAAGTCAATAAAACATTCAATCATAATGGGATTGAATATAAGGTTAAAGATATTAAGTTGATGCACTTTATTCCTGATTACAGCCTGATCGATTTCTTCCATCCGTATACACATGATGAAGAATTTGATTTTGTGAAAATTGGCGTAGAAGTAAAAAATCATTCCAGTGGAAGCTATCATTTTGGGCCTGTGGCAATGGTTAATATCAATGATAGTATCCACAAGACATGGGAAGACGATTTTTACTTGGAAGAATTACATGGAGAGATTTTATCAGGACAAAAGAAGCAAGGGAATCTCGGGTTTATCGTGGAGGAGCTTGAAAACCTTGAGAAAGTGGAAATCCTCTCAGGCGACCTGGTTGATAAGGACAAAAAGAAAATCGGCGAACCTATTAACCTCGTTGTAACCTTTGATTAGAGGGTTAATAGTTTGTAATATAACCTTTTTTTCAAAATATACCACTTTATAGTCTAATAGAATGCAAAGAAGCCATGGTAGGTCCATGGCTTTTTCTATACGATTTGAAGGGGTTGGAAACTTTTCAATCAGGGGGTATATCTATTCGTTAACCCAGCGTTATAGGTATGCATCATTTATTGTTTTAATAATGAAGTCGAAAGGAGCATAAGGAACGATATTCCCACCATGGCAATTACCCATAGCCAGGCTGTCTGCATATTTCCAGACTCAAGCGCTACATAGATTGCTGTTGGGGCGGTCTGAGTCTTCCCGGGCAAGTTTCCGGCAAACATAAGGGTTGCGCCGAATTCCCCAAGGGCCCTGGCAAAGCTTAAAATTAGCCCGGTAATCAATGTTTTTGCTGATAGGGGCAGAGTAACATATAAAAAAACCTTCCACTCATTTGCTCCATCTACTCTCGCTGCTTCCTCTGATCCAGGATCAATTGACAGAAATCCTGTCTTGGCTGATTGATACATCAATGGAAACGCAACGACAGATGCAGCAATAACTGCTGCCCACCAGCTAAAGATAAGGGGACTGCCAAAAACATGTTCAATAAATCTTCCGATTGGACTATTTATGCCAAAGACGACAATCAATAGAAATCCCACTACAGTAGGAGGGAGTACTAAAGGCAATGTCAACAGGGTCTCTACAGCTGTTTTGCCAATGAAACGCCTTCTTGCCATAAATCTTGCAGCAAATATGCCAAATAAGAACACGAATACTACCGACACTGAAGCAACCTCTAGGGAAAGTTTAATCGGACTCCAGAAATCACTGCTCATAAAAATCATTCCAATGCTGCTTTAAAGCCATATTTTTTAAAAATGTTCATTGCTTCTTGTCCATTTAGGAAGTTGAAAAAGTCGATGGACTCATTAGGATGCTCAGTCCCTGCCACTACACCAACCGGATAAACAATAGGATCGTGAAGTGCTTTTCCATTCAAAGGGATAATCCTGATTTTATCGGAAATCAGTGCATCTGTTTTATAAACAAAGCCAGCATCGACATTACCTGTTTCAACATAGGAAAGAACCTGGCGTACGTCCTTAGCAGGAATAACTTTTTGCTCAAGCTTTTCCCATAATTGCAACGATAGCAATGCTTGTTTGGTATACATGCCGGCAGGCACAGATTCGGCAGTGCCCATGGCAATTCTTTCAATATTAGCGCTAGTCAGCGCTTCAGCTGAGTCGATTTCCTTGTTTTCTTTCTGTGTGATCATTACAAGTTCGTTTCTGAGCAGTTTAACGCTGTGTTGCTGATCTATAAGCTTTTTGGAAAGTAAGGAATCGAATTTATCCTCAGCCGCGGAAATAAATAAGTCTACTGGGGCACCCTGGGAGATTTGCTGTTGCAGGGAACCGGATCCGCCAAAATTGAAGACAATATTAATTCCCGGATTCTGTTCCATATATAGTTGCCCAGCTTCTTCCATGACTTCCCGGAGACTTGCTGCGGCAGAGATAGTCAGCTCCGTTTTCCTTGACTCACTGTCATCTGTACATCCTGAAATGTAGAGTGAGAGGGCTGTGAGAAGAACAATATGTAATTTCCTCAATCCTGACATCCTTTCAAACAGTCCTTTTTAAACATATACAATAGATATAACTGATTATATCGAAATTAGATTGATCCTACATACAGAAAATATCACAAGTTAGTGAAAATATCATGAATCAGGTGCAGGAAAAGAAAAATAGGGGGGGAAAAGAAAAAACTGCCTGGCCGGCAGTTTCATAAGTATTATTGATTCTGTCCAGTTTTTTGATCAATCTGCCTGCAAACCTCATCTGCGGAAAGTCCGTTTGCCTCAATGACTGATCCTTGTGTTGAAACATCCTGCATCCCCATGACGTTTGAGTCTATTCCAGTTACAACACAGCAGTCACAGCCTTGTGCATCAGCTTCTGAGCGTAACTCGACGACATCATGGCCTCTTTCACGCAAGGCTTCAGAAATATTCGTTAGTGATTGTTCTACACCTACTCTTGCCATCAATAACACCTCCTCACTAATCTAAGTTGTCCGTCAGCAGTATAAAATATTCTTTTCGCAAGACAATATTAAAGAAGACTATTTGTAAAGTGGAGGGGTATTTATGAGCAATAAAAGAAAAAAGGATCCATCGACAATAGGGTTGAATTCATCCCAGGTTGAAGGACAGGGGACAACGGTGAGTGAAACAGGCAGCAGAACCGCTGCTTCTTCAAGAAAGAAACAGAAAAAAGATTAAGAAAGTTAATAAGATCCAAGCTTTAAACAGAGAAACCCTCGGGGATATTCCCGAGGGTTTTTGTGATTATCCAGGAAATTATAAAAGCATTTAGGTTTGGATAACTACAAGTAGTTGTCTTAATCCAGTTCCAGCGCCTAACCCCTCGAGACGCTTGTCTAGCTGCGGCTCCTAACTCCTCGAGACGTTTCGGTCCTGACAATGAAGTCAAAGAGCGACTTCACTGTCAGGACCTCCAACGCTTGTCGGAGTTGGGCAGTCGCCTCCGCTTTTCCAATTGTCCAGTGTCGCCTCCTAGAAACTCCGAAACTTCAACACCTCCGACAGAAGCAAAAAACGCTTCTTTGTCGGCGTCTCCAGTTTCTGTGTTTCTGGACAGTCGGCTATACTCTTCGGTTTCGGTCCTGCCAATGAAGTCAAAGAACGACTTCACTGTCTGGACCTCCAGCGCTTGTCGGGGCTGAACGAGGCGCTTGCGCTTATTGTACTTATGCGTACATTTCAGCAATTTGCTTTTGCAGTTCTTCATTTTCAAGGTATTCATCATAAGTCATCTGCTTATCAATCAACCCTGAAGGAGTGATTTCCATAATCCTGTTCGCCACAGTTTGAACGAACTGGTGGTCATGGGATGAAAAGATCATTGAACCTTTAAAATTGATCATGCCATTATTCAGGGCAGTGATGGATTCAAGATCCAGGTGGTTAGTAGGCTCATCTAATAGAAGGACGTTTGCTCCAGATAGCATCATTTTTGACAGCATGCAGCGTACTTTTTCGCCACCGGAAAGTACACTTGCTTTTTTCAATACATCTTCACCGGAGAAAAGCATACGTCCAAGAAATCCGCGAAGGAAGCTTTCGCTGTCATCCTTTGGTGAGAATTGGCGTAGCCAGTCAACCAGGGTCAGGTCACTGCCTTCAAAGAACTCAGAGTTATCTTTAGGGAAATAGGCCTGGGATGTCGTTACACCCCATTTGAAAGTTCCACTGTCTGGCTCCATTTCACCGGTAAGGATTTTGAACAATGTCGTAATCGCGATTTCGTTTTTTCCAACAAGCGCAATTTTGTCATCTTTGTTCATAATGAAGCTGATATTATCCAAAACCTTTACCCCGTCAATTGTCTTGGTAATTCCGTCAACTCTTAATAAGTCATTCCCTATTTCACGTTCGGGAGTAAATCCAACGTATGGATATTTACGGGATGATGGTTTGATATCATCCAGAGAAATCTTATCAAGCAGTTTTTTACGGGAAGTAGCCTGTTTGGATTTAGATGCGTTTGCACTAAAACGCGCAATGAACGCTTGCAATTCCTTGATTTTCTCTTCTTTTTTGCGATTTGTATCCGACTGCATTCTTAATGCCAGCTGGCTGGATTCATACCAGAAATCATAGTTGCCGACATAAAGCTGGATTTTGCCAAAGTCAAGGTCAGCGATATGGGTACAAACTTTATTCAGGAAGTGACGGTCGTGGGATACAACAATAACTGTATTCTCGAAGTTGATCAAGAATTCTTCCAGCCATTGGATCGCAGCGATATCAAGGTGGTTAGTAGGTTCATCAAGAAGGAGAACATCCGGCTTGCCGAACAGTGCCTGTGCAAGAAGGACCTTCACTTTTTCTCCTCCGCCGATATCAGCCATTTTTTTATCATGAAGCTCTTCGCCGATTCCTAAGCCTTTAAGAAGAATCGCTGCTTCGGATTCTGCTTCCCAGCCATTAAGCTCAGCAAACTCACCTTCAAGCTCGGCGGCCTTCATGCCGTCTTCATCTGTAAAGTCTGCCTTCATGTATATGGCATCTTTTTCCTGCATGACTTCATATAAACGGGCATGTCCCATAATGACGACTTTCAACACTTCCACATCTTCGTACTCAAAGTGGTTCTGCTTCAATACTGCCATACGCTCACCAGGTGTCATGGATACATTTCCTGCTTGCGCTTCAATTTCTCCTGATAAGATTTTAAGGAAAGTTGATTTGCCGGCGCCATTAGCACCAATCAGGCCGTAGCAATTACCCGGTGTGAATTTAATATTAACATCTTCAAAGAGCTTGCGGTCACCATATCTCAAGCCAACATTTTGAACTGTAATCATTTATTTAGTAGCCTCCATTAATATATATCCCAAAGATTATAACATGTTTAAATGCTATGAGCGAATGAATGGAACATTTTTTTGTTGAAAGGTGTTTTTAGAGGGAACAAAATGGGAAAAGGCGAGAGTAGTAACTAAATGAGATAATTTGTTTCTGATTTATCACAATGTTTACGGAGTGTCTATTGGGAAATTTGCGATTATTTTTGATAGCTACTGTCAATTTTTTTGCTCATTTTCACACATATTTCTTATTTTTCATGTAAAATAAGAATAGATAAAGATGGTAAAAGGAGTTTTTGAAATGGCTAAAAAGCAGCTGGTTGATTTTGTTAACCGTCTAAAGGAATCAGGGATAAAAGTCAGCTTCACTAAGCCAAAATCAGAATTTTTCTCCCTGCAAAAAACTGAGAAACATCCCACAACAGTGAATTCGCATTAAGAGATAGACATGCTTATCATTATACAGATTCTGCATTCAAGAAGTATTAAAACAGATATAATGAAAAGTAAACATGTAAGCTAAATAGAACAGCAAAAAAAGCGGTGCATTCAGCCGCTTTTTTTTCGTGGTCTATAACTCATCCATTATTTCATCGAAAACTTCATCTTTATTGAAATCTTCCCCCATCGGGAATTTTTTTATGAATTTATTGTTTTTATCAATCAGGTAAGTAAATGTACTATGGACATAGAAGCCATTCCCTGGATCACGAAACTGGAATTGGAATGTATCGGCAACCTGTTTGATTTTCTTTTGCTCTTCGAGAGTGTTGGCTTGATCACCAGTAAGGAATATCCAATTCCCATCATTTTCAAGTCCGAAATTGTCCATGTATTTTCTTAAAACTTCAGGGGTATCCCGGTAAGGGTCAATTGTAACAGTAACAAACTGAACTTCCTTCCCATATACTCCTTCTTCGATCAAGTCTTTGCGCAGCAGGTTCATTTTTTGTGTGGTCGTTGGGCAGATATCAGGACAATGAGTATAGATGAATTCCACAAGTTTGATGGTCTCTGTTTCTTCTCCAAAAGTGTAGAGTTCTTCATCCATGGTTACGAGCGTGATGTCCTCTGGAATCTGCGCATTGGCATCCCTGATTAGAAAGAATGAAATTCCCGATGTAATGCCTATTAACACAATTAATGAACTGATAAGATAGATTTTTTTCATAACACAATCCTCCCCCTTATTAAGATATAAAAAATATAAGGAAAATCATATGGACATTGTGTGAACTATGTTTAATATGGCACTTTCGAAAAAAATCAGTGAATATTCTTGAAATAAAATGAATGAGATATAATGAATTGTAAAAACATTTTCAATGTCCATGGGAATACAAAGGGGACTAAAACTTGAAAGTTGATAAGATTTTAAAATACATATTATAAATTGCAAGATTGCTCCTGATTAACAAAGCTGGTTTTTATCTTGTAGAGAGGAAAAGCAACATAAGGGTATAGCTTGGCCTGAACGGTACCCTTATGAGGAACGGGAAGACTGCATAAGGGCATAGCTCGCCCCGAACGGTGCCCTTATGAGGAGTGGAAAGGCAGCATAAGGGTATTGTTCGAACCTGATTGTACCCATGCTTGAATCTTTGTGCTTTATGTTGCTTCCATTTTCCGTAATCACTCAATATTGCAATACTCGATTGGACAATTTTCACAGTCGATTTGTTGTTTTAAGTAGTCCAGGTTATGGATGATGATCCTCTTCTTGTGTATGGAGATGATTCCTTCATCACGCAGTTCACCGAGCATGCGGCTGACGCTTTCCCGCGCGGTTCCACAATAGTTAGCTAAATCTTGGTTTGTGATTGGTACATTGATGTGAATGCCATCCTCCTGTTTAGTGCCATAACTATTGCTTAGCCTGATCAATGTTGAATACAACGCTCCTTTTTTACCGTTCAAGACAAGGTCGCGGAATTTAGTTATCGTTCTTCGGATATGGTCATTCATCCACTTAAGGAATTGGTACGCAAGCTGGCTGTTATTGAATAATACTTGTTCCAGATTTTCAATATTTACAGCTGCTGCTTCACCATCTTCAACTACTCGTGCATTGAATAAGTATCTAGGGCCTGCTGTAAAGAGGGTTAGTTCACCTACAATGTCTTTTTTATTACATAATCTTAAATACAATTCTTTTCCCTCGGCGTTCATTTTTGAGATTTGTACCTTGCCGGACAGAATAACATACATCTCCTTTGCTTCCTGCCCCTCGCGGAATAAAAAAGTTCCTTTCTTGAATTTAATGATTTTTTCGGATGCTTTTATTAATTCGCTCATCTCATAAGTTAGGTTAGTTTGATTTTCCTGGCTGGCCACACAATCTCCACCTTTTCCGTCCGTTGTTTAACCCTAATTTAAAATGAAATATAAACAATAGGTCAATAGAGAAAATGTGAACAATCTGTTTTGGACTGGTTGTTTCTAACTTTATAACTTAATTGGATAAATGTGGTTGACTATTCTGGTGTAATCGAAGTATTCTATTGTTGAAGATAATTTTTTTATATTAGGGAGTATGTTTTATGTTAGGTGTCGTTCTTAACTAAACCGTTAATTTCATACGGTCAATCCGGATTTTTTATTAGGCCTGCTATAGGTTTATTTAATTATGCGCTGGATTGAATGTTAAGAACAATGAACATAGTAAAGCATGCTTGATATCCGTAAGCAGAAGCTGTGTACTTGTACACAGCTTTTTCTTTTGGAAAGGAGTGCCCGCAGCCATGTCTGCGAGGTATTTTAGAAGCCGCTGTGGACTTGTTCCATTGCGGCTTTTTTATATTTAAAAGGAGGAAACTAACTTGAACGAACAAACATTTACGGTTCTTGGTTATGACAAAATAAAGGAAGAAATCGCCGGGTTTGCTTTAACGGAATCAGGGCGAATAAAAGCAAGGGATATGCAGCCTTCCACCAATCTGCAGCAGATCACATCATGGCAGGCGGAAGTTTATGAAGCAATTGAAATTCTCAGGATTAGTTCCAGTGTTCCCATCCATGGACTTGAAGGGATGGAAACAGTGCTTAAGGGATTTAACAAAGGAATTCCGCTTCGGACAGAGCAACTGGTGCTGCTGCTTTCCTTCTTGGAGACTTGCAACAAGATTCGCCGTTTTATGAAGGATAAGGAGTATGTCGCTCCCAGAGTTTCTTCGTATGTCCATGGAATCGAAGAACTTCCCGAACTTGCTGCTGAGATACAAAGGTGTATTCGAAACGGGCAGATTGATGATTACGCATCCAGGGAACTATTGAGGGTCCGGAAACAAATAGGAATCCAGGAAGAACGTTTAAAAGAGAGGCTAAACCAGTTGTTGAAATCTGCAAAAATAAAACCATATCTTCAAGAAGCTGTCATCAGCCAAAGAAACGGCAGGTATGTTGTTCCTGTAAAGAAGGAATATCGCGGCAAGGTAAGAGGAGCGGTCCTTGATACATCGGCATCAGGCTCAACCCTTTTTATGGAACCAGAAGAAATTGGCTCATTCCAGGACCAAATGGAATGGCTTTATCTAGATGAGCAAACCGAAGTGGAGAAAGTGCTGTTCGCCTTGACTGGTCTGGCTGAGGAGAAAGAAAAGGAGATCCGGATGGCCATGGAGACGATGGTTCACTATGACTTCCTGTTTGCAAAAGCGAAATATTGCAGGGTTATTGACGCAAAAAAAGTTGCCATTATTGACGACCCAGTCATTTTATTCAATGAAGCGCGCCATCCGCTGCTTGGTGAAAAAGCGGTTCCGTTAAATATTGAAATCGGAACAGATTATCATGCTCTTATCATTACTGGACCGAATACAGGCGGGAAAACCGTTTCCATCAAGACAGCAGGGCTGCTTTCATTAATGGCACAAAGCGGTCTGCTTCTGCCGGTAGACGAGGGGAGCACTGCGGGAATTTTTCATAAAGTCCTTGTCGATATAGGAGATGGGCAAAGCATTGAGCAAAATCTGAGCACTTTCAGTTCCAGGATTGTCAATATAATAGAGATCTTGAAGGAAACCAATGACAAGACGCTTGTCCTCCTTGATGAGCTGGGCTCAGGGACTGATCCGGGTGAAGGGATGGGGCTTGCCACAGCCATTCTTGAGAACCTGAACAATAAGGGAGCGACTATATTTGCGACAACGCACTACAGCGAGATTAAGGACTTCGCTGACAATCATGATGATTTCATGAATGGTTCAATGGAATTTAATCTTGATACACTTAAGCCAACTTATCGTCTGCGGATCGGAAAGGGTGGGGAAAGCCAGGCTTTTGCGATTGCGCTGAAACTGGGCGTTCATCCAAAGCTGCTTGAACGGGCTCATGAAATAACCTACAAAGCAGAGCATGATTACACTTCGTTATTTGCAGATGATCCTGCTGCCTTGAAAGCAAGAGAGCGGCAAATCACTGCAAACAGACATAAAAGACAGAAGCGTTCTAAGGTTTCAAAGAAGCCAGTGGTAAAGTTTGAAATGGGTGATAGTGTTCATGTATTAAACACTGGGGAACTGGGTGTTGTTTATAGGGGACCAGACATTCAGGGGAATTACCTCGTCCGGGTCAGGGAGCGAAAAGTCGAGGTGAATCATAAACGCCTAAAGCTGAACTTGCCTGCGTCAGAGCTTTATCCGGAAGACTATGATTTCAATATTATTTTTGAGTCCAAAGTCCATCGGAAGCTGTTGAATAGAATGGATAAAAAACATATCCAAGAAAGTGTTATGCGTGAAGATACTTGAATCAAACCTGGGAATTTATTTATAGAATTCCGCTAGAGAGCCTTTTTAACAGAAAGGGCTCTTTTAGCGTTTGCAATGCTTGTAAAAGGAAGGATTCTGTCAAACACCTAAGGGATTTCCCCTATTCATTTATAGGGTTAAAAGGCTGTTCTTCATAAAAACGCTCCAAAATGCAAATGAAAACGCTTCGAAAATGGACATAAACAGTTCATGGTGTTATCTATTAACAAACTCTGATTTCGGGTTTAAGATTAATCTATCAGCAAAAATGTGATTTTATTCACAAATAGAGGAGTCTTAATAATGAGTGAACAGCCAATGGAACTAGCCATCAACACTGCATTAAAAAAGAAAGAGTATCTTAGTCAATCAAAGGGTAAATACCTCTTGCGAGCAGCTCTTGCTGGTGTGTATATCGGCTTTGGCCTCATGGTCTCTTACCGGCTGGGTGAATATTTTTTTGATGCTCATTCAGCTGCAACACCTATCGCCAGCTCGATCTTCTTCGGATTGGCACTTGTCCTGATTTTGTACGGCGGCGGAGAACTGTTCACAAGCAACACAATGATGATGACAATCAGCTCTTTGAAAAAAGCAACGACGTGGAAGGATACCATTGAAAACTGGATAGCATGTTATTCCGGAAATTTACTGGGAGCATTTTTCTTTGGCATTCTTGTTATGCTGTCGGGAATATTTTTGTCCCCAGAAAAAACACAGTATATGATGGAAACTGTGAGCATGAAAATGAATACACCGGCTTATCAATTGTTCTTTCGTGCTATCCTGTGCAATTGGCTCGTTTGTCTTGCTGTCTGGGTTCCATTTAGTATAAAAGGAGATGGAGCAAAAATCGGAGTCATAATGCTTTTGGTCTTTGCTTTTGTTGTCTCTGGATTCGAGCACAGTGTAGCAAATATGGTCCTCTTTTCAATCGCGCTTCTCGTACCACATCCTGAAACAATCAGTATTGCCGGCAGTTTGTACAACCTTATGCCTGTGACCTTGGGAAATATAATAGGCGGAGGCTTTTTCGTTGGCACTCTCTATGTATACCTGAATGCCAAAGGGGCAGCGAAAGAGGAGAGCGAATCTGCAAACCG
Source organism: Bacillus sp. ISL-41 (assembly GCF_018613235.1). Classification (GTDB taxonomy): domain Bacteria; phylum Bacillota; class Bacilli; order Bacillales; family Cytobacillaceae; genus Mesobacillus. The sequence continues at coordinate 62,458 of NZ_JAGGQP010000013.1, forward strand.
GGCAGTATATGGACAAAATGCATTAAAGCGAATGTAAAAGAATAAAAAATCCGCGGAACTTTCCGTGGATTTTTTGTTTAGGCTTTTCGCTGCATTGGCAGTTCAATTTGAGCAGATCTTTGCAGCCGTATTCCTATTCGCATCGTGGTCTATTCAATAAGTATATGAAGTGCCTGAAGTGAGGATTACAGAAAGAGCCCTCTACATTAGTGACCGATCAACCTTTAAAGGAATTAATAATCCATTCTCCAACAACTCCGCCTAAATAAACTCCGACAATTCCGAGTACACCTGCAAGAACTGGAGGTGCTGGAAGAGGAAGCTTCAGGAATTTAAAAAGGATTCCTACTACTAAACCAGCAACTAAGCTTAAGATGATTTCTTTCATGTTTTTCACCGCCTCTTTTGGCAAGATGGTTAATGAATTATTACAGTGAGCAGACGTCTGATCACATAGCAACATTATTTTAACATGACCTAGATGAAATGAAAACGCTTTATTTATTCTTTTATAATGCATAAAACAATATGAACTATTCTTATATTAAAATAGTGGTAAAATATAGCTTTATAACTCGTCAGTACGGAGGATACAGATGGACATGCACGTTAAGCGCAATATCTTTACTTTGCAAGGCTTTTATCTTTTTGTTTTTTTTGGCATAGGCAGTTTATTTCCTTTGTTAAGTGTTTACTTAAGCGAAGTTGAAAATTTAAATGGATATCAGATTGGGATCATTCTGTCCATTGGTCCAGTCATTATGATTTTCTTCCAGCCGTTTTGGGGAATGCTCGCTGACATGAAAAATGTCCATAATATGCTTCTAACTTTAACTACCTTGATAACAGGTGTTGCCGCTTTGGGTTATGTTTTCTTCGATGGATTTATTTCGTTCTTGATCATTGCAACGCTCCTCGCGATTTTTCAGAGTGCCATCATCCCTTTATCAGATAGTATTTCCTTAAAGTACACTAGCAAAGCAGGAGTCAATTATGGAAATGTCCGATTATTTGGTTCACTGGGATTTGGATTGGCGGTCTTTGCAATGGGCCGGTTGTCCGAGTGGAACCCACAAGTGATATTTTTCGCTTTTTTCCTGACATTATTAATCTCGGCAGCTTTTTCAATGAAAATGCCCAAAGAACCATCAGGACGGCCTATAGGGCTATTCGCTGGCATGAGGGATTTAATGCAGATGAAGAAGTTTCTAATTTTCCTCGGAGTAACATTCATGATTTTCGGTCCTAATTTGGCCAATAACTTTTACTTCAGCCTGTTTGTGGAGGACCGGGGAGGCACTTATACAGGGATTGGTATCGCCTTTCTTATTGCGGTGTTATCTGAAATTCCATTTATGAGGGTTGCAGGAAACTGGATCCGTAAATTTGGGCTGCTTCAGGTCGCTTTTATTGCAGCGATCGTTTCATTAATTCGATGGTTTTTTTATTTTACAGAACCTTCCTTATCTCTTGTGTACGCCTCAGCTGTTATCCAGGGCTTTTCGCTTGGATTGTTCATTCCTGCAGGTTTGCAGTACATTCGGGATATTACTCCACTGCATATTACGGCAACAGCCGTAACGATATACTCGGCAGTCGGCAACGGCTTAGGCAACTGGTTTTTCACATTCTTCGGCGGCATCATTTTTGAAGAATTCAGTATTTATGGGGTGTACTTATTTTTTGCTGCACTGACTTTAATGGGAGTTTTGCTGACAGTCTGGTTAATGAAGGATGAAAAAAGAAGTCAGTCGAAACAAATTACTGCAAACTAAAATTAATGTTTTAAAGTATTGCCGAAACCCTGTTCTTCCCCATGGAAGGCAGGGTTTATTATTGTTCTACAGTATTGAAAACAGAAGTATGGATTTAGTATTTATATCAAAAAATAATTGAAGTACGAAAGGAGGGACTTTCATGAGAGATAATAAAGGTAAAAGTAATGAGATTGCAGGACGGATGTATGATACAACGGATTATCATAAAAATGACGAACTTTCGAAAGGGCTAGCAATGACACATGAGCAGGCTAGTGACAGCTATGTAGAAGGGGAAGTCGGCGGAAAAATTGAGCGCTCATCCGGAGCGGAAGATGAACTGAACAACAGAGGCTATCAGTAAAGCGGGAAGTGAGGGGTACAGGTGTCGCATAAAGGTGAATTTCAATCGAATCGAGATCAATACAAAATGCCGGATGCGTTAAAACAAAAGAAGGATTTTGTCTATAGAGTAGGCTATACTTCAAGCACTGGCAATCAGACAAATAACGAAGATGAACCGGTCAAGAGATCGGATCTATAAAATGTGCAGGCCCTTTTGAAAAAGGGCCTGTTTTTATCTGGGACGTGCGATGATCCCGTTATGGACTTTGATATAGCCATGCCTTAAGATATCCAAACCGTTTTCGTATAAATAAAGTCCCATCTGCTCGACGGTCATCAGTTCTCTGTATGTATGGTTCATGACATCAGCCATGATTTCATAATACAGCTTGGATTTTAACTGAGCTCTGGGTGTGGTCATGATAATATAACCGCCTTCTTTTAGGAACTTCTTATGCCAATCAACGACTTCGCTTTTTAAAGTATCCGGGAAGTGCTCAAGCAGCCCGACACTAAGGACGATATCAAATTCACGGCCGAAAGGAAGGTTGCGGATATCCTCCACGATGTATTCAGTCTCAAAATCACTTTTATGATAGACTTTATTTCCTCCTGTCGAGGGATTGGTTCCGAGAAAGGGATAAGTGTCAGGAAATTCCCTAAACCTCGTGTCCTTACAGAAAGGATCATAATCTACAAACACAATGTCACCGCCTGGATACATGGCACTCAGCTGCATTGCCTCGTAACCTTCAGCGGCTCCCAGGAAGAGGATTCTTGGCTTTATTAAGTCAAGTCCTTCGAACAATGCGCGCTTGCCTCTTGGGTCCCAGATTCCGTCTTCAATCCGGTGAGCGTAGTTCCATAGGTGGATTCTGATCAGTTCACCTAATGCAGACTTTGTTTCAGTCAGCTTAAAACTCTTTAAGCTATCCATAAAATTTTTTTTCGAATTGTCCATTTCTGCAGGAACATCCTTCACAAACCACTCGTGAAACGACTTGTTGAACATTTGCCAGGAGGTGTGTGCGGGCAGACTTTGTTGATTGACTTTCTCCCATTCCTTTTTTTCCTGCGCGAAGGATGATACCTCGTATGGTCTACCTGCATCTTTCCAGCGAAGCTGGCTCCAATCATTAACCGTATTCAATTTTACAAACTTATTGTATTCCCTTTCGGAAAAACTCCTGAGGTCCATTCTGTAGGAAGGCTGCAAGCGGGTTTCATCAAGTTTTAATGCAGGTTCAATTTCTAATTGAAGCAATACAGTCACCCCAAACATTTTTATTGCTTACTAAATTCGAGTAAAGAAAGGTAAAACCCTTCAACTTTCTAAAAATTGCAAAAAAGCACACCCTTTATGGATGTGCTTTTAAAAGGAAAGAGGATTTGCTCATTTAAAGCTTTCCGCGTCGTATCACTTTGTTGGGGGTAAGAGTGCCTTTCTTTAGGTAGACAAATCCTCCTTCGAGTGCAGAGCCAATGACGAGCTTAGAAGATGCTGTTAAAACCCTCATCTTCATCCCTCCTAGTTTGAATTGGCTTGCGTAATTGAATTTACCCGTTGAAAAGCGGTTAAAACCTTAAAAAGAAGGGTGATGGCTAAGACTGATACGGATCCATTGCATCAAAATATGCATTTTCGGCCGCCTCTTGTGTAGCAAAGAGAGCATCATCATCTTCAATTACATGCAAGGTATCATTTAGGAATAGGGCGAACGCGTTAGGATCTTTAGGATGCTGGACAATTTCACCTGCTTTAATGTTAGATACAGATGGTACATGCGGATTACGGTAGATAACGAAAACTTCATCACCAAACTTCAAGTTTTTCGGATCGATTAAATGCAATTGAATACCCCTTTCGCTGTGTCTATAAATGGCTATGTTTTACCTATTCAAGTTTATGGTTTAATCCGGAACTGAGGGACTAATTTTGATCATGCAAGGACATAACTTAAATATGCGGCAAGCTATAAATTTTCATTTTGCTGTTTTATTTCATCGCCCGTCAGAATGATATTTCCCGCTTCAAAATCCCTGTGCTCGTCAACTGATCCCCCGGGCACGTACCGCTGATTTGGAGTATATGTCGAGTTGAGTAAATCTTTATCCCTTTTTAAATTATCTTTATGAATGTCCATTTTCTCACCCCCTGATAAGTGTAGTTTTTGTATTGAGATTGAGGATATACTGGGAAATTAATTATGTGCTTAATTATGGAAAGGACACTAATCTGTCACAAATGAAAGGGTTTACATTCAGATTAGGTGGTATAATAAAAGTGTAGAAAGAAAGTGATTAACATCTTAGGAGGCTCAACCAATTGTGTTCGTTCCGTAGTGAACGAAAAGTGGTTATTCCTAAAGTGTTTGAAGCTAATCTTCAAAAAGTCAGTACCACCAGCTAAAGGGAAAAGGACCTATTCACGAGTTAACCAAAAAAAGTTGCTGACCTTCCGATGGTTCAATTCAAAAGGGAAAAAGCAGGAGTCCAGCCTATTAGTAAGTGTACGTTGGAAAGAAGCTTTTTACCAACAGAGTATCAATTTTGATACTTGGAAAGGTGCCAACTGATAGGGAAGTCAACAAATTTCAAGGTGAAACAGTCATTAGGAGAATATTTCCCTCAAAGCAGCTGCCATTCAAATGGTGTGGTCAGTAGGGATGCATGACCTAATTGGAGAAAAGACGAAAACACACTAGCGAATAATGAGTCTCTCGGTGATTATACCGAAAAATGTGTTTGTAAAGGGACGTCATACAAACAGGGAAACCTTTTTTGAAAGACACCCTTAATGCGGAACAAGCACACATCGGCTATAGTAAGAGGATCATACAACTCAATAGTTCCAAAAATGTTTTGGGCTGATGCTGGTTGGGTCTCCTAAGATGTTAAAAAAGAAGCTCGTAATTGAGCTTCTTTTTTCTATTCAGTAAAAAGGCACCTTTCAGCTTGAAGGTGCCTTTTCATATTACTCCTCTTTCTTCGACAAACAACGGTCGCATTCCATTAAATATGATTCTGCTTGTTCCTGCATTCCCTCACCACATTCAGGGCACACCTTTTTTGGTAAAGTACGAAAAAATTCAACCGGACTCATCATATAAAACTCCTCCTTTTATAGTACAATTTATATTTTACTTAACCTGTTATAGTACAGTATAAACGTAATTTGAAAAATTGTGTAGACTTTTTTTGAAAAAATTTAAAAATAGGTGTTTGTTCATAAAATCAAATGGGGGTATTAGTTAGTAAGATGGGAATCTAATACTAAATTAGATTTCTGTACCCATCATGGAGTCGGCGAAGAAGCGTTTTGCCAAAAATTTCAATAGTCAATAGATAAAAGTGACAAAATTATTACATTTTATTTAATAAACCCTTTTATTCTTTTCTGTTTTAACATACAATCGAAATGAAACTTTAAATGGGGAATGATGCCTAAATGGATAATCCGGAATTATCCTTTAATCCAATACTACTGCTAGTAGCCATCTTATTGACAATCATGTCATCTTATACAGCACTCGATTTATTCAGTCTCATCAAGTCTTCTGATCGAAATAAACGATTTTTGTTTTTAGGCGGGACATTTTCACTTGGCATAGGGATTTGGGTTATGAATTTCTTTGGAATGCTTGCTCTGAATCTCAATGGCACTGTCTCTTACCGTATTTCAATAACGGTCTTATCGATAATCCTGGTTATTTCTTTCACAGCAATGGCTTTCTATACAATGACTGGCAAGACAGTGAACAAGAGCAATTTGATTGCAGGAAGTTTGTTCATGATGCTTGCAGTCCTGGTTGTCCATATCCTGGGAATGTACTCAATGAAAATGGATTTCAGTTATGAGCCTTCCATTTTACTAATTGCCCTCCTTCTTGTATTTGGATCATTCTACTTTTCCTTTTGGATGCTTTTCTCTTCGAAAAATTTCACTCAAGGAGATCATGGATGGATTAAACCATTAAGCGCTCTTGTTGTTACTGCTGCGATTGTTGAAGGTCATTTTCTTCTAACAAGAGCTTCATCAATCAATATGAGAGACGGAGTTGTAGAACAGACTGGAATTCCAGAGTCGTTAATCAGTTATTTAATCGTTTTTATCTCTGTGCTCATCCTTGCTGGTTTAATCGGTTCAAGTGCGTTGATCAGCAAAAGGCTGGCAGTTTCTGATACAAACTTAAAAGATATTACGGATGCTCTTAATTCATCAGCGATTGTTGCCATTACAGATCCTAAAGGTAATATCACCTATGTTAATGAAAAGTTTATTGAGATTTCAGGTTACAGTGAGGGAGAACTATTAGGTCAAAATCACTCGATCTTGAATTCTGGACTTCATGCAAAGGAATTTTTCAAGGATATGTGGAAAACAATTGGTTCTGGGGAGGTTTGGAAGGGTGAAATCCGGAATAAGAAAAAGGATGGTTCATATTATTGGGTTGATACCACGATTGTTCCATTCCTGAATAGTAAAGGCAAGCCATATCAATATGTCTCGATTCGTTCTGATATAACTCAAAGAAAGCAGGCAGAGGCGAGCCTGAAAGAAACACTGAAAGAGGTCAGTGATATCAATTTTGCCCTCGACCAATCCTCTATCGTTGCTTTTACTGACGAAAAGGGGATTATCAAAAGTGTGAATGATAAATTCTGTGAGATCTCTAAATACAGCAGGGAAGAATTGATTGGCAATGACCACAGTATATTGAATTCTGGATTACATTCCAAAGAGTTCTTTAAAAACCTGTGGAAAATCATTGGATCAGGTCAGGTTTGGAAAGGCGATATCCGAAACAGGGCAAAGGATGGTTCATTTTACTGGGTGGCTACCACGATTGTTCCTTTCTTGAATGAAAATGGGAAGCCATATCAGTACCTTGCAATACGTAATGATATCACAGAGAAGAAAAAATCAGAGGAAATGCTTCACCGCCAGGATAAGCTTGCTGCTGTTGGCCAGCTCGCTGCTGGTGTTGCCCATGAAATCAGAAATCCGCTGACATCGATGAAAGGATATGCAGAATTCCTGCAGCTCGATGAAACAGACCCGCAACGCCAGGAGTTTATTGAAATTATCCTTGACGAAATTGACAGAGTCAATAATATTGTTGAAGAGTTCATGGTACTTGCAAAACCTAAGGCTGTAGAGCTTGAGGAACAGAATATCATACCGATTGTCCAAAATGTGGTTTCTATGCTGAAATTTGAAGCAAGAAAAAGGAACGTCAAACTGGATTTTGATGCTACAGAGGAAATTATCCAAATCGAATGTGATGAAAACCGATTGAAGCAAGTATTCCTGAATTTTATAAAGAATGGAATCGAAGCAATGCCTGATGGCGGAGATTTAAAAGTAAGAACGGAAATACAGGATGGCAATGTCGTCATTTCCATCAAAGATACCGGTGTAGGAATTCCTCCGGAAACTTTGAAGAAAATTGGTGAACCGTTTTATACAACCAAGAAAAATGGAAATGGACTCGGCTTGATGGTCAGCTTCAAGATTATTGAAAGCCACAACGGCAAAGTTTATATCGAGAGCGAACAAAACAAAGGAACAACATTCAAGATCATGCTGCCGGCAAAAACTGCATAGTATACATTACAAAAATAAGGCAGGGGCTAACTCCTGCCTTATTTTTTTATGATTAACAACATCCCGTCTAGCTATCAGAATTTGTCGATAAATTGTTAAAAATATGACAAAAAATATGATGAATATTTCCACATTGCAACGAAAATTTAGACTACTATTAAACTAAGGGAAAAATTAAATAGAATGCGGGAGGGGAAGCTATGTCATCGATTAGCCAGGTAAAGACGGTCTGTGGTTATTGTGGTACAGGCTGCGGTTTAATATTGGATGTAGAAGATAATAAAATAGTGAAAATCAGAGGAGATAAGGACGCACCTGTAAATAAAGGACAAACATGTATAAAAGGTGCTTTTGCATATCAATATGTCCATGCTCCGAAAAGACTAAATACACCTATGATCAGGAAAGCAGGAAAGCTGGTAAAGGCTACCTGGGAGGAAGCGTATGATTACATTGCAGGCCGATTGGCTGAAATCAAGGCGGATTTTGGTCCAGAATCCATTTCGATGTTTGCTTGCGCACGGACTACCAATGAATCGAACTACGTTACCCAGAAGTTCATGAGGACTGCTATCGGAAGCAATAATATTGATGGCTGTAACCGAACCTGACACGCTCCTAGTGTCGCCGGTCTGGCGACTGTTTTTGGAAGCGGTTTCCCAACAAACACATTGGAAGATATCGATGGGGCCGAAGTGCTTTTACTTATGGGATCCAATACGACTGAAGCCCATCCGATCATAGGAAATAGAATGAAAAAAGCTGCCAAGGGCGGTCTAAAGATCATCGTCATTGACCCGAGAAGAATCGATATGGTCAAGTCAGCACATAAACATCTGCAAATTAACGTTGGAACAGATATTGCGCTGATCAACGCGATGATCCGAATTATTATAAAAGAAAAGCTGTATGACCAAGGATTCATTGGCAGACATACTGAGGATTTTGATGTATTGCTGTCAAAGGTCGAACGCTATACACCAGAATATTCAGCAGAAATCACCGGTTTGGCGCCAGAAGATATCATTGAGGTTGCTCACCTATATGCAAAGGCCAGCAGAGGGATGATTGCATACACACTCGGTATTACCGAACATCACTGCGGAGTCAACAATGTGTTCGATATCGCTAACCTTGCTCTACTGACTGGCCAGATTGGCAAAAAAGGTTCAGGCATTATGCCTTTAAGAGGACAGAATAATGTCCAGGGAGCCGGGGACATGGGATGCCTGCCGAACCAGCTTACAGGTGCTGTCAGCCTATTGGACGACGAATACCGTGCACGTTTCGAAAAATTATGGAATATTGAAATCAGCAAAAAAGTTGGCGACACCCAGACGAGGACCTTCGATAAAATTGATACAGGTGAAATTAAAGCCTTGTATTGCATAGGGGAAAATCCGCTAGTCGCAGACGTTCATATGAACCATACCAGAAGCCTATTGGAAAAACTCGATTTACTCATCGTCCAGGATATATTCATGACAGAAACGGCCGAGATGGCAGATGTGGTGCTGCCTGCCAAGTCATGGGGCGAAGTTGACGGGACTTACACCAATACAGACAGGAGAGTCCAGCGTGTCCGCACTGCGGTCACTGCCCAGCCTGGAGTAAAAGAAGACTGGGAGATATTGTGTGAACTATCGACGAAAATGGGTTACCCAATGGGTTATCAGTCAAGCGAAGAAATTTGGAATGAAGTGAGGGAACTTGCCTGGGAGATGTATGGGGGCATATCATATGAACGCCTTGAAAAAGAGTATGGAATCCACTACCCGTGTCCTGATGAGACTCATCCAGGCACGAAAGTTCTTCACGAAAGGTTCCATGCTGAAAGTGAAAATGAAAAACGATCCAGTTTCGTACCAGTTGAATTCACACCACCTTTGGAACAGCCAGATGAACATTATCCTTTTACCCTGACAACCGGCAGACGGTATGAGTCCTACAATACTCATACACAAACACGACACTATGCAGCAGGGGTGAAAATTAAACAGACAGAGGAAACCTTGGATATTCACCCTGAAGATGCACTTCACCTTCATATCAATGATGGAGATCTCGTAAGAGTAAGTTCACGTCGAGGTACACTTAAGGTAAAAGCAAAAATAACAGCTCAGGTTGTTCCTGGACTCGTGTTCATGAGTTTCCACTGGTCCGAAGTTCCGACGAATGTACTTACCCTGAATGAATATGACCCAATTTCAGGCACAGCAGAATTCAAGGCTTGTGCTGTGAAAATTGAAACAATCGCATAGAAGTATAAAAGCTAAAATCCCGCTCAGGAGATTTTAGCTTTTTTGTATGTAAAAATAAGACAAACCATTTGCTGCTGATTTGATCTCCTAAAGTTTAATGTCATGAAAAGCGAAAAATTTTAAAAGGTGAAACTCGAGATTACAAGAAAAATATGGGTGTACAAGAAAAGAATAGAATAATTTTGAAATCAATTTGAAATTATTCCTACGAAAGTTTTATTTTAACTGAATATTCAGTGTATATGACATGTTCTCGTTATAATTCTGTTATTCTCGTAATCCAATTTAAATATGCTTGTTCTTTTTGTACCGAAATTCTATGTTACGATAATTCACGTGATAAAAATTAGCCGATGGGAGGCAAACAAATGAAAAAGTCATTATTATCTTTGGTTGCAGCAGCGGCAATTTCTGGAGCTGCCGGCACACAAGCACAGGCAGAGGAAATAGTCGTACATAAGGGGGATACACTTTGGGGTATTTCAAAGGAATACGGCGTAACAGTAGATTCACTAAAGAAATGGAATAACTTGACGAGTGATGTAATACATCCGAATGATTTGCTAGAAGTATCTCCTATTAAGCACGCACAAGTAAGAAAAGGAGATACACTTTGGAGTATTGCCAAAGCTTATGGTGTAACAGTAAATGATCTAAAAGATTGGAATAAATTATCATCTGACCTTATTCATCCAGGGATGAGTTTGGCAGTTTATACAAATATGCCAGTTGAGATGAAGGTGGAGAAAACTGCAACACCGGCAGCAACACCGGCAGCAACACCAGTAGCAGCGCCTGCTGCTCAAGTAACAGCACAACCAGCTGCAGCAAAGCCAGCAGCAGCGACAAACCAGATTACCGTTGAAGCGACGGCTTATACAGCAAATTGTACAGGATGCTCTGGAATTACAAAGACAGGTGTGAACCTGAAAGCTAATCCAAATGCAAAAGTAATTGCTGTCGATCCAACTGTTATTCCTCTTGGATCAAAAGTATATGTTGAAGGCTATGGCTATGCCACTGCCGAAGATATTGGCGGAGCCATCAAAGGTAACCGCATTGATGTCTTTATCCCTACTCAAAGCGGGGCCCTTCAATGGGGAAGAAAGCAAGTAAAAGTGACAATTTTGGACTAAATGGTGTCTGGAAAAGCATTGGCAATTTGCCAATGCTTTTTTTTATTTTTCCTGTTTTGCTTTAGTCTTAAACGTTTTACCTCTGATAATTTTCTTTTGAGTGATATTGGGCATGATAAGACTTAAGAAAAACTGTGTGAATCTGGAGTATTGTTCTTCGACTTTTTCAAGGATCGCGTTAGCTTTTGTCGATAAAGAAGTCTTGATTTCCCCTAGCTGATCATTAATTGTTTCACCAACGGCATCCTGTTTTCCGAGTCGTTCCATGACTGTCTCATGAAAAATACCCTGCAAATCGGCATGTTTTGCCAGCATATCCTGCAGTTCTTCCTGTTTTTGAGCCTGTATGACCAGAGCTTTCGTGACATCTTCGTATTCGAGAAGCTTGCGGTTCAAGTCCTGTATCATTGATTGCTGATGGGCCAGTTGATTTAAAATTGCCTCGCTTGTCAGCTCCCGGTTCAAAAGAGCCTTCGAAAATTGTTCGTGCATCTCTTCAAGTTTAATCAGTTTATCATCGATTTCCGTTGTGGATTCCTTCTGCTCCGAGATGTTTTCCATGACCCTTTCCGAAATATTTTCCTGTTTAGCGAGAAATGAAACTAATTCCTGAAATTGTGAAAATTGTTCTTGTCTGCTATGTTCCAATGTTTGATCAAATTTTGTTACGCTGCCTGTCAAATCTTTATTGAGCTTTTGTTGCTCATTTAGGATTTCTTGTAAATAATTGAGGTGGAATTTATCCTGGTTGCTCTGTACCTTGAGTTCATCGGTGCTGCAATAAACCTGTGGAGAAACATATCCATTAACAAATAAAGGCATAGGCATCACTCCTGATTATAAGTTGTCATATATACTATGACTTGTGTCGCAATAATGGTACTTGCGGCAAAGATAACACTTATTACCTTTTATTAAATGGGGCAGATTGCAGCAAGCTAATAAAAACTGCACTAAGAAAGGAGCAGCTGATATGCTAACAAAAGGCCAGCTGTCGGCATTCAAGGCAGAGCTTCTCAAAAATAAAAAAGATCTCGAGTCCCACCTTGACGCAAATGACCATTTTGATCTAAGAAGTGGACATGCCCATGAGTCAACAGGAGAGCTTTCAAGCTATGATAACCATCCAGGGGATGAAGGAACTGAGTTGTATGAACGGGAGAAAGATATTGCGCTGAATGATCATGTAGAATATCAAATCCAGAGTATAGATAAAGCTATAAAGGCTATTGAGAAAGGAACTTATGGAAAATGTGAGGCGTGCGGGCGCGAGATTCCTTATGAGCGACTTCAAGCCGTACCCGAAACGACATTTTGTATTGAACATACGCCTGACCGCACGGTTTCCCATAATCGCCCTATAGAAGAAGGGGTGCTGTTGCCGCCTTTCGGAAAATTTGATCTGGACAACAAGGATGAAAATGTCGCTTATGACGCAGAAGATTCCTGGCAAGAGGTTTCAAGCTGGGGAACTTCAGAGACTCCATCTGATTTTATGACACCACAGAATCATTATAATGACGTCTATATTGAGTCAGAAGAGAATGTAGGTTATGTGGAGGATTTCGAGAATTTTGTAGGCAACGATATCACCGGCAAGGAAATCACCGTTTACCCAAATAAACAGCATGAGAAATACGAAAATGAGCTGGATGAAGAGGGAATTATGACATCCTTTGGCGACCTTCCTGCTTACGAACATGACCCATACGTAGAGGACGATAAGTAATTCGATGAAAAAGACCAGAGATGGTCTTTTTTGTTTTCATGACCATACAGTATTTTTTGGCATGATTAAAACCTCTGTTGATGGGGAAAAGACAAGCATAATTAAATGTCCATGAGAGGTGAGTCTTAATTGAAAGAGAAACTTAAGTACTATGGTAAAAGCCTGCTGGGGGAGTTGAAAAAAGACCGGGCAACGGGTTTGGCTGCTCAACAGGCGTATTATTATATGCTAGCGCTGTTCCCATTGCTGATTCTAATGATAGCAATTGTTCCTTACTTGAATATCGATCCCCAGAAAGCTATAAATGTTGTAAATACATTATTGCCCTCTCAATCAGCCGAATTATTAAGAGATAATGTTGTCAAATTGGTAAGCGAACGAAACGGAGGCCTGCTTACTTTTGGTATCATAGGTACGTTATGGTCAGCATCGAGCGGCATGAATGCATTTATAAAAGCAATGAATATTGCGTTTGATGTAAAGGAAACGAGGTCATTCATTAAAGCAAGGCTTGTTTCAATTATGCTGACATTCGGTCTGATCCTGGCGTTTGTTGTGGCGCTTCTCTTGCCGGTATTCGGTAAAGTGATCTTGGATACAGTCGAATCGATCGTCCAGATTCCAGAGCCGTTTGATATTGTGTTCAACATTGTAAGATGGGTTGTCGCTATTGTCGTTATGGCCGCAGTTTTGGCAGGCTTATATCGAGTAGCTCCAAATAAACATTATCCATTCAAGCATGTAATTCCCGGTGCGATTTTCGCAACAGTCGTATGGCAGCTGATTTCATTGGGATTTTCTTTTTACGTTAGTAATTTCGGAAACTATTCAGCCACATATGGAAGCATCGGCGGGGTAATCGTCTTGATGCTCTGGCTGTTCCTCACAGGGCTTGCCCTTGTGCTTGGAGGAGAAATCAATGCAATTTACCACAGGGACAAGACAGGTGAAGAGCCAGTCGAAGAGCATGCAGCTTCAGTAAATAGTTAAGACAGTTTATGCATTTCTACTTTTCTAGAGATAGCAAAACTGTTTGTGAAAAGGATTATAGTAAAAAAACAGCAGTCATCATCTGCTGTTTTTTTGTTTCTCTTTAGATCCAGTGCATGAAAAATTTCACTCCGCCTGTTCAATAGAGTAATTCATATACTTCATTCAATTGCTGTGCGCGTTGGTCGTCCAGTTCATTTTTTGCATACTCAATGGCATCAGGTAGAATTTTGTTCAAAAACTCTATTTCTTCGGCAGTCAGGTCTTTGACAAATTCACCTTCAGACGGGTAATCGCCTTGTTCTAAGCGATTATAGATTTTTTTGCTAAGCGGATAGGTCTCTGTGTAATTGGATATGATTTCACGTAGATAAGCCTGTGTTTTTTCCATTGTCTACTCCTTAAAGTACTCTTTGAATTGTTCGGAATCAGTCATTTGATCATTTTTGAAATAAGGGTTTTCCTCCGTTGCATCACTTGGATCCAGATTTGTTTTGATCACCAGTTGTGGTCCATTTGCTGGTTCGGCGATAACTCGGTCAGTCATTTCCTTGAAATCGGGCAGTTTTTTATTTCCGGGCTGTTTAGGTTCCATTTTTCAACACCTCCATTTTATAACTTGCATTATTGAAGAGTAATTTATGTACAAAGCTAATTATTGGAAACTTTTCCATAAGCGTTTTCTCTGATAACTTGCAGGGAAACATAAAATGTACTTAATAGGAATGGGGTGGAGAATTATGAAAGCAGTTACTTACCAAGGTTCAAAGGATGTACAAGTGAAAAATGTAGAAGCTCCAAAAATAGAACATGAACAAGATATGATTGTGAAAATTACCTCAACGGCAATTTGCGGATCAGACCTGCATCTTTATCAGGGCAATATGCCTCTTCGTCCAGGCTATATCATCGGCCATGAGCCAATGGGGATCGTTGAAGAAGTGGGCCCTGGAGTGAAAAATCTGAAAAAGGGAGATCGTGTGGTCATTCCTTTCAACGTTTCATGTGGTGAGTGTTTTTATTGCCAGAATCAGATGGAAAGTCAGTGTGATAACACCAATGAATACAAGGATACGGGAGCGTATTTCGGATACACCGAACAATACGGCAACCATCCGGGGGGACAGGCAGAATACTTAAAGGTACCATATGCTGACTTCACATCATTTGTCGTGCCTGAATCATGTGAGCTGGAGGATGAGTCGCTGCTGTTCCTGTCCGATGTTATCCCAACTGCATGGTGGAGCGTAGAACACGCTGGTGTGAAAAAGGGAGATACGGTAATAGTACTTGGCAGCGGGCCGATTGGATTAATGACGCAGAAATTTGCCTGGATGAAAGGGGCAAAACGTGTCATCGCTGTCGATCACCTCGACTACAGGCTGATGCATGCCAAAACAACCAACAATGTAGAAATCTTTGATTTTACCCAGGAGGATGATCCGGGAAAATTCCTGCAAAACTTGACTGATGGCGGAGCGGACGTGGTAATTGATTGTGTGGGAATGGATGGAAAGAAGTCTGTCGTGGAAAAGGTAGAACAAAAACTGAAGCTTCAGGGAGGTACCCTATCCGCGCTGGAAATCGCCCATACAGCAGTAAGGAAGTTTGGAACCGTACAAATAACAGGTGTCTATGGTTTAAGATACAATATGTTCCCGCTTGGCCGTTTCTTTGAACGCAATATTACGATGAAAATGGGACAGGCTCCAGTTATTCATTACATGCCAAAACTATTTGATATGGTCTCAAACGGAGAATTCGACCCAACTGACATCATTACTCACAAGATTCCGCTTGAAGATGCGGCAAAAGGGTATGAGATATTCAATGATAGAAAAGATGACTGTATCAAGGTAGTTTTAAAGCCTTAGGTACTTGGGTGTGCAAAGAAGCAATAGTCAAACCTTGGCGTCATATAGAAAGGTCCTGGTTTAAGCAATAGCTTTTCCAGGACCTTTTTTATTATAATGATGAAAACGGTAATAGTTAGGAGCATTAATTTTGGGAAGACTGTTTGCTTTTTCTTATGATAAACTCATGGGACCACTTGAGAAGAAATGGATCGCGAGGGTCAGGAAAAAAATAATTTCTGGTTTAGAGGGAAATGTCCTTGAAATTGGTGCTGGTACAGGAGCGAATTTTCCTTACTATTCCAAAGATAAGGTTGAAAGTGTGGTATCACTGGAGCCCAATCCTCATATGCTTGATCAGGCAAGACTTAGAGCGAAGGAAGCGGGATTGCCAGTCGAGTTCCATCAGGGGATGGCAGAGACACTTCCATTCAATGATGATGAGTTTGATACTGTTGTGGCCACGCTTGTTCTTTGTTCCGTGAGTGAGCCGGAAAAGGTTTTTCAGGAAGTGAGAAGAGTGTGTAAAAAAGGCGGAAAAATTGTCCTTTTTGAGCATGTGAGAACAGAATCGAAATCGCTTGCTGCCCTGCAGGATGTCCTGACTCCTGCGTGGAAACGGCTGTGTGATGGCTGCCACTTAAACAGGGATACGGGGCTCTATATGAAGGAATCAGGAATCAAAATGGTAAAAGAAAAGAAATATTTTAAGGGTATTTTTGTTGAATACGAGGGTATAAATCCTGAATAAGCTGAAGCAGGCACACCCTTTTATCCTCTCCATAAACTAATAAAAAATAGTTTGGGGAGTTTTGACATGTATCCATATTATGACCATTACAGACAGAACCAAAAGCTTGTCAGTGACCTGATTAAGGCTATAAATGGCGAGTACAGTGCGACACAATGCTATGCAAGGCTTGCCGCCTTGGCTCCAAATGCAGAACAGCGAGACCGAATCAATGAAATACTTGACGATGAAGAAAAGCATTTGCGCCAGTTCACTCAAATATATACAACACTGACAGGGAAGCGGCCACAGATGCAGATGACAGAAGAATGCGGTGACACATATCTTGAAGGAATCGAAGCATCCTTTAAGGATGAACAAAAAACAACTGATTTTTATCATGAAATAGCAGATGAAGCGGCAGACCCGGTCGTAAAAGAAGTTTTCAGGCGTGCAGCTTATGATGAGCAGAACCACGCCGTGTGGTTTCTGTATTATTTAGGAATGGAAAAGTAGGAGCTGGAGAAATCCAGCTCCTTTTTCCTATTCTTATAGTTTTCACTATTTCTACATATTTAATATAAAAATAGTAGTGTTATCTATACTAGAATGGGTATAGGGAAATTGAATAGCAATTTGAATAATCTGCATAAGGAGGAAATCATTATGAAAAACAGTCTTGCTATTATTATTGGATTTTTAATCGTAGGATCATTATTTGTTGGCTGGAAAATAAGCCAGGACCTGGGGCCGGCTGAAACAGCAACAGCGCCTCAGCCGCAAACTGAGAGCACAAGCAAAGAAATTGAATTCAACCCGCCAAGCATGGAGGATGTACCCGATGGTCCTCTCGGTGAAAGTATTAAATATGGACATGAGCTAGTCATGGAAACGAATACAGTCGCCGATGAGTACGTTGGCAATAATCTTTCATGTGCAAGCTGCCACGCAAATGGAGGAACAGTGAAAGAAGAAGCCCCAATGGTCGGGCTTTCTGCAGTCTATCCAGAATACAGGCCGCGCGAAGGTGAAGTTTACACTCTGGAAGATCGTATAAATGGATGTATGATCCGAAGCATGAATGGAAAAATGTTCCCGACTGACAGCAAAGAAATGCGCGCTATGATTGCGTATTTGCAATACATGTCAGAAGGTGTCCCTGCTAGTGCAGATATTCCGTGGAGAGCGCCTAAAGAGCCAAAGCAATATCCTGTTCCTAGCGTTGAGGATGGAGAAAAGCTTTACGCACAATCTTGTGCAAGCTGCCATGCAGCTGATGGATCTGGTACTGGAACGAATACAGGCCCTGCTGTTTGGGGTGAAAATTCATTCAATGACGGTGCAGGAATGTCAAGAATGACCAAGATGGCGGGATACGTTCAGAAGAACATGCCTAAAGGACAGGGAGGAACTTTAACTGACCAGCAAGCGATCGATTTGGCCGCATTTATCCTTTCGCATGACCGACCAGAATTCGAAGGGCATGAGGGCGACTGGCCGAAAGGCGGAAGACCGGCAGACATAATGGATAAAGAAAAACGTGAGCAAGTCAAAAACGGTACAATTGATTGGGAAGCAATACTCTCGGTAAAAAATTAAGACTAGTAGAAACCCGGCACCTGCATTTGCAGGGCTGGGTTTTATTATAGTTCGCCTTTATACAATGCAAGGTAACCAAGCTTGTGTGAGGTAAAAGCACTCAGGAGAACGACGCTGACCAGTAAACATAACAACAGCCAATCTTTTTTAGAAACGGAAATTACTTTATAAAATTCTCGGTTTTTATCTCCTGTGAAACCTTTTGACTCCATTGCAACAGCTGTTCTTTCTGCTTTTCTGATCCCGCTTGCCAGCAGGGGAATTGCATACCTCTTGATTTGCTTCAGTTTATCCCGGAGAGTTATGGTTCTGCCTGCCCCTCGAATTTGATGGGCACTTCTGATTATACTAAACTCATCTTTTATCAAGGGGAGAAATTGATAACCTGCCATGATGGAATAGGCAATCTTGGGAGAAAGCCTGCATTGCTGCATCAAGCTAAGCAAAAAGTTAATCGGGTTTGTCGTAAGGGCAAATAAGAGTGAAAGGGAAGCGAAACTCAGTACTCTTAATCCAAGCGATATGCTTCTTTGGAATCCTTCCGCAGTAATGGTGATGAACCTCCATTCCCAGATGATACTGTCTCCAGGATCTACTCTCGGAAACAATAAGGATGACCAGACATAGACAATCGCCATAAAGAGAAAAGGAGAGAATAACAGGATCCACTTTTTAAAACTTACCTGTGCAAAACTAAATGTGATCACTACGGTCAAAACGAGACTTAACAAGGGAGTGACTGGGTCGAAAAATATCGACAGCAGCAAGATGCTGACAAGAATGCTCAGGGCTTTTATGCTGGGGTTCATCTCATTTAACAGCATATTTTCCCTCCAGCTGCCTTTCCAATTCCTTGAGGAATGGCAGTCTTAAACATGCCCTTGCCAAAATTCCAGGTTGATTCCATAGCATTCCTGGAGCCCCGTAAAATATCCTTTTTCCTTTTTCCATTACTAATACTTTGTCTGCGTAACGATCAACTAAATCCATATCATGTGTAATCATAATAATGCTTCCTGTCTCAGATACGGCATTGACCGCAAAATCGATTATTTCCTTTGAAGTGACAGCATCCTGGCCAAATGTTGGTTCGTCCATAATCAAAACCTCCTGCCCGTTCACCAGCATGACAGCCACACTCAGTCTCCTTTTTTGTCCCTGGCTCAAAGAGAATGGGTGACTGTTAACGTGGTCAGCCATGCGAAGGGTTCTCAAAATATCTTTATTCTTATATTTTTGAGCCATTTGCTCTTTCGATTGAAGACTGTAATTTATTTCTTCTATCACAGAATCAGTAATAAATTGGTGCTCAGGATTTTGGAACACGTATCCGAGCCTTCTCCACTTTTGTTCCTTAGGCCAGTCTCCTAAAGAGTGACCGTAAAACTTTATGGCGCCTCGTGATGGAATCAACCCGGCCAAACATTTTGAAAAAGTGGTCTTTCCGGATCCGTTTGAACCGGCTATTGCAATTATTTCACCACCATTAATCGATATAGAAATATCCTCGATTAATACATGTTTATCTTTCGAATAACTGACATCCTTCACTTCGAAAATAGCTGGAGAAGGATTCGGTTTTTGCTTGTGAACATCAGTTTTTAAAAACTTAACTGTACTTCCTATATCTGTACTATTCTCAATTAGTTCATCAATCGTCATAGGCAGGAAGGAGGACATTAGCAATCCAGCCTCCCGAAGCTTCAACCCTGCGTCAATAGCGCGGGGTAACCAAATCCCTTCACTTGCAAGTTCATTTGCAAAGTGATTAAAACAAACACTAGGCGGACCATTAAAAAACAGTTCACCCGCAGAATTCAATATGATGCAGCGATCCATAATTTCAAGCCAATGATCCAGGTTATGCTCGATTACGAGGATGCTGAACGAGTGATTATTTTTTAATCTTTTTAACGTACGGACCAATTCGAATCCTGAGGCGGGGTCTAGATTGGCAGTAGGTTCATCAAGTATTAATAACTCAGGTTCCATTGCCAGTGCACAGGCAATCGCAAGCTTTTGTTTTTGCCCGCCGGAGAGTGAGTGGATCGGCCTGTGTTTAAAGTGCCTAATGTCTACTAAGTCTAGGGCATAATCTATTCTTTCTTTCATTTCCGATCTAGGAAATTGAATATTCTCTAAAACAAAAGCTAATTCTTCCTCGACAGTCAGCATGCAAAACTGAGAATCAGGATCCTGCATAACCAACCCGACTTTTTGATTTATCTTTCCGGACTCGAAGGAGGATAATTCCTTTCCTCTGAACTTTATGCTGCCGCTCATTATTCCATCAACAGACGCTGGGTATAGATTATTCATGCAGTATGCGAGTGTGCTCTTACCTGAACCGCTTGAACCCAATACAAGAATGTTCTCATTTTCATTAATATCAAAAGTGATATTCTTTATAACATTATCCTGATCATCATCAAATCGGAAAGTTACGTTTGACACTTCAAGTAATGGAAGACTAAGCGGAGACATCATGGTTCTGCTTTGCCTTTCTGGCTTCCTTTCCAAGCGGGAAGCTATTCAATGCTCCTGTTTTAGCGAGACTGTCGCTTATGTATTTACCTAAAAGACCTGCTAAGATTGCTCCGCTTATAAGCCTGACGAAAAACATGGCTGTTACATAACCAGGTGATAGAGCGGAGAAGCCGCCTAAAAAGTAGCCCCATGCGAAGCTGGTAATTGAAGATCCCATTCCTGCTGCTACCAGAACCCGTGTAGAATAGTTCTTCCATTTGGTTGCCGCAAAAGCGGCTTCTGCACCCAATCCCTGGATAATTCCGGCCAGGATCAGACGCGGACCGATAGCATTTCCAAGCATGACCTCGATTGTTGCTGCGATTGTTTCTGATAACACTGCTGCTCCAGGCTTCCTGATGATGTATGCAGCTATGATGGAAACGATGAACCAGATCCCGAAGATCAAGTCATAGCCGATTAGTCCGAACATGCCTACAAGCACATTGCCGAGCTGTAAGAACAGAAGGTAGATGACGCCAAAAACGACTGCCAGTACGGATAATACTACAACCTCTCGAAGTTTCCAGTTTGCGAGCATTATCGTCCCTCCTTACGGGAAGGGCTGTTTGCGGACATGGTCACCGTCATGACGATATGTGAAGAATCACTGTTCCGGGCACCATCAAAAGCATTTTCCATTCCGGTAAAAACCTTATTGGCGTCGCCATCCAATCTTGAGGCATAATGAACTCCTCCGCTAAAGACTCCTTGCTGCTCAACCGTTTTTATTTGGTCCATGATTACATTCATATATCCAGGAATTCCTAAAGGATAGAGAGCAAACTGTGCTGCGACCTCCTGGTTGATCTTTTGAGAACGCTCATCATTCATTAAATATGAATCTTCCGCCATAAAAGCATCGCCTGCACTGTCACCAGGACATCCATTTGAAAACGTGGCATTCAAGACCACATGATCTCCACCGATTGAAGCATTCAGGAATATCGCTTTAACAACGTCAAAAACATGTTCAGAACGTCCCCGCACACATGTGCTGACATCATCTGTCCTCATCCAAACCTTTGATGTATCAACTTCCTTCAATGCAGAGAGAATAATGTCCACAAACCTGTCTGACATTGGGTAAATGGAAAAACTGGCCCCTGTAATCTCACTTGTACCGCAAAAAATTTCTTTCATACTATTACATCTCCTTTGTTCATTGGTTAGAAAACAAAAAACTGCATCCAGCGGGTGGATGCAGTTGAATTCTATCGTCAGATAAAGAGAGATATAACGAAGAGCTTCGCCTGCACTTCCCCACGCTGGTATTATCCAGATCGGGTAATAAGGGTCAGAACAAAGTTCTTCTCAGCCAAAAGCTCCCCTAGTGCAAAAACCTATGCAGTTTTTGTTTTCAGAATCATCTTAATGTAAATAGACTGGATTGTAAATGGCTAATATTAAAAATTCATATCATTCGGAATGGTTTCCGAATACTTTTCTTTGGCAATAGCTCTCCAGAGTACCGAGCTCAGTATTCAGCAGCAGTTCCATTTCGCCTAGCTCTTTTTTTGAAACGACAGGGTCACTTAAAGACCATTTAACAGTATAAACGAAATAGTAATCTTTGATTTGGCGAAATATGACGACCGAGTTTGGAAAAACGTCAAACTGGGCTTTAATATTATATCTCTTTGTGTATGACCAATTTGTAAGCTTCATAGAAAATCTCCACGTCATTGAAATTTTAATAGGGCAGCAATGAAAAGCTCAAACAGTTATGTAATCCAGTTGTGCGGGAAATAGAAACCCTAAATAATTCCCGCGTTAAAAACAAATCTTGATATAAATTACCCTGTAAGAGGATAGGAAAAACAACATAGTGTTGTAAGGTGATAGATTATGTTAAAATAAAGGGCGTTGCGGCAGAGTTAGCGACATATATCTACATAATATCAAACTGCTAGCAAGTTGATGAATTGTATTTTTTTACATAGAAGTAAAGAGTTTGGAGGGAAATCTGTTTCATGAATGAGGCCCAGAGAATTCAGTTGAATGTGAGAGTGTCCAAGGAAACATCTGATAAACTAGATGAGATTGTTGAATACTATCAAGAGAATACAAAAATCGGCAGGATATACAAAGGCGATGTATTAACAGATATAATAGAAAAATCTTATGAGATCATGCAAAAGCAAAAGAGGTTGAATAGATAAGTCGGACTGACATAAATGATTAATATGTCCATGGAAAAGAGATATGGGCAAATCGGACTATGCCAAATTGTCAAGGTTCAATTATGGCGAATTAGTGAACAAAACAGTTGCGTTAATCAATAATTAGTCGTATTATTTAAATAATCTGATAATACGATAAGGTGGTTTTTGATTATGATGCGAATGGCAATTGCAGGTGTAGCCGGCTTTGTCCTTGTGTTCATTGAGTCATATATTGTAATGGTATTAAAACAGTATGAGACAATTGAGTTCGGAGGGATGGCCCCGTTTGTCAGTGTCTGGTCGATGAACTTTTTCCTCGTTTTCTCCATTCTGACTCATATTAAGTTTTGGTATGAAGAAAGAGAAGCACAGCGGGAAGAAGATGCAGCGGAAAGAGACCGGTTCATCAGTTAAGGTTGTAATTGCAACAAATTTTGAGAAAAGAGCCTTAGTTAAGGCACTTTTTGTGAATGCTTGCATTACTAACCCTCAGTAGGAAGAGAAAGGCGGTTTGCCTTTCTCTTTTTATTTTGCTTTATTTTGGTCTGTATCGATGCGGTCTCTTTCAGCCTCTTCAGCTGCTATCCTTAATTCTTGAAAAAATAACTGGTCATTGCATACCATGCTGTGCTGTTCATTTTCTTCATTGAAATGTTTATGGTTATTTTGTTTTTCGTCCATTTTCTCATCCTCCTGCATCTGTTTAGTATTTTATATATCTTCTTCCCTTAACAGAAAAATTCATGCCTCGGGTACCGTCGTTGTAAGTATTTACTAACGATTTAAAATCATGCAAAACGGATTCATTAACAGTTGCTTACAGTGGGAAACTAACTCTACTTTACTAATGGAGGGAAGCGTGAATATAGTGAAATCGGTTTATCAATTTGATGATGACCAGCAATTTCTTAAAATTGATTTTCTCTTGGGAAATGAACAATCTTCCTGGAATGCTTATGTTTTTGATGAGAATTGGAATGACATCATCAGTTCTGCATCGGTCATTTCCGAAACCATGGCCGACAGTATTGAATATGCTTTTGAAAGCCTTGGAAACCGTGGCAGGATTGCTGTCATGGAAGCACCCAAACCTGGAGATTCACTAACAGAAATTTTTGATGTTTCTCTATTCCATCTGCAAGCATTAC
The DNA here is from genome assembly GCF_018613235.1 of Bacillus sp. ISL-41. Taxonomy (GTDB): domain Bacteria; phylum Bacillota; class Bacilli; order Bacillales; family Cytobacillaceae; genus Mesobacillus. The sequence continues at coordinate 86,305 of NZ_JAGGQP010000013.1, forward strand.
TTTTTGCTTCAGCAATCATTGTTGTTGGAGATTATGATGAACTAGAGAGTTTTGGTTTTACTAAAGAAAAAACAACCAGTGGAAAGCCGCTGTATATTCTTTCCTCTGATGAAACCGGAAATGATGCTTGCCGCTTTTTATAGTGAATAATTTCAAAGCCTTTACCTTAACCAGGTAGGGCTTTTATTTTTGTCCAATATGTTAGGCCTGAACATACTCACGGGCACAAAAAGTGAAAGACGTACAAATTCAGACCTATTCCTAAGTTCTGCTGGAGGAGAATAATTTATCTTAAAAGGATGGATCTTTATTCCTTTTTTGGTTCCAGTTACAAAGCAATATTCAAAAAACTCTCATAAAAGTGGTTAAAGTTATTCTTGGTTTGGGTAGTGAGAAAGAGAGCGATTTCTATACAGAAAGGAAGATGAGGTCTTGTCTGGCAAAATAAATGTAACAATCAACGGTGCTGACGTCGCGGCTAAAGAAAATCAAACAATCCTTCAATACCTTTCAGATAGCTCGATTGAAGTGCCGAGTGTATGCTATCATCCAAGCCTTGGCCCAATCGAAACTTGTGATACTTGTATTGTAGAAGTGAACGGAGAAATGGTCAGGTCTTGTTCGACAATCATGAAGGACGGGGATACCATTGACACAGTTGCACCAGATGTTAAGAAGGCACAAACTATGGCGATGGACAAGATCCTATTCAACCATGAATTGTACTGTACAGTCTGTGACTACAATAATGGGATGTGTGAGGTACATAACACAGTAAAAGAAATGAAAATCAATCACCAGAGCATCCCGTTTGATCAAAAGCCATATGAAAAAGATGAATCAAACCCTTTTTATCGATATGATCCTGATCAATGTATTTTATGCGGGAGATGTGTGGAAGCCTGTCAGGATGTACAGGTAACCGAGACGCTGAGAATTGATTGGGAACGTGAACGTCCACGTGTCATCTGGGATAATGATGTACCAATCAATGAATCCTCATGTGTTTCTTGTGGTCATTGTTCAACGGTATGTCCATGTAATGCAATGATGGAAAAAGGTATGGAAGGCGAAGCCGGCTTTTTAACAGGAATCGCAAAAAATACTTTGCGGCCGATGATTGAAATTACCAAGAATGTCGAGACAGGTTACGGTTCCATCCTGGCAATTTCCGATATGGAAGCCGCCATGCGTGAATCCAGAATCAAGAAAACGAAGACTGTTTGCACATACTGCGGAGTGGGATGCAGTTTTGATGTGTGGACGAAGGGCCGAGAAATCCTGAAGGTCGAGCCGCAGGTTGAAGCTCCAGCCAATGGAATTTCTACATGTATAAAAGGTAAATTCGGATGGGATTTCGTTAACAGCGAAGAGCGCCTAACCAAGCCGCTAATCCGTGAAGGAGACAGTTTTAGAGAAGCAGAATGGGATGAGGCATTGAATCTCATCTCCAATAAATTTACAGAAATCAAGAATGAGTATGGTCCTGACTCTCTTGGCTTCATAACATCGTCTAAATGTACGAATGAAGAATCGTATCTAATGCAAAAACTGGCAAGGTCTGTAATTGGCACAAATAATGTCGATAATTGCTCCCGATATTGCCAGACGCCTGCTACTGTTGGTTTGTTCAGAACAGTTGGACATGGTGGCGATGCTGGATCAATCACAGATATTGCGATGGCGGATTTGGTCATCATCGTCGGGTCCAATACAGCAGAAGCCCATCCTGTCCTTGCAACCAGGGTGAAACGCGCCCAAAAGCTGAATGGGCAAAAAGTGATAGTCGCCGACCTTCGTGAGCATGAAATGGCTGATCGTGCTGATATGTTCGTAAGGCCTAAGGCAGGCAGTGACCTTGTCTGGATTTCCGCTGTCACTAAATATATTATCGACCAAGGCTGGGCTGATGAAGAATTCCTGAACAATAAAGTCAATGGACTTTCGGAATACGTCCACAGTCTTGAAGGATTCACTTTGGAATATGCAGAAAAAACAACTGGGCTTTCAAGAGAGACGCTGATTGAGATTGCTGAGAGCATCCATAAAGCAAAAAGCGTTTGTGCACTATGGGCAATGGGAGTTACACAGCATATTGGCGGAAGCGACACCAGTACCGCGATTTCGAACCTATTATTGATTACTGGAAATTACGGCCGTCCAGGAACTGGTGCATATCCACTGCGAGGACATAATAATGTCCAGGGCGCAGGCGATTTTGGCAGCAGCCCGGACTCGCTGCCGGGATATCAGAAGGTAACCGATGAAGCGGCCCGCATGAAGTTTGAGCAGGCATGGGGAACCAGGCTGCCTGCTGAGCCAGGGATCAATAACCATGACATGGTTGAAGGCATGCATAATGAAACACTTAAAGCCCTTTACATCAAGGGTGAAGAAATGGGTCTTGTGGATTCAAATATCAACCACGTCCAGGCCGGCTATGAGAAGCTTGACTTCTTTGTAGTCCAGGATGTGTTCTTCTCCAGAACCGCACAATTTGCAGACGTTGTTCTGCCAGCAAGCCCGAGCTTCGAAAAAGAAGGCACGTTTACGAATACGGAGCGCAGGATTCAGCGTTTGTACCAGGTTTTCGAGCCAGTAGGTGAATCGAAACCTGATTGGCAGATTCTGATTGAAGTCGCCAACCGTCTTGGTGCAGGCTGGACATATGAGCATCCTTCTGAAATCATGGCTGAAGCGGCAAGTCTTATGCCAATTTACTCTGGCGTGACGTATGAACGCCTTGAAGGATATAAGAGCCTTCAATGGCCGGTACAGCCGGATGGAACTGACAGTCCTGTATTATATTTGGATGGCTTTCCATTCCCAGATGGTAAGGCACGTCTCTATCCGGTAAAATGGTCGATTCCGATTCAATATGGAGAGGAATATGATATCCATGTCAATAATGGCCGTTTGCTTGAGCATTTCCATGAAGGTAACCTGACTTATAAGTCAGAGGGAATCACCTCAAAGACTCCTGAGACTTTCCTTGAAGTTTCACCAGAGCTTGCCGAAGAAAGAGGCATAAAAGATGGAACACTTGTCAGATTGACATCACCATACGGCAATGTGAAAGTAAGATGTGTTGTCACTGATCGAGTGGCAGGAAAGGAAGTCTATCTGCCTATGAACGACCAGGGAGATGCAGCCATCAATCTTCTGACAAGCAGCTTTGGGGACAAAAACACGGATACTCCAGCTTATAAAGAGACGAAGGCCAAAATGGAAATTCTCCAATTTGAAGGAGTCAATCCTTTGCCGAGGAATAATTTCCGATACGGTAATCCACAGCCGCAAATCGGCGTCCAAGTCGAAAAGAAGTGGGCTCGTCCAGATTACAGCTTTCCAGGAGATCTTGTGAAAAAGGAGCGTACCCAGCATGGCTAAAGCAATCACTAACATCAATCGTATACAGATGACTGAGGAACAAAAACGTAAGAGTGACCTGGAGGAAATCGAGACTGCCTTGCTTGATAATAAGGATGCGATTTTACAGTCGATGGACATACTCAAGCATATGAATCAGCGCGGGGTGCTGTCACTGTTGGACGGGCTGTTCAGTGAAGGTGATAAGGTCTTGAATGTTCTTGTTAAAGCAGCAGACAAGCCTGAAGCTACCAATACAATCAAGAACCTGCTGCTGATGATTGGCGTTCTCGGTACAATCAATGTCCAGCAGCTTGAGCCATTGCTGTTAAAATTGAATTCTGGCATTGCTAGAGTAGCAGAATATACTGACAGCGAGGATGAAGAGAAGCTTGGGTATTTTGATATTGTCCGCTCTTTGAAAGACCCGGAAATCAATCGTGCTCTATCTTTACTCTTTGAATTCCTCAAAGGGATGGGTGAAGATACCGAGGGACTAGAAAGAACCACTCAGCTGCCGGAAAATCAGGATATCCACCAGAGCCAGGAAGGTACCCTTGAAGAGAAGTAATCCAATGAGCGGGCAACAAGCATTCCAGCTTTGTTCGCCTGCTTTTTCAAGTTTCATTATTCACCTTTATGGATAAAAGGAGATTACCACAGAGCATAAAACTTCAACCAGAGAGGATGGCTGTTGTGAAACCAGTCGAAGTCAAAAGGGAAATTCTTCGTTTTGGAGATGGCCAGGCCGAAACCTTGGAAGACAGCATCGTAACGGAATATTCCGTTACCATTAAAGTGAATGGTCAAGAATTAGTTACGATGGTTTGTACACCAGATTATATTGAAGAAATGGTCATTGGATACCTCGCTTCAGAAGGCATCATCAAGAAGTATTCAGATATAGAAGATATATGGATCCAGGAAAAAGAGGGATTTGTTCATGTAAAAACATCGCAAATGAATCCGGTTTATAAGAACTTACAGGGAAAGCGTTACTTAACTTCTTGCTGCGGGGCTAGCAGGACTGGCTTTGTATTTGCGACAGACGCATTGACTGCAAAAAAGCTGCACAATGTAGAGACGGAAATTGAAGTAGAGGATTGCTTCAGGCTCATGGAAGAAATGCAGGATTCCGCTCGCCTTTTCCAAAATACAGGGGGAGTCCATAACGCCTCTCTTTGCAGTTTGTTTGGTCCAGTTGTGTCACGGATGGATATCGGCCGCCATAATGCCTTGGATAAAATTTTTGGGCATTGTTTGAAAAATGATATTTCGATACACGATAAAGTAATTGTTTTCAGTGGAAGGATTTCCTCAGAAATTTTACTGAAGGTAGCTAAAATCGGCTGCCCAATTGTATTGTCCAAATCAGCTCCCACTGAACTTGCCCTGAAGCTAGCGGAGGAACTGGGGATTACGACAATTGGCTTTATCAGGAATCGATCACTTAATGTTTATACACACCCTGAACGAGTTGCAGAGGCTAAATACGGAGTTAAGGAAAGCCAGGTTGAATAAGCCTGGCTTTTTTGAAATCAGGTATGGCATTGGAAACTCAAAGTTCCAGGTCATATATAGGGTAAGAACATGAACGCTGTATAAGGTCTGTAAAAGTATGGAAAAATGGAGGTGATAGTTGAAGGAGTGATAGAATGGGTGAAAAGGAAATGCAAGATATGTTCGAATGGGCAGGTTTATCAGATGTTTATGAGCAGCATGGCTATAAAATGTGGCTGAGCGGCCTTGAAGATAACATTGATGTCGAACTATTGGATCATTTTTCGGACGCTTATTCATTTGAAAGTGCCGAAACCATGTTTTATGACGAGTTTTTGTTCCACTTAAGAATTTTCAAGAATATAAGCAAGAATAATGAGCTGCCTCACCGATTATGGTGAATGGAGAGAGATAGGCAGCAAAGGAGAGGAGTAGAGAATATGAAGCCGATTACCGATCATTTACGGGAGAATCTGGACGTTATTTTTGTCGGCTTCAATCCCAGCATCCGGTCATCAGAAACAGGTCATCATTATGCTAACCCAAACAATAGATTCTGGAAGATCCTTTTTGAAGCTGGCATCACACCAAGGAAGTATGACTCTTCGGAGGATTATAAACTCATGGACTTAGGCTACGGGATGACGAACATTGTAGAGCGGCCAACTAGAGCAGCAGATGAGATTACGAAAGAGGAATACCAGCAGGGAAAGCAGGAGCTAAGACAAAAAATTGAAAAATACAGTCCGAAAATCGTTTGTTTTGTCGGTAAAGGTGTCTACCAGCAATATAGCGGCAAAAAAGATATTCCATGGGGCAAGCAGGATGAATCTGTTGTGGATGGTACCGTCGATTTCGTCGCCCCGTCCTCGAGCGGACTCGTAAGGATGAAAATGGATGAAGTAGTGGGGATTTATAAAGAACTTCCGCTTTTGAAAAATCATTTAATATCCAAGGGAAAAAGGACCTGAATTGAGGTCCTTTCTTTAGTCTACAAGGACATCGATAATCGGATCATATCCCTGCACTGAATTCCATTTTCGAAAATAGGTTCTTCATAATTCCTTATAAAAAAATCATGATCTATTCCAGTAATTCTGAAGCCAACTTTTTGATAAAGAGCCAATTGGCTGATACTTGAATTCCCTGTGCCGATTTCAACGGTTTTATAACCCTTTTCGGCTGCAGTTTGAATCCCATGTTTAAGCAGGATGGTCCCTAAACCCCTGCATTGGTGGAATTCATCGACTGCCAGATTCATAACTTCGATGGTATGAATACTAACCGGGACCATTACGATTACCCCAATTTTTTCTCCGTTTTCTGATTCCATAACATAGCACAAACCTTTATCTACATATCCTGAAACCAAATCTCGAGAAGGGTCTGCCAGGAGCAGAAGATCCCAGGGCGGCTGTTCGCTTTCTTTTAACATCCTAATCTTCATGTGTTCTCTCCTTCAATAAAAGCAGATAAGTGATCTTGATTAAGAGATACCCAATTGCACCGCCGATTGTGTTAAGGATGATATCATCGATGTCAAAACTGCCAACCCTTGTGGCAAACTGGAGGATCTCTACCGATAATGTCGCCAGAAAGACAGTACTGGTCGTTCGCCAAAATCCAATGTACCTTTTAAACAGCCAGGGAAGAAAGACTCCCAACGGGAAAAAGGCAAGAACATTGCCAAATAAGTTGGACATCCAGATATTTTGATTAATGTGCGAAGAAGCTTTTATGTAATCTGTGATTGTTTTAAATGGAATTATGTTATAAGGGTTGGAGCCTGCAGAATTGAGCTCAAACGCAGCCTGCCGATATGGGCTGAGAAACAACAAAATGACGGCAATGATGATGTAGACAATGAATAAAGTATAGGATATTGCTGAGATCCATTTCTTGTATTTAATATCTATTAGATTTAACATAACTTCTCCTTGGATTGGTAAAAGATAAGAGTAACGATGATATTTTAAAAGATACATAGGCATTTTTGAAAAAAGACATACTAGATATTAATTACCCAAACCGGCGATAACTTAATTAGAAATTAATACCTTTATTAATAATTAAAATAAAAACCTTGCCACATGGCAAGGTTTGAGAATATGTATTTGGTTATCCTGCCAACGCAGGGCCCCTGCCGTCCGTACAGTGGTTAAGTGTCCCGCAACAAGCGAATGTTCGGCAGAGGCAGTTATATTTTAACACAACTATGTTGGAAAAATACAATTTGAAGGTGGATACTTTTATTTTTTTTTGTAATAGTGGTATGATAACAATGATTTTAACACAAGGAGATGATTTGCATGGCTAAAAAAGGATACATACAAATGCAAAATGGTGAAAAAATTGAATTCGAACTATACCCAAACGAAGCACCTGGTACAGTTGCAAACTTTGAGAAGCTTGCAAACGAAGGCTTCTATAACGGTTTAAACTTCCACCGAGTAATTCCTGGCTTTGTTAGTCAGGGGGGGTGCCCTTCTGGAACAGGTACTGGGGGTCCTGGTTACACAATCAAATGTGAAACAGAGGGCAACCCGCACAAGCACGAACCGGGTTCACTTTCAATGGCTCACGCAGGTAAAGATACAGGCGGCAGCCAGTTCTTCATCGTACATGAATCACAGCCACACTTAAATGGTGTGCACACTGTTTTCGGAAAAGTTACTTCCAATTTGGAAGCTGCTAAAGCGATGAAAAACGGCGATGTTATGGAAAAGGTAGTTGTAACAGAAGAATAGGATCGTCTTAAAAAAGAGCCTGAGGGCTCTTTTTTTTGTACTTATTTACCCATTGAAGCGAACGTATGCTCTTGTTATAATGAATCAAAGAAAATTTGTATAAATTTGTTAAGTAAAAGAGTCTAATGTTTAATAAATTTGACTATACTATCTAATTTATATAAAATTAGATTTAATAATCTAATTTTAGATGTTAGGTGGAATGACAATGCAGCCAGTGTCAATATTTATAATGGATGTAACAAAGTCTTCCTCTGCAGTTTACGGGGAGGAGCTGAGTGATTATTTAGGGCAGCTAGTGACATATATAAATAATTGGTATGACGGAATCGGTTCTATACAAATTAAGCACCGGTCTGGGGATGAACTTATTCTACTGGCCGAAGGCTATTCTTCTGCTTTTATTACAGCCTTTTATATCAGCTTGCTCTGGAAATATCAAAATAACCCGCCGTATTTTGGGCTTGCCTATGGAAGGCTGAATAAGAAAGTAGAAGAGATTGATATTGAAAAGTGGATCCATCCATTGGCGAAGCAGGCCCGAAACGCGAACGACCATCTAAATAAACAAAAGGACAGGGAATCTTTCTTTTTCCAAGGACATGGTGGTGAATCGGTTCTGCAGACATTAATTAATGGCATGCTTATGCTGCAGCATGTATTGAGAATGGAGCAAACTGATGTGCAAAGGCTTGTGTGCTCGCTTTATCTTCTTTACGGCAAGCAAAATGCTGTAGCAGAGCTTCTCGATCGCTCGGCTCCCACGGTTTACAGCCATTTCAAGAAGGGGCATTGCGAGCATATCCTTCGCAGCTTCCGAGATATCGTCAGCGTTTTGGATGCACGTCAGGCAAAGGAATTTCCGGAAATAGGAAGTAGCCAAACGAAGGTTCTTGAAGACAGCATTAGAACAAAAATTAAAAGCCAGGTGCAAAATATTTTCAGCTTCTAGATTCTGGTGAAAGGAGCAGTCATGCTTTTATTGAGTTTGATCATTGCACATCTACTAGCCGATTTTTACCTTCAGACGGATCGAATGGTACAGGACAAGCTGAAGAACCTTAAAAAGCATATACTCCATCATTTCCTCGTAAATACAATTGTACTTGCGGCAGGCTGGCTCTTTTTTTATCAGCAGAAAGATCCCGTCATGACTGTCATATGGCCGATGCTGTTCATAACAGCCACACATCTAATGATCGACCTGTTGAAAATCAAACTTGTGGATCAATTTACGGCAAGCGAAAACATGAATAAACTCTGGTTTTTTATATTAGACCAGCTGTTGCACATATTCATGCTTTTGATAGCGATGCAGTTGTTTTATAAAATATCGCTAGTTTCCAATTTTAATAGATTTATACAGCTTCTGTTTGAAGAAGGGCGCCAATTGGACGCCTCTAGTACCATCCTCGTCATTGCCATTATTTTAATATTGGGAACAACGGTCAGCGGACATATAATCCGCATCCTTCTCGGCTCTCTGCCCGGGCAGCTGCTGACTTTTGAAGGGAAATATACTTTTAAAAATGAGTTTAGGGAGCCGGCATATCAGAAAACCAGTAAAAGTGAAAAGGGTTTATCTGAGCAATATAGCTATATGATTTTCAACAAGCACGATATGTCACGTGGGAAGCTGATTGGCTATATCGAGCGACTCCTGGTCATTTTACTTACATACTACAGTTCGTATCCGGCAATCGCCTTCATTGTTACCGCTAAATCAATCGCCCGTTTTAAGCAAATGGATGATCGTGACTGGGCGGAATACTTTCTGCTTGGTACATTGACTTCCATGTTCTTAGGTATCGTCTTCGGTATACTTTTAAGAGAAATAGTAAATTAGGAGTGCTTAATTTCACTATAGATGCTTTTAGAATATTTTCGGTTCGGGTGTACAATTTTTAAAGAGCCAAGTGATAATCGTCAATAGCGGAGTGATTAGAATGAACATCGTCCTTTTCAATAAAGATTTGCGCATTGCCGACCATCAGCCTTTGACTGATGCAGCCAGAGCGGGAGAGGTATTGCCGCTGTATGTATTTGAGCCTTCACAGTGGGAGGATACGCCGCTTTCTGAGCGCCATTTTCATTTTGTTGTTGAAAGTCTTGAAGAGCTCGCACGAGAAATTGAGGGGCTGGATGGAAAACTCTTTCTGGCTATCGATGAGATGGAGACGGTTCTCGAAAAAATGCTGAATCATTATGATTCTATACACTTATATGCGCACAATAATAGTAGCTTCATGGATATAGTTAAGGAATGGTCGAAACAAAAAGAACAGCTTCTGTTTGCTTATGGTCCGGAACTTGAAAATGTCCCGGGGAGGCTGCTTAATAAACGTTTAAACTCTTATTTAAATGAACCGCTAGCTGAAGTTCCAAACAAAATTGAAGTAACGTCAAATATCCCTGATTTTCTGTTTGCTGATTTTAAAAGATTGCAGAAATTGAGATTCAAGGGTAATAAAATCCGCTTTGGTCAGCAGGGGGGAGAATTAAAGGCTATTGAAACGCTGGAATCATTCCTCGAAGGCAGATTCGAAAACTATATTAAAAATCACCAAAAACCGCTGCCTTCCTCGCTTTCATCATCAAGGCTTTCTGCTTATATAACATGGGGAAATATTTCGGCCAGGACCATTTATCAAAAAACCGTCCGGAAGTTGCAAGCATGTGATCTGGGGGAAGAAAAGGTCCAGCTGGAAGAGTTTTTAGCAAAGCTTACTACACGGGCAAAAATTAGCAATTTGAGAATGCAGGATCAGCAGCCGGCAGATGTAAATGAAATCAAAAGGGATTACAATGAGGAGTTGTTCCGCCGCTGGCTCCAGGGAAGGACAGGAATCCCGATTATCGATGCAGCAATGAGGAGTCTGGATAAAACGGGATGGATGAACTTTTCGTTGCGGGCCATGGTCACATCTTTTATTGCTAACACTTTATTGCTTGATGAGCATAAAGTATCTGCTGCTCTGGCAGGGTTGTACTTAGATTATGAACCAGTTGTACATGATTTCTATATCCAACAGCAGGCTGGAATGAAGGGGAAGATGAAAATCATTGATCCTGTAAAGGTAGGCAGGCAGCTTGACCCAGAAGGTGCGTTCATCCGCCGATATATTCCTGAATTAGGCAGGCTCACGGAGGAATACATCCATGAACCGTGGCTTTATCCTGCTTTTTATCAACTTGGCTATGAAGCACCTATGGTAGATGTGAAGAAGGCATATAAACATGCCAGACTTCACTACCAGGCCATAAAGAGCAAAGGAAAACCTGGCCGGAAAAAAGAAAAGGAAGGAGAAGCGGAGCAGCTATCCTTTGATTTCTAAAGACGATCCTGCTATTTCGCTTCTCCCTTTGAGATAGGTCAGGGAAACTCCTAGAAGGGTAATCACACCGCCAGCTACGGTCATGATTGCCGGTACTTCCCCAAGCCATATCCAGGCGATTATGAAAGAAACAGCCGGAGTAAGATACAAGGAACTTGCTGCTTCAGAGGCTCCAGAATGGGCGGTAATATAGGCTATAGCAAAGTAAGCAACCACCGTAGGGAAAAGTCCAAGGTAAATAGCACTAATGGTTGCTCCTAAGGGGGCTTCAGCAATCTCAGATTCAATTCCAGGAGCAAAGTAACCCATGAAAAAGGTTGCCGCCCAAATTGTATAGGCAGTAAAAGGCAGGGCCCCATACTTTTCTAAGTAATTTTTCTGGAACACAAAGTAAAGTGATTCAGATAATGAAGCAATTAATATTAAGAGAACGCCAATTCCTAGCTCGAAACCACCGCCAGCTCCGAAAGAAATAAGAACAATTCCTGCCATGCTGATTAAAGCGCCAGTCCAGTACCATTTTCCGGTGCGCTCCTTGTTGAACAGTTTCCCCAATAATCCAATAAAAACGGGTGAAGTAGAAACAAGCAGGCTGGCGGCACCTGCGCTGACAGTTTGTTCACCAAAATTCAGCGCGGTTTGATAGACTGCGAATCCCAAAAATCCAAACAGGAATATAACAGGCAAATCTTTTATTTCCGGCAGCTTCATTTTTCTTATTACTGCGTAGAAAAGAAGTGCCGATGACCCGACCAAAAGCCGCAAGAATGACAAGTGCTCAGGCGAATAGCCTTCTAGACCATGCCTGATCCCCGCAAAAGCCGATCCCCATAATAAAATAACGAGTAAGTGTGCCGATGCCATTCTTATGTCCATGTGTCCACCCCTATTAAAAACCATCCAATTTTCCGTTGCATATTAGTTTTATCTTTTAAATATAACGATGTCTTGGTAAAATGTATCCAACCAATAGGGGTATTTTAGAACCAACCAATTTTGAATGGAGCAGGAGACATGAAAGCGCCAAAATACAAAGTGATTATCAATTATATAAAAGAGCAGATTACAAACGGGATTTGGCCAGTTGGCAGCAGGCTCCCGAGTCAGCGTGATCTTGCCAAACAATTCGATGTAAACAGAAGCACAGTCGTAACGGCACTGGATGAATTAGCTGCTGAAGGGCTTGTTGAAGGCCGGATGGGTATGGGAACGGTGGTAGTTAACAATACCTGGACTCTCATGCGGTCTGCACCAACGGTAAATTGGAATGAACAGGTCGCACTTGGCACACATCAGGCAAGCCTGTCGACAGTCCAGGCTATAAATCTTGCAGAATCCGATGAGAATTTGATTCAGCTGAGTAAAGGAGAACTCTCCAAGGAATTATTCCCTCTGGAGGAAATGAGAGCTGTTTTAACAAAGGTTGGGCAGGAACTGAAGCCGTTTGGTTACGAAGACCCGAAAGGAAACCTTCAGTTGCGGGAAGCTATTGCCAAGCACCTCAATCAAAAAGGAATCATGGTCGATGCTTCATCAATTTTGATTGTATCGGGTGCTTTACAGGCATTGCACCTAATTTCCATAGGATTATTAGAAAGAGAATCAACGGTGTTCCTCGAGGATCCATCTTATTTATACTCTTTATCAACCTTCCAGTCTGCAGGGATGAAACTCCATGGAATCCCGATTGACAATGATGGCATCATTCCCGGGATGATAAAGGCATCACATCTAAGTAAGAAATCAGTGCTGTACTGCCACCCGAATTTCCATAATCCTACTGGCACTCTTATGGGAGAAAATAGAAGGCAGGAACTGCTCAAACTGGCTGAGAGTGCCCAGCTTCCCATTATAGAGGATGATGTTTACGGCGATTTGTGGCTGGATTCTCCGCCTCCTCCTCCCATTAAATCGCAAGACCGGCACGGAAATGTTTTATATCTTGGCAGCCTGTCGAAGAGTCTGAATCCCGGATTGAGAATCGGATGGATTGCCGGTCCGGAAGCGGTCATTGACCGGCTGGCTGACCTGAAAATGCAGACCGACTACGGTTCAAGTTCTCTCTCGCAGCGAGCTGCCGCAGAATGGCTATCCAGCGGATTTTATGAACAGCATTTGGCGAATGTAAGAAAGCAGCTAAGAGTACGAAGAAATGCGACATTGGAAGCACTGAAAATACATTTGCGCCGTTATGCCGAATGGGAAAAGCCTGCCGGCGGATTTTTCATATGGGTAAAAATGAATCCTGATATCTCATTGCCTGATTTGTACAGGAAAGCTCTCGCCAATGGGGTGCTGATCAATCCCGGGAGAATTTATGCAACCCAAAAAATGCAGCATTTCAGACTTTCTTTTGCGAATGCACCTGTTGAGGATATAACAAAGGGAATCGCGATATTAGAATCGCTGATCGAAGACTGCTAGAATAGAAGATACGCACGAATAAGTATGCACAAAACAAGGAGAATACGGATTTATGAAATTAGTATCATGGAATGTAAATGGCATCAGGGCTTGCGCTCGTAAGGGATTTTTAGATTTCTTTAAAGAAGCGGACGCAGACCTTTTTTGTATACAGGAAACGAAGCTGCAAGAAGGCCAGATCAGCCTTGATCTGGAAGGGTATCACCAGTTCTGGAATTACGCTGAAAAGAAAGGCTATTCCGGAACAGCTGTCTTTTCGAGACAAGAGCCTTTATCAGTAAAGTATGGCATTGGATCGGCTGAACACGACCATGAGGGCAGGGCAATCACAGTAGAATTTGATGAGTTTTATCTCGTTAATGTCTATACGCCAAATTCGCAGCGTGATCTCGCGCGCCTCGGCTACCGCCTATCCTGGGAAGACAAGCTAAAGGAATACTTGCTTGAATTGGACGAGACTAAACCGGTAATCCTTTGCGGCGATTTGAATGTCGCCCACAATGAGATTGATTTGAAAAATCCAAAACCAAATCGCGGAAATTCCGGGTTTACAGACGAGGAACGAGGAAAGATGACCGATCTCCTCAGCAGCGGATTCGTTGATTCCTTCCGCCACTTGCATCCTGAGGTTAAAGATGTCTACACCTGGTGGTCTTACATGAATAAAGTAAGAGAAAAGAACATCGGATGGCGTATTGATTATTTCATTGTTTCCGAAAAACTGGCACCTGCAATTAAAGAAGCAGGTGCAGAATGCTTTGTCATGGGCAGTGACCACTGCCCCGTCACGCTTGAACTAAGTCTATAAAAGTGGATGGATCCCCTGAATGGAATTCAGGGGATTTTTTGAGTGTGTTTTCCGTGTTTTAGCACGATGCAGTCGGAAGCAGGCCAGGTTCAGACAGCTTTATCTGGATTTGCTTCAAAGTTGTCAGAAGAAGCTCGAAGTTAAGACAGCTTTACACTGATTTCCTTCAAAGCTGTCAAAAGAAGCCGGAAGTTAAGACAGCTTTTCGGTGATTATCTTCAAAGTTGTCAGAAGTTACCCGAAGTTCAGCCAGCTTTACACTGATTTCCTTCAAAGCTGTCAAAAGAAGCCCGAAGTTAAGACAGCTTTACACTGAATTCCCCAAACCTGTCCGAAGCAGCCCCAGCCCCAGACAAAGACTTATAACCTGTATTGTATGAAACAGTATGACATATTTTAAGTTATTAAAATTTTAAAATATCCCCTTTTAACGCAAGAAACCTTGCGCATTTAATATATTCAAAGAATTATCAAAACCTTTTCTTTTGCTTTTTGGCTAAATGTTATATACTATAAATTAATAAGGATAACACATTAAAAAATTCCTTGATAATGTTACATATTAATTATTGGGGGTACGTTGGTGGTGAGTTCTATTAAACTAACAAAACGGCAGGAAGAAATCGTTCAAATTGTCAAGGAGGATGGTCCGATAACCGGTGAACAGATAGCCGAGAAGCTTAAGCTTACCCGGGCTACTCTAAGGCCAGACCTGGCAATCCTGACAATGGCAGGCAGTCTGGAGGCAAGGCCGAGGGTTGGCTATTTTTTCAATAAGGATAAAGAAAGATTGTTTGAACCGACAGAAGTTCTTAATCTGAAAGTCAAAGATTATAAGGGCCATCCGATTGTCGTTCAAAAATCTTCTTCTGTTTATGATGCGATTGTCCAGATGTTCCTTGAGGATGTAGGAACACTTTATGCAGTTGATTCTGAAGGATGCCTTGCTGGTGTCATCTCAAGGAAAGACCTGTTGAGGGCAGCTATCGGTAACAAAAATCTCGAGGATCTTCCTGTAAGCGTCATCATGACAAGGATGCCAAACATTATAACAGTGAAGCCAGAAGAAACACTCGTCCAGGCCGCTAAAAAGCTTGTGACAAACAGAATTGATTCTCTCCCTGTCGTCCGGGAACTCAAGCATAAACCAGATTCATATGAAGTTATAGGACGAATAACCAAAACAACCATTACAAAGGTTTATTTAGAAATAGCTGAGCAAAAATCTGTCTAGGAAGTGAGCGTATTTTGGATATGAAGGAAGTTGTCTACGTGGTATCCGATTCAGTCGGGGAAACGGCAGAATTTGTAGTTAAGGCTGTTGCAACCCAGTTTAACGGCGGCCAGGTTGATATCAGAAGAAATTCATATGTTGAAGACGAGGAAGACATTGAAGACGTCATCATGGTTGCGAAGCAAGGGCGTTCGATTATTGCTTATACAATCGTTGTTCCAGCGCTTAAGGCTTATTTGGATAAAAGAGCGCAGGAGGAAGGAATCTATGCAGTTGATCTGCTGAATCCACTGATGAATGCCTTTGAGAAGAAGTTCAATAAGGAACCAAACCATCGGCCGGGAATGATGCGTAAGCTTGATGATGAATACTTCCGTAAAATTGAAGCCATTGAATTTGCCGTCAAATACGACGATGGCAGAGACCCGCGCGGCATTTTAAGGGCGGATATCGTACTGGTCGGCGTTTCACGGACTTCAAAAACACCTTTATCAATGTACCTTGCACACAAGCGTTACAAAGTAGCCAATGTACCAATCGTTCCAGAGGTAAAGCCGCCAGATGAATTGTTCCAGATACCAAGAAGCAAATGTGTCGGTCTGATCATCTCGCCGGATAAACTGAACGAAATCAGGACGGAAAGGCTGAAAGCGCTTGGACTGGGTGCCAGGGCAAATTATGCAAGCTATGAACGAATCCTGGAAGAGCTTGATTATGCTGAAAAAATCATGAAACGTGTTGGCTGCCCAGTCATCAATGTTTCCAATAAGGCAATCGAAGAAACAGCAGGATTGATACTCGATATTTTAAAAAGTGAGAGGAGTTAAGGCTGATGTCTAAATTTGTTTATCTTTTTAATGAAGGAAACAGCGGAATGAAGGAAATCCTGGGAGGAAAAGGTGCTAACCTGGCAGAAATGACCAACATCGGCCTTCCTGTACCTTTCGGGTTCACTATTTCCACGGAGGCATGTAATGCTTATTATGATGCTGGAAAGACCATCCCTGCTGAAGTGCAGGCACAGGTTTTAGAAGCGCTTGGTGAATTGGAACAGAAAACTGGAAAGAAACTCGGAAATCCTGAGAACCCATTGCTTGTATCTGTTCGCTCTGGGGCTGTATTCTCAATGCCTGGGATGATGGATACAATTCTTAACCTTGGGATGAATGACGAAACAGTCGAGGGTATGGCAAAACTTACGAACAACCCTAGGTTTGCTTATGATTCTTACCGCCGTTTCATCCAGATGTTCAGTGATGTCGTCCTCGATGTCGATGTATTCTTCTTTGAGCGTTTACTGGAAGAAACCAGGGAAGCAAAAGGCTACGCGGCTGACCCTGAAATGACTGCTGAAGATTGGAAGGAAGTCATCCAGGGCTATAAAAATATAGTGGCCAAACATACAAGAAAGCCTTTCCCTCAGGATCCAAAAGAACAACTATTCCTTTCCATAAATGCTGTATTTGATTCCTGGAACAACCAGCGGGCAATCGTGTACCGCCGTTTGAATAAAATTCCTTCACACCTGGGGACTGCTGTTAACATCCAGAGCATGGTCTTCGGAAACATGGGCAATGACTCAGGAACAGGTGTAGCATTTACCCGGGACCCATCAACTGGAGAAAGCATCCTTTATGGTGAATATTTGATTAATGCACAGGGAGAGGATGTGGTCGCAGGCATAAGGACTCCACAGCCAATTCAGACGTTAAAGGATGAAATGCCTGCAGTTTATCAGCAGTTTGTTGATACTTGTAACCATCTCGAACAGCATTATGAGGATATGCAGGATATCGAATTCACGGTTGAACGCGGAGAACTGTTCATCCTTCAGACAAGGACTGGGAAGCGCACTGCACAGGCTGCCATCCGTATCGCTACAGAGTTGGTCGAAGAAGGAATCATTGATAAAAAGGCTGCATTGCTTCGTGTTGACCCGGAACAGCTTGACCAGCTCCTGCATCGCAGGATCGATGAGAATTTCGAGCGCAAACAGTTGGCCAAAGGTCTTCCTGCTTCACCTGGCGCAGCAACGGGAAAAGTAGTATTTGATGCTGATGAAGCAGAATTGCTTGCTAACGAAGGCGTAAAGGTCATTCTGGTACGACCTGAAACAACACCAGATGATATCCATGGCATCATCGCAGCACAAGCTGTCGTTACTAGCCGTGGAGGAATGACTAGCCATGCAGCTGTAGTAGCACGTGGAATGGGCAAAGCTTGTATTTGTGGATGCGAAGCGATGAAAATTGATCTGCACGAAAAACAATTCCGTGTTGGTGAAACGGTAGTTAATCATGGTGAAATCATTACGATTGATGGGGGTACAGGTGAAATCATGCTGGGTGAAATCCCTATGATCGAACCTGAGCTGTCCGAAGAGTTCCAGCTTTTGCTCGCATGGGCTGATGAAGAGCGTAAAATCGGCGTCCGTGCTAACGCAGATAATCCTGAGGATTCTGCCAAGGCTTTGGAATTCGGTGCAGGCGGAATTGGGCTATGCCGTACTGAGCATATGTTCATGGACGCAGCAAGAGTGCCGATCGTCCAGAAGATGATTCTTGCAGAAACATTCGAAGAACGAAATGAAGCACTTGATGAGCTATTGCCGATGCAACAAGGGGATTTTGAAGGAATCCTTGAAGTCATGCAGGGACTGCCAGTAACCATTCGTTTGCTGGATCCGCCTTTACATGAGTTCTTGCCAGATAAAGAAGAACTAATTGTGGAAATTACGAAACTGCAAATCCTTGACCCTGAATCAAAAGAACTTAAGGAAAAGGAAGCGTTGCTTAAGAAGGTAAGGCAATTGGACGAATTCAATCCGATGCTTGGCCACCGTGGCTGCCGACTTGGCATGATTCACCCGGAAATCTATGAAATGCAGGCAAGGGCCATTTTCTATGCTGTAGCAAATTTAGCTGATAAAGGAATCAATGCCCAGCCTGAAATTATGATTCCGCTGGTTGGCCATGTCAATGAGTTAAAGGAAATGCGTGAACTGGTTAATGCAGCTGCGCAAAGCATAAAAGAAGAAACTGCCAAGGATTTTGAATATACTGTTGGAACAATGATTGAGATACCGCGTGCAGCATTGACTGCGGACCAGATTGCCGAGGAAGCTGACTTCTTCTCATTTGGTACGAATGACCTGACACAGACTACATTCGGTTACAGCCGCGACGATGCAGAAGGAAAGTTCCTTCAAGCGTATATTGAACAAAAGGTTCTGCCCGAAAACCCGTTTGCAGTGCTTGATCGTGAGGGAGTGGGCAAGCTGGTTGAGACTGGTGTGGAACTTGGCCGCCAGACTAAGCCGGGCCTAAAGACAGGAATTTGCGGGGAGCACGGCGGTGAAAAGAGTTCGATTGAATTTTGCTACAATGCAGGACTTGACTATGTAAGCTGCTCGCCATACCGTGTACCGCTTGCGAGACTCGCTGCTGCCCAGGCAACGATCCGTCATGAGAGAAACAACGAAAAAGAGGCAGTAATTTCTAAATAATTTTGTAAAGGAGCGTGTATTGAAAACACGCTCCTTTGTTTTTAAAATCATTAATTTCCTTATTAATAGGTAACTGATGGAAAAAAGGGTATACTAAATATATACGTAATTCCTCGGGTCTTCTGGTGTTTCCACTTACCATGAGAAGGCGTGAGACCAAACCAGAGAGGATGAGGGAAATGTTAGTAAAATTATATCAAGCAAAAGCGGGCGATGGCAGCAAAAAGAAGGGGTTGAGGAGAACGCAATCCTATTTCATGACTCCGGAGGATGCACTAGCAGAAGCCTTTGCTTTAAAAGAAAAGATGGATTCAAGATACAAAAATGAAATAGAATGGGATTATCAGGGTGCTCTAACAGGTACCTCTGAAAAAATGAAAATTCTAAAGGGATACCTGAAGGGGAATCGGCAAACCACACCGTTTTACCTTGAAATCCTAAGTATAGATAATGTCGATAAAATTAAACCAGTATCACCGATTAAACCTAAAAGTGTAACAAAGGACGATAAAAAGGTTCTGACTAAAGTAATGAAAAAGTTGAAGGTGAAGAACGCATAGTCAGCCGTTCCACTGATTTATGAAGCAAATTAAATGGAAGGGCACGCACATTTGTTGTGCGGCCTTTTATTTATATAGTCATTGTTAGTCATGTGCGGGGTACGATATCATAGTTTTCATGAAAAAGAAAAAGTACTATGTATACGATGCTTTTATACTTTACATATTTTAAGGGGTTCAAATATGAAACAAATTGAAATAATCCACCAGCAGGCGGTGGAGAACACAAAAACCAAAATAATGGATGATATCGAAAAATTCCTTGGTGAACATGAAGTTCTTCCTGAATTCGAGAATTACTTAGAAATAAGAAATACTTATATCAGCCAAATCTGGCTCAATGTGTGGCTGACAAAGTCTACGAATGACTTTTCGAAGCGTGATAAGAAGGCTTTTTTAAGTGAGCGGGGATATGTGGTTGAAGGTGTGGACAGAAAGTTGATCAATAAGCTTTTCAGGAATGAAATGAGAGACTTTAAGCCCTTCAACACAAAAGAGTGGATTAAGTCCGCTATTGATGAACTCAGTTGGGAAACACACTATAACAGCGCGAGAAAGAATTTCCTCAAAAAAGCTGAGGAAGACCGGATGCTTGAGCAAAAGGCAGGCATTAAGGAAAAAATTTATCAGGTTTCTCACACGGTTTTAAGTGACTTTCAAGAGTCAGCCTATCTTAAAATAAGATATAAGATGGCAAAGGAATTAAAGACAATCTTAAATGAAAATCAAAAGTTTGAGGATATCGATACAAACATGCTGGAAGAAAGATTAACCGTGATTGGATCCTTCAATCCAGATGATTACAGAATGATGGTTGACTTTTTTGATGAATTGACCGGCCAAATCCATCAAACAGCCAACTGGGGACGATTTTATTTTGAATATGAGACCTACCAGTATCATTTTGAACACAAGGTATTGGAGTATTATACGCAGATTTCTGCTGAAGAAGTAATGAAGAATCTAGATCAGCAATTAATCAGCGAGTACGAGGAAGTGTTTGAGGATAAACTTTCAGCTGCAGAGACTAAAAGAATCATTAACGATCTAGCAGAAGTTTATTTAGATGGATTTCTTTATAAGCTGCAGGAAGAGTATGTAACTGACCTATTGCGTCTCGCTGAAATTGAATATGAAGAAAGTACACATCAGGCGATATATGAAAGAGACCTTGTAGAGAGGGAACGCAGGAAGGCAGAGGAGCAGGCAGAGCTTGAACGTAAAAGGAAAGAAGAAGCACGTATGCTCGAGGACATATTTGGACGCGAATACAATCCTTCGCTGAGAAGAAATGTCAGGTATATTCTTCACATCGGTGAAACGAATACGGGAAAGACCCACCATGCTCTTGAAAGGATGAAGGAGGCAAAAACAGGTTTGTATCTGGCTCCGCTTCGTCTGCTTGCTCTTGAAGTTTATGAAAAGCTCAATACAGAGGGTGTTCCATGTTCCCTTAAAACAGGCGAGGAAGAAAAGCCAGTTGAGGGGGCCAACCATATTTCCTGTACAGTTGAAATGTTTTACGAAAAGGACTTTTATGAAGTGGTCGTCATTGATGAATCACAGATGATTGCTGATAAGGATCGAGGGTTTTCCTGGTTTAAAGCCATCACTAAAGCAAATGCAGAGGAAGTCCATATTATCGGAAGCAAGAATATCAAGGCTATGATGATGGACCTGCTGGATGAAGGTGTGGCAGAGATTTACGAATACAGCCGTGATATTCCACTCCAGGTTGAAAACAAAGAATTCAGCCTAAAGCATACAAAGAAAGGCGATGCACTTGTTTGCTTTTCAAGAAAACAGGTGCTTGAGAATGCCTCAAAACTGCAAAACAGCGGTCGCCAGGTAAGCATGATTTATGGCAGCATGCCGCCAGAAACAAGAAAAAAGCAAATTGACCGTTTCATCAAAGGAGAAACAAGTGTAGTTGTGGCTACCGACGCTATTGGCATGGGGCTGAATTTGCCAATCAGGAGAATTGTCTTTTTAGAAACTGAAAAATTCGATGGGACGAGGAGAAGAAGACTTACTTCCCAGGAAGTAAAGCAAATAGCTGGCCGTGCTGGCAGAAAAGGCATTTACAATGTCGGCCGGGTTGCTTTTACGTCAGATATTGGCTTGATGACAAAGCTGCTCGAAAAAGAAGATAAACCGGTAGAGACATTTTCAATTGCCCCGACTGCGGGTATTTTTGAAAGGTTTCAAAAATATCACCGGTCGCTTGCTGTTTTCTTTGAGTTATGGAATAAGTTCGAGAGCCCTAAAGGGACTAGCAAAGCTTCGCTGTCGGAAGAAAGAGAGCTTTATGAATACGTCAGGGATACTGAAATTGAGGCAAGACTACCGATGATGGAGCTGTATGGATTTCTTCATCTTCCTTTTTCATCAAAAGAACCAGCTCTTATTGAACAATGGCTTGAAACAATAAAAGCGATTGTAGATGGTGCAGAATTGCCGGAACCGCCTGTTAAAACTGCCTCCCTGGAGGAACTGGAGCTTTCTTATAAAGCAATTGGGCTCCATTTGCTGTTTTTATATAAGCTTGGCAGAAAAACGGAGGCTGTTTATTGGGAAAGGGTTCGTACTGAATTAAGTGACGATGTTCATGAGTTTTTAAAGTCAGAAGTCAAAAATTATAAAAAGAAATGCAGGCATTGCGGCAAGGGAATCCATGTCGATTCCCCTTATCAAATCTGTGATTCCTGCTATTCAGCAAGAAACAGGAAAAGGACGGACAACAGGGACCGATGGAGATAACCAGTAGTGTAAGCGGGGCTTTCATATGGAAGCTCTGCTTCTTTTTGAGGTAGTCTTTATCGAAATCTATGTCCGAAAATTTAAGCCAGCATTTAGTCATAAATTCGGTAAAGTCCGAGTTTTGTGGTGAAACTCCAAAAAACCTCGTCATCCATATCAGTTATGG
>NZ_JAGGQP010000014.1 GCF_018613235.1 Bacillus sp. ISL-41
GTTTGATGGTGCAGAAGCCAAAGTTGTCAAGAAAACACGGTTATTGTGACAGGTTTGAAGGTGCAGGGGCCAAAGCTGTCAAGAAAGCATAGTTATTGTGACAGGTTTGAAGGTGCAGAGGCCAAAGCTGTCAAGAAAGCATAGTTATTGTGACAGGTTTGAAGGTGCAGGGGCCAAAGCTGTCAAGAAAGCAAAGTTATTGTGACAGGTTTGAAGGTGCAGAGGCCAAAGTTGTCAAGAAAATCTCGTTATTGTGACAGGTTTGAAGGTGCAGGGGCCAAAGCTGTAAAGAAAAGCACGTTATTGTGACAGGTTTGAAGGTGCAGAGGCCAAAGCTGTCAAGAAAATCACGTTATTGTGACAGGTTTGCCGGAACAGAGGCCAAAGCTGTCAAGATAAGTTCGTTATTGTGACAGGTTTGATGGTGCAGAAGCCAAAGTTGTCAAGAAAACACGGTTATTGTGACAGGTTTGAAGGTGCAGGGGCTAAAGCTGTCAAGAAAACACGGTTATTGTGACAGGTTTGAAGGTGCAGGGGCTAAAGCTGTCAAGAAAACACGGTTATTGTGACAGGTTTGAAGGTGCAGGGGCTAAAGCTGTCAAGAAAAGCACGTTATTGTGACAGGTTTGAAGGTGCAGGGGCCAAAGCTGTCAAGAAAAGCACGTTATTGTGACAGGTTTGAAGGTGCAGAGGCCAAAGCTGTCAAGAAAACTGGATATGACAGTTTTGCGAGGGGGGATTTGTTCATAAGTGAAACAGAAAGATTCTGATTTGATAGGCGGAAACTGCATTACGGAAATTCAAAATGGGTAACTCCCAAGCAAAAAGAAATGACCTACTCTCAGATTAGTAGGTCATTTCTTATTTTTAAGTGCAGTCTATTCTTACATTCTTACTTTCCTGTTTTTTCAATGAAAAAAGTAACAACCACAAACAGAATAAAGGCAACCAACAACAAGGAGCCGCCGACAATAAACAGGACCATCACCAATGTATCATCAAGGTTGAATGGGTTAATATTGTACATCCACATTCCAATGGTGAGTCCGAGAGAACCGATCATGCCGGTAATAGAATGAATGGCTACTAGTTTTTTAGATTTGATTTGATAGTTTTTGTAAAAGATTCCCCAGGCAAATACGGATAGCCAGCCGACTAACAGGATGTGGGCGTGGATCGGGCGCATGGCATAGTCGCCGGCACCCGCCATGTGTGAGCCCATGAATGTTCCGATGAGTCCAAAGATCGCTGCAAATCGTATAAGTCTAATACTCCAAGTTTGTTCCATTTTTTATTCCTCCGTCTGTTTTTCTATAGGGAGCTTTATCGTAAAAGTCGTTCCTTTTTGAATCTCGCTCTCCACTTCAATTTTTCCGTTGTGTAATTCAATAATATGTTTGACAATCGACAGGCCTAACCCTGTTCCATCTTTCTTTCGCGCCGCGTCGACACGGTAAAAGCGTTCGAAGATCTTTGAAGCTTGTTCCTCGTTCATGCCGATTCCGGTGTCCTTGAAGGTGACCGTGGCAAAGTCGTCGTTTCGGGTAATCTGGATAAAAATACTGCCGCCGCTTTGATTGTATTTAATACCATTCGTGAGCAGGTTGTCCCAGACTGTCATTAATAGCTCCGGATCAGCCAGAATCGAGACAGGGGGGAGATGGTAGGAGATTTCAATCTCCTTTTCCTCCAGCCGCCATTGATGCCTTCTGACCGTATCCTTGATTTGTGTGTCAATCCTTGTGACGCCAAGCTTCATTGGATACGATTTCTGATCCAGTGAGGTAAGAAGCAGCAGCTGCTTCGTCAAATTAGACAGCCGTTTCGATTCCTGGTCGATAATATCGACATATTCAAGGTGCTCCTCATCGAGCGCCTGAGTTTTTAAAAGCTCCGCATAACCCTGGATATTCATCAATGGTGACTGAAAATCATGCGATACATTGTTGATGAAGGACTTCCGAGCTTCATCATTGTGCTGCAATTGAACCTGCATCCGACTGAAGCTTTCGGCAAGCTGGCCGATTTCATCGCTTCGATGGATGTTCAAGGGGTAATTGAAGTTTTCTCTGGTGATTTCCCTGGTGGCTTCCGTCAGCTTGGTGATCGGCTGGATCAGGTGTTTCGCAAACCAGATAACCCCAGTGATACTGACGATTGAAACAGCGACGAAAAACCAGGCGAAAATGACGTGGACGTCGGAAAATAACAATTTGTTATTTGGTCTCAGGTATAAGCCATAGTTCTCATCTCCAATCGTAAAGGGAACACCAACGGTATTATCCAGCTGATTCGAAAAATGGCTCATCATCATCCAAGGAGAGGTTGAATTGTCCATTCCATGATAGATTTTTTTATCCTCAACAACTTTCAAAGCCTCATTTGGAAGGTTCTTTTTCGAAAAAGGTTCGCCAAAGAAGAATTCCTCCCCCGACTCACTTACCACATAAAGTTGATAACCCAGTTTGCTGATTGAGTCCAGATAGCCCGTGAAACTTATATGGGTTGTCGAGTGCATTTGCTCAAGACTCGATGCAACCTCTTCAGCAACCTTTACATTCTGTAAGTCAATCCGTTCTCTTGTCGAGGTCATGTAGACCCAATTGGCCAAAATGAAGGCAATCACGATACTGATTCCTAGGATGAGAAGGGTTGCGATGATGAATTTCCGGTACAATGTTTTCATTTCAATTCCTCTAATCTGTAACCAATTCCGCGGATCGTCTGGATTTCAACTGAAGCTTGATGCTTTTTAAGCCGGTCGCGAATACGGTTGATATGAGTATTAAGCGTTTGTTCACTGCCCTCATAGTCCGCACCCCAGGCCTGTTCAATCAATGACGCGCGGGGAGTGGTTTTATTCATCCGTGAGGCGAGAATGCTCAGCAGCTCGAACTCCTTTAACGGAAAAAGAATCGTTTCTTGATTGATTTCCACTTCAAAGCTGTTGCGGTCAATTTTCATATTCCCGGCGAGAATGATCGAATCAATGGCACGCTTCATCCTCCGCAGGACAACGGCCACTCTGAATAAAAGCTCCTTCACTTCAAATGGTTTTACAATATAATCTTCGCTGCCTGACAGGAATCCTTCTTCTTTATCACTTAACTGGCCCTTTGCGGTAAGGAGGATGACGGGAATCTCCCAGTCATCGGTCAAAATCTTTGTCAGTTCGAACCCGTTCATCCCAGGCATCATCACATCAACAATCGCCAGGTCTACATTCTGGTTTTCAAGCAACGTTAACGCCTCCTCGGCATCGTTTGCCCTGAAAACCTGATATCCTTCCTGGGTTAAATGGATGGTTACGAGTCTTTGAATATTAATATCATCATCAACAACCAAAATTCTCATACTTCAGCCTCCTATAAGGGGAATGAGAGAGGAGGCCCTCTCTATTCCTTATTGAATCTCCGGACTGGTTTGCTTATCTTTTTCAAAGAAAAGAATCAATGCAGGCAGCAGCATGCCGCGGACAAGGAAGGTGTCGATCAGGATCCCAATCGCTACCATGAATCCGAAGATGAACAGGTCAGCAATAGGCATCGTTGTCAGGGCTGCAAACGTTGCCGCCAAAATGATCCCTGCGGATGAAATAACGCCGCCTGTATTTCGAATAGCAATTTCAAGTGCTTCCTTCACATTATGTTTCTCGCGTTCCTCGATAAAGCGGGACGCTAAAATTATATTATAATCGATTCCGAGTGCGACGAGGAAAATGAATGCATAAACCGGCACTCGGGTGCTGATGGCATCATACCCAAATAGCACATCGATCAGGAATACGCCGAGACCTAATGCAGATACGTAGGAAAGCAGGATCGTTCCCATCATATAGATCGGCATTTTCAAGCGGCGAGTCAAGACCACGAGCAATCCAAGAATCAGAGCCGTTTCAAGCAAAACGATTTTAATGATGTCACCATTATTATACTCGCGTTCATCGACCAGCTTTGGAGTGACACCGCTATAAAACGCCTCAGCCTCAAAACCTAACTCGTCAAGAATTTCTGGTGTTTTCTTCTGCAAATCTTCCATATAGTCCATTGCCTCTACTGAGTATGGATTCATCGCGAGAGCAATACTGAACTTGGCAGCTTCATTGTTTTCCGTGATCACCGATAGGCGGACAGAAGCAATCTCCTCATCATCCTTCAGCTTCTCGGTGATCTCGAGAGCATCTGCTTCTGTTAATGAATTATCAGCTGCTATCAATAGAGTAGCAGGAGCTAGCTCACCTTTATCATATCTCTGTTCCACTATTTCATAGCCAACACGGGAAGGCAAATCCTCTGGGAAGCTTTTCACCATGTCGAATTCATATTCCAAATTGAAAACGTTCAGGGCAGTGACTATCAGGATTATTCCGACCAGACCTCCTGAAAGTCCTGGTTTGTTGACAACGAATCTGGCAATCGGTCCCCAGACTCCATGCTTGACCTCTGTTTCAACACCATACTTAGGCACCTTCGGCCAAAATGCCTTGCGTCCGAATAAGGTGAATAATGCAGGCACCAGTGTCACGGAAGCGAGCATGATGAAGAACATCGCCGTTCCGAAAATTGGAGCAAAGTTCTGATAATCGCGGAAATCAGCAAACAGCAGGATAAGCATCGCAGCCAGCACCGTTCCGCCGGCAAAAAAGACCGGTTCACCTGTCGCACGCATGGCATGTTTCATCGCATCAAATTTATTTTCATAATGGTTCAGTTCTTCGCGGAAACGCGAGAATACAAATAAAGAATAATCAATAACGGCCGCGAAAAGCAGGATACTCATGATCGAGGTTGTCTGGTTATTGATTTCAAGTCCGCCTGCTCCCAAAAGAGCAACAATCTGGTTCACGACCTGATAGACAATGGCAGTAGCCAATAATGGAATGATCGCCAACAGTGGCGAACGATAAATCACAATCAGCAGGACAAGGATGATGCCCACAGTTGCTAATAACAGCACGAAATCTGCCCGCTCAAAAAGCTTGATGGTATCACCAGAAATCCCGGCCGGACCAGTGATATAGAAAGCTGTACTTTCAAGCTTATCAGCAATTCCGGTCCCAATTTCCGTTGCCCGGTCATTGATTTCAGCATACTCGTCATTGCCGAGCCCTTGTTCAAGTTCCATTGGGACAATCATCGTGGATTGATCCTCGGATATAAAACCACTAAGCGCCTGCGGCGGAAGGGAACGAGTATCAACGATGTTCTTGATTCCTTGGATATCATCTGAAATAATTCCATCCAGGATTTGATTTACTTCATCAAGATTAATATCCCCGTTCTCATTATGGAAAACGAGAATGCCAGGAGTACCCTGTTCATTTGGGAAAAATTCCTCCGTTTTTTGCTGCGCGATGATAGACTTTGCCTCATCCGGCAGAGATTGAAAATTGTTCACTTTGTAATCACCAAGCTGCGGGCCTGCACTTAAGCCTAGCATTAGCACCAGCCAGGCAATGATGGTAATCCACATTCCGCGTTTCGTTGAAACCCAGTCTGTGATGGAATAAAGCATTTTCTTCATGAATTTGGCCTCCTATGTTCTTTTCTAAATCCATCTTCAGCACTCTTTCCAGACCAATCAGATACAGTATTCGGAATGAGCCCTGAACAATGAACATCATAAACGATGAAAATAAACACAACCTCAACTTTCAGTTACAAATCTCGTGGTAGGAAAATAAAGGAATCTATCAGACTGGAGTAGAATGAATAATGAGGCATGTAAACAGGAGCAAAGACCGGTCCGGTATTGCAGAAAACGGTTCGATTTGTTTGGAGGTTTTAGTCGAAGAGTTAGTTTTTGGTAAAGAAACTACCGTCTAAATATGGGGGGATTACGTTGAGTCATAAGTTTTATCATGTTTTGCTCGCATTAGCATTATTTTCGATTACTGGATGTTCTAATGGAGGAGAAACGACGAGAGTATCTATTGATAGAGTTGATGCTGAAGAAGTCTTAAAATTGGACCCAAATGCTGATATTTTTCAGTATGATGGTGTAATCTACAAAACTAATATTGATTGGGTTGAAGAATTGTCTTTAACAAAAGACGTCCAGATTGGTGAAATAAAAACAATAAATGATGCTAATGCAGATTTCAAAGATGAGATGGCGAATAAACTTCCTGTTGGTGCAAAGGTTTTCTCAGCCAAGGAAAGAGGAGATATTTTAATCGTAGAATTTGAAGGAGAAATTCTGAAATACCTTGCAATTGTTGAAGGGTAATCAATTGAATATGTATATTGTTGAATAAGTTTTGATGATTTCTATGGCAAAGTATCCAAGTGATGATAAGGAGTGGGAAAAATGAATACGATTAGTCGCTGGGTCATCGCAGTTATTCTATTTTTATTTGCAGTATTATTATTTAACAAAGGGTTAGATCTAAGGTCTCTTGGAACAAATGTGGATGGCGAGGGTATTGGAGTGTATTTTTATGCCATGGAGATAAATGACAGAGTACCAGAGGAAGAAATTCCATCTTATGCAAATGGATTTTTTATATCGAGTTTTGTTGTCTTTATTATTTCCATTTTACTTGTTTGGCTGAATTTAAAATTTAGGAATAAAGCAAACGTGGGATGATTTCTTATCCACACTAGGGAGTAAAGTTAAATCAATTCGTTAACGTTTTTGTATCTGAATGAAACGTTTACTTAAATAAAACGTAGTTAATTTAAAAGGGGGGATAATCATGAAAAGAGTATTGTCTATATTATTTTTACTAGTTCCTTTGATCATATTAGGATGCAGTCAAAAAGAGCAAAGTTTTGACCATACGGCACTTAAAGAAGAATTAAAAGAGGAAGGGATCGCTCCAAAGCTTCCGACGAAATTTCCAATGACCATAGTAGATTACGAACGAGTTACTCCTCCTCACGAAACAATTATAAACGAGGTGATCTTCAAAGGGGAAGATGGAGGAATGCAGTTCTCATTGACTATTCAACCACCCCCAGTTGAATACAATTTTGAGGGAGAGGATGTTACCGTTAACGGAAACAAGGGTTTCTTTATAGAGGGACCTGGGTCCTCGATTCATTGGAGAGAAGGCGATTATCATTACATCTTGACATCCTATTCAGAAGAAAACGGAAGCAAGGAAAGAATGGTTGAAACAGCCGAGGCCTTTCAGTAAGAGAAAAACCATTTTAGGAGACTTAGTATGGAATTACTATATGGCATAATTTTTTTATTTATTTTTTATCTAATTATTAAAACAGCCGTTGCAAAAGGTATAGATGACTCACGGGTAATAAAGGAATTGAAAAAAGAGATTAAAGAGTTACAAAAGCATAGGTCGGAAGAACAAAACAGGGAAGAATCTAAGCACATCATAAATAGAAAAGCGTAAATCGATTAGGAAAATGGTTTAATTTCCGGCTGCCGTTGCAAGCAGCATTTATAGCTTGTCTGGCTGACCATATAAATGTTATTTAAGTAAGATTAGAAAGGGTCTACCCAACCTTTGTTGAATTATATTAGAGCATTTCAAGGGGAGTTATGTATGGGTTTCTTCAAAACAACTAGAGAATTTATTGATAGTCAATATAAAACACCGAGAGGAATTATAGGTACATATATTGGTGAAAAAATGGTAAGACAGCACAAGACTGAAACAAATTGGACATTAGACCTAATGAATATTCAACAAGGGGACAGGATTTTAGAGTTAGGGTGTGGAGCAGGATATGCCATTAAATCAATTTTTGAAAAGGATTTAGCTGAAGAAATAGTCGGTTTAGACATCTCTCCAACAATTATTCGATCAGCAAGAATTAGAAACAAAAAGGCAATATACGAAAAAAGAGTAAAACTGGTACAAGCGAATTTCAATAAGCTGCCCTTTCATAATGAAAATTTCAATACGATCTTCAGTATCCAAACTATTTATTTCTGGACTGATATACCTTCGACTTTATCAGAAATATTTAGGGTTCTAAGGCCAAAAGGAATTTTAATCCTTACTTTTTCTGACGGGAAAGAAGACGAAACCTGGGAAGGCATAAAAGGTATTACAGAAAATCAAGTCATTCCGTCTATGAAGAAAGCAGGGTTTAAGGAAGTATCTTTTGTCAGAGGTCCAGATTCAAGAGGATACCATACCGTTGCAGTTAAGGGAACTAAGAATTAAATTGACCTTTCATACTTTTTTTTATGTCTCCGAAAAAAAATGATTAAAGGAGATAAAATAAATGACCTCAACTAAAATACAATCACCATATTTCTCTGTAGAGAAACTCGCAGATGGTGTATATGCTGCCATTGCAAATAAAGGCGAAGGAGCGATGGCTAATTCTGGATTTATTGATATTGGCAAAGAAATTGTCATTTTTGATACCTTTACAACTCCAGCCGCTGCGAGAGAATTACGACGATTAGCGGAAAAAATTACACAAAAAAGAATTAAATATGTTTTTAACAGTCATTACCACGGAGATCACACTTTTGGAAATCAAATTTTTGAAGATGTAACGATTATCTCAACTGCTAAAACAAGGGAGTTACATAGGGATAAAAATGTAATCATTGATCCGAATAAAGAAATGGAGGAAATGAGAAATTACCTGGATCAATTGGAGGAAAGATTAGAGGCTGAGCGTATCCCAATTTTACGAGTAAGCCTTGACAATCAAA
This sequence comes from Bacillus sp. ISL-41, assembly GCF_018613235.1. Classification (GTDB taxonomy): domain Bacteria; phylum Bacillota; class Bacilli; order Bacillales; family Cytobacillaceae; genus Mesobacillus. Next base: position 8,641 of record NZ_JAGGQP010000014.1, read on the forward strand.
TAAAGGAAATGAAAAAGGTCCATGAATCAATTCCTGAGCTTCGAATTGTACTCCCTAATCTGACTTTTGAAAATAGACTTGTTCTTCATGGTGAAACTCGAAGCGTTGAGTTTTATTGTTTTGGCGGAGGGCATACTCCGAGTGACGCTTTTTTATATTTACCTAAAGAGAAAATTGCATTTATGGGTGACATCGTATTAGAGAACCTTCATCCTCCCATTTACAATTCTCAAGAATTTATTGATAACTTAATAAAAATCTCTAAGTTGGATATTCAAAGAATCGTTCCAGGTCACGGTAACTTAGTAACAAACAGTCAAATAGATCTAATGTTAAATTATTTACATCACCTTACTGATAGGGTAAGTCGTGCTATGGAAAAAAGACAACCTTTGGAACAAATTTTAGCCCTAGAAACACCTGAAGAATATTCCAGTTGGACAGGTCTCGATGGATATAAGAGAAATTTAAATACTGTTTACAATGAACTCAAGTAAAATTGATGTCAAAGATTGTATAGTAGGCACTTAAACGATCAGGTGCGTTTACTCAGGGCTGGATTAATGTCCTTTTTTGCTGAGCGCTTAATAAAAAATGGAGAGTCAGCTCATCAAAGAGAGATATTAATGTCACTGTGGAAGTAATATAGCACTAATTATCTTTTTCAAGGAGTTGTGGGAATGAGTTTAGTTGTTAATAAGGGATTTGCTGAGAGATTGGAGATTTCAGAGATTGATACTTTAAGCTCTAGGTTAACAGAAATGGGTAAAATAGATGGGAACCCAATGAAGGTTCATATTCAAAAGTTTGGCAATGCAACTGCATTCTCTGTAAAAAACATACCTGGTTCATCCTTCAATACGGTCAAGGGTCTAAAAGAAGGAGATCAAAAGCAAATAGGTAAGATCATTGATTTTTACAAGCAAAAAGAGATTCCTGTTCGATTTGAATTAACTCCAGCACATACTTCTCCAGAATTACTAACCCACCTCAGTGAAACTGGTTTTTATCATAATGATTTTCATACAACTCTATATGCTCCACTCTCTAACGAAGAAGAAACAAGCTACGAAGTAAATGAACAAAAAATCCTTGTTCGTAAGTTAAAACTTAACGAATTTGATACCTTTGCTAAAATCTACACAAAGGGTTTCGAAATGCCAGCGTTCTTAAAAATTGGAATAGCACAAAATAATGAAATACTTTATAACATAAAAAATTGGACATTTTATCTAGCCAGCTATGAAAACGAACCTGCCGGAATTGGAGTTTTGTTCATAAAAAACCAGATAGCTACTTTAGCTGCAGCGGCAACATTACCGACTTTTAGAAATAAAGGAATACAAAGTGCATTAATAAAGCATCGTATCAACCAAGCAATTCTACAAAACTGTGATTTAATTATTGGACAAGCAAAATTCGGTTCCGTCAGTCAAAATAATATGGAAAGAGCGGGACTGAGTATAGCTTATACAAAGGCAATATGGGTTGAAAAGTAAGTACCTTATTCATTGACGGGTGAGTTGATCAAGTAAGGATTAATTCACTTTTTTGCTGAATGCCTTACTAAGCAAAAAATGCAGATTAGTGCAGTAAGAGCAGTAGGTTCTAAATGGATTTCCGAAGGTTTTAAATGTATAGGAATTATTGCAACCTAATATTTTTCTTACTGGGAAAAGTTGTTCAAAAGGCAGAAAGAAAGGATAATAGCTATCCTATACTCGTAATTAAAAATGTAAGTGATAGTGACCTAAAAAATAAATCCGCTGATAAATTACTTGAAATAGCTTCATTACCTGATAATGGCGTAATTTTTTGCGTCGATAAGAAAACTTATCAAAATATCGAAGTTGGGAAAAAGGGTGAAGTAACATATTCTGGACCTTTTCAGAAATTATTACCTCCAAAACTGGGTGCAAATAAGTAAAAGTTATCGAGTAATAAGCCAGAATTCTTTATTATACGAACGTAGCAGCTTCTTTAAGAAGGATTTAAATACTCTTACGTTGAATGTAAAAGGTAAAAAATGGAGTGTAGGTGAAAGTATTGAGTAAGATCATAAACTATTACAATCAATTTGATGAGTGGGGAAGGTTAGAGCATGAACCAATTGAATTCCAAGTAAATTGGCATTATATAAAAAAATATATGCCCCAAACAGGTTATGTCCTTGATAATGGTGCTGGGCCAGGCAAATATTCAATGGAACTTGCTAAAGAAGGTTATACGGTAATACTCACGGATTTAACCCATCGATTAGTTGAAATTGCAAAAGATAAAGCAAAAGAACTGAAATTAGAAGGACTATTTGAAGGGTTTTATGCTGCGGATGCCCGAGATCTTAATATGATTAAAGATGAAAAATTCGACGCATCGCTTATGCTTGGTCCTATGTATCATTTGCAAATAGAAGATGAACGTATACAGGCTGTTAGAGAGTTAAATAGAGTAACAAAAGAGGGTGGACTTGTTTTCGTTGCCTTTATGCCAAGAATTAGGCACATACTTACATCGCTGATAAATCCGGAGAATTGGAAGCCGAATGATAATATGGATACCATTGTTCAGTTTTCTCAAACAGGTTGCTTTAACCACGCTGATGAGGGACGTTTTACAGGGGCGTATTATTTTAATATTGAAGAAATCATTCCTTTTATGGAATCACAAGGGTTTGAAACTTTGGAGTTAATAGGTTCAAATCCAGTAGCGATCCTTAACGAGGATAGTTGGAATTACTGGAGAGATAAAGGTGATCAAGAAGTAAGAAAAATCATTGATTTAATAAAAGAAAAAGCTGCGGACCCTTATATTCTTGGTATTTCTACGCACTTACTTTACATTGGTAAGAAAAAAAGTAGATAAAACATACACTTTCATCAGATTGTGCGGAATGTACTCGGCCTATAGGTTTCGTTTCTAATAATTGTGCTGCCATTAATGGGTGGCATTTTTTGTTTAGAAATAATGAAACAGCTTCAAGAAGGAATGGTTATCTTTAAATCGAAATATATAGTGTAACTGAATTTGGAGTGTGTACAATGATTAAATTCTTTGAGTATAACTGGCAGGTAAGAGATGAGTGGTTTGACTGGTGTAATCAATTAACAATTGAAGAGTTGTTAATTGATCGTAAAGGTGGAGTTGGGAAGATTTTATATACACTTTTCCATATAATTGATGTGGAATATAGTTGGATTCGTGGTATTCAGGGGAAAGAGGATGTGGTTTTTCAGTTTGCTGATTATAATACACTTGAAAAGGTTAAGTCTCTTTCAGATCAATTACGTATTGAATTAGCCGGATTTTTAAAAACAGACCTATCTGACTTGAAAGAACTGATTTTAAGTGTACCTTGGGATGAAGAAGAATACAATGTGAATGATATACTTCACCATATTATCGCACACGAAATTCATCATATCGGCCAGCTTTCAGTTTGGGCAAGAGAATTGGAACTACACCCCGTATCCGCTAATTTGGTTGGAAGAGAGTTAAAATCTATCCAATCTTATTGAAGAAACAGGTACTTCCTTTGAAATTTGCAGCCTAAATATAGATCTGGCTCATCTTGCTCTTTGTGCGTGGGAGTATCGTAGGTGAATCTGTAATTGTGCTATAAAAATATCATTATATGAAATAAAGTCCAAGGGGCCTATAAAAGGTGAAATCGAAAAAAAATGGAAAAATAACCGAAAGCAAACGAAATGCTTTACTAATATTATCTGTAATACTGCTTCTTTATTTAGCATGGCAAATCCAGGATATAAGATTATGGTTTCATTCAGTGACTTCAGAAGGTGAGAAATATGAAAATGTCCAACAAATAAGTGATGATTTGAATTTCGTTTATCAAGGTAAATATAAGATAGATAATGTGGGAGAGTCTATAATTGATAAAGACTACATTAATGATTTATTAGAAGATGATCAAAAAGCTTTGATTAGATATTCTTATTCAAGCGGGAATAAATTATTGCAAATTAGTTTTACAGATGCCCAAACCATAAGTGGTATTAATTTGAGTTATAAGGAAGTATTAACCCGCGTAGCTGTCAGCATATTGTATTTTCTATTCCAGAGAGAATTGATGGATGATATAAAAGCAGTGCAATTTTACTATCAACCAAACTTTGGGCCTTTAGCTATGGTAGGGGTCGAGAACATCATTATTCCGTTGGATGAGTTTGAGAGAGAGTTGCAAGAAAATAAAGGCAATTCAATTGAGGAAACGTTAACGAAAATTACCTTGAAATTTTACTGAATTTATTTGATTTAATCCTTGAGTTAGTAAAATCTATTTAAAGATTAATTGAATTTCATTAAAGCAAGATAGTGAGTAGCAATTAATCTAAGTGTATAGAGGATGTAAATAAACATAGAAATGAAGGTGGCATTTAGATGAAAACAGAACAACAGTTTTTTGAAGAGGGAAAATCAATTCAAACTTATATGAATGAAATGGGTTTATTAAAAGAGGAAAGTTTTGCTGTATATGAACAATTTCATCTTCCTGCAGATGGATTTGCTGAAAAGTTAAAACAAAGTCAACTCCATTTCTTAACGATTACAGAGGATTGGTGTGGAGATGCCATGATGATTAATCCCGTTATTCGCAAATTGGCTGAAGCTGCAGATATTGAAATGCGCGTTGCATTACGTGATGCAGATACAGATTTGATTGATCGTCACTTAACAAACGGTGGTCGTGCAATTCCTATGATTTTAATCTTTAATAATCAAGGACATTTACTTGGTAAGTGGGGACCTCGAGCACCTAAAGCTCAGCAGATCGTTGATGAAGTTCGTGCTGCATTGCCGCCAAAAGAGGATCTCTCCTTTGCGGAGAAACAAAAAGAAGCCTTTGGTTCTTTAAGAAACAGGTATACAGAGGATCCAGTTCTTTGGTCAGATGTATATGATAGTTTTAAGGATTCGATTTTAGCTATTTTGAAGTAGTATATATGAGCAGTGTGTTCAGGAATAAAACCTAATTGTGAAAGAAATAAAAATATAATTTAAGAAAATCCGCCTATTGTAAATTCAGTATGTTATACTGGTAACAAACCTTTTTATCTTTAAATCTTTTTTACATTACCGGTTCCATCTCCCTGCTCAGATCTTGAGCGGGGTTTTTTATTGAAAATTAATATAAAAAAACAGGCTCTAAAGAGAGCCTGTTTTAAATAATCGATTTAAAATTAAGCTTTTTGAACGTTAGCAGCTTGAGCTCCACGAGCACCTTGCTCAACGTCAAAAGTAACTTTTTGACCTTCGTCTAAAGATTTGAAACCTTCACTTTGGATAGCAGAGAAGTGTACGAATACGTCGTCTCCACCTTCGCGCTCGATGAATCCGAAGCCTTTTTCTGCATTAAACCATTTAACTGTACCTTGTTCCATTTTTGTTGCCTCCTAGTGCGTTATCGCACAACGTATTACTATCCTTGCCCAAAGTGATCATCAAGACGAAAAGTTTGATACTTATACTATCCTTTACACCGAACAAAAATAATTCTTATTCATCATAACAGGAAACGTAAGATAAAGCAAATCATCTCTGCCTTACCTTGAAAATACACTTGAATTAGCGCTGACCATGCAAGGCGACTGTCTCTGAATGAACATCGATTTTCAAAACAAAAGATATTGTTTCATTGTATTGGTTGGGGGAGTAGAAGGAATCATAGTATTTTTTTAAGAAAAATAGGGTAATAGAAGCATTTACAATTAATACCAATCACTTTATACTATAATTGAGGTGGTAAAGATGATTTGGTTGATAATTGGAGCACCGTTAATTGTTTTAATCATTATTGCTTTGATATTGGAAAAGAAAAATGGGGCTGTTCCTCCAGAGCCACGCCACAACCATGGTATCGAATCTGATACAATGAAAAATCAGTATTATACCACTCCTCATAGTGGAGGAAGTGAAGGTAATCCCCCACAAGGATAGATTAAGCACCTCACTTAGTAGACCTTTCCATGGTATTAAATTATGAATAATCCCTTCTCAACTAATGAGATGGGATTTATTTTTTGTATTTCCTTATCAACTCTTAAACTCACTAATTGATATTTATTCGAATGCAGGGTTGAGTCGATAGTGCTAAAAAGAAGAGTACCAATATGAAACTGGGGAGTTATAAAATGAAAAAGCAAATGAACTATTTAATCTTACTTTTATCCATCATCTTGATGGTTGGTTGTAGCGAAGTAGAGGATACATCTAATATAGATGGAAAAACGGATCAACAAGAAGTAACTACAGTTAATACAAATAGTGAAAAAGAAGAAACTACCACAACGGTGGCTGATGAACCAGAAGTAGAGGAAACACCAACCCAACCAAATGATGACTTGTTCTCAGGATACATACTTATTGAAGTTGATGGCGGTGATTTGTCAGGATATCGTGAACCTAACGTCGTCGTTGACATTGGTTATGGGGACCGTGAATATTGGGCATTCACTAATGAATACGGGCAACTAGTACGTGTCATAGCTGACGAAATCATTCTACAAGATGACCTTAACGAACCAGTACTGTCTTCTGGCAGATACTACTCTGATGAAGCAAAGGTTCCTGGTGTCGAAAATGACGTTTTTGATGAGGGACATATCATTGCTGATTCTCTCGGAGGGGTATCGAATGCTTATAATATTACCCCACAAGATAGTGCGCTCAACCGTCATGGTGACCAGGCTTATATGGAAAAAGTGATCCGGGACGCTGGCGGAGCAACTAATTTTGAAGCAATCATCACATATCCGAATACAGAAACGCAAATTCCTTCAAGTTATCAGTATACCTATACTTTAATGGGTAACGAGATCATTGATACATTTGACAATGTGAACCCTGATAAAGCAAACGCATCACTCGGTTTAACAGGCAGTGAGTCTTCAGATTCAACTGGTTCAAACACAAACGGTGAAATTTCTAGTGTTGATACAAACGGTAATGGACAGGTTACGATTAAAGAAGCAAAAGCAGCAGGTTTCAGTATGCCAATAACGAGTGATCATTGGTTATATCCCTATATGCACGATGCTGATAAGGACGGTATGGTAGGTGAGTAAGCCCCTTGAAATTGAGGGAAAATAAATGAGCGAAGGACCAGCTTGTTTCTTATTAAATGAACAGGGCAGATTAGTGAAAAAACGTGGTTTAGTTGGAACATTCAAGATTCGGCTTTTGTACATCTTTGCATACAAAAGCCGAAAGTATAAACTAATCAAATTTGAAGGATTAATCGTGTATTACAGCTTTTCCTTGTTCATGTAACTTTTTTAAAGTTGAAAGCATATGATTTATTTCTTCATCGGAATGTCTTTCCCATGAACTTAATTCTGCTACTATTTTCAAAGGGGATTTAGATCTATAGGACCTTGTTGGATTGCCAGGAAATTTTTTATCAGTTAAGTTCGGATCGTTTTCAAAATCACCTAATGGTTCTACAATGAAAATTCTTTCTTTTAAATTGGATGTTGCTAATTCAGCACCCCATTTAGCAGCATCCAATGTTGCTGTAAAGTATATATAGTTAGATTTTTTATCTTGGAAATTTGATAAATGCTGTGGTTCTAATAAATCTCCAATTTTTAATTCTGCTTTAGTACCATGAAAAAAAGGACCATTATCTAAGACATCTTTTTTGTCATTCATACTGATACACCTCTTTTTTTGATTTGTGTATAACAGTATATTATTGTAATCATAAAAAGAGTAGTCTATAAATTATTTATAAATAGTTGTATAATGTAAGTAGAGAGAATGGTAGGCTACGAATATGCGGCTTATTTGTTGTGGATAATATTAATTGAATATGTAAAACAAATTTTTCACAAAACAAAGTGACAGACATATAATTTTGTCTGTCACTTTTTCCTATTTATTCGGAATCTCTTTGACGGTTTGTTTTCCTGTTTTATGATTGTAATTCACGATGTATAGGAACTTCTTGGTTTTCTTTATATCAATTATTTTGACCGTTTTAGTGCCATCTTGCTCCTGCCAATTATCCATGATGACAGGTTCAATAAATTGGCCACTTTCAGTTAAGGACTTTACCCAATCAGTAGATGGCGTGTTATTCATAAGTTGTTCTAGTTGATAAAGTGTTCCTTTAAACGGGAATGTCTCTGTTGATGTGCGGGAATGGTACGCTGTCACGTAATCTCCGACCTGAAAATCTTCTAATTTTAGACTTTCTCCTTTTGGGTTTTTGAAAGTGATCGACTTGTCAAAAGTAAAATCGACTCTGTTGATACGGAATCCTTTTGGTAAAACCTTTGTGATGTATCCAGTGTACATAAAATCTTTTTTATCTTTGAGCGCTTTCTCCTGTTCTTCTTTTAACTTCTCGGCAAACTCATTTTTAATCTCTAATACTTTTAAATCCTTATTTTTTAAATTAAGAGTAGCTTCGTATTTTTTCCCGTTTATAGTCCATTCGAAAAAATGAATGATTAGTTGATCATCCGTTATTTTTTGTAAATATGGCGAAATGATTTTTCCCATAGGTTGATGTTCGAGGATATAACGAACCGCTTCGCTTATTTCCTGGCTTTTCTTGTCATCATAGAGGATGACCTTAGTTGCTTCCCCTTGTCCTGGGAAGGATGTCAATATCTCTCCTGTCGTTTTTAAATTAATTAGGCTCCCAGCTTGAAGATCTTGGGCAGTAATTTTTTTACCAGAAGTCGTACCAATTACTGCCTTATCGATTGAATAGAAGGTACTATCAACAAGAATACTACCTTCGCTTGTGTCCTGGATAATCCTTGCAGAATTCACGAGCTCTTCATTCATGTTGACCTCGCCAATATCTGCTATTCTGTTTGGGGTGCAAGCAGTTAATGTAAAAAGGAGTATAATGATAAATATATTAATTTTCTTAAGCATTTATTTCTCCTCTCTTATTCTCTTTTTTATAATTATAAGGTTAATTAGACATAATAGCGATATGAGGTGAAATCTAGTATTCCTCTTCGTAACTTGCGTAAAAGTCTTAACCTATAATGAAGTTAGATAGAAAGTAGGTATCTACTAATAGAGGTTTGCATAATAAACTGTAACTTAATTGGAGGAACTTATGAGGAACCTAGGAATTGTTGTTCTCCTTGTATTGGTAATGATCTTGGCAGCTTGTTCATCTGAAAAAAAAACCGCCACATATTCAATAATAATTGTTTCTGGTGAAGAGAATATAAGTGAAACGTTTGTAAAATATGTTGGGGATACTGTAATTGAATATGAGCATTTAACTCGTCTGAAGGTAGCACAAGAAAAATATCCAAAATATGATATAGAAAAAGCTCCAGCAATTTTAATATTTAAAAACAACGGAGGAGAACTAAAAAAGTTGGTATTAAAAACATATGATATTGAAGAGGCAAAGGATTGGTTAGAAGACAACAAATAAACACTTTATTCATGTAGGCGTTAATCCAGGGAGGATTAACGCTTTTTTTGTTGAATTCCTTATTTGGCTAAAGAAGCAGGGTATTTGAACAAGTAGGATATTAAAAGTAATTGTCCAAGTTTACGAATTATAATTTTAAAAAAGGATGAGGAGTGTGAATACCGTGTCGGAAACAAGGTTCGTTGAGCTTCAAAAAGAACTTTTTAGTTTATTTGAGCTGGGGAAATATAATGAGATTCATTCACTAATTGAAAGGGCACAGGTGGAATTTCCCGAAAGATTAGATAAAACAATCTTTTGGAGGTCTTGTGTTTATTCTATACAAGGAAACCAAGAAAACGCCATCGCAGTTCTGAAAGAAGGATTAAAAAAGGGAATATGGTGGAACCCATTGACTCTAATTCGTGACAAAGATTTAAATACCCTTCAAAACAACGAAGAATTTAAAATGATCGTAAATGAGTGCCAGCAAATTTTTGAAAAACATAAATATATATCTCAACCTCAACTGTTTACTTATGGAAATGATAAATCAGATACAGGATTATTTTGTTTGCATTGGCGGGGGTCTAATGTAAAAGATTTCGCTCCTTATTGGTTTGATAATGGTTTGTTAGACGATTTTCTTTTTGCATTTCCGCAGTCATCTCAGGTCTTTGGATACAATGCTTATTGCTGGGACAATCAAAAAATTGCTGGTGAAGAGATATCGGCATTATTCAGCGATTTCAAAGAAAAATATAATACAAAACAGGATATTTTTGCTGGTGCATCACAAGGCGGGAAATTAGCGGTTGAACTAAGTTTAAATGGAAATATTCTTGGAACAAAAGGATTTATAGCAGTTATTCCAGCCATTCAGGATGTGGCTTCCTTGGAAAGGTTACTAATGGTAAATGGGAAAAAAATTAAGGGCTGCATTATCACTGGAGATAAAGATCCTTTTTATAATAAAACCGTTGAATTAGTTAAACTTTTTGAGGAAAATAACTTTCAATGCAAATTGATAGTCAAAGAGGGTTTAGGTCACTTCTTCCCTGCTGATTTTACTGATTTGTTAAAAGAAGCTGTTGAATTCATCCACTCATAACCTAAAAAGTAAATATTAGATAACTAAAAAAGAGTTTGATATAACTCAAGCTCTTTTCTTGTGAAAGTATATGTGAATTTTACTGCAATAATCTTGTGTTTATTGTTTCTTTTTGGGCTGTGAATTGATGTTTTGCACCCAAAAGTAAACCCTTTATTATTATGCTTTATGGGAGTTTAGTTGAAGAACAATATAGAAAAAGAGCAATGGAGGAAAATTAAAGTGAAAATTGAATTTTTAGGAACGGCTGGTCCAATGGCTGTTCCACGACCTTTGTGTAAATGTGAGGTTTGCCACCAAGCAAGAGAAAAGGGTGTTCCATACAGTCGTTCTTGCCCTAGCTTATTTATACACGGACCTAATCTTTTATTTGACACCTCAGAAGATATAAATATGCAAATAAATCGTTCACAAATCACAGAAATAAACGGACTATTTTACTCGCATTGGCATCCAGACCACGTTATGGGGAGAAGAGTATTGGAACAGTTAAACGCAAATTATGTCAATCACCCACCAAAGAATACGAGAACTGATGTATTCCTTCCTGAACAAGTAGGAAATGATATTAAACGTTTCCTAGGAACTGGAGACCATCTTGAATTCTTAAACGACAAGGGGTACATAAAAATTCATATTATAGCAGATGGAAAATCTGTGAACTTTAATGATGTAGAAGTAACACCTTTTAGATTGGTTGAAGACTATGCTTATGGCTTTTTGGTACAGGATACAGATTACAAAATCTTGATTATTCCTGACGAACTGAGTAACTGGAACCCTGATAATAGATTTGATGGGATAGACCTCGCAATTTTACCGATTGGTGTATTAGAATATCACCCTTCTACTAGAGAGAGATTTGTTGATGTAAATCATCCAGTTTTAAAAGAAGAATGTACTTTTTCTGAGACAATTGAAATTATAAAAAAACTCAATCCGAAAAAAACTTTGCTTACCCACATAAATGGTTTTAGTTTCGATGATTTAAAGGCTTTAGAAGATAGACTAAAGTTGGAGGGTCTGAATATTGAAATTGCCTACGATACTTTATTAGTTGATGTAGAGTAGTCGTACATTCTTTGTTGTGCTAACGGGTGCGTGTACGGCCGAGCCTAGGTCGTATCATATAGCGGGTGGGATTCCCGCCGAGTAAGAACTAGCCATTCACTCGTAGCGAGTCTTGGAGGGCTAAAGGTAACTTTAGCCTTTAAGCGTAGACAGTTAGGTAGCGGGCCGAAAGCCAAATGGTTGAAGGGATTTAGCTCCATAATGTTAGTAAATCGAGAGGGCTGATGTTATCTTTCGTTAAAGGCAAGAAGATAACATCGGTGCGCAAGCCGAACCCGAAAAGAATCCGGGGCCTGTTCCTGCTGAGGAAGGGTTGCAGCCTGTTCCCAAAGAAACATTTAAGATTGTGGTTCAAGAAGATATGGTTTGGCACTTAATTGAGGAGAATAAAGAGTATTTTTCTTCGTACGCAAAAGAAGGAGATAAACCTTGGGTTTTAGAACAAATTGAGCATACAGAAATTGAAAAAGAAATGTATTTGCAAAGATTATATTTCAGCCACCGGGTGCGTTGTTCCAAGAGGATTAGCCACCTTTTTTGTAGAATTCCTAATTAAACAACGCAGTTTAGATCAATAAGAAATCACAAAAGTAATGAGCATTAACTTTAAATAAGATTAAACGGAGGTTGAGATGCGAAAAGTTTATCTAGATAGAACAGAATTAATTGGAGCCATAAATGTAAATTTAAAAGATATTGAGGTTATACCAGCAGGTACAACAATTTTTCCTATGAGTGCTCATGATAAAAATAAAGAGTATCAAAAATTTGCTAACGATTATGATCTTCAATTTATCTTTGACGATGATATTCCACATTTAAAATTTTATACGGTTCCATATGTAGATATTATGGCAAAGGATAGTAAAGGTGGATTTATTGGAACTGTTGGTCAACAATCTGATTTGAAAAGTGACGCACCAATTTGTTATATCAATAGGCATTTAGAGTGCTTGATAATTACTGAAAACGGAGAAGATTTTCTGAGTAATATAGGAACCTGGCAAGACAACTTGAAACCCTATGATAAAATTACGGTTTATCGTTCGAAAGCAGAAGCAGAAATGGAACTAGAGTTTATCGATTTGACTGTTTGATAGTCCTACGTCTATAAATTCGTATTGGACAGGAGCGTTAATCTAGGAAGGATTTAGCGCTTTTTTTATTGAACAACTTATTGAAACAAACGTGGCGGTAATGTTTAACAAGGAATTTGGATTTTAATGTTAAAATTAGGTTATTAGGTTGGAGGTATAGTTATGTGGGTAATATTTGGGGTTATTGCCATAGTAGTAACTGTTATAAATCTTTCTATGTATGCAGCAGGAAAGGATTATAAGCTTGCTATGGCGATGGCGTTATCATTTACAGCATTAACAATTTGTGCAGATTACAGTTACCTATCTCGGTGGGTAAAAGCAGAAGATTGGGCGGCTTTATCGGATGTAGTACCTGGTATGGCAAGGGCATTTTGGTTTTTAACAATTGTTTCTATCTTACTGAATATAGCACCTATATTTTTAGAAAGAAAACGTAAGAAATAATGGCTTAGTATCACATCATTTATTTAATATTCAAATATTTTGAAAGTCTTTATGTATAACTAAAGGATGCGAGAACAGAACAGGGCTGTCGCTCCTTCAACTATTGATGCTGATTTCTTCAATAAACAAGAGGAGAGAGATTAATGAAAAGGTTAATTAAATGGCTTATTATTGTCTCATTATTATTTATTGCATTGGTCGGTTATGGAGTATACTGGGCATTTTTTGATATGAACAGGTTACCAACAGGAGAATTTCTTACAGAAGAGACCTCACCTGACGGGAAATATACCTTAAAAGCATATGTAACTAATGGAGGTGCAACAACATCATATTCTATCCGTGGTGAATTAGTTTTTAATGAAAGAAATAACAAAACTAAAAATATATATTGGAATTATAGAGAAGATAGTGCAAATATTACTTGGACAGACAATGATACAGTTGTCATAAACGGACATAAATTAGATGTACCGAATGAAAAATTTGATTTTAGAAATGAGTCATAACTTATTGAAGTAACGGGTGTTTACCTTCAATAAGCAGAAATACACCGAGTTATTAAGGTCGAAAGAGAAAGTTATAGATCATTCATTTCTCTCCATAGTAATGTTAATGCTTCCTCCGCTAGTAGCCTCATTCATACCAATAAGCTGAACTTCTATATGATCATGAAGAAAAGGCTTGTCGATTTTCCATGTTAATGAGAAGGTTTGTGGACTGTTAAAAGTTCCTTCTTTATCTGTATTTATTGCATAACCAATAAGAGTTCTTTCCCACCATGTCTGAGTGCCAGTAGGGATAAGCCAAAAGAGAACAGTTTCTGTGTTATCGGCTTCTACATAGATGGTTATTTCTTCGGTCCCTTTTGGCACAGTAACCCAATTGTTCGTTTCAGGAATGTTTGTATAAGCACTTTGTATGACTTTGGGTGGAGGTACAGTGATTTCGCTGTTAGCAAGTCATACTCCCTAAGTTGTAAAAAAGACTTAAGGAAATCAACATTTTAGGAATTAACATAATATCACCTCATATGGTTATTATTTTCTGCATCTGCGATAGTATGTGGTATTTCGTTAAAGGGTGTATTTTCAATAAGGACAAAACAAAAACACACTGACCTTTTTAAAAAGTCGGTGTGTTCTGGATTTTCTTATTTCCTTAAAATCTTCTCCATCTTTTTTCCCTTTGCCAGCTCATCGATCAGCTTGTCCAGGTAGCGAATTTCCTTCATTGTTGGTTCTTCAATGTCTTCCACTCGAACACCACAGATTACGCCTTTAATCAAGTCCCTCGAAGGATTCATTTGAGGAGCTTCTGCAAAGAAGGTCTCAAAGTCTGTCTGTTTTTCCAGCACTGCTTCTAACTCTTCCTGACTATATCCTGTCAGCCAGGTGATGATTTCATCGACTTCTGCTTTACTACGTCCTTTTCTTTCCGCCTTATTCACGTAATGTGGATAGACACTTGCGAAACTCATTGTATAGATTTTATGTTTGCTCAAGATACAAACTCCCTTAGAATCATTTTCTTCATTATAGTACGAAGAATTGGAGTGTTCAAATGTGAATTTTATTACCGAAATCAAAGGAAATTGGCCTGTAGGGAAAGAATATTAATGCATATGAAGCAGGGGGTGTGGTTGATGGCTAAGACAGTGCTTTCCAACAAGGGAAGTAGAATACCCAGAACCTTTCTCGAAGGAAGCTCTTTTTTTCGTATGCTCCGCTTTTCCTTCTTATTGTTTCTTTCCTTCTTTGTGGTTTACATCTACTACCTATATCTTACAGGCAATCTTCAAAAAACCATTCTCACGATCTGGTCTAATCATAAGCAAATCATTATCGTCTCTTCGATTTTCATTACCTATACAGGGATTGTTTTTCGGTTGGGTGTTTGGAGAGGGAGAAGAAGGTGAATGGAAGCGGGGGATTACATACTCTGCTTTTTTTCGTATTAAGAATTATCCGAATGAAGCTGACTCCATATCCTTTCACCAATCAATGTCATAGGTGATATACTAATGGTCTAATATAATAGAAGAAACGGTTTAGAGCAAAGGAGTCAACAGTATGGCCAATGTACATATATTCACGAAGAGAGAGGAAATCGCAAACGCAATCATCCATGGAATAGGAGGACTATTAAGCATCGCAGCCCTCGTCATTCTGATTGTGTTCGCTTCCCTGTACGGAACAGCATGGCATGTGGTGAGTTTCACTTTATTCGGGACGACCATGGTCCTTTTATATACATCATCAACTCTGGTCCACAGCTTCCCGCCAGGAAAAGCAAAGGACATTTTTGAAATAATGGACCACTCATCCATCTATTTCTTCATTGCCGGCACCTACACACCGTTCCTGTTCATCGCGGTAAAAGGAGTATTAGGATGGACACTGTTCGGAATCGTCTGGGGCCTTTCCATCGCAGGAACAGTATTTAAATCACTGTTCGTCAAACGATTCCTGCATACATCCACAGTGTTATATGTTGTCATGGGCTGGCTGATTGTCTTTGCCTGGGGTCCACTGACACAGAATGTATCATCACAAGGACTGGTATTCCTCGTAATTGGAGGAGTCTTGTATACAGTAGGAGCCATTTTTTACGTCTGGCGCGGATTTCATTACCACCATGCAATTTGGCATGTTTTTGTATTAGCAGGCTCGATCATGCACTTTTTTGCGGTCTTGACATTGCTGCCTTAATTTATATAGAAACTGAAGGTACAGTAAGTTGATCCTAAAGGTGCATACGACTAATATGAAAGGATTACTTAAGAGGAGTGGTCACTATGAGCATAGATACAGATGCATTTCCCATACTTGAGACTGAAAGGTCAGTTCTGCGTAAAGTTGAAAAAGATGATGCGAACAGCATTTTGAAGTATATGTCTAATGAAAAAGTAATGAAATTTTATGGATTACAACCTTTTAAAACAATAAACGATGCCTTGGACGAGATTTCCTGGTATCAATCTATACAAAACAACAAAACAGGTATTAGATGGGGAATTACTTTAAAGGAGCAAGGTGTTGTGATTGGCAGTTGCGGTTTTCATAACATAGTCTCTCAACACTTCCGTACTGAAATTGGCTTTGAATTGAGTAAAGAGCAGTGGGGCAAAGGTATAGCTCTTGAGGCAGTTGAAGCTACAATAAGCCACGGATTTCAACATATGAACTTCCAGAGGATAGAAGCGTTGATAGAGCCACTTAATGGATCATCACAAAAGTTAGTAGAAAAGTTGGGTTTTATCAAGGAAGGATTATTAAGGAATTATGAATTTACACGTGGTAAATTTGATGATTTATATATTTATTCTTTGCTGAAGCAAGACTTTAATAAAAGTTAAAGAGTTAGCCGATAAAGAATATTTAATGTCAGATTGTAACAAAGCCACATGAATTAACGTGTGATTTTCAATGAAAAGTTACTGGAATGGAGAGAATCAGCACCTTAAAATCAAGGGCTGTAAAGGGAATTTCATCGAATTCTTATCAGGATAAAGGGGCGTTGATCCAGGAAGGATTATCGCCCTTTTCGTTGAACTCAATTATTGACTCAAAATGCAGTTTAGGTGTAATAACATGAAATTGGTGTTGCACTTTTTTTCTTTTTTTGTTAATATCGTTTCATAGCTAACGATTCAGAAAGTTAGGAGGGAAAAATATTCATTCATTTAACGACGAAGGAGCATTACTCCCTGAAGAAATTGATACAATTAAACGCTTAACTAATAGCCCGATTCATTCCCTAAATCTAGACGCGATTTCGGTTGTTACCAATATTTACAGAGTAGCACAGGGATTGAGAAATAAAATGGAGCAGGGTGTATTATCGCAATACGGATTATCCTGGACTGCATTCTCAATGCTTTATGATTTGTGGATCTGGGAATCAGTTGAGACAAAAAAATTGGCTGAGTCCGCTGGGGTTTCAAAAGCGACAATAAGCAACATAACCAAAACTCTTGAAAAAAAAGAGTTATGTTTTAGAAAGGTGGATAAAAGAGACAGAAGGATTACCTCTGTTTCTCTTACCGAAAAGGGCAAGCAAGTAATGGAGGAGATTTATCCACAGTTTCATACCGGAGAAGTCCAATTGGTTTCAGTATTATCTGTTGAAGAACAGAAAAACCTTTCTAGAGTACTTAGAAGGGTAATAATTGATAATGATTTTTAGAAAACAACTTAATGATTAAAATGCGATGATGGGAAACCCAGTAGTTGTTATCTCCCTGTAAACAGAGAGTCGATGGTTGGTGCAAATCGACACACAGATAAGAGCGAATTACATTCCTGGAGCTTTCTTTGCTAGGTCGAGTTATGCAAAGAACGGACGAGCCGTTATTCGAAGAGTGGAAGGAAGTATTCCTTCAATTAGGGTGGTACCGCGTGCAAAAGTTAAACCACGTCCCTTTTTTTAGGGACGTGGTTTTTGTATTTTAAAATTTGGAGGAATTAGCGATGAATGAGGTAATGAACCAACTTAACGCAGAACAATTTGCTGAAGTAAAAAGGCAAATGAACATCTACTCACAAGGTGTACAGGACATTATTCCCCTTGAAGAGTTAGAACTAAAAGTAGCCAAGTCGATTCTGCAAAATAGACCATTAAAAATTAAACTAGGTTTGGACCCTTCTGCTCCAGATGTTCATCTCGGACATACCGTGGTCCTTAACAAAATGAGACAGTTTCAAGAAAATGGACATATCATACAACTAATAATTGGGGATTTTACAGGAAAAATCGGGGATCCGACAGGGAAATCGGTCGCAAGAAAGCAATTGACAGAAGAAGAAGTGAAGCATAACGCCAAAACATACTTTGAGCAATTTGCAAAAGTTATCGATATGGAAAAAGTTGAATTGCATTACAACTCTAAATGGTTGTCTGAACTAAATTTTGAGGATGTAATTCAATTGGCCGGCAAGATCACCGTGGCAAGACTATTGGAAAGGGACGATTTTGAAGAACGCATTGCATTCGGTAAACCAATCTCACTCCACGAATTCTTCTACCCACTTATGCAAGGCTATGATTCTGTTGTACTGGAATCCGATATTGAACTTGGAGGGACCGATCAGCATTTTAATATTCTGATGGGAAGACACTTTCAGGAGAAGTTTGGAAAGGAAAAGCAAATCGCATTGCTAATGCCACTACTTGAAGGTCTTGATGGTGCCGAAAAGATGTCTAAATCCAAGAAAAACTACATTGGCATTGATGAGAGCCCACAGGAAATGTACGGGAAAGCAATGTCCATTCCCGATGAGTTAATGACTAAATACTTTGAATTAGTAACGGATCTTACACCTAAAGAAATTCAAACCATTAAGAAACAGTTAGAAACAGGGGAACTTCATCCAAGGGATGCCAAAATGCTTCTTGGTAAGACAATTGTAAGAATGTACCACGGTATTGAAGCGGCAGAGCGGGCAGAAAATCATTTTATCTCTGTCTTTCAAAAAGGTTCTTTGCCTGATGATATTCCTGTTATAGAATGGGATGGAGATAAGGAGATATCAATCATTGACCTATTAGTTGGTTTGAAATTGTTATCGTCCAAGAGCGAAGCACGAAGGATGATAGATAATAAAGGCGTAAAAGTAAATGGGGAACAAGTGGGTAATCACCAATTAACCCTTATTGTTACCGATGGGTTAATTATACAGGTAGGAAAACGGAAATTTATTAAATTGAAAGTTTAGATATAAGTTAATTTGCATACAAAGAAGCTCAGAGCTAGTAAAAGCCCTGAGTTTTCTTTTGTGTGGTGTAATACATCCTAGCATTCATTTATCATATGTTCTCTAGAAAACAATTGCTCTCCAAGGGTGAAAGTAAACCTCAAACTTCAACCCTTTAATCTTCCGCTTAAAACATTCTTAATCATTTGAGTGAAGTTCACACTCAAATTCCTTTATCCACTTAAAATCTAAGGGAGCATTCACTACTTCGTAAATTCGTGTTGAGGCAACCACGTCATGGTCGAAGATGAAGATCTCGAATTCTCCATTTTTGTATACTATGCGCAGGGTAAACTGTTCGCTAGGATTTTCAGAGGACCATCCCTCTTTCATCGTTAGTCTTACTTTATATTGATTTAAAAAATCAGCAAGTTTATTCTTTTGGTCTTCACTAATTTTGGGAATTTTAATCTCAATCCCTTCGTTTTCTCTTTCACTTTCAACTGTTGTCAAAAAGATGCGATCGACTTGATCAATATTAACGACGTCACCTAAGTCTTGTACTCGGTATATATAGAAGATAAAAGAGATAGCAATGCCTAGGATCATCGCAGAAACTAGTACATATTTCTTCATTACCCCCAGCTTAACAATTTAAAGTCTGGAAAAAATTGATTATTACAATATCCATTTCTCTACCAAATCCAAAAGTCCTGCTTTCACTATATTGCTTTCAATCCTGAAAATTTCGCGAGTAGCAAAAAAGTTATTGTAAAAAGGAAAAGGGTATCTAACTTATAAGAAAGCTTCCCAATAAAAAACAGAAAGGATAATGTGCAGTGGCTATAGCGAGAGATTTCTTCATGGCGTTGTCAAAAAATCAGTTATTAAATGCTAGTGCAAAAAAATGGGGATTCAAACTTGGAGCGGGAAAGGTTGTTGCAGGAACTGACACTGATGGGATGATCCAATCAGTGAAGAATTTAAACTCTCATGGTATTAGTGCAACAGTAGACCATCTAGGTGAATTTGTTCGTTGCGAGCATGAAGCAATAGAAGCCAAAGAGAATGTCCTTAAAACACTGCAAGCCATTAAACAATCAAATGTAGACGCACATTTATCAATTAAATTAACACAACTGGGATTAGATGTTGATCAAGACTTTTGCCTGAAAAATATCCAGGATATAATGAAAGCAGCAAAAGAATACGGAGTATTTGTAAATATTGATATGGAAGATTACAGTCATCTCCTAATGACGTTTGATATATTAGATGAGTTGCGATACGAATACGACAACATCGGAACCGTAATTCAGGCATACCTTTACCGCTCAGAAAACGATCTTGAAAGATTGAAGCATGTGAGATTGCGACTCGTAAAAGGTGCATATAAGGAAAATGATCAAGTCTCTCTGCAAAAAAAGGAAGAAATTGATGCCAACTACTTGAAACTGATCAAGAAACGACTGCAACACCCGGGCTTCACATCGATCGCTACACATGATCACAATATTATAAATGAAGTAAAACAATTTGTGATCGAGAACAATATTCCGATAGATAAATTTGAATTCCAAATGCTATATGGCTTCCGAACAGATATGCAGCATGAACTAGTAAAAGAAGGATATTCCTTCTGTACCTATGTACCATTTGGAAATGACTGGTATGGGTATTTTATGAGAAGATTAGCAGAACGCCCGAAAAATTTAAACCTAGTTTTGAAGAGTTTAGTGGCAAAATGATCTGCTTGGGGGTTTAAGAGAAAGATTGGGAGAAGCAGCAGGACGTATCCTCTGGATGCACCTAGTTTGGCTATGTAAATCTTCTATAGAAAATGGTAAGGTAGTCCTGTTGTTATTCCGTTTGGGAGCATTAGGTACGTCCCTTTGCTCCCGTTGAAAGAGGTGCATTATGAGTAATATTAAATCGGCTATTGAAACGATGAAATATCGTCAATCTATTAGAACATATGATACAAAGAAGCTTTCCGAAACTGATTACAAAAGGATTATAGAATACATAGCTAATGAAGACAATTTAATAGGACCTTTTGGCAATAAAGGCCGAATAGAGCTTATTCAGATTACCAACAATGTATCAGAAAAAGGAATCAAGCTTGGAACTTATGGATTTATTAAAAATCCGCAGGTCTATCTGGTCGGTCTGTGTGAAAATAAGAAATACTCCTTGCTGGAATTCGCTTATACATTTCATAAGCTGGTGATTTATTTGACAGGTCTTGGATTGGGAACATGCTGGATGGGCGGCACCTTCAGCAGGAATTCCTTTGAACGAGAAATTCAGCTTGCAGAAGGAGAGTTTATTCCATGTATTACGCCATCGGGCTATCCTCAACAAAAGCAAAGAGTATTTGATAAAGCGCTTCGTTATGTGGTGAAAGCCGATAATAAAAAACCGTGGGATCAGTTGTTTTTTGACGGATGTTTTACAGATCCGCTCGGAAAGGAGCATGCAACACATTTTGAGATTCCCATCGAGATGGTGAGGCTGGGGCCTTCTGCATCTAACAAACAGCCATGGAGACTGGTTTTGTCGGAGGATCGGCAAAAGTGCCATTTTTATATTGAACATACCCCCAATTACAGTACAAGGCTAGGATATGATATGCAAATACTCGATATTGGCATTGCTATGGCTCAGTTTGAGTTAGCATGCGATGAACTGGAAATTAAGGGTCGCTGGGAAGTTGCAGACCCAGGATTAGAGCTCCCGAAAAGTCTGACAGAGTATATGGTTAGCTGGACACTGGATTAGGTTGGTTGAATCGAAGGATTTATCTTGGCAAGTTATGTGTTTAAGTGGGAATAGGGCAGTGAGCTGGTGAATGCAGCTAGGATAGTGGAAAAGGATTATTTATCTATTTGATCTAATGAAAACTAAATTAATATTTGTTGGATACACACTCTGAAGCCGTTGCGAAAACTACACTAACATAAATATTTCAGCCTTATCTTTTGGGGATAAGGCTTTTTTGTTCTTGATTTCATCAATTTTTGTGTATTGATTCGCGAATTTCCCCTAAAGAATTTAATGAAATTTAATACTATACACTTCTGACAAAGTATCATCTGAAATAAAGTATAATCGGAATTACTATTATCAATGGGTTTACAGCGTTAATCTATGTTAACATTTTGAGATAATGAACAATATGAAACTATTATACGAGAGCCCTAAAATGAAAAATAAAATGAACTTATTAATCGTCATTTTTACGACCATCTTTATGGTTGGTTGTACAAGCGTAGAAGATACAACCATTAAGGATAGAGAAAAAGATCCACAGGAAGCAACTACAGTTAACACAAATAAAAATAGTAAAAAAGAAGAAACTACGGTTGTCGATGAACCAGTAGCAGAGGAAAAACAAACCCAATCAACTAATGAACTGTTCTCAGGATACAAGCTTATTGAAGTTGATGGTGGCGATTTGTCTGGTTATCGTGAACCTTACGTCGTAGTTGACATTGGTTATGGAGACCGGGAATATTGGGCATTTACCAATGAATACGGGCAACTAGTACGCGTCATTGCTGACGAAATCATTCTACAAGATGACCGGAACGAACCTGTATTACCTTCTGGCAGATACTACTCTGATGAAGCAAAGGTTCCCGGTGTCGTAAGTGACGTTTTAGATGAAGGACATGTTATTGCTGATTCTCTCGGAGGGGTATCGAATGCGTATAATATTACCCCACAAGATAGCACACTCAACCGACATGGTGATCAAGAATATATGGAAGACGTGATCCGAAGCGCTGGCGGAGCCACTATTAAAGAGAGAACTAGCAGTTAAAACGCTAAGTAGAAGAGCATTTGATCAGTCAAATGGGAGAGCATCCAACAGTTTGATCCATTTTTAGTTGGCACAAGAAATTTATTGATTTGATAAAGAACAGACTAGGCTAGACCAGAGACCATCTTAACCCATAATAACTTAGGTAAAATTAGACAGAAAATCAAATGTTGATGAACTGTGCGCATAAATAGATTAAATATAAATGTTAATAGTAAAATATCCTTTATGTATTTTAGATATTTCATTATAATAATATTATTGACATATACTACAGAATGTATGTTCTGTTATAATATTTATTAATGAAGAATCGTAGGGAGTGAAATAAAGTGGGAAATATAAAACCTACAGTTATTGATATGTTTTCTGGTTGCGGAGGATTATCACGAGGCTTTATGGATGCAGGTTATGAAGTGTTGCTTGGAGTTGATAATGAAGCTATAGCGCTAAAAACATTTAAAGAAAACCATGGGCATGCTGAAATATTACAGGCAGATCTGTTTGATCCAGCAACAATACATCAAATGCAAAATATTATCGGAGACCGAAAAGTTGATCTTATCGTTGGCGGACCTCCTTGCCAAGGTTTCTCATTGACTGGAACAAGAGATGAAGGTGATAAAAGAAACACACTTTTTAAATCAATGGTCGAAGCTGCTAAAGTTTTTGAACCGCAAGCATTTGTTTTAGAAAATGTACCAGGATTGGCTACATTATATAAAGGAAAAACTAGGGATGATATTATAAAAAGTTTTTCCGAGTTAGGCTATAAAGTGAATTTCAATGTATTATTTGCTCCAGATTATGGAGTCCCCCAAATAAGAAAAAGAATATTTTTTGTGGGTATTAAGGGAGACACAGAATTCAGCTTCCCGGAACAGACTCATTCTCCACATGAATATGTTACTTGTGGAGAAGCTATCAGCGACCTTCATGATCGGGATGATGATAAGCTTGGAGAAGAAATTGATAATTATGTGAGTGAGCCCCTGACTGACTATCAAAAATATATGAGATCCAAAACTACCATGTTATACAACCATGTAGGTACTCGTCATACAGAAGAAGTAAAAAAAGTGATTTCAATGGTGCCAGAGGGAGGAAACCATAAGGATTTACCACCGGGTGTTGGAGAAAGTAGGAAATTTAATGAAGCATGGACAAGATATCATAGTGAGAAGCCTTCTAAAACTATAGACACTGGACATAGAAACCACTTCCACTACAAGTTCAATCGAGTACCAACTGTTCGTGAGAATGCACGTTTGCAAACTTTTACCGATGACTTTGTATTTTACGGTACAAAAACACAGCAATACAGACAAGTTGGTAATGCTGTTCCACCATTACTAGGCTTTCATATTGCCAAGAAGCTAAAATCTTATCTGAAAATAGAGCAAGAAGTGTGATGGAAATGAATAAATTTAATGTAATTGATATTTTTGCCGGTTGTGGAGGATTATCAGAAGGCTTTAAAAAAACAGGGATTTTTAATCTTTTAGCAGCTGTAGAGTGGGAAAAAGCACCTGCAATGAACCTCGTAAACAGATTAAAAACTAAATCCGGCATTGAGAATGCAGAAGAGCGTGTATTAATTTTCGATATTCAAAGGACAGATGAGTTATTCTATGGTTGGGAGAATGATGAAAAGTATGGCTCAAATCAAGGATTAAATAAGCTCGTTGGCTCTGAAAATGTTGATTTGATAATCGGTGGACCACCCTGTCAGGCCTACTCAATTGCCGGACGTATAAGAGACGAACATGGAATGAAAAATGACTATCGTAACTACCTTTTTGAAAGCTATATGAAAGTGGTAAAAAAATATAAGCCAAAAGCATTTGTATTTGAAAATGTACAAGGCATGCTGAGTGCAAAACCAGGTGATGTGCCAGTAACAGAATTAATAAGGAAAGAAATTGAAGAAGCTGGTTATATAATTGTTGATGATTTAAAGGAACACGCATTAATAGATTTCACTGAATATGGAGTTCCGCAAAAAAGAAGCCGAGTAATTATATTGGCACTAAATAAATCACTCTTCAAACAACCTGAGAAGGTACTTTTAGACTTTTACCACAGAGTATTACCTATTTATAAAGAAGCAAATAAAAGAACTGTAAGAGATGCCATTGGAGACCTGCCCCCTTTATTTCCTGCAGAACAGGATATTAAGGATAAAGGAAGAAAATACTCTCATGTCTTAAATAAAAAAAATGTATCAAATCACGAACCCCGATTTCACAGCAGGAGAGACATAGAAATCTTCACTGAATTGACAACAGATATTGAACAAGGTTATTTTAAATATATTTCAACAGATGCTTTAAAGAAACTCTATACTGAGCGTACTGGTAAAACTTCTAATGTTCATAAATACTATGTATTACGCTGGGATGATCAAAGTAATACAATTCCAGCACATTTATATAAAGATGGATTAAGGCATATCCATCCCGATTCAAGGCAGGCTCGATCTATCACTGTAAGGGAAGCCGCGAGACTACAAACTTTTGATGATGATTATGAGTTTATTAGCAGTGCTGGTGAAAACTATAAAATGATTGGAAATGCTGTCCCACCAAAATTTTCAAAAAAATTGGCACTTGCCGTTGCTGAAATCCTTTCACCTGAATATGATGAGTCTGATTTACGTATTGATAGAATGTGTAATGAAATTTAGCATAGACGATCTTTTTAAGGTCGTCTTTTTTTACTTATTTTGTTAAAATTGTAATTAGGGACTAAATGAGAGGAGGAAAAATATATGAGAAATAATGAGAGTCTTTATTTTGATATATGGAGAAAAAGGGACTTCAGAAATTTACTGATGGCATATACTCAGACGGCAAATCAATTCCGAACGCAAGAAGACATGAGAATTGGTTTTGGTAAGATGCTAGACAAATATGTTGATGGCGGCAAAAAAAAGTATTCAGGTACAAAAAAACAATGGATGAGCGCATATACACTTGGAAGGGAACTAGGGGTTTTTCGACGGAAAAAGGGTGAAAGTTATGAACTATCCAGGCTTGCACGTGACTTTTTGGAAAGCAGAATCCTTGCGAGTGAGTACCTGTTAAATTACTTGTTGAATTTTAATCAATTAATTGATGGTCAGATTGTCCATCCGCTTTATGAGGTGCTCCTTGTTATTAAGACGAATGGAGGTACAGTTACTAGAAATAACATTATAAACATACCTAATTTTAATTTATCTTCCAAAACTACTGAAAACCAACGGCAAATTATAAACATTTTCATTCATAGAATGATAGAGGCTAAAATTATAGAACCAACAACACAGAAAGAAGTGTTCAGGCTGACGTCAAGGTATAATCTTGAGAATCTGATGCAGTCTTGTTGCAAATCTGATAAATCCCCTGAAGAGTTTGAAGAAATGACACATGAAGAATATGTTGATATGTTAAGTGTGCCCAATACTATAATTCAAGTATACAGATAAGGAGCTACGAAAAAAATTGGAGAAATCGATTATAGATAATTATATAATTTCATTACTTGCAAAGCCATTTGTAGTGCTGACAGGAAACTCAGGCACTGGGAAGACGCATTTGGCACTTAAGGTTGCTGAACATCTAGAGAACAAGAATTACAAGGTAAACTCCTGGTTATCCCTTGCGATTAATAATAGAGGCAGAATATTGAACAGAAACGAGGAAGATATAAGAAATTTATGTATAGACTCCAATGTTTTTGTTGCTAAGGTTGAAGAGAAAGAGTTTGAAGTACAAATTGAAATGAATGTTCAAGTTGAAAGTGATGACACCGAATTCTGGGATATGATTAATGAGGGCTCAACAAATATCAAATTAGGTGCAGCAGTAAGAATTCCGTCAGAAAAGAGACACGTTTTAATCCCTGTTGGTGCAGACTGGACAGATTCACGTAATTTACTTGGTTATGTTAATCCTTTTGGGCCGGAAGGTAAGACAGTGTATGAAATTACTCCTATAGTAGAGTTGCTTCTAAAAGCTCTTCACCCGGAGAATCGATATTTACCGCATTTTATTATTTTGGACGAAATGAATTTATCGCATGTTGAAAGGTACTTTAGCAGTTTTCTTTCAGCAATGGAGGCTAACAGGAGTTCTTCAGAGGAAAAAGGTGTAGAGTTATTAGATAAAACTCAACTTGCAATTATAATTGAAACTCTTAAGGAAAACCCTCGGGTAAATTCAAAAGTACTTGAAAGCGCAGAGTTGCTCTTACAAAAGGATAATTACATTTCTTTGCCACCAAACATATTTATTATAGGCACAGTAAATGTGGATGAAACAACCTACATGTTTTCACCAAAAGTTTTGGATAGGGCGCATATAATTGAACTGGAAACAGTGCATCCATCAAAATATTTTAACGGATCATTTACGCAAAGTGACCTTAATTTGGATGGTGACACGATCCTTAACAACTTTAGGACATCTATAGAATACAGGGAAAAAGAACACCAGGGAGTGGATGTGCTTTCTCAATTACAAAGCAGATGGCATGATGATTCTGGATTTGAAGAAGCAAAGGAGCAAATTGAAATACTTCTATCCGGCATGTACAGTTTACTTAAGACTGTTAATTTTGATTTTGGATACAGAATTTATAAAGAAACCCTGGAATATTTATATTTTGCCATTCTGTACAAAAAGTCGACCGCGGAGTGGGGAACTTATATGGATAATGTCATTTTGCAAAAAGTACTTCCGAAACTACATGGAAATAGAAGGCAGTTGAGTGATGTATTGGATTTATTAATTAAGTACCTTAATAAAGAAATATTTGATGATATCGCCGCAAATATTAAAGTAAGAGAAGCTTCAGAGAATTATGCTACCAATAATGAAAATATAGTCAAAAATAATCTTGATTTACCTAAGAGTATGGCAAAACTGAATAAAATGAAAACGTCCCTTAATAATATCGGATTTACTTCATTTATAGGTTAGGAGCTAATAATGTATTCTCTTAACCAGTACATTATCCAATGGCCATACTCTAAAAAGCTGCTGAAAATCCAAAGAAAAAAAGGGGAAAAGGGTTCAATAACCCATCTTCATACTGTGAATTACAAAATTACAGCTTTTATAGAAAGTGATATTACAGAAGATTTACCACTGATAACATTACGGGAAGATCACCCAGAAACTTTCTATCCTTTATCTTTGAGAGAAGAAGCAACCTATTTAATAACTGCGTTAGTTCCCAAAAATATTGTGTCCCGATCAGATTTTCAAGGTCCCTTCCAAGATATGTATGTCAATAAGCACGTTAATTTTTTTCCAAAAAGCTATTGGAAAGAGAAAGTGATTGATAATGAGGTATATATAGAAATTGTAGGTGAGCTTTTCACGAAAAACTTTGTTGGGTTTTTAGATCTCTCTCTTGGTAAAAGAGAAGAATTTTTTTGTGAAGTAGCTGCAAGAAAAATAACTTATGAAAGCGACTATAGGTCTTTACTGAACGAAATTGCAAAAGAATCGAGTAACTTATTAATGCAATTTAGTGGATTATCTCGCCTAAATATAGCAAATAACAAAATGAGCTCGGAAAATTTCAGCCAAATCATTCAGTTAAGAAGTATTATGAAAGATTTACCAACTGCTTTTGATACCATATTGTTTAAGTTGCATAATAAACTTAACTCTATCTCAACCACTGAACCCATAGGTGGAGGGAGGAAGCCTGATACCAATTTAATGATATTCAATTTACAAATTCTCGACTTGCAGCCAGAAGGAATATTAAAAAAGAAATTTAATGGCTATACGCCAGGGAAATTAATAACTAAAGTTCAAAATGAGACATATGATACACCTGAAAATCGTTATATTAAAAGCTTTTTGGAAGAGCTGCATTATATTGTACATTCATTAAAAAAGAGTATAGATCAAACAATAATGGACAACGAGAACAGGAAAATATTTCTGTTGTATGCACTTGAAGTTGATCAATGGTTAACGATAATAGAAGATTATTTAAATTCCTCTGTTTTTAGGCAAGTTGGCAGAATGGAATTTTTTCCTTCCAATTCACAAGTTCTTCAGAATAGAGCGGGATATCAGGATGTCTTAATTCTGGACCAGAGATTACAAAGCGGACTTCAATTATCATGGAGTCCATTAGAAGCGGTAACCAATGACATTTATTCCAAACCAGTTTATGATTTGTACGAGATATGGTGTTTTTTTAAAATCAGGAATATTTTGCGTGACATATTTAGTGCAGAGATCGAACATATCAATTTATGGGTTGAAGAGAATGGAAGCGTTAGCTTCAATCTCAAAAAAGGTTTATTAAGTGGTCTGGTTTTCCAGAAGAAGAATTTTAAAATTACGTTTTTCTATAATAAGGAATTCAGCAGGCAAACTAAATCTGGATATTCGTATTCTTTAAAGTTTAAGCCGGATTTTACCTTGCATTTTAATGAACTCAGCAACGGAAACTCTTTTTATATTCATTTTGATGCTAAATATAAACTGGACAAGATTGATGACATGGAAACAGACCTAAAAATGAGCAAAAAAGAGGATATTGTTAAAATGCACGCCTATAAAGATGGCATTATTGACACTTTGGGTTCGTATGTTTTATATCCAGGAAATCAGTTTAAAAATTACCGAGAAACCGAGCATATTATACCGAGCATTGGAGCAATACCATTGGTACCTAGTGATTCTGAGACAGAAGTAAGATTAAAGTCCTTTATAGAAGACATATTTATGTGCGTACAAATTTAACAAAGAGCAATGGTTGGAGCATTTGTGGATTTTACCAATAAGAGGACGCTTGGTATGGACTATCAATTAGAAACTTAGAATTTTAATTACTGTAAGTAAAGAAACTCTATTATGGCCTTTAAGAATAAAGTATTTAGTCAGACGATTTCTAGAATGGATAGATAATAACACTATAAGAAGATAAGACTTTTACCGTAACGAAAAGTCTTATCTTCATTCGTAATTCCGAAGGGAAAATGTTTAACGATACATTACGTATAGTGTTTTTTGGAGTTGATAATAAATTGTTCAATTTTGTCTATTGTTCCTTCGAAATCTTTCTTAATCTCATGCTCCCATATTCTTAATACATTCCAGTCTCTTTTTAAGTAATACTCATTTACCTCTTCATCCCTAGCCATATTCCTTGTTAGTTTTTTTCTCCAGAATTCTTCATTGTTCTTTGGCATATTGCTGTGTTGGGGACATACATGCCAAAAACACGAGTCAATGAAAATAACAATTTTATATTTGCTGATAGAGATATCTGGCCGTCCAAACAACTTACTGTTTTTTCTAAACCTAAATCCCTTGTTCCAAAGGGCTTTCGTAACTCTCTGTTCCAATTTAGAAACAGATTTGATGGCTTTCATATTATTTGATCTTTGTTCTTTATTCATTACATCAGACATAATTTATTACCTTTCATGGACTTCGTTTTCAATACATTATCCTAAATCTTATTTTAATAAACAGGAACTAAAGATAATTGTCCGAAATAAACTTCCCTATTTATGAATGGGCAACAATTCAATTGGCATTGTTTTTGTCAGAAAGTAAACTCAAGGGTACATTTTTTAAGGTAGCATAATGCTCAAAGAAGTTCACCTTGCTTGACAGTACCATTTTAGAAAAGAAAAATAGAATAAAAACTATGCTGAAATTAAGTTAGCCATACTCTCAGCCAATATCAATTAGCCATAATATAATAGGAGGTAGCAAGGAGCCTTTATAAGTATGGCTGCCTCACCTGATATATATAAAATTTTGTTCCAGAATGGTTCACTTTAGATCCTTCTCATATTAATAGGAGGGCAGTAAAGGTACGATTAGACAGAGATGTACCTAATAGGTGGAAGAGGTACAAATAAATACTCTTTTGAACTGAGTCAGTGAGTACAAATTCTCAGTTTACATGGATACCCCTAAATTTTGCATTGCCCCACAAACATTTATTTGTGGTGTAACTAACCATTTAAATTGAAACATGCAGGTGAACTAAGTGGTTTTTGTGTAACATCATGGGGGTCTATTAGTACGACTTTTCATTGCAAGGTTTTATGTTCAATGCGATTTTATATTTGTAATCAGGTAACACAATTTTAATGTGTCATAATTAGGTAAGTGAGAAGTTTAAAAGGAGGGTCAAGAATTTTGGCCAGAGAAGATACTATTTTAATTAAAATTAGAGTTTCATTCAAAGAGGGAATGACTGCTAAAGAGTTATATAATGCAACGAGTGTGAGTTGGGTTATTGGTGAAAATAGACTAAGCTCTGGTGAATTAAAATATTTTTGTGCTGTATACAATAATGAAGTTAAAGAGGTTTATAATCTTACTGGATATGAAAAAGATGAGCATCCTGAAAACGTTGGACGTATTATTCTTTATGGTGAACTAGCGGAGAAGCCTATTCGTTCAACGCTTCTTAATCTAAACGTAAGAGATATACATAAAGGATCAGGTAATCCAATTAAATATGTAAAAATGGAAGATTTATTAAATCGAGCCAATAATGATCCAGAGGTAAATTTAAATGAGGATCTGTCTGCTAATCAAAACCTGATTAGGTTCCTCTTTAAAAGGTTAGCAAATGAGAACAAAGAAATTAGAACTTTGAGCACGAACAAGCCTAACTGGATCACAAAAATAGATGAATCTGGATTATTTGTGGAAACAGAAACATCCAGAGTAAAGTTTTCACGCGGAGAAAAGAACAAACCTTATGCTTTAATAACTTATGATTTCTTACTGGCAGCCTGGGAAGAATTTTTAAAAGTTAGAAAAGCTTCATCGAATGATTTTATTGAGGCCAAGGGCCGGTCTCGTTTTGTTATGGCATTTTTTAATGAACTACCTTTTGTTGAAAAAGTAGTAATAGATAATGTTCTTTATATTAGTTTGAAGGAATTTACTACAGATCAGCTTCCAGAAGCGAATTTAGAACAAACCCTGGAGCTTTTAAATGAAATAATAAATCAAGAATTAGACTCTAAATTAATCTCGCAGAAATATAGTGATGATTCAATAAAACGTCTAAAACTCCGTGCAAGACAGGGATTAAAAATTCTTGGATTCTTGGATGAAGATTATAAGATCAAACAAAATATATTGGACCAATATATTAATTCTGATGACAAGAATGAGTTTCTTTCAAAAAGGATATTGCAGCATTCCTACTTCTCGGTAATTTATCAATGTCTTTCTCTCCTAAAAGGATTTGAAAAGGCAGATAAGTTTTCTTTCCTAACTGAAATTGGAATGTTAATCGTGAGAAACTCAATGGGCACGAATCTGATGGTACAATCTGTTGCCCAGTACAGAACAAGGAATATGTTAAATTGGCTAAAAAAAACGGGATTGGTGGATGAGGAGTGGAATGTTTTGAAAAATGATAGTATAAATCCGAATTATACTACATCTTCAAATGCCAGTATGGTGAGAGAAAACTTGCCGATCTACGGGATTATTGAACACATTAATAGATATATCGCTGGAAAAGGTTTTTATTACGAAAAGGACGAAATTATCAACCTCTTCTTATCCCTAAAAACTAAACCCTTCGTCATCATCTCTGGTATTTCCGGAACAGGAAAAACTAAAATTGTTCAATGGTTTGCTGAAAGCGTGGGTGCGACAGAAAAAAATGGTCAATTTAGTCTAATTCCGATCCGTCCTGATTGGAATGATGGTTCTGACTTGCTGGGATACGTTGACATAAAAGGGGACTTTAAAGAGGGACCTTTAACTAAGGTAATAAAGAACGCTCACCTGAATCCCGATCTGCCTTATTTTGTTCTTCTGGATGAGATGAACCTGGCGCGTGTTGAGTATTATTTTAGTGATATTTTAAGTGTGATGGAGAGCCGCAAGTGGGAGAATGGAGAGGTTGTTTCTTCTACTATTCTCTCAAGTGATGTTTATGGAGAGGACCTTACTCTTCCAAACAATCTCTATATTATCGGAACGGTTAATATGGATGAAACGACACATCCATTCAGTAAGAAGGTATTGGACCGGGCAAATACAATCGAGTTCAATCGTGTTAATCTTGGTAACCTGGCCTTTTTATCTGAGCTTGAAGAAGTGGAGCCGAAAGTCATCGGTCAGGATCGATTTGCTTCTAAGTATCTTCATTTGAAAGATGTATATAAAGAAAATAAAGAAATAGTAACCAGGGCTACGGATGAACTAGTTATAATCAATGAATCTCTACAGTTGATTAATGCACATGTTGGGTACCGTGTCCGGGATGAGATCTGTTTTTATCTTGCTTACAATGAAGAATCAAATTTAATGGAGTTTGAAAATGCATTTGACCATTGCATCCTGCAGAAGATCCTCCCGCGAATTGCAGGAAGCGACACTCGAGTGGAACAATTGCTGATGGGACTCTTTAGTCAATTTACGAATCAAGAGTATGAAGAGGATGGACAAATTGACATTCAAAATGCCAAGTATCCACGAAGCGCAGCAAAGGTTGCTGAAATGCTTGGGAGGTTAAGAAACGATGGCTTTACTTCCTTCTGGATCTCGTGATGATGTTGAATTAGTAAAAATAGAGACCGATGATCTTTCGTTAGTTATAAAGGGGAAACCTTATCATTTGCGGTATGAGGGGTTACGGCAGTATAAGGCTATGGATCGTCATGATGTGATGGATTTTACAGTAAGTGGAGATGGCATTCAAGAGATTAGGGTATATGATATCGCCAATCAGGACCTGGTAAGTCCCTCTGAGCAAAGGCCAATCTTCTTTGAAAATGGGGTATATCAGCTGATTGTCGTTCCGAAGGATAATCGAAAGTTCACTTTTTATCATGAATATCCTCTTATTAGACAAGCTGTCTCATCTGTACCAATTGGCAGCCAATCTATTTTAATGGGGAACCTTCAGTTTCAAAATGAGGTTGGTTTTACTACGTTTGAAATAAGGGCGGATGGCAAGACGATCCTTGAAGTCACGCTGGAGATTTTCCCTGTAAAACTTGATTATAAAAAGGATTATCAGAAGCTTTTAGAGGAAGTGAATGATGAAATTTATAACCTGGCTTTTCATTTTATCCGGAAAACGTATTTGGGTGCCAGGTTAAAGCTGGAGGGAAGTCCGTCGAAAGCGGAATTTTACCGGCTGATTAGTGAACATTTTGATCAATTTGTCCAGGCTGTTGCAAGAATTGAATTCCAACCTCATCATAAATTGGAGAAGACGTATGAAAAAGCACGCGGGGACCAGCTGAGGAAGCAAGACTCTGTCAGCAGGAATTTTTTGCGAAAGCGGGCGAACGTCTTTGTCGATGTATCAAAGGGGATTGATGTTCATGGCAGGACAGTCATGCCTTCTGAAGGGCTAAAAATCAAAAAAGAGCTGACATATGATACTTTGGAGAACCGCTATGTTAAGTGGATGATTGAGCGGATTAAACAAAAGCTGGATGATTTATTGGACTCTATTGTGAGCAAAAACAGGTGGACCAGAGAGAAGCCAGATTATGACTTAGTTGAGAAAATTGAGTCGATGTCCAAACAGCTAAAGTTAAAGCTGAGCAGTCCATTTTGGAAGTCTATTGGTAAGTTGGACCGATCGGTTATGAGCCTGGTTCTGCAAATGGCACCTGGTTATCGGGACGCTTTTCAAATCTTTTTAACTGTGTCAAAGGGATTAATGTTGCAGGGGAAGCTGTACCGAATGTCCGTAAAGGATGTTGCCACTCTCTATGAATATTGGACTTTCTTGAAGCTCGGACAGATTCTTGGCCGAAAGTATAAGCTTATCAGCCAGGATATTGTTCAGGTTAACAGGGAAGGACTGTTTGTGAATCTTGAAGCAAATAAAACGGCCAGGAGGGTATTCAGGCATCCTGTTACGAATGAAGAAATCATTTTAGCGTACCAAAAACGGGAGACCAGCTTGCCGACTGTATCGCAAATACCTGATACGATGCTGAGCATTGAGAAAAAGGGAAAAGGCTACAAATACCATTATATTTTTGATGCTAAGTATCGAATTGATTATGCTCAGGAAGACAGCTTTTATCAGAAACGATATAAGACACCCGGTCCTATGGAAGATGACATTAATACGATGCACCGCTATAGGGATTCGATTGTTGCGACAAATGGGGGTCCATTTGAGAGAACTGCTTTTGGAGCTTATGTGTTATTCCCATGGTTTGACGAAGCCGTCTATGAAGGGCATCATTTTTACAAGAGTATCGATAAAGTGAATATTGGCGGGCTGCCGTTCCTGCCGAATGCCACGAATATGGTTGAACGGTTTGTAGAAAGATTGATTGATAAGAGCCCGGAAGAGATTCAAAGGGAGGGTATCCTGCCAAGGGGTGCACATGAAGAATGGAAGTCGAGCCTGGATCAAATGGTGTTGGTAGGGCTTGTTTCCGATCAAGAGAGTTATGATCAATTCATCAAGGAAGCCTATTATCAACTTCCTGTAAAGCAATTAAGGAAAGGTTGGCAGGAAGCTGAGTATATAGCCTTGTATGTTAAAAATAGCTTAAATATTGATAATGGCGTTCAGCTTTATGCGAAGATTAAAGATGTTATGCCTTATCATGATGGAACTGACGAATATATGCGTTTTCATGCAGCACCTTGGTCTAGGCTGAAGCAGAACATTAGGCCCGTTCATTACGGCATATCAACCTATGTGATGACGACCTTAAATACTCTAAAGGAAGCACAGGAACTTCCTGAATTATTTATGAAGTCTAGGGAAGAGATTGTCATTTGGCGTATGCTTAGAAGGGTCTCTGATCAGATTAGGATTGACCTGGACCAAAAGAATCTTGATTGGGCTTCTAGGATATCAGAGTATAAGATTAAGGATATCAAAGTGATCATATATAAGCAGGAGAGGGAAATCCGATTTGTTCAAAATAGCAAAGAAGAAGCAGTCTCTATTGATCAATTAGAGAAAAATCCTTCAGGGGTTTTTAAGAAATTGATGGAGATGCTTCAACAATCAAAGGCAGACTAATTGGTCTGCCTTTTGCTGTTTCTTTTAATGTAATGTATCTTTAGTTCGGTTTGCACACTTTACAGGGGCTTACTGAAGGATCATTGAGCTCTTCAAGGTGTTTAAGAGGCTCATAATACCCGTTCTTCCCCTGATTAATGATCACTTTCAAATCAAAATTCTTTTTTGTGATATAAGAACAGGTTGTCTTATGAAGCTTGTTTCCATTAGCGGTGTCATAAATGATTACATATGGATATTTCAGTATTTCCGCAAACATTTTAATAGCCATAAATAACACTCCCTTTTTCTATGAATATATCACTCGGAATATCTAAATGGTATAATTTAACTAAAATATATTCTGAATTGAGGGAAAAAGACATGGCATCTTTTACTCAGGAAAAATTTGATATGCCAGGAAACTTAAGAGGCAGAAATATACACAATAAAGTAATACCGATGGTCTGCAACTTGAAGAATATGATTGATAAATTGGTTTTAGTTGATGGGGATGTGAGTCAACTAAAGCAATGGGAAACAAGAAGTTATGCAGCTTATCAGATTAGTAAAATCAAAAGAGAAGTGATGAATGCGCCAACAAAGGATAGCAGAACGAATCTGGTGAAACAGCATATTTTAAACCAGAACCCTAATGATTTAGGTGCCAGCTGTATTGATATTTATTTGGTTGCGTATGTTGCAGAGAGCGTTAAGCCTGGGAAGCAAGCTTTTTTTGAATATGTGATGAGTTACGGCATAACTGATAAGCCTAATACTGCACAAGCTATTTGGCAGGTCGGAAAAGGTGATGGCACTTACCTTGGAGTGTTAAATGAAGATGGTTCCGTACGTGATTGGGATTTTTTCAGGAAGTGGGTTAATGGTTTAAGTATGGCCAATTCAAAGATATATAACAAGCTAGTTCGTGACCGAATACCTGAGATCATTCACCAGTCAGGAAAATTATTTTACACTAGAACACTATCACAAGAGGAATACATTAAAGAACTGAAAAATAAAGCATTCGAGGAACTGAATGAGTACACACAGAGTGCCAGCAATCAAGAAGCAGCTGAAGAATTGGCGGATTTATTAGAAGTAATGCATTCATTAGCAGAAGTCCATGGTTATACATTTGATCAGATTGAGGAAATACGACAACGTAAATCAGAGGTTAGAGGCGGGTTTAGGGAAAGGGTTTTTTTAAATGATGTTGAAGAGTAGTTAAAGCTAATTAGGGAGAAAAATGATGGATAAAAAGACATTTAAGATGACCTTTTATAGATTGCTGGAATCTTCAGTGGATGGACTAACAAATGAGCAAAAGATCAAGTATATGAAGAAATGGATCAGAGAGCACGGGAAGATGGAAGAAAGCACAACAGGCAAATCCATCGCGCTGCCTAACTCTTTACCAGTAAATAGCACTGAGAAGATAGGTGAATTAGTAAGAACAAAACTAACACAAATAATACGCAACCACTTACTAAGTTCAGAAAAAGTACGAGTTTTACAGGATGCAAAACACTGTAAGAATTTATTTGATATCAATTATCCAATGCTTAATAAGGTTACGTATGACCGTCCCTTAATAGAAAAAGAACAGTGAATGGATATTTCCGTTATTGGGCAAAGCCGGTTACTATACATAATGAAAAATATCTTGTGTGCAAGGATTGGTATGAGAGGAATAGAACCAAGTCCATTAATTGGGTGGATGGTTTGAATTAATATATACAGTGTTCTTTGTATCAGTCTTCATTAAGCTGTTTAGAAGGAAAGCGGTAATCTAAATGGCTGTTGTTATCAAAAAGGTTTTGGGGAGAAGTGGGATGGCTTTTATAAAAAATGTTTTTAAAGGTGTAGGCTACATATTTGTATTTGGATGGGTAATGGGATTCTTATTTAATTTCGTTTCAGCCTTATCAGGATTCATCATTCAACCTGGGGTGCCTGAAAATGCAAATAACTTAATATGGTCGCTGGTGAGCATTCTGATTGTGCTTTTTTCATTTTTGATCAACCGAAAAATTGTTCTTGATGTCATTGGCTTTTGTTTGACTTTTAGCTTTATGGGATATCCTGTATTGCATGCTATGCTGGCTATGATCCCGATTTTTCTTTTACTGTTTAAATTCGAGAATAACGGATGGATTCATGAAATAATTATTGGTACTGTTCTAATCCTCGTCTTCTTCTTTGTTGTAAGTCCTTTCTATCAAAGATTTATCCAGTGGTTTTTTAAAAAGAAAGAGATCTTACTGGAAAAGAAGGATACATTAGAACCTGTTACTCCTCCACCCAGTGACAAAAACAAAAAGAAGCGTAAAAAGAAAAGAATTAGTTAGAAAGCCGAAGGTATATTAATTGGTTAACTGAGCATTTTTTATTTTCTAGTTTTATAATTCTATAAGTTTAAAAGATTACTAGCATCCCGGTTTAAGTCGGTGCTTATGTATTCAATAAAGCAAATGCATGAGGAGTATTTGTTGAGCGTAATGATTCTCACGTCTGCTATGGACCAAGGGTTGAAGGTGCT
The DNA here is from genome assembly GCF_018613235.1 of Bacillus sp. ISL-41. Taxonomy (GTDB): domain Bacteria; phylum Bacillota; class Bacilli; order Bacillales; family Cytobacillaceae; genus Mesobacillus. Next base: position 46,827 of record NZ_JAGGQP010000014.1, read on the forward strand.
TCAGAAGAAAGGAACAGGGTTAAGATAAGAAGGAACAGCAGTATTACGAAATGGCTGATCTGTTTAGAAAATACTAGGTGAGTAGGAAGATGATTTCTGTTTGGACAGGGGTCATCTTTTTTATATTCCACTATAAGTTAATGGGTGGCTTGAATTTAAGAAGACCCTGTGCAACAAGTCAGTTACACAGGGTACATTTTAAGCTATATAGTAAAACTATTTTTCCAAAAGGTCACGATAATGATCTCTAACCAAATGCGTCAAACCCAATTGATCAAGATAACTGGTTGGTGCCAGGAAGGTGACGGTGACGACCCCTGGATGACGGCCGATTTCGATCGAGCCTGTAATCGTGGCTCTGTTCATGACTTCGGGAACTGTGATTCCGAATGCTTCGGCTGCTCGTTGTAATCCATTTTCGGTTGCTTCATTTAAGTTGGCTCCAGTTCCGATGAAGGAGATTGGCAGTGATTCCTCTAGCTTGCGGACGCCCCATTGCTTGGCTACATTTTGTGCTGATTCTTTTTCTTTTTTTGTAATTGGCTTTGCCAGGTAAGGCAGGTCTTCACCAACAGGCAGCAGGATTGGTCCATCGATGTTCAACCCTTTTATGACGATTGTTTGAAGGGTGACGATGCCTGATACATCTGTTGTATGCCCCGCAATCTCACCGTCTCCCTGCATGGCATGCATATCCCCGATATACACTCCACCGCCTTCTACTTTTACAGGGCAAATCAGGATGGCACCTTCACGGACTCGGTTAATGTCCATGTGGCCATCTGTGCGGTCTGCGAGCTGCTCCCTAGTGATGCCGTATTCGTGAGGGGCATCAACCAGGAATTGGCCAAAGTCACCCGCATTATGAGAATCCGGCAAGGCTCTGCCAGGAGTTGTCCCGAGCTGGCCAAGGAAAGGGCGAAGCCTTGCGACCGTTCCGACCAGGTCATGAGGTGCGAAGGCGACAATCGGGTTTTGTACTGATTTTTCAGGTGTGTTCATAAATGCTCGGCCCTGGCTGGCAGCTTCTTCGGCGGCTTCTTTATGTAAAGTGACACCCACCTGTCTGTTGGAGTCAAACGCGATTGTATAGCCATTTGTAAAAACAAATGGGGTGACATCTGTACCGCATTTGCTGCAGCGAACAGATTCAGGACCAGTGCCTACTACCTTTGTTTCAGGGTAAAGCTCTCCACATCCAGGACATTTAACGGCGACAAAAGGGTCACCCACAAACCTGCCCTCAACAGGTGAATCGTTTCCTGAGGAGGTTCCCATTGAAGTTACCTGTACAGATTTTATGCGGATAGCAATCGCATCACCGACTTCCGCGCCTTCTACATATACCGGTTTAGTTACTTCATGTCCTCCGCGGATACATGGTGTGATCATCGGACCCCAGCATCCTGGCGTCGTGTTGGCAATGATATGGCCGCCATTTTTAACTGGGCCAAGCATTTCCTGTTCAGGGTCAAGTATTCCATTGGTAAACTCATTCACATACACTGTTTGCTGTGCTTCTCTCACTGTAAATCACCCTTTCTGAATTTTCTGTCTCTACTTTATTATAGGTCTAATTTTAGGGATAGGCGAAGGAAATGCACTCTTAAAGGTTAGGGGTTTCACCCTTATAAAAGGATCGAATGAAAAATATGCTTTTTATCTGAAGTACTCTTTTTTCTGATAAATATATAATGGATAATTATGTTAATATGGTTTCAGGGTTTATTTCCTGATTTCTAATAAGGAGCTATGTAATGAAGTCCTTCCTTAAAACGTTCTTCAAATCGGTCTATTATGTATTCATCTGGTTGTGGGTTATGTTGCTTTTTATCTTTTCTTTTTCATCCTTATTTGGCCTTTTGACAGGGTCAGGACTGTTTAGCAGTGCGGACAATCTTACGGGCGCCATGCTCAGCTTCCTGGTTGTACTTGTTTTATTCTTGATTCACCGTAGGAGTGTCCTTAACGTCATTGGATTCTGCTTAACTTTTGGGTATCTTGGATTCCCGTTATTTCATGCTTTTCTGGCGCTGATACCGACCTTCCTATTGTTGTCTAGAATTCAGATACTTGGACCGAAACTTGAAATGGTTATCTTTTTTGTTTTGTTCCTAGTTTTCATTTTCGTCTCAGGTCCACTTTATAGAGGTATTGTCCAGTGGTTTTTTAATAAGAAAGAGAGTCTGTTGGAAAAGAAACAAACTAAAGAACCAACCATTTATCATAACAAGAAGAAAAAGAAGCGTCATAAGAAAAGAATTAGCTAGTATGTTCATTAAAATCTCAAATAAGGGGGTCAATTCGTGTGCGACAGTTAATTGGTGCCATTTACTTATCGTTCGGCTTTTTATTTTATTTACTGAAGGGGTTTGACAATTATTATACAAATGACCTTTATGGCCTAGTTGTATTTGGTTTTATTTTTACCGGTATTGCTTATTTGTTTAAAGGCTTAGTGGATTATGATAGTAAGAAAAATAATGATTAGGCTGGCCTTCTTTCGCATGCAGGAGGAAAAACATCATCTTTGTTGAATTAGAAATTCAGATAAAATCACAAATTGTGGATGGGTGTATATTATGTTCAGTTTTAGCGTGAATGATTCTATAAGTCTAGAATTATTGCAACAGTATCATTTTGACGAAATCTTTGAGTTGATTGATAACAACCGTGACCATCTAAGAAAATGGCTGCTGTGGGTGGATAAACGGAAAACGGCAGAAGATATGGTGCCTGTGATTAAGTACTGGTTAGAGAACCTGGCTAGTAATCAAGGGTTCGATGTTGGAATCAGGCATAATGATGAGCTTGTTGGCATGATTGGCGTCCAGTTTGAATGGGGGAATCGGACAGCGAGCATCGGCTATTTTATTTCGAAGAATAGTGAAGGTAAGGGAATTATCACGGTCAGCTTAAAGAGTCTTATTAATGAGCTATTTGGCACATATTCTATGAAGAGGATTGAAATCCAATGTGCAGCTAATAACCTGAAAAGCCAGGGGATTCCTGAGAGATTGGGGTTTAAAAAACAAGAAATCAAACGGGCGGGACAGTTTCTGTATGATCATTATGAGGATTTGATTGTCTATAGTCTCTTGGAAAATGAGCAGTCCTGAACTCTATTAGATTAATATTTGATACCAGCATAAGTAGAGGGTAAACTCCCTGCTTCTGCTGGTATATTTTTTAACAATTGGTAGACTGCATTTCTTTCAATTGTTTTAAGACATAGGTTTCGCGCTTCAGCCAGCCATTTTGCACAAATATGTCAATCAGGCTTTCATTTTGCTTAATGGCTTGGTCGATTGTCACCCATATTGGTTTGAAATCCAGTACTGCTTCGTATTCGTCTAATTGCAGCTCATCTTTTTCTTCTGATACGAGATCACAAAGGTAGTAGTGCGATATCATTTGAAATAAGGCATCCTCTTCGAACTCGTCTTTTTTGCGTTCAATGATTATCCCAATCTTGTCCATGACAAAACAATGAATATAACCGGTTTCCTCTCTTACTTCCCGCATTAGACAATCTTCATGGCTTTCGTTCTTTTCTACTCCGCCACCAGGAAATTTGAGATCTCCTCTACTTGTTTCAATTAGTAAAATGCGATTATTTTTCATAATAATGGCTCTTACTGCTACTCTCTCGTTGGTATTCTTATAGCTAATTATGTTCGGTTCGTCTATTGTCAAATTGAAGTTCACCTTTAGCATCCTTCCATCGTTTAATTCCTTTTAGAAAATTATACCAATTTCCATGTAAATATATTATACTTTTAAAAATATCAAAAAAGGGTGGAGTTATTGTGAACGATTGTTTTATCTGTAATAAGCATGCGGGCATTATCCAAACTTCGGGTATGACGATTTACGAGGATGATTTTGTGTATGTTGGCCATATTGATCGAAATGGTGATCCTAACTACTTAGGCCATATTATGATTGATTTAAAAAGGCATGCTCCGACGCTTGGTGATTTGAACATGGAGGAAGCAAAAGTCTTTGGCCTGACGATGGCCAAAGTGAGCAGAGCTCTCATGGAAAGCGAGGGTGCTGAGCATATATATTCCTATGTGTTGGGCGATGCGGTGCCACATCTTCATATGCACATGGTTCCTCGCTATCCGGGCACGCCCAAGGAATATTGGGGTCCGAATGCTGTGTATGACTGGGAAGGTGCGCCAATGGGTGACAATGATGATGTTAGTGCACTTTGTACTCGTATCAAGATATATCTAGAGAATCATGCTAATGAATAAGAGCAGCCAGGAGTTTAGCTGGGTAGGGAGTCAGGAACATTTCATTGATCAGCCAGACACTTTTTGTCTTGGGAAAATTGTGGTTGGCCGGTATGGTGGCAATTCTAGCGCTGGTCAATATAAAAATGAAGATGGTTGTTTGGTCTGGTTCAATGAGCAGCAAGATTGGGAGTTTGCTATTCTTCTGGATGCCCATAATACTGCGGAAAGTGCAAAGTTGATCATTAAGCTATTCGAAAGTGCGGAGGCTGAAGTGAAACATCTCTTATCTTTGCCAGCAAACCATCAGACTTTTAAAAAAATCGAAGAGAAGATATTAAACCTATTTTTATCAGAAGAATTCCTGTCAGCTTGCCGGAATGTTACAGGGGAGACAGCTTGCTTGATTGCCGCAAGGAAGGATCAGTATGTATGGTGGTTTTCGGTTGGAGATTGTGTGCTCTATTTATTTCACGAGGAACTTGCTGCAATGGGACAGTATCAGTTAAACCAGAGACAATTTTATGAGTGGATTGGCGAGGTCAACACATTTGAATTGGACGTTCCTTGCTACAGTGTTGGCATAAGGGAATTGAGAACAGGGAAGAATCGGCTTTTTCTCACGACAGATGGGTTGATAGAATGCCCAGATGAACCTTATGCAGACCCTGCCAGTATATATCATTTCTTTTCTGAAACTGATGAGCATGAAAACATCATCCGTTCGATGTTGGAGACGATTAAAGACAAAAATGTCAGGGACAGCACGACGATCCTTACCTGGAATGTGGATGTCTTTAAGGAAGCTGCCAGGCCGAGTGATTAATAGATTTTTTTGGTTCTAGTTCTTTAAAATCATTCGTAATTCGTGTGAAAATTTTGGATTTAAAGTTGTAAAAGGGAGGAACTATGAAAGCAGAGTACTTTATAGGCATTGTTCCACCAGAAGAGTATTTAACAAGGGTTGTTCAACTCCAAAGTAAATGGATTAGTCAATTAGGTGTTGAACCTCATATAACATTGAAAGCGCAAGGGGGATTAACTCCTGATAAGAAGTGGATCAACAAAGTAAAAAGAGTCTGTGAGAACTTCAAGCCTTTTCAAGTATCATTAGGTAAGCCAAGTTATTTTGGTGATAACATTTTATATTTAAGTGTTAACTCAAATAAATTACACCAATTGCATCAAAAAATAGTGCAAGAGATATCACCCTCTGGAGAGTTAATAAAACAGTACTTTGAATTAGATGCCTTTGTACCGCACTTAACTCTGGGAAAGGAACAGTACGGTGGTAACATTTCTCCAGGTCTCTCCACGAAAGAACTTCAGGAAATGGAGAGAGCGGCAGGTATTGAATTATCACCATATCCCGAATTTGAAGTGGATTTTATAAGAGTTTATCAACTAAATAATGAAAAACAAAGATATGAAAAATACTTAGATGTCACTTTAGGCAATTGACCTTATTATATGAGGTCTTTTTTTGTGCACTTTCAGCATTTACACTAGTGGCCAAGGAAGCAACCATCTATTTGAAAACAGCCTTTTAAAAAGGGAACCTTTCATTTCATACCCGTTATCACACTATTAGCTGTAGAATATCTTAATCTTTGCCTATAATATAAATATCTGGTACGATTTAATCGTACACGATTTAAATTTTCCTGAGGAGTGACTATAAATGAACACTGTTTATGATTTTACCGTGAAGAAGCCAAATGGGCAGGCACAAAGTTTAAGTGAGTATGAAGGAAAACCAATGTTAATTGTCAATACTGCAAGTAAATGTGGTTTGACGCCTCAGTTTAAAGGGCTTCAGGAAATGTATGACGAATACCAGGAGCAGGGACTCGAAATTTTGGGCTTTCCTTGCGGCCAGTTTAATAACCAGGAGTATGATAACATCGAGGAGACGACTGAGTTTTGCCAGCTGAACTATGGTGTGTCATTCCCGATGTTCGCTAAGATTGATGTGAATGGTGCGAAAGCGGATCCGCTGTTTGCTTTTTTAAAAGAACAAAAGGGCGGGGTACTGACGAGGGATATCAAATGGAATTTCACGAAGTTCCTTGTTGACCGAAATGGCCAGGTGGTCAAACGCTATGCGCCAACTACTGAGCCAGAAAAAATCAAGAACGATCTTGAAAAATTACTCTAAGCATTGTGAAGGATGAGTCACTTGAACGATTTTTTAACATTGGAAAATCAGTTGTGCTTTGCCGTCTATGACGCTGGAAGCCAGTTTACCAAGCTATATACAAAAGCGCTGGATTCCTTCGGGCTCACTTATCCGCAATATTTGGCGTTATTGGCTCTTTGGGAGAAGGATGGGCTTACACTTAAGCAGCTGGGCGAAAGGTTAAATCTCGGCACAGGCACTTTGACTCCGATGATCAAACGGATGGAAGACAAAGAATGGGTGAAGAGGGAACGGTCGACCGAGGATGAACGGAAGGTTTCCATTACCCTTCTTCCAAAAGCGATTGAGCAAAAGGAAGCAATCGTACAGAAGATTGCAGCAGAATTGAAGCTATGTAATATTGAGTACGAAGAGTATGAGCAATTGATGAAGCAGCTGAGTGTATTGCGAGGGAAATTGAATTCGTATAATAGGTCATGAAAAGCATTTGACATTTGACTGAGAAGTTTGAATCTTTAACCAAATAGTTAATATTGATTGTTGTATAAAATTAATGTTTTTACAGAAATGCATTTTTAAATAGGTGATCTAATAGTGGATATAACAGTAAAACTTAAAGATATAATTGAGGAAATGGAATTGCAGTTTGAAGAGTCACATTCATTACTAAATAAAAAAACGGGTGAAAAGTGTCAGTAACATCGGAAGACTTTAGAGCTGCTGAAGACGAAAAACCATTTGATCATTTACCTGAATGGGTACAACATGAAGCGTGGGGATGTACCTTTTGCTTCTTCTCAAGAGATTAATTTAGTATGGAAGAATTGGAGAAAGATAGAGAGAGGTGCTTCGGGTGATGGAGCCTGTGAAAATAATGCTATTGGGAATATCCATAATGTTGCTAGCTATATTTATTCAAAATACCTCTAATTGGGAATCAGGACCTTCAAATTTTGTCCAAATATTAATTTCAATAGGATTCATTACTACACTGGTGGGTTTTTTCTTAAAAGATAAAAAGGTGCCGTAATTGTCATGTTTACATTTTGAATAGATGATTTTTTTCTGTCAATTCACCATATTTCCATTGACAAAAAATTAGCACAGATATTATATTAGAAGTCCTGCCAACTTTTCGTTGGCGTAAAGGGGACTGTGAAAAGTTCATTCTTATGGGAAAGGGAATGATAATAATGAACAAAGAGCAATTAGTGGAGAGTGCGCGTCAGACGAAAAAGAATGCTTATGCGCCTTATTCTAAATTTCCTGTTGGTGCAGCTTTGCTGCTAAAAGATGGTACCGTTTACAACGGAGTGAATGTTGAAAATGTATCTTTCGGTGCGACAAATTGCGCTGAGCGAACGGCTATTTTTACAGCTGTGGCGAATGGTTATAAGAAGGGGGACTTCGAGGCGATCGCCGTCTCTGGTGATACAGCCGACTTCCTGCCTCCTTGCAGCATCTGCAGACAAGTGATGGCTGAATTCTTTTCACCAGATATGCCGGTGTACTTAACGAATGATAAAAAAGAAATCCGCGAGCTGGCATTGAAAGAATTATTGCCGTATGCCTTCACGGATTTAGATATGTAAATTTACATGAAAAGTACGAGAGCGTGTTTTGATCATTAGATCAGGATGTGCTCTTTTTTATTGGCTCTTTAAGTACCTATTGCTGCTTTTAAACCCATTTGGAAAATTCTCTAATGAAGGTATAAATGTTAAAATATTTGATATAAAGGTTGTAGATATTATGGGGGCGAATTTAAATTAAAAGCATTTTAGAGTAAGAGGGGGGACAAGCTTGAAAGTTAATGCCAAATATCTTATTCAGTTAGCTGGGTTAATCATTTTAATCTTTGGTGGAACGTTCCTTATTGTGTATTCCCAAACAGGTGAAGTATTAGTGGATCAGCTTATTGGAGTTACAATTGGGGTAGTTCTGTTGATCGCCAGCTTGATTTGGAGAATGGTGAAGAAATCAGATTAATGATTGATGACTCCTATTAGAGGGATGTCTTCCATATTTGTGCCCGGTTTTTCGCTCATGGTCCAAGACGGGGAACATATCTGGCAGGTGAGTGAATGTGTAGATGAGCAATAATGTAATGGGGGTAGGGAATTTTGCAATTATTCTTATTGCTATTTGGTTTAGCCATTGGTGTATTCATTATGTATTATTTGCCGATAATAGCCAAGGATATACATAAGAGTACGAAACAGAATGAAGTAATCATTAAACTTTTGGAGAAACAGATTGTAAAAAACGAAGAAAAATAACACAAAAAAAGAGCAGTATTTACGCGCGAAAACGTAGAATACTGCTCTTTTTTATATTGAAAAATATGAGATCATATGGTAAATTTATATAGATACGCTATGATAGTTAAAATAAAATAAATTTATCCTTATTTTAATTATACAATGCAATATAATTGGAAGTCAACTCTTTTATCAAAAAAAATAGGGGTGTTGCTATGAGTTTGGATCTTCAGTGGGAGCAAAAGCGTTTGGACAGTGTGATGGAGGCCATTACGGACGAAATCAACAGGGTGGAAGAAGAAACTTCAAGGCGTAAAAATGAAGTCGTCCATATCCGGAAACACTTTTGGGATGAAGTGAAGGTCAATACGGATACCTTTGATGATTTTCTTGAAACGATCATTGGCTTGAGGCAGGAAGCGCAGGCTCTGTCGGTAAACCAGAGCATACACAAGCACTCTTCCAAGCGTCTGGCTACACTTCGCCGTATGAAGGAGATTCCCTATTTTGGCCGGATTGATTTTACAGAAGAAGGTACCTCCGCTCCGGAAAAAATCTATATTGGTATTTCCTCTCTTAGTGATACTGAAGGTGAGGATTTTCTGATTTATGACTGGAGGGCACCAATCTCTAGTGTTTATTATGATTACCAGCCTGGACCAGCGAAGTATCAAACACCTGGTGGCATTATCGAAGGTAATCTCGAGAAAAAGTGGCAATATCTTATTCGAGGCGGCGTTTTGCAGTCGATGTTCGATACTAGCCTTACAATCGGAGACGAGATTTTACAACAGGTGCTAGGCAAAGGCACCGATAAACATATGCATAATATTGTCGCAACCATTCAACAGGAGCAGAATCGGATCATCCGACATGACCGGGGAAGGCTTTTGATTGTTCACGGTGCGGCTGGCAGCGGCAAAACATCGGCTGCCATGCAGCGAATTGCATTTTTGCTCTACAAATACCGCGACAAGCTGAATGCCGATCAAATTATCCTGTTCTCACCGAATACGATGTTTAGCAGTTATGTTTCCAATGTCCTTCCAGAACTTGGAGAAGAGAATATGCTGCAGGCAACATTCCAGGAATACCTGGATCATCGGCTAGGGAAAGAATTCGACGTTGAAAATCCATATGAGCAATTGGAATATGTTTTAACAGCTAAGGGTGACGAGTCGTATAAAGCCAGGGTAGCGGGAATTCAATTCAAAGCATCCATCCAATTTTTTGAGGTGATTCACTCCTACAGGAAATCACTTGAAGTGTCTGGAATGGTTTTCAAGAGCATTCGTTTTAGGGAGGAGCCAATTGTCACTTCCCAGCAAATCGAAGACCGTTTCTACAGCAGCAAGGGGTCAAACAGTTTTCACAGCCGTCTAGAAAAATTAAGGGATTGGCTTTTGAAGCAAATTAGTGAGGCTGAAAAGCTTGAACGAACTAAGTCTTGGGTTCAGGAGGAAATCGAACTGCTTAGTGATGAAGAGTATCATAAGGCGCATGCCTATCTGGCGAAAAAACGGGGATATACAGGAGAATCGATTCATGATTATGAAATCGAGCCAGAGGCGTTGGCCCGCCTGATTGTTAGACGGAAATTTAACCCGTTGCGTAAAATGATCAAGGCGTATCGCTTCGTCAACATCAAGGGAATCTACAAGCAGCTTTTTACCGGGAGCAACCAAATGGAGCTTGTACCAGAGGAATGGCAAGGAATTTGCTTATCGACGGTCACAATGCTAGATGAAGGGAAGCTGTATTATGAGGATGCTACTCCATTTCTACTTTTAAAAGAGTTGATTTTGGGGTTTCAAATCAACAGCTCGATCAAACACATAGTGGTGGATGAGGCGCAGGATTATTCTCCTTTTCAATTCGAGTTTTTGAAGAGATTATTTCCAGCAGCGAAAATGACTGTTCTAGGGGACTTTAACCAGGCAATCTTCGCCCATGCCAGCGAAATGGTCGATTTTCACACACTTACCAGCCTGTACGGTCAGGATAAAACAGAAGTGATCAACATGACGCGGAGCTACCGTTCCACAAAGCCGATTATTGAATTTACACGTTCACTTGTGCCTAACGGAGGGAGGATTATTCCAGTTGAGCGCGATGGAGAGCGGCCGGTGCTGACACAAGTTACGAATCATGAAAACCTCCATAAATGTATTGCTGATAAAGTGGAACAGTTACGGGGCCTTGGTAATCAGAGCGTTGCGATCATCTGCAAATCGGCTGAGGAAAGTCGAGGGGCGCACCAATCCCTTTCAAGCATTGAAGGAATCAAAATCATAAAAAGCAGTTCAATAGAATATGAACAAGGGGTAGTGGTGATTCCATCCTATTTATCCAAGGGAATCGAGTTCGACGCCGTCATCATTTATGATGCATCAGAGAATGTGTATGCTGATGAGACACTGCGCAGAGTATTTTATACCGCTTGCACCAGAGCTATGCATCATTTGCAGCTATATAGTGTAGGAGAGCCCAGTCCTTTTTTACGAAACGCTTTGCATGAAGGTCTGATTGAAGCAGATTCATATTAAAATGGGGTGAAGCGGGAAAAGGAAATTGTTGTTGAGAATTAAGGTTGTCTATATCTACTAAACGTTAAGGAGAATACCACCTGGCGTAATAGATAAATAGACCTAATTCTCTCCTGATATGTGGACTGCTTACATCGCAACAATTAAAATATAAATATTATAAACAGGAGGTGTAGTATGGAAACGGTAGTAAATGGGCCATTACTTTTTGAACATATCTTCAATCATTTAACCTATCCTGTGTTGATTTTTGAAATAGATCTTAACAAGGCTCGGGTTTTGGAAGTTAATGAACCTGCGTGTGCTTTGTTTAAATATTCTAGAGAGGAATTTTTAACAAAGAAGGCTAAGTCACTCTTCAATCATTTATCTCCTAAGGTCTTAAAAACATTAAAAGCCCTATTATTAGAGAATGGCCAGCTATCGACTATCCTGGAGCTTCGTAATAAAACGGGCCAAGTATTCACTGTAGAAGTCGAAGCATCCTTTATTAATCAGGGGAATACACCGTTGGTTTTTTGCTTGCTCAAAGAATATTCCCGCTCCTCCTGCCAAAATGATGCATTAAAAGAAGAAAACAGCTACCTGCGAATGGTTCTGGATACAATACAATCATTTGTTGTGATTCTTGATAAAGAAGGGCGTATCTATAACTGGAATCAATACACGGAAAGGATGACAGAATACAGCCTTAAAGAATTACAATATCAGAAGTTTTGGGACATTTTTATTGATGATGAGGAGAAGAATCGGATTACGGATAACTACTTGTCAGGTAAAATCCCTCTGGATTATGAAAATTCTTGGCTGATGAAAAATGGCGAGAAACGACATATCAAATGGAAGAGCCAGACGGTTACTGATGCTGAAGGCAATACTGAATTTGTTATAGCCACTGGAGTGGATGTTACCGATGAAGTTCTTTCGTATAAAGAACTGAATAAGAGCAAGGGGAAATATCAAACGCTTGTCTCTTCAATGAATGACCTCGTTTTTACAATTGACCAGTCCTTCATCATCACCAGCGTTTACGGTAAATGGTTAATAACAAATGGATTTACGAAGGAAGCCTTTGAAGGGGAGTCCCTATATCATCTATTAAATGATTCCACCATGCAAGAGAAGGTCAAGATGACTCTTGGTGGAGAAATTTCAGAATTCGAATGGGATTTGGAATGTGGAGATAAGACTTATAATTTTCATACTGTATTGTCACCGATTGTTTTACCTGACAACATCGTAAAAGAGATTGTTGGTGTTACCCGCGATATAACGGAGAAAAAAAGCCTGGAAGAACACCATAAGAGGATTTATGAAGCATTGACAAGCGGAGTAATTGTCCAGAATACCTCCGGAGAAATCATCTATGTAAATAGGAATGCAACCGAAATTTTAGGATATAGCGAAGATGACCTCAAGAATATGACGTCCATGAATGAAGAATGGGATGCAGAAAACTCGGCGGGTGAAATCTTTCCCGGTGAGGCACACCCGGCAATGAAAACATTGCGAACTGGTGAAGAGTTCAGCAATGTTGAGATGTTTGTATACAATCCGCAAAAGAAGGAAAAGCGCTGGATCCTGGTAGATACTCGGCCTATTTTCGAGGCGGGAAGCAAAAAGGACGTTGAATATGCTTTGTCTACATTTCACGATATCACGAAAAAAAAGGAAATGGATGAAGTGATGCAGCAATCTCAAAATCTTGCACTAATAGGCAAAATTGCTTCAGGGGTCGTTCATGAAATTCGAAATCCGCTTACCAGTTTAATGGGTTTCTTGAAATTATTCGAAGAAGGAGATCGAAAAAGCCAGTTATTTGAATACCTTCCAGTCATAAGAGCAGAGTTGGAACAACTAAATAAGTTTTCCAATGAATTTATAGAACTCTCCTATTCAAAGGAGCTTAAGTGGACCGAGGCGAATCTTGCCGAAATCATCCAAAGTGCTATTCATGAGTTAAAAGAGGAAATTGACGACCGCAAAATAAACCTAAACATAGAATCAAACTGCAGCGAGGCTATTTTATTACACTGCAAGGAACCTGATCTAAAACTCCTCTTTATAAATCTCTTTGAAAATTCAATTGAAGCGATGGATGTCGGCGGAAACCTGCAGATTCAACTGCGGTGTCTGGAAGAAAAAGTCGAGATTAAAGTGATTGATAATGGTAAAGGAATAAGTCCTGATCGTTTAAAGCATCTTTGCGAACCATATTATTCAACCAAAGAAAAAGGGACAGGTCTGGGTTTGATGCGCAGTCTAAAAATTATCCATGACCATAAAGGGAAAATTGATTTTGCCAGTGAAGAAGGGAAGGGTACGGTTGTCACGATAGAATTAGTTTTACACTAATGTGTTACGTAAATAGAATCCCACACAAGACTTGGAGCTGTTAGGTTCTCCGAGTCTTTTTATTTGTACTTATTCTAAGGGAACAATCGTCCACTGCATATTTTCTTTCAAATGGCAAAAATTAATTCTATTAGTCATAGAATGGGGTTTGCTATGAAATTTTCACGGCTTCAAGTATCGGCTCTAATTATTTTATTTACTGGCATATCAAACCATGTGATGATTCTTCCGCATTTACTGAGAGTGGCTAAGCGTGATGCCTGGGCCAGTGTAGCCCTGGCGTATGTCTTCCTCCTGATATGGGGATTTCTCGCAGTCTTTATTTTTAAAAAGATGAATGGCGAAGGCTTTTTAAACTGGGTGCAAAATCGGGCGGGCACTATAGTGGCTAAAGGATTTACGCTTTTCTTTGCTGTTTATTTCCTTGTTTCGGGCTCATTTTCATCATATGATTTCATTCTTATGATCAAGATTTACTTCCTTCCTAATACACCCGCCTGGATCGTTACATTGTGTTTCACGTTACTGTGCATCTGGGCGATGACACCGTTAAAATACTCGCTCAACTGGTTTCCATCCACCAAATGGTTATCATCCGGTGCTTGAAGGGTTTGTGATTGTCCTGGGCGGGAGCATGGATTTGTTTATCCTGTTCCTGGTGCACGATAAGTTCAACAAGCCTTAAATCAAATTGGTCTGTGTTAAAATTGGACATGGATAAAGTACTACTCTCAAAAGGTTATTGTGGTGATAACTCAGAGGGTACTTTGTCCTTTTTTATTTGTCTAGAAAAAGGCCTTACACATACATTTATAAAACATCAGCGATTCCGTTTAATAAGAGATAAATGAACAATATCATATAAGAATCTCCTTATTTGACTATTCCCTTCTCTCTGGTCTAAAAGTCTTTTCGCGAATGATAAGGGAGTCTTCTGTAAAAAACGATAAAACCCATAATGACTTATTGTCACCAAGAATAGTTCAAATATGAAATTTATTAATAAAGATTGTTAGCTATTTTCCTGAGGTAAAGATAATCGTTTAAAGGACTGTGGAAGCGTGGGAAGTACCTTTTGCTTCTTCTCAAGAGATAAATTTAGAAGCATAAGAACGTCCCTCTGTTTCATTCCCCCACTTCAAGGTATTGCCGGGATGTAGATATGAATTCACGGACAGCAAAGCTGAGGTATTTATTCTTTTGCCATATCATGCCAAGCTCCAAGTCAATATTAGATGTATGGAAAGGAAGGACAGTCAGTTCTTCTTTGTTAATATCTTTACATATCTTGCTTGGCAGCAGGGCAATTCCCATTTTACCCTCCACCATGCCGAGCAAGAAGTCCTTTTGAGAACTTTCACAGACGATATTGGGCTGGAAGTTATTCTTGGCACATTCCTCAATAATAAGGTCGTAAAGTGTGAAGTCCTTTCGGTATAAAATAAAAGGCTCGTTTTCTAACTCATGGAAGTGCACCTTGCTTTTTGAGGCTAGGGAGTGGTCGTTATGAACAATTAGCATCAATGGATCCTTTATGACTTTAAGAATCTCAAAGCTGCTTCCCTGAGCTGGAAGCGTACAGATTAATCCTATATCTAAAGAGCCATCCTCAACGCCTTTTTTGATTTTTTTGGTACCTACTTCAGTTAACGTTATTTTGACATGAGGGTATTTTTCTTTGTATTGGCTGATAAATTTTGAAAAGAATGCCGCACCCACAATGGGAGGGATTCCAATCCTGATTTCTCCGCTTTTAAGCTCCATGATATCTGTTAACTCAAGCGTCAGGTTATTAAATGCCTCCAACACTTTTTTCGCATTGATTAGCACTGCTTTTCCTGCGTCGGTTAATTCCAGCTGCTTCGAGGATCGATAAAATAAGGGAACCCCTAACTCTCCTTCTAAATTCTTTATAGCCTTACTAATCGAAGGCTGTGTTACATGCAGTGTTTGAGATGCTTTTGTAAAGCTCAAGTGCTGTGCAACCTCTGAAAAGTACTCTAAATGGCGAATATCCAAACAACTTCCCTCCTGTATCAAATCAATTACTGTATATCCGTTTTTATAATATTCTCACATTTTAAAGTAAAAGCCGGCTTTAAGTCCACAGTATGAGCCTTTAAAATAACTGGTATGTTAAAAAGCACTTTATAGCCAAAATGCATAAAGAGTATAGATTATATGTATTTTATTTATATTGGAAACTCATTATATAATGGACTAAATTTAAAAGCCATTTATCCGTGTTGAAAATACTGAAAATTGGGAATTTTTAAGTGAAGGTTTACTCGAATTTTCGTAAAGGAGAGGTTGTGTATGAATAATTTACAAAAAAAATCACTTTTGCTTCATGAGAAATACAAGGGGAAGTTGTCTGTGGAGGTAAAAATGCCTATAAACAGTATGGAGGATTTGAGTTTAGCGTATTCTCCCGGAGTAGCGGAACCATGCAAGCAAATCTATTCAACTCCTGAAAAAGTCTATGACTATACAATTAAAGGGAATTTAATCGCCGTCGTCTCTGACGGGACATCTGTTCTAGGGCTTGGGGACATAGGGCCAGAGGCCGCGATGCCAGTCATGGAGGGAAAGGCTGCTTTATTTAAGACATTCGCAGGAATTGATGCAGTCCCGATTTGCCTTGATACAAAGGATCCCGAAGAAATCATAAAAACGGTGAAACTGCTGCAGCCATCCTTTGGAGGAGTCAATTTGGAGGATATCGCATCACCAAATTGTTTTTATATCGAGGAACGACTGAAAAAAGAAATGAATATCCCTGTATTTCATGATGACCAGCATGGTACAGCAATTGTCACAGCAGCCGGGTTAATAAACTCCTTAAAACTTGTTGATAAAAGGATCGATGAAATAAAAGTGGTCATCAATGGGGCTGGTGCCGCAGGAATCGCTATTATAAAGCTATTACTTAATATGGGTGTTGAAAATGTGATTATGTGTGATACAAAGGGAGCGATTTATGAAGGCAGGCAGATAGGCATGAATCCGCTTAAAGAATCGGTTTCCAGGATTACGAACAGAAATAAACTGCAAGGGCGGCTATCGGATGTGATCGCAGGAGCGGATGTATTCATTGGAGTTTCTTCCGCAGGGGCATTGACAAAAGAAATGGTAAAAACGATGGCGCCTGATTCAATTATCTTTGCGATGGCAAATCCGGTTCCGGAAATCATGCCAGAAGAAGCAAAGGCCGCCGGTGCGAAAGTTATTGGAACAGGAAGATCAGATTTACCTAACCAGGTGAACAATGTCCTGGCGTTTCCCGGAATTTTCAGAGGTGCTTTAGATGTCCTGGCCACCGATATAAATGAAGAAATGAAAACAGCGGCCGTCAAGGCGATTGCAGGCTTAATTGAGAGTCACGAATTGACACCGGATTATGTTATACCAGGACCGCTTGACACCAGAGTCGTTCCAGCGGTAAGCGAGGCTGTAGCGAAGGCGGCAATGGAAACCGGAGTAGCGCGCAAAGAGGTTTTGTTCAATCAATTAGTGGACGTTCAGCAATAGTCAATTGTGGATCAAGATATTCCTGAGCAGCGGAAGAATATCCTGCATCTCTTAATTGTCAGCGGCGAGGCATTCTTCAGCCATTGTTGATTTACCGTAAAGAAAATATAAAATGCGAAGGAGAATGATCAAGTTGAAAATATATGAAGTGATACAAACCAAGGAAGTGCTTTGCGGTGAATTCATCGAAAACTATCATGTCATTTACGAGGAAATTGAAAGTAGGGATTATGAGGATAAACATAACTGTTTAATCGAGAAGAGCAGTATTGTACAAAAGTATATTACTATTTTTAGGGGGAATTCTTGTTCTACTTTACAAAAAATAAAAGCCTATTCAATTGAAAAGCTCGACATTGCAAAGATACGGAAGATTATCGCGAATGACTACCCGGAACTATTCAAAGATGTTCAATTTACCTGCAGAGCCGTTTAAACAAGAAAATCAGAAAAGAAAAGTTCCCTTTAAGCTCATTCCTCCGAAGAAAAGAATTGGTTGTCTAATGGGATTTTCTCTTTATTCTTGGATTGTTGGAATAATATCATTCCTGTTGACCTTCAGATAAATACAAAACAGTATATCGGTAATTAAAATGAACAAAGGATAAGGGAAACCCTATCCTTTTTGGTTGGTGCTGTTTCCTTTCTATTAAAAAACAAGAAAATTATATAAATAAAAAAAGATTTTGTAGTTAAGAAGAGTCCATTTTCTATTGAAATTTATTCGTTGAAAATAGATTAATTTGATTTTTTGATATTTTCAAACTATTTATTGATTTCAACACAATTTAATGCTTAAATAAAATAAAGTATGTCACATATCAGATATGTGATATCTGAAAAGAAGGGGGTGAGTTTTTGAAGATCGAAAAGATTTCCACTAAAAAAGTATCTGAATCAGTTACGGAGCAAATTGAGCAAATGATCGAAGCTGGTACCTTCCTTCCTGGTGAAAAACTTCCTTCCGTCCGTGAGCTTTGCGACATCTTTGGAGTTGGGCGCTCTGCGGTAAGAGATGCCATTACGACTCTTAAAGGAAAGGGTGCGGTTACCGTGAAGCAGGGGGAGGGCACCTATATATGTAAGTTTGATTCAGGCAAACTCTTCAACCAGAATCTCCTGCTTCCAAACCCCAAAGATATTAGCCAGCTTTTTCAGGTCAGGAAGCTTCTAGAACCGGGAATTGCAGGGATTGCTGCAGAAAACAGGACGGAGAACGATTTGAAGCAGATGGAGGAACTTATTTCCGGAAGCGGTGAAAATAGCTGGGAAGCGGATTACAATTTTCACCTTGCGATAGCCAGAGCGGCGGAAAACGAAATCCTTGTCCAGCTTCTTGAATTTATTTCTGCTTCGATGAAAAAGACGATGATTGGATTTCATCAATTTATTGAAAAGGATCAGGAAGTTTTTGAGGAAATAAACAGTCAGCACGAACAGATTTTTCAAATGATTCTTCAAAGAAAGCCTGTCCTGGCAAAACAGAGGATGCAGGAGCACCTGGATTTTGTTGAGGATTTGCTAAAATCCAGTTCGGTGTTAAGTATCTGAATATAAAATGATCTTTGTTTGTTGGCTAGAAAACATAGGAGGGCTGCTATGATTACCGCCGAAATTTTAACCGAACTGAAAGCTTTTTTTTCCGAAAATCAAATGACTGATTCCGGAAGTGATGCGCAACCATACGGAAATGGGGGTGCGATCACAGTATTTCCTAACTCTGAGGATGAAATTGCAAGTCTATTAAAATATGCCTATGAAACAAACAAAAAAGTTAATGTTATAGGCGGAGGCACGAAAAGAGGATTTGGAGGGACCGAAGCAAACGCTGACATTCTTATTTCACTGGAAAACTATAAAGGAATCGTTGAACACGTACCGGGAGATATGACCTTAACTGTCAAACCAGGTACCACTTTTAAAGAGGTTCAGGATTACTTGCTGGAGTTTAACCAAAAGATTGCTCTTGATCCGTTTTTGCCAGCCCATGCAACCATTGGGGGAATCATTGCCTCAAATGACAGCGGTCCCAAACGGCTTGGCTATGGCTCCGCACGAGATGCTGTTATTGGGCTGAGAGTTGTTTATCCGGACGGCTCAGTAATTCGATCTGGTGGAAAGGTAGTAAAAAATGTTGCTGGCTATGACATGAACAAGCTTTTTATCGGAGCAATGGGAACTCTTGGCATTATTTCCGAGGTTACGTTAAAACTGCGTCCGGTTCCGAAGCATGAAAGCCTGATGCTGCTGAAATTTTCGGAAGAGAAAATTGATGATGCAAGGAAATTTGCTGTATATCTGCTGGATACTGTAATTGAACCTGTAGCACTTGAAATGATGAATCCATCGTTATCAGCTAAACTCCTTAATGAAAGGGTTTACACTTTGGCGATTGGTTTTGAAGATGTTGAAAGCTCTGTTAAGTACCAGGAAGATTTTGTCCAGAAGCTTCAGCCGTCTGGAACCGACCTGGCCATCCTTCATCAGGAAGAGGCAATATCTTTCTGGAACGATTTTTATGGGAATGTGCCTAACGGTGCTGTTCATCTTGCTGATGCCCCCACTGAAGCAACATTAAAAATCGGTACAGTTAATATGAATGTAATTGAGATATTGCAGGAGTGCCAGTTGCTGCAGGATTCCCACAATCTCCTGATCGAAGCGCACGGCGGTCTTGGCCATGGGTTAAGCCAGGCAGTGCTTAGAGGGGCAAAAGAAGACATTGTCTCGGCGATTTATTCTCTAAGGGAGAAGGCGGCAAAGCTAAACGGTTATGTTGTGGTGAAGCATTTGCCTTCAGCGCTGCGCGAGAAGGCAAATGTATGGGGTGAAAAGCAGGCATACCAGTTCATTTTGGAAGGAATAAAATCAAAAGTTGATCCAAATCGAGTCTTGAATCCTGGACGTTTTGTAGGGGGGATATAATTGTGAGTTTAAGAGAAATGGATTTAAAACAGGAGCCCGCCTGTGCGCCAAAAACCTTAGGAAATTACCTCTGGAGCGACCTGCCAGATGAAAACAAATGGGCTGACTGCGTTCATTGCGGCATGTGTCTTGAATCTTGTCCTACCTATGAACTAACCGGCCAGGAACAGCATTCTCCCCGCGGAAGGGTTCATTTGATCAAGTCGGTTGCTGAAGGGAAACTCTCGGTGAATGAGCAGTTCATGGACCCTGTGTTCGCCTGTCTAGACTGCCGCGCCTGCACTACGGCCTGTCCAGCAGATGTAAATGTTGGAGGCCTGATTGAAGAGGCACGCGGGCAGATACGCCAGGCGATGCCGCTAACAGGCTGGAAGGGTGCCGTAAATAAGCTTTTCCTCCAAGAGTTGTTCCCGCATCAAAATCGTTTAAATTCACTAGGCAGTCTGCTTAAGTTTTACCAAAAGAGCGGTATCCAGAAGGCAGTAAGGAAGACGGGTCTGATTAACATCATGCCGAAGCACCTGGTTGAGATGGAGACAATCATGCCGGAGATCAATGAACCAGTTCGCAAAAAATTCAAGGATGTAGATGTGATCAAGGCCAAGACCGAGACGAAACATGAAGTGGCGATGCTGACTGGCTGCGTGATGGACGTGATGTTCAGCGATGTCAATGAAGCAACTGTTAATGTGCTGACCCGAAATGGCAACGATGTCATCATTCCCCGGAATCAAACATGCTGCGGCGCGCTCCATGTCCATGCAGGTGACAGGGAAACAGGAAGGAAGCTTGCCAAGAAGAATATTGAAGCATTCAAAGATGCAGATAAGGTAATTGTAAATGCAGCCGGGTGCGGGTCCATGCTTAAAGAATACCATGAACTATTCCGTGACGACCAAGAGTGGCATGACAAGGCTTTAGAATTCTCCCGAAAGGTAGAAGACATTTCTAAATACCTTCATGATACTGGATATGAAAAGCCGAGAGCCGAAATGGACGTCAAGATGACTTATCATGATGCCTGCCACCTTGCCCATGGCCAGGGAATACGGCAGGAACCGCGTGATATTCTCCTCGATATTCCAGGAGTTGAAATGGTACACATGCCGAACTCAGATCGCTGCTGCGGAAGTGCCGGGATTTATAACATAACGAATCCTGACATGGCCGGTGCCATTCTTGAAAGCAAAATGGAAAACGTACCGGAAGATGTAGAAATGATTTCGATGGGCAATCCTGGCTGTATGCTTCAGATGGCGATAGGTGTTCAAAAACACGGGAGAAACCAAAAGGTTGTCCATACAATCCAGCTTCTTGATTGGGCGTATCAAAAAGAAGACAGCCTAAAGGAGGGAAAGTGATGGCTAAAAAAGGCATTCAATCGAAGGATCCTCATGTTCTGAATCTCGCTAAAATCGTTGGGTATGATCCGATCCGCAAGTCCATCCTTTACGAGAAGGAAGACCTGCTTGCCTATGATTGCGACGGCTTCACCCTCCATAAGCATCTGCCAAGGGTGGTTGTTTTCCCAAAGAACACAGCTGAAGTCGCTGCGATTGTTAAGTATTGTCATGAAAATGACCTGCCATTCCTTGCAAGGGGTGCCGGAACCGGTCTAAGCGGGGGTGCCATCCCTTTGAACGGCGAGGTCATCATCAGCATGGTCAGGATGAAAAAACTGCTTAGCGTGGATTTTGAAAACAGGCGTGCAGTGGTTGAACCTGGATTTGTCAATCTTAAGCTCACCAACTCGATTTCAGATAAGGGGTATTACTATGCTCCCGACCCATCCAGCCAGTATTGCTGTACGATTGGCGGGAATGTCGCGGAGAATGCCGGAGGGGCGCACTGCCTGAAATATGGGGTAACGACAAACCATATTCTTGGTTTGGAAGTCGTCCTCCCAAATGGGGAAATTATCGAAATCGGAAAAAATGGTGTCCCGGACCTTCCGGGCTATGACCTGCTTGGTTTATTGACTGGCTCTGAAGGCACTTTAGGCATTGTGACAAAAATAACGGTAAGAATCTTAAAGAATCCTGAAGGAAAGCAAACAGTGCTTGCCTATTTTGACAAGGTAGCAGATGGAAGCAAAGCAGTATCAGACATTATTTCAGCCGGAATCGTTCCTGCTGCTCTCGAGATGATGGATAAGACGGCGATTGAAGGAGTCGAGGCAGCCGCTTTTCCGGTGGGACATCCCAAGGACATAGAAGCGGTGCTCCTGATTGAAGTGGATGGAATAGCCGCCGGACTGGATGAGCAGATCAACCAGATTCTAGATGTGTGCAAAAACAATAATGTCCGTGAGGTAAAAGCTGCCCAGAGTGAACAAGAAAGGGCCAAATGGTGGGCAAACCGGAAAACCGGATTTGGAGCGATGGGAGCGATATCCCCTGATTATTTAGTGCAGGATGGCGTCATCCCAAGAAGCAGGCTCCCTGAAGTGTTAAAAAGGATAAATGAAATCAGTGAAGAGTTCGGCCTTCGAATCGCTAATATTTTTCATGCAGGGGATGGAAATCTTCATCCGCTCGTCTTGTTCGATGCCAGAATTGCAGGAGAATCAGAAAGAGCTCTTGAAGCAGGCAGTCTGTGTCTGAAGGTGTGCGCCGATGTCGGCGGGACGATTACTGGTGAGCATGGTGTCGGCATTGAAAAAAGGGAAGAAATGCGGTTTGTGTTTACTGATGAGGAAATCATGGCACAGACAGAAATCAGGCAAGTCTTTAACCCTAAAAATCTATTGAATGCAGGGAAACTGTTCCCGTCTCCAGGACGCTGTATTGAAGTTAAAAAAGAGATTGCTGCGGCAGCTGCCAAGTAAAATTCCTAACTAATAATAAATCACAAAAAATTCAGTTAAAATAATTGAAAAAACTTTCCAGTGCATGGTATGATTTTTTTAAGGAATATCTGAAACAGCGTTTCGTATTACGCAACAATAAAAAGTGTACACAGAATATCTAATATAAGGGAGGAAATGAAACACATGGCAGACTATGTAAAAGCGGGAAATCTTCAGGTTTCAACAGAACTCTATGAATTTATCAATTCAGAGGTTCTTCCTGGATCCGAGGTGGACCAGGAGCAATTTTGGAACGGCCTTGGAGGCCTGGTAAAGGATCTGGCTCCTCGAAACAAGGAATTACTAAAAGTCCGTGACGAAATCCAGGAAAAATTAAATGCCTGGTATCGTGAAAATAACGGTAAATTTGATTTTGATCAATATAAGTCATTCCTTACCGACATTGGCTATCTTGAACCCGAAGTGGAGGATTATCAGATTACAACAGAAGCAGTGGATGAAGAAGTTGCCTTACAGGCAGGCCCGCAGCTCGTTGTGCCTGTCAATAACGCACGCTACGCAATCAATGCTGCAAATGCCCGCTGGGGAAGTTTATATGATGCTCTTTACGGAACGGATGCCATCAGTGAAGAAGATGGAGCAGAAAAAGGTGTAGGCTACAATCCGGTCCGCGGAAATAAAGTCATCGCTTATGGGAGGGAATTTCTTGACCAGTCAGCACCATTAGCTGAAGGTTCCCATAAAGACGCTGAAAAATATGCCATCAAAGATGGGAAACTTGCTATTTCCCTGCCTGGAGGCAAAACGACAGGCCTCAAGGAAGAAGAAAAGTTTGCCGGATATCAAGGGAATCCAGAAGAACCAGCTGCTGTATTGCTGAAAAATAATCGTTTGCATTTTGAAGTCCAAATTGATCCGAACCATCCGATCGGCAAGACGGATAAAGCTGGGGTAAAGGATATTCTCCTTGAAGCTGCTCTGACAACGATCATGGATTGCGAAGATTCTGTTGCAGCCGTTGACGCTGAGGACAAAGTGGAGGTTTACCGCAATTGGCTGGGCTTGCAAAAAGGGAACCTGGAGGCTACCTTCAATAAAAGTGGCCGCAGCATGACGAGAATGATGAATCCAGACCGTCATTACTCAGCTCCAAATGGGGAGGAATTCAGTCTCAACGGCCGTTCTGTCATGTTTGTACGAAATGTCGGTCACTTGATGACAAGCAATGCAATCCTAGATGAAGAAGGAAATGAGGTTCCAGAAGGAATCCTTGATACTGTGTTTACAAGCTTAATTGGAAAACACTCCGTAATCGGCAATACAAAATACCAAAATTCGTCAAAGGGTTCTATTTATATTGTTAAACCAAAAATGCACGGATCAAAAGAAGTGGGTTTTGCCAATGAATTATTTGACCGGACAGAGGATCTGCTTGGCCTGAAGCGGAATACGCTCAAAATTGGGGTAATGGATGAAGAACGACGCACAAGTCTGAACCTTAAGGCTTCCATCCGCGAAGTCAAAGACCGGATTGTCTTCATTAACACAGGATTCCTCGACCGCACTGGAGATGAGATGCATACTTCAATGGAAGCTGGCCCAATGGTCCGTAAAAATGATATGAAATCATCCCTCTGGCTACAGGGCTATGAAAAGTCAAATGTTGCGACAGGACTCGATGTTGGCTTCCAGGGCCGCGCCCAAGTTGGAAAAGGAATGTGGGCAATGCCTGATTTGATGGGGCCTATGCTTGAACAAAAA
Source organism: Bacillus sp. ISL-41 (assembly GCF_018613235.1). Lineage (GTDB taxonomy): Bacteria > Bacillota > Bacilli > Bacillales > Cytobacillaceae > Mesobacillus. Next base: position 71,396 of record NZ_JAGGQP010000014.1, read on the forward strand.
ATTGGCCACTTGAAAGCTGGAGCTAATACTGCATGGGTGCCATCTCCAACAGCAGCGACATTGCACGCATTGCACTATCACCAGGTTGATGTGTTTGATGTGCAAAATCAGCTGGAAGGTGAATCCAAAGACTATAGAGACGAAATTCTGCAAATCCCTGTTGCTGAAAATCCAAAGTGGACTGCTGAGGAAGTCCAGGAAGAGCTGGATAACAATGCGCAGGGAATCCTCGGCTATGTAGTTCGCTGGGTTGAATCAGGAATCGGCTGCTCCAAAGTTCCTGACATCAATGATGTAGGATTGATGGAAGACAGGGCAACTTTAAGGATTTCCAGCCAGCATATGGCGAACTGGCTTCACCATGGGGTGTGCACTAAAGAACAGGTGCTCGAGACTTTGCAGCGTATGGCAAAAGTCGTTGATAAGCAAAATGAACTCGATCCATCTTACCGCCCAATGGCAGAGGATTATGACAACTCTGTAGCGTTCCAGGCTGCATGTGACCTCGTTTTCCTTGGATATGAGCAGCCAAATGGCTATACTGAGCCTATTCTTCATCGCCGCCGCCAGGAAGCTAAAGCGAAGTTTGCTGTTAAAAATTAATGCCAATACATTTCCCAGGGGCATTCTTTCATAGATGAAAGTGCCCCTGGCTTTCCAAAGCACAGAGGGCTGAAATGGCCATGATAAAAAATAGAGACAGATGACGGAAAGGGGCAAGGACGATGAAATTCGCAAGGTTTACAGTTGATTCAAAAGTTTATTCCGGTGTGGTTACGGAAGAAGGATTACAGGAGATTACTGGTGATATATTTGAAAGCTGGGAATATACAGGGAAGGTTTTTTCAAGGGAAGAAGCCCGCTTGCTCGCTCCTCTTGTCCCAAATCAAGTAATTGGGATCGGCGCAAATTTTGTGGCAAAAAAAGAAGACTTGCCATCTGAATTGCCTGAAATACCCGTATTTTTCTTTAAGCCAGTTTCTTCAGTCATCGGTACGGAAGAAGAAATCATCATCCCGGCAGGTACAGAAAGTGTAAAATTCGAATCTGAGCTTGCTGTAGTCATTGGCAAGGAAGCAAAGGATGTTCCAGAATCAGAAGTTTTGGATTATGTCTTTGGCTATACGGTCGGCAATGATGTTACTGCACCGAGCTTCTTTCATAAGGATGGACATTGGACAATCGGAAAGTCTTTTGACACCTTCACTCCCCTAGGGCCAGTTATTGAAACAGAATTGGACCCTTTTAATTTAAAAGTAACCGCTCGACTAAATGGTATTGAAAAGCAAAATAGTCCTACTGACCTGATGATCATCCCAATCCGGAAAATGATTTCCTATCTTACGAAGGTTATGACTTTGAAGCCGGGAGATGTCATACTGACTGGCAGCCCTGTAGGAGCAGAGTTCGTCGGAAAAGAAGATGTAATAGAGTGTGAGATTGAGGAGATTGGCGTTCTGAAGAATGTTTTTGCTGCTGTTAAGGAAAGGCAACTTTCGTAAAGTTTGTTGTTAAAATCCTAAAGCTGATTTTAACTTAATAGAAGGTCATTTTGCAGTTCGGTATTAAGTTTGCATGCTCTTTTCTCATAAAAGAATCAACTTAGCGAAGAAAAATGGGTTATTCAATTCTATTTTGCAGTCAATAGCAACAAAGTTTGAGAAAAGAGCCTAAAGAAAAGACAACTGCAAGCTGAAAGTTTAATTAGCAGGATTTTAATTGAGTTATAGTGATGGGCACCGCACTGGGGGTAAGAGAATTGGAAAGGGAAAATGTAGTTAAGTCAGTTAGCCGTGCACTGGATATTATCCACCTGGTCGGCATGAAAAAAGGCGGTTTAGGAGTTACTGAGATTGCTAAACAAATAGACATCAATAAAAGCTCTGTATACCGGATTTTATTTACTCTAGCCCAGTATGGATACATTGAGCAAGATGAAAATACCGGCCGGTACAAGCTCGGATACAAATTTTTGGAAATCAGCTCTAAACTGCTGGATTCCATCGATATAAGATCTGAGGCAGGTCCATTTCTGCAACAGCTTGAGAGTGTAACGAATGAAGTGATCCACCTTGTCGTCTACGACCAGGGAGAGGTAGTGTACATCGAGAAGCTGGAAGGAACAGAAACATTGAGAATGCATTCAAAGGTTGGGAAGCGGGCACCTATGCACTGCACATCCGTTGGAAAAGCAATTCTCGCCAACCTGCCCTCAGGAGTTGTACATGAAATCGTTGATCGAAAAGGCCTTCCAATGCACACCAAACACACGATTACGGATAAAGATTCTTTGTTCAAGGAATTAATACAAGTAAAGCAAAATGGATACGCACTGGATCTTGAGGAAAATGAAAATGGTATTACATGCATTGCTGCACCAATTTTCGATCATTTGGGAAAAGCAGTCGCGGCTATAAGTATTTCAGGACCGACGATCCGAATGACTGAAGAAAGGCTTGAACAACTGAAAGAGCATATCCTCGATGTAGGATCCCAAATTTCTGTCAGGCTCGGATTTTCCAAACAAAATCAAATTGGTTGAGAAAAAATTTGTTCGAATAACAAAAAGTTATTTCGGGCAAATTTTTTTATTTTTTCAAATATATTACCATGGTTTAATTTCCGTGTTCTTATGTATGAAGGTTGCTTTATTTTTTAATATGAAAAAAGCGATCCTTTCAACAAGCTTGGCAGATGTTGTTTCGCTATGAGGAAGGGATAAATGACAAGGAATTGCCAGCTTATTTTACTGATATAACAATTCTAAATTTTCACAAAATTGTTGAAATTCTCCGGGCTTTGTCTGTATAATAAATTACAAGTGTTATATAACACTATTTTTATAGTTATATAACAATGTTGCGTAATCCGCAACAAAAGCTTTTATTGTTTTTTATTATCATATTAAAGGGGAGATGATTTTTTGTGAGTACTGGAATGCTAGCGTTTTTGTCTTTACTGCCAATTCTAGTGGTAGGAATTTTCCTGATCGGACTAAGATGGCCAGCAAGCAAAGCAATGCCAATTTCTTATGTGGTTGCCATCGGACTTGCTTTATTCGTGTGGAAGGTGCCAGGAGCCAATGTAGCTGCTGCTTCTATCCATGGACTTATTGTAGCGGGAACACTTCTATACATTATTTTTGGAGCAATACTGCTGTTAAACACATTGCAGGAAAGCGGCGGAATCAAGACAATCCGCCAGGGTTTTACGGATATCTCAGGGGACCGAAGGGTTCAGGTCATCATTGTGGCCTGGTTGTTCGGCTCATTTATTGAAGGGTCTGCAGGCTTCGGGACACCGGCGGCCGTTGCGGTGCCTTTATTGGTTGGACTAGGCTTCCCGGCGATGGCTGCCGTAGTGGCTGGAATGGTCATCCAAAGTACACCGGTTTCATTCGGTGCAGTCGGAACTCCTATGCTTGTAGGCGTTTTTAGCGGTTTATCGGGTGACGCTGGAATATCAAATGACTTCCTTGGCCTGGTAAATGTAATCGCTGTCAAGGTTGCTTTTCTTCATATGATAGCGGGTACGCTTGTGCCATTATTTGTGGTTGCATTGATGACCAGATATTTCGGGAAAAATAAATCCTTTTCAGAAGGCATCAAGGTATGGAAATTCGCCCTGTTTTCATCCTTTGCCATGACTATTCCTTATATCATTGTCGCAAATGTTCTTGGACCGGAATTTCCGTCGATGATTGGCGGTTTGGCAGGTCTGGCGATTGTGATTTTTGCAGCGAAGAAAGGTTTCCTGATGCCTCCAAAAGAGGAAGAATGGGATTTTGAAGAAAAATCTAAATGGGATCCTGAATGGATTGGCAATCTTGAAATTAAGGATATTACACACAAGAGCGGAAGCATGAGCATGTTACGTGCCTGGACACCTTATGTTCTTGTAGGTTTGCTGCTAATCTTGACGAGACTTAATTCACTACCTATTGCCGGGTGGTTCAAATCCTGGAGTATATCATTTGAAAACATTTTTGGTTCAGGAATCACTTCCAGCTTCCAGCCTTTGTATTTGCCAGGTACCATTTTCATCATTGTATCGGTCATTACGTACTTCCTCCATGGCATGAACGCAAGCGCTTACGGCCGTGCCTGGTCGCAATCGGGCAAAACAATGCTTTCGGCTTCAACAGCCCTTATTTTTACAGTCCCAATGGTTCAGGTATTCTTAAATACCGGAGGGGGAACAGCGGGCTTTGATAAGATGCCAATTGAACTGGCAAACGGAGTCGCTGCCCTGGCAGGAGATTATTGGCCGCTGTTCTCTACCTTCATTGGCGGCATGGGCGCATTCATCGCAGGCAGCAATACAGTCAGCAATATGATGTTCTCTCTGTTCCAATATAATGTTGGAAGCAATATTGGCGTAGATCCTACCTGGATCGTTGCCCTCCAGGCAGTTGGCGGAGCAGCGGGAAATATGATTTGTGTGCATAATGTAGTTGCAGCTTCCGCTGTTGTGGGTCTGGTAGGAAAGGAAGGGGCGGTCATAAGGAAAACTATCTTCCCGTTCACCTATTACGCTTTGCTATCAGGCGCTGTAGGCTATTCAATCGTTTGGTACTCACAAAAAGGAATCTTTAACATCGGCTCGTTCATTGCAGTGACCATTGCTTTTGCTGCCGTATATATCATTGCTACTAACAACAAAAGAAGTGGTCTTCTAGTGCAGGAAGTACCTCCTGTAGTCAAACAATAATAACGCAAAAGCATAAAACTGCATCCCAGTGTGAGGGGTGCAGTTTTTTTTGCTTTGAGGGATTGATTCTACGTGTCTTTTTAACCTTGCAATTTTGGGATTTTTTTAAAAGGGACCAAGATTGTTTATTTATTTGTTAAGCCATGTATGGACAGGCTGGAATCCTTCTTTTAACGTCTATTGGACTTCATTTAGAGCCTAATCGGGATCGAAGCCAGATTTAGGCTCGACTTTATTTTAAGGGAGAGTGAAAAGGGTATACATTATACAAACATTACTTTAGAAAGAGGGGAGATTGATGTCAAATTCTACTGTGATCCAGACGACGTTAAGAGGGAAGGAGCTTTTGTCGAATCCTTTTTTGAATAAAGGTACTGCTTTTACCAGGAAGGAACGGGAGGAGTTGGGACTTGAAGGGTTATTGCCGCCCCAGGTGCTGACGCTCGATGAACAGGTCAAAAGGGTCTATGAGCAGTATTCGATCAGGACCACCAATTTATTTAAGAATGGACTTCTTTATGACTTGTACAACCGGAATGTTGTCCTGTTTTACCGATTGCTTAAGGACCATTTAAGTGAAATGCTTCCTATTGTCTATACTCCTACTGTCGGGGAGGCCATTGAGCAATATTCACAGGTTTATCGCCGTCCAGGTGGATTGTATTTATCGATTAATGACCAGGAAGGGATTGAAACGGCGTTTAAGAACCTCGGACATGCCAAGAATGAAATTGATTTGATTGTCGTTACCGATTCGGAAAGCATTCTCGGCATCGGAGACCAGGGGATTGGTGGCATCAATATCTCTATTGGTAAGTTAGCTGTCTACACAGCAGCGGCCGGGATCAATCCGAGCCGGGTTTTACCAGTTGTGCTGGATGTAGGAACGAACAACAAAACTCTGGCGGATGATCCGTTTTACATCGGAAACGAGTTCCCGCGGGTCCGCGGCGAGCGTTATGATGAGTTCATTGATGTGTTTGTCTCAACAGCAAGAAAATTTCACCCTGATGTCCTTCTGCACTGGGAAGACCTTGGCAATGTGAATGCACGGAAGATCATGGAGAGGTATGGAGATAAGATTCTAACCTTTAATGATGATATTCAGGGGACGGGAGCTGTCACCCTCGCGGCCACCAAGTCTGCTTTGAAGATGACAGGGAGTTCATTGAAGGATCAGAGGATTGTTGTCTTTGGGCCTGGTGCTGCTGGAATTGGAAATGCGGATCAGATGGTGGATGCCATGGTTTCTGAAGGATTATCGAAGGATGAAGCTTATGACCAGTTCTGGGCAGTGGATTACAGGGGCCTTTTAACGGAGGAACATGGAGATGTCTTGGATTTCCAAAAACCATATGTCCGCGGAGTTAATGAAGTGGAAAGCTGGGAACGGAATGACGAGGGCATTATCCCATTAATGGAAGTGGTCAAAAGGGTGAAACCGACGATTCTGATCGGTACATCTGGACAATCCGGAGCCTTCTCGGAGGATGTTATCAAAGAGATGGCAAGCCATACAGAGCGCCCAGTCATCATGCCGATGTCCAATCCGACATCACTGGCAGAGGCAGTCCCAGCTGATTTGATCCGATGGACAGGAGGGAGAGCACTGGTTGCAACGGGGAGCCCGTTTGAGGATGTGGATTACAACGGAGTTTCCTATGAAATTGGCCAGGCTAACAACGCCTTTATTTTTCCAGGGCTTGGGCTCGGAGCCATCGTGGCAAAAGCGGAAATCATTTCAAAAGGCATGTTCACCGCAGCTGCAGACGCTGTTGCCGACATGTGCTGCAATGATCAGCCAGGCGCATCACTCCTGCCTAACATCAATAAATTACAGGAAGTATCCGAAAAAGTCGCGTTGGCAGTCATTCAGGCGGCTATCAACGAAGGGGTTGCCAGGACAGATATCAATGATGTCGAAAAGGCAGTGGCAGAGGCTATGTGGAAACCGGTGTATAAGGAGATTAGAAGTATAAAAGTTTAATGGCTGGGATTACAAGAGCGCAGGGGGGACCCTGTGCTTAATTTGCTTTTTACTAGTTTAGTGTAGGTATGCTTTGTGTTTTCGGGGTCTTCGAGAGTAAGGAATGACTTTTTTTTTTGAATCTAATTGAAATCAAATAATCATTGTCCTTTTTTAGGATTTTCAAAATTAAACCCCTTTATCTTCGAACGCATGAATTTCATTATTATTACCTAATACGATGAGGATATCATTCGTGCAGATGACTTCTTCAGCTGAGGGGGAAACAATAAATTCTTCTCCGCGCTGGATCCCGATGATCGTACATCCGTAATTTGCACTCACATTCAGTTCATTTAATGTTTTGTCAGTTACCTTTTTTGTAGAGACTATTTCTGCAATGCTGTGGTTCTTGGAAAGCTCAATGAAATCAATAATCTTATCAGATGTAACATGGTGAGCAATTCTCTTAGCCATTTCCCTTTCAGGGTGAATGACGCGATCGGCTCCGATTTTTTCTAAAACCTTTTGATGGTTCTGACTTGATGCTTTCACCCATACTTGTTTGACACCCAAGTCCTTTAGCAACAATGTTGTGAGGATACTAGCTTCAATATTACTGCCGAAGGATACAATGACAAGGTCAAAATTTTTCAGTCCCAATGATTTCAGATTATTTTCGTTAATAGCATTGGCTACAACAGCATGGGTAGCATATTGGCTATATCTGTTCACTCTTTCCTCTTTCACATCGACAGCCAGAACCTCGAATCCAAGATGATGAAATTCCTCGACAAGGCTTCCTCCAAAACGCCCAAGGCCAATCACAGCAAATAACTTTCTCATTATGTATTTCCTCCTATTTTAAAAGGTCTACTAACAGGGTACATTTTTAATATGCCAATTCCTGATATTTATTTTTATAAACTGAAAGAAAAGGGCTGCTCGGTATACGGGTATAGGATACAGGTGCTTCCAGCCTGTATAGATTAAGGCGTTGTTTTTCACAGAAATCCATTCATAAAGTACTGAAAATCCAGTCCATTCTAAAATATACAAATTTGTTTTGGGAGTCTTCTGTAGTGCAACGATAAATCCCATAATGACTTATTTTCACCAAGAATAATTTAAATATGTTTCCCTATAAGAGTTATTCGAACAAATACATATTAAAGTTCATGTTCCCCGAACGTTATAGTGTGTTAAGATAGGAATATACGTTCGTATAAAAGAGGGTGTTTCTCTTGCTGAAAAACGAAGAAGATGTAATAAAGTTATTTCAATCAAACGATAACATGATGAAGATTATACAAACAGCTGGTACTCTTGATTTGCCAGACTGGTGGATCTGTGCTGGTTTTGTTCGATCAAAGATATGGGACACACTGCATGGCTTCAAGGAGTGCACGATGACACCTGATGTTGATGTGATCTATTTTGATCCCGCCAACATTAATGAAGATGATGAAAAGAAACTGGAGGACGAGTTGAAAAGCCATATGCCTGTGATTCCCTGGTCTGTTAAAAATCAGGCAAGGATGCATGTTGTCAATCAAATCCCGCCTTACTCTTCTTCGGAGGATGCTATCTCAAAATTTCCGGAAACAGCGACGGCTCTTGGTGTGAAGCTGGACAAGGAGAACAAGCTTGTCCTGACGGCACCTTGTGGACTGGAAGATGTCCTCCATATGGAATTAAAGCCGACGCCTTTTTTTACAGAAACGAAAGAGCGTGCTGCCATTTACGAAGAGCGGCTGATCAAGAAGAATTGGACTGCTAAATGGCCTATGGTTAAAGTGCATCATGCAACATTACTTTCCAAGTAAAAGGCTTTAGTCATGCGAGTCTCCAATCATGATAGAGGGAGGAAACTAATCGGTAAAAATAGCTGCTCGCTTTTCTCGTATTTTTAATGGTCTTATTTATCCGCTAGGGTGGTATAATTATTTTATTAGAAATGGACGGGGGAAAATTTGTGGAAGAAATCTTAAAGCAAATTTTAAATGAAATTCAAGAAATGCGTGTAGGTATGGATGATTTAAAACAAGGCCAGAACGGACTGGAAGTCGATATCAAAGATTTGAAACAAGGCCAGAACGGGCTGGAAGTCGATATCAAAGATTTAAAACAAGGTCAGAACGGGCTGGAAGTCGATATCAAAGATTTAAAACAAGGTCTGTACAGACTTGAAGTAGATATTAAGGATTTGAAACAAGGCCAGAACAGACTGGAAATTGGACAAGAAAAATTACAGAAGAATCTTGTTGATAGTTTAGGATTTTACACGGATAAAATTGTTGAGCACATCGATGATAAGACTGAAGCGTTAAACAAAAGAGTTTACAAAGTAGAGACAGAGATTGAACGATTGAGCAGACAGTAAGGGATTCTATTCCTTGCTTTTTTCTTTTTATAGAACGTCTTATTATGGTGATTATAAATGGAGCATGCTAAGCAAGGTTCGGAAGAAATCTTTATGATTTTCAAAAAAGTTGTCCGAAGTAGCCCTGGCTTCGGACAAAATTAGTAAGATTTCCTTTAAAGTTGTCCGAAGTAGCCTCAGGTTCGGACAAAACAAGGAAGATTCTTTACGACCCCCTAATT
>NZ_JAGGQP010000015.1 GCF_018613235.1 Bacillus sp. ISL-41
TAAAATCCTTTAAAGAACTTGCCGGCAAGGAAAATAAAGGATAAAACAGAAAAAGCAGCTCAGGCTGCTTTTGGTATCTTTATAATACAGTAAAAACTATTACACTTAGAACAGTGTCTAGCTCCAGCGCCTAGCCCCTCGAGTCGCTTGTCTAGTGTCGCCTCCTGGAAACTCCGAAACTTCAACTCCGCCGGCAGAAGAAAGAGCGCTTCTTTGTCGGAGTCTCCAGTTTCTGTGTTTCTGGACAGTCGGCTATACTTTTCGATTTCGGTCTGCCCAATGAAGTCAAAGAACGACTTCACCGGTCGGCCCTCAAAGGCACAGGATATGCAAACCCGCCAGCCACACGATGTGGCGTTTTAGGCGGGCAGCGCTTGTCGGGGCTGACCAAGGCGCTTGCGCTTTTCTCACATGTTTCCTTTTTTATATATACACAACAAATGCTATAATGGTGGAATGGATAGATAGAATGGGGGCAATTCAAGGATGTACGATGTTCGCGAGTGGAGACATGTGTTCAAGCTCGATCCAAATAAAGAGATAACTGATGAAGAATTAGATAGAATTTGCGAGTCTGGAACCGACGCGATCATGGTGGGAGGGACGGATGGAGTCACTCTTGAAGGAGTCCTTGATTTGATGTCCCGAGTCCGCCGCTACACGGTTCCATGCATTCTCGAGGTTTCGAAGATTGATTCAATCACACCGGGATTCGATTTTTATTTTATCCCGACGGTGCTGAATAGCCGCAATCCACAGTGGATCACCGGCCTGCACCATGAAGCGGTCAAGGAGTATGGCGACCTGATGGATTGGGACGAGCTGAAAATGGAAGGCTATTGCATCCTGAATCCGGATTGCAAGGCGGCTAAGCTGACTGATGCGAAGACGGAGCTTTCGATTGATGATGTACGGGCATACGCGATGATGGCGGAAAAAATGTTCAGCCTGCCGATTTTCTATTTGGAATACAGCGGGGCATATGGCAATCCTGAGTATGTGGAAGCAGCCAAAGGCGTCCTCGCAAAAACGGTTCTCTTTTACGGTGGCGGAATTGAAACAGCGCAGCAGGCAGAAGAAATGAGCAGGCACTCCGATGTCATCGTCGTTGGAAATGTAGTATACAGCAACCTTGATGAGGCATTGAAGACCGTAGCAGCAGCAAAGAAATAACGAAGTTGTATATAAGGATTTTATGAGATAAAATAAGAACAAATGTTTGTATGGTGGTGACGAGTGTGCAATTTTTAACGGATAAATTATTGAATGGCTTGAACCCGGAGCAGCAGAAGGCTGTCAAGGCAGTGGATGGGCCTTTGCTATTGATGGCAGGGGCGGGCTCTGGTAAAACAAGAGTCCTGACACACAGAATTGCGTATTTAATGGTGGAAAAAGGGGTAAACCCTTATAACATCCTTGCGATTACGTTTACGAATAAAGCAGCGCGTGAAATGCGTGAGAGGATCCAGAAGATGATGGGCGGAGCGGCAGACGATATCTGGATTTCGACGTTCCACTCGATGTGTGTGCGCATTTTGAGAAGGGACATCGACCGTCTTGGCTATAATCGAAACTTCACGATCCTTGACTCGACTGACCAGCAGTCTGTCATCAAGTCGATTTTGAAGGACAAGAATATGGATCCGAAAAAGTATGATCCTCGTGCGATCCTTGGAACAATCAGCTCGGCGAAGAACGAATTGATTACTCCTGAAGAATATGCGAAGACGGCGGGGGATTATTTTTCCCAGAAGGTCAGCGATGTATATACGGAGTACCAGCGCAGGCTGCGCAAAAATAACGCGCTTGATTTCGATGACCTGATCATGACGACGATCACGCTGTTCATCCGCGTGCCGGAAGTGCTGGAGTACTACCAGCGCAAGTTCCAGTACATCCATGTCGATGAGTACCAGGATACGAACAGGGCACAATACATGCTGGTAAAATTGCTCGCGCAACGTTTCCAGAACCTATGTGTTGTCGGTGACTCTGACCAGTCGATCTATCGTTGGCGCGGTGCTGATATCACGAACATCCTTTCATTTGAAAAGGACTACCCAAGGGCAAGTGTCATTTTGCTAGAGCAGAACTACCGCTCGACAAAGAAGATTTTGCTGGCGGCGAATATGGTCATCCAGAACAACATGAACCGCAAGCCGAAAAACCTTTGGACAGAGAACCCAGAGGGTAACAAAATCATGTACTATCGCGCGGACAGCGAACAGGGCGAGGCGCAGTTTGTCATCGGCAAAATCCAGGAGCAGCTTCGCAATGGCCGCAAGCTGTCTGATATCGCGATTCTTTACCGTACGAACGCCCAGTCCCGTGTAATCGAGGAATCTTTCCTGAAGTCGAACATCGATTACTCCATCGTCGGCGGCATCAAATTCTATGACAGGAAGGAAATCAAGGATATCCTTGCCTACCTTCGCTTGATTTCGAACCCTGATGATGATATCAGTTTGCAGAGGATCATCAATGTTCCGAAGCGTGCGATTGGTTCAACCTCGATTGATAAAATCGCCAACTTCGCGGCAATGCATGATTTGTCGATGTTCCAGGCATTGGAGACAATTGAAATGATCGGCCTGAGCCCGAAAGCGGAAAAAGCTGCGGCAGAATTCCGCAACCTGGTCAGCAATTACACTCACCAGCAGGAATATCTGTCCGTGACGGAGCTTGTGGAGGAAGTCCTTGATAAAACAGGCTATCGTGACATGCTGAAAGCTGAAAAATCGCTGGAGTCACAGAGCCGACTTGAAAACATAGATGAATTTTTAACCGTAACAAAAAGCTTTGAAGAAAGCAGTGAAGACAAGAGTCTGGTCGCATTCCTGACAGATTTGGCACTTGTCGCTGATATCGACCGCCTGGATGATGACGGCGAGAAAAAAACAGACTTCGTCACATTGATGACACTGCACTCAGCCAAGGGATTAGAGTTCCCAGTTGTGTTCCTGATCGGAATGGAAGAGGGAGTATTCCCGCACAGCCGCTCCTTGATGGAAGAGGATGAGATGGAGGAAGAACGCCGTCTTGCCTATGTGGGCATCACTCGTGCCGAAGAAGAATTATTCATCACGAATGCACAGATGCGCACGCTGTTTGGCCGTACGAATATGAACCCGGAATCACGGTTCATTAAGGAAATACCGGCTGATTTAGTTGAAGACGCCGTTCCGAAAGTGAGAAGGCCTGCACCAACAAGCGGCGGCAGACCTGCTCCTGCAAGTGGAGGCAGATCTGCGGCTTCAGCAAGACCGTCCATGCCAACTCGCGGTGCTGTCTCCCGTCCGGTTGCAGCTGCAAGCGGCGGCGAAGGCCTCGATTGGAAGGTTGGCGACAAAGCGCAGCATGGCAAGTGGGGAACAGGAACTGTTGTCAGCGTAAAAGGATCAGGAGAAGGCACAGAACTTGATATCGCCTTCCCAAGCCCAACAGGCATCAAACGTCTGCTGGCTAAGTTCGCACCGATTACAAAGGCTTAAACAATTTTTTATAACACATTGAATACTGTCTAGCTCCAGCGCTTGGTCCCCTAGGTCATAAGCCGGTCACCTGCTTTCTAGCTGTCCGTCTTATACTTGTCTGCTGATCAAGGCGCTTGCGCTTTTCGGTTGTGAAAGGGCTGGATTTATGGATTTTCAGAGCGCTGAGAGAAAAGCCAAGGATTTGCAAAATCTGCTTAATCAATATAGTTATGAATATCATGTTCTTGACCAGCCGTCGGTTCCGGATGCGGAGTATGACAGGCTTTTGAGGGAACTGATTGAAATCGAGGAGCAATTCCCTGAACTGCAGACTCCCGACTCTCCTACACAGCGTGTTGGCGGCGAGATTTTAACGATGTTCAACAAGGTGCAGCATGCGATTCCGATGCTGAGCCTGGGAAATGCCTTCGATGAGCAGGACCTGCGCGATTTTGACCGCCGTGTCCGCCAGGGTGTTGGCGAAGATATTGCATATGTATGCGAACTGAAGATTGATGGTCTGGCAGTATCGCTTATTTATGAGGACGGCCTGCTTGTCAGAGGTGCGACCCGTGGCGATGGAACGACTGGTGAGGATATTACGTCTAACCTGAAGACGATCCGTTCTTTGCCAATCCGCCTGAAGGAACCTGTTTCACTCGAAGTCCGCGGTGAGGCGTTCATGCCGAAGAAATCATTCGAAGCATTGAACAAGGCAAGGAAAGAGCGCGATGAAGAGCCTTTCGCTAATCCGCGTAATGCGGCCGCTGGCTCCCTTCGCCAGCTTGATCCTAAAATCGCGGCGTCAAGGAATCTGGATGTATTCCTCTATGGTATTGCAAATGTCGGTGATACCGGCATCCGCGCACATAGCGAGGGACTGGATTATCTGGAGAAGCTCGGATTCAAAACCAATAAAGAGCGCCGGAAGGTCGACAGCATTGAAGGTGTCATCGAGTATGTGAACAGCTGGGTCGAAAAGCGCCCGGACTTGCCATACGATATTGATGGGATTGTAATCAAGGTTGATTCACTCGACCAGCAGGCTGAGCTTGGAACGACGGCGAAGAGTCCGCGCTGGGCGGTCGCCTATAAGTTCCCTGCCGAGGAAGTCGTAACGACTTTGAAGGAGATTGAATTGAGCGTTGGCCGCACAGGTGTCGTTACGCCAACCGCCATTCTTGAGCCAGTCCAGGTAGCTGGTACAACAGTTGGCCGTGCTTCCTTGCACAATGAAGACTTGATCCGGGAAAAAGATATTAAAATCGGTGATAAAGTCGTCATTAAAAAAGCAGGAGATATTATCCCTGAAGTTGTCAATGTCCTTGCCGAGCAGCGCACAGGGAATGAAGTCGAGTTCCACATGCCTACAGAATGCCCTGAATGCGGCAGCGAGCTTGTCAGGATTGAAGGCGAAGTCGCACTTCGCTGCATCAATCCGAAATGTCCTGCACAAATCAGGGAAGGCTTGATCCACTTCGTTTCCCGCGATGCGATGAATATCGACGGACTCGGAGAGAGAGTGGTCAGCCAGTTGTTTGCACAAGAGCTGATCAAGGATGTAGCCGACATTTATAAGCTGACACGCGAGCAGCTTCTGGCTCTTGAGCGAATGGGCGAGAAGTCTGTCAATAATTTGCTGTCAGCAATCGAAGCGACGAAGGATAATTCACTGGAAAAGCTATTGTTCGGACTCGGTATCCGTCTAGTTGGGGCAAAAGCCGCAAAGACTTTGGCTCAGGAATTTGAAACAATGGATCACCTGATGAAGGCAACGAAAGAAGAATTGACGGCTATCAATGAAATCGGCGACAAAATGGCCGACTCCATCGTCACTTATTTTGGCAACGATGAAGTGAAGGAACTGGTTTCCGAGTTGAAGGCTGTCGGCGTCAATATGGAATACAAAGGACCTAAGAAGGTTACCGCTGAAGAATCGGATTCATTTTTTGCCGGTAAAACAATCGTGTTGACCGGGAAGCTTGAGCAAATGGGCCGAAACGAAGCAAAAGAAAAAATCGAGGCGCTCGGCGGCAATGTAGCCGGCAGCGTCAGCAAGAAAACAGATTTACTCATTGCCGGAGAAGACGCAGGTTCAAAGCTGACAAAAGCAGAAAGCCTGGGGATTGAAGTGTGGAACGAGGAGAGAATGCTTGAAGAATTAAATAAATAAGAGGTGTACACGCCATGAGGAAGCTCTCAATGGTCGCTCTATCTCTTGTCCTTTTGCTGACGGCCTGTGCCCCTAATTTTCAAAAGCAGGAAGAGGTCGTCCAGGAGAAGGATGATGAAACAAAGGAAAAAGCGATTATACCGAAATATAAAATTTCGGACAAATACTACCGTACCATTATGCCGTTCGAGCCTGGGGAAGCTCGCGGCATGGTCGTCAACAATCTGAATACGCGTTATGATATCACCGAGTTCGAGACCGGACTGATGAGGGTTGCCCAAAACTCTTTTCCGACAGACAAGTATGTCTTTAAAGAAGGCCAGTATCTCGACAGCAGTACCGTAGCATCCTGGCTGGAACGCGAAATGACTCCGGCTCAGGTTGAGGCCAAGGAAAAAGAATTGAAGGCTAAGGCAAAAAAAGAAAATAGTGATAAAAAGATCACGGTAAAAAACCTGGGCCTGAATCCTGCCAATCCGGGCAATGGCGATGCCCATGAACAGAATAAAACGAATCCTATTTATCTAGCACATATCCTGGAGCATAACTATCTCGTCCAATCAGGGGAAAAGGATACGTATCAGCTTGGCGGCATCGCCATTGGACTGGCACTGAATTCCGTCCACTATTATCAAGAGGTTGAATTTGGGGCAGTATTTGAGAAAAATATTTCCCGATCTGTTCTTGAAGCTGAAGGGAAGAAAATTGCCCAGGAAGTCATCAACAGAATAAGAGGAATCGACGAACTTAAAAACGTCCCGATTACGATTGGATTGTTTGAACAGGAAAGCCGATCTTCTGTTGTTCCTGGCAACTTTTTCACCTATGCAGAAGTTTCCCAGGGCAGCAACAATATCGGAAGCTGGAAGGATGTAAAAGAAGAATACATCCTGTTTCCGTCAGATAAAGCCGAAAAGGACCACCGGGATGACCTGACATTCTTCCAGAACTTCAAGCAGGATGTTGAGGAATATTTCCCTAACTTCAACGGCGTCATCGGCAAAGGCTTTTATCTGGATGGCCAGCTTCAGGAAATAAACATCGAAATACCGATCCAGTTCTACGGCGAAGCCGAGGCGATTGGTTTCACCCAGTATGTAACGGGACTGGTCATGGAGCACTTTCCTAACTATATTTCCGTACAGGTGAGCGTATCATCCGTACTGGGACAGGAAGCCTTGATCGTGAAAAAACCTGATCAGGACGAACCATTTGTGCATATTTATCAGTAAGTTAAAGCAAAGAGCGGAAGTGCTCTTTGCTTTTTATATGCATTTTTTAATATCAAGGATTGTCTGTAAATGCATGCCTTCATGGAAAATCGTCCGGACCAGGACTTGTTCGATTGTATGCATGCCCATCTCGGTTGGAGGGAATTCATCTTCCAATCGGTCACCATAGGATTCTTTTATTCTAGCAGGCTGTGTTTCTAGCAACTCTTTTAAGTCACTGACGGTTGGTGTTTCCTCGGTAAAATTGGCGGGAGAGGTGCCGTAGCCAAACCATGTTTTAAACTCCTCCGGGACATCTGCCGGTTCCTTGGTGACCGCCTGAATCCATAAATATTGATCAAGGTAAATATGCCCAAGGTTCCAGCGGATATTATTGTTGAAGCCAGCAGGAATTTTCTCCACATCCTCATCAGAAACCGTATCTAGCACGCCTAAAATCTCGCTGCGATAGGATTCCAGCTGATTGAACAACACTTCATGGCGTTTTTTCATGTAAAATTGCTCCCTTTTTTGGATGATAGATAAATATTCGCTAGATTGCGGGGATTCCCTGCTGATAAGTAGTGTGATTTTATTGCGCTGAACATTTTATTGGCGAAAAAATGATTAATTCGACCACATTTCTAATTAATTCGACCACATTCGGTCTGACCCCTTAATTCTTGACAATTACTTTAAATATCTCATTCAGTCTTAGTTTTT
>NZ_JAGGQP010000016.1 GCF_018613235.1 Bacillus sp. ISL-41
ATACCGTCTGAAGTTCCTCTGAATTTGGTCTTCTTTACCGAGAACCCCCCTGCACCTGTATAAAGTTTCTCTGCCTTGTCACAGCCTTATCGCTTTTCCCCCTGAACCTGTCTTAAGTTGCTCCGACTTTTGACAGCTTTTCTACTTTCCCCCCTGAACCTGTCTGAAGTTACTCTGACTTTTGACAGCTTTTCCGCTTTTCCCCCTGAACCTGTCTGAAGTTGCTATGACTTTTGACAGCTTTTCCGCTTTTCCCCCTGAACCTGTCTGAAGTTGCTCTGTCTTTTGACAACTTTTCCGCTTTTCCCGCTGAACCTGTCTGAAGTTGCTCTGTCTTTTGACAACTTTCCCGCTTTACCCGTTGAACCTGTCTGAAGTTGCTATGACTTCAAAGAAGTATAAGACAGAAAAAATAAGACCTGGTTTCCCAGGCCTTATTCGTTTTCTGCGAGCTCGGATAAATAGCTCCATCTCTCAATTAGATACTCTAATTGCTCATTCAATTCTTTCTCTTCGTTTACCAGTGCCTGGCCCTTTTCAAAATCGCTTCCGATATTGGCCATTTCGGCCTGGATCTCTTCAAGGCGTGTTTCTGTACCAGTAATCTTATCTTCAATTTCTGCCCATTCTTTTTGCTCTTTGAAGGATAGTTTCTTTTTCTTTGGCTTTTCTGTCTGCTCTACTTTTTCCTTCTTCGGTACCATAGGAGCAGCTTCTGGTTTCGGCTTCTTTTCAAGGTATTCGGAGTAGTTGCCGTAATGAAGGTCTGTCTGTCCGTTTCCTTCCAGTACAAGCAGCAAATCTACGACCTTATCAAGGAAGTAACGATCATGGGAAACGGTAATGACGACACCCGGGAATTCTTCCAGATAATCTTCCAGTACAGTCAATGTCTGTGTGTCCAAATCATTCGTCGGCTCATCCAGCAGCAGGACATTTGGTTCTTCCATTAACAGTTTTAACAGGTAAAGTCTGCGTTTTTCGCCACCGGAAAGCTTTCTGATAGGAGTTCCATGTGCATAAGGCGGGAACAGGAATCTCTCTAGCATTTGTGCAGCGGAAATTGTCTTGCCATCAGTCGTTTGGACTATTTCCGCCGTCTCTTTCAGGTATTCTATTACCCGCTTATTTTCGTCCATATCTTCGTTTTCTTGAGTATAGTAAGCGATCTTAACGGTTTGTCCGGTAATGATTTCACCATCATCAAGCTTGATCCTGCCTGCGAGGATATTCAGCAAAGTTGATTTGCCTGTTCCGTTTCGGCCGATGATTCCCAGTCTGTCTCCAGGTTTCACAAGCAGATTAAAGTGGTCGAGTATTACTTTATCTTCATATTTTTTGGTTGCATCCTTCAGTTCAAGCACTTGTTTCCCCAGCCTGCTGCCACTTAAAGAGATATCGAGTTTCTCTGAAGACTTAACATTAGAAACTTCATCATCCAGTTTGTCAAAGCGCTGAATGCGGGCCTTCTGTTTAGTCGTCCTTGCCTTAGCTCCGCGCCTGATCCACTCGAGTTCCTGTCTGAATAAGTTCTTCTTCTTTTCAAGTGTTGCCGCTTCGTTTTCCTCGCGGATCGCCTTGGCTTCGAGGAAGCTGGCATAGTTGCCTTTATAGCTGTACAGATTCCCTCCGTCAAGTTCAAAAATCCTATTCGTGACTCTATCAAGGAAATAGCGATCATGGGTGACGAGCAGAAGCGATCCTGAATATCTGGAGAGATAGTCTTCAAGCCATTTTACCGTCTCATAATCAAGATGGTTTGTCGGCTCATCCAAGATCAATAAGTCGGGAGCTTCAATCAACACCTGAGCGAGTGCGACACGCTTCTTTTGCCCACCGGATAGCTCCCCCATTTTTTTGGAGAAGTCAGAAATCCCAAGCTGCATGAGAATGGATTTTGCGGCAGTATTGGCATCCCAGCCATCTGAACTATCCATTCTCCGCTGCAACTCATAAAATCTTTCCTGAAGTCCTGAATCATCAGGTTTTCTGTTTAATTCAGATAGAATAATCTCATAATCCCTCATTAGCTTCAGGATTGGCGCCTCCCCGCTGAAAACCTGATCAAGTACTGTTTTATCAGGTTCCATTTCAGGCTGTTGGGATAAAAATGAGATTTTATAGTCTTTTGCAAAGATTAAATCTCCAGAATCCGGCTGATCAATCCCAGCCACAATCCGGAGTAAAGAAGACTTTCCTGTTCCATTTACCCCAATCAGGCCTACTCTTTCACGCTCGCCGATCGTAAAAGAAATCCCATTGAAAAGCTCTTTTTCTCCGTATGTTTTCGTCACGTTTTCAATCGTGATCATTTTCATGCCTTACCATTCCATTCACTGTAAAATTGATCAAGGAAAGTCTCCATGAATCCATGTCGTTCCTCAGCTAGAAGTCTCGCTTGCTCAGTATTCATTTTATCCTTAAGTTTCAAAAGCTTCTCATAAAAGTGATTGACCGAAGAACTGTCGCCATTCCTGTATTCCTCAAACGTCATTTCCCCCCTGACATCCAGGTCAGGCTCGTAGATCGGGTGGCCTTTTTTACCGCCAAAGGCAAATGTCCTTGCAATCCCGATCGCACCAAGGGCATCAAGGCGGTCGGCATCCTGGACAATCTTCGCTTCAATACTATTAAGCTCGATCACCCTGCCGCCTTTATAGGAAACTGTTTCAATACAACTCTTTATTCTTGATGAGGTTTCACTATCTAATTGTATGCTTTGTAAAAATGAATCAAGTTTCATCCATCCGGCTTCTTCTGATTCATTCAATTTATCATCTGGAATGTCGTGGAGCAAGGCGGCCATTTCTATGATGAACCAGTCACCCTGCTGTTCTTTGCTCCATATAAGTCGGGCATTCTTCCTGACCCTGTCAATATGGTGCCAATCATGCCCGGAAGAATCCTTGCCAAGTTCAGCTTTGACAAACTCCACTGCCATTGCTAATTTATCTCTCATATCCTGCACCTACTTTCCTACCGAACTCATTTTACCATAGAAATTGGTTTATGGCGGCTGGGTTAATTGGGAATTCGACAAATCTTTCTTGGTTGGAATGTTAGTCCTTTTATTGTCCCCCGTTGACCTTTAGAAACATTTATAGGATATCTTCCCGTTTCCGCCTATGTTTGTCAGATAGAGCCTGCCTATCGGACACTTTTCATGATTTCCTCCATCCATTTGTCCGATAGAGCCTTCCTACCCTGTTTTGATTGCATCGGAGTAGTTGTTTAAGTAAAAAAAAAAGTGCCAATTTGGCACTTATGCATCTGCGTTATTCCAGCTGATTCCGATTGTATGTTCACCTGCATGGACGCCGATCACGGCTCCAATCGGACAGCTGAGGAAAGTGATCTCAGGAAATATTGCCTCCAGCTCTCGTTGCCATTCATCAGCAACCTCCTTATGAAGGCCATAGAGAATGTACACTTCCTTAATTCCGTATTTCTCGTTAGACTGGGTCAAATAATCAAATATTTTCTCGCGTGCCTTTTTATCGCTGCGGACCTTTTCCTTGGTATTCAATGCGCCATCTTCAATACTGATGATTGGTTTGATATTCAGCATGCTTCCAAGATAGAATTGCATCCCCGACATACGGCCGCTTCGGTGAAGCTGTTCCAGGCTTCCTATCATCACATAGGTTTCATTGGACTCCCGAATGGTTTCCAGCTTCTCTTTGATTTCCTCGATTGTTGCCCCCTGTTCAGCCAACGCAATTCCTTTTTTCAATTGGGATGTTAATGGATATGTGAGAACTTTAGAATCAAAGGTTATGACAGGAATATTGACGGCTTGGGCAGCCTGTAAACTTGAGGCGACTGTCCCGCTCAGCTTGGATGAGATCAGGACAGAAAAGACGAGATCATAGTCTTTCTCAAGCTTCTCATATAGTTCCATAAAGACACCAACAGGCGGCTGCGAGGTTTTCGGCGCCGTTTTCACGGTCTTTAATTTTTTATATAGTTCTTCTGCAGTCAGATCTTTTCCATCAAGGTACTCAACATCATCCAATACAATAGTCATCGGTACTTGATATACATCAGGATGATTTTTCAACTCCTCATCCAGGTAGGCTGTACTGTCAGTAACCCAGGCGATTTTTTTCAAATAAACTCCCCCTATTTCATTTTTTCATTTTAATAGTATTATGGTTTGCAGATGCCAACCCATTCCCCTGTATCAATCGTACAGAGAATCCTAACCTTAAAAGGGCTGATATGCTTGTCCTAACAATGGGTGCTTCCACCAATAGCAGAATTATAGAGAACCCCTTTGTTAATAGATTATTCTGAAAACAATACAGAAATTCCTGCCTTAAAGACAGGAATTATTATTCAATCAATAATTTTTTTTAATTTTTCCAGTGAAGTTATCATATAATCGACCATTTCTGACAAGTCGTCGATCTGTTCTTCGAAAACAAGGCGATTAAAGGAAACCTTCACCTGACTTTGTATGAGTGATTTCTTTTCCAAAGGGTCGATCATGGCGGTCTGCACAATCGCCCGGTCCCTTCCCCAAATCCCCACCAGTGCTTTCTGAACTTCATTAAAAACATTCATTTCGTTTCTATGTAAAAGCTTGAATGAAATACCTACTATACAACCTGCAAGCTGTTTGGCATTCTCGTTTTGCAATAGTTCAGCAGAGAGGTTCTCCAACCCGGCCTCGATGGTCATGTTTGCCGACAAGAGCCCCTGTTCATATCCTTTTTTTGCGAATGAAATTTCGTATTTACGCGACAACTTGGCGGCATTGATCCAGTCATTGCGGTCAATGACAATAATTTCCCCGCTCAAATCCCTGTCATATATATCGCCTTCAATGACGACTTTGATGTTTTCAAAAGCTGTCGGATCAAACAAAGCTTCCACTCCTTTTACCAGTCATAATTCTGCCCTTTACCAAATGAAAAATGGTCAGTCCAATGTAAAGCACTATGTCAGACGCTAGATAGAAATAACAATCACACGTCGACACTATGCCTGCCAGGACTGACCAAAATGTTTTATTTTACTTAGAACAATCCAACAGCGTTGCCCTCTTCATCGACATCCATATTCAATGCTGCCGGAAGCTTCGGCAAGCCAGGCATTGTCATGACTTCGCCAGTCAATGCGACGATAAATCCCGCACCTACTGACGGCTTAAGTTCCCTGACTGTAATAATGAAGCCTGTTGGCCTTCCAAGTTTTTGCGGATCATCAGACAATGAATATTGTGTTTTGGCCATACAGATTGGCAGCACACCCCAGCCAAAACCTTCAAAGTCAACAAGCTGCTTCTTGGCTTTCGGCGAAAATTCGACTCCATCCGCACCATAAACCTGACGGGCAATCGTATTGATTTTATCCTCGAGTGAATCGGACAAGTCATAAAGGTGGGCAAATGTGTTTTCACTTTTTTCAATTACATCAAGAAGCTTCTCCGCAAGCTCCACTCCGCCGGCGCCGCCCTTTTCCCAAACTTCCGTCAAGGCAACCGGGATCCCAGCATTCTCGCACAGCTCTCTCAATGTATTTGTTTCTAGTTCTGTATCTGTAATGAATCGATTGATTGCAACAACATATGGCAAACCAAAGCTTGAAATCGTCTCAATATGCTTTTTAAGGTTCGTGAATCCATCCCTTAATGCTTTCACGTCTTCTCTGACCAATTCCGTTTTCTTCATTCCGCCATGCATCTTCAGTGCGCGTATAGTCGCTACAATAACAACAGCTGACGGATCAATTCCTGCTGTTCTTGCTTTAATATTCAAGAATTTCTCTGCTCCAAGATCGGCACCGAACCCTGCTTCCGTAACGACGAAATCAGCAAGCTTGGATGCAGCCTCGGTGGCGATGACACTATTGCACCCGTGTGCGATATTCGCAAATGGACCACCATGGATCAATGCCGGAGTATGTTCAATCGTCTGGACAAGATTTGGCTTGACTGCTTCCTTCAATAAAAGCGTCAAAGCCCCTTCTACTCCTAGATCACCCACAGTGACAGGCTGCTTGTCATAATTATAAGCAACAACCATTTTTGAAAGACGCAGTTTCAAATCCTTCAGGTCACTTGCAAGGCAAAGGACAGCCATGATTTCAGAAGCAACCGTAATATCGAAGCCGTCTTCACGAGGAACTCCCTGCATTGGCCCGCCAAGTCCGACGATAACCTTCCTCAATGCACGATCATTCAAGTCGAGAGCCCGCTTCCAAACTATCCTGCGCTGATCAATATTAAGGTTGTTTTCCTGCTGCATATGGTTATCAATCAATGCAGCCAGCGCATTATTCGCTGTTGTAATCGCATGCAGGTCACCCGTGAAGTGAAGATTGATATCCTCCATCGGAAGCACCTGTGCGAAACCTCCGCCTGTTGCACCGCCTTTGATTCCCATAGTAGGTCCTAAAGAAGGCTCACGCATAGCAATCATTGTTTTTTTACCAAGCTTGTTCAACGCATCTGCAAGTCCGACTGTAACAGTTGATTTCCCTTCCCCTGCAGGAGTAGGATTGATCGCAGTAACAAGTACGACCTTGCCGCTTTCTTTTGTTTTTAATTTAGCCAAAGCTTCTGACGAAAGCTTCGCCTTATACTTTCCGAACAGCTCAATATCATCGGCGTCCAGGCCAATGTTCGCTGCAATATCAACAATTGGTTTCATTTTACTATCACGAGCAATTTCAATATCTGACTTAACTTGAATATTTGTTCCCATTTCCATTCCCCCCAGATATTCTCTATATGCTTACCAACTTATATTTTACCATCAGAGAAATACTATCAGACAAAAAATATTTATTTGTCATAAAATTTCCTCTTTAGCCAATTGCTCCACGAAAGAATTCAGACTATAATAAAAATTATTGATTTTAGTTTACTAAGGCTCTTTTCAAAAACTTTGTTACTTTTTCAAACAAAAGTAAAAACCGCCACATGGGTTTTTTGCGAGTATAGATGCAATCATTATACAGAAGTCTCCATGAAAAGAGCCTCGATACCTTTACTAATACGGTTATTAGAACATGTACGATTAGCAACAAGGATTGCGAAAAACAGCATTTACCAAAGGGGAGGTTATACTTTGCCAATAAAAATCCCGCTGCACTTGCCAGCGAAAGAAATACTGGAAAAAGAAAATATATTTATCATGGACGACAGCCGAGCTGCAAAACAGGATATCCGGCCGTTGAATATATTGATCCTGAATCTCATGCCCGAAAAAGAAAAAACAGAGAGACAGCTGCTGAGACTGCTTGGAAATACACCACTCCAGGTGAACATAACATTTTTAAAAACCGCTACATACGATTCAAAAAATACATCACAATACCATCTGGAAGAGTTTTACCAAACCTTTACCGAAGTAAAAGAAAAGAAATATGACGGCATGATCATCACCGGTGCACCAATCGAGTTGATGGAATTTGAGGAAGTACATTACTGGGACGAACTGAAGGACATCCTCAACTGGACAGAGCAGAACGTCACTTCCACATTGCATATATGCTGGGGAGCACAGGCTGCTTTATACCATCATTTTGGCATCAAAAAGTATGCCCTGCAGAGAAAGTGCTCAGGCGTGTTCAACCATAGAGTTCTTGACCATACCGAAAAAATCTTAAGAGGATTCGACGATGAATTTATTGCTCCGCATTCGAGAAATACGGATATCCCTGAAGAGTCATTGCAAGATCATCCTGATTTGAAGCTGCTGGCTTCATCAGAAGAAGCCGGCGCTCTGATTATTTCCAGCAGAGACAGCAGGAAAATCATGATTACCGGCCACCTTGAATACGAAGCTGCAACACTCGCAGAAGAATACTTAAGAGATAAGGAAAAAGGGATTGAAATCGAAGTGCCTGAGAATTATTTCCCTAATGATAATCCTGAAAACAAACCGGTCAACCGCTGGAGGTCACATGCCCATTTGTTCTTCTCCAATTGGCTGAACTATTATGTATACCAGGCTACACCATATGAATGGGATTAAGAAAAGGCATCGACGGAGTCGATGCCTTTCTTCATTTCGGATCTATTTCCGGCTCTTCTATTAACTTTGCGGAGCGTAATAAACTTCTTCAAAAGGCTGGACGACAACGAAGCCTTCTCCACTGAATTTCATCTGAATGGATTCGCCGCTTCCACGGCCAAGGAACGTTTTGAACGAAATATCTGTTACGAATTCCGGCTGGAGATTTCCAGACCAGGCTACTGTTGCGTTCGGGTCTGTATAAACCGGATTATCCGGGCTGACAAGCAGGGTCAGCGGTTCATAATGGGATGTGATCGCTACCATGCCCGTACCCTCGAGGCGGACATTGAACAATCCGCCGGACAGCATTCCGGCGACCCGGCGCATCAACTTGATATCCCAGCTAATGGAAGGCTCGAATGCCAACAGGTCATTGCCGTTTACGAAAATGGCTTCGTTTTGCAAATGCAAGATTGATATTTTCTTTCCCTGATCAGCAAGATAAAGCTTTCCATTTCCATTTGCCTTCATTAGTGAAGCACCTTCACCCGTTAACGCCTTTTTAAACATCTTGCCGATCCCATGTTCAAGCACTCCCTCGCGCTCAAACTTGATCTGGCCGCGATAGGAAACCATCGCTCCTGCTTTCGACCATACCTGGCCATTCAAATTGATTTCTGTTCACAAACTCTTCAATTGAATACCGACTCATTATAATGCCTCCTTATTTTAAAACCTGGAACATGAAAACCCACATAAATGATAGTGCTTGCTGCAGTTCTGCTGGCAATGAACCATGCGGCACCTGCTCTGCTGCTTTTTTAAAAACTCCGAACTCACCCGCTTTTCTCCAGCCATTTTCCATAGCGAGCCTCTCTAGTTCCCATGGCATGATTGTGTTGCAGATTACCTCTTCTCCATACAATCTTCTGAAGCTCTTTGTCCTTGGGCCTGCAGTTGGACCGAGTATGCCTATGCAGGCATATCCATTCGGTTTGAGGATGCGAGCCATTTCACTTAAAGCTTCATTGGGATGGTTCGTCCATTCTATTGAATTAATTGCCATGACCGCGTCGAAATAGTTATCAGGACTTCCGCAATCCGATAGACTTACCTTGTTGAAAAAACAGTGCTCATTCCTTGGATTCAGCCTGGCTCTTTCAAGCATCTCCTCGGAAAGATCGATTCCAGTTACCAGATATCCTGCTTCCGCCAACTTTTCCGAACCTGTTCCATCCGCGCAGCCTAAATCACAAATAAGGGAACCCTCCGGAACAAATTGCTTGATGAATGGCACGATATCCTTTCGGCTTCCAGATTCCCACATCCCCCTGCTCCTGGAATTCCACGAGGGGGCCATACTGTCCCACTGTTTTTCAGATTCCATTTTCCAGTCAAATGTATCCATAAGCTCACCTGCCTAGTTTCTAATTACTATAATAGTTATTTCGCTACGAAAAAGGGAATTCCTCTTAAGTTTAATTTTACAGAAAAAGTGCAAGACTAGGAGGTGTGAAAGGAGAGATTATATTGGAACAAGAACAATTGGTTGCCATACATAAAAATAACGCTGGTGAAATCATCAGTTTCCAGACATCGAGCGGAAGGATCATTTCTTACCGTAAGGCACTGATGGAAGTTAATACAGGAACAATTACAGGCGTAAATATCAATGAGGGTGCAGATGGAAATAATTCCTTAGCCTCAGCTGATGGAACAGGCTTTGAACAATTTCCCGATATTTATTAAAAAACGAATAAACCACCTGACAGCATTGTCAGGTGGTTTGTATATATAGAAAAGGACGGAAGTAAACCTATAAATTTATGTAAGAAGGAGTAGGCTGCTTTAATCCTAACCTTATGCAGGGGGTTCACCTTCTATAAGGGCACGATTCGGCTTTTATCGTAACCTTATGCAGGGAGTTTGTCTTCCATAAGGGCACGATTTGGCTTTTATCGTAACCTTATGCAGGGGGTTCACCTTCTATAAGGGCACGATTCGGCTTTTATCGTAACCATATGCAGGGAGTCACCTTCCAGAAGGGTACATTTCATTGATGATATAGCATTTACCACTTCCGAAATTAACCACTCACAAAAAAGTAGACAAGCTCCGTTTCAGTGAGCTTGTCTACAGTCTGAACACCTGAATTAATGGTCAGGTGTTTGTTTTATTCTTCATCATTTTGTTTTTGAATTGCTCTTAATTCCTGGAGACGAGATTTATCTTCTTCAAAGAACTGGACAAGGTCTCCAATCCTGTCGATTGCATCCCAGCTTAAATGATGTTCAATACCTTCTACATCATTATATATATTTTCTTCCTTTACGCCAATCACCTTCAGCAATTGCTCAAGTAGTTCATGACGGTCGACCAGCCTTTTGCCGGTTTTATATCCTTTTGGAGTCAGCACAAGACCTCGATATTTCTCGTAAACCACGAACTGGTCTTTATCAAGCTTCTGGACCATTTTTGTCACTGAGGAGGGATGGACCGATAATGCCTCTGCGATATCCACTACCCGGGCATATCCTTTTTGTTCTATTAATATAAAAATTTGTTCAATATAATCTTCCATACTAGGTGTTGGCATCCCATGACCTCCAATGCTTAAGCAATAGCCATATTAAAGTTTACTATAGAAGAACAAGGGTGACAAGGCGCTATCCCCCTTGCTTGACCGGCTGTGCAGCTATATCGAATTTGAGTTTATTTTCCTCTCCATCCCAATATAGCTTCGCGTTGAAGGTTTTATCCTTACTCTGGAAGCCTTCAATCACGTCTGTACTTCCTTCTGCCAACAGCTTCTTGATATTTTTCTGTGTTACTGTCTTTCCAAGGATTTGTTTGGAGAGAGTGAAATTGCATTTAGTTTTCTGGTAGTTTGAACAGCCGTAGAACGTCCCTTTGTCCACAACCATGCCATCGCATATTTTACATTTCCCCAGGTTAGTAGTTCGGCGGGATCGCCCGCCCTTTTTCCCCGGCACAAAGGCGTTTGTAAGTTCCTCGGAAAAAGTCCAGCCTGAGGAGCCTTCGGAGGTTTCAGAAACAAGATGTTTAATCATTTTTGATGTCTGCTCAATGAACTGCTTGGGCGAAGCCTCTCCCTGCCCTATTTGATGCAGCCTCTGCTCCCATTTCGCTGTCATTTCCGGTGATGCAAGGACTTGTCCACCAACGGCCGCGACGAGTATTTTTGCTTTTGCAGTTGCATATACGAGGTTTTTGCGGACTTCAATATATGCTCTGTCTTTAAGCATGGTAATGATGCCTGCTCTCGTCGCTTCAGTTCCAAGGCCTTCAGCTTTCATCAAAACCTTTTCAAGTTCCTTGTCCTCAATATGCTTTCCTGCAGTTTTCATTAAGGTAATCAACTGGCCTTCAGTCAGCCTTTTTGGCGGCTGTGTTTTGCTTTCCTTTACCTCTGCTTTCATGACCGTTCCAGTTTCTCCTTGCTGGACAGCAGGCAGCTCTGGCTCTTTGTCTGAGTCTTTTTGCGGAAGAACTTTTTTCCAGCCTTCATCCAGCTGGACTTTTCCCTTGGAAATAAACTCAGCTCGTCCCTCCACGACCGTCTTGATGGTTGTATATTCCGCGATGTATGGACCATAATGGGCTGCAATCAGTGTCCTTGCCAGCAAATCATATAATTTCAGCTCATCCCCGGACAGCCTGCTTAGGTTTGGAACTTGTTCAGTCGGGATGATTGCGTAGTGATCTGTGACTTTTTTTTCATTCACGTAGCGTTTATTATTTTTTATCGATGAATTTGGTAATGGAAAAAGCTGCTGATACTCATGATTAGCCTGCAGTTTATTCAAAATGGCAGAAAAGCCTTCTGCTTCTCCTGGGGTTACATATCTGGAATCAGATCGCGGATAGGATACGATTCCCCTTTGATATAATCCTTGTAAAATGTCCAGAGTCTTTTTTGGCGACATTTTAAAACGGCGATTTGCTTCCGCCTGAATTGCAGAAAGATTAAAAAAAAGCGGCGGCAGGAATTCTTTTTTCTCAGAGGCAACCTCTGCTGCTTCCGCAGTCTTCCCATCGCAAAAAGCAGCAATTTTCTCGGCCATTTCTTTCGTTTTAATCCGTGAATCACCGTCTTTTTCCCATTTTCCGCTGTACTTCTTGCCATTGATATTGAATTTTGCGAGTACTTCCCAAAATGGTTCCGATACGAAATTTTCGATTTCAAGCTCTCTTTTTACAATTAAAGCAAGCGTAGGAGTCTGTACCCTGCCGACAGAGAACACGTCTGAATAGCCTTTCTTTTGAAGAAGAAGAGTGTACAGCCTCGATGCGTTCATGCCTACAACCCAGTCAGCACAAGCACGAGTGTATGCTTCAAAATATAGATTCTTTGTATCTGATTCTTTCAAAAGGTTTTGAAAGCCTTCCTTTATCGCTTTCGGAGTCAGCGAGGAAATCCACAATCTTTTCATTGGCTTCATGCAGTTGGCAAGGCGAAGGATGTTCCTGATGATCAGTTCACCTTCGCGCCCGGCATCGCCTGCATGGATGATTTCAGTGACCTGCGGATCGGTGGCAAGCTTTTTTATGATCTGGAATTGCTTTGCTTTCGATTTGACGACTTCGTACTTGAAATTTTCCGGAATGATCGGCAGTGTATCCAGCGACCATTTTTTCCAGGCTGGACTATATTGCTCGGGTGCAGACAATTCCGTTAAATGGCCGATTGCCCATGAAACGTAAGCACCTTTAGGGAATATTTCATTGGGGAGTATCTCGATGAATCCATCCCTTTTTTTCATTTTGAATACGGAGGCCAGCGTTCTGCCCTGGTCAGGCTTTTCCGCAACAATCAATTTCATAATTTCCTCCTGAAAAACTTTTATATGAACGTGCTGTTTAATCTTCGAACTCTATTTTATCTTTTTTTCGACAAAAGCGTAAAGGACTTTTATTGCTGCTTTCCCCGCCTTCCTGCATTGGCTGTGTACCCTAACCCTTAAAAAAATAACAGGCAGCTGAAATGATCAGCTGCCTAAAAGATTTATTATTCCTCAAATGGCTCGACTATGTTGTTGTCATTAATGTACCATCGATTCCTGTTAACGACTGCCGAGACGGTTAAAATCAGCGAAGGAACTTTTTCGATCCGCACCACGATTGCCCCGACCAGCTGCTGGAAAATCACAAAGGATTCCCCATGGCTGAACCCCGCCCACTGGGGACCCATGATGGCAATGGAACGGATAATTTCTTCCTTTTCTGTTTGCTCAAGTGAAAGATGCGGAGAAAAAATGATAATCCAATCCTCATCACCTATCGAAAAGCGGTACATGCCCTCACCCTTTTAATTCATCATCATTGACTATTAAAAGATATGAACGGCGTCAGCAGATTATACCCCTACAATTGAATCATTAAGCACTCGAGAGATCCTTAACCCGCGATTCAGCCGCAAATCAACAAGTGTATCCCCGGTTTTAATCAATGCTCTTAACGGCTCGAATTGGTCAACCATCAAGATTGTCCCCTCTTCGCCGTCGCTAAGGAGGATACGCCTTCCTACAAGGCTGTCCATGATTCTGTACAGGAAAACGAGCATGATTTTCGGATTGAATTTTCCGAATACATCGTTTTGCATCTGGGAAATAACAATATGGAAAGGCTCTGCCTGGTGATAGACCCTTGAGGATGACATGGCATGGTATACGTCTGCAATGGCAACGATTTTCGCAAGCTCGTCTATCTTTTCGCTGCTCAGGCTGAACGGATAGCCTCCACCATCCTCACGCTCATGGTGCTGAAGAGCAATCAGCGCAACTCTTTCATTTAGTTCTGGAATGTCCTTTAACATCCGGTAGCCATAAGCTGTATGGCGTTTCATTTCAATGTATTCTTCCTGCGTCAGCCTTCCTGGCTTGTTCAGGATGTTGGCAGGGATACGAGCTTTCCCTATATCATGGAGTGTCGCTCCCAAAGTGAGATCATTCAACTCCGATTGGCCCAGATTCATCCATTTCCCTATCAATGTGGAGATGATGCCAACACAGACTGTGTGCCTGTAGGTATACTCATCCTGCGCCTTCAGCTCATAGAAGAGATGGTAGATATGGGGAATTTCAGCCGCCTGCCTGATTACAGGAAGGATGTCATTCTTGATTTCACCAACAGGGACAACTCCTGTCTTTGCAACAATATCGAATATCTCTTCCATTTGCCTGGAAGCCTCATCGATTTTCTTTGATATATCATCAAGCTTTTTATTTACTGCGATCTGTGGTGTGCGGTCCTGAATGGCATTGCCATTCCTGATTGTATCCAATAATGCATCAATTTGATGATCAGTTAAGGACGTGAACGCGGATGGAGTGGTCTTCTTCATTGATACCCTCCTCTTAGCTTATAATAGACTTGTAGTTTAAAATGATTGCTCTCTGATTAAGAAAATAATAACAAATATTTCCGGAAATAGGAACTAAAGAGGAGATAATTTCATTTTATTTTAAATTGACTAAATTTTAAGATTATTTAGTTTGTATGACGCTTACATTCTTGACTGAATCCTTCCCAATATTGTATATTTAAGACATCATTTAATAGATTATAATTGCCATGGCAAAACTGCAGGTGTATCCATTAGATGATAATATTCAACTTGGCACACATTTGTGCCGCGAAAGACATGGGAGGAAAGTTTAACATGCAAAACGGTAAAGTAAAATGGTTCAACAATGAAAAAGGTTTCGGTTTCATCGAAGTAGAAGGCGGAGACGATGTATTCGTCCACTTCTCAGCAATCCAGGGCGATGGTTATAAGTCACTAGAAGAGGGTCAGGAAGTTTCTTTCGAAATCGTTGAAGGAAATCGCGGACCACAAGCTGCTAACGTAGTAAAACTATAATTCAAAAAGTTGAAGGCTGGCGCCTGACGCCAGCCTTTTTTGATTGGTTGATTGTTCTGAGCGTTTTATGGACATTTTGACTTCGAACTTCCAATGAAATGTCCATAAAAATCACTTTCTTAGACATTTTGACCTCGAACTTCCAATGAAATGTCCATTAAACGCTTTTTCTTAGACATTTTGACTTCACTCATCCGCTGAAATGTCCATAAAAATCACTTTCTTAGACATTTTGACTTCACTCATCCGCTGAAATGTCCATTAAAACCACTTTCTTAGACATTTTGACTTCACTCCTCCGTTGAAATGTCCATAAAATTATCTTTCTTGGACATTTCGGCCACTCATTTCCTTTAAAATGTCCTTAAAAGATCTACCATGAAATCGAAACTAAAGTCTTTGTCCGCATTTTTTTATTTTTTCCCCAACGGTGCATTCGTTAATGCAGAACCGGTGGGCATATCTTTTTCCGTTTTCTTGCCGGTGATGCTTTTTCAGGAAGCATCCATTGCAGAATGTATTGAGCAATGTTTCCACCTCGGCAAGGACTTCATTACGCGTCAATCTATTCCCGCCTTTCTCTCCTCGTTATAATATTTGCATTTTGCTATTGATCATTTTACCTTGCAATGCCTGTGTCGCCAGTTTGTCAGCCTCTTTATTTTCCTTCCTGCCTACAGGATTGTATTTCGGATACAATCCCAGTTCCTTGATCTTATTCTCAATCCTGTCGAGCCAGCGGTTCAGGGTTTCTTCATAGCATGGCCACTCACCCTCAAGCTGCTTGAGTACCACTTGCGAATCCCCTTTAATGTCACAGGTCATGTTCCTTACACCCATTTCCTCAAGGATGGTGAGGGCAAAATAAAGAGCAGCGTATTCTGCTTCGTTATTCGTTTCAAGCTCATCGAAGACCTCATTGGCACGCAATCTGTACTTCTTCTTTCCCTGCTTGAAGTAGATTATGGTTCCAAGTCCTGCCTTATGATTAAAATTATCAAATCCACCGTCAAAGTAAACTGTAAGGTCATGAGGTTCTTCTTCTACTTCTTCAAGAAGCTTGCGCATCTCCTTTATCGTCCACGAAGTACCGATTTCATCTATAAAAGATATTTCTCCAGCTTTACCTGATTTCTCTAACTCTTCACCGGCCTGAAGTGCATGCTCACCATCAAGAAAATCTGAGCTGAACAGGATTCGATCTATTCCTTTTACTTTATATTCCCATTCCAATTTATATTTCATGAATTCTCCCCCGCTTTCTAATCTGTTTTTTCGCTCCGCCAAATGGGTTATTTTTAGTTATCTTACCCATTTTCTGAACACGTTACAATGAAAAAGGGACGATGAAACTTTATTGGTGGTAGTATATTTTATAAATTATCGCTCCTCTTATGATACACTAACTATTATCTGTACAAACAAACCGGGAGTGATCTTTGTTGTTCGAAGTTTATATTGATGGCGCAAGTGCTGGCAACCCTGGACCAAGCGGTGCTGGCATTTTTATAAAAGGAGAAGGAGAAGTTTTCAGATACTCCATCCCTCTTGGGGTCATGTCTAACCATGAAGCTGAATATCATGCATTTATAAAAGCATTGGAAATCTGTCTTGAAAAAGGTTTCAGTGTTGTATCATTCAGGACCGATTCGCAGCTCGTAAATGCAGCAGTGGAAAAGGAGTTCGTGAAAAACAAGCTTTATTCCCCCCTGCTAGAAAAAGCATTAATGCTTGCCGGGCAATTTGATTTGTTCTTCATGAAATGGATTCCATCGAGTGAAAATAAAACAGCGGACGACCTGGCAAGAAAGGCTGTAAGGGAGAACAACATGAAAGGAACCGAAGAATAATATGAAAGCATCAACTTTCGCGGATTTAAGCTTGCTTTTCGTAGCCCTCATCTGGGGAGCAACATTTGTGCTTGTACAAAATGCAATATCTTTTCTCGAGCCACAATCCTTCAATGCAGTCCGATTTACCCTGGCAGCAATCTTGTTAGGACTTTGGCTTATGGTTTTTGAAAAAGACCAGCTAAAAAAGCTGGATAAGAAATTGATATTATCCGGGATCATGCTGGGATTCTGGCTTTTCATCGGCTATGCATTCCAGACATTAGGATTGCTGTATACGACTTCATCCAAGGCTGGCTTTATAACTGGATTGAGTGTGGTCCTGGTACCACTGTTAATGCTTGGAATCCTGAAACAGCGGCCGAGCTTGAACTCGATCGCAGGGGTCTCTGCAGCAACTGCTGGCCTTTATCTCTTAACAATGTCGGATGTATCCAGCCTGAATATTGGTGACGGCTTTGTCCTAATATGTGCCGCAGGATTCGCACTGCACATCGTTTTCACAGGAAAGTTCAGCAGCAGTTATCCGACACTCCTTTTGACGATGGTCCAAATCGCAACTGTAGGGGCTCTGTCAGCAATATCAGCTATCCTTTTTGAGGATTGGAAAAGAGCATTCAACCCTGAGGTCATCTTTTCAGCGAATGTCCTGATCGCCCTGCTGGTTACATCCATACTGGCGACTGCTCTGGCGTTTTTTATCCAGACGAATTTCCAGAAACACACAACGGCCACTCGAGTTGCCTTGATTTTTGCAATGGAACCAGTTTTTGCAGCAATTACGGCTTACTTCTGGGCAGATGAGCGCCTAACCTATATTGCCCTTGCCGGCTGTGTATTAATTTTTGCCGGTATGGTTTTCGCGGAATTGCCGTCTGGCAAATTCGAAAGTTTCATTCGTAAAATAATCCCTAAAAAAGAGGCTGATTTCAAAGCATAGCGCTTTGGAACCAGCCTCTCTTTATATTCTAGTTCAGCTTCAGCGCTTGTCGGGGCTGACCCGGCGCTTCCGCTTTTTGTCATACGGCCAAAAGCTCGATTTTTTTAACGTACTGCAACGCTTCTTTGCGGGAATGAATTTTATTAGAAGCAAAGGTTTCCAAGAGCGAAATATAAAAGCTTCCATCAAATCCTTTTTGGGCTTTTAGTGTGATTTCAATGGCTGTATTTGTGAGTTCATCGGTAGAATTTGTATACTGTTGACCGAAATAAATAAAGCCGATGGCGTCCTCACGCAACTGGAACCCTTTGCTTTTCAAATGAAGCAGGTAATCTTCAACTGTCCGCACTGACTGAATCAATCCTCTCTTCAAGCCGTTTCTAGTAAAATTTTACCGCAATATTCGAGCTTTTTCTACCGTTTTTTTGTTAAAAGATATCCAGCAAATCCCATCGCCATGCCAATAAAGGCTCCGCCAAGTACCTCTTTTGGCTGGTGGCCCAGCATTTCTTTCAATGGATCTGGAGACTTTTCTTCAAACTCTACAGGGTCATCCTCATGAATCTTATCCATTAATTCATCAAGATCATTAACTTTTAAAGTCAGTTCTCCTGTTTGTCTCCTTATCCCCTGGGCATCATACATGACAATAATGCCATACACGAGTGACAATGCAAAATCAACCGAACGTACACCTTTAGTAAGAGCAACATATGTTGTTAAAGATGAGACACCAGCTGAATGGGAGCTTGGCATTCCGCCGCTGGCCAAAAATAAATCTGGTTTCCATTCCTGTGTCTTAGCATAATGAAACGGTATTTTTAAAGCCTGAGCAAGGCCAATACTTGAAATTGCAATAACTGCACCTTTATTCATCTTCCGTCACCTCCATGTTATTTTGAAGAAAAATGATTGCTTTTATTCTTGCCCGTTCATAATAAGGATTAAGCTGTAATAAGCAGACAACCTATAAAGGTTAATTCTCATTTCTGAACATTTTTAAACAAAAATTTTTCTGGAGGGATTGCTGAATATGAGCAAAAAGGGAAACAGAGGGACAAAGGCACCCGGGGTAAATCCACAAGGCTATGGACAAGATGCTGAATTGGCTGAAGAACCAAAGTCAAAGCTGGAAAATGCCGCTAAGAAAAAGAATACAAAATAACGAAGTTTGCTGAACGCTAAACCATAAAAAAACGGCTGGTATATTACCAGCCGTTCCCATTAAGCGTGCATTTCGTATTCGAACAGACGGTGCAGCCCTTTGAGTTCAACTTCATTGAACTTGGAAAGAAGCTTTTCCCGGTCAATTTTAAACCTGGCGTCGTCGATCTTGCATTCAACAGGTACATCACATTTGATTTCAGCCAGCTGTCTGCTTAAATGAAGCATATCAAGGTCAGCTTCGATTTTAGCTCGCTGAGATTTTGTCAGTAGATGCAGGTTCGCGATGACACCTTCAACATCCCTATGTTCCTGAAGCAGCTTAATAGCAGTCTTTTCACCAATCCCGCGGACTCCAGGATAGTTATCACTTGGGTCGCCCATGAAGGCTTTTAAATCAATCATCTGTTCAGGCCAGATGCCTTTTTCTGCAAAAAGGCTATGGCGATCGTGGACTTGATAATTGCCGTAGCCCTTCTGGAGCAGGATGACAGAAACCCGGTCGTCAATAAGCTGTAGGATATCCTTATCACCTGTCAGAATCGTAATGGAGTCCACTTCCTTAGCCGTCCTGGCAATCGTCCCTATACAGTCATCAGCTTCATAGCCTCTCAAACCAATGTTTGGTACATCCAGAGCTTCCACTACCTCTTTAACAAGGTCAAACTGCGGCAGCAGCTCAACAGGCGCCTCAGGTCTATTTGCTTTATAATGGTCGAACATTTCTGTACGGAAGGTTTTGCTGCCCATATCCCAGCATACTGCAGTATGGGTAGGCTTGAAATTTGCAACTGCAGTCGCAAAGTGTTTTATGAACCCGTGGATCGCATTTGTTGGGACCCCTTTGGAATTTATCATGAACTGTCCGGAAACAGCTGTTGCATAGAATGCTCTGAAAAGCAAAGCCATCCCGTCAACCAGCATTAGCGAAGTTTTATTATTTTCCAAGCTGGCACCTCCAATGAGAATTTTGAGCCATTGCTTTATTTAAAAAGCTTGATGCCTTAATGTGAAAGTCAACTTTGATATTATAACACAATTATAGGTGTTCCCTTGTATATTCCGAAAATAACCATTCTTCAATCATCTAACCAGACTGAGTCAAAGCGACTTTTCCCCAAAACATCATTCACTTTTGGAAACGGGATTTTCATGATAAGAAACCCAATCGCTGAAGCTTCCTGCATAGAGTCTGACATTCTTGAATCCAGCTTCTTTTAAGGCGATATAATTAGGCGTTGCCGTAACACCTGAGCCGCAATAAACGATGATTGGCTCGCTAAAATCTAGGTCTTTAAATCTCTTTTCCTGCTCGTCCCGAGGCTTAAAAAAACCATTTTCAAAGCCGTCCATCCAAGGTTTATTAATCGCTGTCGGGATATGGCCGGGAATCCGGTCAATTGGCTCCTCGATTCCAAGGTAACGTCTGCTTTCCCGGGAATCAACAAGGACAGCACTCCCATTCCCTTCAAGTGCAATATCTTTCACCTCTTCATAGGAAGCCAGCATATCGTTATTTTCATTTATCGTGTAATTTGTCTTTTGATAATGCGTTACGGATTCCTCAGTCGGATACCCTGCCTTCTTCCACGCGTCGAAGCCTCCGTTCAGGATATAGACTTTCTCATGTCCAACGTATTGAAGAAGCCACCACATCCTTGATGCGAATGCTCCTTCCTTTCCGTCGTAGACAACGATTGTTGTTTCATTATCGATTCCAGCATTCTGAAGCTTCTCTTTAAACTGACTTGTTTCAGGGAGAGGGTGCCTGCCGCCATGCTCCCCGACCGAACCAGAAAGATCTTTTTCCAGGTCGAAATAAACAGCGCCTGGAATATGGCTTTGTTCATATAGAAGCCTGCCCTCATCAGGATTCCCCAGCTTGAATCGGCAATCGACGACTCTTGTATCCTTGTCTCCCAGACGATCATTAAGCCATTTTGAATCAACATGATTTCTCAAGGCATTCACTCCTTCGTTTGTTTTTGGACCATCAATTTTTTTACATGCTCCTTTGGATCCCAGCAGTTGAATTGATAGTGGCTTTTCGTTTCATAGCCCAGCCTTAGGCAATGATATTTCATTTTCCCATCAATTTTTTCAGCCTGAAAATTAACACAAGTAGCACATGCATGAAATCGGTTACTGGTCATCCCTCATACAACCTTTATTGATCGTTTTTTATATTCATCAATGCAGCTTTCACAGTATCGATAGAGAAATTATCATCAAGGGCAGAGGTGATTCCTTCGAAATACTCGGTGATCTGCTCTGAAAAATCCTTTTGGACTTTCTCAAACTCACGATCTAATTCAGGAAGGTAGTGGTCTTTCAGCCTTGCATTCTCTTTTTCAAGATAATCCTCTGCAGGTCCGTGTAAAAGCTTTTCAAGTTCATCTGCCATTAATTTCTTTTCATTTTTCTCAAAGAAGGATTTGGGATTCTTGAACATTCCAAGCGTCTTCTTGAATATCGCATGATCGATGTCCTGGTATGCTGTTTCAAAGTCTACTCCGGTTAATGGACCATTTTCTGTGGCAGAAATAGAAACCGAAGAATTAATTTTCAGCAATTCGGCTGACAAAGCTTCCTGGAACTCTTTCAATATCCGTAAAATAAACGCCTCGGCCCTTAATGAGGTGGCCCTCATTTCCTGAGCCAGGTCATATCCAATGCTCTCAATCAATTCATCAAGCGCTGTTTCAAGAGCCTTCTTCATATTGCGCCCATCGTCCTTCAAAAGCGCTGGATTGAAGGCCTCCCTAAAGAATTCCCCAAACCTGATGAAGACACGCTGGCGAATATAATATGTCAATTCATCGCTTTCCTGGACAAGGCGGTCCTTAAGCACTGCCGGTTGCTTCTCGGATAAAACGCTCAGCATTTCTTCTTTTTGTGATAATAGCTTCCTCCGCCTATCAGTCCTTGCAGCCTTGTCTTCTTCTGCCGACCTAATCATTTCCTCGATCACATTGACAGCCTGACGCCATTTTGCCCCTGCAGACTCAACAGCCATATTCATAAGGTCATTGGCAATGAATGAATAAAATGCCTTTTCAAATCGATTAAAAAGCTGGTCTCCACCAGTCTCTTGATCCAACTTAGCATTTAAGCCATTCAAACTTGAAACTGGGAACAGATGAGGCTTCCTGATGCCATATTGGACAAGCTGGTCTTTCACATATTCTAATACGGCTGACTGCTCTTCCTCCGAATTCGCCAAATCAACGGCATTGACAATGAAAAACATTTTATCAAGCTCAAAGGTATCCTTGACCCTGCCCAGCTGGATCAGGAACTCCCTATCCGCTTTTGAGAAGGCATGATTATAGTAGGTTACGAATAAAATAGCATCCGAATTCTTGATATAATCGAAGGCAACTCCTGTATGGCGGGCATTGATTGAATCGGCACCAGGCGTATCAACCAAAGTGATCCCCTCTCTTGTAAGTTCGCAATCATAATAGACCTCTATCCATTCAACAAAACAAGATTTTTCCTCTTCAGCAACATAGCCTCGGAATGATTCAAGATCAACAAAAAGCTTCTCGCCGAAACTATTTTTAAAATCACTGAATCCTTTGGCAAAAGCCTGGAGAAATGAGTAATGCGTTTTTTCTGCGGCACTGTAACCGCTATCCTCGGAATTAAGACTATTGATTTGATCGATCGCTCGTTCGAAATCAGTCGTGTTCTTGCCGAATAATCCCAGAGAGCGGTCCAGTTCTTTCAGTAATTCACTGGCACTTTTTATTTTGACAATGACCGTTCCGTGAGGATTCTCATTTGTCACCGGTTTAATTTTATTGATGGCAGCAGTTGTCGGATTTGGTGATACCGGCAAAATCCGTTCCCCTACCAGAGCATTTGCGAAAGAGGACTTCCCAGCGCTGAATGCCCCGAACAAGGCAACAGTAAATTCTCTTTCCTTTAACCTTGAGGCTTTATCCTTTAATTCACGGGCGATTTTTTTCAAGCCAGGTATATTCTCGATCTGTTCAGATGTAAAATTCATTTTTCTTACCAGCTTCTGTTGTTTCTCATGAAATTGTGCAATCTCAATCCCGCCTTGCTCGACAGGAGCTTCCTGTACTAAAGGATCGGTCACTTCCTTCGCAGTGTTTGAGGAGGCAATATCATCAGTTACGATCACTTCTGGCTCGTCTTCGGCAGCCTTAAAAATCAGATACGCTTCCTCTTGATATTCTGTCGGTTGACCATACAGAATTTCTGATACGAACCTGCGTTGCTCGGCCAGGTTTTCCAGAATGACATTCAATGCCTTCCACGCTGAGAAAAGCTTCGCGAGTTGTTCTTCTTTCTTGAGAATTTCATTTATCTCCTCATCATCCTGACCTTTTACATAGCCGATGAACTTTTCCTTGATGGGCTCCAGCTTTCTTCTTGCAAGATTCTTCAATGCTTCCGCCACGTCGTTAGTATAATTGAGAACATAGTCTCCTGAAAGTCTTGCACCAGACTTGACGGCTCCAGATAGCAGCTCGGTTTGGAACTCAATCTTAAAGCTATTGGCTGATGTCTGCAGCTCGGTCTGCGAAAGATTATGTTTCTTGAACAGCTCGGATAAAAAGTTCTTGATATGCCAGTCGAGCTGGGATTGAACTTTATCCTCGAGGTCTCGATAGAAACTGTCGAGTCTTGCTGTTCGTTCCTGTTCCGTTTTTTGTTTTGAAAATAGCAAACCCACTTTAAAGTCTGGCTGCCTTGACTGAAGATAAGCCTCCGCCAGCTCCCTTGTCTGGAATGGCATTAGATAGGCGCTTTTTAGAATATCATTGAGTCCATCCCGGAATTCACGTTCAGGATCCCGTTCACCCTGGATTTTTTCAATATTCATCCTTAAATTATCCAGTTCATATGACAGCTGTTGCCTTTCACTGTCCGAAAGCCCTTCGAGGATTGTTTCAAATTGATCGATTTCTTCAGAGACATTCTGATGAAGATGCGCCAAATGATCCTCGGTCAATTTTTCCATCGACTTAAAAATCGAAACTGGCAGTATTTCTTTTCTCTTGCTCTTCCGCTCCATGATAAACGAAAGGAGTATCTGAAATTGATTATGTGGCGATTCAGGGGCTTTCAGCGATGTATAAAAAATCCCCGCATGTTTTACTCCCCAGTCAGCAAAAGAATTTTCAACACTCGTCTTGAACTGCTCAAAAGACAATTCTGCATCCTGGTGCTTGTCGACCTGGTTGATAATCAAATATAGTTCTTTTCCTGCATCTGTTAATTCCTTCGTAAAAAGGAAATTCAGTTCAGATTGGACATGGTTATAATCCATCACATAAAACACGATATCTGAAAGATGGAGCGCCGATTCAGTGGCAATCCGATGGGCATCATCAGTGGAATCGATCCCAGGTGTGTCCATGATGACGGCCTGTTCCAGAAACTCCGCACCATTATGGCTGATTTCGATAGCCTGGATTTGCTCGCCATCCTTGCAGTAAGTTTTGACAGTTTCATAATCATATGGTGCCGGATATAAGCGTGAGCCGCCGTCTTTGAAGATGACCTTTGCATATTCAGTACCTGACTTAATCCGTACCAGGTTCGCACTGGTCGGAATTGGGCTTGAGGGCAGGATATTGTCGCCGATCAGCCTGTTGATCATGCTCGACTTCCCTGCAGAAAAGTGTCCGCAAAAAGCAATTGAAAATTCCTCCTCAACTGCTTTCCTTCCCAATTCCTTTACTTTTTCAGCTGTATCGTCATCGTGATTTGAATTCATTAAATTATATAAAGATAAAATCTTTCCAAGAAGCTTATGATCTTGCTGTGCAATAGTCTGGCCCATTCCTCTAACCCCTTGTGACAAAATTGTGAATAACTTTATTTTATATGATTTTTCGGTCTTTTCCTATAATTACATTTTCGCCTCTTGTAAAAAGTAAAACAAATAAATTAATCAACCTAGAAAAGCACTGACAAATGGACAAAAAGAAAAAGCCCGAACTTAGTCCGGGCTTTCATCTAATTGAGAATCTGTTTATTAATGTGGTTTTAGTACATTGCTCAATACATATTTCATAAGTAAGGAGTAAGCTGCTATGGTAGAAACAACTAACATGGAAACCATTGGTACGACACCATCCTTAAGGTTCTTTTTTAACTGAGAATAATTTTCATCTTAAGGAAAGTGTAGCACTATTGATTATCATTTTCAATGGAAGCAGATTAATTGTCACACTTATTTAACAAATTCGGGACGAACCGACCCTGATTCGAGAATTCAGATTCATACATGGTCAACTCTCGCAATGCCTTCTCCTCTGCAGGAATCCTGATCGATAAAATCAGGATGTTCAGCAAGGTGAAGACTGCCATTGTGATATAGGCATTGAACATTAAAGGAATAACAATCAATTCTATTGCTACAATTAAATAGTTTGGATGCTTGATGATTTTATATGGTCCTCTTTTGATGACGTTAGCTCCTGGAAGAATGATGATCTTTGTATTCCAGAACCTTCCCAATGAAGAGAGTGACCAAATTCTCATCACCTGCGTAAAAATAAACAAAGCAAGTAATGCCGGCCAATATCCTGACAGGTTTTTATCAAAGAAGATCACTTCCAGGATAAAAAATATGAAAAAAGCTGTATGGATTGACACCATTGCGGGATAGTGCCCCTGCCCAAACTCTATTGCTCCCTGTGCTTTCATCCAGGCTTCATTTTTTCTGGCTATGACTAGTTCTGTCAGCCTCTGAAAGATGATTAATCCGATAAATATGAGGAACACCATGTTATTCCCACCTCATCAAAAGCAATTCGGAGCTAAATCCGGGTCCTAAGGCTGCCCCCAGTCCAAGATCGCCTGCCTCCGCTGTCTCCATGAACCTTTTTAATACATATAGTATTGTTGCTGAAGACATATTCCCATAATCTTTTAAGACCTCCATTGATGTCCTGGTCATTGCTTCAGGGAATTTGAGAGCAGAAACATAGGCATCCAGGACCTTCTTTCCTCCTGGGTGCGCAATGAAGTGATCGAGATTCGGAACGTCAAGGTTATTGCTGTTCAAAAACCTTAAAACATTAGGCTGAAGCCAGTTTTCGATGATCGTCGGTATATCCTTGGAAAACACGACATAAAGTCCCTCATTTTTCACTTCCCAGCCCATGACATCCTCAGAGTCAGGCATGGTTGTTGACTGAGTGCCGATAATATTAGGTGCAGCATCTTTTTTCATGATATTCTCATAGCCGGAATCATCACCACAGACCAGGGCGCACGCAACCCCATCCGCAAACAGTGAAGTTCCAATCAGATTGCTTTTTGAACGGTCATTACGCTGGAAGGTTAAACTGCATAATTCAATTGACAGCACCAGAACCTTTGCCTCCGGGTATGCCAGACAATATTCAAAGGCTCGCGACAGTCCAGCTGCCCCACCAGCACACCCAAGACCCCAGATTGGGATCCTTTTAGTATATTGAGATGATGGCAGGATATTCATTATTCTCGCATCAATGCTTGGGGTCGACACACCCGTGCTGCTGATAGTAAAAATAGCATCGATTTCTTCAAGTTGTACTTGGTTTTTTAAAAACTCATCACTTTTCAGGCAATTCGAGATTGCTTGTGCTCCTAGTTCCACAGCTGCCTCAATATAGGCATTATTCTTCTCTTCAAAAGTATGGTCACTTTCAAACCAATCAAGATTTTTAGCAAAATGGCGTTTCTCGATTTGGCCATTCTGAAATACAGTTAGCAGCCTATTTATATCTTTAAAGGATTCTTTGAATAGCTTTTCTGCAAAATCCATTACCTTTTCCTGCTCTATTGAAAATGGCGGCACAGCTTCTGCGATGGATATAACTCTTGGCATGTTTATACTCTCCTCACATCTATGTACGGTTACTTTTTCCATTTACCCAGAGAGTATACAGTCAAACTAGACTTGGACTGAAACGAAAAAAAGCTTTCCCCACAAATAAGGGAAAGCCTAACGTTTTGAAGGAGTTGCTGTGCAAGTTCATTATACAATGCACTCAAGCCTTGTACATTATAAAATCATTACCAGTTGACATTATATTTCTTAGAAGACTGTCTGTTTTTACCTCAATGGCTTCTTTTGTACGAAGCAGAGTACCTGCTTTTACCGTTTTAAACCTCGCGGATCTTTTTCGGGTAATGGATAATTACATTTCGATATCGTTCAAGCAGAAAGATACCCTTATGGAAGGCATTCCTCCTCCATAAGGGTATTATTCAAGCGTAAAGTTACTATTAAGCATGCAAATCCACTTTTTTTACAGTTTGCTCCTCAATAACATTTTCAGGACAATACAGTAAACAAACTACTGCTTACAGTAAGTCTATTTTATCAGGCAATCAAAAACCATGGATCGTCATTCCACCGTCTACAAACAGGGTTTGTCCAGTGACATAATTCCCGGCATCTGAGCTTAGGAATACCACCGGCCCCACAAGCTCAGGCAACTCCCCGATCCGCTTCAATGGTGTAACTGCCAGGATATCCTGCACATACGCTTCGTCGGCCAATAGCTTTTCAGTCAGAGGCGTTTTGAAGTACCATGGACCGATTGAATTCACATTGATATCGTATTGTCCCCATTCCATCGCAAGCACCTTTGTCATCTGCATAAGGGCGGCCTTAGTTGCCGCATAGGCCACGCCCGTCCTGAGGGCTACTTGACCCGCTACAGACGCAATATTAATGATTTTGCCTCCTGATTCCTGTACCTTCATGATTTTTCCCGCTTCCTGGGACATCATGAAGGCAGATTTCAGATTGGTATCCATGATTGTTTGCCATTCTTCATCCGTTGCTTCCAGAGCCTTTGAACGGATGTTCATACCCGCATTGTTGACAAGAATATCA
Source organism: Bacillus sp. ISL-41 (assembly GCF_018613235.1). Classification (GTDB taxonomy): domain Bacteria; phylum Bacillota; class Bacilli; order Bacillales; family Cytobacillaceae; genus Mesobacillus. The sequence goes on from NZ_JAGGQP010000016.1 coordinate 27,680, forward strand.
ATCTTTTTCCATTCAGACCTTACTGTAGAAATCGAATTATGTACTTGATCCCTTTTTGTCACATCTGTTGGCAGCACCAGAGTCTTTCTTCCCATTTTTTTAATTACCGAAGATGTTTCTTTGAGATCTTCCTCCGTGCGTGCAAATAAGGCAACATCTGCTCCAGCTTCAGCCAGACCGATTGAAATCGCTCGGCCAATCCCTCTGCCAGCACCTGACACTACTGCTGTTTTACCTTTCAAATCAAAAGATGGCAAAAACATTCACATCATCCTCCCGCTTTAAAATTGACTTAATTTTAACATATTGTCCGGGAAAATCAGGATATCTCGCCTGCGAATACGAAAAAGCACCAAACCAGGTGCTATTTTTCGTCGGACTGCTTTTGTACCTCAATCCAGATTTGTTTTTCAGCTGCCCTCCCGCATTTTTTGCATAATCTTATTTCATCATATATGAGGCGGCAATGTTCGCAATAATACTTTTGCATAAACCCACTTCCTGATAGATCCATTTTCTATTAGTTTATTAGCTAAACGTGGAATGGTGATTCCTGTTTTTCTAATTGCTTTTTTAAAAATGTCAAGTCGTTCTGTCACATCCCGATTTGATTGCTTGCTAATATGCTCAAATTTTCACATAAATCTATTCACAGATTTTTCACATTTACCCATCGTTACATGTGACTTAAATCACTGTATTGACGCGTTTTCACCATTAACATAGTAAATATATCAGGTATGAACAATTTGTGAACTGTCTGAAACCATATTTACGTTTCCAAATTGTTTTGTATTATGAAAATGTACTTATCATTTATAAACGAACATTTCATACGAAGGGAGTGGACCGGGATGGCTCAGCCTGGAATCGGGAAGAAAACACATACAAAGGTGGAAGACCAATCTTCCTTGAAAGGAACACTTGCATCCGTTTTCTTGTTAGGATTCTTTTTAATCGTTACTTGGGTAGGCGTTTATTTCTTGTTTGTTGATCGTTTCTAAGATAGACCAAAAGGGGAGAAAGAAGTTATGCATATTCATAAATTTGAAAAAATCTGGCTGATATTCGGAATTACGACCTTAATCGTATTCCTGACTGTTATTGGGGTCAGCGCCTTCTATTTAGGCAACCAGCCTCCGAGCTGCCTGGCAACAATCAATCCTGAAAAGGTAGATACTACAGCACCTTTCGATAAACCTGGACTAAAGAAGGTTGAAGGAAAAGAATGGGATTACGAACTTGTTTTCGTGGCATCGGCATTTGCCTACAACCCTGGACAGGTCGAAGTTCCTAAAGGAGCTAAAGTGAAAGTAATCGCGACTACAAAAGACGTCATTCACGGTTTCCAGGTTGCAGGAACTAATATCAACATGATGCTTGAGCCTGGATATATCAGTGAGTACGTCACCACGTTTGACAAAGCCGGTGATTACCTGATTGTTTGTAATGAATATTGTGGTGTCGGCCACCACATGATGTCGTCTAAAATCGAGGTGGTAGAATAATGAATACTAAATCAATTAATCCAAAGGTTGACCGCCGAGACGGCAAATTGGCAATGGCCCACTTTTATGTCGCTTTCATCGCTCTTGCAATTGGCGGTCTTGCAGGTTTGCTCCAGACACTTGTCCGTTCAGGAAAATTTGAATTACCTTCATGGACTGGGTATTACCAAATCCTTACCATCCATGGTGTCGTACTTGGACTCGTGCTTACAACATTTTTCATTATGGGATTCCAGCTCTCTCTTGTGAGCAAAACATCCGGAACATTAACAAATAAACAGCGAAAGACTGGCTGGATTGGTTTCTGGACGATGACCATCGGTACTGTAATGGCTGCTATCATGATCCTGACAAACCAGGCTTCTGTTCTTTATACATTCTACGCACCATTACAGGCACACGCACTCTTTTACTTGGGACTTACACTCGTGATCGTCGGAAGCTGGATTGACGGCGCTGCAATCATCATGGCTTACTCTTCGTGGAGAAAAGCTAATCCTGGAAAGCCTAGCCCGCTGTTGACTTTCATGTCACTCGTCAACACGCTTATGTGGATCGTAGCTACGATTGGTGTTGCTGCAACAGTACTATTCCAGCTGCTTCCTTGGTCGCTTGGCCTTGTTGAGCGTGTAGATGTATTGGTCAGCCGTACATTGTTCTGGTATTTCGGCCACCCGCTTGTGTATTTCTGGTTATTGCCTGCATATATGGCCTGGTACGCAATCGTTCCAAAAATTATAGGCGGAAAGATTTTCTCTGATTCATTAGCTAGAATGTCATTCATTCTGTTCCTGTTGTTCTCAATTCCGGTTGGTTTCCACCACCAGTTAATGGAACCAGGTATTGACCCAGCATGGAAATTCCTTCAGGTTATTTTGACTTTCCTTGTTGTCATCCCATCATTGATGACCGCATTCTCATTGTTTGCGACATTTGAAATGTTTGGCCGTTCTAAAGGATCTACCGGCCTATTCGGCTGGGTGAAAAAGCTTCCTTGGGGAGATGCCCGATTCGCAGTACCTTTCATAGGTATGCTTGCATTCATCCCTGCCGGTGCTGGTGGACTAGTCAACGCTTCCCACCAGTTGAACCAGGTAGTACACAACACAATCTGGGTTACAGGACACTTCCATTTAACACTTGCAACTTCAGTTGTCCTTACTTTCTTTGGGATTTCTTATTGGCTGGTCCCTCACCTGACTGGCAGGGTCTTGACAAAGGCTATGAATAAACTAGCCATTATCCAGGGAATTGTTTGGGCAATCGGTATGACATTCATGTCCGGTGCGATGCACGCAGCTGGTCTCCTTGGAGCTCCACGCCGTTCTTCATTCTCAACGTACGGCGGTTCAGAGCAAGCAGCTGAATGGATTCCTTACCAGGTTGCACAGGCAGTCGGCGGATCTATCCTGTTCCTTGGAATCATCCTGATCCTTTACATTTTCATTAACCTTGCATTCTTCGCACCTAAAGGGGAAGAAGAATTCCCTGTTGGAGAAGTTGCTGACCAAGCAGAGAAAACTCCGATGGTATTCGAAAACTGGAAGCTATGGCTTGGCATCACTGTCCTTTTGATTCTCTTCGCATACACGATACCGTTCATCGATATGATCGAAAATGCACCGATCGGGTCGAAGGGATATAAATTCTTCTAAAAAACACTTTCTATGAATCAACCAAAACAGGGTATGAAATTGCAAAAAATTTCACCCTGTTTTTTGTTGTTTTAGCAGCATTTATACGATTAACATATAAATAAAAAACTTAATATCACACTATTTAGCATGCTGATCTTGTCATTCCCGCCCTGTTATTTTACATACAAAATACCTGCCATTAAAATCGAACATAACCCGATGCCTACCAATATAAGAGGCTTGTTATGGGCCGCATCATGGAATAGCTTATTCGACTTCCATGAAAAAAATAGGATGCCTCAGCATCCTATTTTGCATTTTCACACATATTTTAATTAAAATTCTGCATTTCCTGGTGTACGAGGGAATGGAATGACATCGCGGATGTTTTTCATTCCAGTTAGATACATAACAAGTCGTTCGAATCCAATACCATAACCAGAATGCTTTGTGCTGCCGTATTTTCTAAGCTCGAGATACCACCAGTAATCTTCTTCCGCCATACCAAGTTCTTTAATTCGCTCTGCAAGAACGTCTTCTCTTTCCTCACGCTGGCTTCCGCCGATTAACTCGCCAATGCCGGGAACCAAAAGGTCTGTCGCGGCAACTGTCTTGCCATCCTCATTCGCTCGCATATAAAATGCCTTAATTTCTTTCGGATAGTCGGTTACGAAGACAGGACGTTTGTAAATTTCCTCGCTAAGGTAACGTTCATGTTCCGTTTGCAAATCTGTACCCCATTCAACAGGGTATTCAAATTCCTTATCTGAGTTCTTCAATAATTCAACAGCTTCGCTATAAGTAACGCGTCCGAAATCGGATTCTAATGCATTCTTCAATCTTTCGATAAGTGTTTTATCAATAAAGCTGTTAAAGAAGGCCATTTCTTCTGGTGCATGTTCAAAAACGTAATCAATGACATACTTGACCATTTCTTCTCCAAGGTCCATGATATCCGGTAATTCTGCAAAGGCAACTTCCGGCTCGATCATCCAGAATTCTGAGGCATGTCGTGCCGTATTGGAATTTTCTGCTCTGAATGTCGGACCAAAGGTATACACATTACGGAAAGCAAGAGCAAAGCTTTCGACATTTAATTGGCCGCTAACAGTTAAGTTTGTTTCTTTACCGAAGAAATCTGCACTGTCATCCACTTTTCCGTCTTCGGTTTTTGGAAGCTGGTTCAAGTCCATTGATGTTACACGGAACATCTCCCCTGCTCCTTCAGTATCACTTCCGGTAATAATCGGTGTATGTACATATACAAACCCTTTGTCTTGAAAGAATTTATGAAGGGCATAGGATGCAAGAGATCTTACTCTGAAGACGGCTGAGAAGGCGTTGGCTCTCGGACGTAAATGAGCGATTGTTCTCAAATATTCAAGGGTATGTCTCTTTTTTTGTATAGGATAATCTGTATCCGACAATCCCTCGACTACAATTTTTGTTGCTTTAATTTCAAACGGCTGCTTCATTTCAGGAGTTGGAACAAATTCACCTTCTACTAAAACAGAAGAGCTAATAGGCAACTTTGTAATTTCTTTGAAGTTATCAAGGGTATCTTCAAAAACAACTTGTACACTCTTAAAGAATGTTCCATCGTTTAACTCCATAAAACCAATGGTTTTGGAATCGCGTAGCGTACGGATCCACCCTGTAATTTGAACAGTTTTGTCTTTAAAATTTTCTTGATTTCTGTATAAATCTTTTACTACGGTCTTAATCATAATTAGCCTCCTTATGGTAATTTTTTTGCAATAAAAAAAGCCTTCTATCCCCAAAAAAGGGACGAAAGGCTGAACTTCCGCGGTACCACCCAAATTGTCATAAAATGACCAGCTTTACTATTGCATATCCCAGTCTATAACGTGCTGGAAACGTCTAAGCCTACTCACGATATCCCTTTCGGTTAGAACTCAAAGGTGTTCTTCATTTATGCTTCATCGCCAGGCTTCCACCGTCCCCGGCTCGCTATCGAATATAGCAAAAACTACTTTCCTTTTCATCGATTTAAAAATATGTAGTTTTCAAAGGATTTTTACTGTAATAATTTATCACAAAACATAATCCTTTGTCTAGTTGCCCCCTAAGTTATCTGCATTTTTCGCTAAAAATCTTTGATTACAATCTAAAGTGAAACAATTTACCTAAACGAAAAAGTGCTTTAATTTAAGAGAAAAGGAGCCTGGGTTTGTGACCAGGCTCCTTTCTCTGTTAATTCGTGCGTTTATTATTTGCTTTTTTACCACTTCAAACGAGATTGAATCACACAGTGAAGTGCTTTTTTTGCTTCCTGATGGGAATTGAGATATTGATAGATATTACAGATATGATAATCAACGCAGATCCGAGCATCTGAAGACCGCCCAGCCTGTCACCATACACCAGTATTCCCAGCATGGTGGCAATGACGGGTTCCAGTGTAGCAACTACTGCAGCAGTACTGCTTTCCGTCCTTTCAAGGCCCCAGGAGTATGCAAAATATGCAATCACAGTCGGGAAGATCCCTAACCCTATCGCATAAAGCCACGCATTCCCGGTGAAAAGGACAGAAGCCTTGCTGACTATACCAGTTGTCGGAGCCAGGGCAGCCGAAGCCACAAGGAATGTATACAAAGTGACCGTAAAAGGATGGTACCGCCTTAATGCCAACTTGCCAAATATACTGTAAAGAGCGTAGCCGAACCCTGCCCCTAGGCCAATAAGGATACTGGAGACAGAAAATGACGTCCCCCCGTGCCCTGTAATGCCTGCGGCAAGTGTGCAGCCGATGACCGTCATGACAATCGCCAACAGCTTCCTCCTGTTAATGCTTTCTTTCAGGAAAAGAAATGATAAAACCGCAACAAAAGCAGGAGAAGTATACAGTAAAGCTACAGCAATCGGGATGTTCATCAGGTTGATTGCCGTAAAATAAGACCAATTAAAAAAAACAATGCTTAAAATTCCTGTACCCACAAAAAGATACAAGTCTTTCACCCTGATTTTTAAATGGCTTCGGTAAAAAGCAATTCCCACCAGAATCAAAATAATGGCTGCGGTCAACACACGGATAGCCACAATCTCCATAGCACTGAACCCGGCATTATTCAGGCCTTTAACAAAAAAACCAATCAGGCCCCACATTGCCGCAGCAAATGCGATCATAAAATAAGGCAATTTCCCGTACATACATTCACCCACAGAAAAGATGGCAGGAAGACTGCCATCTTATTTTCTAAAAAAGAATCTTATTAAACCAGCTGATATACTTTATTGTATTTTTCGTATAAATAATCGACTAAGTACTGAGCATTAAGTCCCTCTCCAGTTACATCAGTCAATATTTCAAGTGGTTTTTTCATTTTTCCATGCTTATGGACTTTCTCAGTCATCCACTCTTTAACCGGCTGAAGATTTCCTTGTTCCAGGAGTGCCTCATAGTCAGGCAAATCTTTGAGCATGGCATTCTTGAACTGCGCTGCATACATATAGCCTAAAGCATAGGATGGGAAGTAGCCAAAGCTGCCTCCTGCCCAGTGTACATCCTGCAGCACACCTTGTGCATCATTTTCCGGCCTGATTCCGAGATACTGTTCATATCTATCATTCCAGATCTGCGGAAGGTCCTTTACTTCAATTTCATCATTGAATAAGCCTTTTTCAATTTCATATCGTACCATCACATGGAGTGGATATGTCAGCTCATCTGCCTCAATCCTGATCAAGCTTGGCTTGGACTCATTAATTGCACGATAGAATTCCTCTGCCTCCACCCCGGTAAACTGTCCTTCAGAGAACTCCTGCAGCAGGCTGTAGTTGTGCTTCCAGAAAGAGTAATTTCGTCCAACAAAGTTCTCATAGAAAAGCGACTGTGATTCATGGATGCCCATTGAAGTGCCTGAACTCAGAGGAGTTCCAACCAGTTCATCCGAGATGTTTTGTTCATAAAGAGCGTGGCCGCCTTCATGAATGGTACCGAAAACAGCTGTCCTGAAATCTGCTTCATCATATTTCGTCGTAACCCTTACATCTCCTGGGTTAAGCCCCATTGCGAATGGGTGAACCGTTTCATCAAGCCGGCCTGCATCAAAATCATATCCCATTTGCTTTAGGATCTCGAGGCTGAAAGCACGCTGCTTTTCTTTAGGAAAATGCTCAAAAAGGAACTCTGTATCAGGTTTGGCAGTTGAACTGGAAATCTGCTGTACAAGCGGGACAATTTTTTCACGAAGGTCTCCAAACACCTGGTCCAAAACATCGACCGTGACCCCAGGTTCATACATATCGAGCAAGGTGTTGTATTTATTGCCTTCATATCCCCAGTAACCAATGAATCTCTTAGTGGTATCCACCAATTTTTCAAGATACGGTCTGAACATTTCAAAATCGGACTCTGCTTTTGCCTCTTCCCAAACACTTTCTGCTTTTGATTGAAGAATCACATATTCAAGATATTCTTCTGCAGGGATTTTTTTATTGCGGTCATAATCCTTTCTGCACTCATCCAGCGTTTTACGGGTAATCTCAGATAAACTTGTTTCATTAGAAAGTCGTGCTATGTATGATGCCATTTCTTCTGATGTTGACATGTTAAAAAGCTCTGAAGATAGTACTCCGATCACTTCAGAACGCTGACCTGCTCCCTTTTTTGGGGCTCCTGTCCTTAAATCCCAATAAATCAAAGAAAGCGCCTCTCCATAGGCAGCCATTTTTTTGACATAATCCAAAAATTTCTTTTCTGTTTGCATGACTTCACTCATTCATTTCACCCCATTTTTCTCTTTCTCGTCTATCTTATCATACTTTTCTGAACTTTACGTTCAAGAAAATCTAAAAGCCATCCCGCCTAAAAGGGGTGTGCGCTGAAGCCGTATTCTTTATGAACTTAATGAATTGTGAAACAAAATAAAAGGCTGTTTCGTAAAGATTATTGTTAAAATCCTAAAGTTGATTTTAACGTAATAAAGCCATTTTGCAGGTCGGTATTAAGTTTGACATGCTCTTTTTTCACAAAAGAGTCAACTTTGCGAAGAACATATTGGTCTTTCAACCCGATTTTGTAGTCAATAGCAACAAAGTTTGAGAAAAGAGCCAAATAAAAACAACAGGCGAACCTGTTGTTTAATAGAATCATAGGATGTTTTCCAGATAATTATTTCGTTTTACCGATTGCCACTCGCCATGTTTCTGGGCCTTCCTCTAGATACTCCCATGAAAATGACTCCGGGCGTTCCATCATGAATTGGTATTGCAGCGGTCTAGGGTCATGGTCATTGACGATTTGCATGAATTCCCCCTTGTGCAGTGAGTCAAAGTTTTGGAATATGGTCGGGTGTTTTTCCCGTGGGGCATAATCAGGAACATTGATAATAACATTGAAAGTCATTTCACTCTCTCCTTTAATTTCTGATTTCCTTTACATTTACATTATAATTCTCCTGTATCCCACTTGTAGTGAGCGCGGTCACAGAGTAACTATGACTTCTTTCATTCGAGAAGTTCAGTCACCTCTAAATGTGATCTGTAAAAAAATAGAGGAACTACTTTTTCTAGAGAGAATTCTATGAAGGGGAGGGGATTTTTTGAAGGAGCTAGTTGGCAGCTGCGATCGTTGTGGAAAAGAGATTTTTTGCCTGGATGGTTTTTTGAATGGTGTACATAAAGATGGGAAAGTGCTTTGTTTTGAATGCGAAAAAGAAGAGGAACAAAAATCATAATAAAAACCGCAAAGCTAACGCTTTGCGGTTTTCCTATTAATCTTCATCAATAGCCAAATCTTTTACTGGCAGCTGTTCTTCTTCTTTATGTGTCACATTACGGAGATTGAAGAGTGCTTTTAAGCTGAATATTGCCAGCGCAGCAACACCAATCAAGAAAATCGTATCTGGTATTGCCCTCAGCGTCAGGAGCATTTCAACTGTTTCCCGCTGTAAGAACTGAGATGAACGTGAAGCTGCATAACCATTGAAATATGCTTCTTTTAACTGAAGATATCCGACTGGCAGCAATGACAGGAATACCATGCCAGCCAAGCCTGCGTTCAGCATGATGACTATGAATTTAACCCACCTGTCGTTCCACTTTTCAGGCTTCACAATATTGCGCAATGAGTAGATCAATACTGCGCCTGCGAACATTCCATACACACCCATCATCGCCGCGTGGCCGTGTGCTGGTGTCAGGAATTGGCCGTGCTCAAGGAAGCTGACTGCAGGCAGGTTGATCAGGAAGCCAAGTACACCTGCACCTACCAGATTCCAAATGGCTACTGAAATCAAGAACCAGAATGTACCTTTATAAGGGAAATCAACTCCCCCATCCCTCATCATTTTGTACTGTTCATATGCTTCCAGAATGAGCAAGGTCAACGGGATGACTTCCAGAGCAGAGAATACAGAACCGAGCGCAATCCAGACTTCGGAAGAACCATTGTAATAATAATGGTGGCCGATACCGATGACACCTGCTCCCATCAGCAGGATTAACTGGAAGTATAATGCTTTTATTGTTGATTTTTTCGTGACTAGCTTCATTTGGACCATTAAGAAACCAATGACAACGACTGCGAAAACTTCGAATATTCCTTCAACCCAGAGATGGATGATCCACCAGCGCCAGTAGTCAGCAAAGGTATAGTGTGTGCCTGGATTGATCATGAAAGCGAAGAAGTAAAATGCTGGCACGGCAATTGCTGAGTAAAACAACAGGTGAATCAGGCCGCCTTTGTCTGATTCCCTCTTCAACCCACTCTTGATCCCGCGGAATACGATGAACAGCCAGATCAGCATTCCGGTCGCAAGAATGAACTGCCATATGCGTCCCAGCTCAAGGTATTCCCAGCCCTGGTGACCTAATAAGAACCAATTGTTGCCCAGGTAGCCGTTTGCACCAAGCCATTGGCCAATCATGCTGCCGGCTACAAGCACAACTAGTGCCCAGAATAATATGTCGACTAGTATTCCCTGGCGCTTTGGTTCATGCCCGCCGACCAGCGGAGCGATGAAGATGCCCATTCCTAACCATGCAGTCGCAATCCAGAAGATTGCCAGCTGAAGGTGGAATCCTTTTGTAATATTGAATGGCAGGATATCATGGACCCACTTCATTCCAAAGAAACTGTCAGGCTCGATATAATAGTGAGCGAGCAGCGCTCCGAACATTGCCTGAACAAAGAACAGTACAGAAACAACCGCGAAATACTTACCTGTTTTCAATTGCGAGGATGTAAGCGGAAGCTTCCTCAAATCGATTTTCGGGAAGTTCCCGGCTGTATAAGCCTCTTGCATCCCTAAATGATAACGGTAGAAAACAAACAGGATTAATCCTACGAATAGGATCAATATGGTCACACTCGCACCACTCCACCAGATTGCAGAGAAGGACATAGTGTTTCCGGCATCCTCATAATATGGCCAGTTATTTGTATAAGTAATATCATCTTCGGGTCTTTCTGTACTTGAAAGCCATGCTGTCCAGAAAAAGAAATCAGCGATTTGCTCAATCTGATCGCCCTTTGATACCCAGGCTCGCTCCCCGTCCGGCATATGTTTTTCCTGAATTAACCCTGGCTTTAGACCCCACTGATCACCTTCAGTAAAAATAGTATGATAGAATTCCCTTACCTTTTCGTGCCCATTTATTTGTGCCTCTGTCAGCACCAGCTTATCGGTATCCGGCACATAACGGTTTTCACGCATCTCCTTCATGACAGTGTCCCGGATGATTGTTTGTTCATCTCCCGTCAACGCTTTAAAAGCCTTACCATATTTTTCTTGTGACTTGAAGTCATGCATCCCATCAGTATAAATTTTCAGTGCCTCTGCCGTGTAATCAGGCCCCATATAGGATCCATGCCCTAATACAGTTCCATAATCCATCAAACCATATTTCTGGAAGACAGCCTGCCCTCCCATGATGCTTTCTTTCGTTAAGATGACCTCTCCCTTTTCGTTTGTCACTTCTAGCGGCCTAGGAGCCATATCTTTAAAGATCCAGTAACCTCCTGTCAGGAGTACTGTAAAGCTAAGTAATAATGTGATGATGAGTACGGATTTCAGCAGTGAGTTTCTATTTTTCTTGACCACTGCCTTCGTGGATGTTCCACGCTGGATTTCCATCTATCATACACCCCTTCCCTGTTTTTTTTACAACTTAAGCATAATGGGAATGAAATGTTTAGTTTGTGAAGTTCTTCATTTGCCGGGTGTGATATTTCCCACAGCAATGATAATTATTTTCATAAAAACGTCAAAATATGATTCAGGTCACTTAGCCCTCCTCTTTCCCTTGATAAAATTTACGGCAGATACTTAATCAAATCATAGAGGAGCAGATTGAGATGCATATATCACAAATCAAACAGCAATTGAAAGAAGTTCCTATTTTCAAAGAATTATCGACAGAGGAGCTGGATCCGATCATAGAAATCGCCCAGCCAAGATTCTTTAAAAATAAAATGTATGCTTTCATGCAGGGAGATCCGCTAGACCGCGTTTTCTTCATTCATTCAGGGAAGGTGAAAATTTATAAAACCGACTCATCAGGAAGAGAACAAATCGTTTCTGTCCTTGAATCCGGTGAAATGTTTCCTCACGCTGGCTTCTTCAGGAAAGGCCAATATCCTGCCCACGCGGAAATAATGGAAGACACACTGATGATCATCGTACCAATCTCTAAATTTGAAGAGATCCTGGTTGCCTATCCCGAACTATCTATTAAGTTATTCCGAGTCCTTGGAGAGAAGATCATTGATTTGCAGGCCAGGCTCGAGGAACAGATTCTTCACAATACATACGAACAGATCATTATGCTGTTACTCCGCCTTTGCAAGACAAATGGAGAAAAGAAGGAACATGGATTTAAATTGACCACCCATTTTACCAATAAGGAATTTGCCAACATGATCGGTACTTCCAGGGAAACCGTCAGCAGAACCATCAACCATTTAAAGAAAAAAGATTACTTAAGTTTGGATCCTGACGGCTACTATCTGATCGACCATGAAAAATTGCATCAGGAATTGTTTTAACAGGAAGAGCAATTTTTCTGCGGTTAAGTGATGCGTATCACGGCAGAAAAGAGTGAAAATGATTATCATTTAATCATACCAACTAAAGTATCGAGGAGCTGAATGATATGGAACACAGAACGATAGAATTGGATGTGCGTGAGGATATAAATAACAAGCTGGAGCCTTTCCAAAAAATCATGGAAGCCATTGGCGATTTAGAATTGAATGACAGACTGGTCCTCCATGCACCTTTCAAGCCTGTCCCCTTGTATGGGGTTTTAAAAGCAAAGGGATTTGAACACGTAGTCGAAAAAATCGAGGCAAAACATTATAAAATCACTTTTACAAAAAAGGGAGGGAAATAAGATGATCCTGGATAACAGAGGGCTTGAACCGCCACAGCCGATGATGCGGACACTGGCAAAGCTGGAGGAGCTTGAGGAAGGACAGACGCTTATCATTATCAATGACCGACGTCCGATGTTTCTGTTCGAGCAGCTTGATGAACTAGGATATCTTTATTTGACTGAACAGCAAGAAGATGGAAGCTATCGCGTGACTATTTCCCGCAAAGCGGGGTGAATCAAATGTTTCAGCAAAACAGTGGTAACGAAACAAATATAAAGCTTCCTTTTTCATTCATCGGCTTCAGCATGCTCGCGTTAATTCTTTCACAGCTGCTAATCCTGCTGAACGGTGACCTTCTTGTTTCCGGCGTATTCCGATTGCCGGCAATCTGGTCAGCTGCACATCTGTTCGTACTCGGCTGGGCCCTGATGGTAGCTATGGGTGCCATGTACCAGCTGGTCCCTGTCGCATTCCTGACACCGATTTGGAACGAAAAATTTGGATTTTGGCAATTGGCTGTAACGACTGCAGGAATCGTATCTTTCGCTGCAGCATTATACCTTCGCCCACAGGATGCCTTGGTTCCAGGAATCCTGACATTGCTCGGAATTTTGATGTTCATATTTCAGATGTTCATGACGCTTAAAAGCCAGGCAAAACCAAATATCTTAACTTTGTTCGTCGGTACTGCACTGTTTTCTCTCCTGGCAACAATTACACTTGGTATCACATTGGTTCTGAGCATGAAGTCAGGTTTTGCATCAGAGTATTATCAAGCTATTTTTAAAACTCATATCCTGCTGGGTACAGTGGGCTGGTTCTCATTATTGATCTTTGGTTTTTCTTATAAAATGGTTCCGATGTTCTCACTTTCACATGGGTATTCCATGAAACCGGCACCATTTGTATTCGGTGTTTATGTTGTTGGAATTATCATTTTGATCTTTTCCTTCTTAACGGGCAGCCATTTATTTGAAGTGTTGGGAACTTTCATGCTATTTGCCGGATTCATGATTTTCACCTGGCATGTCAAAATAATCATTGATAAGCGTGTGAAGAAGAAGCTTGACCGCCCATTCATGTTCGCCTTATTTGCGATTGGCTGCGGTGCTTTAATCCACTTTGCCGCTTTTGCAGGAAGTGCCGCAAATCTCCTTTCAAAAATGGCAGGGCCGATTATTTTACTATATTTAGTCGCCTGGATTGCTTTCAGTATCATTGGTTATCTATATAAGATCGTCCCATTCCTGTGGTGGACTCATAAATACAGCAAGGAAATCGGTAAAAAGAAGGTGCCTGCGTTAAAGGACATGATGGATGAGAAGCTGGCACTGCCGCTTTTCATCTTGTTTACTGCCGGGACGATCCTTCTATTACTTTCATTCATTGCCAGGCTGATGCCGGTCTTTTACATCGGTCAGGGATTGATTGTTATCGGGACTGTCCTATTCAGCTATATTATCGCCAAAGTGGTCACTATTTAAGGAGGAGTTAGAAATGAATGAATTATTGGAAAAAATCAGGGGAAATTTAAAAACTGTGATCGATCCAGAATTGAATATTAATGTTGTGGATCTAGGTTTGATATATGAAATAGATGTTCCAGAACCCCGCAAAGCAAAGATTTTAATGACACTGACAACTCCGGGCTGCCCACTTCATGACAGCATCGCCAGCGGCATTAAATATTGCGTACAAGGCATGGAGGAAATTGACCATGCAGACGTCCAATTGACATGGGAGCCAGCCTGGACACCAGAACGGATGACCGAGGATGGAAAAAGACTGCTTCAGGGTTTTTAATCAGGGGAAATGATGGTTTCATAATCAAACAGCAAAGATGCAAAGAAACGCTTGGGCTTCAAGCGTTCTTTGCATCTTTGCATTGGCTTATTTAAGATTTGAAAGGCCAAATGACAATGCCTGCCGAAAGTTATTTTCTGCTTCCTGCAATTCTGCCAGCTGGAGTTCATCAGCCTGGAATTCATTACGCAAAGCCTCTGTACTAGTTGAAAGAGCTTTTAAGATCCTTTGGAAGTCGATAAATGTATAATTCATTGCCATCCCTCCGTTTCATAAGAAATGCGCAAGCGCCTTGTTCAGCCCCGACAAGCGTTGGAGGGCCGACCACTGAAGTCGCTTTTTGACTTCATTGGGCGGACCGAACTCGAAAAGCGTTTGCGACTGCCCAACACCGACAAGCTCTGGAGGGCCTGACAGTGAAGTCGCTCTTTGACTTCATTGGCAGGACCGAAGAGTCTCGAGGAGTTAGGAGCCGCAGCTAGACAAACGTCTCGAGCTGCTCAAAGCTAACGCTTTGAGCAAGATTCTCGAAGAAGCCCTCTCGGGGATGAAAAAGGCGCTGAAGCTGGACACTAATCTAAGTGTAAACAGTTGGTACTTTCTTATCCTTTACGAAATACAGATATAAATGTATTTTATGATGTTCTCCCCATATTTATTCCTGTTAGTCAGCCTAGTGTTTTTTTAGAGGCTGTTTCATCTTGCATATTTCAATTTTTCCAGAAAAAATAAAGCCTCCTGGTATACAGGAGGCTGTGTCTTATTTATCAACTCTTGGAGGGCGTTTACCCCAGTACTGATAGTAATCTGTCCGGATGAACCCATTGAACAACTTCCGTTTCTTAGTTGCCGGCTTTCCGTACACTTGTTCAAAGTCCTCATTGGAAGTCAGGATGTAAATGGACCATGTGTCAAGCGGGTCAAAAGCCTTGCCCATCTGGCTGTACATTTCTTCAACTGCTTTCTTTTCACCCAGTCGCTCCCCGTATGGCGGGTTGCCAACAATGACGCCATAGTCTTTCTTTGTCGTAAAGTCCTGGACACGCATTTGCTTGAAGGAAATCAAATCGCCAAGCCCCGCTTCAAAAGCATTCTCTTCGGCGATTTTTACCATACGATGGTCGATGTCCATGCCGCTGATGTCCAGAGGCTGATCGTATTTTGCAAGATCCTCTGATTCCATCCTTACCTCGTCCCAAACGGAATCAGGAAGAATTGGCCAGCCTTCTGATACAAATTCTCTGTTAAAGCCTGGTGCAATATTTTGACCAATTAATGCAGCTTCAATCGGAATCGTTCCAGACCCGCAGAACGGATCGACAAAGGGCTTGTCCGGATTCCAATTGGTCAGCATGATCAGGGCAGCTGCAAGAGTCTCCTTCAATGGAGCCTCCCCCTGGCCAGTCCTGTAACCGCGCTTATGAAGGCCGCTTCCGCTGGTGTCTATTGTCAGTGTTACGACATCCTTCAGGAGGGCAACTTCTATTTTGAACAATGGCCCGTTCTCTTCAAACCATGTTGTTGTTTTGTATGACTTTCTCATTCGCTCAACAATAGCTTTCTTAACGATTGCCTGGCAATCCGATACACTGAAAAGCTTGGATTTCACTGACTTGCCCGAAACAGGAAATTCAGCATTCTCCGGTAAAAAATCCTCCCATGGGAGAGCCTTCGTTTTTTCAAATAATTCGTCAAAAGTATAAGCCTTGAATTCGCCGATTTTGATCTTAATTCGGTCAGCGGTCCGGAGCCACATATTGCTTCTGGCTATCGCCCTGGCGTCCCCTTTATAAATGATCTTACCGTTTTCCACCTGACATTCGTACCCTAAGTCACGGACTTCCTTTGCGACAATTGCTTCAAGACCCATAGCAGAGGTTGCGATTATATCAAAATTCTTCATCGTTTCACCCTTTATATCCAATATCTTATGTACTCCATTATTAAGTTTGCCCAATAGACTTAATATACATAAAAAAGCACTCCTGGCAAAAGGAGAGCTTTAGTAAACACTCATACAAATCCATTAATAACGTTCTGTAAGCCATGTTTTGTACCTTTGTACTGCAAACGACCAAAAGTCTCGTACTCCGGCGGTAATCATCTATCTACAGATGAGAACTCATCTGTCCTTCCCTTTGTTCAGTTCCTCCAGGAAGATGCCCCTACCATCGTTTGGGTTTCTCGCTCGTGGGGTTTACCTCGTTCCACCCTTCCGATTTCTCGAAAGGCTCCGTCACTGTGGCACTTTTATAGGTATTCATGCCATATCGTTGCCGACTTAGGCATTTTCCCGGCCGTCAGCCGAGCGTGAGCCCGACTGCCCTGGCTTATGAATTGGCCAGGCACGAACACTACAGGCATCTCAGCCTGTGCGAGCATGGACTTTCCTCTGCAGCAGAACTGCAGCGATTACCCGAACGTTATTAACAGCTACAAGAAACATTATATGAAATATAGGTTTGAAAAGCAATGGTAATACATTTCAAAAACTAGCAAATGCTGGATTAATCGTAAAGTTTATCCCCAAAAACATGCTTTTCCAGATTCGAAAGCCTTTTAAGGATATCGAAATTCGTTGTGCCGGCCGCCTGTGTGCTTGGTCGGCGCGAAGCTTCATCAAGCTGCTTTTTCAGGCGAAGATTGTCCTGTTGAAGCTCCTCGATCTCCTGCTGCATCACTTCATAGTCCTTAATGATCATATCAAGAAACTTATCGACATCTTCTGGTTTGTAACCACGCATTGCTGTTTTGAATTCTTTTTCTAAAATATCTTTAGCAGTTAACTGTATTTTATCGGATAGCATTCCATTCACCTCAATATACCACAATCGTCACATTCATTTTTTCAAAAACAAGGGGATTTGTCAATTTTTCTTTTATTAAACTTATTTATGTGGTTCTGAAAGCAATTTTAAAAATCCTGCTGTTTCAATTGTTCCTCTTCAACCGCCATTTGTAAATCGTACAATGTAATTAATCTTATCTCATAATCGTTTGCTTCTTGATATTTTTTTGCTGTTTCATATATAAATTTTGGACTGCCTTCTTTTTCAGGATCGTAAAGCAGGACCAACAGGTCGCTTTTCTCTACAAAAAATTGATTCTTCAACCTGAATTGCCACGGTTTTTCATAAGGCTTTTTAGTGATGGAATCAACATGGTCAGCGCCAGCAAGCACTGATTCATACCACTCCTTATTGGCTTCTTTCCAAGTTTCCTCCTGATTCAAGAAAGGGGTGAATACAGAAAGTTTAAGTTCGGGATATTCTTCCTGCAGCTCGAAAACCGCTTCACCAGCCCACAATTCGACACCCAGCTGTCCGCTTATCATCACCCATTCCAGCCCTTCTTCAATTAAAGGAATCAAGCTTTTTTTTATCGCAATTTTTATGTATTCTGCTGACGGATGATTATGCTGGAACACGCCAAGTTCAAAAGGTTTATAACCAGTTATCGCAACTACTTTTACCATATAATCTCCTTTGAATCTTTTATTAAATCAAAGACTCCATATTGAAGGTATTCCCTATATACAGGAATTATTACACCTTAAAATTTCAAAAAAACAAGGGCTTCAGGAGCCCTTGTTGAAAGTCATTTTATCGACCAAATCCTGGACCGCCAAATCCTGGTCCACCAAATCCTGGACCGCCGAATCCTGGGCGCGGTCTCGGGCCAACTGGAGCCACTCCGCCTGGTACCGGACCAGGTCCGCCATAATGATTCTGGTGTGTCACCTGATTAACCGTGGACTGTGTCTGCGGGAAATAATGGACATGGTCGTAATTGATGTGGTTTACGTTTGTAGTGTGTGTTGGATGAACATGCGGAACCACATTGTTTGTAAAGTTATGGTTCGTGCAGCACTTTGTAGGATGAACTACTGTTGGCAATACATGTGTCGGCTTGCAGTGCATAGTGCATAACTCCTTTCATTTAGACTTATTGTTTACATTATCAGCCTATGAAGAAGTCATGCGTCTTGTACTAATGAAAACACCTATTTTTCAAATAAATTCATTGCAACTACCTAGTTTTTGCAGCGCAACCACCTAGTGATTTCAATGAAATCCTATTAAAAACTCCTAGAGGAATGTGTAAAAGTTGTCCTTCAACCCGCTGAAAATCACAGCGATGAGAGTAATCACAACAAAATATAGAACTAATACCGCTTTATACATCAAACCAGCCCCGTAAAATTATATTGTTTTTTAACACCATACAATTTTACATTTTACAACGTCGAAACCATACATACAACAGGATATTACAGGTTTTGAAAGGATAAATGTTAAAATTTTGTTACAATTCAAGATTCCTTGACGAAACCTGGCACGAAAGCAATTTATTTTGGCGAATTCTGCGCTTGCCCGGGAAATTCTTTTCGGGAAATCCTCAGAATTCTTTTTTCAAGCTCCATGGTGAAAATCATGTCTTTTTTTGTTGTACCCTTTTCTTCGCGGTGTATTTCTTCAGCAAGAGAGCAATACTTCATCGCCAGTTCAAGGTCTTTCTCGCGATGCTCGTAATGTTTGGCCAACTCAATGCACGCTTCTTTCCGCTGCTTTTTCGTCCCTTTAGCTGCACTTTCTTTCCATAGGGCGACTGCTTTTTGCCATTCTTTATGCTTTTTATACTCAAAAGCCAGTGCATGCTTAGCAGAGACCGCTTCCTCATTTCCGTCATCTAGAAGACCACTGAACGCTTGCTTCGCTTTATCTGATTCGCCAAGATAGGAAAACCAGCGTCCCACCTCGTAAGTTTCCCGCGATGTTTGTGAGCGGTCCCTCCCAAGAATCTGGAATGTTAAATGTGTATAGAGAGTCACTAGTGACAGGATATCCGTTTCATTGTGCTTAATGACTCCCAGCAAGCCTTCGGGGTTACTCCTCTCAAGAAAGTCAAAATAGATCATTGGTGCTAAAAAGCCAGGAATGTCATCCTTTCTTTCAAGACCTAGTACTTCTTGTTCCACAATGCTTAATTTCATCCGCTCAATCTTATGCTTCCACAATCTCCGGGCCGCATGATATAAATCAAAATGGCCATAGGAAGGCAGCTTTGGCACATGGTCACGAACAAGGGTGTGTCTCGTTTTGACCTGTGGCCAATCGAAAGCCTTGCCATTGTATGTAACCAATGTCGTATAATCGGCATTCAGTAAAAAGCTCTGGTAAAGAGCTACTTCCGCTCCCGGGTTTGGCAGGATATGCTGTTTCAAATTCAGTGAATTCCCTGAAATGGACGCATGGCCAAGCAGGAAGATAGTATTGCCTGCCCCTCCCCCTAGTCCTGTTGTTTCAGTATCAAAAAATACCAGGTCGGCTGGGCTGTGCCCGACTGCAGAAAGCGGATGCTTTGTCTGCTCCTTGTTCCACAGTGACACAGCCTCCAGTAAATCGCCGAATTGGTAATGGCCGTGCTGTTGGTCTAGTGGATAACTCACTTCCCTGACAAGGCAATATTGTCCGTCAAAATAGAAGGGGGATACCTGCTCCTGCTGCCAAACATCAAGATATGGGATTTCCGGCGTTTCTTCCGCTTTTACGGGTTCGGTCTTGGGCTTTTCAACTCCGCTTTTTATATGCGGCTTCAGCCTGTTCAATTTATTCTTGAGACTCATATTCCCCCTCCTTTCCTACACAGCGGCTTTAAGGAATAAATCCAGTAATTTTATGACGTCATTTTTTGAATGAATAGATGATGTATCCGTTCCGATGCAGGATGGGCACCCGTCGGCACATTGGCAATTCATGACCATTTTTTTAGTTTGGTTCAAAATTTCTTCGATTCCGGTATATATTTTTTCGCTTAACCCGATCCCTCCAGGGTAGCGGTCATAAAAGAAGATAGTTGGCTTTTCATTATGAGCCGCTTTGACCTGCGGGACTACATGAACGTCAGAGGGATCGCACATTACGAATAATGGGGCGATATGTTTTAGTGCCTGGGATGTCCCAATCAGCCCTTCCTCAAGCCGGTCATGGCCGAACTCCGACAGCTCTTTGTTCAGTGATATCCATGCTGAGCTTGTATGGAGCTCCTCTTCCGGAAGGAAAATCGGTCCTGAGCCAATATTCTCATGTGTTTCAAACCGGATCTTCTTGAAAATTGTTGCCATTGCTCTGACACTGACATCGCCATAGCCGATTGCTGTTTCTTCATTGCCTCTGATTTTATCTTCTTCAAGGACGCTAAGCTGGACAGCAAGGTTGGCATCGGTAAAATAATCGACATCCACTTCACGGACAAACGCCTTCTTTTCTTCCCAATCAAGCTTTTCCACCTGGAATTGTATTCCCTGGTGGAGATAAATGGCTTCTTCATGCAGCAATGTCATCGCTGAAAAAGTATCCATTTCGCCAATCACCCTTACATTTGCAACATCTGACTGGTCTATGATCACGACATTTTCCTGTGATGCTGAACGCAGGCTGATATTGTGTGCCGGGAAAGCGTCATTCATCCAGAACCACTTATCTCCGTTCTGGTGCAGGATACGCTCTTCCGTCAAATATTCAAGTATTTCCTCAATTTCAGCAGCACCAAAAGTGTCGCCCTTTTTGAAAGGCAATTCATAGGATGCACATTTGATGTGATCGATCAGGATAATCAAATTGTCCGGGTTGATTCTCGCCGTTTCCGGACTGCGAGTAAAAAAGTAATCAGGATGCTGGATAACGTATTGATCCAGCGGGCTGGAGCTCGCCACCATGATGACAACCGATTCACCGTGGCGGCGTCCTGCCCGCCCTGCCTGCTGCCAGGCACTGGCAATCGTTCCAGGGTATCCGTTCATGATACATACCTGAAGCTGTCCGATATCGACACCAAGTTCCAGTGCGTTTGTGCTGACTACTCCATATATATCACCCGAACGCAAGCCTTTTTCAATTTCGCGCCTTTCTGTCGGAAGATAGCCGCCCCGGTATCCTCTTATTGCCTTTGGACCGAGCTTGTGTTTGACAAGCTCCTGAAGATAAGTAAGCAGGATTTCGACTCTCACCCTACTTCTTGCAAACACGATGGTCTGAATCTTATTTTTCAGGAACTCACCTGCGAGCCTCCTGGTTTCAAGCGTTGCACTTCTGCGGACATTCAGCGGAATATTGACGACTGGAGGATTATAAAATAAAAAGTGCTTCCTTCCTGAAGGAGCCCCATTATTGTCAATCAGGACCATATCCTTTTCAGTCAGACCCTCAGCCAATTCAAGTGGATTTGCAATCGTCGCGGAAGTACAGATGAAAACGGGATCGCTTCCATAGTAATTGCAGATTCTTTTTAATCTTCTAATGACATTTGCCACATGGCTGCCAAAGACTCCCCTGTAAATATGTAATTCATCAATGACGACATACTTCAGGTTTTCAAAAAGGGAAACCCATTTTGTATGATGCGGAAGGATCGCAGAATGGAGCATGTCCGGGTTTGTTATAACGATATGCCCTGCTCTCCTGACCTTCTGGCGGATATTAGAAGGAGTGTCTCCGTCATATGTATAACTATTGATTGCCAGCTCCGCCTCCTGGATCAATTCATTGATTTCACTCTTCTGGTCTTGGGCCAGCGCTTTTGTCGGGAACATATAGAGCGCCCTGGCATTCGGATCATTAATGATTGATTGAAGCACTGGCAAGTTATAACACAATGTTTTCCCTGAAGCAGTCGGCGTGACAGCCACAATGCTTTGCCCCTTCATGATTTGTTCATATGAAGACTTCTGATGTGTATACAGGCGGGAAATTCCGCGTCTTTCAAGTGCGTTTCTTAATACGCCGCTTAATTCCTCTGGCATCTCTTCCGTTTGAGCTTCTCGCTCTTCAATCGTATGCCAGTGGACAATGTTTTTCTTAACCGATTCACTAACCTTTAGATCTTGCAAAATCTCTTGCATGCTTTTCCGGACCTTCATAGCGTTCACCTCGTTATCCCTATTTTACCGAATAAACGTTCGTTACAAAAGATAAAAGTTCAATAAATCAAACTGCTATTTTTTGGAAAACACACTTTTCCATCCCTAATATTCTCTATTTGACCTTCCTCGAAACAATCTGTTATGTCTTTTAAATCAGCCTTTTGTTAAAATAGAGTGGACAAACAGCTGATAGAGGTGTTTTTTTTGAATAAAAATGAGATAAAAAGGGTCCTGGCTAAATTTTCTTTGTTCAGGGATCTTGATGATAATGAACTAGATAAGATTGTCGATATATCAATTTCCCGAGAGTGGAAGAAAAACAGCCATATTTTCATGCAGGGCGATCCACTGGAAAATGTGTATTTTATTAATGAGGGAAAAGTGAAAGTCTATAAAAGTGATGCCAATGGCCGGGAGCAGATTGTGGCCATCCTGAAAAAAGGAGAGATGTTCCCGCATGTCGGTTTTTTCCGGAAAGGCGGCTATCCAGGTTATTCCGAGGTACTGGAACAGGCAAGCATTGTCGTGGTTCCGATTTTACAATTCGAGAAAGTCCTAGTTGATAACCCTCACTTAAGTATCAAGGTATTCAAGGTCCTTGGAGAAAAAATTGTTGATCTTCAAGAAAGGCTTGAAGCACAAATCCTGAACAACACTTATGAACAGATCATCAAGCTTTTGATCAGGCTGGGAGAACTTCATGGAGAAAAACAGGAGGACGGCACGGTTTTGCTGAAGGCTGATTTCACAAACAAAGACCTCGCCAATATGATTGGAACAACCAGAGAAACAGTTAGCAGGACATTGACTAAAATGAAAAAAGATGAACTAATCTCTACTGATACAAACGGGAACATGGTATTGAACCCTGATGTTTTGATGGATGAGCTTGTTTAATTTACTAGTAGACGCAAACCCTTTAATACTTTTCTTTACTATATAAGAAACATAGTAAAACGCCCGGATTCTGCTCCGGGCGTTTTACTTATTATTCAGTTTTGCTTAATCCCATCATTGTTTCCAAATCTTCCTGTGCGGTTGTGATCAACTTCAGGTTGAAGGTTTCCTGAAGAACTTCCATCACTCCATCAGAAATGAATTCTGGCGGCTTAGGCCCAATGCGGATATCCTGAATTCCAAGGCTGAACAATCCAAGCAGGATCGCTACAGCTTTTTGCTCGAACCAAGAAAGGACGATACTTACAGGCAGCTCATTTACGTCACATTCAAACGCATCAGCAAGTGCCTTAGCGATTTTCACAGTGGATACAGAGTTATTGCACTGTCCAAGATCCAAGTACCTAGGGATGTCTGTTCCAGGAACCACACCATAATCTACATCATTGAAACGGAATTTTCCGCAAGAAGTTGTCAGGATCACAGCTTCAGGAGGAAGTGATGTCGCAAGCTCACGGTAGTATTCTCCCCCTTTACCAGGTGCGTCACAGCCTGCAATGACGAAGAATCGCTTGATCTTCCCGGATTTTACTGCATCGATAACCTCTGGCGCTAGGCCGATCACTGTTTCATGGTGGAAGCCTGTCACTAATGTTTCTTCAGATTCCATATTTGCTTCAGGAAGCTCCAATGCTTTTTCAATTAGCATTGTGAAATCATCATTTTCTATTTTTCTTACATTTTCAAGGCCTGTAACTTCATAAGTGAACATACGGTCTGCATATGAACCTTTGATTGGCATTACACAGTTTGTCGTAGCCAGGATAGCTCCTGGGAACTTTTCAAACAGGCGGCGCTGGTCGAACCATGCTTTCCCGATGTTCCCCTTAAGATGCGGGTACTTTTTCAATGCCGGATAACCATGGGCAGGAAGCATCTCGGAGTGTGTATAGATGTTGATTCCTTTTCCTTCTGTTTGCTTCAATAATTCTTCAAGCGCGAACAGGTTATGTCCTGTTACGACGATGCATTTTCCTTCAATCTTATTCTGGCTGACCTTTACCGGCTGAGGGATCCCAAGGCGACTCGTATGCGCTTCATCAAGAAGCTCCATCACGCGAACTGCTGATTGGCCAACCTTCATAGCCATATCGATATGTTCTTGTACATTGAAGTTTGAGTTAGTTAATGTCATATATAATGCTTCATGGGTTGTTGCGTCAACAAATGGATCTGTGAAACCAAGCTGATTCGCATGTGTTCTATATGCTGCAATCCCCTTCAAAGCAAAAATCATTGTATCCTGAAGACTAGCGATCGTTTCATCTTTTCCGCACACACCAACAACTGTACATCCCCCTGTTGGCGTTTGTTCACATTGGTAACAAAACATATGTGTATTCCCCTCTTCTGCGTTATTTACTTTTTCAGCATACAGAGGATGAAAATCCAGTTAAGTGACCTAAATCACACTAAAGGCATTTTTCACAAAGTGTTCAAAAATCTAAGGCGAAGTGATGAAGCCTTTCCAAGGTTAAAAAATCACCAATATTGAACAGGGACATTCCTGTCAACATATCCTATTATAAGAATTCCTGCAGAGGAGGATGTTCCCAATGGCAACCAACCACCCTGACCGTCCAAAAAAACACGAGGCGCTGGAACAATGGTTTAAATCTATGAATCAACTGATGCAAGAAAAGCCGGTTAAAGGCATACTGCAAAGCATTGATGATTTTTTCAGACAGCCTTTCCCACATTCACCCTTCAATGTGGTACTGCATGAAACAGAAAAGGAGTATATAGTGAAAGCGGAATTGCCAGGGGTTAAGAGAGACCAAATATCAATCAATATTATTAATAACTCCCTTACCATATTGGTCAATCAGACTGACGTCACTTCAGAGATCAATGATATCTCCAAAACAGAGAAGCACATGGCTTCGACACAGCGTTTGAGCAGGACGATTCCCTTTTCTGTTCCTGTCAATGAAAGAAAGACCCGCGCTGCCTATCGTGACGGGCTGCTTGAAGTCAAGGTAGTGAAAAAGCAAGGCAAGAAGATTGATATACTATCAGATCAGGATGAATGAAATGATAAAAATCCTTATTTTACCCTTATAGCAGACGAAACCCTCTCATATGTGTACGATCAAAAAACAAGCAGGCTAATTAAATGGCCTGCTTGTTTTTTTGTTCCTATAGCTTTCGATTCCCCTCATGTTATTTCAGGAATTAAGGAAATCTCCATCTTACTTAAACCTTGAACATCCCGCCAAGTCCTTTGACCAGCGAAGAAACCTGCGTCACTGCATTCATCATCTGTCCTGCAGTATCAACCATTTTGTTGACATCCAGGTTACCATCCTGGCTTTTAAAAGAGTTCATGATCGATTGCAGGCCGGATGGCTGCTTTGGCATGAATGCATATTGAGGATATGGATTGAAATTCTGGTAATCTGCTTGAGAGTTATAGTATCCATAAATAGGGTCACCCTCAGGCTCAAGAGGATTCTGGAAAAGCATTTTGGAATAGTCATTCTTGTTCCCGCCCATTTGATTAGGCTGATTCCAAGAGCCATTACCCTGCATATATGGATTCATTGGATAACCCTGCTGCATATATGGGTTCACCAGGTTTTCCTGCTGTATATATTGGTTAGGCCAGTTTCCTGGCGCGGTATTCCAATATGGAGCGTTATATTGTTGAGGGTATGGCTGCTGCCGGTTCAAACCTTGATTATTCACGTTTACAAAGTTAGGATTTAGATTATATTGATTTTCCCACCATTGTGGATGATTGGCATTCGTCTTATTTCTGCGGCCAAACATGGCGAACATCCTCCTCCGGGTTTTCATTACGATATTATATGTTATGGCCGCCCAGTTGGTGATAAAGCTGGAAGGTGCTTCCGGTTTTGTCTAATGGTGAAAAATGTTGTCGGAAGTTTCAATTTTTGAAAAATAAATGACAATTGTATTTTCATGATACGATTGTTTCAAATGATGGAGGAGGATGAAAAATGAACGTTCACGAACTAAAAAATTTATTTGCCGAAACAAAAGCATATACTCCGGAACATGTAAATGAATTGCTTGATTTCACTAAAAAATCGTACATTCATAATGAAATTTCCATTTTAGATTACCGGAACCTGGTTCGTGAGCTGGAGTTGCAAGGTGCCGTCATTCCCGAGGAACAGAAAGAAATATCCATCTAAACAGATCGAAGCACCAGTTCAGAACTGGTGCTTCTTTACTATCATTTGCCTGGCTGACCAGCAGCTTGTTCGATGGCAATGATCATGCTGTTTAGAATGAATTCAACCGACTGTACTTGATCTAGGAATCTCTTCTTGCTTGTTTCAGGAAAAAAGGCCTGCACCGAGATGACTTCCAAATAATCAGCCGCTGTTTCGATTTGATTAGCATGCAGGTTCTTTGGTCTGTTAGTTCTTACCCAGTTGGCGGCAGATTCTCTCCAGGCATCCGCTGCTATTTTTACCTCATCAGCAAATGGCTTTACTTCCGAATGAAAGTCGCCCCTGACTCCCTCTTCTTTCGAATGTTGAAATCTTCTATGGGCCGTATCTACATTCACCAGCAATTTCCGGGACAATGTCAGAATGTTATTTTCCAATTCCATGTTTCATCACACTTTCTTGAATCTATTTTACTTTCGCTATTGTATCCAATCGTTGGCCATCTTTCAGTTATACAAAAAAGTAGCCTTCTTTAAAAAAGCTACTTAACGTTGAATCTATTCTATTATATATTAAAAACTCAATTCAAGTTTTAAAGATGTCTGTTCAGGCTTGGTATGCAAGGCTGGGGGCATTGGCTGTGGCAGTTTACCTTCCATTTTTTCTAAAAGAAAGCTGGTTTCTGCTAAATGCCTGGAATGTGTCCCATACATTGTCTTTCGGGTTTCCGTCAATAAATCATGCAGGTTCATATCTGTAACTTCAAGGCTATGGGCCATGTCATTCAACATCCTTAAAATCTCATCTTTTTCAATTCCTGGTCTCATTTGGACATCTCTCCTTACTATAGTAACTTTTTGGGCTGGCAGAATCGAACTCGCTGCACGTCAAAGAATCTACGGAAATATAGGAACTTTACTTGTAAATTCTATTTTTGGCTGAAACCTCCTTCCACGTTGACAAAACTAGAAGGAATTCGCCAAACAAAGTGCTTTTCAGCAACAATCTATCCAGCCTTCGACATGCAATTACCGAATGAAAAACCAGCAAATGAACAAACTAATCTCGGGAGGTGTTCAAATGAATAAAAAACAACAGAAAACTGCACAGCAGCCTGGTAAAACCGCTGAGAAGAAAACAGGATATGGCGACAAAAAATTAGAAGGACCTAACCGTCCAGCAGAATGACGCAAAACGCAAGCCACTCGCTCAGCCCCAGCAAGCGATTCGAGCTGCACAAAGTGATTGATTTTTCACAAGGTACTCAAGGATGCCGACTTGGGAATGAAAACTGGCGGGGCATTAGATTAAGAAACAAAAAAGCAAGGAGCTCCCTTGCTTTTTTGTTTGGTTCATTCCGGTGTGAATAACTCCTTCAGCGAAATCAAAGCATGTAATTGTTTTTGTTTTTTTTTGTACCAACCGGTCAAGTGGGCAGGATGTCTGTGATTGAGTTCCTGGCTGAACCATTTTTTGTGATATCCCCTCTCTTTATACCAGTCACCTTGCTCGTGAAAATGATGCTGAATAATTGGATATGTACTCCGAAGGAACGGAGTGTCTCTTTTTTTATTACTAGGAAAGTACTGTTCATAATCATGCCTTGAAGCAGTATGTTCCGTATGCATCGCAAATTCCAAAAATAAAGGATAGTAGCGGTTGTCAAACAATATTGATGCAAGCCGCTTTCCAAGGTTAATCCTTTTGCTGACAGATTTGAATCCATTCACACTTGCCCCGTAAAGTTCTCCCTCGCACGTCGGAAAAAGGACTGTGCTGAAATGCAAATAGTCTTCGAAGGAAAACATCAAGGTATTAAATACCCGTTTTTTATATACTGGATGTTTAATAACAGGATTATGAATTACATTTTGTTCATTAATGATCAAAGCCGTCAATAACCTCTTCTTATCTCCCTGCTCCCAAAACATCTGCCATTCCTTTTCCATAAAAGACGAAACATCCAGGAATTTCAGCAGGTGAAACATTGGTGAGCTTTTTTTCGTCGAATAAGAGTATAAAAGGAGCTGAGAATAGGCATCGCGAAAGATTAGCCAATTCGCCCTTTCATATGTGAGGAACAAACGCTGGCGGATTGGAGGATCCAGAAACTTCGGGAACCAGTCTCCCTCCAGGTCGCACATATTATATCCGCCATTTCTTGACACCATGCTGGCCAGGAACGACCAGATCATTTCTGGATAGTCCAGATAGAAATCCAGATATGCTCTTGTTCTTGAGATATTGTCCAAATTCTTGCCATGTGTTTCCTGCCTGATTTTTTGCAGAACTTCGGCTTCGTGGTCAGTCAGTTGTTGAAATTGAGGATTTTGGGTTATTGACACACCTTTTCTCTTCCTTTTCAATAGGTTCTTTATAGGGTGAATTGAAATGAGGCTTTTTATTCAACCAAAGTCCGTTGATATTTGGTATGATATAGAGTAGTCTGCGAGGTGGTCAGCTTGATATTCAATTATCCAAATGGGAAGAAATATACTCCAAACACAAGTAATGAGCGGGCAAAGAAAGTCCGGGTGCAAAAAAACGCAGCCTACAGTAATAGAGGTATGACATTGGAGGAGGACCTGAATGAAACGAACTCCTACTATCTTGACCGGGGTATAGCGGTAATCCATAAAAAACCAACACCCGTTCAAATCGTTAATGTGGATTATCCGCGCAGGAGTGCAGCAGTTATAAAAGAGGCATACTTTAAACAAGCTTCTACTACAGACTATAATGGGGTTTACAAAGGTAGGTACATTGATTTTGAAGCGAAAGAGACAAAGTTTTCAACATCTTTTCCTTTGAAAAACTTTCATGAACACCAGATCGTCCATATGAAAGCCGTACTTGAGCAGCAAGGCATTTGTTTTGTGATTCTCCGCTTCTCCACCGAAGAAGAAATCTACCTGCTCGAAGCCAGCCATTTACTTAATTTTTGGGAACGAATGATAACAGGCGGCAGGAAGTCAATCACAAAGGAAGAGGTCATGAAATTGGGCCATCAGATCCCCCTTGGCCTTCATCCAAGGATTGACTATATAAAGGTTATCGATTATCTTTATAAACTTAGTTAGTTTTTTATTGCGAGAAAGGAATGAACTATATATGGCACAAAAACCTCTAACTAGAGAGGAGCGACGAAGACAGCAGGCAGCCAAGAATAAGAAACCTAAAGGAAAGAAAGCGAATAAAGGAATGTTCAAGAAAATTTTCCTGACGCTGATCGCCCTAGGGATCATTGGCATGCTGACTGGAATCGCCACCTTTGCATTCATGATACAGGATACGCCAAAACTTGATGAAAGCTTGCTCAAAGACCCTATATCTTCCAAAATTTATGATAAAGACAAAGAGCTTGTAACAGAAGTAGGCTCGCAGAACAGGGATTATGTTGCCTATGAAGATATACCAAAACTAGTGGAAAATGCCTTTTTAGCGACAGAGGACGTCAGATTCTATAAACATAATGGTATAGACGTCATCCGCCTTGGAGGAGCTGTTATAGCAAATATAACTGAAGGCTTTGGTTCCGAAGGTGCTTCTACCATCACTCAACAGGTCGTGAAAAACTACTTCCTCGGCTTTGAAAAAACAATTTCAAGGAAGGCACAGGAAGCATGGCTTGCATACCAGCTGGAACAGAAATATACAAAAGAACAAATCTTTGAAATGTATGTAAATAAAATTTATATGTCAGAAAATATGCACGGTGTCCTGACTGCTTCAAAGACATACTTTGGCAAAGATGATTTAAGTGAACTTGAGCTTCATGAAGCCGCCCTGCTTGCAGGTATGCCTCAGAGCCCTAATAATTACAATCCTTTTACGAACCCTGAAAAAGCGGAGCAGCGAAGGAACACTGTATTAATGTTGATGCATCAGCATGGCTTCATTTCACAGGAAGCGAAAGAAAACGCACAGAAGATTCCAGTTGAATCCAGCCTCGTTAAGGAAGAAAACAGGAAGAATAAGAATGAAGAACCCTTCGATGCCTTTGTTGACATGGTGATCGAAGAGGTTACCGAAAAAACTGATTTTGATATCTTTTCCGATGGACTTGAAATTTATACAACCCTGGATCAAAATGCACAGAAACATGTGGAAAATATCCTAAATACAGATGCCGCTGTACAATTCCCTAATGACGAAATGCAGGCTGGCATCACCCTTCTGGATACGAAAACCGGTGAAATACGCGCGATAGGCGGCGGTCGAAAACAGCAGGTAAAACGTGGACTGAATTATGCGATTGATGTAACAAGACAGCCAGGATCGACCATCAAGCCAATTCTTGACTATGGACCTGCGATTGAGCATCTGCGCTGGGGCACCTATCATATGCTTGAAGATAAGCCTATGACCTATTCAAACGGTGAACCGATTGGTAACTGGAACGACAAGTATAACGGAGTCATGACCATGAGAATGGCTCTGGCAAAATCGATCAATATCCCTGCCCTGCAAGCCTTCCAGGCTGTAGGTCTTGAGAAGGCCAGAGAGTTTGGGACCAATCTTGGTTTAACACTAGATGATCCTTTTTACGAATCAGCGTCGATTGGTGCCAAAGAAATAGCGCCAATTGAAATGGCTGGTGCGTATGCAGCATTTGGAAACAATGGTTTCTTTACGGAGCCATATTCTGTCAAAAAGGTTGTACTCCGTGACAAGACAGAAATTGATCTGACTCCTGAAACTGAAGTCGTCATGAAAGATTACACTGCCTTCATGATTTCCGATATGTTGAAAACGGCAATTAAACAAGGAACCGGTGCAGCTTACGCAAATATTTCAAACCTTCATGTTGCCGGAAAAACAGGAACCACGAATTACACGCCAGATGAAATAAAAGACTGGGGAATTCAAAATGGTGGTGTTCCTGACTCCTGGTTTGTAGGCTATACAACAAGGTATACAGCATCCGTCTGGACCGGTTATAGTGACAGGAAGACGGCACTGTATGGTAAAGAACAAAAAATATCCCAGACTCTTTTCAAGAATCTTATGACATATGTGTCTAAAGATGTAGATACTCCAGATTTCACCGTACCAAAGAGTGTCGAAAGAGTTAAAGTCGAAAAAGGCACAATGCCTGCAAAGCTTGCCAGTGAATATACTCCAAAGGACCAGATCCTTTATGAGTGGGCTGTAAAAGGAAATGTTCCTAAGGAAACTTCCAAGAAGTTTGAAAAGCTTGAAACTCCATCAAAGCTTGAAGCAAAATACGATGAAATCAAAAATGAAATCCTCCTGACTTGGGAATTCAATCAGGAGAATAAAGAGGATATTCAATTTGAGGTTACCGCATCCCTCGATGAAGGTCCTGAGCAAACACTGACCACGACAGCTGAGACAGGCTTGAAAATTGCCAATGCAGTTCCAGGCGGAATCTATTCATTCAAAGTCACAGCGATACATGGCGAACAGCGATCTGACCCAGCCACCCTGAAAGTCGAAGTTCCAGAACCACTCCTCCCAGAACCTGAAGATGGCGAGAATGAAGAAGGAAATGAAAATGGGAACGGAAATGGTAATGGAAACGGCAACGGCACTGGTGATGGTGATGGCACAGGCACTGGTGATGGCACAGGCACTGGTGATGGCACTGGTGATGGTGATGGTGATGAAAATAATGATGACGGTGGGGATGAGAATAATCCCACTGGACCATAAGCCTTACTAAAATAAACAAACGTCCTGACTCAGTCAGGACGTTTGTTTTTGGATTTATTTAATACTAATTGCTTAGCAAACTGCTTTTCCTGTTCAGCGAACAGCTCAGCAAGCTGTTTATAAGAATGAAAAAGTTTTGGTCTAGAAACAATAAAATCAAGTCTTTCTTCTGTATTCACCGGTTTGATTTTACAGACTTTAATCGAATGCATATCCTGATTCAGGCCGTTTGAAAGAAAAAGAAATTGTTCAAATAACAGGATCGCCCTCTGCATCAAGGGCTCTGCCCCATCGCTATCCCTGTTCCTGAAGTGAGCGGCCAACTCGTCCTTACACTGTTTCCACTCACTGAGCAGTCTCTCCACTGCTTTGTCACGATCTTTAGAGAAAGTATCTATTCTATCCATTACGCTTTTGCTCTCATCCTTTTCTTGCCCTCTCTGCATAACTGCAGCAAAGGACATGTTTCACACTTGGGGTTTTGCGCTTTACAATGGTACCGTCCAAAAAAGATCATCCTGTGATGCGTAATCGACCACTCTTCCTCAGGAACCTTTTTCATCAGTGTCTTTTCCACCTCAAGAACAGAATCCTTCCAGCGGCAAAACGCCAGACGCTTGCTCACCCGCTCTACATGTGTATCAACTGCAATGGCAGGTACTCCGAATGCTACCGAAACAACAACGTTTGCTGTTTTACGCCCAACACCAGGAAGATTAGTCAATTCATCCCTGTCCTGCGGCACTTCTCCGCCATACTCATCTATAATCATCCTGCACAGCTTCTGGATATTCTTCGCTTTATTTCGATATAATCCAATTGAGCGGATGTCCTGCTGAAGTTCTTCCAATGAAACACTCAAAAAATCCTCAGGAGTTTTGTATTTTTGGAATAAGTTTTTTGTCACCTTGTTCACAAGTGCATCAGTGCACTGCGCAGAGAGGGCGACAGCAATCACCAGCTCAAAGGGATTCGAGTGAACCAGTTCACAGTGTGCATGAGGAAACATCCGCCCCATCTCATCCAGGCAAAACCTTATCTGTTGTTTATTAAGCATGTATATCACCACTTTTCTAAATTTGGCCTTCAGAAATTTAAATATCCCATTCAAATTAAAAAAAGAGAGAATGGATGAATTCTCTCGTTACAATTACTGTTCAAGCCAGTTATAAAACGGAACAGGATTCGCAGAAACTTTTGGTTCTTCCTTCCCTGTCTTTTGCGCATTCTGATGCTGCCTGAATTTCCTTCCATAACTCTTTGCTTGTTCAATTGTCTTAATTCCATTCTTCTTCCATTCAAAAAGAATCCGGTCTATGTACCGAAAATTCAATTTTCCAGAGATGACAGCTTCTCTTAACGCAGCTTTAATGATGATCGGATCATGGTGATCATCATCCATCCACATTGCCAGTGACTCACATTCAAATGGTGATAACGGCCGGCCGAATTCCCTTTCAAACGTTGTATATAAATCAGTCTCTTCCTTTTGGTCCAGAATCTCTTTTTCCTGTTTCCGCTTGAGCATAAACTGATCGAACAGCTTTTCCCATAGCGGTTCCAGTGAATATTTTTCATATCTGATTCCGTCCGTGGAATTCCCGTCACTTATCGATATAAACCCTCTTTGAATCAGTGCTCGGAGCAAATCAGTACATTCGAAAGCCGATATCGTCATGCGGGCTGCAAGTTCCGTAGGCGTAGGAAATTCATTTCCTTTTTCAGAAAAATAGAATACATGAAGTAGTAGTGCCAATTCTTGTTCGTTCAATCTCATTTCTTTATACTGCGTAAGCAATACAGCAGGAATGGTAACATTCCCCTCTTTCAGCCAATCTAACAAATCTGCTTTTTTCATTCCGGACACCTCTTTTCATAGTATAGCATGAACAAGCCCGGCTGGTAATAAAATAGAAAAAGATTAAAAAGGGAAATTAGTCGAAAAATAGCGAATAGGAAAGCTATGCCAGACAAGAAAAAGGATACTAAAATAGATCAAGGCCCGCACAATATACGGGCCTTTTGTTTTTTAAAACATTTTGAAACAAGGATTATTATGGATAAGTTCAGCAAATGGGAATAAAATCAATTCACATAAATATTCTTCCCCGACTGATCCACGCTCCTGATTTAAACTCGGCTTTGAATGAATTTATGGATCCTGCTGACCGCTTCCTCCAGCTGGTCAAGGGAGGTTGCATATGATAGTCGCATATAGTCAGGTGCTCCAAAGCCAGAGCCAGGGACAACCGCAACATTTGCTTCTGTAAGCAACACTTCTGCAAACTCATCTACATCCTTGCAGCCTGACATCAGTGCTGCTTCTTTTGCATTCGGGAACAGGTAAAACGCTCCCTGGGGCTTAATGCAGCTGATTCCTGGAATGTCGTTCAGCTTTCCATGAATGATTTCAAGCCTATCTTCAAACGCTGAACGCATCCTTTCCACGGCATCCTGCTCTCCTGCATATGCAGCTATGGTTGCATACTGTGCCGGAGTAGTCGGGTTTGACGTGCTGTGGCTTGCCAGGTCGGTCATTGCATTGATGATTCTGCTGTCCCCGGCAGCGTAGCCGATTCTCCAGCCTGTCATTGAATGTGACTTGGAAACACCATTAATGATGATGGTCTGCTTTTTCAGATCTGCTGAAAGCTGAGCAATCGAGATATGTTCAGCATCTCCATAAATTAATTTTTCATAGATTTCATCCGAAATGATCAGAATGCCCTTTTCCAGGCAGACTTCTCCAAGAGCCTGCAATTCCTCTTGAGAATAAACCATCCCGGTAGGGTTGCTCGGAGAATTGATGATGACTGCTTTCGTCTTTTCTGTCACCTTCTCCTTCAGTTGATCCGGAGTGATCTTGAATTTGTTCTGCTCCAGTCCCTCGACGTAAACCGGATTCCCACCCGCAAGCTTGACCTGCTCTGGATAACTGACCCAGTATGGGATCGGAATGATGACCTCATCTCCCTCATTGAGAAGAACCTGAAAGAGTGTGTATAAACCATGCTTAGCTCCACTTGTCACAATGATTTCATTCAGCTGATAGTCAAGACCTTGATCTTCTTTTAACTTAGCTGCGATTTCCTTTTTCAAATCTGGAAGACCTCCAGATGGTGTGTACTTTGTGAAGCCCTCATTCATTGACTTTACAGCAGCATCGATAATATGCTGCGGCGTGTTGAAGTCTGGTTCTCCTGCTCCGAGACCAATCACGTCTTTCCCTTGAGCTTTCAATTCTTTTGCTTTTGCGGTAATTGCCAAAGTTGAAGAAGGAGTGAGCGCTCCCACTCTGCTGGCTAACTGGATCTCCATCCCTTTACCTCCTATTTTTTTACATGTATGACGTCCTGTAAACCTCAAAATTTTCCACAGGACTTACAAATTATCAATAGCCCTGAGTTTTTCACCCGTATCAAAATCGACATAATAATAATTGATTGTGTCGCTGTTGTTTCGGTAAAAAATTTCCCATGCCGGCCTGTCCGTCTTTTGTATTCTGGCCATGCCGAGCCTTACTTCAATGATTTCATTCGGATTTTTTTCCTGATATAGTTTATTTAAAGCCTCTTTTTTCGTGATACCATTTTTGGCATTTCTCGTGATAACTTCGCTGTTTTTTTCATTGATCCATACATAAACAGCTTCTTCTTTGGCATTTTTTCCGGTCATCACATAATAAGTCTCTTCTCCGCTGTACAAACTGAAGTTTGTGAAATCGGTAAGATTTGTTTCTTTTGACGCAATTTGTACAGCCTCTTTTTCTGCAGCCTTGACTGGCTCAACAGCGTTTAAGTAAACATTGATCAGAATCCCCGTTATAGTAACAATAATGAGAATGCTGAAAAATATCCATTTCTTCACATGTATCCCCACTTTATGTATGCTCTTTTCTGCTTAACAAAACAGCAGTTCATGCACTATTATCTTTGTATCATGTTCGGTAAATGGTGAAAACTGCTTTTTCTTTATCATCCTGATCCAGTGCAAGGCCGAACATAAGGTCATCACGCTTCAATGTCCTGTTCAGGGCATCTACAATTTTATATAAATCAGGACTATTCTGGACTTTCACGGTAGAGACCACTTCAATTTTGCTTTCCATGTCTGTTCCCTCTCCTTTCACACAATTATTGTCATTTATATATGTGCTTTCAACTGGCAACAATAGAATTAACACCACTCATTATATCAGGAGATAGCCCTCACTGGTAAGAGTATTACTTCCATACAAAAAACTTTTCTAGTCCAAACACAGAAAGGCGACAATTCACAAAGTGTTATTTTACTTCTTACAAAACTAAAATGGCTGCGCAGTTTATGCGCAGTTTTTCTTTAGCCATTTTGATCATTTCAGAAGTTATATTTGCAGCAAAAGGTTCAGCTTTTATTCTTCGCTCAATATCGTTATGACATCATAGGTTGAATCGGTAAGCTTAATTGTAACTGTACCATGCTGCTTTGTGTAATAAACATCAATCCAGGCTTCATTCAGCATCTCCACTAAATCCGGGTCGGGTTTAATCGAATTGGATTTGAAAATTACTGCAAGTTGGGGATCTAAATGCTCAATCAGCAAATCTGAAAAAGAATCTTTTGCAGCAAAAAAAGGCAATTTCACTATATTGACATTCTTCAATGGTTCGGCAAGAAAAGCTTGTTCAGAGTTATGACTCGCTGAACTAATGTAAAAAATCTGATGATGGAAAAATTGAAAAGAAATATCCGTCCCTTCATTCTCTTCACTTCCATCAAAAATGACCTCAGCAGTCAGCCCTGGCATTAGTTTTAACAAATCACCTTGCTTCCAGCTTTGAACCTTCACATCGGCCGGAGTTGAAACTTCTGTAAGAACCTGATTACCAGCTTTCCCAGTAAATATCCGGCGAACATTATATTTCTCGATAATTTGCCCGAGGTTTTCCTGCCCTGTATTCGCAGTCAAAATAATCGTCGATAAATCCTTAACATGAAAAAGAGTGAGCAGCCTTTCAAGCTCTTTTAAAGTACCTTTTCCACCCGTGTTGACCAGTATATTATCGCCATTGGCATGCTGGATTAGCGCAGCCTCTCCATCGCTGATCGCTAAAAAAGTAAAGGCCAATTCGTTTCTTTTCAGGTTGACATCCACGCCTTCAACCTCTACGGGAGAAGAAGGAGATTCATACGGGAAATAGTACCAATTCATAAATGCCAGGATTGCCAATATCAGCTTCATGTACACTCCTCCAATTACTTCTAGCTTTAGAGTGCGTCATTTAGCTGAAATTATAAAAAGCTTTTTTAAAAAAGGCTTTTTTTCACATAGGCAACAGCGGACCTACAGCCAATCTTGAATCATCTCGACTATTTCTGTTATAGTCCCTTTTTCAACTGGAACGTCAGGCACCGAATGTAAAAAGGCTTTTCCATAAGAAGTAGTAACAAGCCTTCGGTCGAAGACAAAAATCAAACCTCTATCGTTTGAAGTACGGATCAGCCTTCCGAATCCTTGTTTAAATCTCAGGACGGCTTCAGGCAAGGATAGTTCTGAAAAAGGACTGCCCCCATTTTCCTTGATTAAGGAACATTTCGCTGCTGTAATTGGTTCATCAGGGGGTGTAAATGGAAGCCTCACAATGATTAAGCACGACAGATCCTCACCCGGAATATCGACACCCTCCCAGAAACTGCTGGTCCCAAATAAAATCGCTTTCTCAAACCGCTTGAAATTCCTGGTCAGTCTTGTCCTGCTGCCTGCAGTAATACCCTGGGCAATCAAGATATATTCTTCCAGGAGGCCGCTTTCCTTGATTAATTCATAAGCCTTTTTCAGCATCTCATGGGAGGTAAATAAAATCAGCATCCGGCCTTTAGTTGCTTCTGCAATCGATATGATATGTTCCGTAATAGCTGCAACATAATCATCATTGGAAACAGACTTTATATCCGGCAAATCGTCAGGAACAACAAGCTTTACCTGCGAACCATATGAAAATGGCGATGGTATTTGCTTTTCCATAAGCGTATTCCGGATTCCCAATTCCTTTTTGATAAAACCAAAGGAATTATTAACAGACAGGGTTGCAGAGGTAACAACTACACTTCTTTTTTTCGCGAAAAATTGTTCTGCCAAATAATCAGATACATAAACTGGGCGTGAAAAAATGGTCGTTGAATTTTGCAAAGCCCTCATATCTGCCTCGATCCATCTAACATAGCCGCTATCATCTATAAAAAGAGTCCTGGCGGTATTGCAAATTTGTTCCAAGTCTTCTTTAACTTGTACAACTTCTTCAAGAATGGATTGCTGCACACCTGAATATTGCTTAGAGCTTTTCCCAGCCTCAACCAGCCTTTTGTCCAGAGCAGCAATTAAATCCTTTAAGTGAAAATAAAACCTTTCAGCGGTTGTCTTCAATGCACTCCATATACGATTACCCCTGTCCGGAACCATGCTTGCATGAATTTTGCTGCCTAGAGTTTTATTCTTCAGCGTTTTTCTTGCATAGCTACCCGCAAGCTTGAAAAGTTCTTCTGTTTCATATACCAGGTCGGAAATCAACTGATTGATTTCAAACGAATGAAGTCTGCCGGAATCAGTATCTCCGTTATTATGGTTCAGCAGTGTCTCCAATTTATAGAACAGCTGGTTTTGGTCATATAACCCAAGCTGATTAAGTACTAGCCTGACAGCGAGATAGTCCAGTGATTTCCCAAAGTATTTTCCTGCCGCTTTTTCGAACTGGTGACCTTCATCGAGTATGACATAATCATAACTCGGTAATGGACCTTTTTCAGAAACAAGGTCCGCAAGAAGCATAGAGTGGTTGGTGATCAGAATATCCGCATGCTGTGCTTTTTCAACCGCCCTTTGATAAAAGTCATGCCCTTCCCAGTGCTTTGTCTTGAGGAATAAAGCACGTTCATTTTTCACTTTGCCCCAGAAGAGCATGCCGCCGCTTGATAAGTTGAGTTCATCAAAATCTCCAGTTTCTGTTTGCGTAAGCCATACAAGGATTTGCATTTTAGTAAGGGCTGTATCATAGTTCTCCTCAACTTCCCTTAGGGATTGCTCAAACCGGGCCATGCTGATATAGTTGTTCCTGCCTTTAATCAGCGTTGCATTTATGGATTTTCCCAGTATCTGAGCGAGTTTCGGAACGTCATTGAACAGGAGCTGCTCCTGAAGCTGTGTCGTGTAAGTACTGACTACAACTGGTTTATTGCTTTCCAAAGCAAATATTGCCGCTGGGATCAAATAACCAAGAGACTTACCTACTCC
Organism: Bacillus sp. ISL-41; assembly: GCF_018613235.1. GTDB lineage: Bacteria > Bacillota > Bacilli > Bacillales > Cytobacillaceae > Mesobacillus. The sequence goes on from NZ_JAGGQP010000016.1 coordinate 66,932, forward strand.
TGTTCCTGCTTCAATCAAAGCATGGCCATTCTTAGAGAAAGCTTCACTCACGCAGTCCATCATCTCGAACTGTCCATGCCTGATCTCATAGCCAGTAAAAGCTTTTTGGAGGAGTGCCTTCTTTTCCTCCGCTGCTTCAGGATACTTAATTACACTTTGGTTAGCGTTTCTTACTACCGCTACCCTTTTCAAAGCTATCCCCCGGTACACCTCGATATGGTCAGGTAAGACTTCCAGGCTGCGCTCCTTCCTATTCAGTACATCATCAAAAATCAAGTGAAGGTCGCTTTTTAGTCCCTCAGAAAGCTTTGCAAGCTCCTTGACTGTAACAAGAGGCAAGGCTTTTACAGCATCCAGCATGATCATCAGCAGCTCTGCCGTCACTTGGGCATCACTATCAGCCTGGTGAGGACGGTCATGGTGCAATTCCTCCCTTGCGGCCAAATCTGTCAATTTATAACTATCTGCAGACGGATAAAGAATTCTTGCCATTTCCACTGTATCTATAACCGGGCCATAAAAACCTTCCTGGCCTGAGCTTAATAATTCTTCTTGTAAAAACGAAAGATCAAATAAAACATTATGAGCGACAAAATACGCATCTTCAAGCATATCAGAGATCTGTGGAGCGATTTCCTCAAATAATGGAGCATCCTTCACCATTGAATCTGAAATTCCGGTCAACTCCTCAATGAAAGCAGGAATAGCCTGCAATGGATTAACAAGCGAGGAGAATCGGCCAGTAATCATCCCATCCTCAATGATTACGGCTCCAAATTGTATAATACGGTCACCCTTTTTCGGGGAATTGCCCGTTGTTTCTAAATCTACAACCACAAATTTTTGGCTCATTCTTCAATACACCTCTAACATTCAGTCAAACAAAACCGTATCACAAAAAATATGAAAGTGAAAGCGAGACAATACCTTTGACGCTATTCTAACATTCTCCATTGAGACACTTTTTTCTTCTGGACTTTCCATTTCCAATAGCCTTTATTGGGATATGGTACATTCCACCTTCAAAAATCCCTATGTAACAGTCTTATTCCTATTATGACCATTATTAATGCAATTGGATTATTCTTTTAGCCATACCAGGCAAATATCCAGTCATTCTTCTGTATGTGATTCTTTCTCATATTTTGACCCGGAAGAACTTTATCCAAGTCCTATACCGTATCGCAAGAGTATACAGAGTAACGGTATGAAAAAACTCCCGATGATACGGGAGTTTTCTTGTTTTATAGGAATACCGTTTTCTCAGGTTCAGCGTGAAGCATTTCTACTATACGGTTATTCTCATCCATCAACGCTACTTTTGGCTGATGTGACGGAACCTTTTCTTCCGCAACAAGCGCGTAGGAAATGATGATCACAACGTCACCCTCGTGAACCAGACGTGCTGCTGCTCCATTCAGGCACACTACGCCGCTCCCTCTTTCCCCAGGAATAATATATGTTTCAAAGCGAGCGCCATTATTATTATTGACAATTTGAACCTTTTCATTGGCAACCATACCGACTGCGTCCAAAATGTCGCTGTCGATGGTGATGCTGCCTACATAGTTCAGATTTGCTTCAGTTACTCTTGCTCGATGTATTTTAGCATTCATCATGGTGCGGAACATGGAATATAATCCCCCTATTTAAATTATTCTACTTCTATAATGGTATTATCAATCAACCTGGCTTTAGAGAACTTCACTGCAAGGGCAATGATGACTTTTCCCTTCAATGCCTTCAACTCCTGCAGCTCAGGATAGGAATAAATTTCAATATAATCTACTGTACCTGTCGTATGTTCATTTAAATGATTTTTTATCAATCCAACGAGTTCATCAGCATTTCTTTCACCATTGTCAATGGCTAGTCTGGCCATCTTCAAGCTTCTGCTGAGTTCAACAGCCTGAATTCTTTCTTCATCGCTTAAATAGACATTTCTTGAGCTTTTTGCAAGGCCATCCTCTTCACGAACTGTTTCAACCGGAATCAATTCGATCGGAAAATTAAAATCCTTGATCAGCCCATGAACCACTGCGACCTGCTGGGCATCCTTCAGGCCAAAATAAGCCCTTGTTGGCTGGATAATATTAAACAGCTTGAAAAGAACAGTTGCTACTCCGTCAAAATGGCCTGGCCTTGACTTGCCGCAAAGTACATCAGTCCGCTCAACGACAGAAACCTTGATTGAAGACTTCCCTGGATACATTTCTTCCGGAGAAGGATAGAAAATAAAATCCACGCCCTCAGCTTCCGCGATTTTATGGTCGCGCTCAAAATCCCTTGGGTAGGCGTCCAAATCCTCTGTCGGACCGAACTGGAGAGGATTCACGAAAATGCTCAGGACAACAACGTCATTTTCCGGCCGGGCGTTCTTCATCAAAGATATATGGCCTTCATGCAGGAAACCCATGGTTGGTACATAACCGATGGTTTTCCCTTCAGCCGTAAGTTTTTGCACCTGCTCCTGCATCTCGTTGATTGTTTTTATGATTTTCATTCTTTTCCCCCGTACAATGCCTGCAATTCTTCTTCCTTCATGGTAAAACTATGTTTGTCTTCCGGGAATGCCTTATGTCTAACTTCAGTAACATAGGCACTGAGCCCTGATGAGATTAATTCATTTACATTCGTATATTGTTTCACGAATTTCGGGACTCGGTCCACTCCATAAGTGATAATATCATGGTATACAAGAACCTGTCCGTCAACCTCTGCTCCAGCCCCAATCCCAATCGTCGGGATTGTAAGAGCCTGGCTGACTTGTTCAGCAAGCTGTTTAGGAACGCATTCCAGAACAACAGCAAAGGCACCGGCCTCTTCGCATTTTTTTGCGTCAGCAATTAATTTCTTTGCTGCATCCGCGCTCTTCCCCTGCACTTTATATCCGCCAAGTACACCTACTGATTGCGGGGTGAGGCCAAGATGTGCTACCACAGGTACTCCTGCCTTGGTCAATGCGTTTATATGGTCAATGACCTCATCAGCACCTTCTAATTTAACAGCGTTTGCCCCAGTTTCCTGCATGATTCTTGCACCGTTTATAAGCGTGTCTTTGATTGACAGATGATAGCTCATAAATGGCAAATCGACAACAATGAACGTATTGCCCGCTCCTCGCCTGACAGCCTTCGAATGGTGGATCATATCATCCATTGTGACCGGTACAGTCGAGTCATAGCCTAGCACGACCATTCCAAGGGAATCGCCTACGAGAATCATATCTGCTTCAGCCTGTTCTGCATGCTTTGATGAAGGATAATCATAGGCCGTCACCATGACGATCTTGTTGCCTGTTTGCTTCATTTTTAAGAAATCAGTTGTTTGTTTCATTTTTCTTTCCTCCCTTTTTCTGAAGAGGAGATAAAACAATCCATCAACCCAGACACTAAAAAAGGACCCATCTATGCCAGAAGGACCCTTTGAAGCCTGTACTTGTTTCATCCCTCTGTCCCAGTCCGCTACCGGATCCAGGCAGAACTATTTTTTTATAAAAAAAGTCAACAAGGTGCAGTTCTCTCGATACCGCCCAAATTGATTATAGCAAATGACCGCTTTTTTGGCTACACAACGATTTTAACCTTCGATCTGGATATCAGCCGAGTAAATATTATGAACCGCCCCTGCTGAATCCTCAATCAATAGTACTCCATCCTCCGTGATGCCAACAGCTTTTCCCTTGATTTCCCCGGTAAGTGTTCTTGCAGTGATCTGTTTACCAATGCTTATCGCATAGCTTTCCCACATCAGCTTTATCGGGAAAAAACCTTTTTCCAGATAAAGCAAATACAACTTCTCCAGTTTTTCTAGTATCGCCCTGATCAATCTTTCCCTGTCTATGATTTTGCCAGATTCAATGGCAAGCGACGAAGCAATGGATTGAATATCTTCTGGAAAATCTTCTATACCTGTATTTACATTGATGCCGATTCCGATAATGATAGAATTGATCCGATCGGATTCCGCCTGCAGCTCGGTAAGAATCCCGGTTATTTTCTTGCCATTGATGAGAATATCATTCGGCCATTTAATTTCGGGCAGTAAGCCTGTTACTTCCTCTATGGCCTGCACCACTCCTACCGCCGTTATTAATGTCAGCTGCGGTGCTTTCGGGATAGGAATTTTCGGTCTGAGGATGAGACTCATCCATATCCCTGAATATTTGGGAGAATGCCATTTACGGTCCATTCTGCCCCTGCCTGCAGTTTGCTCTTCGGCAATCACGACAGTTCCCTCTTCGGCTTGATCATAAGCCAGTTTATACGCAATTTTCTGAGTCGATTCCACGCTGTCATGGTAATGCAGATTCCGGCCCAAGAATTCAGTGTTTAAACCAAGGTTTATTTTGTCTGCAGACATATTGTCCGGGATAGAGATGATCTTGTATCCTTTTCTCCGAACCGCTTCAAATTGAAAGCCTTCCTTGCGAAGTTCCTCGATGTGCTTCCAGACAGCTGTGCGTGTACAGCCAGCAATGTCAGCGAGATGTTGTCCGGATAGGTATTCAGTTTCGTTTTTCGTAAATGCATCGATTAATTTTTTTCTGATTTCTGATTGAACGCGTTCAGCCATTCCTTTATTTTCTCCTTCTCATTTGGCACGACACCATAGATTACAGAACGTTCGATTTCTTCAAGAATGTCTCGCAGCCACGGACCTGGGTGTTTATCCAGCCATGACATGACATCATTTCCCGTTACATCCAATTCCTTTCGGTGCTTGATCGGAAGCCGCTCATGCAAACCTCTGATTTCATCGTCGCTGACACTACCGTTATGGAGGGACGCATACACTATTTCAGCACTAATCGCATCTTCCAGACCTGCCTTATAAACCATTTCCAGACTCCAGTCATTTTCAAGACGATGTAATAACAAAGAATGAATTTTGTTGATGCTTTTAATTTTATTCACCGGAAGCTTCCATTCTCTCAGGAAATTATCTATTTCCTTGTCCTTCAATCCTAATTCAAAAACTAACAGAACCCAGGACTCTGTCAGTCGGAAGTTCTTTCCTAAACGGCTCGAAAAGCTTCTTACTTTATCACTACGATTTTTCAATCCTGGCAAAAATTGAATCATCCCGCTATTCGCCAGCAATTGAACCGCTTCGCTCCTGCCAATCCCCACAAGCAATTTCTCGAACTCAACAGTTTTCCGTTCGACCGCAATGTTCTCAAGCAGATGACAGTGAGCTGCAAGCGATTCTAACGTATACTTTTCAATCGAAAAACATAATTGTGACTGGAATCTTACAGCTCTCAGCATCCTTAATGCATCTTCACCGAAGCGTTCATCTGGGTTGCCTACAGTCACAATCACCTTTTTGTTTATTGCTTCCTTGCCCGCAAAAGGATCGATAATGTTCCCTTGCTTGTCCATCGCAATTGCATTCATCGTGAAATCGCGGCGCTGCAAATCTTCTTTTAAAGAACGGATAAAAGAAACCTTATCCGGCCTTCGGAAATCAGAGTAATTTTGTTCGGAACGGAATGTCGTGATTTCATAATGTCCGCCTTTATGATGGACAAGAATGGTTCCATGTTCAATTCCCACGTCATTGGTTTTAGGAAAAATCTGTTTTAATTCCTCAGGTAACGCTGAAGTAGCGATATCAACATCGGATATTTCACGGCCGAGTATATGATCCCTTACAGAACCGCCGACAAAATACGCTTCAAATCCAGCATTCTCAATTAACTGGAGGACGGGTACCGCTTGAATGAATGGTTCGCCAATCATTGTACATCCTGCCCAACGATATTATAATAGATTCTTTCATATTCAGATACGATTTGTTCTGCGCTGAAGCTCATTTCTGCCCGTTCGATTGAGTTTTTAGCAAATTGCTTTTGAAGTTCCGTATTTGAAAGTATATCAACAGCTTTAGACGTTATTTCTTCGATATTTCCCATTTCGCAAATATATCCCGTTTTCCCGTCCACGATCACTTCTGGAATCCCTCCTACATTCGTCCCGATACATGGTACGCCACAAGCCATAGCCTCTAAAGCTACCAGTCCGAAACTTTCTTTTTCAGAAAGGAGAAGCATCAAATCACTTAATGAATATAGCTCCTCAACTCTTTCCTGCTTTCCAAGAAGCAGTACTTTGTCACGAATCCCCAGCTCACTTGCAAGATTGCAGACAGTCTTCATTTCCGGTCCATCTCCTACAAGCAAAAGTTTGGCCGGCATTTTTTCTGCGATACCTGCGAATGTTTTAATGACATCTGGAACTCTTTTAACTGGCCGGAAGTTGGATACATGGATGACCACTTTCTCTTCAGGAAGGATTCCATATTCTTTTCTAAGATCTGTTGAATCACTGCGCTTGTTGACACGAGTGTCGATGAAGTTGTAGACACAGTTAATTTCCTTTTCTGGTTTGATCAAATCATAGGTTTGCTGGATAAGCGAATTGGACACTGCTGTAACAACATCCGATTTTTCAATACCGAAGCGAATGGCATCCGTTAGAGATGGATCATATCCAAGTACGGTAATATCGGTACCGTGAAGCGTAGTGACAATCTTCAGATCACGTCCGCTCATCTGGCGGGCCAAAATGGCACAGACAGCATGGGGGATCGCATAATGGACGTGGAGGACATCTAAATTTTCCAAGACTGCGACCTCTGCAATCTTGCTGGCCAGCGCAATATCGTATGGCGGATATTGGAACACTGAGTATTGATTGACCTCTACCTCATGAGAATAAATATTTCGGTACATTTTCTTCAGCCTGAAGGGAAGGCTCGATGAAATGAAATGAATCTCATGCCCTTTCTCTGCCAGCAGCTTCCCAAGTTCTGTTGCGACAACACCAGATCCCCCCACCGTCGGGTAGCAGGTGATGCCAATTTTTAATTTCTTCATTTTCCTTCCCCTAACAAATCCTTGTGGATTAACAATGGTTTTTTGGATATAAAGCCTTCGGCATATGCGGTGCCAACTTCCTTGCCGAATAATTTTTCGCGCGCCTCGACTGTTTCGATGTAGCCGTTCACCAGCGGGGTGTCAAATGTGGCTGCCCCTTTCACGAATTGGCTTTCGTAAGCATTCAGTGCGCTGATTTTTAAATGGATAAAGTCCGAAACATCAACAACAAAATCAGGTTTGTGGAATCCATTAATCATATAAAAATACAAAGCTTTTGGCCTATGTGGTGCCAATCCATGATTTTCATCATATTTTCTTACTGCTGCCGAAAAGACCGCCTCCTCGACAAGGCGGGCACAGCTGCCATGGTCAGGATGACGGTCGTCAAAATAAGGTGCAAAAACTATGTCCGGTTTGTTTCGCCTGATCACTCTAACAATTTCCCTTATGTATTCTTCCTTTAAAAACAAGCCTCTGTCCGGCAAGTCAAGTGCTTCCCTCATCTTCACTCCGAGAATGCCGGCTGCTTCATTCGCTTCGCGGCTCCTGATCTCTACTGTTCCATTCGAAGACATTTCAGCTTTGGTCAAATCACAAATACCAATCCATTTACCTTCAGCAGTATATTTTGCGATTGTACCGCCCATCCCGATTTCCACATCATCGGCATGGGCACCAAATGCCAGAATATCAAGCTTCATTGCTTCCATTTTCATCACCAGTTTCTTCTTTCACTATATTTCGCCAATCAAGGTCTCCTCTTTCAATTCCTTTGACAAGAATTTCCGCTGTTCCCATATTGGTCGCAAGCGGAACAGAATATACATCACATAACCGAACCAGGGCCGTCACGTCAGGTTCATGCGGCTGGGCAGTTAGTGGGTCTCTAAAGAAGAACACTGCGTCCATTAGATTGTTCGCGATTCTTGCGCCGATTTCCTGGTCGCCGCCAAGCGGGCCAGATTGAAACCTTGTCACTTCCAAACCAGTTGCTTCAATGATTCGCACCCCTGTAGTCCCGGTTGCGAATAATGTATGCTTTTCAAAAATCTCCTTATAAGCGACTGCGAACCCCACTAAATCGTCTTTCTTTTTATCATGGGCAATTAAGGCAATGTTCATGGTTTCTCCCCTATTCAATGATATTCTCTAATCCGTAAACAAAAGCGTCCATTTTCATGACTGTATCCACCGCAAGTTTGACTCCGGACATAAAGGAGCTTCGATTGTACGAATCATGGCGGATCGTCAATGTTTGTCCGTCAGCACCGAATAATACTTGCTGATGGGCAATCAGTCCAGGCAGCCTTACAGAGTGGATGTGCATGCCTTCATAATCCGCACCGCGGGCACCTTGAATCGTTTCCTTCTCGTCAGCATGGCCCTGTGTTTTCGGTTCACGTACATCGGAGATCATTTGGGCAGTTTTGACTGCTGTGCCCGATGGTGCATCCAGTTTCTGGTCATGGTGCAGTTCAATGATTTCAACGTCACTGAAATATTTGGCTGCCATTTGTGAGAATTTCATCATCAAAACCGCCCCGACTGCAAAGTTTGGAGCGATGATACAGCCTGTTTCCTGTTCAGCGCATAGATGTTCAAGCTCTTCAAGGTCTTCCTTGCTGAACCCTGTTGTTCCCACTACGGGGCGAACTTTATATTTTAAAGCAGTCCTTGTGTGGAACATGCCTACTTCAGGTGTTGTCAGATCAATCAAGACGTCTGGCTCTACTTCCTGAAGACACTTCTCGAAATCCGTATAAATGAAGGCATCACTCTCCGGAAAGCCTTCGAGCTCGCCAAGTTTCATTCCTTCATATTTCCTGTCGACAACTCCAACGAGTTCATATGTATCCGTCCCAAGGACCAGATTGACAGCCTCTTTACCCATTCTTCCTCTTGGTCCTGCAATAACAATCTTTACTTTTTCCATATAATTAGTCTCCTTTAGCTGTCTTTTCTCGTCCAGCGGTCTTTGTCCCTTGTATTGAACTTTTCCATGACCATGTTATGTGCTTCTTCAAGGTCTATATTTAAAGAGTTGGCAAAACAAATCATAACAAACAGCATATCTCCCAGCTCTTCTTCAATTGTCTTTTCTTTTTCATCGTTTTTCTTTGGCTTTTCGCCATAATAATGGTTAACCTCACGAGCCAGCTCCCCGAGCTCCTCGGTCATGCGTGCAGTCAATGCAAGCGGACTGAAGTAACCTTCTTTAAATTGGCTTATATAAGTATCAACTTCCTGCTGGAGTTCTTTCATCGTTTTATTTCCACTCAAGAAACTCACCTAACCTTTATTTGTATGTATATCTATATCGATGTTAGCTTAATGGAGGTGCTTTGACAAATATTTTTATTTCAAACTAATCCTGGACCTATCAGCAAAAAAGCTTTATACCACCAATTATGCCTGACTCATTACGCGGCATGGAACATAGAAGATTCCGACTCTTCCATCCTCCCCTGTAAAAGATTGCCCTTGTTGGGTATATTTTATATAATATAAGCGCTTTATAAGGTAAAACTTCAGTCGTACTATTAGGAGGAATAATTCGTGCTAAACGGCTTAAAATTCAAAAACATCTTCTTTATTTTGCTTGGTGCGGCTATTTTTTCATTCGGTCTAGTTCATTTCAATATGCAAAATAACCTGGCAGAGGGTGGCTTTACCGGTATTACACTTTTGCTCTATTTCGTATTCGGCTGGTCTCCTTCTATCACGAACTTATTGTTAAACTTGCCGCTTTTTTTCATAGGCTGGAAGCTGCTTGGCCGGAATGTATTTATTTACACCATCATTGGCACAGTGGGTGTCTCCATTTTCCTGGGGATATTTCAAAAATATCAAATCGAGATGCCATTATATGAGGATTTGTTTTTAGCGGCTTTATTTGCGGGTGTGTTCATCGGCATCGGTCTTGGCATAATCTTCCGTTACGGAGGGACTACAGGCGGAGTCGACATTATCGCAAGATTGGCGCAAAAGTATTTTGGGTGGACAATGGGCAGGACAATGTTCATGTTCGACTTTGGTGTCATTACACTCTCACTCATTACATATTTGAACTACAGGGAAGCCATGTATACGCTTGTGGTCGTTTTTGTAGGAGCCAGGGTGATTGACTTTATGCAGGAGGGTTCGTATGCTGCCAGAGGAGCTATGATCATCTCGGAGAAAAATGAGGATATTGCAGCGAAAATCATGAAAGAAATGGATCGCGGAGTCACCAGCCTCAAAGCTGTAGGCTCATATACGAAAGCGGAAAGAGATGTTCTTTACTGCGTTGTCGCCAAGAATGAAATCGTCCGATTGAAAAGCGTCATTAATTCTGTGGATCCCCACGCATTTGTATCAGTTACCGTTGTCCATGATGTCCTGGGTGAAGGATTTACGCTTGATGAAAATAAGTTGCCTTTGGAAAGATAAAAACATATAGGAGCTAAAGCAGGGGCATTCTCAAAGTGGAAATTATCTTTCCTGCCACATAAAAAAAAATCCGGATCTATGTCCGGATTTTTTTAATCTTCACTAGTCATCCCTGTGTAAATCATTACTAAACGAACAAGTTCTAGTACCGCAACAGCGGCCGCAGCTACATATGTCAATGCAGCGGCATTCAAGACTTTCTTTGTTTCTCTTTCTTCATCATTCCTGATGATCCCAGCTGAAACAACCTGTTCCATTGCACGGTTCGATGCATTGAATTCAACAGGCAAAGTTACCACTTGGAAAACAACAGCAGCGGCCATGAAAAGAATACCCAGTAAAAGCAATCCGCTTAATTGAGCGAAAATCCCAATCAGGATCAGAATCCAGGAAAAGTTTGAACCTAGGCTTGCCACTGGAACAAGCGCATGGCGGAATCGAAGGAACGAGTAGTCCTCAGCATCCTGAATCGCATGGCCTACTTCGTGAGCAGCGATTGCAGCTGCTGCAACTGAATGCCCAAAAAAGTTATCTGAAGATAAACGTACAACCTTTGAACGCGGGTCGTAGTGGTCACTTAAATAACCTCTGGTTTCTTCGACACCTACATTGTATAAACCGTTATCATCAAGAATTTTACGAGCCACCTCTGCGCCCGTCATTTGGGACGAAGAAGCCACCTGTGAATACTTCTTGTATGCTCCTTTTACCTTGAATTGAGCCCATAACGGGATCAAAATAATAAGCGCAAAATAGATTATTATAGACATCTAGTACCTCCCCTTACATCTCATGATGTTATCACTATTTTATAAATACTAGAATACGGTGTCAATTCTTATGTTCTTTTTGCACATTTCTTTTTTTGTCATTGTCGCCTCTATATTTTCTCCAGCCCACATAGGACAATGTAAGAATAATGATACTTCCAGTGGAAATCATTACCCACCACAGTGAAGGGTCCGCCTCATCCTCTGTCATATCGTCAAAGATATTCTGCAAATCCGATTCAAGCATTTCAAGCTCTTCCTTGCTGGAAGCCTCTTGTAATACCTGCGGACGATACTGGTCAATAAAACTTACTTTGGCATCAACTTTTTGAATCCTTTCCGGATTGATGTCAATCTTCATACTTGGATAAATCACATTGTATAAAGACAAAAATGAATTAAGGTTCGAATGAAATTGGTCATTGTCACCCTCATATGCAGCAGTCTTCATATCATTGAAAACCGTCATGATGGGCCCTTCCATCTCTGTCCATAATGGCTGATGCGTGGAAGCAATCGCATCAATGACAAGCCTGAATTTTGTGACCCTGTTCATCCTTTCGGCATGTCCCAGGTCTGCGTTTGCTACAGCTTCAACTGCTTCATCATGTGCCACAGTGATAATCCGCAGTTCATCCATGGTAAAAGGCCGTTCATTTCCAGTAACCAGCAAGAATTCTTCTGAAAAATGATCCAGCAGCCTGTTTGCATCTTCATACCGGTGGAGTTTAACCATTTGCAGTGCTTGGTCTGATATATTATCTAGTTCTTCAACAGGCGACTGTGGTTCTGCATATGCTGCGAACGGCGCAATCAATAATAATAGCACCGAAATGAATAAAAGATATTTTGCTCTCATTCCTGTCCCCCCTCTAAATACTATTAAAATGTATGAGAGGGTGGACAAGGTTAGACCAAAATTCCAGGGTTATCTTAATCTTTTTAGTGAAAGGGAGAATCGCCCCGGCCGCAGCCCGAAGTAATATCCGACGGCAATCGAGAAGATGCTCAGCCAAAATGTAAAATACCCAATCTGGTCCATGTATAAATCTAGCGTATGGTACCTTGGCATCATTTCAAAAACATAATCAATGATTTCATTATGAAGAAGTACAACAGCGGCTGCAATTAAATGCCATGGCTTCATTCGATAAAAAGGAGCATATAGGACACCTTCCACTGCCATAGCAAAATGAGATGCCATTAGCATAAGCCCGATCCAGTCCAGCTGTCCTGAAACGAAGAATACCATTAAATTCATGACTACCGCCCAAAGGCCATATTTGACTAGGCTAACAATAGCCAATGCTTCCATAAGCGGCCAGTTTTTCCCCATCAGGAATGCCCCTAGTACGAAAACAAAAAACAAACTGGCAGTCGGACTATCAGGTACAAATAAAAGGAATTCTGGCGGCGTATCAATAAGCTGCCATTTATACCAATAATACCCATAAGCCGTCCCTAAAATATTCACCCAAAATAACAGCCATAATACAGATCTATGCCCTAGCAAAGGGTATATTCTTTTAATCATTCTGACTATCTCCATTCCAAAGTTATCTATTCCTATTATTACAGTTTATAGAAAATAAACCAAGTATTCCTTAGTTGTTTTCATTAAGTGCCATCTGTCTTCAATTCATTTCTTATCAATATTTATCTCTAAACAAATAAACTTTTTATGTAAGGGTGACCCATGAATACAATTTGCGCAAAAAAGAACCTGCAAGTTACCTTGCAGGTTCTTTGACATATTACTCGCTTAGGCCGTCGATGAATTCAGCAAGAGTCTTGAGTTCTTCATCCGTACCTTTGAAAACTGCAGGCATGCTTCCTTTACCATTCTTGGCAACGTCTGCAATTTCTTCAGCATTCATTTTAGTATCCAACAGACTTGGAGCCGTGGCACTGCCGGCAAACTCCCCGCCATGGCAGGAAGTACATGTTTGCGCCTGTGCGATTTTGTATCCATCTGAGTTTTTGTCGATTTCGACATCTACAATCTGTCCCTGTTTCTTGGCTGCTTCCCAGTCATGGTGGGCTACAGATTCCCATGTAAGGTAGAAAACTGAAGCGATAGACAACAGCATAAAACCAGTTGCAAGCGGACGCTTTGATGGACGGCGCTCTGGTCCGCGGTCAATAAATGGAGCCAGCATTAACGCTCCAAAAGCAAGACCCGGGATAACCAATGCCCCGATTACAGTATATGGACCGGAAGCATACGAATATTTAAGCAATTGATATAAGAATAAGAAATACCAGTCTGGCAATGGAATATAACCTGTATCAGTAGGATCAGCAATCCTCTCAAGCGGAGACGGGTGAGCAATTGTCAAGCTCAAGTATCCGATCAGGAAGACCGCACCAACCATCCATTCCTTCAACAGGAAGTTTGGCCAAAACGCTTCCGTTTTGCCAGGGTATTCCGAGTAATCCTTCGGAATATTAGGCTTGCGTTCTGCAGGGACACGAGAGTCTCCTACGAACTTCATACCTTTACCACGATGCATCGAGCAATCCCCTCCTTTTTCCGTCATTGGCGAATCAAAATTCGCCCAACATTTTCATTCGAATTTTACAATGGACCAGAAATACCTTGCTTACGAATCATCAGGAAGTGCGCTCCCATCAAGCCTAAAAGTGCAGCAGGCAAGAAGAATACGTGGATCGCAAAGAAACGAGTCAAGGTTTGAGCACCAACGATCGTTGAATGTCCAGAAAGTAATATCTTAATGTATGGCCCAATCAATGGTACAGCTTCTGCAATCTGCAATGTAACCTTAGTTGCGAATAATGCTTTCATATCCCATGGAAGCAGATATCCAGTCAAGCCAAGAGCCAGCATAACGAAGAAAATCAGAACTCCGACAACCCAGTTCAATTCACGAGGTTTCTTATAAGCTCCCTGGAAGAACACGCGAAGCGTATGTAAGAACATCATAACGATGACAAGGCTCGCTCCCCAGTGATGCATACCGCGGACAATTTGTCCGAATGCTACCTGGTTTTGAAGATAATAAACAGATTCCCATGCGTTCTTGATGTCCGGCACATAGTACATTGTCAGGAACATCCCAGATAGGATCTGAATGACAGTGATGAAAAACGTCAGACCGCCAAAGCAATACACGAACGCTGAAAAGTGGTGCGCCGGGTTAACGTGCTCAGGTACCTCATGGTCTGCGATATCGCGCCACAAAGGCGTAATATCTAAACGCTCATCTACCCAATCGTAAATTTTGTTTAACAAAGATTACGCCCCCTTTCGTGGTTCGGCTTTTCCTACATAAAGGAACCCGTCTTTTTCTTTTGTTGGATATACATCCAATGGTGCCAACGGCGGTGTGCCAGGCACGTTTGTACCGTCCTTTTCATAAAGACCGTAGTGGCAAGGACAGAAGAACATATTCGGGTTTTTCTTATCCGTATTCCAGTCTACTACACAACCAAGGTGTTTACATACTGGCGACAGGGCAATAATCTCCCCGCCTTCGTTCTTGAAAACCCAAGCAGTTCCAGTTTCTTCAGATTCATACCATGCATCTTTTTGTGTGAAAGAAAAGTTTACTTTTTGCGGTTCATTTGTGATATCTGCGATCTTCAATGGAGTCGCGATAAAATCTCCCGCATCTTCACCCTTAAGTACAGGATCAACGGCAAATCGAACCATTGGCATCAGCATCCCTGCAGCCATGAAACCGCCTACACCTGTTAGAGTATAGTTTAAGAATTGTCGTCTTGAAACACGATGCTTACTCACGCTATTCCCCCCTCTATTCCCAAGTTAAGTCCCCAACGGACATAATTTAAACACATTTTAAAACTAGGACATAACCATGATATATCAATCTCATTACAAAATCAATATAATACTATGTTGAAAACATTTTTTGCAGTGAGAAAAATAACACTGAATTATTCTTCTTCCCATTTCTCTGTGAACAGCGATAATAATTGCTTTACCTGATCATCCACTATGGCAACCTTCTGCTGCTCCTGCATATGCTCCAAAGACAAGGACGGAAGCCATAGAACATTTCCACTCAGCTCTTTTTCCTGCTGTCTCCAGCGGCTGTCCGACGTCACATAAAATATATGTTTAAATTGCTTGTCCAAAAGAGTGTTCTCCCACTCCTTCAAAGCGTTCAAGCTTCCCTCATTTTCCTTTATGTAAACAAAATCAGGCAAAAGGAAGATCCGGCCCCGAAACTGCTTCTCCAGCTGTGATGTAAGGATTCCAATGAATTCCGCCATCGAAGCATTTTGCTTCATATCCTCACCAAAAGAAACTGGCAAGAGCGGGACGATTACTGTGTCTACATACTCAGCAGCTTTCTGGTACATTTCTACATCTGCTGCCACCCATTTCATAATACCATCTCCATCATTCTATTAGGCTTAGTTGTAAACAAGGGCTGTCTATCGTCCTTTATTTACACCTTTCTATAATATCATGATTAAAATTAGTTTTCGAATCGTTTGGTGGGGTGTGACGTATTTGGGTTTTCAACTTCTATGTTGGTGTCAGATGATGGTCGGTGTCGGACAGAAATGGGGATTCTCTTCGTTAATCGTACCCTTATTCAGCCCTTCCCACTTCTATAAGGGTACTATTCCGAGCTAATCGTACCCTTATGCAGCCCTTTCCATTCCGATAAGGGTACAATTCTTAGCTAATCGTACCCTTATGCAGCCCTTTCCACTTCTATAAGGGTACCGTTCAAGCCAATAGCTACCCTTACGCATGCTTTTCCTCTACATACGCCCCTCAGGATCAGGCAAATTCGTAACTTTTCCTTAGGCCTTCAGACCGCATACAGGATGTCACCCGCAAAAAATCTGGCAAAATAAAAAGCCTGCTATCAAAAGCAAGCTAAAATGAGTTGACGGTACCCAATCTTTTTAATTTTTCAGTGAGATGTTCGAAAGCCTCCTGGTCCTGGCTGTCCAGTGCCTCATCGATCATGGTAAGCAGTTTGTCTTTTTGGAACTTTTGAATGCTTTCTTCAAGAAATCTTTCTGCTACCATCTTGTCACTTTCGCTGATTTGGAGCTGACCCGGAACATAAGGGTTTTCTTCCAGCACGGCCGCAAATTGGTGGGCTTTGTTTGAAGCGTGGAAATTCAATTGGATGTAAATTTCTTCTTCCCTGTTCAAGCGAATGTCGTGGAAAGACTTTTCTGCATCTGTCGTCATCACGTTTTCTTTAAAGAACCTGAAAGGCACTTCATCCACGCAATGGGTCGACATCACTAATCCCCTTGGACAATACTGTGCATTTTCCACAAAATGCACCTTTTCCATCAGCTGGTCATGGCTCATCAAGTAGTTAAGGATCCAAACGCATTCCCGCCTTTTAAGCTGGTAATGGTTCAAAAACCAGCGGATGAAATCCTTTTTCTCGTTGACAGATACAGGGGTTGTCATTTTTGAATCCCTCCTCTGCATAACTCAAATTTTTTGTTAAAATTACTGATTCTCCGTCAAGCGTTCCAATAACTCACGGAATTCTTCATTGCCAGGTTCTTTTTCAACTAACTTACTAAAAATTTCGGCAGCGTCGCCCATTTTTCCTTCTTCAATTAAAAAATATCCGTAGTCTGACAAAAATTCTTTGTTGTCTTTAAAGAAAGTATATGCTAGTTGGTATTTGTTTAATGACTGTGAAAATTCTTCAATTTGCTGGTATGCAATTGCTTCATCCCAAAGAATTTGTGGTTCCTCTTCTTCTTCCTGGATATCGGCTGCACTGACAAGCTCCAGCACATCCTCATAGCGTTCCTGCTTAAGAAGCAATTTGTTCAGGACAAGGACTCCCTCCATGAACCCGGGATCCAGCGCGATTGCTTCACGCAGCAGTTTTTCGGCAGCTTCCTCATCAGGAAGTTTAAGTGCCAATTTGCCGCCATAAAAGTATAAATCTTTATTGAACTCATCCTGCTCGATACCCTGTTTAACAGCTTCGAACGCCTCTTCTGCCATTTCTTCTCGCTCATAGGCTTTTGCCAGATAGAGATAGAGCGAATGGTATTCTGGATCAAGAGCCTTAAGTTCCTCAAACTTGTCAATCGCTGTTTTATTATAGCCTGCCTGGAGGGCTGTAAAAGCAAAGCCGAACAAAGTATTAATTTCCAGCTTTTGCTCTAGGGCTTTTTCGTAAAAATGGAGAGCTTCCTCAAACGAGCCGCCTGCACTTAAGGATTCAGCCAATCTCTGATTGATATTCACTCCGCCAATTTCTTCATGCGACTTAAGGGCTGTCTCATAATACTGTATTGCTTCAATAAGTTTTCCCTGGTGGGCATATAACTCACCAAGAGCAAAGTCAATCACTGGCTCCTCCGGCAAAAGCCTCTTGGCCTCAAGGAGTTTCTTTTCACTCACCTCAAACAGACCCTCCATTTGATACAGGTCTGCCAGAAGAAGCAGCGCTTGTGGAAAAGAAGGATCATCTTCATCTACCCTTTCAAGAGAAAGCATGGCCTCTTCCTCTTTACCCATTTCAATCTGAGCTTCAGCGAGCAGCACATGGAGTTCGCCTTCGTCCGGATAATTCTTCAATAAACTTTCAATCAAAGCCTCTGTTTCTTCCATGAAACCGAAGCGGAACAATTCCTCAGAAAGAAGGAATTTTTCTTCATCGCTTCCTTTCTCAAGAATGCCTTTATAAGCAGCCATTGCTTTTTCAAGCTGTCCATTTTCAATATAGGTTGTTATTTCATTTACTCCGACCATTTTTATCATCCTACCCTTACTTTAGGCTTTGCAATATTTGCCGGTTTGCCTGAAGCTGTCTGATCAGCAATTCATTCTTGCACCGGCTTGCCATTTAATAATTGTCTGTAAAAAATCCTGGTGTCTTAATTATAACATTCTCTCCCTTTCCTGGCCGATAATAAACCTCGTCCCCGGCGCGAATGACTTTTCCCTTATCGACAGTGACGGCCAGATGTTTTGATTGAAAAAACAACCCATGTTCATCACGATGTTTGGTTTCTGCGTTTATATTGTAAAGATTATAGCTGAGTTCTCCGCCACTGTGCAGATTTGATTTTTCCGGGAAGATTCCGGTTTTCTTTAAAATCGACCTTGACACGGGGCCCTGGGTCGCTAGATCTTCATGCACCGCGGGAACCTTTTCTTTTTTCATCAAATCACTCCAGGCATTAAGCTGCTGCTGTCTCCCCTTTTTTTGCTTGCTCTCAGGAAAGACTGGAATGATCGGGCAGTTATAAGGAAACAGTGCTTCCTTGATCCATCCCCACGGCATCGCCGCTAATTTGTCCATCTCATCGATTTCCAGAAAGATCGCTGGTATTTTCAGTTTTTTACATTTGCGGATAAATCCTGGATTCATTAACCGCGGAGGAATACTGACCCCAAGAACAAAGTCAATTGGGCTGTCTAAATAGTGACTTTTCGCCTGCTTAAGCTTTTCTTCGAGCTGCCGTTCAAATTGGATTTTGACTGTAGTGAAAACAACTGTGCTGCCCTTCATTATAAAGTTCTTCAGATAGTATTCTTTTCTCTCTTTAAAAGATTCTTTGACAGGGATATTCGGATCAAAGAGGACATGAGTCGGGGTCATTATATATTTGTCCGCATCCATCCTCATATAGTTATAACGTTCAAATTTGGATGTTGCAGATAAGATTCGCTGGCCCTCCACCAGCATGCTTGTATCTATGAAGGCTTGTCCCTTCAAGAGATGGACATTTTCTATAATGTATGCCATAAAACCACTCCTTTAACGGTCTTATGACAAACTATGCTGAATTTGCGAGAATATAACGGAGTTTTCTTTTAGTTCTGCGTATAAATAGACAGAAGGCCATCCATTCCGCATGATTGGCCTTCCTTCAGGAAAATACTATATTATTTTTGCAGCAAGGAATACAGATCATCGAAAAACCCTGGATAAGAAACGGCGACCGCTTCACTTTGCTCAAGGATGACTTCCCTTTTACAAAGCAGCGCGGCGATCGATAGCATCATTCCAATCCTGTGGTCCCCATGTGCTGACACAGTGCCGCCGTCAAGGCTTTGATTCCCTTGTATAATCATGCCATCATCTGTAGCCTCTATGTCCGCCCCGAGCTTCTTTAGTTCATTGACAACGGTATCAATGCGATTCGTTTCCTTCACCTTCAATTCCCCAGCATCCTTAATGACCGTCTTGCCCCCGGCCTGCGTTGCCAGCAAAGCAATGACCGGGATTTCATCGATTAATCGGGGAATCAGGTCACCTTCGATTATTGTGCCCCTAAGTTCTGAATGTTTAATTCGTATATCTCCAGCTGGTTCCGCTGATTCACCCTCGTAAGGTTCGACCACGAAGTCGGCTCCCATCACTCTTAGCACATCGATTATTCCGGTTCTTGTCGGATTTAACCCAACATTTCGCAGAATGATGTCACTGCCGGGAACGACAGCGGCGGCGACTAGAAAAAAGGCAGCGGATGAAATATCCCCAGGAACATTTATATCAGTTCCCTTCAGTATTTGTCCTCCGGTAACCTTTACGGCATTCTCTTTATGTTCAACTTGGCCGCCAAATTGCTTGATCATCCGCTCGGTATGATCCCTTGTTTTCACTGGCTCAACAACTACTGTCTCACCTTCAGCCTGCAAACCGGCAAGGAGGATCGCTGATTTTACCTGCGCGCTGGCTACTGGCAGTTCATATGTAATCCCGTTTAATTTTTGGCCTTCCACTGTCAGCGGAGTGAATTCTCCATTATTCCTCCCCGTAATGCTAGCTCCCATTTTGCCGAGAGGAAGGGTCACTCTTGTCATCGGCCTTCTGGCGATTGACTCATCACCTTCAAGAGTGGATTTAAACGGCAATCCCGAAAGGATTCCCATCATCAGCCGTATGGTTGTTCCCGAATTTCCGACATACAGTTTTTCATCAGTCTGGCTCAGTCCATCCGTACCTTTTCCTGTAACCGTTACATCGCTGCCGTTCTGGGCAATTTCAACACCGAGCTGCCGGAAGCAGGAAATCGTACTTAAACAATCTTCTCCGGGCAGGAAGTTTTCAATACGGGTGACTCCGTTGGCTATTGACCCGAACATGACTGCCCTATGCGAGATTGATTTATCACCAGGTACTTTAACTTGCCCGTCCAAAGAGGTTCTATTTGTTAAAAGAGTTTTCACTGACATTTTTCTGCTCCTTAAGTCTACTCTGCAACAGACATTTCATAGTCTGTCTTTTTTCCAATACATTCTTGTGCTCTTGCACGGTCGTCAGGCGTCTGGAAACTAATCACCAGAACTCCGTAAATATCTTCACGAGTTTCTATGATCCTGATATTCGTTATACTGATGTTTTCAACTGCTAGATACCCTGTGATTTCAGAAATGACCCCTGGATAGTCAGGGACATCTACAAACAAATCATAAAAGCTGGGGATAGCTCCTTTGTCCCTTACAGGGAGGCCATCCCGGTATTTTTTGGCTGCATCAAAGAAATCATAGATCCTGTCCTGTTCATTAGCTACCAATAATTCTTTTACCCGGCCCATTTCATCCTGCCAGTCAGTTAACAGCGAAATCAGGACTTCCCGGTTTTGAAGCAGGATGTCTCTCCACATCTGAGGATTGCTTGATGCGATTCGGGTTATGTCCCTGAACCCTCCAGCAGCCAGGCGGTTGACGAGAGGATTGCCTTCATCCGCCCGTGAGGCCTGGTGGACGAGGGAAGCCGCTATTATATGCGGAAAATGGCTGACAACGCCTGTTAGATAGTCATGTTCTTCGGGTGAAACATCCAGGAACTTTGCCCTCGTGCCAGCAAGCCATGCTTTTAGCCGGTCTACCGCCTCACTTCTGACTGTAGTTTCTGGTGTAAGAAGATAGAATGCATTTTCAAACAGGATTCTTTTGGCTGCGGCAACACCGCTTTTATGGGAACCAGCCATTGGATGGCCGCCAATGAAGGCAATTCCTTTTGCTCTCAGGCACGCGGCCTTAGTTGAAATATATCCCTTTGTACTGCCGGTGTCGGTAACAATGACCTCATCTTTCAGTTGCAATGTGGCTAATAGTTCAATTATGTTTTCGGTGGCCAATACCGGAGTCGCAATAATGATTAAGTCCGCCTCCGGTGCTTCCATCTCTATACTGACTGCTGCACGGTCAATGACACCTAGCATCATGGCTAGATCCATTTGATTTTTGTCGGCATCCAAGCCAATTAGCTCTGCCTGCGGATGCTGCCCTTTTATACACATAGCCAGAGAGCCGCCAATCAAACCAAGACCAATGATCAATACGCGGCCTTCCATAAAATCAACACCCTTATTTAGATATTACAGTATCAACACTCAAGTATTCTTTGATCAATTCAATTACACCTTGATTTTGTTCCTTTGAGCCAATGGTAATCCTTACACAGGTTGGGAATCCAAGTGCTGTACCTGAACGCACAATATAACCTCTCTCAAGCAGGTATTGAAAAACCTCCTGGCCATCCCTGTCGAAATCAATCAAGATGAAGTTGCCTTGCGATGGGAAATATTTCAACCCTGTACCATCACAAAAATCATAAAACTGCTGGAGGCCCTTTTTGTTTTCACTTTTACATTCATCTACAAATTTTTGGTCACCTAGCGCTGCTATTGCAGCTGCCTGAGCCAATGTGTTGACATTGAATGGCTCCCTTGCCGGTTCAAGTGCCCTGATGGTATCTTCGTGTGCGATTCCATAGCCAACCCGAAAACTGGCCAGGCCGTATATTTTGGAAAATGTCCGCAGGATAATCAAGTTTTTATACTGCTCTAATAGACTCAGTGAATCATGATAATCTTCCGCGGTCACATATTCAAAATAAGCTTCATCAAGCACGACAAGCACATCGCCTGGTACCCGTGCCATAAATGCTGTTAATTCTTCTTCGGTTATATAGACACCTGTCGGATTATTAGGAGAGCATAACCAGACAACTGATGTCCGATCATCAATGGCAGCAGCCATCTCCTCCAAGTCATGAGCACCGTCAACTAATGGGATTTCTGCTATTTCACAGCCTTCGATAATACCATTGTGCTTATACTGCGGAAAAGTCGGGGCTGCCATCACAGTTTTTGACTCAGGTGTAAGCAAGCCGCGGGCAATCATTTGGATGATTTCATCCGACCCGTTACCAAAAATGATTTGTGCTTCCTGTACACCTAAATGGTCTGCCAAATGTGTCCGAAGCTCGGATGCGTATCCATCGGGGTATACTGAATACTTACCAGCATAATTTGCGATTTCATTTTGCACATTTTCTGAAGATCCAAATGGATTCTCATTTGATGCCAATTTTATAATCTCGGATAAACCATACTGCCTTTTCACTTCACTGATCGATTTACCAGGCTGGTACGGCTTTAATTTTAATAACTGCTCTTTCCATCTCATCTAATCCACCTCAACTATTCTACTCTTTAATTCACTATCTAATTAAAGCGATAAAGAACATGTGTTTATCATACACTGTTTGGCGCTGCAGAAAAAGTATTAAGTTATAAATCAGGTCTTAGTCCTGCAGCTCCCTCAAGGTAAATATGCTTGATCTCTTCCTGCGGTTTCTCAGTGTTGAAATGAATCATGACTCTGATACACTTCTGCAGCGAGCCGGGAACTGATAATTCTTGCATACACATGACTGGAACGTAGGTCCAGCCGTCCAAATTCCTTAAAGCCCTTGCCGGAAAGGCTGCATCAACATCATCAGTAGCAGAAATGAAAATTGAAGCAACATCATCCGGTGTAATATCATTAGCAGCGACTGCTTCTTTTAAAAGTCTTTCAGCAGCAATAATGATTTCTTGCTCATCATTTTTGTTTACTGTAATAGCTCCTCTTACTCCCCTAATCATGTAACTCCCCCTCTTCTGCAAACTTCATCAGGTTCATCCTCAATTCCTTTTCCTCGACTTCCTTGAGTGAAGGCACTCCGAGTTTTTCAAGCAAAACGAAACGGATTGCCCCATTAACAGTTTTTTTATCCTGCTTCATTCTTTCCAGCAACTGTTCCGAAGAGAGTCCCGCTGGAATCTGGGTTACATACCCAAGATTGTTTAGCCAGTTCCTGAATGCTTTTACATCGAAATCAAGATCAAGCAATTGTTTGCTTAAGTGAAGGGCAAATAGCATCCCGATTGCTACAGCCTCCCCATGAGTAACTTTTCCATAACCTGCTTCGGCTTCAATCGCGTGGCCAAGTGTGTGCCCGAAATTCAAAAATGCACGGATTCCGGTCTCCCTCTCATCTTCTGCGACAACAGCCCCTTTAATTTCAATGCCCTTTGTCAAAAACTCAAGCAATTGTGAATCATTCATTTTATCCAATGAGTGGATTTCTTCTTTAAGCCAGAAATAAAAGCTTTCATCGCTTATCAGGGAGTGCTTGATTACTTCTGCAAAGCCGGATCGAACTTCATGTTCAGGGAGTGTTTGCAGAAAATCCAAATCATAGACGACAGCTTCGGGTTGATGGAAGGCCCCAATCATATTCTTGCCTAATGAATGGTTGATTGCCACCTTCCCTCCCACGGCACTATCATGAGCAAGAATAGTGGTTGGGACTTGTATGAAGCGAATTCCCCTCATATAAGTCGCGGCCACAAACCCTGCCAAATCTCCGACTGCCCCGCCGCCAAAAGAGATGATCAGCGACTTCCTGTCAAGTTTATTTTCAAGCGCTGAAGTAAGACAATCCTGATAAACATCGAACGTCTTCGCTTTTTCCCCTGATGGGACGATTTTTTCAACAATTCTTTCCAGGCTTGTGTGTTTGTAAAATGAATCAAGATGGTGCTTGGCGACTGTTCCATCAGTAATGATCATGATCGATGTATATTTGTCTGCAGTTTCATGAACAATACTCCGCAGTTGACGGATAGCACCATTACCAATATATACAGGATAGGTTTTTGTGCTTGCAACTATATTCACTTGCTGCATTTTTAAAAGTCCCTCGCAGTCCTTCTTTGCTCTTCGATTGATGCCTTTAATGTGTCAAATCGATCTGCGTAAAATTGGTCGACGATGGCTGAAGCAAGTTCCCAGGCAACAACGCTTTCAGCAACCACTGCAGCAGCAGGGACAGCACAGGCATCAGATCGTTCAATACTCGCAGCAAAAGATTCCTTAGAATCAATATCGACACTCATCAACGGCTTGTAAAGAGTCGGAATCGGTTTCATTACACCACGGACAACAATTGGCATTCCCGTTGTCATCCCGCCTTCAAGGCCTCCAAGCCGGTTCGTTTTCCGGTAATATCCGCTGCCCTCTTCCCAGGCAATCTCATCATGTACTTGGCTGCCAGGTCTTCTGGCCGCTTCAAAGCCGATACCAATCTCCACACCTTTGAAAGCATTGATGCTCATTACGGCCGCAGCAAGCTTCCCATCAAGCTTGCGGTCGTAATGGACATAGCTGCCCACTCCAGACGGCATACCCTCGGCTATTACCTCGACGACACCGCCTATAGAGTCTCCATTTTGCTTTGCGTCATCAATTGCTGCCATCATTTTTGACCCTGCTTCTGGATCGAAGCATCTGACCGGTGAAGCTTCTGTTACTTCTTTAAGCTGTTCCAGTGAAGCGAAATCCTGCTTTTCAGCTACCACCCCGCCAATTTCAACGACATGGGCAACCAATTCGATTCCCAGCAGTGACAGCAATTTTTTTGCGGCAGCACCTGCTGCGACCCTGACAGTCGTTTCCCTGGCAGAAGAACGCTCAAGAACATTCCTCATATCCCGATGGCCATACTTAATTGCGCCATTTAAGTCTGCATGACCAGGCCGAGGACGTGATATCTTCCTTTTCACTTCATCAGAGGATAGGTCATCGAGCGGTTCCTGGCCCATAATCCCGGTCCAATGCTTCCAATCGTTATTTTCGACAACAAGGGCAATCGGCGAACCTAATGTATACCCATGCCGAATCCCTGAAGTGATCTGTACCTGATCCTTTTCAATCTGCATCCTTCTTCCGCGGCCATAGCCTTTCTGCCTTCGCGCCAGCTCTTGGTTTATATCTCCTGCCACGAGCGGCATGCCTGCTGGCATCCCCTCTATAATGGTTGTTAGCTGCGGTCCATGTGATTCTCCAGCTGTTAAATATCTCATATACTTTCCCCCTTCAACTCGCTAAAGGATTTGTTTTACTATATCATACAGTTAAAAATAAATAAATTAAAAATTATGAAATATGTATTATTCCACTGCAAGAATGAAGCCATTTTATCATGAAGCCTGTTCACTCGCAAAAAACAATCTCCCGGGACTCGAATATCCGCTTGAGACCAGGAATTTCACCTGCGGCGTTATACGCTCTGAATTCGGGACAAAGGAAGGAGGAGCTCGGTTACCCGGCTCCTCCTATTATTTCTTTCTGTAAAAGAAAGTATCTGCAGTTTCAAAGTTATATGTGCCAGGGTTGAAGATTTGTTCTGTGCTTCCCACAAACAAAATCCCGCCAGGCCTTAATGCAGCGCTGAATTTATGGTAAATGCTTTCCTTTGCCTCCTCGGTAAAATAAATGAGGACATTGCGGCAGACGATTAAATCGTAAGGTCCGCCAAAATGGTCGGCAAGTAAATTTTGCTTTTTAAAAGTAACAGTCTTCTTAATGTGATCTTCCACAGTATAATAGGATCCATCCTGCCGAAAAAACTTTTTAACCATTTCTTCAGGGGCTTCATTCAGTGACCTTTCTGAATAAACTCCGAGCCTGGCTTTTGCAAGGACGTTATCATCAATATCGGTCGCCAAAATTTGGATCTTCGATAATGGCAAATGCTTTGACAGCACCATTGATAATGTATAAGGCTCTTCTCCAGTGGAGCAGGCTGCACTCCAGATTTTCGGCTTAGGATTTTTGCTTAACAACTCTGGAATCATAGATTGATCGAGGACTTCCCACCGTTTTGCGTTTCTATAAAACTCTGAGACATTGATCGTCATTCGATCCAAAAATTCGTTCATGAGCTGCTGGTCATTGGCCAGAGCCTGGAAAAACTCTTTGAAGGATGAGTAGCCCTTCTTTTGATAGAGTGAAGTCAACCTTCTTTTCATTTGTGCTTCTTTGTATAGAGCAAGGTTTATACCAGTCTTCTGGTATATTTTCAAGATAAACTGTTCATAGTCTTGCGGCATCATTTTGCTCCCTCTCGGTACTAGAAAAAGTTGGACATTTTCATTATATCGAAAAAAGGGATTTAGAGTGATATATTTTTTAATATCTCAAGAAGCCCGTCTGTCATCATTAAGTGAATGGCTCTGTTGACAGGGCTGATTTTCGTTCCAGGCGCTTCGCTTTCCGCGGGGAAGAATTTTGAAAAAGCCCAACTGCCGGCTTTTTCAAAGATCAAATTCTTCCTTGCAGTCAGGGAGCCTCCCCGTCGGAAGCTCCTGCGGGGTCTCCCCATGACTTGCTCATCCCGCAGGACATTGAATTAGCTTCCCAGAAACTGCCCACGCACGATGAAAATGCGTCAGCATTTTCGGAGGAGTCTACGCGCCTTCCACTACAATCAACAGGATTGAAAAACACCAATCAGCTTTATCGGAGCCAAAAAAAAGGACACTTGCTATTCACAAGTGTCCAGGGGTTATTTTAGTAAACCCACTCGTTGATTAATTTGCTGTATTCAGCAAGCTCTTCTTGTTTGAAGAATAATCCGATTTCACGCTCTGCGCTTTCTGGTGAGTCAGATCCGTGAATGACGTTCTTGCCTACAGTAACCCCGAAGTCTCCGCGGATTGTTCCAGGAGCTGCATCCTTAGGGTTAGTTGCACCCATCATCTGGCGTGCTGTAGAAATAACATTCTCTCCCTGCCATACCATAGCGAATACTGGGCCAGAAGTAATGAAGTCTACTAATTCACCGAAGAATGGACGCTCTTTATGTTCGCCATAATGCTCTTCAGCAAGTTCTCTAGGGATGTTCATAAGTTTTGCGCCAACAAGCTGGAAGCCTTTCTTTTCGAAACGAGCTACAACTTCACCAATCAGGTTGCGCTGTACTCCGTCAGGTTTCACCATCAAATAAGTCTTTTCCATGAGTTCCACTCCTAATTCATATATGTATGTGAACCGCTTACAAAAGCAATCCTTAGAAATATTATCATTTTTTTGAAAAATTCGCAACTTGCTAATACTTGCGTTTCCCGATGAATCTGGCGATATCGCGCAATGACTTCTTGGCCTTATTAGATGGGAGCTCTTCAAGGATATCAAGGGCCTTATCCAGGTAACGGTCACTGATTTTGAGAGATTTTTCAATCGCCCCAGAATCCTGAACAAGCTTAAGTATTTCATTAAGTTCTTCTCTTGGCATGCCCTCATGGACATTCCTGATCCTGCTTTTGATATATTCGTCCTGCATTGCGTACAGTACAGGAAGAGTTATATTCCCCTGCAGAAGGTCCCCTCCAGCCGGCTTCCCAAGTTCTTTTTCTGTACCAGTGAAATCCAGCACGTCATCCGTTATCTGGAAGGACATACCAACATAGTAGCCAAACTTATACAATTTACGGTGGTCCTGTTCAGAAACTCCTGATACCACCGCACCAAGCTGACAGCTCGCTGCAATAAGAAGAGCTGTCTTCCGCTTGATTCTCAGCAAGTAATTACGCAGGTTCTGCTCAAAATTATATTTATCTTTTATCTGTTCTATTTCGCCAACACTTAGTTCGACTATTGTATCGGAGAGGATTTGGTGTGCTGTCGGATTTTTGATGTCAGTCATAAGCTCCAACGCCCTGGCAAAAATATAATCCCCAGTATACATCGCAATCCTGTTATCCCATTTTGCTTTGATTGTCGCCCGCCCTCGGCGCAATTCAGCATCGTCGATTACGTCATCATGAACCAGGGAGGCCATATGGATGAGTTCAAGGGAGACTGCTGCATCCTTGATGATATTGATATCATAATCACCGAACTTTCCGCCAAGGAGAACAAAAACGGGCCTGATTCTTTTCCCGCCGGCTTTAAGCAAGTGCAGGCTTGCCTGGCTGAGCAGCTGGGAATCCGCCTGGATCGCTTCTTCCAGTTCTCTTTCTATCAATGTCAAATCAGAATTCAAATATGTATATAGTAACTTCATCTTCATAATTATCCACCCAGCTTTTACATCCTCGATATCCATTGATGCAGCTTTGACCGTTCCTTTTCGGCGCCTCAATGCATTCAGGAGGTTTCTATTATGCTTGGAGCTTTCAACGGCCAAGCTAATTAATTTCTCTACATCCGGATCCATTCTAATAGCCTCTTCGCTATCATCAACATTGCCGTAATACTAAAATAAAACAGGCTGACCTTCCTTGACGCGCGAAAAAGAAAAGGACAGCCATGGTCTATTTTACCATCAGAATGTTTATCCTGGAGAATGGTCCAGCCAGAGCGCCTTTCAAGCCTTCAAGCCAGTAAAACGCTTTTCGTTAAACTGGAAGAAACCACTTAAGACAGTGTCAACAGACCAGTTCCTTGGCACTCTTCCTATTTCCGGCCGATATGCACGGCTGCTACCCCTCCGCTATATGGCTTGTATTCAACATTAATGAAACCTGCATCGGAGAACATTTTGGCCAGCTCTTTCATGCCTGGAAAATCTTTAGCGGATTCCTGGAGCCAGGAATACTCATCATAGCTCTTAGCGAACAGTTTGCCGAACATCGGCATGATAAATCTGAAGTATAATCTGTATGCTTGCTTGAAACCCGGCAATGTGGGCTGGGACGTTTCGAGGCATACTGCCATCCCGCCCGGTTTAAGGACTCTGTACATTTCACGCAGCACCTGATTGTAATCAGGCACATTTCTCAGACCAAAACCAATGGTTACATAGTCAAAGCTATTATCCTCGAACGGGAGCTCCATTGCATTCCCATGGATTAGAGTTGCCTGATCCAGGTTGCGGGCCTCCAATTTCTCCTCGCCTATCTTCAGCATATTTTTGCTGAAATCAAGTCCGGCTACTTCGCCATCTTTCCCGGCAGCTTCCGCAAGCGCAATCGTCCAATCAGCCGTTCCGCAACAAACATCAAGTGCTTTGGCTCCCTTTTGGACATCCATCTTTTTCATTGTGTCATTGCG
This sequence comes from Bacillus sp. ISL-41, assembly GCF_018613235.1. Classification (GTDB taxonomy): domain Bacteria; phylum Bacillota; class Bacilli; order Bacillales; family Cytobacillaceae; genus Mesobacillus. Next base: position 96,123 of record NZ_JAGGQP010000016.1, read on the forward strand.
CCATTTAATATGCTGCTGAAAACTGATGACAGAATTCATTTGATCGTAATTCTCATAGATTTTTTCAAAGACTCCATGAACACGTTGTTCTTTCGATTGCTGCATTGCATTACCCTTCTTCCGCGAATTTTTTAGACATGGTCTGATGCTGCCCTGCAATCAGGTCTAACCGTTCCATCAGCAAGCTGTTCATCCCTGGCAGCTTCTTTAACGCTGCATTAATCTTCGTCATTGAAAATTCAATATATCTTGTGCAAATTGTTAGCAGGTATTTTTGCTGTTCCGATGACAGATCTGTGCTACTCTGGTCCATTTTTGGCAGAGCAATTTTTTTTAGCGCATTAAAAACCAGTGAACTGCCGGATTTAATGAACTTGGTTTCTTCTGATAGCAGCCTCTTGACAAAAAGCCAATTCGAAGCGAATTCAAACCATTCTGACGCATCCAAATGGTCAGCGACCTTGCCTAAAAGAGCCGATTCGATTAATTTTACACTTTCCATTAATTTATCGATCGCTTCAGCTTCTTTTTGGTACAACAATATTTTCTGCTCATTGACTTCTTTTACACCTGAAGCTAATAGCTTAATCATTTCTATATCATCCATATCAGCCAGCAGCTTGTAATATAGCCCGCTGAAATAAATTCCAGCGAGAACCGTCAGCTGGCGGCGCTTATGGCTTTCATCCTCTTCACCTGGTTGTGAGTTATGGACCTGCTCATGGGTATCAAGGGCAATTTGCAGGAGCATTGTGGTCACAGTGTAGTTCTTTGCTTTTTCCTGATTTACTTCCTGCTGTTCCATCAATGAGGTAAGCAACAAGAGCCTGTCATCATCTATAAAAGGAGCTTCTACATGCTCCTGCAAATAAGGATGTGAAAGTTTTTCGAGAAGAAGCTCTCTGGTGCCGTCTAATTTGTTTTGTAAATCTAGCAAATAAATCACCCTTGTTCCCCTTATTTATGTTGGATTGCCGGCGGCAGGCACAATTTTGTTCTATCGTGTAAGCCAGCGATATGCAGATATCTGGCTATTGAAAACAGACATAAAAAAAGCGCCTAAAATCTATTTTTGCAATTGTACCGTACACTCCAAGGCAGTGACAATTATATCACAAATAGTAAAAACATGAACGTGATATTATAAATTAAACACTATTTACGAAGAACTGAGCTCGATTTTGTAACAAAATAGTTGGTTTTGCACTTTACTACTTCTTCTCACTCATTATTTCACCGAATGGCGTGACGATTTTTGCATGCCCTCTGATTTTGATGGCAGAGGTATGTTCTGTAAACTGCGCAATCATAACTTCACCCTGGTCGAGTTTCTCGGAATGATGGAATCGAGTGTCGGTCCCTCTTGTAAGACCAATTACATTCACACCATCCTCAATGGCCTTGATTACTACATAATCCGTATTAACGCTTTGTTTCTTATCCATTATTATCCCCCTTACAGGAAAGAATATGTTGTGTTCGGGAAGCACTCGGTAAGCTCGTTTTATAACGTGATAGGAAAGTCCAAAAACTTCACTTCGAGAATTGTCCAGCTCCAGCGCCTAGCCCTTCGAGTCGCTTCGGTCCGCCCATTGAAGTCAAAGAACAACTTCACTGGTCGGCCCTCCCGCGCTTGTCGGGGCTGACTAAGGCGCTTGCGCTTTCTTATAATATAGCAAAAGGCTAAAAGAATTACTTTCAGCCTTCTACATCTTTGAATGTACTTTTAGTGTTATCAAATCTCTTTAAGCTTTAATCAATGAGAGAATTTCAGCTCTTGCGTTTACATCCTCGGCCAAAGTACCTCTTACAGCAGATGTAACTGTTTTCGAGCCGGGTTTCTTTACCCCTCTCATTGTCATGCACATATGTTCAGCTTCTACCACTACCATGACACCATGGGGATCCAGCTTTTCCATGATCGAATTAGCTATCGTGGAAGTGATCCTTTCCTGTAGCTGAGGCCTTTTAGCCACTGCTTCCACCGCTCTCGCAAGCTTGCTGAGCCCAGTAACCTTGCCACCTCGCGGAATGTATGCGACATGCGCCTTGCCAAAGAAAGGAACCAGATGATGTTCACACATAGAATAGAAAGGGATATCCTTTACTAATACCAACTCTTCATGGTCCTCACCAAAAATGGTTTCGAAGTATTCTTTAGGATCCTGGTTCAATCCTGAGAAAACCTCTTCATACATCTTCGCGACCCGTTTGGGAGTATCTAGCAAACCTTCCCTGTTAGGATCTTCACCGACTGCTTCTAATATTAAACGCACCGCTTCTTCGATTTGGGCACGATTGACGTTTGACATCTGCGTTTCCTCCTATGATCCATCAATCTCATCATAATCCTGCATAGATAATCAACTATTAGATTATAATATTTTCATCTTAGCATAACCGATTCTCGGCAGGCAAAACTTAATATTCAACTGTAATAATAAAAAGCTCAATTGCCTCGTTCAGACACGACTCGCGATGGAGCTAGATTTGACAAAAACGTATAAAATGATCATTAAAAAGAAATTTTAAGATTCCCGGAAAAAGAAAAAAGGCCGCGAACAGGTCGCGGCCCTTAGGGTTTAGCATACGCTCAGTGCGTCGTATGTAATTATTTCACTGCATCCTTAAGTGCTTTACCTGGTTTGAAAGCAGGCACCTTGCTTGCAGAGATTTCGATTTCATCACCAGTTTGTGGGTTGCGGCCTTTACGGGCAGCGCGCTCACGAACTTCGAAGTTACCAAAACCGATTAATTGTACTTTGTCCCCATCTTTTAATGCATTTAAGATTGAATCAAAAACAGCGTCAACTGCTTTTGTTGCATCTTTCTTTGAAAGCTCGCTAGCTTCTGCAACTGCATTGATAAGTTCTGTTTTGTTCATGCCATTCACCTCCTCCCAAAGAGATCCCATTGCTCAGAAAATAAGCATCTTAACTACATTTCTAAACAAAACTTGTGAATTCTATACGTTGCCGGCAGATTTTATTATCCTAGTTTGCAAAAAACTATGATAATGAAACCTAATATCGCTTGAAACCCTGTTGTATAAGGGTTTTTAAGCTACAACGCTAATTCTGTTAAAAGATTATCATAATGTTTTCCTCTTATCAAGATAATTTCAAGAAATAATGGGAATCTTTTCTTCTTTGAAACATATTTGTAATATGTTGACCCTTATTCATTACCCGTAAGTTGCGCCATCAAACATGCAATAATGAATTTTAAGTCTTTCAACCTTAATTCAAAGGACGTCTTCAAGGTCTTTTCTCATATTTCGCTGCTGGCAAGTTATATTAGAAGAGCATTTTGTGTTTGGACAACATAATGGAGTATGAATCAAAATCTCCTAAAAGACAAACAAAAAGACTCCCAAAAGGAGTCCAATTATAATATGATTGCTATTAATCCACCGGAACCTTCGTTGATGATTCTTTCCAGCGTTTCTTTTAATTTATAACGTGCATTTTCAGGCATCAAGCTCAATTTTGCCGAAATCCCTTCTCTGACGATTGAGCTCAAGCTCCTGCCAAAGATATCAGAATTCCAGATTGACAGCGGATCATCTTCAAAATCCTGCATCAGATAGCGAACAAGTTCTTCACTTTGTTTCTCTGTGCCAATGATTGGCGAGAACTCAGATTCGACGTCCACTTTGATCATATGGATTGAAGGTGCTACTGCTCTTAAGCGAACACCGAAACGCGATCCCTGGCGGATAATTTCCGGCTCTTCCAGGCTCATGTCAGTCAAGGATGGTGAAGCAATCCCATATCCTGTCTGCTTAACCATTTTAAGCGCATCAGAAATCTGGTCAAACTCGGTTTTTGCATATGCGAACTCCTGCATCAGTTCAAGCAGATGATCCTTCCCTCGTATCTCTACGCCAACGATTTCTTTCAGAATCTCATCGTATAGATCATCCGGGGCATACAGGTCGATTTCAGCAACACCCTGGCCCATTTCGATACCCGCCAATCCAGCTCTGTCAATGTACTCAAAATCGCTGAATTGATGGACGACCCTGTCTACATCACGCAGCCTCTTGATATCCTTCACAGTCTCTTTGACTGCTTCCTGGTAGCTTTCACGCAGCCAGTGGTTTTCTCGAAGCACCATTACCCAGCTAGGCAGGTTGACATTCACTTCAAGTACAGGGAACTCATACAGGGCTTCCCGCATCACACTGAGAACATCAGATTCACGCATGCTTTCAACACTCATTGCCAGTACAGGGATATCGTATTTATCCGCTAACTGGGCTCGTAATGTTTCTGTATTTGGATGGTAAGGCTGTGCACTGTTCACCACCATGATAAACGGCTTTCCGACTTCCTTGAGCTCTTCAATCACTCTTTCTTCTGCTTCAATGTAATCCTGTCTCGGGATTTCCCCAATTGTCCCATCCGTTGTGATGACGACGCCAAGTGTAGAATGTTCCTGAATAACCTTCCTTGTTCCAATTTCAGCTGCTTCATGGAAAGGGATTGGCTCTTCATACCAAGGTGTGTTGATCATCCTTGGCCCATTCTCATCCTCATAGCCCTTCGCTCCTGGAACTGTATAACCCACACAATCGACGAGCCTGATATTCACATCCAGGCCATCATCCACATGTACAGATGCTGCCTGGTTAGGCACGAATTTGGGTTCAGTAGTCATAATCGTTTTACCTGCTGCACTCTGTGGCAGCTCATCAAGCGCTCTGGCTCTATCAGCCTCATTATTGATATTAGGTAAAACCACCAGCTCCATAAATTTCTTAATAAAAGTGGATTTTCCGGTGCGGACCGCACCTACAACCCCCAGGTAAATATCGCCGCCAGTCCTCTCGGCAATATCCTTAAAAATATCTACCTTTTCCAAGTGATCCCCTCCCGATCATAGAGTTAGTGGGAATAAATTCATCCAAATTAGTAATCTGGGACAGTATATATTTATGATGTTGTCCTATATCAATATGACAATTTTTTTATTTTTTTACCCCCTTATTTTGATTTCACAAAAGAATCCCTTCAATTCCCATATATGAGAACAATTGATATCTTTCTTTAACATGGCTCTGTTAAATTCGGCTGTTGATTTTCGTTCCAGGCACTTCGCTTTCCGCGGGCATTCCGGGAGCCTCCTCGGCGCTTCTGGCGCCTGTGGGGTCTCCCGTGACTTGCTCATCCCGCAGGACATTGATTGAGCTTCCTCGAACCTGCCCACGCACGATGAAACACGTTAGCATTTTCGAAGGAGTCTTCGCGCCTTCCACTACAATCAACAGGAGTTGAAAATTAACATTGGTCTTTAATAGAGCCTAAGACAAAAAAACCCTGCTTCTACAATATATTTTGCAGAATCAGGGTTATGACAAATTTATTAGAAATGCACAAGAGCCTTGCAGCATCAACAGGAAACCCGTATTTAATCCTTCACCAAAAAGACCGGTTCTTTGGTCTCCTGATCGATGGCATATGGCAAGGAATAGGCTGGAACAAACATGGAATTATCTACGAGGATGTCGCGTATATCCACACCTTCTTCAAATTCTTTCTTTGAAGATTTAATAGCCTGGTAGAGATCACTCCGGTAATCCACATAAATCTCTCCTTCTGTAGAGATGATAAAATGCAGGTTCTGGTTTGTGAACGGGCTTACAACCACAGGCTCCTCTTTATAGCCAATTTTTTTGAAATCGAGCGTGTACACATTTTCCGCGACCTTCTCCTTGAATGGTGGATAGCCTGTGGCATTGATCCGCATTTTTATCTCACGGATCGTCTCTGCCATTCTTAAATCGAGCAGCTTTACTGTCGGATCTGTTTCTGCATCAACAAGGACATATTGAAACAGTCCACCATTTTCATAGGCATTGCCTGGAGACTCGGCCATATATCTTGGAACAATTTTCTTAAAATCTATAGGATACTTTTGGTAAATAGGTGTCTCTGCATCTTTTGTCTTGATTGGCAGCAGACCGCCTTTTGCTTCCTTGTACTGGTCAACTGCAGACTGGACACTGTCAAGCTGATCCTTATAGGGCACTTGATTCTGTACTAGCTTTTCTTCCGGATACATACAACCAGTCAACGTAACTACGACAAGGATGGCCGCCAGATAAAAACAAATTTTCTTCATTGATCCCAACCCTTTTAACCTATGTATTTTATTCACTCGTAGGGCCGCTGAAAACGACAAAGAAAATTATCAGCCCTGCGATGATCATCAATATGTAGGCAATGATTGCCGTGGCTATTTTGAAAAAGCCTTTTAACTTGTAGCGGCTTAAATAAATGGCAAACAAAGACAGTATCATACTTCCCATACCAACAAAAGAAATATACATCTTCAATAATGCGGGTGACAAAATAAACCCCTCCCTTTTCCGAGAAGTATTATAACATAAGCAGCAATCACGCATGCAAATAAATCTTTTTTCAATGCTCTTTTCTCAAAGGTTTGTTGCTAGTGACTGCAAATTTGGATTGAATGACCAATGTTTCTCTACAAAATTAAAGCTTATTATGAAAACAGCCTTTTTTAAGGCTCTTTTCTCAAACTTTGTTGCTAATGACTGAAAAATTTGAATAAATGACCAATGTTTCCCTATAAAATTTAAGCTTATTATGAGAAAAGAGCTTGCAAACTTAATACCGACCTACTAATTGGCTTTTCATCACTTTAAAATCGGCTTTAGAATTTTAACAATAACCCTTACAAAACAGCCCTTTTAGCAGCAAAAAAAAGCTGAAGTAAAGAAGGGGCGGACAACTTTACCTCAGCCTACATGACTAAATACCCTTACACCCAGTTCAAACCACTAGTTTGCTTCGTTTGCATCTTATGCAAGCATTATGGAAATCGCATCCTCGAATGCCCATATTGACAACATTATTCAGTAGAAAATTTTTCTAAGTCAGATTTTCCCGCCAAGAATGTCAGCCAGGTCTTCCATTTCGTGTGTTTTCTCCCGGGACATCAACCCATCAACAGCGTCCTTCGGATTGACGCCATCGAAAAGGATATTATATAGCGCATTCGTTATTGGCATATTGACTCCGTACTTTCCTGCGAGCTGATACGCTGCCTTCGTAGTCCGGACTCCTTCTACGACCATACCCATGTTCTCAAGGACTTCCTCAAGGTTCTGGCCTTTACCAAGCAGATTCCCCGCCCGCCAGTTCCTGGAATGGACGCTCGTACAAGTAACAATCAAGTCTCCGATCCCTGTCAACCCTGAAAAGGTCAATGGTCTTGCCCCCATTTTGACACCAAGCCGGGCGATCTCCGCAAGACCCCTGGTAATTAAAGCTGCCTTAGCGTTATCTCCATAACCTAATCCATCTGATATCCCGGCAGCAAGAGCAATAATATTTTTTAATGCCCCGCCAATTTCCACACCGATCAAATCCGGATTCGTGTAAACCCGGAAATTATTATTGATGAACAGGTCCTGGATTTTCTCGGCCGCTCCCATGTTTTTCGAAGATACAGTTACCGTTGTAGGGTGGCGCAGGCTTACCTCTTCTGCATGGCTTGGACCGGATAAGACTACAACACTTTCCAACAAGTCCTCTGGCATTTCTTCTTCGATCATTTCGGAAATACGAAGCAAGGAATCAGGTTCAATCCCTTTGCTGACGTGGACGATGACCAAAGGTTCAGAGGTAACCTCAGTCATCTTCCTGATTACTTCCCGGATCGCTTTTGTAGGAACCGCCAAAACCACTGTACTGATGCCGTCCAATGACTCTTGAAGTGAAGAATGCCCAAAGATGGTTGCTGGCAGAGTAATTTCAGGAAGATATTTCTTGTTGGTATGGTGGAGATTGATTTCATCAATTTGCACTGGATTGTGCCCCCAAAGACGAACCTCATGCCCATTGTCGGCAAGGACCATAGCCAAAGCCGTTCCCCAGCTCCCGGCCCCAAGAACCGCTACTTTCTCACTCTTCCTTTCCATTTAAACCACAACCTTTATCTTATTTTCTTTGTCTCGCAAATATCTTGATTGGTGTGCCTGTAAAATCAAAGGCATCCCTGATCCTGTTTTCAAGGAATCGTTCATAAGAAAAATGCATTAATTCAGGTTCATTGACAAAGACAACAAATGTAGGCGGCTTTACCGATACCTGTGTCGCGTAATATATCTTCAGCCTTTTCCCTTTGTCCGTAGGAGTTGGATTCATCGCAATAGCATCCATGACAACTTCATTCAAGATATTTGTCTGGACCCTCATAGCATGGTTTTCACTGGCCATATCAATCATCGGCATCAATGTGTGGATTCTTTTCTTTGTTTTTGCCGACAAGAAAACAATTGGGGCATAGCTCAGGAATTGGAAGTGAGCACGGATTTGTTCCTCGAATTCCTTCATTGTCTTTTCATCTTTTTCGATTGCATCCCATTTGTTTACAACGATGATGACTGCGCGGCCTGCTTCCTCGGCATACCCGGCAATGTGCTTATCCTGCTCGATAATGCCTTCTTCGGCATTTATGACAACGAGGACTACATCAGTACGCTCGATCGCCCTTAACGCTCTCAAAACACTATATTTTTCAGTTGTTTCGTACACTTTCCCTTTTTTGCGCATACCCGCGGTATCAATAATGACATATTTTTGCCCATTGTAAGTTACTTGTGAGTCAATCGCGTCTCTCGTCGTTCCCGCAATATCACTTACAATAACACGGTCTTCCCCTAAAATCGCATTCACTAAAGAAGACTTCCCAACATTCGGGCGGCCAATCAAGGAAAATTTGATCGCATCTTTATCATATTCATCTTCTTTGTTCTTTGGAAAATGCTTAGCTGCCTCATCCAGCAAATCACCCAGACCCAGTCCATGCGAACCCGAAATCGGGAATGGCTCTCCGAAACCAAGAGCATAAAAGTCGTAAATCATGTCTCTCATTTCCGGATTATCAATTTTATTGACCGCCAGGACCACTGGCTTATTGGAACGATAAAGGATTTTTGCCACTTCTTCATCAGCGGACGTTACTCCTTCTCTGCCGTTCACAAGGAAAATGATTACATCTGCCTCATCAATGGCAATTTCAGCCTGCTGGCGGATTTGATCCAAAAACGGCTCGTCCCCTAAATCTATCCCGCCAGTATCAATAATGTTAAAATCATGTGTCAGCCATTCAGCTGAACTGTATATACGATCCCTCGTTACTCCAGGAATATCTTCAACGATCGAAATACGTTCACCAACGATTCGGTTAAAAATCGTAGACTTGCCGACATTCGGACGCCCAACGATAGCTACCACTGGTTTCGTCATGAACATCACCCTTTCAAAATTCTATTGTGCAGGTCCAGGACCTGAGCCATAACAATGTCAAACTCAAAACTTTTTATAGTTCTCATTATTAATTTAATGCCTTGACGACATTTATAAAATAAACCCTTCTTGATATACAGAAGGGTCTGGCTTAATCAGTTTATCAAAAGATGCCTTAAACAGGCAATGAAAACATTTCTTGTCAGTGTTTTACGATAATATAGAGCTCGTCCGTCAGTGCATGAGCGATTCCATCCAAGATCGCTTCAAGGTTGGCAGCAACCTTCTCCATTTCTTCCTTTGAATCGCAATGAAAAACGGCTGTACCCGCTGGCATTTTTTTAGGGTTTGTAGTGATGGCGGCAAGGACGAATTTTTCCAGCATCATTGAGCCCCACTCCCTTCATTGCTCTTTTTTTCAGAAGGCATCCTTATGGCATTCTCCAGTGTTGGCACATCACCAATAACCATTAAGGCCCGTTCAATATCCCGTTCCTGCGGCAGCACGAAAACTCCTACTCTGCCATCGTCAAGGTCCCTCTTCGCCAACGGAACGAGCGCTGGTGTGCCTGAATCGCGATAAACGCCAAGTGCAGTTGACAAGTCATGCAGCACAGCCTGCCTCTGCCCAAGATTCGCAATTGTAGAACGAGCATTCATGTTTTTTGGTTTTAAAATAAACCCCATCCCATAACGAAGTACTTCTTTCTGCCTTTCAGGAAGACCAATATTCATAATATAGATATTATCCACATACAGCCCTGCACCATCAAACCTTGGTTCCATATATTCGATTTCAACAATGTCCTTCAGCTTTCCCCCTGACATCAACTTATGGGATATTACCACCGCGATCACTGCTGCAATGATCCCAGCCCAAATATTAAAAATCAGGTAGGCGAGCGTGCTGACAAGGGAAGTGAAGATCACTAGGTAATTACGGCTCTCAAAAGCAATCGCAATGCCTTCAATATATGTCTTTCCGCGGGAAACAAGTTCATAGCTATCGAGTTCGGTAAGAGTGTTTCTCTCCATGTTCCTGACTTCCCTGAATTGTGACGCAGCAAGGGTCAAAAAGGTAATCGCCGTGAACTCTTCCTCCATGATTGCAGGACCTGCAACAGTGCCAAGCCCTGCCGCGATGAATCCGAGAGCTACATGAATGATTTTCCCGTGTAAATATGTTGGATACTGACGATAATCGGTCCTAAGCATAAAAAGCCTCGATAAGGTCCCTATAGCAATTCCAAATACGATTGGTAACGTATATTCATTCATGAAGTCTTTTGTTCCTCCCCTTCAACTTGATTTATTGCACTGCCGGACACGACCGCAATCATTGATTCAATAGCTGACCAGGCGAGGAGAAGTCCAAGAGAAATGAACAGGAGGTCCATAAATCCCATGGAAGCAGCAGCATAAGGAAAATCAAATTTCCAAAGAATCGCAGAAAACAATAGATCTCCCTGCAAAAATCCTGAAATCAACGCTAATATACGGTCTTGCCTTTCTTTATGTAACAGGACGGCCAGATAAAACCCTGCTGCTCCAAGCATGATTTTTCGATCGAATAATACCCAAATCGGGTCAAATAATTCGAACATCAAGAAACTTGTGTACGCAAGCATGATAATAAATGAAGTTAAAAATAAATATAAAAATGAGCCTGTCTTTTTTCGTCTTGTTTCGAGAAAAATAAAAAAGGCAATTGCTACAGCAGATAGATGCATCTCGAAAATAAAAACATCGACCGTGTATGGTGCAGCTAAAATGACGGCCAGCAAGATAACTGCCGACTTAAGTCTCAGCGGATTGTTTTTATTCATGAAGAAAGTAGTCCAAACCCAACCGATCCAAGCAAGCCAATAAAAGTACAACCCTTCCATTCAACCCCTCCTATCATTTCCATTATGGTAAACCGTTATGTAATTTAATCTTTTTTGTATAAAGTTTTTTAGCTGTTCCATGTTAAGAAAAGCAGTATCTTTTTTACAGCTGGAAAACAGGAAAAGATAGGAGAACCTTTAATAGGAAATAGCCCCGCTAAGCTGACTATTTCCTGTGTGAATTTCAAATCATTCAGGAGGTGAAAATATGGGTAGAGACAGACAGGAAAAGAAACTCAAAAAGAGCGGAAGAGTGGAGTCCGACCGCGACCAGGCATTACACTATCCAGGAGCAACTAAATTGCAAAGCCCTGAAGAAGCTCGGTCGTTAAATGACGGGAAGTATAGTTAAAAGTGTTAATTATTCGACAAAACAGGAATATATACCGGAAGGATCAACTTAGGAAAAAAGATTAAAAACCTGAGTTGATTGGAGTGGAGGGCGCGAAGACTCCTCCGGAAATGCTAACGCATTTCCATCGTGCGTGGGCAAATTCGAGGCAGCCAATCAGTGTCTGCGGGATCAGCTGGACAGGTGAGACCCCGCAGACGCCATCTGCGGGGAGGAGGCTCAGTTCCAGCCCCAAGGAAGAATTGCTTATGAAAAAGACGGCAGTTGGTCTTTTTCATATTCTTCCCGCGGAAAGCGAAGCGCCTGGAACGGAAATCAACGGACCATTATTCAATCCATACAAAAAGAGAAGAGGGTATCCAAAAGTATTTTCATTACTTTTTGAACACCCTCTTCTATATGGTTATCAATTCAATTTTATTGCCTTCTAGCAAATGTACTCGTATTTATCCCTCTTTGTTCAAGCCAGTGATGGGTATCTCCCGCTATCACCAGAGGCACGTTTTTTAGTTCCTCAATTGTATGTACTCCAAGTGCTGTCATAATGACAGCAATTTCTTCTTTAATCATATTGATTTCCCTGATCAGCTCTTCTGTTCCATTCTCCATCAAGGTCTTAAGCAAGTATCCTGCCATAGCAGCCGCGTCTGCACCAGCAGCAAGGGCTTTAACTATATCCAGGCTAGTCTGTATTCCGCCTGAAGCTATAACAGAAAGTTCTTGTGAAGCAGATTTTGTTTCAATAATCGAGGCTGCAGTCGGTATTCCCCAATCCTCAAAAAACGTCAATAAACGGTTCCTCCGCTTATTTTCTATTTCCGCAAAATTGGTGCCGCCAAATCCGCCAACATCAACATAGCGTATACCTGATGATAAAAGAGCTGCAGCAGTCTCGGCACTTATGCCAAACCCTACCTCTTTCACAACTACCGGGACCCCGACACTTTGTTGAATTTCTTTAATTCTTGCTAGCGCACCTGCAAAATCCCTATCTCCCTCAGGCATGGTCAATTCCTGCACTACGTTCAAGTGGATTTGCAGGGCATCTGCCTGGATCATATCGATTGCGGCTCTTGCCTGCCCCACTGTTGCCTCACTGCCCAAATTGGCAAGGATAATGCCGTTTGGATGCATTTCCCTTACAACTTCATAACTTCTTCGTTCACCCGGATCCTTCAGCGCAGCCATCTGTGATCCAACGGCGATGGCTGATCCAGTCTCTCTTGCCGCTATTGCCAATTCTCGGTTGATTCGGTAAGTTCGCTCTCCGCCGCCGCCTGTCATGGCATTTATAAAAATTGGCGAACTTAAAGAAAGTTCGCCAATTTCAGTTTCCAATTTTACTGAACCAAGATTTGATCCAGGCAAGCTTTGGTTTACAAACTTAATGTCATCAAAACCGGTTAGGCGCTTCTGGCCTGTTTCAAGGGCATATTGGATATGGTCCCATTTACGTTTTGATCTTGACACGATATATCACCATTACTGTTTAAGATTCTTTAACTTGTCACCGATCATATCACCTAAGCTGAAGCCCTTTGTTTCCTCAGGAAGTTCATAGTCGAACGCCTCATTGCTTTCTCTTTCCTCGAACTCCTTCATGCTAAGTGATAGTCTCTGATCTTCCTTGTTAACTTCAAGCACCTTTACTTTTACAGTCTGCCCTTCTTGAAGGACTTCATGCGGCGTACCGATATGCTTATGAGAAATTTGTGAAATATGGACGAGGCCTTCAACCCCAGGGAATACTTCAACAAATGCACCGTAAGAAACCAAACGCTTCACTGTTCCTTCCAAAGTGCTGCCCTTCGGAGCTTTCTCATCAATATCAGACCATGGTCCAGGCAGTGTTTCTTTGATAGAAAGAGAAATACGCTCATTGTCACGATCCACGCTCAACACTTTAACTTGAACCTGCTGACCTTCCTCGACAACGTCAGATGGCTTTTCTACATGCTCGTGGGAAAGCTGTGAAATATGGACAAGTCCATCAACTCCTCCGATATCCACGAACGCTCCAAAGTCTGTGATTCTTTGTACTGTACCCTCAATAACTTGCCCAGACTGGATAGCCGCAAGCAAGTCCTGCTTTTGCTTTCCTTGTTCTTCTTCTACTACTGCACGGTGTGAAAGAATCAAACGGTTCTTCTCCTGGTCAAGCTCTACAATTTTGAAACTTAGCGTCTTCCCTTTGTAATCAGAGAAATCTTCCACAAAGTAAGATTCTACAAGTGATGCCGGTACGAAACCGCGAACGCCAAGATCCACTACCAGTCCGCCCTTAACGACATCTTTCACTTCTGCCTCGAAAACTTCGCCACTCTCAAATTTGCCTTTTAGTTCTTCCCAAGCTTTTTCTGCATCTACTTTTCTCTTAGAAAGAATCAAAGCTTCTTCTTCAACCTTTTGTACTTCCAAATCCAACTCATCCCCGACAGAAACCGCATCTTCAGCTTTTTCAACGTGAAGGCTGGATAGTTCACTGATCGGAATGATGCCGTCTAGCTTGCTGCCTTCGATATCTACTAAAACTTGCTTTTCTTCCACTTTTGTTACTTGGCCTTTAACTCGGTCTCCTGCCTTAAAGTCTTTTACCTCAATTTGGTTCATATCTTCTGACATATGTACTCCTCCTTAATCCATGACTGCTGCAATATATGCATTGTGGCGTAAAGCCACTTTAAAAACACAATAATTAGCCACTAAGTGAAAATTCTAAAAATATCTCTTCTTAATAACTTCTTACAAACAGACATTTTTGTCAAGCAAGAAACATTACTTATACTTGTTAATCAGTTCCTGGATTTCACCCATGATCAAGTCAGTTGTCTGTTCTGCATTTAACTTTTTTTCTTTAATAGATTCCATATCGATAGGCTTTCCATATACCACCTTCAATTTCTTGAATGCTTTGTATGGACCGATGATTGCGCACGGTACGACATGAGCATCAGACCGGAGCGCAAAGAAGCCAGCTCCTGCAAGCCCTTTACCCATTTCACCTGTCTTGCTTCTTGTTCCCTCTGGAAACAGACCTAAAACCTTTCCATCCTTTAAAATTCCAAGACCTTTTCTTAAAGCTTCCCTGTCGCTCATTCCCCTTTTGACAGGGAAAGCATTCAGGTGAGGAACAATTTTCCCAAGTACAGGAACAGAGAAAAGCTCTTCCTTCGCCATAAAATGGACGGGACGAGGTGCTGTGATCCCAACTACCGGGGGATCAAGATTGTCAATATGATTGGCACATAACAGCACACCGCCATCAGCAGGCATATTTTCTTTGCCAATTACCTCAATTCGATAAATTGGACTCAAAACTGAATTTACTAGAGATCTTACAAACGAATAAACCGTCAATTTCACCCGATCCTTTCAAGCGCCAATTCCATAATTTTCTCTACAACATCCTGGATTGACAAAGAGGTTGTATCTATTTCGACTGCATCCTCCGCTTTTTTCAATGGAGCCACTTCCCGCTCAGAATCAATTTTGTCACGCGCGGCAATCTCTTCTTTAAGCTTTTCAAGATCAGACGGGAATCCTTTTTGGATATTCTCTGCATGCCGGCGTTGCGCCCTTTCTTCAACACTCGCAAGTAAAAAGACCTTTACCTCGGCATTCGGCAATACATGTGTGCCGATATCCCTTCCGTCCATCACTACACCGCCATCAACTGCGAACTGCTGCTGTCGATTCACCATTTCTTTCCTGACAAATTCATGCACGGCTACATATGATACTTGATTGGTAACTTCCGCGCTCCTGATCTCATTGGTGACCTCGATTCCATCAAGCAAAACCATCTGACCTGATTCTCCAGGCATAAGCACAATAGAGGTATCATTTAAGATTTCAATCAACCGTGCTTCGTTATCCAGGCTGGCTCCTTTATTTAAAGCCTTGTATGTAAGTGCCCTGTACATCGCACCTGTATCGATGTATATATATGTAAGTTTTTCGGCTACAATTTTGGCAACCGTACTTTTTCCTGCTGCTGCAGGACCGTCTATGGCAATTGAAATTCGTCTCATATTTCCTCCTGGTACACTTCTAGTTGTTACTATAATATTCTCTTATATTTTAACACAAAAATCTTTTAATCCTCGCTAATCAACACTTTTTTTGAGGCACTTTTCTAAACTTTGCCTGCACCCATACTACTAAAGGAATCAATCCTTTTCAAAAGTGAATCGAAAGCACTTTTTTTAAGCGGTTTTAAACCGCCAATTTAAAAAGTAAGCAGGCTTCCAACCTGCTTACTCTTTGCTTCTTATGGAATTCAGGACTTCTGAATGGTTATTTTCCGTTACACCCTCGTATTGGGTAATTTCTTTAAGCTCTGGAAAAGCATTGATTTCATGGAAGAAAATTTGGGCGATAATTAAAAAAACAAACTGGATGATAGCGATTTTGATAAGGATTCTTTCAAATGTTTTCATTTCCAATGCTCCCGTAAAAATCTTTTATTCTATTATTGGAGCATTTCCAGGTATTTATTCCTTTTAGACAGGAAGTCCTTTTTTCTTCATTTCAAGCTGTCTTTCAAAGCAGAATCTCAGAAGCATCTGCCTGTCGGTACCAGAGGAATCAAAGAATTGGACAGAAGCCTTGTTCATATGTCCTTCACCTTCGATGATTCGAACTACTTTTCCATGGAACTTCCTGTATTCAAATTCTCCACTCTGCATCGGGAGGACAATCCAGCACTCAACCTCCATACCCTGCTTCAGGCTGCTTTTTTTACCAATCAGCAATGCAGCTCCACCAGCGCTGATATCATCCGTTACTGTTGTAAATGGAGTGAATTCTCCCTTGCCAGAGTAAACAGCTACATCCACCGAGGTTTCAACCCGGACAAATTGCCTGCGCTGAATTTTAATGAGTCGGTCCTTGCCTGGATACGACAGAATCACCATCGGGATATTAAGCTTGACCCTTCCTTTGACTTCCGTGTCAAAATAATAATGAGAACCTGAATCTGTAACAAAATTAGCCTTTAACGGTGTACCCTCAAGCAAGAACACTGTTCTGTTGGTATTCAAGTTTACAGGATAATCAATAAATAAATCATTGCCCTGGCGCTCAACGAGTTTACACTTATATTGTTCAAAACTGTCAGAATATCTATGCTCAAGGATTATGTTATCACCGATTTTTATCATAGCTAACCCACTTCCCCACTTCTGTCTATGCTGTTTTAATTTGTTTGATTGGTAAACTATCTCATATTTATTATGACATGCAGGACTAATCTGGTGCAATAGTCCTTTAATGGATTATTTTTACAAGATCTCTTTTCTAACCCTGTTTACTTTCCCAACAATACCAAAACCATTTTTGAAGAATTTAAAATAAGGCTCTGTTAAACTAGGCTGTTGATTTTCGTTCCAGGCGCTTCGCTTTCCGCGGGAAGAATATGAAAAAGACCAACTGCCGTCTTTTTCATGAGCAATTCTTCCTTGGGGCTGGCGCTGAGCCTCCTCGTCGCTTTGCTCCTGCGGGGTCTCATCTGACCAGCTAAGCCCGCAGGACATTGAATTGCTTCCTCGAATCTGCCCACGCACGATGGAAATGCGCTAGCATTTTCGGAGGAGTCTACGCGCCTTCCACTACAATCAACAGGGCTTAAAACAACATTAGGCTTTAACAGAGCCAAAAAAAAAAAAAACGGGAAAGCACTTGGCTTTCCCTTAGACTACATCCTCATATACTGGTTCAGCATTATGGAGTTTTTCTACTTTTTCTTCCGTTCCGTCTTCTGCATTGATATAAATCCTGAATGTGTCATTGCCGAGAACTCCTGTGAATTCATAGCACAACACCTCTTCATTAATGTCGTTCAGGATAATTGCTTTTTTCTCATCCATCACTTTGAGATTTGGATTGACTTTCTTTTTTGCCTCCGCCATGTCAATGCCAACCTGTGGAATTTCTCTTGTTTTATGGGATTTTAAATAATCCTCCGCAGAGAAGCCGATGACATCTCCATTGTCCAGTGCGACCTTCATATTGATTGCATCGGGATATATTCTTACGTCATCCTGCGTTCCGACAAAAGTAAATACACCGATATTATCATATTGGGCGCTTTCAAAGAGATCCAGATTTTCGAAATTATGATCCTTTAAAAAGGCAATTGCCTTATTAGAAGCGTCATTGAGACTGAGTTTTTGATTCTTCACATCTCTGTCAAGCAAGAACCAGATTGGATAGCCACCCTTTTTGGTTATATCCATATTCGCTTCAAGCTTTGTTTTTGGGTTCTGGATCGAAACACTGAAGAATCCATAATCCGAGCCTTTGCCGCTTTCCGTTACCTTCACGTTGCCGCCATTTCTGACCGGAGTATAATTCCTGGTGATCTGAATCGCTTTTTCCTTTGATATTTTCTCGCCAGGCAGCTTTTTAAAATTTTCATCCTTTTTCTGAAGATTGATCTGCGCTGGTCCGAAATCTGTTTCCGTATACCCTTCTACTGTTTTTTCGACAGTTTTGAACCCATCAATGATGGTATTGTCAGTCTGGCCCTTTTCTGTAGCAAGAGCGAGTTCAACATCCATCCAGCGGAGATTATTTTCCAGGACCATATGCTGGACTTTCCTTAAATCCTGCTGAATTTCACCTGATTGCTCATATAAGGTCTTCAAGGTCGAATATTCTTTTTCTGTTAATGGTTCTTTATCCAGATCTCGGATTGCTGCTTTATAACTGAAATTACCGATATTCGCCAGAAATTCTTCCGTCTTATTAAATGGCAAAAGAGTCAAAGGAAGCTGCCCTACATCATTATGAGCCTGCGAAGTGATTTTCCAAACCTCTGCCAACTGTGGTGATAATGAACTTCTTGAATTCATCGCTAGTGTTGTACCAATTTTATCGTTCAATAAGTCAATTTGATATGTCAGGTCATGAAAGGCTCTTTGGTAATTATTCTCAGCATTAATCAGTACCGCTGTTTTTTCCCTGTGCTCCTGATAACCCCAATAGGCAGTTCCGGCAATACCAATGACGAGGACTGCAATGGCTATTCCTCTTAGCAATTCAACTCACCCCTATTTACAAAAAATATGTTTCCCGATCTTTTTGATTTGCGGTCGTGACCAAATCCAGGCACTTGTGGCAGTGTCAGGATTAAAATAGTACATTGCATTTGAAGTAGGATCCCAGCCATTGATCGCATCAAGGACTGCTTTTTTTGCGGTTTCGTTTGGCGTAAGCCAGATTTGGCCATCAGCAACTGCTGTGAACGCCCTCGGTTCGAATATAACCCCCGAAACTGTATTCGGAAATGTAGCACTGTCCAACCTGTTCAAGATTACCGCCGCAACTGCTACCTGCCCGGTATAAGGTTCACCCCTGGCTTCTCCATAGACCGCATTAGCCATGAGCTGGATATCATTCTGCGAAAATCCATTTGGTGTATTTGTGGCAGCAGCCGGTTTGGGTGCAGATTGTGTTTGGCCACCCCCGCCCGCTGTGCCGCCGCCTTGTGCTTCGCCTCCCCAGGCAATTTTCGCATTTGGCGTCGCTTTCGCAAGCTTGAGTTTCGTCTGCCACCCTGCGACTCCATCGATTTCCAGTCCGAATTCATATTGGAAATTCCTGAGAGCCCAATAGGTACCCCAGCCAAATACTCCGTCGATTTTACCGTTGTAAAAACCAATATGCTTTAGTCGTGACTGGAGTTCAATAACATCGTCTCCTACCGCACCCTGCTGGAGCACCTGACTTGTAAACGCCTCAGCCCTTTGATCGATTACACTTAATTGCCCTAATGACATGATCAAAGCCAGCGCGGCCATCACCTTCAAGATAGACCGATATTTCTTCATTGAATGCAACCCCCAAAGATATGAACTTAAAAGATTACACCTATTTTTTGTTAAAAGTTGACTTTTATTCCACAAAACAAAAAAACCCTCCATTTTTTAAGAATGAAGAGTTTTTCAGATTGGATATTGCTTTTCAATATGCTGCAGGGTCAATATTCTCGCCTTTTTCACTTTTCTTAGTCCCAGCCACCAAAGGAAAATCATGAATGGAACCATCAGAACCAACCAGTCTTCCCTGGTCATAAGGATGAAATCATAGACACCATGCAGAAGGACTGGCACCATTAGTGAAAGTATGATCCACTTCTTTTGAACCCCGGGGGAAAACTTTGCCTTCCCTATATAGTAACCCATTATCACTCCAAAAAGCGCATGGCTGGATACAGGCAGGAGCGCCCTCCCAATTGCGTCCTGGAGGCCATTGGCAAGCAGATAAAAGATATTCTCAGCTGATGCGAAACCCAGGGACACAGCCACACTGTAGATAATTCCATCATAATGTTCATCAAAAGAAATATGCTGGAAAATTGTATAATAAAGAATAAACCATTTAAAGAATTCCTCTAATAGACCAACTGTTCCGAACGCTTTGGTGAAGTCCCCCTGGAACAATCCCTCGACAGAAAGCACATATTGAATGAACATAAGCGGAAATACAAGCAACGCACCGAAAATAAACATCTTAAACACCAGTGATAGCGGCTCTGACTCATACTGGTCCTTTAAATAAAAATAACTTAACAGCGCCAGACCCGGAGCTACCCCGGCAGTAACTATTCCCAGCATATGCTGTCCTCTTTTCAATTTGTTTTTTTAATCGTATCATGTAATTAGAAGAAAGAAAATGGATTATTATTCTTTCTTAATGGTCTTTCGGAGGTAATAGTTTTGAAGAAGAATATTTTACTGATTCATACTGGCGGTACCATTTCCATGAGCGAGGATACAAGCGGAGCGGTCAAACCTGGGGCGAATAACCCTCTGACACAGGGAACCGACCATTTATCCAATCTTGCTGAACTTATTGTAGAAGAGCCCTTCAATTTGCCATCTCCGCACATTACACCAAAAGAGATGATGGAGTTAAAATATATCCTAGAGGATTATGATAAAAAAGGCTACATCGATGGAGCAGTCATTACCCATGGGACAGATACACTGGAAGAGACAGCATATTTCCTCGATCTCACTTGCCAGGCAAGCTTCCCTGTCGTCGTTACTGGTGCAATGAGATCCAGCAATGAAATCGGCTCTGACGGCCTGTATAATTTAATATCGTCAATAAGAGTGGCATTAAGCCCGGATGCAAAGGGAAAAGGAGTACTTGTCGTCCTTAATGACGAAATTCACACGGCTGTCAACGTGACCAAGACACATACAAGCAATATCTCAACCTTTCAGAGCCCGCAATATGGCCCAATCGGGATAGTGACAAAAAGGGGAGTTCTTTTCCATCACACTCCTACGAAACACGAAAACTATCCGGTGGCGGACATCAGCAAAAAAGTTTCCCTGGTTAAAGCACACGCTGGAATGGACTCTTCTTTGCTGCAAGCCATACTTGACTTAAGCGTCGATGGTGTCGTGATCGAAGCACTTGGACAAGGCAATCTTCCGCCCTCAGCACTTGAGGGTGTACAAGATTTTCTCAAGCACAATATCCCGGTTGTCATCGTTTCCAGAAGCTTTGCCGGCATAGTCCAGGATGTTTATGGATATGAAGGCGGCGGCAAGCACCTGAAAGAATTAGGCGTCATCTTTTCAAACGGTTTGAACGGTCAGAAAGCAAGGATCAAACTGCTTGTTGCCCTTGCTAAAACGGATCAGATGGCTGAAATTAATGAGATGTTCATGTTCTAAAATTGACGTAATAACACACGAAAAAGCGGTGTCCTGAATTCATTCAGACACTGCTTTTTTATTTTTTACTATAGAATACTATAGGTGGATTATCATCTAGAAAATCATTTTTTGGGGTAACCCTCGCCAAAGGCTGATTGGTCACCAAAAGATTTTGTTTTGGGAAAATTCAGGTGTTATTGAAGCCTATTGGTGACCTAAAATCCATTTCTCGGGAAAACAGGCACCAATGAAACCTCTTGATGACCTGAAAATCCTATTTTTTGGAAAAACAGGGCACCAATCAAGCCTATTGGTGACCTAAATATCCATTTTCAGGAAAATCAGGGCACCAATGAATTCAGGTTGCTCCCACAGCTTGCTTTTCGCAGCAATATTCTCTTCTGAAAATATAAAAGGCGGGATATCCCCCGCCTTTATCCATTCTTGGTTCTGCTTGATATCGCTTCAGCAATCTGTCCGCCATGGAAGCGTCCATTTTCGATGAATATTTCGTTAGCATTATTCCCGGCAGCAATTACTCCTGCAATAAAAATGCCTGGCACGTTTGTTTCCATTGTTTCCGGATCAAAATACGGCCGACCTGTATCTGCTTCGATTTTCACACCCATTTTCTCAAGGAAGGCGTGATCCGGACGGTAGCCAGTCATCGCAAAAACATGATCATTCTTTAATTTCACCTTTTCCCCTTCAAGCTCATAAATCACATAGTCTTCCTGAATCTCTCTTACTTCTGCATTAAATACCATCTCTACAGAACCTGCCCTGACAAGCGCTTCAAATTCGGGAAGCACCCACGGTTTGATGCTTGGTGAATATTCTGCTCCCCGGTACAATACGGTCACTCGCGCCCCTGCCTTCTCCAGCTCAATCGCAGCATCCACACTGGAGTTTTTCCCGCCAATGACCACAACGTCCATATCGAAGAAAGGATGGGCTTCCTTAAAATAATGGGAAACCTTGGATAAATCTTCGCCTGGTATTCCCATGAGATTCGGATGATCATAGTAACCAGTCGCAATCACGATATTTTGGGCGGTGTATTGCTGTTTATCCGTTGAAACCTCGAAAGCGGAATCGCCTTGTTTTATAACTTCAGTCACCTTTTCATATTTATTAATTCGAAGTTTTTCGCGTTTGACCACTTCACGGTAATACACCAATGCCTGATTTCGTTTTGGTTTAAGGTTCTCGGTTATGAAGGGAACATCGCCGATGGCCAGCTTTTCACTGCTGCTGAAGAAGGTTTGATGAGTGGGATAATTATAAATCGCATTCACAATATTTCCTTTTTCAATGATAATTGGATTAAAGCCCTTTTTCTTCAAAGCAATCGCGGCGGCAAGACCACAGGGACCGCCCCCTACAATAATGACATCTTCCTTATTCATGTTGCAAAATCACTCCTTATGGATCTATATAAACCGTAAAAGCATATATAAAAAATCTCCTATCATTAAATGATAGGAGATTTCATCTTAAGATTCAATGAAGAACCCTTTGGTAATATTAAATCCAGCCTCTGAAACGGCTAGCTTCAGCCATTTTGCGGACACCGACCATGTAAGCAGCAAGACGCATGTCTACTCTGCGTGTCTGGGCTGTATCATAGATGCTGTCGAAGGATTTCACCATCACCTTTTCAAGCTTCTCTTCCACTTCTTCTTCTGTCCAATAATAACCTTGGTTATTTTGGACCCATTCAAAGTAAGAAACCGTTACGCCGCCTGCAGAAGCGAGTACATCCGGAACCAGCAGGATGCCGCGTTCTGTAAGGATTTCTGTTGCTTCCAGAGTTGTTGGGCCATTTGCTGCCTCAACGACGATACTGGCCCTGATATTATGGGCATTTTCTTCAGTAATCTGATTTTCTATCGCAGCTGGAACAAGGATGTCACAATCAAGTTCCAACAATTCTTTATTTGTAATTGTATTATTGAATAATTTGGTTACAGTACCGAAACTGTCTCGACGGTCAAGCAAGTAATCGATATCAAGTCCTTCAGGATCATGGAGACCACCATAAGCATCAGATATACCGATGATTTTTGCTCCAGCATCGTGCATAAACTTTGCTAAGTAGCTTCCGGCATTACCGAATCCCTGGACGACAACTCTTGCGCCTTCAAGTTCAATTCCCTTTTTCTTTGCAGCTTCGCGGATACAAATCGTAACCCCTTTAGCTGTTGCTGATTCACGACCATGTGAACCACCGAGTACCAGCGGCTTGCCTGTAATGAATCCTGGAGAGTTAAATTCATCTATACGGCTGTATTCATCCATCATCCAAGCCATAATCTGCGAGTTTGTGAAAACATCTGGTGCCGGGATGTCTTTTGTTGGTCCTACGATCTGGCTGATCGCACGGACATATCCACGGCTCAATCTTTCCAGTTCCCTGAATGACATGTCGCGAGGATCACAAACGATCCCGCCTTTTCCGCCGCCGTACGGCAGATCGACAATACCACATTTCAAGCTCATCCAGATTGATAAGGCTTTTACTTCTTTCTCTGATACGTTTGGATGGAAACGTATTCCTCCCTTTGTTGGACCCACTGCATCATTGTGCTGCGCCCGGTAGCCAGTAAAGACTTTAACAGATCCGTCATCCATTCTGACAGGAATTTTCACTGTCATCATCCTGAGCGGCTCCTTTAAAAGCTCAAAAACCTCATCTGGGTATCCGAGTTTTTCCAAAGCCTTGTGAATAACAGTTTGTGTAGATCGTAAGACGTCATGTTTGTCTTCTTTATTTGGATTTTCATTACCGTTTGCGGCTACCATTGATAAACCTCCTAAATCACTTTTGCGGATGTTGTCTGCTTTCATGGATTAGTATACACCTTTGGTTATTTTATGCAAGAAGAAAAAAACAGTTTTCCGCATTTTTTGATTATTGAATGAAAACGCTACCATTCAAGCCCTTATTATTATTGGTTTAATAATAAATTGACTGAATAATAAGACATTGAATGGTAATAATACAGTATTTTAAGAGTCGTTTTTGGCCGTAAACACCCCAGTAAAATTCTCTGATTTCTTTCTTTGGCAATCAGGAAAGTTGCTGCAGGGACTTGAGCACGAAACCACCTCTCAAACACAGTATTTCCCATAAAAAAAGCCGAAACCCCTCCATTATTTCATAAAATAATGGACAAGGCTTTCGACTGCACGTTCTTCCATAATCTCGTTCCCATACTCGAGCAGTCTGTGGATGCTCAATATTGATGGAACTCCGTATTCTGCCATGATAGAAACCGTCTTATCGGCCTCATCAGGCAATATTCCATTCATAAGCAAATAATAATGGTCATTCATGAAATGCAGACTGCCTCCAATAATACCGGCGTCCAATAATCTTTTCGCCAGCTGGATCACGTCCTCGATATTCTCGAACTCAAACAAAATGTCTTCGCTTCCTTCGAGCGTGACCTGCATTTCTATAATCCCATCATCGAACTGCTCCTCATCTTCATCCTGTTCGATCATAGTGACAATCATGACCATCCCCTGGGCATGCAATGAAAAAATTTCCACTGCAACTGAACCGATGATATCCAAATCGAATTCCTCGCTGGCCTCCTCAAGCATATCATGAAAAAGCTGATGCCACTTCAACGAATCTTTCCATATATCTTCTTTGGTCAATCCCCGGTCGGATAAGTCATCTATCGTAAGGAATATCTTAATCTTATTGTTGGTTAATCGTTCCAAGCGCATATTCATGCCCCCTGCCATCGACAAAGCTCTTATTGTAGTTTATGAAAATATCGCAGGTTGGTGAGTTATTTAAATTGATCAATGCGCTTTTTTAACCACATTTCCCATTCCGCTCTTGTCATTCCTACAATGTACTCCCGATATTCTTCTTGCTGCTCTAACGGCATGGAATCAAATGCTATTCCACCGAGCCCAATGATAAGGTCCGGATTAATCTTTTTCATTTCTTCGGCAAGCTTCAAGGTTGCCTTTCTATTTTCATCCAGAGTGCAGGAGAAGAAAAGAAATTTGGGTTTAATCTTTTCCACAACTACCTCTAGATCATTCTCGGCTATACTTGTGCCAAGGAAGATAACTTCAAAGCCTTTTCGCCTTAGGTAAAGCGTATAGATTAACAAACCGAGTTCATGTTTTTCACCGGGCCCGCAAACTGCAATTGACTTTGGAAGGAAAGAGCTGTGCGGGAAAGAATTTGATATTCCTTCTATTCGCGAACGTATAAATGACGAAGCAAAATGCTCATGTGCAGTCGTTATACTACCCTCTTCCCATAAATCACCCACTTTAATCAAAATGGGACCCAATAAATCGATAACAGTTTTATCAATTGTAAATAGACTAAACGCCTCATTGATTAATTCATGAGCTTTTGAGCTGTCGAACTCCAGAAGTGCAGCCAATAGCTTGTCTCCAATTTCATCGACCCTGTCCCTTTTAGGCAGTTCAGCCTTCTCCAAGGAAATAGAAGAAGAGTTCTCAAGCAAAGTCACAGCCTGACTGATCGTAAAACCTTGATTAATTTTTGAAATCAGCCACCGTAATATTTCTACATGTTCCTCGGTATATAATCGATGACCGGATTCATTTCTTACAGGGGCAATCATCTGATATCTTCTTTCCCAGGCCCTAAGGGTACCAGGCTGGATACCAAGCATTTGGGATACTGCCTTTATATTGTATTTACCTGCGCCATTGCCCATGCTAAAACCTCCATCAATACCTGTATTACCGATTATATCCATGTCTTGGCTTTGCTGTAAAACTTCAATCTGCTTTTCAGGAATCTGAAACCAATGTAATGAGATGCGTCTCAGCCTTTGCCCCCAGTCTTAAAGGGACTCCTGTGGTTCCATAGCCATTGCTGGTCAGCACTGTGGCGCCATTTTTCTTTTTGATCCCGCCTAGTTCATAGGGACCAAAACCAAATATCCTGATTTGTCCCCCGTGAGTATGACCGCTCAATACAAGGCGGATATCGTGTTCTGGCTTGAGGCTGTTAGCGATGGCAGGGTTATGGCTGATAAGGATCCTGAATCCTTCTTCCTCAGCATCACGGATGGCGAGATCCAGTCTGCTTTTACCAAGACTTAAATCATCAATCCCTAGAACGTGCATTACGTCCCCCGCATTCGATTCAAATTTAACTGCGGTATTGTCCAGTACTTTAACACCCAAGTGGTACAAAAGTGAGTCAAGTTCATGGGAATTGAATTCATAATCATTGTTTCCCCAGACGAAAAAAACTGGGCCAATCGTTTTCAACTTTTCAATATTGGCAGAAACCCTCTCCAAGGGAACACCTTTTTCAGCAAGGTCACCGCCAATAACCACAAGGTCGGCCTTTCCTTTCACCGAGCTAATTATAGTATCTTGAATAATCCGCTTATGGATATCTGATATAAAAAAGATATTGACTGGCCCGAAGCTCTCCGGAAATCCCTTCAATCGTATTTCCTGCTCAAGCACTCTGTCAGCAAAGGCCTGGCGATACATATATAGTAAAAGGAAGCTGCCAATCAGCAGCATTCCAAGGATGAAAAAAATAATCTCCATTTTTGCCTCCCGCAATACTTTATCTAGCTTTCATTTCCGTCCTCTGGTGAGCTAAAAGACATCATACCATAAAGCAAACAGAAAACGAAAAAAATTGCTGTCTGCCAAACACCCAGGGGCAGCAGCAAAAAAAATGAGCCTAGACAGGTGATTGCCAGAATAATATCAGTTCCTGCCCCCTTTTTGCCTTTATTTGCAGCTATCACACCAACTCCCCCGTCCCTGATCAGCCCCCCCATTGCATACATCCCGAATACAAGAGCCACTATCCCGGCAAGATACTCAAAAGGGTTCAGAATAAACTCTCCAAGGAAGTCCCCTGAGTGAAAAGAAAAGATTGTTGACAGCGAAATGATGAACAGATAACCGCAAAGCAGTCCAATGACCAGCCTGAAAACTTTCCAAAGCATACAAAAACCTCCCATACACAATGTATGAAAGGCCCTTGTCTTTATTTCCGTATAGAAAAGCGGAATCGCCTTGGTCAGCCCCGACAAGCGTTGGAGGGCCGACCAGTGAAGTCGCTCTTTGACTTCATTGGGCGGACCGAAACGTCTCGAGCTGCTCAAAGCTAACGCTTTTCGCAAGATACTCGAGAACTAACAGGGATGAAAACCGGCTAGGCGCTGTAGCTGACATTTTTCATAGAAAAAGATTATCCTTCTTATCTTTGAAAAAATCAAACTTCATGGATATCAAGGATGCGGAACCCAGACTCTTCCAGCTTCTTGACAAACTTGTCAATGTTGTCTTTCTTTTCGATCTTCATGACAATCCTGCGGACAAGCTTGTCTGTTTCATCAAATGTAACCAATGAGATGATGTGCTCATGGAACTGGTGGGCGATATCAGCCAGTCGTGCGATACGTCCTTCTGTTTCCACAGAAGTAAACGCAATCCTGACGCCCTCTCTATGTACTCCAAATGCACTCTGGAACTGGTCCAGGGCATCAGAGCGAGTTACAGCTCCCTGGAATTTCCCCTTTTCATCGACTACCGCCATCAGCGGGATATCCTTCAATTTCACCAAGGTACTTTCGAAGATTTCAATGCCATGGAGGATTTGTTCCTGAAGGCAAAGTACATCACGAGCAACCTTATTTTGGAGGAAATCACCCTTCTCTCCCCCTGTCTTGAAGTACTCCTGGTAGATGCCATATCTTGTGACCACACCTGCATATTGATCGCCGTCCAGTACGGGTACGCCATCAATTTCATTTCCATCCAGCTTTTCAAGAACACTTTGCAATGTTTCATCCAATTGTGCGGTTATACATTTATACTTCGGAATCATGATACTTTTAACAAACATTCCACTCACCTCGAATTTTTAAGTACTGCCCTGTCTTATATATTTCTGCATTTCTGCAAAAATCCCTTCTTTCCTAGATAAATTTAACATGAAATAAAATTTTGCTCATAAAATGAAATGAAGTTTATATAGAGGAGGGCTTAGCTTGTCAACATACAGAAGAGTTTGGTATCCGTACGCCAGTCCCTTCGACCCTTGTCCGCCGATCAAGGCGAAAACGTATTCCACGCCACCAAATTTATTCCTAGGCTTTCAGCCGCCCAATCTAGAACAGTTTACGCCAATGCAGGCATTAAGGACAGGAACGCTGTGGAAGGTTTTCTATGATCCTTGGTATTCACCTTATGAGGCTCCAAGGGAGGATGATCATTCATGAAACAATTACCGAAAGAGTTCTATGCAGCCATGGAAGAACTCCAGGCAGTAGATTTTGTTCTTGTCGAACTCACCTTGTACCTTGATACCCACCCAGAGGATTATGAAGCCATCAATCAGTTTAACCAGTTCGCAAAAGAAAGACGACGATTGAAGAAAGTCGTTGAAAGTATGTATGGACCTCTCCAGCAATTCGGCAACAGCTACTCTGGTTATCCATGGAACTGGGATGACGGTCCTTGGCCTTGGCAGATCTAAACTCAAATTAGGAGGGGGTAAGGAAAATGTGGCTTTATGAAAAAAAACTGCAATATCCCGTAAAAGTAAGCACTTGTAATCCCATGCTTGCCAAATTCCTGGTTGAGCAATATGGCGGAGCTGACGGAGAATTAGCTGCGGCACTCAGATACTTAAACCAGCGCTATACGATTCCTGATAAAGTAATCGGCTTATTGACCGATATTGGCACAGAAGAATTCGCCCACCTGGAAATGATAGCAACGATGATTTACAAATTAACAAAAGATGCCACTCCGGAACAAATGAAACAGGCTGGACTAGATGCACATTATGCGAATCATGATAGTGCCCTTTTCTACCATAATGCTGCAGGTGTTCCGTGGACCGCATCCTATATTCAGGCAAAAGGCGACCCAATCGCTGATTTATATGAAGACATTGCGGCTGAAGAAAAGGCGAGAGCAACATATCAGTGGATTATTAACATGAGCGACGACCCTGATCTAAACGACGGATTAAGATTCCTCCGCGAACGGGAAATCATCCATTCCCAGCGCTTCCGTGAAGCAGTGGAGATTTTAAAGGATGAACAAGGGAAAAAGAGAATATTTTAAAAAAATAGAAGCGTCCCTTTTGGATGCTTCTATTTATTTTCATGAAACAGATTGATATCAAACTTCTTCTTCATCATGTCAAATACAATATGGCGATTTTTCCATTCCTCTTCTTTTTTCCATAAATCCTTACTTCTGTCCACAATTTCACACCTTAGTGCCTGGTATTCTTTCTCTGCCTTTTCGCGCTTCTCTTTTAACAGAATCATCAATCCATAGGTCCCTACCGTTAAAATGAGGAAATATAAATTTGCAGAATTCTGGACATACACGGAAAAAATCTCAGCGAATGAATACGAATAAGGCTGCAGCACCGTTACATAGAGATAATAGAAGTAGATTGAAATAAATCCAATCGTCACCCATACTGACAAAAGATGTCTGGATTTAAACCGGTCAAACTTTCGCTTTCGCTCAATTAAGTTCTGCAGCATCCTTTTAGTCGCAGGGTCCGTCCGATTATCAAGGTTCTCGATTTCCTGTTCCATGCCAAGCCCTCCCCTTTATATCATTTTTATGAACTTGTCCTTGGAGTTATGATATTGCCTTATAAAAAAGAAAAAGAATCTAGTTCGACTCCCATACTTCTCATAGGAGCAAGACGTCCAATTCTCTGACTAAAATGCACGCTCCATTAAAGGCAAACAATCAAAAAAAGCCAGGAGTTTTTCACTCTCCGGCTAATTTTTAATAGGTATCTTCAATACTTGTCCTGCTTGAATCTCATTTCCCTGAATGTTGTTTGCTTTTTTAATGATTGGAATTCCATCCTGGGATTTATAGTAGGTCATTGCTACTCTGAACAATGTTTCATTTGGTTTTACAGTATGATAGATGACCTTTTCACTATTTTCTGGTACTTCTTCATCTGCAGTTGTGTCTTCTGCAGCTGCAGATTCATTTACGGGCTCAGCTGAGGCTGGAGCGGTTATTTTTCCGCTATCTTTTTCTCCATCTGCTTCTTCCGCAGTATTTTTGTCCCCGCTGCTTGACGGAGCAGGTCCAGCTGTCACAACATCGATTCCATCTGGATCGGCAATTTCTTCATAGGATGGCGCTTCCTGGTCTGCTTCTTCCTGGTCCTTACTGTTACGTTCATCCTGGCCTTCAACATTGATCATTTCCACCCCTGCACGTTCCTGTGACTTATTCAAAGGCGTTTTCACACCATCCAGGTATGAGATAATGCTGAAAAAAGAAATAGGCAGCAGGATGAAAAACAGAGCCATCAGCCTGATTACAGGGTACTTTACTTTAACCTTAGTTTTTTTCTGTTTTTGCCTGTGCATCTCACTTCTTGGCGGGAGGGATTCCTTTTTTTCAGTAGTATGCTCAGTTTTGCGCTCCACTCTTTTTCTCAGCCGCTCAGCCTGGTCCCTTATAGGTTTTTCCTTATTCACTGCCTGTACCCCCAATTGTTGCTTGAGTCCTGAATTTAATGATCAAACCTAAGATAAAATCAATGAAAAAATGCATCACGATTGTGACAACAAGATTATTTGTCACCATATAAATATAGCCAATCAAGAAACTCAATAAAATTATATTAGTAAACAAAAACCAATTGAACAGATAGCGATAATGGACGACTGCGAAAATTATGCTCGATATGATTAACCCGGTATTTGTCTGAATGACACCTCTAAAAAGAATTTCTTCACTAATTGCTACCATAGCGGCAATCAGCATAATCTGGACTACACTTCTATTCTTAAATATCCTTTCGTTCAAGCCTCCATCGTCATAGTAGGACTTCGGCAGATATTTCATGAAGATGAAGTCCATAACAATGACTGCAGCTCCCGCAGTGAGACCAACCAACAAAATATTCCAGTCTCTCCAAATAAATAATCCTTCAAACTCATTGAAGCTATCAAACAATATCATACCTAATATTGCTGATATCGTTAATAGTAAAATTTGCGTAGCGATTAAATGGAACAGCAGTTCTTTTTCAGTAAGCCCTGCCACGGTTTCCTTATATCGATCTTTCATTATATCCGCTCTCTCATCAATAGAATTGAAGCCAATTCCTGCTTCCAGTCCAACGCAGCGTCACATTGCCCGCCGGCTGGTTCGGTTTCTTCAAAATGATCTATATTTATACCACAATTACTGCAGCAATTACGGGGCCGATCCTGGATTTCTTCGCCAAACATACCTAAAATAAAAGCCCTCTTGCATTCCTGTGTATGAATCCATTCAAGCATCTTCTTAATTTGCTTATTTTTTACCTGCAGACGATTTTCGATTAATTGTCCGAGGCTCCTTTTATCCTTGTTATAATCTATCGTTTCAATACTAGAGAGGTAATCCTCGACAATCCTCCATTGGATCTCAGTGAAGCCGCATATCATTGACAGCTCTTCAGCACGTCCGTCAAGATCATGATAATGGAGCTGGTTATCAATTATAAAGGCAAACAGCCTTTCAATCTGGTATTGATCAGGGAGCTCACCTTCAGCGAGCTGGTACGCCAGCTGTTCGTCTCCTGGAGTGTAAATCAAGACGGCAATTGAATCGCGGCCATCCCTTGCCGCCCTTCCTATTTCCTGAAGGTATGATTCAATTTGCATTGGCATATGAAAATGAATCACATAACGGACGTTTTCTTTATTAATACCCATTCCAAAAGCGCTTGTAGCACAAACCACATCAAGCTGGCCATTGATGAATTGCTGCTGGATAAGGATCCGGCTTTCCGGATCCAGGCCCCCATGATAGGCCATGGCATTCGTGATTCCTTTTTCCCTCATATGCGCCGCTGTTTGCTCAGCGACTTTCTTGCTGGAAAAATAAATGATCCCGGGTCCTTTAAAAAATTTCACCAGCTCAACTGTCCGGTCCAGCTTATCCTGAAAGGCAGATGCGAATTCCAAGGCAAGAGAAATAGCGGGCCTGTCCACAGAATAAACCACTTCATTCCAATCTCCTAAATGGAGCTTTTCAGCTATATCCCTTCGGACTTCCTCTGAGGCCGTGGCTGTCAGTGCAAGCGTCAAAGGATGGCCCAGCTTCTCCCTGAACTCCCCAAGCTTGAGATAGTCCGGCCTAAAATCATATCCCCATTGAGAAATACAATGGGCCTCATCTACAACGAAAAGCGAGACAGACAATTTTTTAATCCGCTTTAATACAGAATCAATTCCCAGCATCTCTGGAGAAATGAAAATAAAACGAAACCTTTCGAGTTCTTCCATTGCTTTGCCTTTTTGCTGTGGTGACAAAAAGGAATTCAAGGCAATAACTCTCTTTTCACCCATCGCCATCATCTGCTCAACCTGATCCTGCATAAGGGACAGCAACGGTGAAACAATCAAGACTGGCCCGTCCACCAGGTAACCTGGAAGCTGGTAGCACAGGGACTTACCCGTTCCAGTTGGCAGCATGGAAATCGTATGTTTTTTTCCTACAACCGATTGGATCGTTTCTTCCTGCCCTGGACGGAAATCCTCGAACCCAAAATACCTTTTTAAATAGTTTTTTAATTCCATTCCATATCACCATATTTAGCCAGAACAAGCCTGATTTCAAAATAGGAGGCATCAGCCACTTGTTCCTTGATTTGCTTTAGTTTTTTTGCGGAATTCTGCTGAGCTGCGAGAAGGATCCTTTCCCTTTTGTCATTAGGAACATAGTGATCTATATTAAAGTCCTTGATGGAAAGAGCAATTTCCACAACATGATCTTCTATTGTGCTTTGCTTAAGGTTTCGGACAGCTGCAATCTCTTCCAGGGTATAACCCCTTTGCATTAATCTATAGGTTTTGTCAGTTGAAATCGTCAAGGGAACGCTGCGCTCCGCCTTTATGATCAACCCACTAAGCAATGGATAGGCATGTTCGTTCTCTATCACCCTGTCAAACATTGCATGTAAGCAATTTAAGAATTCGTAATGATAGTGAGCCGGTTCCAGACCAGTCTTTTCAGCAGCCTGCAGAGTGGTTAATCCAATTTTCTTAAAGCCAGTCAGTCTAATAACAACCAATTCGGGTCTCGTATTTTCATTATCAAGAGCAGAGATCAGCTCATGATAAAGCCTTTCAGAAAGCTTGTAACGATCTTCATTTTGCTGCTTGATGTAATGTTTAACCCAAATAAGGGTTTCTCGCTTATTTCTTACCGGGATAAAGGAGCGTTGGTGATTGATCAGATTAGAACTCACCTGGATCAGCAACGTCAACCTTTCCCAAAAAGAGTCCGTCACCTGATGATATTTCCAGCCATTCAGATAATCAGGAAGCTTGTATTCAGCTAACTGTTGGTCAAGCGCTTTCTCTCCCTTGCCCGTTAATATTACCTTCGTTTCCGCAATTTCCTCTGCCATTCCCCTTTGCTTCAGCCTATCAATCATTTTTTCGAGTCCTGCACGGGTAACTGAAGGGTATGTATGGAAATATGGGGTGATTTTATACAAATGCGCGTCTTGTATCGTCTGCGAAGAACGTTTGCCCTGAAGAAGATGAAATAGCGAATAAATGGTTCTTTCGCCATTGATTTTTTTCAATATAGACAAAACAACTGTTTCCAAATATGTTATCTCCATAAAATCACCCTGGAATGAAAAATTAAGCAAAGGGCACGATAATATTCGGCGCCCACTATAGCAGAAAAATAATCTAACATTATTTTAACATGAAAATATCTAGTAAAATGTTTTATTTTCAACGGAAAAACCATTCAACGCCTTGTGTGATAAGCATTCTCAATACTTTTTTTATTGAAATGTTGGCGATACAGTTTTACAATAGGTATGAGGAATACGTTTTCACTGTTTCGGTGGAAACAGCATATTATTGTTAAACACTTGGGAGGAATTATATCATGGCTAAGTACACAATTGTTGACAAAGAAACTTGTATTGCATGTGGAGCTTGCGGTGCAGCTGCTCCAGACATCTACGATTACGACGATGAAGGCATCGCATTCGTAACACTTGATGAAAACGAAGGTATCGTTGAGATCCCCGATGTATTAATTGACGACATGATGGATGCATTCGAAGGCTGCCCAACTGACTCAATCAAAGTTGCAGATGAGCCATTTAATGGAGATGCTACTAAATTCGAATAAGAAAATACATAATTCCCGCTTACAGGCGGGAATTTTTTTTGAAGTTATTACGTTGGATTATCACTTTTATTTGCTGTCTATCCGTGTATGAATGATGACCTCTGTACATCGCATTTAAAAAATTAAAAAGCAACGGTGCAGCAGACCGTTGCTTTTGTATTAGAATTCATAATGAATTTATGCACTTTTTAAAGCTTGCTGTCTCTCGATCCATGTTTTCATCCTTGTGAAGATCAGCATGAATATGACAGACATCAGTAAGCCTTTAACGAAATTGAATGGTAAAATCCCTGCGACTATCATGGCTCGCGTTTCCGGTCCAGACATTGCCGGCATATTCAAGAACAATGTGTAGGCAGGAAGGAACACGTAATAGTTCAGGACACTCATCAGGATGGCCATACTTGTTGTACCAGCCACCAACGCGAACGTCATTCCCTTATTGGATTTCATCCGCTGATAGATATAATAGGTTGGAAGGATGAATAAAACACCTGCAACAAAGTTGGCAACATGCCCAACAGGAACACCCGTATCACTGCCTGTCATAAAATAATCAAGCGTATTCTTCAAGAATTCTACTAAAATACCGGCAGCCGGACCAAAAATCAACGCAGCAATCAATGCAGGTATATCACTGAAATCGACCATTAAGAATTTTGGAAACGGCGGCAGCGGAAAATTCAGCAGCATCAATACATACGAGATACTGCTCAGCATACCAATTGAGACCATTGCTTTGACACTAAATTTTTTCATTTTCCTCTCTCCTTATAGAGATCCATCTCACATAAAGAAGAAAGATTCGGCAATCACATACCCATAACAAATAAAACCCTCAAGTTTTCTTAACTTGAGGGAGAATTGTGAAGGGTATGCCAAATAACCGTTCGAAACCTGCAATTTCGAACGTCTGCAGAACCTCCATCTTCTCCCATCCAGACTATACTGTCGGCTTTGGAATCGCACCAAATCCTGCCCTTAGGCTCGCGGGCTTAGAGAATGTATCTCATTACCGCCGATCGGGAATTTCACCCTGCCCCGAAGATAGACCATATTTAATTTAACAAGTTTATTATACTGAAAAAAAGATATTTTGTGAAGGTGTATGCTTGTGACGATTTTTTGTCTGAAATACTTTAAATGTATTTTGGTCAAAAAGAGGTTAATGATTGAAAAAAATTCTGCTAAATTCGGATTAACAGAATATATTTAGAATAATTCAATTGAATTTGGCAGCGCTTGCATTGTATTCATGAACAATTTGAGAGTTTGACAAAAGAATATTCGTTTTGTAAAATAATCAGAAAATTACTACTTTATTTCTTAATAAGGAGTGAGCAAAAAATGTTTCAGGTTCTGGCGGCAGATTCAATAAAGGAAAAAGGCTTACAGCCATTATTAGAACACGAAGGAATCCAGGTACATATCGGGGGTGTTGACTCAGGGATAACCGATTTACAAGAGGTTGATGCCCTGTTAGTCAGGAGCGCAACGAAAGTCACCAAAGAGCTGCTCGATCGTATGCCAGCACTAAAAATCGTGGGCCGGGCAGGTGTCGGTGTAGACAATATCGATATCAACGAAGCGACAAAGAGAGGAATTATCGTCGTAAACGCTCCGGATGGAAACACCATTTCTACCGCAGAACATACCTTTGCGATGATGTCTGCTTTAATGCGGAACATCCCGCAGGCACACTCCACTGTAAAAAATGGAGAATGGAAGAGAAATAAGTTTATTGGAAATGAACTTTATGGAAAAATCCTAGGCATTATCGGTTTGGGAAGGATTGGTTCTGAGCTCGCAAAAAGAGCCCGAGCTTTTGGGATGTCTGTAAAGGTATATGACCCATTCCTGACTAAAGAGCGGGCAGATGTTTTGGGAGTTCAATTATCCTCCTTTGACGAGGTCCTCGCAGAAACTGATATTATCTCGGTCCACACACCTTTGACGAAAGAAACGAAAGGACTTCTCAATGAAAAAACATTGAGCCAAACTAAAAAAGGCGTCTATCTCCTCAACTGTGCGAGAGGAGGAATCATTGATGAGATGGCTCTCGCTCATTATATTGAGAACGGTCATGTTGCCGGCGCTGCACTGGATGTATTCGAAGTTGAACCCCCAGAGGATCACCCTTTACTTAAGTTTGATTCAGTTATTGCCACCCCACATCTCGGAGCTTCTACAAAAGAAGCACAGCTGAATGTTGCAACCCAGGTCGCCAGAGAAATCAGGACTTATTTTGAGAATAAACCTGTGGCCAACTCGATTAATCTCCCGGCAATGTCTAAAGAAATCTATGAAAAAATCCAACCCTACCACCAGCTTGCGAAGGAAATGGGGAAGATTGTCTCAGAATGCCATAACAAAGGAATCAGCGAGCTGACAGCCACCTATTCAGGTACTGCAGCGGATCTCGAGACCTCTTTTTTAACTAAGGCGCTCCTTGCCGGATTTTTCGAAAACCGCATTGATGTGAAAGTAAACGAAGTAAATGCAATTCACATTGCAAAAGAGCGCGGAATCATGGTTGGGGAAAAAGTGACAGGAAATTCCTTTGGCTACGCAAATACCATAACAGTAACAGCAAGCGGAGACGGAGAAACTTTTACAGCCAGAGGAACCTACATTGACCATTACGGGCCAAGGATTGTCAATCTGGACGGTTTTAACATTGATTTCCACCCTGCAGGGAACCTCCTGTATATCCAGCACATGGACCGTCCTGGGGTTATCGGGCATGTAGGAAAGGTCCTGGGTGACCATGGCGTGAACATTGCGACCATGCAGGTCGGAAGAAAAGAGGCCGGCGGCGAAGCCATCATGGTCCTTTCGTTTGACAAGCCCCTTTCAAATGAGATGATCGGCAAGCTTGAGTCGCTGCAGGACATTGTCACGATCAATAGCATATTGCTCTAAGCACAGCAAACAGGCCTCCAGTTAACGAAGCCACTGAAAATCCTCCCATTTTTTAGCTGTACTTGAGAACCAAAATTAAAAAAGCCGGTCCAATTCCATATTTTTGAAATTGGACCGGCTTTTTTTCTTGTATTTGTCCTTTTCCCTCTATGGTTGCCCTATCAGTTTTAGAATTCTTTTTAAATTGCCGTAAATATGGCCATGGCACCTTGCATTTGCATGCCAATTAGACCCGAGGAAGTGGCTACATCATACCCGTGTCTGTGTTTTAACTCGCTATTCTTTGCCTCTATTTTATAGCGTTCCTTGGATTTCTCCTTGAAGTGAAGTCGACAAGATCATTTAACTGGCGCAACATATTATCCTTTGGCACGATAAGGTCATAGAGACCCATATAAGGACTTAGCTTAATTGATTGTTGTATTGGCATCATTGGAACCACCCATTTTAAAAAGATTACCTTCATTAGAAAGCAAAGTACGTCCAAATCCGTTAAAAAAGTCAGGGATTTGGACGTTCTATAGTTTGATAAAGAATCTCGATTTAAGCACCAGGTTGATTGGAACGGAAGGTGCGCAGACTCCTGCGGGATCAGCGGGACAGGTGAGAACCCGCAGGCGCTTTAGCGCTGAGGAGGCACCGCACGCCCCGCGGAAAGCGAAGCATCCTGGAATGGAAATCAACCGGCCAATTTACTAAAGGCTACCTTTATGAACTTTTTCAGTGGCCTCCAGTTAACGTGGCCTGTTTTTTTGAACAGTAAGGTGTTTAGTATGAGTTTGTTTATCTCCAGCACTTTTCATTTCCCATTTTATCCCAACGGAAAAGATTTTCTTTCACCTTTGGAGAATGTCATGATTTCTTCATAGCCAACCTCTCGTGCTAGTTCCAGGGCCTTGCCAAAATCAGCACCGACATGCTCAGGTACATGGGCATCGGAAGACAAAACAATCGGTATATTCTTATCAAAGCACATCTGCAATAGTCTTTTGTCTGGATACAATGTCTGAGTAGGCTTCCGCAATCCTGCAGTGCTTATTTCCACACAGGTCTTGGATTGTGCTAGCGCTGATGTCGAGCGATCGTACTGTTCCAAAAGGAAGCTTTCATCTTCAGGGACATATTTAAAAATCTTCACAAGATCAATGTGCCCTATGATATCGAAAAGATTAGATTCAGCCAGTGTTACCACCTGGTCAAAATAACTTTTATAAACTTCATATAAATCTCTTCTGTCCCATTCTTTACGATATTCAGCCAGGTCAATCCCGAAATCGCCAATCCAATGGATCGATCCTATCACATAATCAAACTCATAGCTGTTGATGAACTGTTCCATTTCCCTATGCTTGCCAGGAGTGTAATCCATCTCAATTGACATTTTAACGTCAATTTCATTTTTCCATGCTTCCTTAAAAAGATTAACGTAATCAGCCATATCATAGAATCTGCGTTCATCCACCCAGCTGTTGCGCAGGATATCTGCAGTCTGGTAGAAGTGATATGCATGCTCAGAAATCCCGAAATGCTGGATTCCCCTTTTATTGGCCATATCAGTAAACTGCTTCAAATAGTCCAGCGTCAAAGTGCCTCTTTCCAGGTGGTTGTGGTAATCCGTCAGCATAGTATCCATCCCCTTTGTGACCGTTTTACCTATTATACTTTCAGATAACAGCGGGGGACAAGGATTGATTATCGGGTAATTAATATTTGCTGCGGCTGGATTGTATCAGATGTCAAATTGTTCAAAGCTTTTAATTTTTCAACAGAAGTGTTTGTCTTTCTTGCAATAGAGATTAGTGTATCCCCAGATGAAACCACATAACTCTCTTCAGCTGAGCGCTCGATTATTAAAACGTCTCCTGTAGAAATCTGGTCGCTGTTCATATTATTTTCTTTCTTGATTTTTTCTACAGAAGTGTCATATTGTCCAGCGATTGACCAAAGCGTCTCGCCTCTTTGGACGGTATGCTTTGCTAGAGGCTGATGCTCAGCAGCAGCTAGTTTTTCTGAATTTGCGTTTGCATTGTCAACATGGTAGCTACCGCCTTTATTGCCAATATCAATATTATCCATCAAGCGAAGCTTGGCAATTGTCTCTACCGTCACTTCACTTCCTTTTTTCTCCATAGCTAAAATAGGCTGTCCTACAGCTGCTTCACCTAAAGCCAATACAGGATCTACAGCATTTTCTTTTTCGTATGTCCAGTTATCCTTGTGGATTTCAAAATGGAGATGAACTCCAGAGGAATCCCCTGTGTTCCCCATCAGGCCGATCACAGCTCCCTGCTTAACAACCTGCCCCTCTTTCACATTCCTTTTATTCAAATGGGCGTATACAGTTTCCAGGTTATTCTCATGCTTAATGAACACTACATGTCCGTATGAGCCCGAATAATATGATTTTGTAACTACCCCTTTATCAACGCTATGTATTGGTGTTTTGAATTCACCAGCAATGTCAATTCCCTTATGGTGGCCATGTCGGGTTCCATATAAATCCGTTACAACTCCATCGGCAGGCCAAATCCAATCTGAAGTCAATTCTGTTAAATCGAGCATTTCTGCCTGAGAGTGCTTTCCGCCAAGAAATAATAAGCTGATACAGAGTGCCATGATCCCGGCAATGAGTAAACGCTTTATGTAATCCTGCATTTTCTTCCTCCTTAACTTTTTACATCCCTTTCCATCCCTATGACAGCCTGTACAAAAATAGAACTGTTTGGTTGGAAAAATCAGCAGCTAAAAAAAGCACATTCGTTATAATTGGTGGGAAACTGCTTTTTTATGCAAAAGAAGGAAAATTTGTTTTTGTTTCGGTATTGAGGTCCCACTTCCCTCCAGAACAAAAAGCGCAAGCGCCTCGTTCAGCCCCGACAAGCGCTGGATGGCCGAACATTGAAGTCGTTCTTTGACTTCATTGGGCCGACCGAAGCGACTCGAGGGGCTAGGCGCTGGAGCTGGATTAAGAATACTACATGTAGTTATCCACAAATAAATAATTTTATAATTTACTAAGAAACAAAAAAAGAAAGACCTGATGGCCTTTCTTTTAGTTGATATTTTTCTTGTTTGGAGCGAGTGGCAGCGGGAGGACTTCGTTCAGATTGAAAGGTCCAAGCTGATCAATATTCGCATTTGTGAACCTGACACCTGAGTAATCAAACTCGCTTGCAGTCATTAGGATCGCCTCGAGATTCGGCAGGAAACTTTCGTCTAAAGTTGTATCCTCATCAAGAGTAATCTCTAAAACTTTATCTTCATTTTGTTCCGTTTGGGCCAGCTTGAAACTATCCGGAAGAGAAGGTGAAAGGTAGCCTATTTCATCACCTTTTATCATCTGCAAAAATGCTTCACCAATTGTTTTGTGCTGTTCTTTAGTCGGTACAAGGTATGGGTTAGGCATGCCTTCCACTGGCAAGAACAAGTAAGCTCTTCTATTAGAAGTTCCCGTGTTGATTGGCAGCTCCTTCATAGCGCCATAGTTGCCCATGTCTATCCCAGGTTTGCTCTCTGTAGTCAGTACCATTTTATCGATCCCTGCTTGCGAAAAATTCTGTGTCATGGAATCAACAAAAATAACGTTTGCAGCACTTCCATATTGATACGGGTGAGTTTGTTTTACATCCATTGTCAATGCCTTCTTCGCTTCATCGTAACTCCATGATGCATCCATTGGATAGTACTCGGTTAATCCCCATTCCTCTTCTTTTAACATCGGCATTGTTTCCGTATAGCTGTCAATCCAGCTTTTTCCTTCTTGCTTGGGTATTGTAACAGTAACTGGGACAACAGTCATAACCTGCTGGTCGGGAATGGCATAGGTAAGGAGTTCCGTAGTCTCGGTGTCTACTTCTTCTGCATATATAGAAATCAGGCCGTCATAAGGGTCTGCTTGATCCAATGCAGCGAAATCCGCCTTTTTTTGCTCACCATCTGCTGACTCCGCCATGAATGTGTTTTCCTGTTCCCCAGTACTTTTTTCATTTGCCGAATCATCCCTGGCAGCTGTATCCATCTCCATTGAAGATTCGGCTCCAGTTGCGGAGTTGCGATCCATGCTTTCATGAGATGACTGGTTGACACCCAGCAAGCCCGGAGAAAGAATAAAGGCGAGGAAGAGCACAGCGGCAAGAGCTGCGCCTGGAATAACCCAGGCTGGCATTTTCTTTCTTTTTTCTACACGATGGGCGATATTCTGATAAATGTCACGAGAGTCGCGATGATCTTTTATCTTAGGCATTTGGCCGAGGATTTCTTCTAGCTGCTTATCGCTTAGCTGTGACTTTTTCACTAGTCATCCCTTCCTTTTCAATCATTTCTTCCATCAGCTTTTTCAATGTCTTTAAAGCACGGTGCTGAGTCGTCTTTACCTTGCTTTCCGTCCATGATAAAGCTTCTGCTGTTTCGCTTATCGTTAATTCATGTATATAGCGCATGATGATGACCATTCTCTGGTCAACCGTGCATTGGTCAAGGCACTTGTACATCAGTTGGATCTCTTCACTTTGAAGTGCCATTTCTTCAGGAAGGGGCTGATCGTCCCTTACCTGGCGTGCAGACATATCAAAGGATTCAAGCAATCGCTGCTTCCAGCCCTTCTGTTTGCGGAAATGATCAATCGCGACATTTTTGGCAATCGAAAACAGCCATGTCTTTTCACTGCTCTTTCCCTCAAACCGATCATACGCCTTTAATACGCGGATGTAGACTTCCTGTACAAGGTCTTCAGCCAGCTCCCTGCTTTTTACCATATAAAATAAAAATTGAAAAACGTCATGATGATATTTTTGATACAATTCATCAAAAACGGAGTTCATAGCTCTATTCGCCTCCGTATTCATTAGATTAGTCGTAAAGTATTAATAAAAGTTTCATATTAACTATATTATTTTTAGAATGGAAATGGAAGGAATTTTCGCGGACAAAATATTCGATGAAGTTACGTAAAATTATAATGGTTTTCCAAAATGAAGCAGGCTATAGAATAAATAAATCTGTTGGAAGGGTACTAATGAACAATTTTCTCCTGATTTTCTTTAGATTTGTCCGATTGAGGAGTTCTTATGGACACTTTTTCCTTGTTGCCACTCGCATTTGTCCGATAGAGGTGCTCTAACGGACACTTTCCCCTAAGTTCCACTTCAGTTTGTCCGATAGAGCCATATTAACGATTTTTCGTTTCCAAAAGACAAAGAAGCCCATCCCAAAAACGGAATGGACTCGTTAATTGTTCCTTGTGAATCAAGAATAGTCGGCAAGTTATTCAATATTTCGAGGGATGAAAAAGGAAAATGTCGTACCTTGTCCGAGTTTGCTTTTTACCGAGATATTCCCTCGATGTGCGTCGATAATATTCTTGGCGATGGCTAGTCCAAGACCCGTACCCGATACGCCTCGAGTTCTTGACTTATCGCCTTTATAGAATCTCTCGAATAAGAATGGCAAGTCTTCCTCAGAAATACCAGGCCCCTGGTCGCTCACCTCAAAATATAAGCCGCGTTCATCGGTTTTACCGCTGATTACAACAGATGCAGAATCCGGGACATGCCTGATTGCATTATCAATCAAATTGGTAAGGACCTGTTCGATGCGGTCTGGATCAAATCGAAAATCAATTTCTTCTGAATCGAAGTGGACAGTTAACTCAATCCCCTTCTCCTTCGCAAGGCCATGGAATTTACGGATGATCCGATTGACATAAGGACTAATCTCGACGGTTTCAACGTTAAGAAGAATATGTCCTGCTTCCATACGGGCTAAATCGAGCAGTTCATTAACAAGTCGGCCCATCCTTAGGGATTCATCGTAAATGACTTTGGCCATTTCCTTCTTTTCTTCATCTGTTTGCGCGATGTCATCGACGATTGCTTCACTATATCCTTGCATCATCGAAATCGGCGTCCTTAATTCGTGTGAAACATTTGCGATGAAGTCTTCTCTCATTTTGTCGAGCTTTCGTTCCTCTGTCATATCGCGGACAACAGCTACAGCTCCTCGGATGAATCTCTTATTATAAAGCGGGCTGACGATGATTACCCATGTCCTTCCCTGGGCCGTAATCTCCCCAACCTGCTCTTTCTCCGTATTGACGGCAAGCTGGAATAACTCCATGACTTCAGATGGCACGGCATCTGTATTTTCGGAAGCCAGACCCTGCTCATAATACCAGTATCTCAGGAAGATTTCGGCAGGCGGATTGGTAATCAAAATTGTACCATCACGATTGAATG
Source organism: Bacillus sp. ISL-41 (assembly GCF_018613235.1). Taxonomy (GTDB): domain Bacteria; phylum Bacillota; class Bacilli; order Bacillales; family Cytobacillaceae; genus Mesobacillus. Next base: position 139,659 of record NZ_JAGGQP010000016.1, read on the forward strand.
TGATCACACCATCTGCCATGCTGCTGAGGATGCTTGTCAGCTGTTCTTTTTCCTGACTCAATGCGTTCATGTTGAATTTCAGCTGCCTGCCCATCTGATTGAAGGCAGTCGCTAATTCCCCTATTTCATCATGGGTGAGGATTGGCACCTTTGTATCAAACTTACCTCTGGCAACTTCAAAGGCTGCTTCCCTCATTTTTCGCAATGGAGCAGTAATCCTTGTGGACAGGAAAAATGCAAAAATTGTCGTCAGGACTATTGCAACGCCGGCAGCGAGCAAGATGAACTTGGTGGTCAGCCTGGTCGTCTCTTCCATTACCTCTAGTGACTGATAAATGAAGACTGCGCCATTTTCATTTTCAAACTGGTGCAACGGAACACCGATCATTAAATATTGGGTATCATCAACATCGTTTGAAATACCTGGCATGGAAGTAATGATATCTACCGTTTTGTCATTCTTAAAAACAGCAGAGAGATCCTCGTCATTCATAAAAAATGATATGGGTACATGTGTCGTGTCTTCTCCACCAGGTGAGTAAAAATACGTATTCTGATCTTTAATGACCGTTACCCTGGAGTCATCGTCGACCATTTCCCATGCAATTTCAAGACCTAATTGTTCCTCCTGGCCGGGATGATCTTCCAGTACCCTTGCTATTTTTTCTGCAGTATTGGTCATTCCTTTCCTGGTTTCATTAATGTGATAATTTTCAAAGAATTCCATCAGCATAACTGTCAGGATGAACAATACAAATGAAACCAGCAAAAGGATGGTAATCCAAAGCTTACCTACTACACTGCGCCAAAACATCATTCATTGACTACCTCGAACTTGTAGCCAACACCCCAGACTGTCACAATCATCTTTGCTGCCTGTTCAGATACTTTGTTCAGCTTTTCGCGCAATCTTTTAACATGAGTATCTACCGTACGCAAATCGCCGAAAAATTCATAATGCCAAACTTCCTTCAATAATTGCTCGCGATCAAAAACCTTATCAGGGGCTTTCGCAAGGAAGTAGAGCAATTCATATTCCTTAGGCGTCAGGCTGACTTCTTTGCCATCAGCTAAAACCCTATGGGCATCATTATCAATGGTTAAATGAGGGAAAACAATCACGTCTTTTGCAGTCGTCTCAGTCTGCAGGTAACTTGTGCTCGATGAGCGTCGAAGCATTGCTTTTACGCGCAGCACAACTTCACGAGGGCTGAACGGTTTAACGATGTAATCATCAGTCCCTACCTCGAAGCCTTGTACCCTGTTCACTTCCTCACCTTTCGCGGTAAGCATGATCACAGGTGTTGACTTCTTTTCACGAAGGTCACGGCAAACCTCGATTCCGTCTTTCCCAGGCATCATCAAATCTAGAAGGATTACGTCATAATCGTTGGCAAGCGATTTTGCCAGCGCTTCATTTCCATCTTCGGCTTCATCAATTATATAATTCTCTCTTTCAAGATACATCTTCAATAATCGTCTGATTCTTTCTTCATCATCCACTACTAAAATCTTCACGTCTTTTTCCATAAGGTATATCCCTCCCTGCGATTATTTTACATAAACATGCGTCTACTTGCCATGATTTTTTAAAAAAGGCCTTCACTTAAGACAGTGAAGGCAGTCATAAAATTGACACAAATTAGGAACCTGCATAAGAATGCAGACCTGCAATTACAAGGTTAACTGCTACCAGGTTGAACATGATAATGATAAAACCAATGACCGCAAGCCATGCGGATTTTTCTCCATGCCACCCTTTTGAAAGGCGCAGATGCAGGAAGGCCGCATAGAAAAGCCAGGTTATCAATGCCCAAACTTCCTTTGGGTCCCAGCCCCAGAAGCGAGTCCAGGCAATCTGAGCCCAGATCATCGCAAAAATCAGTCCGCCAAGCGTGAATACCGGGAAGCCGATCAATACAGAACGATAGCCAATCTCATCAACGAGATCCATATTGATGTTCTTCGTCCATGGCTGCAATGCCGCAGCAATTCGCTTCCGCAGGATGAGTCTTAGTAATACATATAATACTATACCCGCTGCGAGCGACCAAATAACAGTATTCAGCTTCTTTGCACTGATGATTGCAGGTGTCTCGAATAATGGTTTAAAACGGTCTTTATCAGTCAGCTCAAATTGATGCGGTCCCACTAAAGCTGGAATTGTATATTCCTCTGTGGCAGGCTGGCCATCCTTGTTGATATAGTTAAAATTCGCTGTATAATCTGTTGCTGCGAAGAAACTTGAAACAAACACGAAGCCAAGCGTGCTGATCAAGCCAAACAAGACAACTTCAAGCCATAATGTACTTTTTGTTTTCTTCGTCTGGTCAACACTTTTAACGAGATAAATCAAACCAGCAGCAAAACTGATCGCCAGGATTGCTTGTCCGATCGCTGTCGTCGTTACGTGAATATGGAGCCAGTAGCTTTGAAGCGCCGGAATCAATGGAGTGACTTCCCTTGGGAACATGCTTCCATAGGCGATGATCAAAGCAGCCACAGGCAATGTGAACAGTCCCAGCAATGGAGTTTTATACATGAAATAAATGAAGATAAATGCTCCTACCAATGACATGCCGAAGAATGTCGTAAATTCAAACAGGTTGCTGACCGGTGCGTGACCGGAAGCAATCCATCTTAAGATAAAAAATGTCAATTGGGAAAGGAAACCCGCAATAGTTACAATGACTCCAATATTCGCCCATTTATTTGGGGCATTTTTTTTATCAGCATGCCTTTTATCCTTAATAGCTCCCCCGAAAAACAAGATGCCGACTAGATAGAGGATAAACGCTGCAAACAGAAAATTAGAACTCAACTCAACCATTATTTTCCCTCCTTACTCCTTCTTTTCTTCTGCCACCTGGTCCTCAGGAGCCTCTATTCCGGAATCGGAAAAGACTTCTTCTAGCTCTCTTTTTAAACCATGCCAGTTTTTATTTGTATGTGCCGCAGTCCATACCTGGTTATTTATTCTTCTTAACCATACACGTCGATGGTTCCAATATGCCCCCTGGATGACACCAATCATGAATATTAATCCACCAAGACCAATGATCCAAAGGGTATGGTCTTTTCTGACAGTAAGGGCCGTTACATTCTTCGTTTCAATCCCTGCGAATGTCATCTTGTAGTCATTTTCACCCAAAGGCTCGAGATTCTGCCTGATGGCTACGAAACTGACTTCACCTTCTGTATTCTCAGGAGAGAACATTTTAAAAATAAAAGCAGGGTTATTGGGAATTCGGGACTTCGTTGCCGGTTCCCCATCTTCATTGAACTCAAAATCCGGGAAATAGCTCATCACTTCGACTTTGTACCCATTTCCTAAATCGTACTTCATTTCTGGGTCATATAAGTCTACAGTCACATCACCAAACATTTTCCCTGTCTCTTTATTTTCGAGTGTAAAAGCCATTTTGCTCATTTCATCAAGTTTGTAATCGACCTGGTACAAGGCAAAGCCATCGATTTTCAGAGGCTTGTTCACCTGGATAGCCTGGTCACGAATCTTTTCAAGCTCAGGTTTTTCACCCGGGACAATTTCTCCCTGTCTCTTGTATAAAGTAGCGTCAGTCTGATAGTTTTTAACTACAGTTCCTGCTTTGTTGATTGCATCCTGAAAGACTTCCTCATCTTTATCTTTATCATAGACTTCGAAGATAAATTGATTGTTTTCAAGATAATAGCGGCCTTCTGTGCCAGGAATTGCTTTTGTTTCGCCTTCCCTCAGCCACAGGATTTCATCCACGTACATTCCAGGAACGAATCTGAGCATGCCGCCAATCAAAAAGATAATCAAGCCTAGGTGGTTTACATATGGGCCCCAGCGTGAAAAACGGTTTTTTTCGGCGAGGATATCGCCATTTTCCTCGCGCAGCTTATAGCGTTTTTTCGTCAGATTTTCCTTGATTTTTCCTAATGCTTCATCTGTTAGGACCGCATCTGAAGCGCTGAACATTCTCTGGCGCTTCAAAAAGCTCTCATGTCTTGAAACCCTTTGGTTTTTCAATGACCTGTATAAGGGAACCACCCTGTCAAGGCTTGCGATAACAAGTGATATACCTAAAGCTGCGATCAAAAGCAGATACCACCAGGAACTGTAGAGGTTGTGGAAGCCAAGATCATAGTAAAGCTTTCCCATCCAACCGTATTGCTCTTCATAGTATTCCCATGGAGGCATGACGGGCGGAATGTACATTTCCTGTGGAAAAATCGTTCCTAAAGAAGATGCAATTAAGAGGATGACGATTAGCCAAACCCCAACTTTCACTGAAGAAAAGAAATTCCAGATTTTATCGATGAATGTCTTGTTATAGGTTTGTGATCGGCGCGCACTTCCTTCATAGCGCATATCAACGAGCTGCTTTTCTTTCTCTTTTTCTTCCAGCACTCTTCCGCAAGATTCACATAGGATCGTTCCCTGCGGATTTACATGGCCGCACTCACATTTTACTTCGTTCATAGTAAAAACTCCCTGTTCCCCTTACTTTTTAAGGTTTAATCTGTTCCATGAATTCACGGACTGTTTCTTCAGATAATTCCCCAGTATGGCTTTTTACGACATTTCCTTCTTTATCAATCAAGAAGGTTATTGGCAACGGGTTGATTCCATACGCTGCCTGTACTGGTCCCTCGTCGATCAGAACTGGAAAAGTCATGCCTTTTCGCTCAATAAACCTATTAACGGCAAGTTCTGATTCACCGGAGTCAATTGCCAGCACCTGGACACCCTGATCCTTGAACTGCTGGTACTGATTTTCGATATAAGGCATCTCCCGCTCGCATGGCTTGCACCATGTTGCCCAAAAATTAAGGAAAACTCCTTGCCCTTTATAATCAGAAAGCCTGTGTTTATTCCCTTCCATATCAACAAGGACAAAATCAGGAGCAGGTTTTCCAATCACAATCTTCTGGTTTTTATCTTTATTCATGTTAGCGTACAAAGTATAGCCAACTGCCAGAGCCATAACCGCGAGAATAATTGTTCTAGTGATTAGACGTTTATTTTTCATTCCTAAACCTCCCACCGTATTTCTCCCTCATTATAACATTCTAACTACATCCATGTTAGTAAGTCTAAGACTTTTTCATAGCCAGGACACGGAGCTGTTTCACTTCATGATGTGTAAGCTCCCTGATTTCCCCCGTCCGTAAGCCATTTAGCGTCAGGAATCCATACTTTTCCCTTTTCAGCTTTAATACCGGGTGCCCGATTGCGTCGAACATCCTTCTGACCTGCCGATTACGGCCCTCGTGGATGGTTATTTCAACAATGGCGGAATCTTTCTTTTTATCAACACTCAGCAATTTTGTCCTCGCCGGCGCAGTTTTCCCATCCTCCAGCATGACTCCTCTAGCCAGGCTTGTCAGCTTTTCCTTTGAAGGGATTCCTTTAACCTTTGCAACATACACCTTATCAATTTCATTGCTTGGGTGCATGAGCAGATTCGCGAATTCTCCATCATTCGTCAACAATAGCAGCCCTGATGTATCATAATCCAGCCGCCCTACAGGATAGATGCGCTGCTCGATTGTCTGGAAAAAATCCGTAACCACTTTGCGCCCTTTATCATCCTGTACACTCGAAATAACACCGCGGGGTTTATAAAACAGGAAATATACCGGTTCTTCCCCCTCGATCTGGACTCCATCCACTTCGACTCTGTCAGATGAAGTCACCTTCCGGCCAAGTTCTTTGACAACACTGCCATTTACCTTGACCCTTCCTTCGAGGATCATTTCCTCAGCTTTTCGTCTCGATGCTATTCCTGCATGAGCAATCACTTTTTGCAGTCTTTCCATTAAGGTCACTCCTAGTTAATATCAATTACCTATGGTTAATATTAATATCTAATCCATCCTTATGAATTATGACATAACTCTCGCTGTTTTCAAAGTAAGCAATGGTGTAAAAAGCGAAAAATAAATAGGGAATGTTAATTGTTTTTTAACATTGTTTCGTTACGCTCTCCTGCTAAACGGATGTTTTTCTTATATAATAATGTTTTTCTGTCCATTAGAATAGGCTCTATTATTATTCAGTGTTGATATTCTTGTAGGCATGAGAATTCATTCGCGGATAATTTCCGGCTATTGTATATAGAGGGTGATTGAACGGCAGAAATAAGTGGAGATATTCCGGTTAATTGCTTTAAATAGGATAAATTCCAACGATTTGAATGAAATAGACGGAAAAACGACCCTTATTTTTAATGAAATAAGGGTCGTTACCAATTTAAACGGAATATTTCAGTTTATTGTCCCACACTATGAAACAAACTTTCAGTTATCGTACCCGCTTAAGGTATCTTCTTTATTTTGAGAACATGAACGTGACTACGATAATAGCTGTTATGATGGCAACTGCGTCAGCAAGGAGACCGACTTTGAGTGCGTCTCCCATTTTTTTAATCCCGACGGCTCCGAAATAAACGGTGAGGACATAGAACGTAGTGTCCGTACTTCCCTGAAGGGTGGCTGCAAGAGTTCCGATAAAAGAATCAGGCCCATGGACACCAATCAGGTCGCTGGTAATTCCGAGTGCCGCTGTACCAGAGATCGGCCTGATCAGCGCAAGCGGAACTATTTCTGCCGGTATCCCCACCATCTCAAGTCCAGGCCGCATCCAATTCACCATGACATCAAGTGCGCCTGACGCCCTGAAAACCGCAATGGCGACCATCATCCCCACCAGGAAGGGCATGATGGAAACAGCCATTTTGATCCCTTCTTTGCCGCCTTCTACAAAGCTTTCATATGTGGGAACTTTTTTATACGTGCCATAAATCAAGATAAAAGCGATCAAAACAGGGATGAACCATAGTGATATCGCAGATACAATTTCCATTTTGATTTACCCCTTCTTGCTTCTTCTATAGTAAAAGAAACGGTCTATTAATATCGCTGCAAAAGCAGAGACAGCAGTTGCCACAAGAGTCGGCCCAACTATATCTGTCGGGTTGGCGGAATCATAATTCATCCTTATCGCGATAACAGTGGTTGGAATGAGGGTGATGCTTGCTGTGTTGATCGCAAGGAAAGTGATCATCGACCTGCTGGCTTCGTTTTTCCCATCATTCAACTTCTTTAGTTCTTCCATTGCCTTGATTCCCAGAGGTGTAGCAGCATTCCCAAGCCCAAACATATTCGCAATCATATTCGACAGTATGTAGCCCATCGCCGGGTGGCTGGCTGGGACTTCGGGAAACAACTTTGAAATCAAAGGCTTAAATAAAGATGAAAGCTTTGATAAAAGTCCAGAATCTTCCGCAATCCTCATCATCCCGAGCCAAAAAACAAGGATGCTGATCAATCCGATACTAAGTGTGATTGCTTCCTTAGCACCCGTAAAAACAGCCTCGTTCACCTCAGCCATTGTGCCATTCACCATCGCAAAGCCAAGGCCAATTAAGATCATTACCACCCAGATATAGTTAACCATGATCCTGGACCCCTGCTATTGAGGTAAAAATATTTTTAAAAAGGTCGAAGAAGGAGTTTTTCTCTTTTTCCTCCACTTGGTAATAAACAGGTAAACTTGCAATCTGTTTACCATCTATAAAGACATTTGCCCGGCCTGCGATAGGAGTTCGAGTGTCCTCTCCGACTGGTGCCGCTTTTTTCAATCTATATTCCACTTTGACCAGGTCCTCTTCTTCTGAAGTGAGCGGGTATACAAATGAATGGTCCAGATAAACTTTATTTTTATAATCCGAACCCTTTATCCCTTTCACTTTACCTTTAGAAAGAATTTCCACGATGTCATAATTTGAAAATGCCGTTTCAAACATCTGGATGTGGTCATTCCAATCGTCAGGCGCATTGAGAGTGACTGCGATTAACTCAAAATCATCCTTTTGGGCGGTTGAGACCAAAGTTCTTTTCGCCCGTTTTGTATAACCAGTCTTTCCACCGGTGCTATATTTATATTTCTCTGTCAGAAGGCGGTTCTTATTTTTCCATACCCTGTCCCATGTTTCTGTTGGATTAGGAGCCCTGTGAATTTTTGTACCGGAAATCTCCTTATAAACCTCATTTTCCATTGCATACCGTGTAAGAAGAGCCATGTCATATGCTGTGGAAATGTGGTCCTCATGGTCATCCAACCCGTGGGGATTGGAGAAATGGGTATTTTCCATACCGATTTGCTGCGCTTTTTCGTTCATCAAGTAAGCAAATCCATCCAGACTGCCGCCAACATATTCCGCGATTGCAACAGCAGCATCATTACCCGATCTCAGCATCAAACCATACACTAGATCCTCCAGCCTGATCTTTTCTCCCGGCTTCAAGTAAATGGAAGATCCTTCAGCACGAACAGCATTCTCGCTCACTTTCACCTTTTCATCCAATTTACCAGATTCTATCGCAAGAATGGCAGTCATGATTTTAGTGATACTGGCAATCCTGCTTACTCTGTGCGCATCTTTCTCAAATAACACCCTGCCAGATTCCTGTTCTATCAAAATAGCGCTTCGGGCACTTACCGACACAGAAGCCTGCGCTGTTTGAGGAATGCTGTAGATCAACAGAGTGACAATTAACAATAACTTCATCCCAATCCTTTTCATTGACAGACCCTCGTCTCCTTTGGCAGTTTGTACAAGTTTATGCAGGACAAGGAGTGTTATGACACAAATTGGAGGACGAGAACAGCGGCGAGTTGAATATTTCCCTGAATTTGAGCAAGCCAGACAGCCAATTTCCAAATAAAAAGGGAACAGCCAGTTAAATAGCTGTTCCCGTGGTAATCATTATCTTGATTGAAGCATTTTTGTCCGATAATCTGTTTCGTAATATTCAAGTTCTTCGCGGGCTCTCTGAAAACCACTTTCAAGGCTGACCATAAGTTCGTTTAATTCAGCCGGCACTTGCTGCCTGAACTTGATTGCATTTTTTCCAGTATAAGCAGCTCTGCTGTCCTCATACCATGCATCGTTTTTAGGAGAGAAGAATTCTTCAATGCACTGATAGTAGATTCGGTAGAGCGTCTTCTCAGCTGCCGGCTTTGAAAAGACTTCTGCCTGCAGAATCACCCTGCACGCATCCAGGCCTTCATCACAGTATACAGCAAGCTTTCGAAGGCTTGAAAGAATCGTTTTATTGTATTCTTCATCTGATGGCTGCCCTTGTTTTAGTTTTTCAAGGGTTGTTTGATTCAGGTAGTTCTCCAGCTTCATTACGGTATCCGCCAGAAATCCCCTTACTTCCTCGATTTGTGTTTTTACGATTGTATTTCCCAAATTGACACCCCCACTGGATTTTAACCATTTCACCTTCGACGTTGCTTCTTTGCGACGGACTTTCCTAGTCGATTCAATTCTGGAATTGGGTTTCATTAAAGTGAATTCCCGCGACCACGAATCTTAAAAGTCTGAGAGTAAAGACAACAAAGTTAACGAAACTATATCGGCTGGATAATATAATCCAAGGGAGAGCGCACTTCAAAGCTGCCTTTTTGCTCGATGCCTTCGTATATCCCAGGTACCTTGCTATAATCCAGACCTTTGAAAATATCCGCGAACTCTCTCTGTTCATTTATATATACCCTTTTACGATGGCGATATCCCGGATTTTTCAATAAGGCAGCTAATGCCACCAAATCCCTCATATATACTTCCTTGCTTCCGGTGTTGAAGATTGGATCCTGTTCAAATGGAGTGACACTTCCAGCTAACTCATCAAAATACCTCACATAAAGGACATGCAGGGTTTTCTCCTTGCCTTCTTCCACAAATGTTACTTCGCTTCGGTTGAAAAAATCCTCCGAGGTGTTTGATTTTTCTTTTTCAAGTTCATAACCAATACATTGCTTTATAAGCATGGTATTCCTCCCGTTGGACATTCATTCTAAAATTGTTATGTAGAAAGAAATGCTTTTGAAAGATGCCAGCATTCTGGCACTCGTCCTGCATTTCTCAAATAATTATTTTGATTTTATCATAAATTCCAAACTTTGTGCACAAAAGCTATTGATCCGTCTCCATTGTTTCCTGGAATTTCTCAAAGAATAAATCTGCGTCGTCCTGCAATTCGTCATCCTCAATATGATCAGGAAGCGGAGGCAGTTCACTTATATTTTTCAATCCGAAATAATCGAGAAATTCTTTAGTCGTTCCATATAAAATGGCCCGTCCCGTTCCTTCTGCTCTTCCAACTTCTTTTATCAAAGCCCTTGATGACAGAGTATGAAGAGGTCTTTCCGTTTTTACCCCGCGGATCTCCTCGATTTCAGCCCTTGTAATTGGCTGCTTATAGGCTACAATCGCCAAAGTTTCAAGTGCTGCTTGTGACAAGTGCGCGGTTCCAGGAGATTCCACAAGCTTTTTTAAGTAATCGGCATGTTCTTTTTTCGTGGCCAGCTGGTATACTCCAGCGAGCTGAACGACTGTTATTCCGCGGTTTTCGTCATCTTCATAATCCTGCTGAAGTCCGGTAACAATTTCATTTGCCTGGATTTCATCTACTTCAAGTACAGCTGTTATTTGCTTCATGCTCAATCCTTCATCACCTGCGGCAAACAGGAGGCTCTCCAATATTCCTTTCCACTTCACTATTCCCACGCCCTTACTCCTTTCTGGCTGTCATATATATTTCTGCAAAGTTCTGCTCTTGTTCTATGTCGATTTCTTTCCGTTTGATCAACTCTAGAATTGCCAGGAATGTAACAACAATATGCTCTCGGTCAGATTCAGGAAACAAGTCATAGAACTTTTTCCTTTCGCCGCTTTCTTTCAGGAAGCTGAGTACCTCGTCCATCCTTTTTTCAATGGAAATTTCCTGACGGGCAATTTTGGTTGAAATGGGCCTTTGCAGCTTCTTCCTTCTTAAAAGTTTTTGAAATGCACCTAGCATGTCATACAAAGAGATATTCAAGTCGGTATTTTCACCCTTAATTTCATGGGCATATTCAGTTAGGTCACTAGGAGGTTTGGTGTACATAAGACCCCGTTCCTCCTCAAGGGATTTAAGATCACTTGCTGCCTCTTTGAATTTTTTATATTCAATCAATCTCTCCACGAGTTCATTTCGCGGATCCCCATCATCATCAAATTCAAAATCATCTTCCAGTTCTTCTTCATGCTTAGGGAGAAGCATCTTGCTTTTAATTGCTAACAGCGTCGCTGCCATCACGAGATATTCACTTGCGACATCAAGCTGCAATTCCTTCATCGCATGGATGTACATTAAATATTGTTCCGTTATTTCCGCTACCGGTATATCGTAAATATCAATCTCCAAACGATTGATCAAGTGCAGAAGTAAATCCAAAGGACCCTCAAAGGCCTCGATTTTCACGTTATATTGCATCATTTCCCACCAAAATTCCTATATTGAACTGCATCATTATATAAGTATAGTAGATAAACTTCATGTTATCCATTACTAATTTACATCGTTAAAACTGAAGTCTTTATTATAAATAGCACAACCGCCCAAACCTTTCCCCCTGTTGCTGCATATGCTGAAAATGAATACTAGGCTATTTCACTATTAGGAGGTTATGTTAAATGTCTGATGGAAAAGGTTATGGATACGGAGCAGGCTTCGCATTAATTGTCGTGCTTTTCATTTTGCTCATCATCGTTGGTGCTGCCTGGTTATAAGCCAGTACCAAAGACGAAGATGCCCGGCACCAGCCGGGCATTTTTATATTTGGCTGATTGCAACCGCTGCTTTTTATCTTTTAATTGAATATATGCTAAGCTAGTAGTACTTGATAGGGGGTAATTTCATGACAAAATATCCAATATCCTATATACAATATCTCGCTCATTTCCACGGAGACAGGGATTATTTTGAATGTCACGAAATCCTGGAAGAATATTGGAAAGCGACAGATTCCGGCAATAAAAAATCCATCTGGGTTGCATTGATCCTGTTGGCAGTATCAAATTACCACCATCGCCGTAAAAATTTTTCCGGTGCAACAAGGACTTTAATTAAAGCGATGGAGATCTTTGCAGATGACAAGGAAGCGACAAGCCGTTTGGGGATCGATCCTGAACTTTTGTATGGCACACTTGATAAAAGAAAGGAAGACTTGCTAAACAGACTTCCATACACCAGCTTTAACCTGCCTGTATGTGATTCCGAGCTTAAAAAGCTTTGCCATGAAGAATGCAGGAAAAATGGTTTTACATGGGGAGCAAGCAGCGATCTGCAAAATCCCGATTTAATCCATCGACACTCAACACGTGACCGAACTGATGTGATTTCAGACCGGCGGATGGCTCTCGAGGAAAGGAAAAACAGAGAATAATAAAAGGCAGCTGGATTAACATCCACTGCCTTCTACACTATTGTCTTCCTCGATGCATTTTTCAAAAAAGGATGCTGTTTCAGCATTTGCAGCTGCTGTCCATTCTGGAAACATCTCCTGCAGAGAATTAACCATACGCCTTCCAATTCCCTGATGGCGATGTGATGGATTCACTGAGATGTGAAGAAGCTGCATCATTTTCTCTTCAGTGAAGTTAACACCCAACAGTCCGATGATATCTTCCCCTTCTTTCCATAAAAACAGCTGCCACGAATCATCTGCTTCATAATTCCTCATCGTTTGCTGAAGTTTTTTCAGATCCTTTTCATTTGGCATGAAAGATAATAATCCCATTGCAATCTTTTCAAATGCCTTTTTATATCGAATTAGCATAAATATCCCTCATTGTGGTTTGACAATAATAATGGAATGAAAACAGAACTATTTTTCCCATATCCCATTTAATTTAAACCCTATCTTCCCTTAAAATGGAATCGAAGAAAATTACATGTAAAAACCCTATTTTGATACTATATGTTTTTCCTCAATTTATGGTTCTTCATTTAATTCAATTGATAATATCATACATAATCTCTAACGATACTTCAAATTTTTTCAGAAACCTATTGTCCTGGTACGATAAAAAACCAGTAATAAGCTCCCCAGCCAATAGACATTAAAAGTAATAATGCGAATAACAGCCAGTTGTTCTTTCTCAAACGGAATCCCTCCCAATCTGTAATTTTACAACAAGACCGGGTTTTTAGCCAACGAAGTAGATTTTCACTTCTTATCTTGTAAAAAAAGCTGCGGGAGAGCAGCTTTAATTTTTCACCTTTTCTTTGAAAGGAAGATCTAATTTTACCATATCTTCAAATGTTTCACGGCGAACGACGAGGGTATCCTTTGAATCTTCCAGGAAAACCACCGCTGGTCTTGGAAGGCGATTATAATTATTCGCCATTGAATACCCATAGGCACCTGTACAAAAAACAGCCAGAAGGTCACGGTCTCCAGCCTTTGGCAGCGGGAGGTCCCAAATCAGCATATCTCCAGATTCACAGCATTTCCCGGCAATCGATACAGTCTCTTCAGGTTTGTCCATGACTCTGTTTGCAAGCACTGCTTCATATTTAGCCTGGTACAAGGCTGGGCGAATATTATCGCTCATCCCTCCATCGACAGCTACGTACTGACGAATATTCGGTACGTCCTTTCGTGAACCAACGCGGTAAAGGGTCGTACCAGCATCCCCGACAAGAGAACGACCGGGCTCTATCCAAATTTCCGGCATATTCATCGAATAGTGAGAAGCTTGCTTTTTCACTTCCGCAATGATTTCTTCAACATATTGAGCTGCCGGTATTGGGTCATCTTCGTCTGTATAGCGAATTCCAAATCCACCGCCAAGATTGAGGACTTTGGACTCGAAAGACAGATCCGTTTTCCACTGATTAAGCTTTTCAAAAATTTTCTGTGCCGCCAGGATGAATCCTGTTGTTTCGAAAATCTGTGAACCAATATGGCAATGCAGTCCAAGAACTTCGAAATTTTTGTTATCAAGACAAAGTTTCAAAGCCGCTTCAGCCTGTCCGTTCTGTAAATCAAATCCAAACTTCGAATCTTCCTGTCCTGTTAAAATATAGTCATGTGTATGGGCTTCAATGCCAGGTGTCACTCGTAATAAAACCTTGATCACCGCAGTCTTTTCTTTGCAAATATCCTTGAGCATGTCCAATTCATAAAAGTTATCGACAACGATGCAGCCAATATTATGTTCTATGGCCATGATCAGCTCATCCCGGCTTTTGTTGTTGCCATGGAAATGAATTTTTTCTGTCGGGAAGCCAGCAGCAAGTGCCGTATAAAGCTCTCCGCCAGAAACGACGTCTAGTGAAAGATCTTCTTCAGCTGCCAATTGCACCATTGCCACTGTTGAGAAAGCTTTACTCGCATACGCTACTTGAGCAGTTATACCAGCATTCTCGAATGTTTTTTTAAACGCTCTTGCCCGTTCCCTGATCAAGGCAACGTCATAAACGTACAGCGGGGTTCCATACTTTTCAGCCAATTGGATTGTATCAACACCGCCAATTTCCAAGTGCCCCAGTCGATTAACTTTTGCAGTTCCATGAAATTCCATGTTGTCCCCTCATCCCTTGCCAATTAAAATCATTGTTCAAATATAATTTTTCATTGTTCAGTTAATTCAGCCATAATTTGTCCTATGGCTGTGTGAAACCCTGAAATCCTGTCCCGAAAAATGATAAATAAATAGACAGTTCATCTGATGAACTGTCTATTTATTTTTCGCTTTAAGTCTTTAGTAAATTAAAAACACTTTACCATAATCTGAGGGAACGTGCAATTGCAACCTTGTCATGATTTTGATGGCTGCTTGTAGCGGTTTCGGGCATGGACAATGCTAGGCCTGATTTTCGAACCTGGCACAGCCCTCCTGATCAATATCTGCATAAAGGCGATAGGGTGAAAAGGAATGAATGGCCACAGATAAGGAGTGTTCAAGGACTTGATACTGGCAAGCAGCAGCAGCCAGGCCGTGGTTCCTGCCACAAACCCCGGAACATGGAATATAGCAGTCGAAATCAACAGGAATACCCTTCCTATTTTGTTCGCTATACTAAGTTCATAACTTGGTGTCGCATAAGTTCCGATTGCCGCAACAGCCACATAAAGAATGACTTCTGGCACGAACAACCCTACATCGATGGCGATTTGCCCGATCAGGACTGCAGCGATTAAACCCATTGCAGTGGAAAGCGGTGTCGGCGTATGAATGGCCGCCATCCTCAGGAACTCAATCCCTCCATCTGCTAGCATGATTTGCAAAAAGATCGGGATGTTGGAGTCTTCATTAGGCCCGATAAATGAAATTTTATCAGGCAGAAGATCGGGATTCTGAACAAATAAGTACCATAACGGCAAAAGTAATAGTGATGCGAGCACCCCAAGGAATCGTATCCAGCGTACCATTGTCCCGACACCAGGTGATTGCCTGTACTCTTCGGCATGCTGAAGATGGTGGAAATAGGTCGTTGGTGTAATGATGACGCTTGGAGATGTATCAACATAAATAAGGACATGTCCTTCTAGCAGATGGGTCGCCGCTACATCGGCACGCTCCGTATACCTTACCAGCGGGTATGGGTTATAGCCTTGTTTCACCAAAAATTCTTCAATTGTTTTATCGGCCATCGTGATGCCATCGATCTTAATAGCCTGCAGTTCTTTTTTGATGACTTTGATCAAATCAGGGTTAGCGATATCTTTTATATAGCCAATCGCAACGTCTGATTTCGACCTTTCGCCTACCTTCATCATTTCAAAGCGCAGATTCTCATCCCTGATCCGCCTTCTTGTCAACGCTGTATTGACGATGATATTTTCAACAAAGCCGTCACGGGATCCGCGCACAACCTTTTCTGTATCAGGCTCCTGTGGCTGTCTACCAGGGTAGCTTCTGACATCAACCACTAATCCTATGCGTTCACCCTCAACCAATATAACAATGAGTCCCGAGAGAACTTGATCAACTAGCTCATCCATCGTTTTGATCTTGTCTACAGACTGGTGGGTAATCCGATTCTCGACAATCTCTTGCAAATGTGTAGAAAGTTTCTCGTTATCATTGATGTCCACCAATTCTTCAACAATATGTACGATGAAGCTAGTATCGCACAAACCATTCACATAATAAAAATGGACATTCTTTTTAAGGATTTTCAGTTTCCTGACTCCAAGGTCAAAACTGGCTTCCAGGCCAACGTGTTCTTTCATATATTTTTCAGCGTCGTCCAATGATTGCGGGATGGGCAGCTTGTCATTGTTCTTTGGCATAGAATCCGCTCCTTTCAAGGATGATTTCCACTGCTTTCTTCGTTATTGGCGAACCGATTTTATAGTGGTCGCGGCGTGCCATTTTACCGATATCCCCTATTCCGATTATTAATGGGACATCAAGCGTATCCAAACAGTACACTGTATCTCCGTTAATTCTCCCCATTTCCAGTTCTGGAATTCCATGTTTGTCCACTCCATAGGGGGTGAGTTCACCTTCCCGGTCTATGCAAAAATCCACGCGGCTCCATTCCGCCATATGAGTTTTCGAAGCGACAGCAATCGCTCCAAGCACCTCAATATCTTCATGCTCAGCCACGTATTTAAGAGCTTTCTCTCCTGCTCCCTCTCCAAGAAAGCCACTATCATCGAACATAACTAATACAGGATCCTTTGCAGCTTTTTTGATTAATTTAACAAGGTGCGGCCCCGAAAGGACAGAAGGATTGCCATGTGAAAGAGAGATGCACCGCCCGCCTACTTCTGCAGCCACATGCTCAACTGCACGCCGGGCATAATCATCACCATCTGTAATTAAGATTACCTTCCTTTTTTCGGCCATTCTCTGCCGTCCTTTCTGCCATTCATTTTTTCCGGATTTATTATCGTTGCAGGTGTAGGCAGGGCAACTACTCCAGTCAAACTACCTATAGCTGCATTCAAAAATCAACGTCCTACGAAATAAATCCAATGGAATAATGATCCGAATATTTTGCCCAGCACGATTGCCATCAACAATGTCTCAAGCTTGTCATCTACCCTGACTCTTTTAGCGAGGATCGGGAGTACATTCAGGACCTCTGTCAACGCAGCTGCCAGCATACCGACAAAGACGCCCCCTGCCAACCCAAGCGGAATAGTCACGTAAGGAGAGAAATTCATCACAGGATCTCTCAAGCTTCCTGCCGTTCCAAGCAGAGCTCCGAGTACCACTGCCCACTCATACCAGGAAATCAGTTTCATTGTCTTCGTCAGCTGTGTTAGCCTGGGAATCACTCCAAGAACCGATAAGAAAGCAACAAAACCAGACCCTACAGCAAGCCCGCTTGCCAGCCCGATAAGAACAATGAACAAGACACTAATCGTCATTAAGATGTTTCACGCTTTCCTTGTTTTCATGCAGGATGACGTATTGATCAAGAGATTGCTGGTAATTGAACATTTCTACTTCAAGCGGGCTCGGCTCTTCATTTAGCCTCTTTTTGAATACATGGTTAAAGAACAGGATCATGCCCAGACCAATGCCGATTGAATAGGGAATCTGGAATAACAGCGGCTTCGCAACTTCCTTTCCTGTCATAATAAAATAAAGCCGCTGATGCACCGACTGCATGCTGACATCTTCGTGGAAGTTCATGATAGTCAACGCTGCACCGAAAAATAGCAGGAACCACACAAGGATAAAGAAGGGAACCGACATCCCCTTTTTCTTGTAAATCACTTCGATGATCGTTTGAGGAGGCCCAACAGTCTGGATTTCATGATCAGGATATATCCCAGCAATGAAACGAATGACCTTCATGACATCGATAATGTGAATATGGTCCTTCGGCATAATCTTTTTAACTTGAAGAGAGGCCAGTTCCTGAAATATATCTTCGCTGGCAATGATCTGCGCAATATCCTTTAACAAAAGTGATTGCTCAGGTTTGACCTGAACGCGATTCCGCATACGGATATAAATCGTTTTTTCCATCAGATTCACTTCCAACACAGTGTTTTCCTCGTATATTTAGTATGGATTCCTGCAGTTATTTCATGAAGTCCAATAATTGGTTAAGATGGGATGCGCATTAGAGAGAAAGACGATGATTAGGTTATTGTGGAAGGACTAGTTGGGTTTATTGGTGACCTGTTTTTTCAGATTCTTGATTTTTTGGCCACCAATATGCCTCATTGGTGACCTCTTTTTCCAGAATTTTGATTTTTCGGGCGCCAATACGCTTCATTGGTGACCTATTTTTCCAGTATCTTGATTTTCTGGGCACCAATATGCTTCATTGGTGACCTATTTTTCCAGTATCTTGATTTTCCGGGCACCAATATGCCTTATTGGTGACCTATTTTTCCAGAATTTTGATTTTTCGGGTGCCATACGCTATATTGGTGATCTCTTTTCCTAGTAACTGGGATTTCCGAGCATTATTACGCCTCTTTTTCCTGCAGACAAAAAAGCCATATGGATTCAAAGATCCATACGGCCTTTCATTTGCTGCAGTATTTTCTTTTCGAGACGTGAAACCTGGACTTGGGATATTCCCAGGCGGACTGCGACCTCGGACTGAGTCTGATCCTTATAGTACCTCAAATACACGATCAGTCTTTCCCGTTCGTCGAGCTCGTTAATTGCCTCTTTTAATGCAATTTTATCAAACCAGCGGCCTTCTTCCCCGTTGTCAATCTGGTCTAGCAGGGTAATTGGGTCGCCGTCGTTTTCGTACACCGTTTCATGGATGGATGCCGGACTGCGGCTTGCTTCCTGTGCCATGATCACATCTTCAGGCGAGAGTTCCAGAAACTCGGCAATTTCATTGACAGTTGGTACCCTGCCCAATGTTTTGGAAAGCTCATCCTTCGCTTTCCTTATCTTATTTCCGGTTTCTTTTAGTGACCTGCTTACCTTCACGGTGCCGTCATCCCTGATGAAACGCTGGATTTCACCAATGATCATTGGAACGGCATACGTCGAAAACTTTACGTCATACGAGAGGTCAAATTTATCAACTGATTTCAAGAGGCCGATGCTGCCAATCTGGAACAGGTCGTCAGGTTCATATCCCCTGTTGAGGAAGCGCTGGACGACAGACCATACGAGTCGCATATTTTTCTGGACGATTAAGTCCCTGGCCCCCTGGTCACCCTGCTGGCTTCTCAAAATCAGTTCTTTGACTTCATGGTCCTTAAGATACGTTTGGCTATTATCCTTTTTTACCTCCACATCCATAGGCAGAACTCCCTTAATTGCACAGCGCTTTGCTCTTTGACAGGTGCTTTTTCAAACGAATCTCTGTCCCAAAGCCGGGCTCTGATCTCACTTGTACTTCGTCCATGAAATTTTCCATAATCGTAAAGCCCATACCGGACCTTTCAAGTTCAGGCTTGGATGTAAACAGAGGCTGCATGGCTTCATCGATATCTGGAATCCCAATTCCTTCGTCCTTAATCAGCATTTCCACAGTTCCATCCTGAATCATCACAGAAATAAACACTTTCCCATCTGGATTACTTTCATATCCATGAATGATCGCGTTCGTTACCGCTTCCGATACTACCGTCTTTATTTCGGTCAGTTCATCCATCGTTGGGTCCAGCTGGGCGATGAATGCAGCAACCGTCACACGGGCGAAAGATTCATTTTGGCTTAGTGCGCTAAAATGAAGATTCATTTCATTCTTCATGTATCAAGCAACCCCCAATCTCTCTAATGCATATTCTTCTGACGGTTCAAGACGGATAATCTTGAATAAACCCGACATGTCAAATAACCTCTTGATTGGCGGAGAAATTGCACAAACGACCATCTCTCCATGAAGCTGCTTGATTTGTTTATACCTTCCTAAAACTACCCCTAGACCCGAACTATCCATAAAGGTGAGGTGTTCAAGGTTCAAGACAATGTGGCGGACTTCTTCGTTTTCAAGGGCTTTTGTTGCCTGCTCGCGAAGCTGGTCTGCAGTATGATGATCTAATTCACCGCTAACTCGAATCAATAAGACGTCATGCTTCACTTCAATATCAATGTTAAGACTCACTATCCAAAGCCTCCTTATCTGGTATAGTGAGTCAAATTCTCCATTGATTAAGACAAATCCTTCTTAAGAACAAAACTAGTGCCTATTCGCTAAAACTAGATGGAATGGCAGAGTTTTCGACAATTCTAGTTGAAAATTTGGATTATTGCTGGCTTCCTGCTCTTGTAAACATCCCGAACGAGCGTTTATACAGGATCCACCAGCTGGCTTTCTCCACCTTTGCATCGGCAACTAGAGGTGTTTCTGCAAGGGTTTTTCCGTCTTTGACCAGCTTCAAAGTACCTACTCTGTCACCCTTTTCGACAGGTGCTTTAAGACTTTTATTCAAAGTGATTTTCTGTTTTACATCCTTTACGTCTGCTCCCTTTTTGGTCAATAGAGATACACTTTCAGATGTAACAGCGTTTATTGTCTTCTGGTCTCCTTTGCTAATGGCCGCTTTCCCAAGTGCATGTCCTTTCTTGAACATAGGATGCGTCTGGTACTGGCTGAAGGCATAATCCAGCATTTTCGTTACCTGTGCATTCCTGGCCTTGGAAGTAGGCGCCCCAAACACGACTGCAATCGCACGCATGCCATCCTTTTGAGCAGTAGCCGTCAAGCAATATTTGGCTTCATTTGTGAAACCTGTTTTCAGCCCATCCACTCCAGGATAAAAGCGCACGAGCTTATTCGTATTGACCAGCCAGAATTTTTTATCAGAGTCCTCACGGAGATAATCTTCATACGTTCCGGTGAACTTGGTGATTTTTTCGTACTTCAGCAATTCTTTCGCCATCATGGCCATGTCATACGCCGAGCTGTAATGCCCATCAACAGGCAATCCGGTCGTGTTCTTGAATACTGTATTCTTCAGTCCGAGCTCTTTTACTTTTTCATTCATCATTTTGACGAATGCTTCTTCAGAGCCGCCAATTCGCTCAGCCATCGCCACAGACGCATCATTGCCAGAGCCGATTGCGATTCCTTTCAGCAATTGCTCAACTGTCATTTCTTCTCCTGGCTCAAGGAAGATTTGAGAACCTCCCATTGAAGCTGCATATTCACTGGCACGGACCTTTTCGTCCATCTTCAGCCTTCCTTCATCGAGCGCTTCCATGATCAAAAGCATCGTCATGATTTTGGTCATGCTCGCAGGCGGCAGCTTTTCATGACTGTTCTTATCAAATAGAACCTGACCAGTATCACGTTCAATTAAAATAGCTGAACTGGCGTCATCGGCCAGTCCCGAGTCTCCTTCATTTGCATATCCTTTTGGGGAGATCATTGCAGCGCCCATCATAAAAACAAGCAGTAAACTCGTCAACTTTTTCAGATTCATGGCCATAACCCTCCTATCTTTATAGGGTCTATTTTTTCCAATGAATCCATTTTTATACAAACAAGGTATATAAATCCGATATTTTGCACAGAAAAAAGCGAAGAGTTGCCTCTTCGCATCAGACTGTAGACAAACTCGATGGAAATCGAACTTGCCTACAGTCTTTTTTGTTTGGTGGAAAATGGGAGCTGTTGATTTCCGTTCCAGGCGCTTCGCTTTCCGCGGGGCCGGCGGTGAGCCTCTTCGACGCCGTTGGCGCCTGCGGGGTCTCACCTGTCCGTCTGATCCCGCAGGAGTCTACGCGCCTTCCACTCCAATCAACAGGAGTTTCTATACTTAGCGTGGAACTAAATATAAGTCAATTTTAAAATGAACCATATAACGCTTGAGGTGGTAACCCGCCATATCTGGCAAGAGTATGCGGAAGAAGCGGACCACTTGAGGCACAATCAGGAAGAAGTAAAAGAAATCTATGCGAAGCGTAAGGAAACCATTGAGCGTGTATTCGCAGATGCAATAGAAAAGCATGGTATGCGTTGGACAACACTAAGGGGACTTAAAAAATTGTCGATGCAGGCGATGCTTACTTTCGCTGCACTGAACCTGAAGAAGATGGCCAACTGGACTTGGAGAAGTCCAGTAAGGGCCTAGAAGTATAGCGAAGAGAGTCTATTTTCCTTGAAAAATCAGATGAAATCCCAAAAGGGGTTCGGAATGAGACCATTCCGAACTTCTTCTGTCTACAAACTGAAGCGAAGAGTTGCCTCTTCGCTTCCAGTGATCTTATCTACTCTGTAATTTCTTCATGAACCAAAATCGGTGCATCAACATGTTCGTCTGTCACCTTAATATTTTCATAAAGCATTTCTTTCACTTCGTTTACATCCTCGAAGTTGCTGTAAATTGTTAGAAGTGATTCTCCTTTTTCTACCTTGTCACCAATTTTCTTGCGAAGCACAAGGCCGACTGCCAGGTCGATAACAGATTCCTTTGTAGCTCTTCCTGCACCTAGCAGCATGGCTGCTGTTCCTACTTCATCAGCGACGATTTCAGATACATAGCCTGCTGCTTTGGCTTCAAGCTCGAAGGTGTATTTTGCCTGAGGAAGCCTGCTTGGATCATCGACTACGGATGCATCACCGCCCTGGGATGCCAGGAATACTTTGAATGTTTCAAGTGCAGTTCCGTTCTTGATCACTTCTTCCAGCTTGCTGCGTGCCTCTCCAAGGGACTCAGCCTTCCCAGCGAGGAATACCATATGGCTTCCGAGCGTCAAGCAAAGTTCAGTCAGGTCTTCTGGACCTTCACCCTTCAATGTATCAATCGCTTCCTTCACCTCTAAAGCGTTTCCGATCGCATAGCCAAGCGGTTGGCTCATATCGGAAATGACAGCCATTGTCCTGCGGCCGACATTATTTCCGATGCGGACCATCGCCTTAGCCAGATCACGTGAATCGTCAAGAGTCTTCATGAATGCTCCAGCACCTGTTTTAACATCCAGGACGATTGCATCAGCACCTGCGGCAATCTTCTTGCTCATGATGGAGCTTGCAATCAAGGGAATGCTGTCCACTGTTGCCGTTACATCACGCAAAGAATAAAGCTTTTTATCAGCCGGAGTCAGGTTTCCACTCTGGCCGATGACTGCGATTTTATTTTTATTGACAAGATCGATGAATTCTTCATTGTCGATTTCAACATGGAATCCTTCAACAGCCTCCAGCTTGTCGATGGTTCCTCCTGTGTGGCCAAGTCCGCGTCCGGACATTTTTGCAACCGGGACACCCAAAGCTGCCACTAAAGGCCCTAGAACAAGAGTCGTTGTATCACCTACACCACCTGTAGAATGCTTATCGACTTTCACGCCTTCAATCGCTGATAGGTCAATCTGGTCACCAGACTTCACCATTGCCATTGTAAGGTCTGCGCGTTCTTTTTCCGTCATACCCTGGAAAAAAATCGCCATTGTCAGCGCACTTACCTGGTAGTCAGGAATCGAGCCTTCTGTATATCCATCCACAAAAAACTGGATTTCTTCAGTTGATAATTCATGTCCGTCTCGCTTTTTTTCGATAACGTCAACCATTCTCATCATTATCACCACTTATTATTATTTAGCCGATAAGCTATTAATTATTTCTGTCCCAGCGTTTTTACGATTTCATTTACAAGCAAAAGGAAGCTTGACTTCACCTTTTCAGTTGTTTCGATTACCTCATCATGGCTCAATGGCTGGTCAAGAATTCCAGCAGCCATATTAGAAATGCAAGAGATTCCCAAGACTTCCAAACCAGAATGTCTTGCTACCATGACTTCAGGAACGGTCGACATACCAACTGCATCTCCGCCCATTGTACGAATCATCCGTACCTCAGCAGGTGTTTCGTAAACTGGCCCAGGGTTGCCAAAATATACTCCCTCTTTCACTTGAAGGTTGTTCTTGTCAGCAACCTCTTTAGCGACTGCTCTTAATTTCTTTGAGTATGCTTCGCTCATATCAGGGAAACGCACGCCGAAACGTGAATCGTTTGGTCCAATCAACGGATTTGTTCCCATATTGTTGATATGGTCTGTAATGATCACCAAATCGCCTGGCTCAAAGCTCTCGTTGACGCCGCCAGCTGCGTTCGTAACGACCAGTTTTTCAATTCCAAGTTCTTTCATGACGCGCACCGGAAAAGTTACCTTATCCATGCTATAGCCTTCGTAAAAATGGAAACGCCCCTGCATGGCGATTACTTCAACACCGCTAAGCTGTCCGCAAACAAGCTGGCCAGCGTGGCCTTCTACAGTCGAAACCGGAAAGCCTGGAATCTCGTTGTAAGGAATCTTAACCGGGTTTTCGATGTCATCAGCAAGAACACCAAGTCCAGAACCGAGAATCAACCCGATTTTCGGCTGTTGCTTAAGCTTATCATTTATAAAAGATGCTGCATTTTGAATTTGATTGTAATCCATGTAATCCACTCCTTATTTCAATTCATTTAGGAAGCTTGTTCCGTGGTCTGGCATTTTCACATTAAAGTTTTCTGCAACAGTTGCACCGATATCTGCAAAAGTTTTACGGACAGGCAGTTCTTTCCCTTCAGTCATTCCTTTTGAATAGACGAGGAGCGGCACATATTCACGTGTATGGTCTGTTCCGTAATGGACCGGATCATTTCCGTGGTCCGCAGTAATGATGAGAAGGTCATCTTCATTCAATTTTTCGAATACCTCAGGAAGGCGGGCATCGTATTCCTCTAGTGCTTTGCCATAACCTTCAGGATCTCGGCGGTGTCCGAACAAAGCATCAAAATCTACAAGGTTCAGGAAGCTCAAGCCTGTAAAATCCTGATCGAGGGTTTGCAGCAATTTATCCATTCCGTCCATATTGGACACAGTGCGAAGAGATTCAGTTACGCCTTCTCCGTCATATATATCTGAGATTTTACCGATAGCCAAAACGTCAAGGCCTGAATCCTTCAGTTCGTTCATAACTGTTCTGCCGAATGGCTTCAGAGCATAGTCATGGCGGTTAGATGTACGTTTGAAGTCCCCTGGTTCACCGATAAATGGTCTTGCGATGACCCTTCCGACCATGTATTTTTCATCCAGCGTCAGTTCTCTGGCAATTTTACAAATATCATAAAGTTCTTCTATAGGAATGATTTCTTCGTGAGCAGCGATCTGCAGTACTGAATCTGCAGATGTATAGACGATCAGAGCCCCCGTCTTCATATGCTCTTCACCAAGCTCTACAAGGATTTCCGTTCCGCTTGCCGGTTTGTTTCCGATGACCTTTCTGCCGGTACGTGTTTCGAGCTCAGCAATCAATTCATCCGGGAATCCATCAGGGAATGCCTGGAATGGTGTCTGGATATTCAGACCCATGATCTCCCAGTGTCCTGTCATTGTGTCCTTGCCGTTAGAAGCTTCTTCCATCTTTGTATAGTAGGCCAGTGGCTTTTCAACTGGTGTGATGCCTTGGATTTCCTCGATGTTGCTGAGGCCGAGTTTGCCCATGTTCGGCATTTTCAAGCCATTCATTCTTTCTCCGATATGGCCAAGTGTGTGGGATCCTTTATCACCAAACTCTTCGGCATCTGGAGCTTCTCCGATTCCTACTGAATCCATGACGATTAAAAATACTCTTTTATATGTATTCGACATTCCTTCTCCTCCTTAAAAGTGTGAATGCGTTACTAACCTTTTTACAATTTTATGTTACCCTTTTTTGTTTCAGTTAATCGAATGCTTGCGTTTTCATTTGTCAGAAGTCTGACATCTCCATTGTACTAAATAAAAATAAAAAAACAAGAAAAAAAGCCGGCTTTTGGCCGGTCTTTTATGACAATTCTATGAAACTATTATCCTTTTGAGTAGACATGCCGATTTTAACATCTTGGGTGAATACATAAACTCAGCTGCTACTAGGCGCGCGGATGAAATTTTGTATAAACGTCCTTTAACCTTGTCTTTGTCACGTGGGTATAGATTTGGGTCGTCGAGATGTCCGCATGGCCCAGCATTTCTTGTACGGCGCGAAGGTCGGCTCCATTTTCAAGCAGATGGGTGGCAAATGAGTGGCGCATTGTGTGCGGAGTCAACTCTTTCTCAATCCCCGCTTCTGTCGCAAGCCGTTTGAGAATTTTCCAGAAACCCTGTCTTGACAGGCCTTTGCCATGGTGATTCAAAAATAAAGAGTCATCCTTATGTTTTTTCGATACAAGCTTCGGACGGCCTTTTTCAAGGTATTGTTCAATCGCATCAGAAGCCGTTTTGCCAATCGGTATGATTCTTTCCTTGCTCCCTTTCCCCATACAGCGGACAAATCCCATTGTCAGGTGGACATCAGATAATGTCAGTCCGATCAGCTCGCTCACCCGGATCCCGGTGGCATACATCATTTCCAGCATCGCCTTATCACGATAGCCAAAATGGTCCGTCAGCTTTGGACTGTCGAGAAGTGTCTCTACCTCTTCCATACTCAAAACTTTAGGCAGGGATCGTTCATGCTGAGGGCTCTCGATGTGGACAGTCGGATCATGGCCGACCGCCTTTTCCCGCAGCAGGAAATGGTGGAAAGCCCTAATAGAGGCAATATGCCTTGCCAGTGTTTTTGAAGATTTCCCTGTGTCTTTCAAATGTCCTAAAAAATGGACAATCTGCGGTCGCTGCACACCATTTAAGTCCCCAAGCTGTTCAACATTTTTAAGATATGTGATATAACTGTTCAAGTCACGTTTATAAGATACGATTGTGTTCTTAGAAAGTCCCTTTTCAACTACTAAAAAGTGAATAAAGTCGTCGAGCCTGTCTTCCATTTTTATTACTCCCCATTCAGATAAAACAGTATCAGCCTTTCAAACATACTTCCCTTTTCTTCATCAAAGGTTCCTGATACCTTTATAGCCGCTCCCTCTGGTGCGTCATAACGATGATAGCTTTCATACTCTTCGTTAATCCACATGATACCATAATAAAATAAGATTGTGCATCCAGTGAATAATATAAATACCTTTAATGTATGCAGGACCAACCCAAGCCACGATTTCATTTTTCTTGCCTCCAAACTCGACACATCGAACAATTGACGGCGCCTGTTTAAAGGCGCATCCTGTTCTATTCGACTTTACTTATTTACTAATCTGTATGCCAATTTGGACAAGAATTATACCTGAACCTCGTGCAATTTTAATAAAATAAAAAACCCTTTCTCCAATGGAAAAAGGGTTTTGAAATCATTCATCAGTTTGGGTTGTTTCTTTTTCCTGGCATCTATGGCAAATGCCATGGAAGGTCAGGCGGTGATCCTTGATTTTAAATTTCCAGTCTCTTTCAACGATTTCTTCCACATCTTCAAGAAGGTCGTCCTGGATTTCATCCACTGCTCCGCATTCGATGCAGACTAGATGATGGTGGAAATGGGCAGCGCCTTCCTGGCGGAGATCGTAACGGGATACACCATCGCCGAAGTTGATTTTATCGACAATTTTCAGTTCAGTCAGCAGTTCAAGTGTCCGGTATACTGTTGCCAGGCCGATCTCAGGAGATTTCTCTTTGACAAGCAAATAGACATCTTCCGCACTTAAGTGGTCTTCTTCATGTTCAAGCAACACGCGAACAGTAGCTTCACGCTGAGGCGTTAATTTATAGCTGGACGAATGCAGCTGTTTCTTGATTCTCTCAATTCTGTTTTCCATTTCGATAACTCTCACTCCCCCGCCACTATTCTTATATTATATCAGAAGCGGATTGAGATTCAAAATAAAATTATTACAAATAAGAAACAATAGTTATTTTTATTTAGTAATGATTTTAATTTATTGAGTTTATGACTGCTTTCAATAGTGCCGGAGATAAATATGCCTCCACTCCTGCCGCCAGGGCAAGGAATATAAGTGCAGCGACAAACGAAAAGATATATCTAAAAAACTGCGGCATGATCGGCTGGTTGATTTTCTTCATGAACTGGTTCCGAATCATTTTCAATGAAAAAGTCACCGCCATTGCCGCTGTGATAATGAATACCGGTATAATGATGAAGTTTTGCGGAAGGATGGAAACAAAGGATAAGAGGAATCCGTCCCACTGCATTTGGTTAACGAGAAAGCCTACCGTGAAACCGACAACCATCCCCTTCATGAAAAGCAGGATCAGAATGACGGGAAGCCCTATGATTGAAACCCCGAGAATCCAGATGAGCCCAATGAATTTTCCATTGTGCAGAAAGCTCTGTAAAAATAAATCCTTTCCGTCCGCCACTTTCCCGGATGCTGCCTGGCCGAAAAACTGTGATAAGTAATAAAATAAATCTTCTTTTTGAGTGAAGCTTAGGCTGTTTACTATTATTGCCCCAAAGATGACTCCCATCAAAAACAGGACAATGACAAAAAGATAGATTGAGGAATATTCTCTTAAATGGGTTACTGCGACGTCCTGGTACCTTCGTTTCTTCATCTCTTTTCCTCCTGCATATTGGTTACTACCATCATATGCAAGGACAGAGAGTCTATGACTGCAAAGCTTCCAATTTGGTTTAATAGAGACCAAAAATCCGGCCAATTGACCGGATTTTTTTAATCTGTTATTTTCCCGTATTTGCCTCCTCCGCCTGCGTGGAAGGCGAGAAGTCCTTTTCTTGCCCTATCTATCGTTATGGCTGTCTTTTCAGGAATAACTTGTTTTAAAGAATCGAGAGGCACTGAGTGAAGGACGGCCATTTCTGTACCAAAATGATCCATCAGCTTTTCTAGCATTTTCGGTCCAAGGCCTGGAATAAATTCGAGCGGCACCTGGTGGATATAAGGCGGTCTCACAAATTGATTTCCCTCTGAGGTTCTTAATTCCTGAATCCTGTCGGCGACACCTTTTATTTGTTTGGCAGATCCGCATTCTGGGCACGCTGCACCATATGCTGGATTGTAAGCCAGGCATTCTGCACAGACTGTCCGATGATACTTTCCAAGCTGCGGATCCAGACCAAAATTTGCTTTGATACCCCGGCCTTCCGCTTGTTTTAATGCAAGTTCCAGTTCCCGGAAAGATGGCTCAGCCATTTCTATTTTCTGATATTCCCTCGCGATTTTTGCAAGTGAATGAGCATCGGAATTCGTTACAAACGAATAGCGGTGAAGCTCAGCCAGCTGGTCCGCCATTTTCGTATCCGAGCTTAAGCCTAATTCAATGCCATCGATCAGGTCCGCATCAAAAACCTCAGCAAAAGAATTCTTGACTCCTTTGCCGTATAGGCTTTTGAATGGTGTAAATACATGAGCAGGAATGAAAATACCACCTAGTTCCTTAACCTTCTTCTGCAAAACAAGTCCAGAAATATAGACTCTTTGGGAGCTTAGATGAATATTTTTCATGTGGTTTTCAAGCCATCTTGAAAAAGCTCTCATCGTCTGCAGGGTGGGCAGATAACATAAAACATGAATTGGCCCCTGGGTGCTTTCATCATTGATCTCAAGCTCGGAACCAAGGATGATACTCATCCCGCCATAATGAAGTCCACCTTCTGGATGTTCCTGCAGTTCACCTGCTGCAAGCAAATCTTCCATTTCATCAAGCACTTCCGGTGAATGGCTGTCTATGACTCCAATCATATTCAATCCTTTATAATCCCTTGCATGGCGGATGATATTGCTGAACGTCAGTGATTTTGCTCCGGTGATTTTAACAGCCCTGCCTGATTTAGTCCTGCCAATATGGATGTGCAGATCAACGAAGTAATCATTCATTTACTTTTCTAATGCCTCCTGCAATTGCAGATGCTGTACGGCATAAGCTGTTTTAGCATCGTAAATTTTCTGTTCTTTCACAAGCTGGATTGCCTCTTCAAGGGTAATTTCCAGCAAGTTGACAAACTCATCCTCGTCGGCTGCCGCTGGATTGGCTTTTTTAGCAAGCCCAGTTGCTTTATAGACATGGATAATCTCATCCGCGAACCCCGGGGACGTGTAGAAGGAGATCAGCCATTCCATATTGGCACACTCATAACCCGTCTCTTCTTCCAGCTCACGCGCAGCACACACTTCCGGCTTCTCACCTGCCTCAAGCTTTCCCGCAGGAATCTCAATGATCGTCCTCTCAAGCGCCTTTCTATATTGTTCCACCATGATAATTTTATTGTCAGCTGTGACAGGAATGACCGCGACAGCACCTGGATGCTTGACGATCTCCCTTTTTGATGTTTTTCCATTCGGCAATTCTACATCGTCTACCTGCAGGCTAATGACCTTTCCTGTAAAAATCTGCTCTGTCTTCAATGTTTTTTCTTCAAGAGATTTCATGCATGTCCACTCCTGTTCTAATCCGATATCAAATGCTCATACATTTTATCATACTTATCCGAAAGGAGTAGACGGATGAAAATTTACGTCCATGGCCAGGGAATCACTCTAGCCGGTAAAGCATGGGAAATCAAACACACGTTAAAAGAGTATGGCAAAAAGCATGAACTTGTAAAAGATTGGGTTGAGACTGTCAACCAGCATGATCGCCGTCCAGAATAGTTGATTGCACTCCTTTCCTTTCGTTAAAATAAAACCAACATTGGATCGGAGTGATTTCTTATGAAGAGACGTAAACTGGGTACATCTAATTTGTTTGTCAGTGAAATCGGCCTTGGCTGTATGTCGCTTGGAACGGATTATTCGAAGGCACAGGCGGTGATTGACGCTGCCTTGGAAGAAGGGATCAACTATTTTGATACCGCTGACTTGTATGATTTCGGGGAGAATGAAAAGACTGTCGGGCAAGCCTTGAAGAAAGTCAGGGATCAGGTCATCATCTCTACGAAAGCCGGCAATCGTTGGACCGACGCGAAAGACAGCTGGACCTGGGATCCATCGAAGGCATACATTAAAGAAGCCGTGAAGCAGAGTTTGAAAAGACTCAATACCGATTATATTGACCTTTATCAGCTGCACGGGGGGACAATCGAAGACAATATTGACGAAACAATTGAGGCTTTTGAAGAATTGAAAGATGAAGGCTATATTAAGTATTACGGCATTTCGTCCATTAGGCCGAATGTCATTCGTGAATACGGTCAAAAATCAAACATCATCTCCGTCATGATGCAATACAGCATACTTGACCGCCGACCTGAAGAAGAAGCACTCCCGTTCCTTCATGATCACAACATCAGTGTGGTAACGAGAGGCACGGTCGCTAAAGGCATGCTGAGTGACAGAATGCTCGAGAAGGCAGCTTCCAAAGGGTATCTTGATTACAGCTATGAGGAATTGGAAGAAGTTCTTCCTTTATTGAAAGAGAAGCTCGCCTCATCCAGGTCCCTTGCCGAAGTCGCCATTCAGTATAATTTAGCCAACCCTGCAGTAGCTTCAGTTGTCGCTGGGGCAAGCACCCCGGAACAAATCAAGGAAAATGCCAGGGCTGCGAGTTCCGCTTCCCTGTCCGCTGAAGAAATCAAGTTGATTAAGTCCATTACGAAGGCAAATAAATACGACCAGCACAGATAATAACTGGAAACCTAAAAAAGGAACACTTTGGCATTTCTCATGCGAAAGTGTTCCTTTTTTGCAAGTCTATTCCACTTCAAAACCTTATGCCAGCATCAACAAGAGTGTATAGCCGGCCAATCCAGCGGCAAAGGCCCAGAAGTTGCTCTCCCTCTCCTCCGGGAGCTCTTCTTTCATTACATTTAAGATAACTCCACCTGCAAGAAGGGCAAAAAGCAAGGCTATAATGTTTTCAT
Source organism: Bacillus sp. ISL-41 (assembly GCF_018613235.1). Taxonomy (GTDB): domain Bacteria; phylum Bacillota; class Bacilli; order Bacillales; family Cytobacillaceae; genus Mesobacillus. The sequence continues at coordinate 171,065 of NZ_JAGGQP010000016.1, forward strand.
TCACCTGCCAGGTGATGCCGATTGCCCAGCCTGCCAAAATCGCGGCAGCAAGCAACCATCTCCCTACACGATCATACATTTCCTTATGCGCTTCCCTCAGTGCATGGTCGCTGGTGATGAAATGGACGGAAAGTGCAATAAAGTAAAAGACCAGTCCCGTTACCGTTTCCTGTTCTCCATGAAGCAATAAATAGCCTATCAAACTGTTATAAAGAAAAAACGAAACGATATGGATCCAAAATACACCTTTGGAAGCCCGGTCCATATTGTTTTCCCTTTGCTGTTTTTTCTTAGAGGTCTTTACCATCCGCTCCAATCCATAAAAAATGGCCAAACCAATCATAGCAACAATATATGTATGATTTTCGAAGAACTTCAAGCCACCTGATTGAATACTCCTGTCAAGGACCTCGTTATGTTTATTCAACTCTGGGAGCAGGTGAATGAATACATAGGCTACAGAAATGCCTCCTGCAGCTGAAAGCAGTCTGCTTCGAGGGACGTTGTCGAGGAAAGGTAAAAATCTAGAAAACAAATGGATGAACACGAATCCGGCTGCGAGTAAAAATGTTATAAGTAACAACGCTTTGCTCCTTTGCTTTTTTTACCTTATTGCCCTTTCGCACAGGACGCAAAACGTTTGTTATTTAGGCTCTTTTCGAAAACTTGTTATTTTCTCAACGAAAGGTATTACGAGTATGCACGCTATGTTAAGAAGTTCCTCGAAAAGAGCCCCGATACTTTTTTTAGAGAATTATAAGTGCATGTAGGCTCAGCAACAATCATTCGGAAACCTTTATCTTGCTGGCCTCCATTGCATTGCTTTTTGCTCAAGCTCCTTCACCGTCGGAGACTTTTCCGCTATATAAGACTCGATGTCATATTCATATTTTTGGGCAGCTGTTTCTTTTACAGCAGCGTACTTGCTGGCTTCACTTAGGTGGGCTCTTAAATAATCACGGAACACAAGATGCCTGTATAATTGATGGCTGCCTTTTTCAAACGAATGCAAATGAACTTTTCGAATGCCACTTTCATCATGTTTTTGAAAATAGCGCCTCCCAGGGATGCCATTTTCCCCCTTCGCCTCGTAGCCGGCTGCCTCTATGGCAGGTGTTGCTTTTTCAACTTGTTCAAGGCTATCAGCTGCTAACATAATGTCTATGATCGGCTTGGCGCTAAGTCCGGGGACAGATGTACTGCCGATATGGTGTATTTCAATGTTTGCCGGTTCAAAGATGGATTCAAGAACCTGCTTCTCTTTTTCAAAAAGAGTTTTCCACTCAGGATTGTATGGAACTACTTCCACTCTTCTTCGGGTCATTTGAATTTCTTCCAATCCATGTCGCTTTCGGAAAGCAATTCTTCGAAAGATTTGTTCTTTTCCCTTAAACGCTTCTCTTCTTTTTTGCGCTTCAGTTCAGCCTGTTTTTTCTGTTCTTCCTCATCCTTTAATTGCTGTTGTTGGGCTTTTAGCTTTTGCATGATATCTTGATTGAGAAGATCGCCGAGTGTTGCAGGCTTTTCCTCTTTTTTAACGGGTTGCTGGCGTTTTTGTTTCTTTTTCATGTTTGATCCCTCTTTTTTACTCAGCTGAAGCAGAGTTGCTTAGCCTATTTTTTGCTTTGTTAAACCAGGCAGTTGATTTTCGTTCCAGGCGCTTCGCTTTTCCGCGGGGAAGAATTATGAAAAAGCCCTACTGCCGGCTTTTTCAAAGATCAAATTCTTCCTTGAAGTCCGGGAGCCTCCTCGGAGCTTTAGCGCCTGCGGGGTCTCACGTGACTTTCTCATCCCGCAGGACATTGAATTAGCTTCCCAGAAACTGCCCACGCATGATGAAAATGCGTCAGCATTTTCGGAGGAGTCTGCGCGCCTTCCACTACAATCAACAGGAGTAAAAACATCATTGAACTTTAACAAAGCCATTTTTTAAAAGATTATATCACGAAATCTCTCAAGTTAAACAAGTTGAGATTTGATGAAAAAGGAACGCCTTTTTAAGGACGTTCCCGGTTTATCAATATGCGTCTAACACAACAGATTCGTCTACCTGTAATTCAGGTTCTGTTGATTTGATGACATCGTCGACTGTGTAGCCGGATGCTACTTCAACAAGCTTCAGCCCGAAAGGCGTTACGTCAATGACCGCCATATCGGTGATGATCCGATTGACGACACCTTTTCCTGTCAATGGCAGGCTGCACTCCTTAAGGATTTTCGCTTCACCGCTCTTGTTCACATGCTCCATGATGACAATGATTTTCTGGGCACCGTGGACAAGGTCCATCGCTCCGCCCATGCCTTTAATCATCTTGCCTGGAATCATCCAGTTCGCCAGATCACCAGATTCTGCGACCTCCATGCCGCCCAGGATCGCTATATTAATATGACCGCCGCGGATCATGGCAAAGGACTCTGCAGAATCGAAATAAGCTGCTCCAGGAATGGCCGTGACGGTTTCCTTTCCTGCATTGATCAAGTCGGGATCGACACTTTCTTCCGTTGGGTACGGACCGATACCGAGCAGGCCGTTTTCTGATTGGAGGACGACCTGCTTGTCATCAGAAATGAAGTTTGCCACGAGTGTCGGCATGCCGATTCCAAGGTTTACGTAAAAACCATTTTCAATTTCTTTTTCAGCCCGGCGCGCGATTTTCTCCCGGACATTCCCTTTGTTTTTAATCATATGCCTTCTCCTTTCATGTTCAGCCAGAGTTAACTTCTCACCGTCAGCCTTTCAATCCGCTTCTCCTGATTTCCCTCAATCAGTGTCTGGACATAGATGCTTGGAGTATGGATACTGTTCGGGTCTAATTCTCCCACTTCATATAGATTTTCAACTTCGGCAATCGTGACCCTGCCAGCTGCTGCAATCATCGGATTGAAGTTCCTTGCCGTTTTATGATAGACGAGATTGCCCATCTTATCGCCCTTCCACGCCCTGACAATGCTGAAATCCGCTGTCAGCGACTCTTCAAGGAGATACTCTTTGCCATTGAACATGCGTGTTTCTTTGCCCTCTGCAATCGGCGTACCTACTCCTGCTGGTGTATAGAAAGCCGGAATGCCAGCACCGCCGGCCCTGATTTTTTCCGCCAGCGTTCCTTGAGGAATCAATTCGACTTCGACCTCACCGGATAATACCTGTCTTTCGAACTCCTTGTTTTCCCCAACATAGGAACCTACCATTTTCTTGATCTGCTTATTTTTCAGCAGCAGGCCAAGTCCCCAATCGTCAACACCGCAGTTATTTGAAATGACGGTCAGGTCTTTTACTCCTTTTTCGACAAGTGCGAGGATTACATTTTCAGGAATCCCGCAGAGGCCAAAGCCGCCAACCATCAGGGTTGCGCCATCATGGATTTCCGCTACGGCATCTTGGAAGGATGTGCAAATTGTTTTCATCGTTATTCCCCCTTTGACTATGGATAGCACAGGCGCAGCCGCCTAAATGACAGCCTGCCAGAGTTGCTAGAAGTTTTTCAGATTAATAGCTTTATGCAAGTTCCACAACAGTGGCGACACCCTGTCCGCCCCCGATACAAAGTGTGGCAAGGCCTTTCTTCGCTTGTCTCCGCTTCATTTCATGAATCAGCGTAACAAGGATCCTCGCTCCGCTGGCTCCAATCGGATGGCCAAGCGCTATTGCCCCGCCATTAACATTCAGGATTTCCTTGTTGAATTTCAGTTCGCGGTCGACAGCCAGTGACTGTGCGGCAAAAGCTTCATTCGCCTCGATCAGTTCCATCTCATCCATCGTCATGCCCGCTTTATTCAAAGCTTTCTTAACTGCGTCAACCGGTCCGATGCCCATGATGCTCGGGTCAACACCAGCACTGGCATTTGCTTTGATGACGACAAGCGGTTTCAGGCCAAGTTCTTCAGCCTTTGCCCGGCTCATGACAACGAGTGCAGCTGCTCCGTCATTGATTCCTGAGGCGTTGCCTGCTGTTACGCTACCATCCTTTTTGAATGCAGGACGCAGTCCGCCAAGCTTTTCTGCTGTTGTGCCTTTTTTCGGATATTCATCAGTATCGAAAACGACTGGTTCACCTTTTCGCTGCGGGATTTCAATCGGCACGATTTCATCCTTGAACTTGCCTTCTTCAATTGCTTTTACAGCCTTTTCCTGGCTGGATGCTGCAAATTCGTCTTGTTCTCCGCGGCCGATGTCATATTTCGAACAAAGGTTTTCTGCCGTCACACCCATATGATAGTCATTGAACGCACACCACAGACCGTCTGAAATCATGCTGTCCACGAGCTTCTGGTCACCCATCTTGAAGCCATCACGCGCATTTTTTAATAAATATGGAGCCTGGCTCATATTCTCCATTCCGCCGGCCACAACAACCTCGGCATCTCCGGCAATAATCGCCTGTGCTGCCAGATGGACAGCCTTCAGGCCTGATCCACATACTTTATTGATGGTCATAGAGGAAGCGCTTTCAGGAATACCCGCCTTAATCGCTGCCTGTCTTGCAGGGTTTTGCCCAACACCTGCCTGGAGGACGTTCCCCATGATAATTTCATCCACTTGATCAGGCTGGACACCTGCCTGCTTCAAGGCATCTTTAATTACTGCGGCACCTAAATCTGGTGCGGAAATATTTTTCAAGCTTCCATTAAAGCTGCCAATAGCCGTTCTTACTGCAGCTACGATTACTGCTTCAGTCTTGCTCAAACCTCTCACCCTTTCTCTAGTTCTCACCTTTTTATTACTTCTATTGCTTTTGATAAAATCCCTTTTATTTTATCAAAATTTTATTTATTCTTGCATTTTTAAAAATATTCTATTTACAATTAAGATAACTTAAGAGGAGGGGTATATCAAATGCTGCAGCTTCCCGAGAAGGTTGAAATAATTGAAGTTGGCCCGAGAGACGGGCTTCAAAATGAAAAAAGTTTTGTCCCTACAGAAGTAAAAAAAGAGTTTATCCGTTCATTGAAGGACGCTGGCATCAAAGAGATGGAGCTTACTTCCTTCGTCTCTCCAAAATGGGTTCCGCAGATGGGAGATGCCGCAGAAATTGTAGCTGACTGCCTTGACAGCGACACGAGGAATATCGTCCTCGCTCCTAATAAAAAGGGAATTGAACGCGTCTATATGACAGATTGCAAAGCGGTCGCTGTCTTCGTTGGTGTCAGCAATACTTTCAACCAGAAAAATATTAATAAAACGACTGCCGAAAGCCTTGCCGAGGTTCTGCCCTTGATTGCGGAGCTTAAGTCGAAGGAGTACTTTGTCCGTGCGTGCATCTCAACTTCTTTTTATTGCCCATATGAAGGCAAGGTTGACGAGGATGAAGTCCTTGCGCTATGCGGTGAATTTGTTGATGCCGGGGTCGATGAACTGAGTGTCGCCGATACAATTGGCATGGCTGCACCTCATGAGTCCTATTCCTTATTTTCGAAATTGAAGGATGCTTACCCGGATGTGCTGCTGACTGCGCATTTCCATGATACAAGAAAGCTGGCTCTTTCGAATATTTTGGCTTCACTTCAGGCTGGTGTCACCCGCTTTGATACGTCAGCCGGCGGTCTTGGCGGCTGTCCATTCGCCCCAGGTGCTGCAGGCAACGCCGCTACCGAGGATGTCGTCTATATGCTTCACAGGATGGGAATCGACACCGGTGTCGACCTTGACAAGATGCTCAAGGCCATTGAAGTGATCCAGCCTCATATCTCAAGGCAAATTGAAAGCACTTATTTCAAGCTAAATTCTGTTACCGTTTAACTTTTTGCATAAGCTCCTGAGTATAAATCCATCTTATTAAATGAGGTAATTTTGAAGAAGGGAGCATGTTGCATGAGCCAAAAACGTGACAAAGGCTACAGCCAGCAAGGCAAGCCAAACGCAGATACAGTAAAACAGCAAATTGCCGCCGAGGATCTTGAAAAAGCGCTTCACCCGACAAAGCGCCAAAACTCAGAGCAATAATTTATGGTGGACCGCCTGATTCGGCGGTCCTTTTCATGTTTGTATTACCCAGACTAATGGTAAAATAAAGAAAACAGATTATCGGAGGGTTGAGCTTGAGAAGAGCGTTCCGCGTGCTATTTTCTTTTTTGTTTGTCCTAACCTCGCTCGGGGTTTTTATATCCAATAAAGTCATGTTCTTAAAAAGGAAAGATGACGAAGAAATTTTCAACCGAGAAGCGAAAGCCGGGCACCTGGTGCCTGATGAATATGATTCTCTGCCAAAAACGGAAGTCACCATTCCTTCATCCTTTGGCTACTCATTGAAGGCTGTCCTCGTTGAACCGTACGACACAAACCGTTACATCATCATTGCCCATGGAGTTACCCAAAGCAAGACCAATTCGGTAAAATATATGAACCTTTTCTTGAATCGCGGCTTCAATGCCGTTATCTACGACCACCGCCGCCACGGGGAGTCCGGCGGGAAGACCACCAGCTATGGATATTATGAGAAGTTTGACCTTAAATCAGTGGTAGACTGGCTAAGGAATGAAAAGGGTCCGGATTTGCTTCTTGGCATCCACGGAGAGTCAATGGGAGCCGCAACTCTGCTCCTTTATGCAGGCATGCTTGAGGATGGTGCGGACTTCTATGTGGCAGATTGCCCTTTCTCTGACTTCAGTGAACAGCTCGCTTACCGCATCAAGGAAGAGGTCAAGTTTTTGCCGCCAAAACTATTGCTGCCTGTTGCCAGCATGTTCGTCCGCATCCGTGATAAATATTCTTTGAGTCAGGTATCCCCGATTGCGGTTATCGAAAATATTAAAAACCCCATCCTGTTCATCCATAGCCGCAAGGACGACTTCATCCTGCCATCGATGACCGAGGCCTTGTTTGAACAGAAACAAGGACCTAAGAAGCTATACATGGCAGAAAACGGGCTTCATGCTCAATCGTACAGCGAGAACCGGGAGCAATACGAGAAGGTGCTCGATGAATTTCTTGAGGAATATGTCTTTGCCGATCATGGAAGGACGGACGGAGACCATTAATACAGGTTGAGCGAGGTTGTATTTTACGCTTAGCTCGTTATCAGTCGTATGTTTCCAATAAGGCTTTTCGGACACTTTTCTCTTGTTCCAGCTTCTGTTTGGCCGATAAAGCCCTTCTATCGGACACTTTTTTCTTATTCCGGCTTTTGTTTGTCCGATAGAGACTTTCTATTGGACATTTTCTCATCCCTCGTATCATGTTTGGCCGTAAAGGTCGAGCCCCAATAAAAAAAAATCGGCTCATCCCTGAGCCAATCTTTTACTGTTTTTCTCCCTGGCGATCCATTTCTTTGCCGGCGCCGTCCAGTGCTCGGACTTCTTTATAATCGCCAATTGCGTAATAATAGCGTTCGTTTTCCTTTTCAAAGATTTCTATTTTGGTAAACTTGCCATCCGGTCCTGCAGCTTCTATTGTTTTGATATCCGGATTCACGACTTTCCCGAAAATCACTGGAATCTTCGTATCCAATTTTCCGTCTTCCTTAAAGGTTGTGAAAGTGTCGGCATACAGGATCATGAAATCATTCTTATAATAAGTCCAGTGGTTATGCCCCGCATTTTCCCAGCCTTCTTTTTCGCTGCCTTTGATATAGGCGACCGCCAGCGCGTCGAATGTGTCTGAGCCTTCTTTTTGCTCTGTTGTGTAAAAGATGAGATATCCATCCTCCACCTTTTCCTTGTGGACGATTTGTTTGATGTTGAACGGAATATCGTTTTGGATTGCTTCTCCCGCAGTCTTATAAGCGCATGCCGATAGCACAAGCACACATAAAATGGTTATGGCTGACCTCCACAATTTTCCCATCTTTCTCCCCCTGCCTTCGCTTCAAACTTCTATGTATTTGCACATTCCTCTTTCTTATTTAACTCTTTTTCCAGTTTTTTGTAAACTCATAACCCTCTTTTGTCATAAAAGCTCATTCTTGGATTAAGATATTCATTCGGGCTCTTTAACTGGAAACATCCATTGCTATCTTTATAATCCAGCGTCATTTCCTCATCAAAAAAGACCTCTTTGGCTTTTTCAATATAAATCGGAATGCCGTCCGTTTCTAGTTGATGCTCTTCCACATTCTTTTCGCTTTCAAACCAGAGGGCCGCTACTCCATTTACTGCACAGCCGCAGCCATCTATATCGTATTTCAATTTTATATAGCCTTGCTTGCCTGACATTTTTTCGTTCAGTTTATTTGATGCTGCTTCGGTGATTTTCAGCTTCATGATCGCTCTCCCCTTCCGATGCTTCATTTTACCATACAGAGGATTTTTTTACGTTTCAGAACCCTTTGGCGAAATGTCTTGCAATTTTTCTGTTTAACTCTTACTATCAAAGATAATTCTGACAATTTGGAAAGGGGTGCTTTTTTTGTCAAAAGTAACGATTAAAGTGAATGATAATGGTTCATTAAGGATTACGGGTGATGTTGAATTGCTGGATGGTGCCGGCAATAAGTATGAAACAAAGCCTGTTTTCTCGCTTTGCCGCTGTGGCATGAGCAAGAATATGCCATTCTGCGATGCTTCCCATAAAGGGAAATTTGAATCGGTTGTCCGTGCTCCGCAAGCTGATGAAACGGAATAACTATCGAGGGCAATGGGGAATCCATTGCTCTTTTTTTACGGGGATCTTTCCAGTGACCTTTATTAAACAGGGTGGCTGAGATTTTTCCGGTGCATCAAACTACCATTCATCCGTTAGCCTGACATCAGCAATATGGGAAATCCCGATCCGATGGATTTCCTCGAATCTGTCAACGATATGGAGCTTCTGCCCGAGTTCATTCCAATAATGAATTTTCCCAATCACCAATTCATATTTTCTTTGCCTGTAATAAGTGATGCTGAGCGGGCGGTTATACTCCATCGCTTCGAGGATCGTTTCATTCAGTTGTTCAAGCTGTTGTTCGTCCAGCTGCTTTTCCTTTTCATATTCGTCCTCCTGTGACCAGTCACGCAGCATCTTGACATGCTCAGGAAGCATCATTGATGTCCATTTAATTCTTCCGCGGTCGCGAATCATCTTGCTCTCCTCCTCCTTTCATCAACCCTTATGCCCGCCAACGAGTGCGGCACGATGTCTTGCTGTTCCGGCTGCCGTATATGATACGGCTCTTAGGAGTGCTGTCGAGCCGTAACGGCTGCGGATCCGGTCCATTGCGTAGCCAAGCTCTTTCTTTTTCCAGCCGTTTTTTTCAAACAAATTCAATTGGAATTCACTGTCGGTGACGAGGTTCCCGAGCGAAATCGAGATGCTTCGCACCGTCTTTCCCATGTAGTTCTCGGCGAAAAGCTCGAGGCAGACGCGATAAAGATCCATCGTGATATTGGTCGGCTCTTCAATTGTCCTTGAGCGATGGAAGCCTCCGCCGAATTCATCCTGGCTGTAGCCAACTCCGAAGCTGATGGTCCGGCCTGCCTTCCCATGGCTTCTTGCCCTGCGCGCGACTTCCTCGCACATTTCGAGGATGACATGCTTGATTTCCTCTTCTTCTTTATAGTCGCGAAGCAGGATCTGGCTTTTTCCAAAGCTGACCTGCCCTTCCATGATTGGGGCGCCGATATCCGAAAAATCGATCCCCCATGCATGCCAGTACAGCTGATTCCCCATGATGCCAAATTTTTTCTCTAATTTCTCGAGGTCATAGCGGGCCAGCTGGCCGACTGTAAAAATGCCCATGCTGTTCAGTGTTTTCTCGACGCGGCGGCCGATTCCCCACATTTCCCTTAGCGGTGAGACGTTCCACAACTTCGTCTGGACATCATCATAGGTCCATTCTGCAATACCCTTCTTTTTTGCATCAAGGTCAAGGCAGAGCTTCGACATCAGCATGTTCGGCCCGATTCCGATTGCACAGGGGAGCTGGAATTCGCGCTCAATATCGTCTTTGATTTTTTTGGCGATGGAAGCAGCGTCTCCCCAAAGCTTTGAAGCTCCGTCAACCTTTATGAAGCTTTCGTCGACGCTGTAGGTGTGAATCGCTTCCTTCGGGACATAGCGATTGAATACACGGGAGATTTCTGTCGAGATTCGCAGGTAGGTGGACATCTGCGGATCAACGACCACAATCCGCGGATCATCGGGAATTTCAAATTTCCGTGATCCAGTCTTGATGCCAAACTCCTTTTTCAAACGCGGTGAGGCTGCGAGGACGACGCTTCCTGGGCGGTCAAGATTCCCGACGACGGCCAGGTAGCAGTCAAGAGGATCAAGGCCAAGCATCACGGCGGAACAACTCGCATAAAAACTCTTCATATCCACACATAAAATTTTATTTTGCGGCATTTCGCTGTAATCGACCATCTTTCTCTCTCCTTTCTGCATGATATCTGCCAATAACGAGAACATCTGTTCCGTTTCATTATACCCATTATATTAAGCGAATATGCGTTCGGTTTCAATGGTAATTTTCCGGGTGACTGACTTAATTAAGGTGTAAATGGCGAGTGATGCCAGGACTGGAGATTTTTACGTAAGGGTGTTTTCAGAGCGAGCTCCGGAGTATAATCAGGTTGAGAGGTGCTATTTTATGGATAAAAAACTCATTCGCAAAATGGTCCAGAAATGCTTCGTACAGTACCGGCATGATGATTCTCTGCCGTTCGGCGAGGTGGAGTTCGAAGAGATATATGGAAAGATTGTGGCACTGAAAAACGAGGAGCCTGAGACGGATTTGCATGACATCATCAATGATGCGGTGTATGAATTTTTGGCTACATAAGAGTAAAGGCTGCCCTGCATAACAGGACAGCCTTTGATTATTTTAATCGGATATTTGCTTCGCCTTTGATTGTTGCGGGATAATCATTCAACTTTAAGGTAATCGGGCCAGGCGCTGCTCCTTCACCAAAATAAGGGATTAAAATATCAACCGGCAGTTCATTCGTGCTCCATCTGAAAGAAGCAGAGCCGTCACCAATTTCATCTCCATTCGAATCGACTGCCTGTTCAAATGAAATGTTTGTATGTCCTTCCTTCGAATCCCTTTGAAAAGTGAGCATCAATAGATTCTCTTCCCTGTCGATCTTCAGCAATCTGCCATCACTTGGAGCCTTCAGCACTTTCATTTTCTCAGGATCGACAATGATTTCTACCTCATCTTTATCAACTGCACGCAAGGAATTGAAGCGAAGATACAGCTCTTTTGGTTTTTTGAAATAATTGCTTTGCAGAAAAAATTCCTTTGTTGAATCGTCTTTATGGCTGGCAATGGTCCCATTGTTAATTGCCGCCCACTCTTCACCTGTTTCATCTACAATTCTCAAATCATTGAAACCGAAAATATGCCTGGTATTCTCCTTATCAAAATGAGCAGTAATCCCAATTCTCGTTGGATAGATCGACACTTTTTCAACAGTGATTTTCTGGCCTTCGAACTCAACTGTTTCATTAACTTCATATATTTCTTTTTTATCCTTAAAGGCATCCTTGTCTATTGAGAACGGAAGCACCCAGGTATGATCAAGCTTATTTGAGGGCTTACTATCATCTATTCTTCCTTCCGCCAGTTCAATGCTTAGCTCGAGATCTTCAGGGAGGTTATCCTTATAGAATTCATATGTGGCCGTAAACATCTGTTCCTGATTGTGTGCCTCGAACGAGTCGTAATAAGAAAAAACAGTTTCTTCAATATTCTGCCCTTCACTGTCGGTCAGCAAAAACTTTTCAATTTTAAGATCTTTTTTTGTTCCAGAAGATTCTAGCTTATAAAACAGCACCATCATCTGCTCATCGACAATCACCGAGTCAAGCGTGACCTTAATACCGTCATGTTCATCAGATACATCGATTTTTTGCGCAAAGTCATTTTCAACTGCTGCTGTCAGTCCTTTATCAAACCGGACAAGCTCTACAATTTTCTCCATGCCAGGTACCAACGTCACATACGAAGCAAAAGTTTCTGACGTCCTGAGCATCGCTGTAAAAGCAAAAATCAAGATTGCTGCTGACGCAAAGGTCCTCATATATAAAAGTTTTTTCTTCCGTTTCCTTTTTCCTTTGCTGATCCCGGCTGCAATCGCCTCGTCCAGCTGGAGTTCAGGAACTTCGATATTTTCAAGCGCGGCCTGTGCCTTGCTCAGCTTTTTCTCCTCGGCATTAAGCATAGCCCAATCCCCCCTTTTCCTCGAGCTGTCCGCGCAGTTCTTTCAACCCTTTGTTTAGCCAAGTCTTCACTGTACCTTCAGGACATTCGAGAATCTCGGCAATTTCCTTTATTTTAAAATCATGAACGTATTTTAATTCGATGACCTGCCTTGTTTTGGAATCAAGCTTGCCGATGACTTCCTCGACCTCAAGCCAGCTGGACTGGTGATCGGCGCCCATCAAACTGATGAGATCATCGCTGATGAGGATTCTTTTCCTCTTTTTTAATTCATCATTGCAGTAGTTGATCAGAATCCTTGTCAGCCATGTCGTAAAATACTGCGGTTCCTTCACCTTCCGGATTGAACGGAACGCTCTGTAGGTTACCTCCTGCAGCGCTTCGACCGCATCCTCGCTATTTTTCAGATAGCTGAGAGCAATCCGGTACAGGCGCACTTTATGAAGCTGCATCAATTCGTAAAATGCCGCTTCATTGCCTTTTTTAGCTCTCTGTACGAGTTCTTGAAGCTCCAAAATGTCTCCCCCTGACTTTGTCTCTATCAATTAGACATCGAACGCAGAAAAAAGTTTTAAAAAATTGAAAAAACCGCCAAAATTTTTACAAGGCGGTCATCAAAGGTATTCTTTTAGAACAGATAATCGACGGCTTATTTCTGATTGAAAACTCTTTTGCCAAAAAGTTCAAACGTGCGAGGAAACAGCGAGTAAACAATGCTGCCAGGACTCATCCAGCGCGGCAGGTTGATTTCACGTGTTCTCGTCATCATGCGATTGACCACTTGTTTCGCCACGTATTCAGGCTGCAGCATAAAACGTTTTACATTTTTGACGTAGGTTCCCTGTTTATCAGCGACCTCAAAGAAGTTCGTAGCGATTGGACCCGGATTGACTGAAGTGACAAAGATGTTGTCATCAGCAACCTCCATTCGCAGGCTGTTCGTGTAGCCAAGAACGGCATGCTTTGTAGCCGAATAAACACTCGACTTAGGTGTGGCAATCTTGCCCGCCTGGGAAGCGATATTGATAATATGGCCGCTTCTCCTCTGCTTCATTGCAGGCAGTACCATCGAGGTACAGGCCATCAAGCCGACGACATTGACATCAAACATCGTTTTGATATCATCAATCTTCGCTTCATGAGCATAATCAAAAATACCAAACCCAGCATTGTTGACCAATATATCAACGTAGCGGATATCAGTAAGCACTTCTGAAAAAACCCGCTTGATTGCTTCAGGATCAGCTACATCCAGCTGCTGGGCATGGACATTGATCGCATACTTTGATTGTAATTCTTTTTTTAAACTTTCAAGTTTATCGATACTCCGGGCCAGAAGGACAAGATTCGCTCCGCGCGCAGCGCAAAGCCTCGCAATCTCGGCACCGATCCCCCCGGAGGCACCAGTAATAATAATATTTTTTCCTTTCAAGGATGACATCGTCTTTCACCTCATTTTGCTGTATAAACGAAGGATGTACCTTCTTCCCTGACTGAAATGGCTTCCAGGGATTGTAAATAATCAAGCTGCCCAACTGTTTCCGAAATGGTCAGATTCAGTTCACGCTCATACACTGTCGGGAAGAGCAATTTACAAATCTCAAAAACAGTGAGTTCCCTGCCTTCAAGCATCCCCCTTACCTGCAATGCCCTGTCATGCTGGCGGGACAGCCTTTTTTCGATCAGGCTATGTAATTCTGTTATCTCCGTCCCATGTCCGGTGTATACTAGCCCAATCGGGTACTCCTGCAGCTTTTTTAGTGTTGAATTATATTGGACCAGCGGCTTTGGCCTTTCACTTTCGCCTGGCAGCGGCGGCTCAAGCAATGGATTCGGCGAGATTCCCGCGAGGATGGTGTCACCAGCAATCATTGTCCCATCTTTTTCACGAAAGAGCACAATATGGCTCTGGGCATGTCCCGGTGTCTCGAACACCCTCCATCCTGGCAGTGCCGGCGGAACGTCATTTTCCGAAATAGGCCCTGTCAATGAACGATCGCAAGAAAATACTAATGTCTTTTTCATCACTTTCATCGAGGGCACAAAATATTGCTCTGGTATTGCTGATTGCAAAAAGAATTTCTCATAGAATTCTTTATGCTCCTTTTCAAATTCTGGAGTCCTGTTGATCCACCTTTCATTCAGCTGATGTCCAAATACGCTGAGACCTGGCGAAAAATAATCCAGCATTCCAACATGATCCGGATGATCGTGAGTCAGGATGACCTGCTCTATATCCTCCGGCTTCAGTTTCAAATCGGCAAGCTGGGATTTGAACGACTCCCAGGACTGCTCCGTCTTCGTTCCAGCGTCAACAAGTGTCAACCTGTCCCCTTTTATTAAATATGCGTTCACATCACCGACCGGGAAAGGCGTCGGCAAAGTCAGTTTGGCAATTCCATCTTTCCATTCTGCCATTTTTCTATACACCCCAAAACATTATTTTTCTATAAGGTAAACGGATTGTTTGTTCAAGAAATGATTCAACTTTAATGATCCTGGTATTTTTTCAATATAAAATTAAGTTTACCTTTAAAGCGGAAAAATGTCATTATTTTCAGATTGTATTTTCAGAAAAAACTAAAAATTATTCAAATACTACTTGACATAAGGGTTGTCTTTCTTGCATAATCACTATTAAAATTTCGTAAAACTTTTTAAAAGCATTCGAGCAAGACGAGTAAACAAGAATGGTGTCAGAGAGTGGAGTCCACCGGCTGAAAGGCTCCGCCGCCCTCTTCATGTTGAACCCTACCTTGCGAGCTGCCAGGCAAACCTGGACGTATACCGGCGTTAACGGATGTTGAGCTGCACTTTTTCGGCACTGGCTGAAGAAGTGAATGAGGGTGGTACCACGGAAGCATGGCCTTTCGTCCTTTTTTGGATGAAGGGTCTTTTTGTTTTTTCGGTGTAAGCACCGGGCTCTCTTTGAGTGGCAAAATAGAACATCAAATTTTTTGGAGGCGATCTTGATGAAGAAGCTTGTTTTTGTTGGGGCAGGTTCGATGGCAGAAGCGATGATTTCCGGAGTAGGGGCAAGCGGGCTTCTTCCGGGAGAGCAAATTTGGGTCACAAATAAACAAGATACTGACAGATTGAAAACTCTGGAGCAGAAATATGGAATCAAAACGACATATGACTCAGGAATGCTTTTTAAAGACGCGGATGCAGTCGTCCTGGCGATGAAACCAAAGGATGCAGCAGCGGCGATCGAGGAGATCAAATCTTATTTGTCTGAAGGTATGCTTGTCATTTCCATCCTTGCTGGTGTTTCGATTGACGCTATTGAAACTGCTGCTGATAAATCATTGGCCGTGGTAAGGGCAATGCCGAACACCTCGGCCGCGATTGGCAAATCGGCAACTGCGCTAGCAGTGAATTCCCATGTGAGTGAAGCGCAAAAGATGCTGGTGCAGGAGCTTTTTAACACAGTTGGCCTGACGACAGTCGTTGAGGAATATCAGCTTGACGCCGTCACAGGACTATCTGGAAGCGGGCCAGCCTATATTTATTACCTGGTCGAAGCAATGGAGAAAAGCGCAGCCGAAATTGGTCTTGAAAAGCAAACAGCGAAGCAGCTGATTATCCAGACGCTGCTGGGTGCAGCGGAAATGCTGACGAAGTCGGATAAGGAGCCTGCCCAGCTCCGCTTTGAGGTGACCAGCCCGGGAGGTACGACCGAAGCAGGAATCAGCATTCTTGAGCAGCATGGCGTCCAATCTGCTTTCGTATCCTGCATCAAGGAAGCCACAGCTCAATCAAGAAGGCTGGGCCATCTGCTGGGAAATGAACTTGCAGCAGCAAACCGTCCGCTTTAAAAATTGCAAATGCCCTCCCTGTTTCTCTACAATGGAGAAAAACAACAGGGACGTGTAGATGTTGCTTCTAACCTTACTGTCTTTAACTTTAATCATCTGGATTTTGGCGACAATCGATGCCTTGATTGGTTTTAGGAAAATGGATTCCCTCGAAAAGGCTGAGGTTGCCGGCCAGGGACAAAAGCTTAGCGTCATCGTTGCTGCCAGGAATGAAGAAGAACATATTTCCCAAAGCATTCGCACCCAGCTGAACCAAACCTACAAAAATACCGAGTGGATCCTGGTCAATGACCGTTCCGAGGATGATACTGGCAAAATGATGGAACACCTGAAAAGTTCTGATTCGAGAATCAGAGTAATCCATATCGAAAGTTTGCCAGAAGGGTGGCTCGGCAAGAACTACGCACTCTATAAAGGCTGCCAGCGCGCGACAGGGAACCTGCTCTTATTTACAGATGCTGATGTTTTGTACCATACCGAGGCTTTTTCAAAAGCGGTTGGCTATTTTGAGAAACATGATCTCGATCATTTGACCGCGGCCCCGAACCTTAGTGCAAAGCCATTCTGGCTAAAAGCCTTTGTTGCGTTCTTTTTGTTTGGCTTTTCGTATTACAAACGGCCGTGGCTCGGCAATAATCCGCGTTCGAAGACTGGGGTCGGCATCGGGGCGTTCAATATGATCACTCGGTCGGCCTATGAAAAAGTCGGCACACATGAATATATAAGGATGAGGCCCGATGATGACTTGCAGCTGGGAATGATGATTAAGCGAATAGGTCTCAAGCAGCGGATTGTCACGGCTATGACACTCATTGAAGTGGAATGGTACCAAAGCCTGAAGGAAGCTTTAGCGGGACTGGAGAAGAACACCTTTGCCGGCCTCCACTATCGGATCAGCATGGTACTATTTTCGGTGTTCGGTGTCTTTGTATCCCAGGTCGTGCCGTTCTTCACTCTTTTTTCAAATAATCAGGCAGTCGCCATTTTAAGTGCTGTCAATCTTATATTCCTGGCTTTCCTTTATGTGATGGTAACAAAGAAGATGACCCGCTTTTCACCATGGATGTTCTTTGTCCTTCCCTTCACTGCCCTGATATTCATTTTCTCCATCCTGAGAGCCAGCTACCTGACATTTAGAAGAGGCGGCATTATCTGGCGCGGAACGAAATATACGCTTGCGGAATTAAGAAAAAACACATTGCGGTGAGTACAATTTTTCCTTTCCTCAGGAAGCCCTGTTATACTAAAAATATATTTTGGATTTCGAAATAAAAGGAGGCTTCCCGATGGAAAAGAAATTATTTTCCCCTTATAAAATGAAAGATTTAACTCTGAAAAACCGTATCGTCATGGCACCGATGTGTATGTACTCATGTGAAAAAGAAGACGGGATTGTTACAGACTTTCATAAGACACACTATGTAAGCCGTGCTGTCGGCCAGGTGGGCCTGGTCATTCTTGAGGCAACGGCGGTTACTCCTCAAGGCCGGATTTCCCATCAGGACCTGGGAATCTGGAGCGATGAGCATGTGCCCGGCCTGACAGCTTTGACGGAACAAATCAAGCAGAGTGGTGCGGCCGCTGGTATCCAGCTGGCACATGCTGGCCGAAAAGCAGCATTGCGTGATGAAATAATCGCCCCTTCTGCTTTAGCTTTTGACGAGAAGTATAAAGAACCGAAGGCTATGACGGTCGAGGAAATCAAGGAAACGGTCGAGGCGTTCAGGCTGGCTGCCGAGAGGTCAAAGCGCGCTGGCTTCGATGTCATCGAAATCCACGCTGCACATGGATATTTGATCAACCAGTTCCTCTCCCCTCTAACAAATAAACGGGATGACGAATACGGCGGCACTGCCGAGAACCGCTTCCGCTTCCTCCGGGAAATCCTTGAAAAGGTAAAAACCGTATGGGATGGACCTCTGTTTGTCCGGGTTTCCGCATCCGACTATCATGACGACGGCCTGACTGTTGATGATTATGTAATCATTGGTCGGTCGCTAAAGGAATTGGGTGTTGACTTGATCGATGTCAGCTCAGGTGCTGTTGTACCAGCGAGAATACATGCTTACCCAGGCTACCAGGTTAAATTCGCTGAAAAAATCAAGCAAGAAGCCGATATAGCTACCGGCGCGGTTGGATTGATCACGACCGGAATCCAGGCAGAAGAAATCCTGCAAAATGATCGCGCTGATCTGATTTTCATCGCCCGCGAACTGCTGCGTGATCCATACTGGCCAAGAACAGCAGCCAAGGAGCTTGGAACAAGCATCGAATCACCTAAGCAATATGAACGAGGATGGATTTTTTAATATTAAAGCCGGCACTACAGTGGGTGCCGGCTTTAATGTTTCTATCTGGTCGATATATTTGCTTATGTGGTCGATATATTCAGAAATCCGCTGATATATTTCAAAATGTGGTCGATATATTCGAGAATCCGCTGATATATCTTACAATGTGGTCGATATCTATAAAACTGGTCGTTGTGATTCAACAATCTTTCCTAAACAAGGAGCTTGAAAGAGCTTTATAGAACTTTTTTTAGCAAAATCCTGCGGTACATCCCCCCAAACATGACTCCTTCATCAGAAATCAACCTAACATTAGTCTTTTTCGTTTCGTAGATTTTCTCAAAAGATACACCGATATCCGTTCCAAACAGCTTGATTACATGCCTGATAGTCTCTCTAATAGTGGATAAGCTTTTCCCCGGCTCAGCAAATTTATCGAAGACCAACACCAAGCCATCCTTGCGGCACACTCTTACCATTTCACCAAATGCCTTTTTGCCATCAGGAACTACTGACAATATTAAACTTCCAACAACATAATCAAAGGCACCATCTGTAAAATCAAGCTGTTGGGCATCCATTTCCAAAAAGGTAATCTTCGAGTTTCGATATTTATCCTTCGCTTTCTGCAGCATATCTTCTGAATAATCGATCGCGGTGATTTCCAAATGTTCGTAAGGCAATCTATCGATGTCAGCACCGGTGCCGACACCAACGAACAGCACCTTATCTCCTGGCTGGAAGTGGATTCCTTTAAATAGTTCATCTCGCGCCTTCGAAAAAGGACCAGCATTGAAAATGGCATCATAAATTGGCGCCCAGCTTTTGTAAATGACCTTATTCCAAGAGTTTTTCATATTATCCACTCCAGCCCGAATGTTTTATGAAGTTAAGCAAAATTTGCTTTTTTTTCTTTCATTTGAGGGACTTAATAGTCCAAATATGGGTAATCGTTTATTTATCTTTAACTCTTAAAAGCCTTAACCCATTCAGAGTGACAATCAGAGTCGCGCCCATATCGGCGAAAATCGCGATCCACAGGGTGAGCCATCCAGGAATGACCAGCAGCAGTGCCAGCAATTTCACGCCGATTGAGAAGCCGATGTTCTGCTTGATGATTGCGAGTGTTTTGCGGCTCAATTTAATCGTGAACGGCAGCTTTTTCAAGTCATCTGCCATCAGGGCGATATCGGCGGTTTCGAGTGCGGTATCGGTGCCCGCTCCGCCCATCGCGACTCCGACCGTCGCAGCGGCGAGCGCAGGTGCATCATTGATGCCATCGCCGACCATCGCAACTTTTCCATGTTTTTTCTGCAAGGCTTTTATGAAATCGAGCTTTTCTTCAGGAAGCAAATCAGATTCTATATCCGATACACCAGCCTGGCTGCCAATCGCAGCTGCGGTGCCTTTGTTGTCACCGGTCAGCATGATGGTCTTTTCAATGCCAAGCTCATGCAGACGGGAAACAACTTCCCTGCTCGACTCTCTTACTTCATCTGCTACCGCGATTAATGCAAGCACTTCAGAATCGTTGCCTGCAACCATGACTGTTTTACCTTCAGACTGCAGGCGTGAAATTTCTTCAGCAGCCCCCGCAGGAATTCCACCTTCGACGAGTTCTTCAAGGTATTTAGGGCTGCCGATATAATAGACAATCCCGTCGACAGTTCCCTTTAATCCTTTACCGGTTACCGATGTGAAATCTTCAATCACTTTATCCATGTATGGTACTGTGTCTGCGTCTGCCTTTCGGACAATCGCAGAAGCAAGTGGATGCTGTGATTTATTTTCAAGGGCTGCAATTACTGCTAAAAGACCGCTTGAATTTTCACCAGATAACAATTTGAAATCGGTAACGGCCGGCACTCCTTTTGTAAGCGTCCCCGTCTTATCAAAGGCAACGGCTTTCAGCATGCCCATTTCCTCAAGGTGGACACCACCCTTTACAAGCACACCATGTTTAGCAGCATTGCCAATCGCTGTCACAACTGAAACTGGCGTTGAAATGACCAGGGCGCACGGACAGCCGACTACCAGGACGGCCAGCCCTTGATAAATCCACTCACTCCATCCTGCACCGAAGAGAAGCGGCGGTACAATAGCAACCAAAAATGCGACAAGGATAATAATCGGCGTGTAATACTTGGCGAAGCGGTCAACAAACGCCTGTGAAGGAGCTTTTTCCGCCTGTGCCTCTTCAACAAGGTGAATGATTTTCGCGATTGTGGTATCGTCGACCAGTTTAGTGATTTTAACCTCGATGAGACCTTCCCCATTCAGCGTGCCGGCAAAAACTTCATCTCCTGTGCTCTTATCAGCTGGAACAGATTCCCCTGTAATCGCTGCCTGGTTGACAGCCGAGAATCCGGAAACCACTTCCCCATCCATGGCAATTTTCTCGCCTGGTTTTACAATCATGATATCGCCGACTTCTATTTCATTTACATGGATGCTGTATTCCCTGCCATTCCGGCGGACGAGAGCTTCTTTTGGCGCGATATCCATTAACGAACGAATCGAGGCTCTTGCCTTATCCATTGAATATCTTTCAAGCACTTCACTAATCGCAAACAATATGACAACGACGGCACCTTCACTCCACTCGCCAATGATGGCAGCCCCGATGATTGCAACAGTCATCAGTGCCCTCATGTCAAAATCGAGCTTTAGAAGATTCTTTATTCCACTTTTAAAAAGGGAGTAGCCCCCTATAATAATCGCGCCCAGAAATAATAGGATGGCGAGCAAACTATCTTCACCAAAATTAACCTGAAAAAAATACGCGGCAATGATCATCACTAAGCTGATCAATACCGTAGCATTTTCCTGCCAGAACGGTTTCTTTTTTTCAGGGATCATCTCTGCTTTATCCGGGTAAAGGCGCAGGTTCTCAAATGCGCCAGCATGCTCCAGTTCCTCAATAGAGGCTTTACCGAAAACAGTCAGCTTGGAAGCGCCAAAGTTTACTTTTGCATCAAAAACACCATCCAGGTGCTTTACGTTCTCTTCGAACTTTCCGGCACAGCTTGCTCAGGTGAAGCCCTGTACCCGATAAATGGTTTTCTCGCCAGAATGCGCTGCTTCAGTCATTCAAATCCAACTCCTTTTGGTGTTCAAACGCCAGGTGAATCAATTGCTTCACATGGTCATCCACCAGTGAATAATAAACAAGCTTCCCTTCCTTGCGGAATTTTGCGAGACCAAGATTCTTCAACAGCCTTAAATGGTGGGAAGCAGTAGCAGTGGACGAATTAACGACCGCAGCTACATCACAAACACAAAGCTCATTGCCTACATATAGTGAGTATGCGATTTTAATCCTTGTTTCATCTGACAACGCCTTGAATATTTTTGCGGCTTCAATTGTATTTTGTTCTTTCAATTCAGCAGACACTTGTTCCACTTTTTCGTCATGGACGCAATTGACCTGGCAGACATCCTGCTCCTTCAATTTGCTCACCCCATTCATTCAAATGATCTTTTGATTATATCTTATTCAAATGACTGTTTGATTGTCAAACAAAAATAAAAAACCAGGAAATCTCCTGGTTTTAAAGGTTAGGCTGTTTTCTCACCCTGCCGGTCGGCAACCTTCTTGAAGTAGAAACCTAGTTTGACGAGGCCAACTGCCGTCAAGGAAAGAATCATGTTGAAGAACACTGCAAATATCGCAAGATCCATGACTTCAAAGAAGAATGCATATAGAAATCCAACTGCCCCAAATAGTGATATTGTGATGAGAAAATGCATCCTCGGAAAAAGAAAGGTAATGATTCCGCTAAACAACATAACTAGTGAACCCATGATAAATAGATGAAAACCGAATAAAAGTAATAACTCCAAAACAATTCCCCCAGTATTCGTGTTGTTGGTTTGGTGGAAATGATTCCACCACTTTCCAATTCCCTCTGGGTTCCTTGTCTAAACAAAAAGACCTTAAATTCGGTCATCCCATATTCTATTAAGCATCGTTTCTTCGTTGGAAACGACGAGTTCGAATACATCGGGATTCGTCATTTCCATCAGGCAGTCGTAACCGAAGCTTTCATTGAAATATCTCATTAGCAATGTCGTCATGTTACCGTGGCTGACCAGTAAAATATGTTCATGTTCTGAACATAATAAATCCTCAATCAATGATTTGGCTCGATTCATCGCAGCAGAATGAGATTCTCCGCCTTCAAATACCAGCTCAAAATCCTCAAAGCTTTGCTTTAGCTTATCTCGCCAGTCCTCAAGGTTGACTGTACTAAGCACTCTTTCTCCAAGTCTGTCATCCTCCAGAACTCTTATTCCTCTTGAATCAGAAAGAGGTTTAATTGTATCGACCGCTCTTTTAAAAGGGCTCGAATAGATGATATCTATTTCTTTTCGCTTGAAAAAGTCCATTAGTGCCAGCGCCTGCTTCCTGCCCTGTTCAGTCAACGGTGAGTCTACAGGCTGGCCGGCCGCACTGGCGTGACGGACAAGATAGATTGTTTTCAATCAAAACACCCCTTTATTCAGTCATGGTCATAAGGAACGGAGATTTCCATAAAATCTTCTGAAACAACCGTATTGGCAAACACTGTTTGTGCTTCCGCTTCAAGCTCCTTCCAGTCATTTGGGTCATACCTGGAGCTAATATGGGTCAGGCACAACTTTTTTACACCTGCATTCAAGGCTGTTTCAGCAGCCTGCAGAGTGGTCGAATGAAAATATTCATAAGCAAGTGCACCTTCATCTGCTGAAAAAGTCGCTTCGTGGACGAGAAGATCTGCATTTTGGGCAAGAACTGCAGCATTTACGCAAACCCTTGTGTCACCTAAGACCGTGACAACCCTCCCTTTTTGCGGCGGACCGACAAACTCAGCAGGATCGATGACCGTTCCGTCATCCAATATGACTTCTTCCCCATTCTTGATTTTCCTGTAGTCTGGACCAGGCTTCACACCTGCAGCTTGAAGGTTATCCGCAAGAAGAGTCCCGGGACGGTCCTTCTCCTTTACTCTGTACCCATACGAGGGAATTCCATGCTCCAACAGTCTTGCTTCAACGATAAATTGCTCATCTTCAAAAATGACACCTTCCTCAAGCTCAATGATTTCAATCGGATATTTCAAATAAGATTTACTGATTTTCAAAGATACCTGGATATACTCTTTAATCCCGGGAGGACCATACACGGTAACCAATGACTCTCCTCCCTGGAAGGAACGGCTTGACAGCAGTCCCGGCAAACCATATATATGGTCTCCGTGCAGGTGAGTGATGAAAATTTTCTCAATCCTGCGCGGTTTAATGCTTGTATGTAAAATTTGATGTTGAGTTGCTTCGCCGCAGTCAAACAGCCAAACGGCTCCGCGCTCCTCCAGCAATTTCAATGCGATTGAGGTCACATTCCTCAGTTTGGCCGGGATACCCGCACCTGTTCCAAGAAAAAAAACATCCATAATCCTTACATCCTCCCATAAAAAAACACCTGTCATCCTGCAGGCAGAATCATTATTCCTTTCAATATATCACAACGGGCATTATTCATCTAAACGAAACGCCGGAATTAACCAGAAGGGGATAGTTCCATGGAATTGGAAGAAAACTAAATACAGTTCAAACAGTTGCTAATTGTTCTCGAAACAGATAAAATTTTGTATTTGTAAAGTGTTTTTTTATACATACCTTTAAATTCACATAAAAGAGAGGTTCTATATTGTGGAACACACCGAAAAACCAACAGCTTTAATCATGATCTTCGGAGCTACTGGAGACCTGGCAAACCGTAAATTGTTTCCTTCCCTCTATAACTTGTTTAAAAAAGGAAAACTGGACAAGTTCGCGGTCGTAGGCGTAGCCCGCCGCTCACTTTCAAATGATGAATTCCAGCTGAGGGTAAAAGAATCTGTTAAGGAGATCGGGGAGACAGACGCTGATATCGACGAGTTCGTATCCAAGTTTTATTATCATTCCCATGATGTAACTGATTCAAGTTCTTATCTTGCCCTTGGAAAGCTTTCCGAAGATTTGGACAGCCACTATGGACTGAATGGCAATCGAATTTTCTACCTGGCAATGGCACCTGAATTCTTTGGAACAATCGCTGAGCACTTAAAGAAGGATAAGCTTACCGATGTATCAGGGTTCAAGCGCCTGGTCATTGAGAAGCCCTTCGGACATGACCTTGAGTCGGCAAAAGTATTGAACAAGCAAATCCGAACTGCTTTTACGGAGGATGAAATCTACCGAATTGACCACTATCTTGGAAAAGAAATGGTCCAGAATATCGAAGTAATCCGTTTTGCCAATGCCCTGTTCGAACCACTCTGGAATAACCGGTACATTTCCAATATCCAGGTTACATCAAGCGAAACGCTTGGAGTGGAAGAGCGCGGCCGTTATTACGAGAAAAGCGGCGCTCTAAGGGATATGGTCCAGAACCATATGCTGCAAATGGTTTCATTACTCGCGATGGAACCGCCGATCAAATTAACGACTGATGAGGTCCGCTCGGAAAAAGTTAGAGTATTCCGTGCCCTCCGTCCTATTAAAGGCGACGAAGTCAATGAATATTTTGTTCGGGGCCAATATGATAAAGGTGTCATGAACGAAACAGACGTACCTGCTTACCGACAGGAGGAAATGGTGAATCCAGAATCCAATACAGAAACATTTGTAGCTGGAAAGCTGATGATTGATAACTTCCGCTGGGCTGGAGTTCCTTTCTACATCCGTACTGGAAAAAGGATGAAGGCAAAGTCAACGAAAATTGTGATTCAATTCAAAGATATCCCAATGGATTTATATTATCAGCCAGAAAAAACGGTAAATCCAAATCTGCTTGTCATTCATATCCAGCCAGAAGAAGGAATCACCCTCCACTTGAATGCCAAGAAATCTGGCCAGGGTACGAAAGCTACACCTGTCAAGCTGAATTACTCAAATAAAGGGATTGACGGACTGAATACTCCAGAAGCATATGAAAAACTTCTTTATGATTCATTGCGTGGAGACGCAACCAACTTTACACATTGGGATGAAGTCGCATTATCCTGGAGCTTCGTTGATAATATTTCAGCTGTTTGGGAAAATACCAAAGAGCCAGCCTTCGCTAACTATGCCTCAGGTTCCATGGGGCCGGACGCAGCAGACAAGCTGCTAGAGAAGGATGGATTCTTCTGGTGGCCAATCACTGAAATCGATGTAGAAAATTGTTAATATAACAAACAGCGCAAGCGCCTCTTTCAGCCCCGACAAGCACTGGAGGGCATGACAGTGAAGTCGTTCTTTGACTTCATTGGCAGGACCGAAACGTCTCGAGGGGCTAGGCGCTGGAGCTGGATTAAGACACCCACATGCAGTTATCCACACCAAAAATGCTTTTATAATTCCTATAAAAGAACTGAAATCCCGCCCTGGTAACAGGCGGGATTTTTTTGCAATGTCCCTGGAATTTCAAATTTCATTCTTTGGTGATTACGTTATTTCGCTGCCTTAATCCAAGTTCAGCCCCCAAAAAAGAAATCCAGGAGATTAGATCCGGCAGATGCTTCCTTGTTGTAAAACTCCGAGTATCCGCAATTTCTGCAGTAAACGACAGTGAACTGGTTATTCTGGATATCAAACATCTTAGACAAGCCCGTTCCCGTCATTGCCACATCCTTTTGACCTGCATCTGTGCTTCCGCATTTAATACAACCATTTCCATTCATGTATTCCAACTCCCTTTTTTAAGCTATATTACATTTACGCATCAGGTAAAGTTTGGTTTCACTTTTTCGCCCTATCGAGGGTATCCTGGTCTCGCAAGCTGCAAAGTTTCCGAAAAGAGCCAACATAAAAGAAGCCTAAAAGGGATAACTTATGCTTATCCTATTTTCGGACTAGAGGTGGAAACATGGAGTGGTTTGGTCACAGCAATGAAGTTTTCGATTTTGATATGTTTTCTGCGAGTCATTATGCGATCATTACTATCTTTGTCTTGGTTAGTACCTTTATTTTCACGAACCGAAAGAAATTAAGTGATGAAAGATGGAGGAAAGCAGAGCTGGGAACTGCCATGTCATTAATCTTGATTGAGATTAGCAATCATCTTTGGATGTACAAGCATGCTGTCTGGAAATTAGGGCGGTCAATGCCGCTTGAATTATGCAATATTGGGCTCCTGCTCGCAATTGGTTTATTACTGACCAGGATGAAAATATTTTTCGAGCTTTTATTTTTCATTGCTTTATTAGGAGCTACACAAGCCATCATCACACCTGCATTAACCTATGATTTTCCTCATTTCCGCTTTTTTCACTTTTTCTATGCCCATATGATGATTGTATGGGTGACCCTTTATTTCCTATGGGCTAAAGGTTATTATCCAACCTTCAGTTCTGTCATTAAAGTCGTTCTCTTTATCAATCTGCTGCTGCCAGCGATCTTGTTCATTAATAAGGCAGCTGACGGAAACTACTGGTTTTTACGCCATAAACCCAAAAGTCCAAGCTTTATGGATTTACTCGGCCCGTATCCGTGGTACATTTTTTCATTGGAGAGTTTACTGGTGTTATTGAGTTTAATTGCCTGGCTCTGCATGCGGACCTGGCTAAAAGGTGAGAATAAAACTTCTTATTCGGAGTCATAGTGAATTTAGTGTCTTTTCCTTTAAAAATAGCTTGCGGAAGAATCCGCAAGCCAAGAGGAAATTCACATATCATGTGTTTCTTTTGATAAATTCAAGCGTTTGATCGATGATCATTTGCTGGTCGTTATCCAGGGTAGCCACATGGTAACTTTCTTTCATGTATTGAATCTCTTTTGTTTCTGAGCTGATATGATCATAGATGGTTTGCGAATTATCAGGCGGGACAACATGGTCTTCATCTGAAACAAAAATTAACGCAGGACAGGAAACCTTTGATAAATCTTCTTTTACGGCTTTCATAAATGGCAATATTTCTTTAATGGATTGAACTGGGGTTTTTTCGTAAGCAAGCTCCGTTACACCCGGCTTCTTGATGTCGGATCCAATGGCATCCAGGAATCTTGTTCCTTCCAGCTGGAGGACTGGCTCCATTGCCGATATCTCAATAGCAGCATTGATCAGGACAATCCCTCTGATTTCAGGATATTTTTCTGCCATATATAAAGTAAGTGTCCCGCCCATTGACAGGCCCGTTACAAAAATCGTATCACAACGCTGTTTTAACCACTGAAACCCTTCTTCAACCGATGCAATCCAATCCTGGTAGGTTGATTGCTCCATGTCCTCATAGTGTGTACCGTGTCCCTTCAAACGCGGTCCGCAAACGGTATATCCTGCAGCAGCATATGCCTCGCCAAGCGGCCGCATACTCTGTGTTGAACCCGTAAAACCATGCGATACCAATATACCTACTGAATTCCCTTCAAAATAAAACGGTTCTGCCCCTTGCAGTACTGGATAGTTTCCCGCCATACTCAATCCCTCCATTCATAAATACCATCCATTAAAGGTTTCGACTGAATCTTTTGAAAACCCTTCCTGCATTTAAAAATCTTCCCTTTCTATAAATGCAAAAGCACAGCGAACACGAGGTCCGCTGTGCTAACTTTCTTATTCCATCCATTCAGTGTGGAAAATACCTTCTTTATCGATGCGCTGATAGGTGTGGGCACCGAAATAATCGCGCTGGGCCTGAATGAGATTGGCCGGCAATGTTGCTGTTCTATAGCTGTCAAAGTAGGACAGTGCAGCCGAGAAGCTTGGCACTGGAATACCGTTCATGACAGCGGCTGAGATAATTTCGCGTAAAGACTGCTGGTAGCTCTCTGCGATTTGCTTGAAATATGGATCAAGCAGCAGGTTTTTCAGTGCTGGATCGCGATCGTAAGCTTCCTTGATTTTTTGGAGGAACTGAGCTCTGATAATGCAGCCGCCACGGAAGATCATTGCGATATCTCCGTAGCTTAAATCCCAGCCATATTCTTCGGACGCCGCTCTCATTTGCGCGAAGCCTTGAGCGTAAGAACAAATTTTGCTCAAGTAAAGCGCCTTGCGAATGGATTCAATGAACGCCTCACGGTCGCCTTCGAATGGCTTCGTTTCAGGGCCAGAGAGGACTTTGCTTGCTTCCACACGCTCTTGTTTCATGGCGGAGATAAAGCGGGCGAAAACAGATTCTGTGATAATTGGCAGCGGTACCCCAAGGTCAAGAGCACTCTGGCTAGTCCATTTACCAGTTCCCTTTTGGCCAGCGGTATCAAGAATCACATCAACAAGCGGTTTTCCCGTCTCGTCATCCTTCTTCGTAAAAATATCAGCCGTTATTTCAATCAAGTAGCTGTCAAGCTCACCTTTATTCCATTCGGCAAACACTTTGTGCAGCTCTTCAGCATTCAAGCCAAGCACATGCTTCAACATAAAGTAGGATTCGGAAATAAGCTGCATGTCTCCGTATTCGATTCCGTTGTGTACCATTTTCACATAATGTCCTGCTCCATCCGGACCAATGTAAGTTGTGCAAGCTTCACCATTCACCTTTGCGGCGATATCCTGGAAAATTGGCGCAACCAGGTCATACGCTTCTTTTTGGCCTCCTGGCATGATGGAAGGTCCATGAAGTGCCCCCTCCTCCCCACCGGAAACTCCGGTACCGATGAAGTGAAGCCCTAGCTCGCTCAATTCCTGGTTTCGGCGCTGAGTATCAGCAAAATATGTATTGCCGCCGTCAATGATGATATCTCCCTTGTCCAGATGGTGTTTTAGTTGCTCAATTGTCGCATCCGTCGCTGCCCCAGCTTTAACCATCAGCAAGATCTTTCGCGGCTTTTCTAGTGATTGAACAAACTCCTCAACGGAAAAAGTTCCGACGATCTTCTTGCCTTTCGTTTCTTCAAGCATTTCATCCGTCTTTTCCCTGGAGCGATTATACACTGACACAGAATAGCCTCTGCTTTCGATATTCATGGCGAGATTTTTCCCCATGACAGCAAGGCCAATGACTCCAATTTGCTGTTTTGACATATGTTAACTTCCCTTCTATCTAAAATTAGGTATTTAAGTTCATACAAACTAATTTAACAATGAACCTATACTTGTGCAAACAATCTGGTTTGTCCCTTTTTATTTTGACTTAACATGGTCATGCTAAACCATTAAAAATCTTTTTTCTCATTTCTGCGATCCTGGAGGAAATCCTTATTAAAGCTCGTCCCAGCTCCGGCATTTTCCCTGGTTCGGAGCTTTTTGACTTGTGAGCCGGCACTTTCAATGATACTTTTACCATATTTCTCACGCAGCTGGCTCATCGTATTGATCAGCGGCTCCTTTTTGGCATCCTGCTCATAGGAAAATAAATCGAGCTGCTTCACTGCTTTGTCCGCTTCAAGCAGATCGGTGCCTGTAATCCCCAGCAGCCTGATAGGGTCTCCATTCCAATGCTTCAGAAAAAGCTTTTTGGCGGCCGCGGCTATTTCGTCCTGCTTCGATACAGGGTTCTGCAGCTTCTGGCTCCTGGTAATCGTCTTCCTGTCCTTAAAGCGGATCATCACACTAATGCTTGTGGCGACCGCCTCCTTCCTCTTCATCCTTGCTGCTACTTGCTCTGACAATCGATCAAGAACCTTCAGAAGCTCATGCTGATTCGAAATATCACGAGGCAGCGTAGTCGAATTGCCAATGCTTTTAAAATCGTAGACAGAATCCGGATCTACCTGGCGGTTGTCCTGGCCATTAGCTCTTTCTTTCAATCTTAATCCGTTGATGCCCAGCAGCCCTTTCAGCTGGATTTCATTTGCTGCCGCTAATTCGCCAATTGTATTGATTCCAATACTTTTTAGTTTGTCCGCTGTTTTTGTTCCTACTCCATGCATTTCCCCGACCTCGAGCGGCCAGAGTACCCTTGAGATGTCACGCTTTCTTAAAACAGTGATTCCCATTGGTTTTTTCATATCGGAAGCTGTTTTCGCCAGGAACTTATTTGGCGCTACTCCTATGCTGCACGGCAAGTCAAGCTGCTCAAGAATTCTTTTTTGAATGCTTGCTGCGATTTCCAGAGGCGCCCCAAGGTCTGAGCAATCCGTGATATCCATATATCCTTCATCAATGGAAACAGGTTCGACGACCTCTGTGTATTGGCGCAAAATATCAAACATAGCAGCAGATGCTGTGCGGTATCTGTCAAAGTTCGGTTTTTTTATAATTAAGTCCGGGCAAAGTTTTTTGGCTTCCCATAACGGCATTGTGGTCTTGACGCCGAATTTCCTCGCTTCATAGCTGCAGGTGACAATTATTCCCCGTCTTTCTTCCGGATTGCCGGCAATCGCCAGAGGCTTTCCCTTCAATTCAGCGTCGTAAGCCATTTCTACTGAGGCATAGAAACTGTTCATATCAACATGCAAAATGACTTTGCCCTTTTTTGGATACATTTCTTTCATGATCCCACTTCCCAAATATACGTTCCCTTATAGTTTATCAAAAAAACTCCTTCATTACCTATATAGAGATTATTTTTACGGTTTATCGAGTTTTGAACATTATGTGAAGAAAAGCGCCAAAACATTAAATATCTTTACCGAAAAACCGATAAGAAAATATAAGGATATAGAAAAATGGGGGAAATTTTTATGCAGCATTGGTCTATTGGCAGAAAGTATGCAAGCGTTTTCGCATTCATCATGGTCATTTTTTTGGGCAGCTTCATCTATTTGACGACTGTTTTGTCAAACCTTCAGAATGCGATCGATCTTGCCGAGGAAAAAAGTGATTATGCAATCATGATTAGTGAAATGGGGGCTACATTCCGCCAGAAGTATATCATTATCACAGACTACATAACCGAACCGAAACCAGATCTTTTGACACTCTATAAAACAGAAAGTGATCAATTTAACAGTTCAGCTGACAAGCTTAAAAACAACGTAAAAACAGAGGAAGCCCAAACTTTGTTCAATTCAATTGTCAAAACAGATAAGCATATGGATAAAATCTGGGAAGATGAGATTTTAAAAACTGTTGAAGATTTCAAGAAAAACGGCGAACAGGTTGATATTTTTACCCAGATCAGTCTTGCCAACAAGGCTGAAACAATCCGCGATATGAACATCGATAAGCTGAATGCGCTAAGGACAACGATACTTGATGACCGAACAACAATCATGAAGGAAACCCATTCATCAATCGCGTCGATGATCCGGAACACATTCATCATTATCATCATCGCGTTCATCATTTCATCAGTGGCGATGTACTTTGTCTCCCGCAATATCAGTAAAAACCTTAAAGATGTGGTTGCTTACTGCAAGAAACTCGCAGTCGGTGAGTTGAATGCAAAGGCATTGCAGGCCAAGAGCAAGGACGAGGTCGGCCAGATTATCTTGGCAATGAATCAATTATCCGGGAATCTTAAAGGCTCCATTTCAAGCATCCTTGCGTCATCTGACCAGGTAAATGAAATGTCAAGGAACCTGAAGCTAAATGCTGAAGCGACAACAGAAGCGAACAATGAAATCACGACATCCATCATGCAAGTTGCCTCTGCCTCTGATGAGCAGGTGAAGATTTCCGAACGCACGAACGAAGCAGTCGAAAATGTTTCTTCACAATTGGTTGAAGTGACTGGTTCTCTTAAAGAGACAATCCAAACGACAACAAGCACGAAGAAAAAAATCGAGCAGGGTAAACTGTATGCTTTCAATGTCACCGAACAGATGGATGAAATCAATGGAAAGGTCACTGAATTAGCCAATGTGATCCATTCCCTTAAAAATAATTCTCAGGAAATCCATCGAATCATTGAAATCATTACTGATATTTCAAATCAAACGAATTTACTCGCATTGAATGCCGCGATTGAAGCAGCAAGAGCCGGTGAGCATGGCAAAGGCTTCGGTGTCGTCGCCCAGGAGGTCCGCAAGCTCGCTGAGCAATCAGCTGGTGCTGCAGAGAGTATCCGAACCATCCTTGAGCAGACTGGAAAAGAGACGAACCTTGCAGTGAATGTTATGGATGAAAGTCAGACAACCGTACAAAAAGGCAATGAACTGGTCGAGAAGGTAGCCGAAATTTTCACCGATATCGCTCAATCGATCGAGGAAGTCAGCTTAAAAGGAAATACCGCAAGCAGTGCCGTCATGAATGCCAACGATAGGATGGAGTTCATGGCACATGCTGCAACCGAAGTAATCACCGCCTCTTCCAAGTCGGCACAATTCCTCGAACAGGTAGCTGCCACAACAGAAGAACAAAACGCCACAATGCAGGAGCTGCTGGAATCATCCAGCAAGCTGTCAAACATGGCTGAAGACCTGAGGAAATCATTCTCCAGCTTTAAACTGTAGCTGCAAAAAAACAAGCTGACCAATTGGTCAGCTTGTTTTTATTCATACGAAGTAAGTAAAGCTCTAGTTATGTAATTCTTGTTTTTGGTTTTTCATATATTCCTTTATTTCTTTGATACCTTCAAGTGATTGGATCAATGTTTCCGGGTCTATTAACATGATCATGCGTTTATCGAAATTGGCCACACCGGTAATGAACCTTGTCTTCTGATAAGCAACAAGGCCTGGCTGCTTAATGTTTTCCGCAGGAATTTCAAGAATTTCCTTTGCATCCCTCACCAGGGCCCCAATTGATATTTCCGATGTTTCTATCACGATCAGCCTGGTTTTATCTTCAACTTGAATATCCCGATTATAAAGCACCTTTTCAAGGTCAATGACCGGAATCAGGTCTCCCCTTACTTTTGTTAAGCCTGTTACATAATCAGGCATATGCGGAATCGCTGTCATCCCTTCCATTTTTTCAATCGAAATGACATAGAGAATCGGAAAAGCGTATTCTTCATTCCCTGCCTGGAATACAACCGTTTTATTGCTATCAGCCATTGGAGTACACTCCTTTATTTAATATTCCTTCTATCACTCTATTTAACTCCGGGTGAATACTAGTGAATCATTCCAAGTATTATATCGGATTTTTTAGAGTCATCTTTAGGACAATTGAAGCGGTAGTGTATTTAAGTTTAATGGACATTTTGACGGCCTGCCCGCCCCGAAATGTCTATTAAACCGTAGTTCTTAGACATTTTGGCGGTCTGCCCACCCCGAAATGTCTATTAAAACAAGTTTCATGAACATCTGACACCCTCCTCTCTGAAATGTCTTCCAAATTCCTTATCACTCAGATTCTTAAAGAGGCGAAATCTATTTCTGTTCCATGAAAAAAAGGGCTTTCCCAGCAGGGAAGCCCTTCCTCGTATTATTGTGCAGCTACTTCTTCAATCAATGCGATAACCATTTCGGCAAGCTTGTTAAGCTCTTCGATTGGCATTCTTTCATTTGTTGTGTGGATTTCTTCATACCCTACAGCAAGGTTGACAGTCGGTACGCCAAAGCCGGCAATGACGTTTGCATCGCTTCCGCCGCCGCTGTGCAGCAATTCTGAGCTTCTGCCGATTTTTGCGGCTGCTTTTTTAGCGAGCTCAACGACCAGGTCACCTTCGCCAAATTTGAAGCCAGGGTACATGACCTGCACATCGACATCTGCCTTGCCGCCCATTTCCTGTGCAGCTGATTCAAATGCTTCCTTCATTTTTGCCACTTGCGCTTCCATCTTTTCAGGAATAAGAGAACGTGCTTCTGCAAGGATTTCTACATGGTCGCAGACGATATTTGTCTGTGTACCGCCCTGGAAACGCCCGATATTGGCAGTAGTTTCTTCATCAATACGGCCAAGCGGCATTCTTGCGACAGCCTTGGCAGCAATCGTGATCGCGGAAACACCTTTTTCTGGAGCAACACCTGCGTGAGCAGTTTTACCATGGATGACAGCTGCCACTTTTGCCTGTGTAGGTGCAGCTACGATAATGTTCCCTACCTTGCCGTCACTGTCCAGCGCATATCCGTATTTCGCTTTTACCAGTGAAGAATCTAATGCCTTTGCACCAACCAGGCCTGATTCTTCCCCGACAGTAATGATGAACTGGATTGTACCATGCGGAATCGATTGTTCCTTTAAAACACGCACTGTTTCAAGCATGACAGCAAGTCCAGTCTTATCATCCGCACCAAGGATCGTCGTTCCATCAGTCACGACATAACCATCTTCAATGGATGGCTTGACCCCTCTGGCAGGAATAACAGTATCCATATGAGAAGTAAAGTAGATTGTATCTACACCTTCTTTTGTACCTTGTAAAGTACAAATCAGGTTTCCGGCTCCGTGACCAGTTTGCGCTGTCGTATCGTCCTCGAAAACCTCAACGCCAAGGTCCTCGAATTTTTTCTTAAGGATACGTGCAATTTCAGTTTCATACTTTGTTTCAGAGTCAATTTGGACAAGCTCTAAAAACTCATTCAATAAACGTTCGTTATTAATCATCCTAGCCGACCTCCAATTATGTATATACTACTAGAGTATAACGCTAATTGAATCTTAACACCAAACACAAAATCCTACAGCGGGATGTTGCCGTGCTTCTTGCCTGGTCTGTCTTCCTTTTTCGTGCGGAGCATTTCCAGTGACTGAATTAGTTTGATTCGTGTTTCTCGCGGATCGATGACATCATCGACCATTCCCTGGCTTGCCGCGACATATGGATTCGCAAATTTTTCACGATACTCATCGATTTTCTGCTGCCTTGTCTGTTCAGGATTATCGCTGTTCTGGATTTCCTTCGCAAAAATTATATTCGCAGCTCCCTGTGGTCCCATGACGGCAATTTCAGCATTCGGCCATGCAAACACCAGATCCGCCCCGATGGATTTACTGTTCAGGGCCACATATGCGCCACCGTAAGCTTTTCGCAAAATCACGGTGAGCTTAGGAACGGTTGCTTCTGAATAAGCATAAAGGATTTTTGCGCCATGACGGATGATGCCGCCATGCTCCTGCTTGATCCCTGGGAAGAATCCTGTGACATCTTCAAAAGTGATGATCGGGATATTGAAAGAATCACAGAATCTGATGAAACGGGATGCTTTATCAGAAGAGTCGATATCAAGTCCGCCTGCCATCACCTTCGGCTGGTTGCAGACAAGACCGACGACCTCCCCTTTAATTCTGGCCAGACCAATGACAATGTTTTTAGCAAAGTCCTTCTGTATCTCCAGGAATGAGTCGGCATCGACTACCTGCTCAATCACTTTACGGACGTCATACGGCCTGATTGCATCGAATGGAATGGCATCCGTTAAATCTGGCCTGTAGTCATCATCAGCATCTGCCTCTAACCTCGGCGGCTTTTCTTCATAGCTTTGCGGCAGATAGCTTAACAGCAGTCTAACCTGCTCTAGTGTTTCTTCTTCAGACTGGCCATGGAAATGAGCATTGCCACTGATCGTGTTATGTACAATTGCACCGCCAAGGTCCTCTGCTGAAATTTTCTCACCGGTAACCGTTTCAATTACTTTAGGGCCGGTGATGAACATCTGGCTCGTTTTTTCGACCATGAAAACAAAATCCGTAATAGCTGGAGAGTATACTGCCCCGCCGGCACATGGACCCATGATGACGGAAATTTGCGGGATGACTCCAGAATAAATGGAGTTGCGGTAAAAAATATGCCCATATCCATCGAGTGATACGACACCCTCCTGGATTCTCGCTCCGCCGGAATCGTTCAGACCAACAAATGGAGCACCATTTTTAGCTGCCAGATCCATTACATTGGCGATTTTCTTTGCATGCATTTCACCTAAGGCGCCGCCAAACACAGTGAAATCCTGTGAAAACAAATAAATCGGCCTCCCGTTCACCTTCCCGTAACCGGTTACAACTCCATCCCCAGGCCCTTTCTGGTTCTCAAGTCCAAAGTCCGTGCTGCGGTGCTGGATGAATGGATTCAACTCCACAAAGCTCCCTGGATCAACTAATAAATCGATTCGTTCACGAGCAGTCAGCTTCCCTTTTTCATGCTGCTTTTCGATCCGTTCGTCACCGCCGCCTAGTTCAATTTCCCTGCGTTTATCGTATAGTTCATTGATTTTTTCATAGATGTCTGGCATTTCTATTCAGCCTCCCCGTTTTTCTCGCAAAGTTCGTATAGAACGCTTCCAGTCGATTTTGGATGCATGAAAGCGACCAGCGCTCCCCCTGCTCCTTTCTTAGGAACATCCTGAATCATTTTAATTCCATTTTCCTTCATATCATTGATTCTTTCCTGGATCGAATCTACACCCAGGGCAACATGGTGGATTCCTTCCCCACGCTTTTCGATAAAACCTGCAATGGCGCTTTCCTCAGATAAAGGTTCAAGGAGCTCAAGCTTCGTTTCTCCCGCTTTCAAGAAAGCTACTCTGACCTTCTCACTCTCCACTTCCTCTATCCCAAGTAATGGCAGCTTCAGCACATTTGTATAAAATGGGAGGGCATGCTCAATAGATTTGACAGCAATGCCGATATGGTCGACCTTTTTAATCATGTAATTCCCTCCAAATATTATTTAAATATATTTAACTGTTTTAATATTCGACAAAAATGTCACAATTCCTCCTTAATTAAATGAAGAATGGGGTTAATAAAGAAATTATGATTGATATAATATTAAAGTTGCTTTATTTTTACCCTATCATAATTTTATTCAGTGAGCCCCATTAATGCATTGCTAAAAGGGTTGTTGAAATCATCCTGGGGATGTAAAATAATAGAGGAAGAATGCATATGCTTTGGAAGGGGGATTTCTTTATGCGTAAGCCAAATATCAGGAAGGTCGTAGTATACATCATGCTTTTTACTATGCTTGCTTCAACCCTTCTTATGGGATTATCAACATTCCTATAATAACTATAAATAAATCAAAGGGCTGTCATCTGACAGCCCTTTTTATTCGTTGATTGCTCCATATTCTTTACCTAAATCTATAAAATCTTTAGAAGTAGAAGTAACTAGAATCTTTGTACCTAATGGTATGTATTCATACAATGATTCGACTGCCTCATTTTGAAGGCGGATGCAGCCCTGGGATATTTTTTTCCCGATGCTCGAGGGGTCATTTGTTCCATGTATTCCGTATGTTCGGCCATCGGTATCTTCTGCATCGAACCCAATCCACCTGCTGCCAAGAGGATTGTTGGGATTACCGCCAGGAATATCCTTTTTACGGTAATAAGGGTCGGGAGCTTTGACAGTGACGGTAAATAAACCTTCAGGTGTCAGTTCTTCTGATTTACCAGTTGCTGCGCTGACCACCGTCTGGACTCTGTTCTCATTGATCAGTGCGACTTCATTCGTCTGTTTATTCACAATCACAAATGGATCTCCAGGCAACGGATTTGTTCCAAGCGGCCAAATAGGTGAAAATACGAACGCTGCTAGAAGCATTGAAATAAACACTGGCATGTTAATCCCTCCGTGGTCTATTTCCATTAGTTTGTCACGGCTGCTTCTTTTTTATCCTCACTTGTCTTAAGTCCTTTGAATGACCGTTTCAACAAAAGGAATTGTTCCATTTCATTAACAAAATGAAGAAGTGCGGCCCGCGCTTCAAACTCTTCCCTTGTTTTAGGAAGCTCCATATTCTCAAACTCCGTTTTCATCCTCATTAATTTTTCCAGGTAAATAAGAACTGTATTACCAGGGTGAATCCCTCTCGAT
The DNA here is from genome assembly GCF_018613235.1 of Bacillus sp. ISL-41. Classification (GTDB taxonomy): domain Bacteria; phylum Bacillota; class Bacilli; order Bacillales; family Cytobacillaceae; genus Mesobacillus. The sequence goes on from NZ_JAGGQP010000016.1 coordinate 208,785, forward strand.
AGCGACTCGACAAACTCAGCAACAATATTAGCCTGTTCAACATGCTGCGGAATAGAAGTGATGGAAGGAAGAACTCTTTCAATGATTTCGAATTGCTTTTCCCTGATTTTAAAATATTGATAATATAAATTTTCATCTCTTAAAAAATGATTTTCTACGTCCTGGATGGCAAGTGCTTTTGCCTTTTCAATCAGCGTCGCAGTCTCAGTCAGCTCACGGCCATCCCAGCTTGAATCCTGGTTTTTAAGATATTGGGTGATTTCACGGAAAATCTTCTTAAAATTTGCTTCTATTCCAATTTGGTATTCCTCGAGCTTATTATCGACACTCGGCATATACAAATTCATGATTAATGCCACACCTATTCCAATCGTAATAATTCCCAGCTCGTTCAACAATAGTTGTCCAGTAAACTTTTCCGCAGAGTAAATATGCATGATGATGACACTGCTTGTGACTACGCCTTCCTTTGCTTTAAACATGACCACGGTCGGGATGAAAAACAGCAGTAACAACCCGATGACAATCGGATGATAAGCAATTCCCTCAAAAAACACCGCTGAGAATGCCATCGCAATAATACAGGCCAGGAACCGATGCCAGGAAGCCTGGAGTGAACGCTTCTTTGTCACCTGTATACAAAGAATTGTCAGGATCCCCGCAGACACATAATTCTCCAAGCCCAGGTACTGGGCAATGATGATGGAAATCGCTGTTCCCAGCGCTGTTTTTAAAGTCCGATAACCAATTCTAAATTTCACAATGTAATCTCCTATCAAAAAACTTATACTGTTCAAAACACTTCATACTACACGAAAGACTCTGGATCTATCTATACAGACAAACCTCAAACAAGAACAAAAAGCGCAAGCGCCTCGTTCAGCCCCGACAAGCGCTGGAGGGCCGATCGGTGAAGTCGTTCTTTGACTTCATTGGGCGGACCGAACTCGAAAAGTATAGCCGACTGT
>NZ_JAGGQP010000017.1 GCF_018613235.1 Bacillus sp. ISL-41
CAAACTATTAGCTGGTTTTGTAATCTAGGTGGAAGCCAATCATTCACAGAGTTGGTCAAAGAAGCGAACTTAATTTCTCCATTTGAAGATGGTTGTGTGAAATCTGTGATTGGTGAGATTGAAGCTTATTTGAATACGGTTGATGATAAGGCTCTTTAATACAGAAGCCAGCAAACATCAAAAAACGCTTGTGACCTGCATACCTGGTTAGGCGGGTTTGATTTCCACGCAGTCCCGCAAATATTCATATTATTGCCGCACAGTTGTCAATCTGTGCGGTTTTTTGTAGGAAGAATAGCTGTCCAATATGAAGTGCCTTTATCTAATTAGAAGCATAAGGTCCCTGTGCTCTTGAGATATAGTGGCTAAGTGTTTAGCCCATATCGCAGATACCGCTTCAACGGCCAATTTTGCATCACCTTATTTATTATAGAAAGCTTATATATTTGAAGGGAAAAATAACAGCAACTTGATATAATTAATAGAAAAGAAATTGGGGTGTGTTAATGAGGAGAGGTACGGTTTTTATGCTCATTGTTCTGACCGTTTTGGTAAGTGGTTGTTCGGTGGGGCTGGATAAGGAAGATATCAAGCAGTATGTCCAGAGTAACCATGGGATAAAAGTGGAGGTGCCGCGGGAACCAACCTTGGGGGCAAAGAGTCCATATGGTTCTACAACTGTAATAAGTAAAGATGACCCCACTCTTCAGTTCGAAGTGTTTTTTCAATCTGGTATAGGTCCACTTTTTAGTAGTATTTCGGGCGATAGCTTCAAAGAACAATCAGAATTCAATAAGTTGAATAAGGATTACCAAGACTCGCCATTGTACGGTGATTTTATTGACATGGGTTTTCACCACTCCAAGCTTGTTGATAGTACGATTTATACTCATGACTATGATGAAAATGAAAAGAAGGCAACACTTTATCTTTTTAAAAAGGATGGTTTTACTTTAAAAGACTCAGACTATCAGATGCTTTATGAGGGAGTGCCCTTTTTTCTAAAAATTCAAGAATTGCTATCGGCAGCTAATTATAGCTTTGAAAAGATTGTTGTGAATGGCGAGGAGTACTCTGAGTTCAAGAATATGTATGAATACGATAATTCTTCCGCACGGAAGTTTGAAATAGAGGTTCCTATTCGAAAGAGTTTAGCTGATATCCATTCCCTAACAGACATGAAAAACATCATTCATAATGACCATTATTACGGTTCACTGAATACGGACACGCTCGTTAAGAAGCATTTCTTTAAGAAGGATTATCCGGTGTTCGAGGATACGCTAACTGAAATTGAGTCTTTAGGATTCAGCAGGGATGAAAATTCATATGATCCGCATTTCTTGTCTTGTGATAATTACCTTCAAAATAACGAATTAGAAAAAATCGATTTAACGGAATGCCAAGATTATTTATTATTCCTAGCCATTGAAGTCGAGAATGATAACTATAAATCAATTGTGACAGAAGAAGGGTTGGAGAAATGGTGGCAGATGGTCCAAAAAATAAAATCATCCAACCTGAACATACACCGGGTACAAGTAGAATTGTTGAATTCAAGTATCTATTACGTGGACGTTGCTTTTGAAGATGTTAAGTCCGTTCATTCGAAAGAAGATATGGAATCGATTATTATGGACGAAATTGGTCATTTGGTTAAATAAACGAAAAGAGCCCGCTCCTCGCATTAACGTCATAGAGAGCGGGTTTTATTATGCAGCAAAAATAAAGGATATGTATAGTCCCTGATTAGAGATTGTTACTTATTTTCTTTACTTAAAGCAAACATGTGAGTGAAAAACCTTCAAAATAAGAAGTATAACTTTCTAATGATCATCACCTTAGGAATGAGCGTACGAAACTGTTGGAACTATGGAGCTAGCTAGATAGAAGCAAATAGCAAGAAAGGAATTCTTTACAATACAGATTACCTACTTTCGGTTTTATTCTTTAATAAAGGTATAAGAGTTCTTAATTCTATACAAAGATATAAAATAGAATTTGTGTTAAAATTCTGTTGACTTTGTTCTTTAAAACGAATATTATAATTTTAAATAAGTGTTCTTCATAAAGAACGGGTGATTCAAAGAATTATAAAGGTTGATAAGTCACTATGAATAACCGGTTGCATTTTGTCGCGCCATTTTTTTAATTTCTTCGTTCTTTTTAGTGAACAACAATGCGTTTTAGATATACAGGAGGAAAATATGAGTGCAATTGCAGGGATATTAAATCTTAATAATGAGCCTGTGAACACAGATTATGGGATAAGGCTTATGAAGGAACTTGAAAGATATCCAGCAGACGATGTACAAACCTGGTATAGTGATAAGGTTTTCCTTGGCTGCCACGCTCAGTGGATCACACCTGAGTCTATTGGAGAGAAGCTTCCCTACTATGATCACGATCGAAAACTAGCGATAACAGCAGATGCAATTATAGATAACCGGGAAGAACTATTTGAAGCTTTACAAGTTAAGAAGGAAAGAAGGAAGAAAATTACTGATAGCGAGCTGATTCTACTATCCTATTATAAATGGGGAGAAGACTCTCCTAAATACCTCATTGGGGACTTTGCTTTTATGATATGGGATGAGAAGAAGCAACAATTATTTGGTGCGAGAGATCCTTCGGGTTACAGAACTTTATATTATTTTAAAAATGACACTCGTTTAGCTTTTTGTACAACTATTGAACCCTTATTAAGTCTACCTTTTATTGAGAAACGATTAAATGAAAGTTATATTGCAGAATTTTTAGCTATAACTGGCATGTTTGATACTGTAGATGCACGTACAACTCCTTTTGAAAATATTCAACAGGTTCCACCTTTTCATAGGATATCTATCGATAGAAAAAAATATGATTTAAATCGCTATGGAGCATTTACTCCCAACCAAAAAATAAAATTTAAATCAAATGAAGATTACGTAAGTGCTTTTCAAGAAGTTTTTCACAAGGCAGTTAATTGTAGATTAAGAACATTTAAAGCAATAGGATCTCAATTAAGTGGAGGACTAGATTCTGGAGCGGTGGTAGGTTTCGCAGCTAAGGAACTTCAGAAAGAAAATAAAACTTTGCAAACTTTTAGTTATATTCCCCCAAGGGATTTTATTGATTTTACACATAAAAAATTAATGACTGACGAAAGACCATATATAAAAAAAACAGTTCAGTTCGTTGGAGGCATTACTGACAATTATTATGATTTTGAGGGACGAAATTCTTATACAGAAATAGATGACTACCTTGATGTAATGGAAATGCCATACAAATTTGCAGAGAATTCTTTCTGGTTAAGAGGCATATTTGAGGCAGCAAATGAAAAGGGAGTTGGAATTCTCCTTAATGGTGATAAAGGCAACTCAACTATTTCTTGGGGATCAGCTATTGATTATTATGCACTTCTCTTAAAACAGTTTAAGTGGTTGAAATTAATTCAAGAATTGCAGAATTATAGTTTAAAAACAGGAGGAGCTAGATTTCGCTTACTACCGGATATTGTAAAAAAAGGTTATCCTTTCATTAATCACCATGTTTCTAAAACTAATAAAATGTCTTCTCTAATTAACAAGGAACTTGCAAGGAAAACAGGCGTATTTGAAAAGTTAAATCAGCATGGAATTGACGATAATGGGAATTTAGTCAGCCAAAGTATTTACAACCAAAGAAGAATCATCTTTGATAAAATTTCTGCTTGGAATTCAGGCAGTACTTTTAATGCAAAACTTTCTTTACGTTATAAACTCTGGAAACGCGACCCAACAAATGATCTTCGTCTGGTGAGATTTTGTTTTGCATTACCCGAAGACCAATATGTTCAAGATGGATTAGATAGAGCATTAATAAGAAGAGCCACAGAAAACATTTTGCCTGATCAAATTAGGTTGAACCAAAGCATTAGAGGGATGCAGGGGGCAGATTGGCTTCATCGTATGATTCCATCTTGGAATTTATTCATGAACGAAGTAAAGGAACTTATAAAAGATTCTTATGTAATCCAGTTTTTTGATGAAGCAACAATCAGATCAGCATTAACAAGTAGTGAAATGGGTGTTAGGCCAAACAGAATGTCAGACCCAAATTATAGGGTATTAATGCGAGCAGTTATTGTGTATAGATTAATAAAAAAGTACTTTTGAAAGGGGGTGAAAAAATGAAAAGAGAATGGAAAAAACCAGAATTAGAAATGTTGGATATCAAAATGACATTCCATAATGTCAATGGAAGAGTCTATGATGCAGATTGGTCTGAGGAAACTGAAATTCCAGTAGATGAAAATGGAGATCATTTGGACGCTAAAAGTTAAGAAAAAGTTCTTTTACAATCCTATTTGAACTCATATTTATGATTTCAATAGACTGTATAAGTTTTAACTACATAAAAGGCCCTTATATAATAGATATTATAAGGGTCTTTTATATAAAGGCATTATTGGAGAGGATATTTTATGGATAAAGTCGCAAATAAGTTTATTTATAATGCTTTTGGATTTTCAATAAAAAGTGAAATTTACTTTCCTGAATTAAGAGAGACTGTCAATGATAGGGAAGTTATAGATATAGAAATTAGAATAGATGATTTATCTGATTTATGGTCAGAATATTCTAGGAAGAATACCAAGTTTATCATAAATGAAAAACTTGTAATGTTTAAAGTTCATGAAACAGCTATATTTCTAATTGAAGAAGGAAACCTCATCACCATTTCTCCATTAGGAGTAAATAAAGAAGAAGAAATCAGGCTATTCGTTCTGGGAAGTTGCATGGGTGCTATTTTATTGCAAAGAGGAATTCTTCCATTACACGGGAGTGCTATTTCAGTTGATGGGCAAGCTTATGCTATCATTGGCAACTCTGGTGCAGGTAAATCCACATTAGCATCGGCATTTGTACAAAGAGGTTATGAATTGATAACCGATGATATAACTGGTATATATTTTTCTGATAATAATTCGCCTTTGGTAATTCCTTCTTATCCCCAACAAAAACTATGGGATGAAAGCCTAGCCAAGTTCGGAATTAACAAAGATAAATTTAAACCTATTTATCAGAGAGAGAATAAATTTGCCATTCCGGTTAATAAACAATTCGCAACAAAATCCTTACCATTAAAGGCTATATTTGAACTTACAAAAACTGAACATGAAGAGATCGAGCTGGCAAGAATTGATGGTATTTTGCGTTTGCGTACACTGTTGAGTCATACATACAGGAAATTACTGATCCATAACCTTAATCTTTCTAAATGGCATTTTCAAAAATCAATAGAAATAATAAGTCAAGTCAATATGTATCAAGTTGCTCGGCCCAATAATAAATTTACAGCAAATGAACTGGTAACCTCAATTTTAAGATGTATAAATAAGGAGTTGGAAAACGAAAATGTTAAGAATTGATGAACTTTCTCCCGAAATGTCTATTGTTCAAAGTTCAGGAATGATTACTAGTGATATGAATGGAGAAACTGTTATGTTGAGTATAGAAAACGGGAAATATTACAATTTAGGCAATGTTGGTGGATGCATTTGGAAATTGATACAGCAGCCTACTTCTATAAATAAATTAATATCCGTATTAGCGGAAGAATTTAATGTAGATACATATCAATGCAGAGCAGACCTTATACCGTTTTTAAATATTTTATTTAAGGAAAATCTTATAAAGGTGGAACAAAAATAAAAAGATATAAATTTCGAATGAAGAGGAAGGAATCGTAGAGTGTGAAAAAGATCTGGTTATTTATTACTTTTGATTATCAAATGAAACTTTTGCTAATCGAAGCTTTTTTTCTGCTGGCATGGGCTCGTGTGGTAAAAAGGGTGCCTTTCCAAAAGGCATCCCAGTTACTTGGAAAAAAAATGATTGAATCTTCTCGTGAATTAGATATCGAAAATTTACAAGTAGCAAAAAAAGTGGCGTATGCAGTAAAGATTATAAGTAAATATACCTTCTGGGAAAGCCAATGCTTAGTGCAGGCTATTGCTGCAATGTTTATGTTGAGACGGAGGAAAATTGACAGTACACTTTACTTGGGAACTGCAAAAGAGAAGGATGGAAATTTGATTGCACATGCCTGGCTAAGAAGTGGATCCATTTATATTACAGGTTCAGAAGAAATGAAGAATTTTGTAGTTGTTTATAAATTTGCATCAAATGGTCGAGGTAATTATTAAATTAAGGAGAAGTGAATGTGAATAATCCAATTCTCGACATACAAACCATTCCCCAAGAATTAATGCTGATACTTGAGGTACTTAAGGGTGATGAGGAAGATATTACGAAGTTTTTAAGCAACAAAAGTGAACAAATTAATTGGAAAAAATTCTTGGATTTAACAATTCATCATCGCGTTTATCCATTAATGTTCTTAAAACTCCAAAAATTAAAAGAAGGTATTGTTCCTAAATACGTTGAGCAAACGATTGAGGGGTTATATAGAAGAAATGTTTTTAAAATGCTTCAGTTAAGTAGTGAAATGGAGCATTTAGCAAATATTTTTCATACTAATAATATTAAAACTATTTTTTTAAAGGGTCCCATGCTTGGTTCTGAAATTTATGGGGATGTTTCAATGAGGACTTGTGGAGATTTAGATTTATTAATCTCAATTGAAGATATCAATTTTATTCATACCCTATTGGAATCTCATGGTTATTTAAAAGATGACTATATAAAGACTGTATTGGAAGATTGGAAATGGAGACATCATCATATAACTTATCACCATAAAACAAAAAAAATTAAGATTGAGATTCATTGGAGACTTAATCCCGGACCAGGAAAAGAGCCAGACTTTTATGAACTTTGGAAGCGGAAAAGAGAAATGTTTTTTTCAGGAAATCCAATATATATATTGGGTAGAGAGGACTTGTTTTTATTTCTCGTATCACACGGAGCAAGACACGGATGGTCACGAATTCGCTGGTTAAGTGACATACACCAAATGGTTACCCAGGAATTGAACTGGAGGAAAATTAATTCTCTTATAAAAAAGTATGATAATTCTCATCTTGTTGGTCAAGCGGTAATATTAGTTTCTGAATTGCTGAATTCAAAAATAACTGACGGAATGAAGAATTTCCATAGAGATAAACGATCCATCTCCCTAAGTCAAGAGGCAATTTTTTATCTCAAAGATATGGTGAATTTACATGATGAACCTGTAGATGAAAAAATATTTTTATACCATAAGCGTTATTTATATTCCTTAATGTCTGTACAACAAAAAATATTACACTTGTTTAGTTATTTATATCCATATCACATCGATTCAGTTACATTACCTTTACCTAAAAAACTTCATTTTTTATATTTTATTTTAAGGCCTTTTTTATGTATTTGGAGAAAAGCTAAGAGGCAAGCGTTTTCCTAAAAAGGAGGTGGTAACAGTTGAAAGAAGCTATACATTTTATTAAACTCACACATACTTTTTCAGGTAAAATTTTGTATTTTAATCTTATTGCCATGATTATCATTAGTTTGTTTGAAGGAATAGGGGTATTTTTGCTTTTACCTTTAATAAATTTAACAAACATTATTGATATATCTAAACAAGATATATTTCTTATTAGTGAATTAGATTCATTATTTCAAAATATACCAGAAACAATTGGACTATTGATTATTCTAGGTATCTTTGTATTAATAATGATCGGACAAAGTTACTTTAAAAGAAGACAAACAATTCTTAATAGCCGGATTCAGCAAAGCTTTGCCCGGCATTTGAGAGAAGAAACGTATAAATTACTGATATTTTCCAATTGGGGCTTTCATTTAAGAAAAAGAAAATCTGATTTAATAAATTCGATGGTATCAGAAACTGCTCGTGTGAGCGCAGGTGTAAATCTATTTTTTAATTTTATCTCTTCGATAATCTTTACAGTAATTCAGATAGGAATTGCTTGTTTGTTCTCTGTGAAATTAACTGTCTTTGTTACTGTATTTGGGTTATTAATGATTTTTTTTTCTCGGAGGATTATACGGCAAACCAGTAATTTAGGACAACAAAATATAGAATTATCCCAACTATATTTGGCCGGGATAACAGACCACCTAAATGGAATAAAAGAGATAAAGAGTAACAATCTAGAGGAGCAGCATATTTTGTGGTTCAAAAATTTAAACGCACAAATGGAAAAAAACGTAATTAAATCGGTAGATATTAAAACTAAATCGAATTTTATTTATAAGATGGTTTCTTCTTTATTAATTGGCTTTTTTGTTTTTGTATCTATAAAAGTATTTGAGGGAGAGTCTGCCTCGTTATTTTTAATTTTGGTGATATTTTCAAGGTTATGGCCTAGGATAACTGCAATACAGACTATTTTGGAACAATTAGGTTCTGTAATACCATCATTTAGAAATCTGCTTCATTTACAAAAGCAATCTCTAGCTGAACAAGAACTAAATGAAAAAATGTTTCTTAATGTTAATACAATCGAAAATAAGCAAGGACTGGTATGTAATAATGTATATTTTCGATATGAAAAAGAAGCGGGTACCTATGCATTAAGAAAAATTAACTTGCATTTTCCTGTGAATTGTATGACTGCAATAGTTGGGCACTCTGGAGCCGGCAAAAGCACATTAATTGATTTGCTAATGGGTCTTAATAAACCTGAAATAGGTGAAGTTTTAATTGACGGTAAAAAAATTACAAGTGAAAATATTATTTCATTAAGACGATCCATAAGTTATGTACCGCAAGAACCGTTTCTATTTAATACTACAATTCGTGAAAATTTAATGCTTATAGAAAAAAATGCAAATGATGAACAAATCTGGGATGCTCTTAAATTTGCAGCAGCTGATGATTTTGTCAGAAATTTACCTAATGGGTTAGAAACCTTGATTGGGGATAGGGGAATAAAGTTATCTGGAGGAGAGAGACAAAGGCTAGTATTAGCTCGCGCCATTCTACGTAATCCTTCAATTCTCATACTGGATGAAGCAACGAGTGCCCTGGATACAGAAAATGAATATAAAATCCAAGAAGCCCTTGAAAGAATTAAAGGAAATATGACAATTATTGTAATCGCACACCGCTTATCCACCATAAAAAATGCAGATCAAGTTGTTGTACTGAATAAGGGTGAAATTATTCAACAAGGAAAGTTTAATCAACTTGCAAAGGAAAACACTGGAGTTTTCAGCCGTTTACTTCAAAAGCAAATGGAGATAAGTGTTTAATACCCACGATTAAAACATTTAATTTATTTCTATTGACTTGTTCTCTATAAAGAACTAAAATAATTATAATAAGTTTTAATAATTTGGTATTAAAATTGCATTTTCTCGCGAAAGTTGTTCTCTATAAAGAACTAATTACGAATTTTTGTATAAAAGGTGGTATTATGAGTCAACAACTGTCACGGCAAGCCCCGAAAAAATCAAAAGATATCAATCTAGAGGAATTGTACCTGGTTTTCAAAAGGCGCATATGGGTAATTGCTTCGGTTACCTTGATTGCAGGTTTGATCGGCTTTTTCTTAAATCAAGCAACAGTAGTGCCTTTATATCATTCTTCATCCAGAATTATTATTGGTGCACCCGAAGAGTCTAGAAAGACTCTTCAGGTAATTGTCCGCGATTCATCCATTTTAGACATTGTCATCAAGGAAATGAAGCTGGAAAAATCATCAGATCAGTTAGCGAATCAAATATCAGTAAATAGTGTGGATAGTTCTCAGGTTGTCAGCATAGGTGTTGTTGATACTGATCCTGTTATGGCGTCAAAAATAGCGGATACGGTAGCTGAAGTTTTTAGACAGGAAGTTCCCAAAATCGTAGGGCAAGATTATATCAGAATTTTATCTAAATCGAAGGTAAATCCTGTCCCCATAAATCCGAAGACTAATAAAATGTTAATCTATGGGGTTATCGGGGGGCTGGTCTTGGGGATTGGTTTGGGATTCTTTTTAGAATCAGTAGATAACAGAATTCGCTCCAGAAAAGAAATAGAGGAATTATTAGGGGTACCAGTTATAGGGAGAATTCCTAAAATCAACAAGAGAAGTATTCGAAAAGCGGCAAGTAAAATTCAAACAGTTTCTAATAATAGGGGTGAAACAATTGATTATAAATAAGGACATTTTTAAAAAAGCTAAAAAAAAGGACCCCTATCTAACTTATTATTATCCAGATTCGGTTCTAGCGGATCAATTTCAAATGATTCATACCAACTTGAATTTTATGATGCAGGAACAAAAGGCCTCCACATTTTTACTGACGTCGCCAGAAGATGGTGATGGGAAGTCTACAATGATAGCTAATTTAGCGGTTTCCATGGCACAACAAAAGAAAAAAGTCCTTGTTATTGATGCGAATCTTAGAACACCTAATATGCATGAGTTTTTCCATACTTCAAATTCTAATGGGCTGACTGATGTACTTACAGAGAGATGTTCATTTCATGAAGTTGTTCATCATACAGAAATTTGGAGATTGGACTTATTAGCAAGTGGTCCTACTCCGAACAATCCGGTTGAACTATTGGGATCAAAAATGATGAAAAATTTCCTTTCAAAAGTAAAAGAATCCTACGACGTCATTCTTCTTGATTCGACCGCTCTTCATACTTTACCGGATACCAAGCTTTTAGCAAGCTTGTGTGATGCAGTAATCCTGGTTGTGAAAAATGGTAAAACAAAGGCACAAAATGCTGCTGAGTCAAAAAAGATGATTGAATTTTCGAAAGCGAAACTATTAGGGGTAATTTTGAATAATTAGCAGATTAAAATTTTTTAACCATATTGTTCTTTATTGAGAATTTAAGATTTTAATGATACTTGGACATGTCTCCTTTCCATTATCAATGGAGGCACTCGGTCATACTGTGGGTAAGAATACCTTAGACGCTGGTCGTCAAGAGTGTGATGTGAGGGTGGGTTAGATGCCCGCTTTTATTAAAAATGATAGTTATGTGTTCTTTGTAAGAGCATGTACCTATCATTTTTAATGTGTGGTAAATAATTTCCTGGTGAACAAATGATCGGAAAAACTAATGAAATTTTAATCAAGGATAAGGGAGGAATAGATTGAAGATGACTTATCGACAGAGGTTATCATTTTTTATTTTTTTTGACTCAAGTATCGTTCTTGCTGCAATTTATTTTAGTAAATTTCTTGTAGATGGCACCATAATGGTTTTCACATTAAGAATGGTTTTAACCTCTCTCGTAATCATCTTTTCTCATCATATTTTTTCTTTCAAATTCCATTTATATCAAAGAGCATGGGAATATGCGAGTATAGGGGAATTGTTTAGCATCCTCAAGATTGCTTCCCTATCAATAGCCCTAGCAGGAGTTGTACAACTAGTAGTATTCAATGAAATCGAATTCAGATTATTATGTGTAACCTGGCTCCTGAATATGTCTTTAATTGGTGGATCACGCTTTTCATGGAGAGTGTTTCGTGATTCTCTAATCAAGCAAAAAGAAAATAAAACCAGGCTGTTAATAATTGGAGCTGGCTCTGCTGGGACAATGGTAGCAAGACAATTAGCCAATAATTTGCAGACTGATCTCCTTCCTGTGGCTTTTATTGACGATGACGAAAAGAAGCAAAAACTAAACATTTTAGGTATACCCGTTGTTGGAGGAATTTCAGAAATAGAAGAGGCCGTAAAAAACTATGCCATTGATAATATCATAATTGCTATTCCTTCTTTAGCAAAAGAAGAATTAAATAAAATATTTCTGGAGTGTGCAAAAACAAAAGCTAAAACCCAGATTTTGCCGATGTTGGAAGATTTAATGACAGGAAAAATATCTGTAAATCATTTCCGTGATGTTCAAGTAGAAGACTTACTTGGGAGAGAAACTGTAAAGCTGGATTATGAAAATATTTCTGAAAACATCACTAATAAAGTCATCTTAGTTACAGGTGCTGGTGGATCAATTGGTTCGGAAGTTTGCCGGCAGATTGTACAATTTAAACCAAAACAGCTTATTTTGCTAGGTCACGGTGAAAACAGTATCTATTCCATCGAAATGGAGCTTAAAGATTCCTGTGCCAATACAGATATTCGATTTACTCCGGTAATTGCTGATATTCAAGATGCAAAAAAAATGTTGACAGTTATGAACACATATAAGCCGGAAATGGTTTATCATGCTGCTGCACATAAACATGTCCCACTTATGGAGTGCAACCCTGAAGAAGCAGTGAAAAACAATATAATTGGAACGTTGAATCTTGCGCTTGCTGCAAAATGGAATGCCGTCAAAACCTTTGTAATGATTTCTACCGATAAGGCTGTTAACCCAACAAGTGTAATGGGAGCAACTAAAAGGCTCGCAGAAATGATTGTACAAAGAATGGATCAAGAAAGTGAGACAAAATTTGTGGCCGTGCGGTTCGGTAATGTGTTAGGAAGCAGGGGAAGCGTCATACCTCTATTTAAAAAGCAAATTGAAAAAGGGGGACCGGTCACAGTTACCCATCCTGATATGATCAGATATTTCATGACCATACCCGAAGCGTCACGACTCGTTTTACAGGCAGGGTCGCTTGCTAAAGGAGGAGAGATTTTTGTTCTGGATATGGGTGAGCCAGTTAAAATCGTGGACCTAGCAAAAAATCTAATCAAACTCTCCGGCTACTCAATCGATGAAATCGGAATTGAATATACAGGTATGAGGCCAGGTGAAAAACTGTTTGAAGAGTTATTAAATGAAAACGAAGTACATGAAGAGCAAATCTATCCAAAAATATATGTTGGCAAAACTTCAGAATTGTTGACAGAAGAGATTGAAAATCTGATTTCTGACTATCCGAACGTAAGTAAAGAAGAATTGAGAGAACACCTTCTCTCTATAGCAAACTATAAAATTCCAAGAACACAAAAAATGAGGGTATCAGTTTAAAGGGAGTGGAAAATATGAAGGTAAGAAAAGCGATAATCCCAGCGGCAGGACTTGGAACTAGGTTTCTTCCTGCAACAAAAGCAATGCCAAAAGAAATGCTTCCGATCGTCGATAAACCAACCATCCAATACATTGTTGAGGAAGCTGTTGAATCTGGAATAGAAGATATAATTATAGTCACCGGCAAAGGAAAGCGTGCAATAGAAGACCATTTTGATCATTCTTTTGAACTAGAACAGAACTTACTCGAAAAAGGAAAGTATGAGCTTTTAAGTGAAGTGCAAAAATCTTCTAAACTAGTGGATATCCATTATATCCGTCAAAAAGAACCAAGAGGATTGGGTCATGCGATTTGGTGTGCACGTAAATTCATAGGTAATGAACCTTTTGCGGTCCTGCTTGGAGATGATATTGTTCAAGCTGAAAAACCTTGTTTACAGCAGTTGATTCAACAATATGATCGTTACAATGCCAGTATTCTGGGAGTCCAATCGGTTCCAGAGGAAGAGGTATCCAGGTATGGAATTGTCGGAGGAAATGCGATTGGAAACCGAATTTATAGTGTCAGCGATTTAGTGGAAAAACCAATCCAAGATGAAGCTCCATCTAATCTAGCTATTTTGGGTCGCTATATATTAAGTCCGAAAATTTTCGAAATTTTATCTGAGCAGAAACCTGGTGCTGGTGGAGAAATTCAACTTACTGACGCAATAGCTTCATTAAATAAGCGTGAAGCTGTTTATGCATATGACTTTGAAGGCACACGTTACGATGTTGGTGAAAAAATGGGCTTTATTAAAACTACTATTGAATTTGCATTAAAGCATAAGGATTTAAGAAATCAATTATTGAATTATCTAGCTACAACTTTAGATCGGGAATTGATCAGATAAAAAATTTGCTGTCAACAAAATTATCCTTAAGGAATGGATTTAATCTAATCTATAAGCGACAACATATGTAAAAAATGAAAGGAACAAGTAGATGACCGTCCTCTGGATCAATCTTCTAATTGTATTTTTATTAGCTGTTTTTTCACGTTACTTTTCTACAACTTTTGTTCTTAACGGTTCAATAGTATCAGTAAAGCCAAATAAATTCATTGTTTTTGGAATTGTTATATCTTTCATTTTGGTTTCAGGGTTACGTAATAATATTGGTGATACACCCTTCTATATGCACGCATTTGAACTTTCCGATTTTACATGGGAATTCGTTAAAACCCAAGATGATATGGGGTTTGCCATCCTTCAAATGATTCTAAAAAGTTATTCAAATGATCCTCAAATATTGGTTTTTATAACAGCTTTAATCACCAACGCACTTATTATAATTGGCTTGTATAAATATTCTAGGTTGTTTGAATTAAGCGTCTATGTCTATGTAACTGGAGGCTTATTTTTAGTTACGATGAACGGCATTAGGCAGTGTTTAGCAGCTGCGATAATTTTTTCGGCTACAAAATATTTGATTGAAGGAAATTGGTTAAAATACACTCTTGCTGTGATATTTGCTTCCTTCTTTCACCAGAGTGCATTGATTTTAATTCCTATATACTTCCTGGTAAGAAATAAAGCATGGACTAAAGCAACATTAGTCTTGCTGCTTGGTGCAGCTTTGATTGTTTTAGGCTTTAACCAATTTTCAAGTGCATTATTTTCAGTCATACAGGATAGTCAGTATGGAGTATACAGTCAGTTCGATGAAGGTGGAGCAAATATAATCAGGGTTTTTGTATTCTCTATTCCATTAATAATTGCTTTCTTTGGAAGAGAAAAACTTAAAGATATTTTTCCAGACAGTGATGTCATAGTTAATATGGCATTAATTGGTCTATCATTCATGATTATATCAACTGCTAACTGGATATTCGCAAGATTTAATATTTATTTCGAACTTTACCAAATTATCTTAATCTCTTGGATTGTCAAGGTGTTCAGAGAGAAAGATCAGAAGCTAGTATATTTAGTAATTATTTTATGCTACCTTGCTTACTATTTCTTTGAAAGTGTAATCAGTTTGAATATTAAATATTCAAGTAACTATATTGGATTATGAGCAGGAGGAAAAGATGGCGATTTTAATTACTGGAGGTGCCGGATATATCGGCAGTCATACATGTGTGGAATTACTAAGTGCCGGCTCCGAAATTGTCGTACTGGATAACTTTCTTAATAGTAAGCCCCAGGTGTTAAAAAGAATAACGGAAATAACGGGATGTTCATTTAGGTTTTATAATGTTGATTTACTGGATGAGATTAGACTAGAGAAAGTATTTTTAGAAAACGAAATTAAAGCTGTCATCCATTTTGCAGGGTTAAAGGCAGTAGGAGAGTCAGTCAGCAATCCGACTTTGTATTATCATAACAATCTAATGAGCACTCTAATCCTTTGTAAGCTGATGAAAAAATATAATGTAAAAAAACTAGTCTTCAGTTCATCAGCTACAGTTTATGGATCACCTGAGAGACTCCCTATCTCCGAGGATAGCCCTTTAGGTGCAAAAAATCCTTATGGACGCAGTAAACATATGATAGAGGAAATACTTAATGATCTTTATCTATCAGATAATCATTGGAGCATTTCAATATTAAGGTACTTTAATCCTGTCGGTGCTCATGAGAGTGGACTTCTAGGTGAGGATCCAAATGGGATGCCAAATAATCTTATGCCTTATATTTCGCAGGTTGCAATTGGGAAATTAAAGGAACTAAAAGTTTATGGAAACGGGTACCCAACGTTCGATGGGACGGGAGTAAGAGATTACATTCACGTAGTTGATTTAGCTTTTGGACACTTGAAAGCTTTAGAAAGAGTTACATATTCAACAGGAGTTGAAGTATACAATCTAGGAACTGGTAAAGGCAATAGTGTTCTCGAATTGATATCTGCTTTCGAAAAAGCTACAGGAAAGAATATCCCATACAAAATTGTTGATCCGAGGCCGGGTGATGTATCTGCTTGTTATGCAAATCCTGAGAAGGCGAAGAAAAATCTGGGGTGGATAGCAAAGAAAAGTCTTGAGGAAATGTGCAGAGACACTTGGCGCTGGCAGATTAACAACCCGGATGGTTTTGAGAGTAAAGATTATGCACATTCTCACTCATTTTCGAGTGAGGATTTTTTATTTAGAAATAAGGTGTAAGAGAGGGAAGTTAAATGGATATATCTGAACAATTAACCACAGAGAAGCTGCATGCCTTATTAATGAATATTTATTTTAAGGGAATACAGTCCGAACATATCCAAATAAATGAATTTATTGAAGAAATCAAAGAACAGTTATTAGCTACGTCTAAAAGAGCAGGAGAATAAAATATGAAACGGTTATTTGATCTTTCCGTGTCATTACTACTGTTAATTGCTTTATCTCCAATCTTTATCATTGTCTCGTTAATAATAAGAGTAAAACTAGGATCTCCCATTATATTTAAACAACAGCGACCCGGTTTATATGGAGAACTTTTTTGTCTGTACAAATTCAGAACCATGACGGATGAAACAGACGCACATGGACAATTGCTTCCTGATTTTAAACGGTTAACATCATTTGGGAAATTACTTCGGAAATATAGCTTGGATGAGTACCCCCAGTTGTGGAATGTTGTAAAAGGTGATTTAAGTTTAGTGGGGCCAAGGCCTCTACTTAGGGAATATATGCCTTTATATACAAAAGAACAGTCACTGAGGCACAATGTTAGACCAGGAATTACTGGGTGGGCACAGGTAAATGGGAGGAATGCTATTTCGTGGGAAGAGAAATTTAAGTTGGATATCTGGTATGTTAAGAACCATTCTTTCCTTCTTGACATGCGAATTTTGTTTTTAACAGCCTACAAAGTTATTACATCTGAAGGTATAAACCAACCTGGCAACGTAACAGTAGAGAGTTTTAAAGGATCAAAAACGTCTATGGGAGGGGGGAATCGATGAAAGTAGTTCTTATTGGACATGGGGGGCATAGCAAGGTTATATCTGATATCATTCGGCCAATACCTGAGCTTCAAATTATTGGATATTTGGATAATAAGTACGAAGTTAAGCAAGTCATAAACAACGTGATATTAGGTCCTGTTAAAGCAGCAAAGGAAATTAAAGATGCACATGGAAATGTAAAATTTATTATAGCGATTGGAGATAATCGAACAAGGAAATTAATTGCTGAACAGCTTAATTTTTTGAGCACTGACTATATTTCTCTTGCCCATCAATCAGCAAGCATCAGTCCGTCTGTCACTATCGGCTATGGTTCAGTTATAATGCCTCAAGCTGTAGTGAATTCAGATGCCATCATTGGGAATCATTGTATTCTTAATTCTTGTTCCGTGGTAGAGCATGACAGTATATTGGAAGACTTTGTTCACATCTGTCCCAATACTACAATTGCAGGCACTGTAAAACTGGGCCAAGGAACATTCGTGGGTAGTGGGGCTACGGTGATACCAAATAAAATAATTGGTGAGTGGTCAACCATTGGCGCAGGAGCAACTGTGATAGATCATCTTCCAGAGAATTGTCTTGCAGTAGGGACGCCTGCAAAGGTAAAGAGGAAGGAAAAAGTTAATGCGGGGTGAAGAAATGGAACCAGTAGTTCAAAAGAAGAGAATTTTTCTGTCCTCACCACATATGAGTGGGAATGAAGGAAAGTATATTAATGAAGCATTTGCAACCAATTGGATTGCCCCTCTTGGCCCCAATGTGGATGCGTTTGAAGAAGAAATAGCTCACTATGTAGGAGCCAGTGAAGCAGTTGCCGTCAGTTCAGGAACGGCTGCTATCCATCTGGCTCTTTCTTTATTGGGTGTCGGAAATGGTGATAAAGTGTTTTGCTCTAGCCTTACTTTTATAGCTAGTGCCAATCCTATCATTTATCAAGGTGCAGAGCCAATCTTTATTGATTCTGAACCTGAAACATGGAATATGTCTCCTAAGGCATTGGAGCGGGCTTTCGAGGACTCATTAATGGATGGAGCGCTCCCTAAAGCAGTCATTGTTGTAAATTTGTATGGACAAAGTGCAAAAATGGATGAAATCTTAACCATTTGTAACAAATACGGCGTTCCGATAGTGGAAGATGCAGCAGAGTCTCTTGGAGCGATTTATAAAGGGAAATTCAGCGGAACATTTGGTAAATTCGGAGTCTTTTCTTTTAATGGAAATAAAATCATCACAACTTCGGGTGGTGGAATGCTCATTTCTGAAGACCGAGCCGCTTTACAGAAAGCAAGGTTTTTAGCAACCCAAGCCCGCGATAATGCTTCACACTATCAACATAGTCAAATTGGATACAACTATCGATTAAGTAATATTTTAGCTGGCATTGGCAGAGCACAATTAGAGGTACTCGAGGAAAGAGTTACTACCAGAAGAGCTGTATTTCAAAGATACTATAATGCACTGTCAGAATTACCTGGTTTTTCATTCATGCCTGAGCTGCAAGAAACCTATTCTAACCGATGGCTGACTGCTTTAACGATTAATGAGAAGGAATCTGGTATATCAGTTTCTGAAATGCTCAAAGCATTAAGTGTTGAAAATATTGAGGCTAGACCAGTTTGGAAGCCACTGCATCTGCAGCCTATATTTAAAGGTCGGAAATACTATCCACATGATGTCGGAGAAAGCGTATCAGAAAACCTCTTTAACAACGGATTGTGCTTGCCATCTGGATCAAATATGTCAGAAGCGGATATAGATTCTGTGATTTACTATATCAAGCAATCAGTTTCTAAAAGGAAGGAAAAAGTGGATATGATTAATATTTAGCATTTATTTTAAGAAAAACGGGGTATGAGTCGTGATTGGTAAAACGATGTATGAACGCAGAAGACAAAAGGGTTTGACGATATCTGAGTTAGCGAAACGAACCAAGATCTCAAAATCGTATTTAAGCAATATTGAACGCGATTTAAATCGAAATCCTTCTATTGATGTTGTTCAAAGGATAGCAGCAGTACTGGATATCGAATTAGAAGAATTTTTAAGGATTGAGAAAACAAATGGAAATCCGAATAATATTGATGAGGATTTAATTAGTTTTGCTGCGGAACTGAAGGAATCAGGTATACAAAAAGAACAAATTAGTGAGTACAAGACGCTCTTCGAATTTATTCAATGGAAGAATCAGAATCCGACATAGAATTAAATGAGGTATGTATTATGGAAAAGAGTAATCGAATTCCCAAAACGATTCATTACTGCTGGTTTGGAGGGAAAGAAAAACCGGACCTGGTGAAAAGGTGTATTGAAAGTTGGCGAAAGCATTTACCAGATTATCAATTGACTGAATGGAATGAAATAAATTTTAATATTGAAAAAAACTACTATGTCAAGGAAGCATACCAATCAGGAAAGTATGCTTTTGTAAGCGATTTCGCCCGCGTATACGCTCTTTACCATTATGGGGGCATTTATTTGGATACAGATGTAGAGGTATATAAACCATTTGACGATCTCTTACATCACCCATCTTTTTGGGGCTTTGAACAAGGAAACTATATAGCAACTAGCACAATAGGAGCTGAAAAAGGAAATCCATTAATCAAGCAATTCCTTGATTCATATAATGGGAAAACATTTATTAATGAAGATGGTTCACATAATCAGTTAACCAATGTTGCGCTAATCACACAACTGCTCAAGTGGTTTGGACTAAAGACAAACGGCAATTATCAAGAAATTGAAGGAATGGGCGTTTTTTATCCACAAACATTTTTTTCTCCATACGATTATATAAATTGTCAATCACTCGAAACAGATCAAACGTATACTGTTCACCATTTTTATAAGAGCTGGCTGCCATTCAAAACAAGATTAAAAGGCAAAGTGAAATTTGTCCTTTCGCGGCTTATAGGAGGGCACAATATTGCCAGAATAAGGAATTATCGTTCAGGTAAAATCTTTAAGGGGAATGCTCATGGTTAACCTGTGTAAAAAAATTATAATGACATTAATAGTAGAAGGTAAAAAGCGTGGGTTTTTCATCGCCTTTCTAATGAATATATCGCATGCTATCGGTCTATTAAGGGGTATGTTTTTTAAAGGATTGTATTACAAAAATATAAAATCAACCCTATTTTCTCTTCAAGCAAATAGTAAGATAGAAATTTTCAATAAAAAGGCAAGGGTATCGATTGGGGAATTCGTTTTCATAAGAAAAAATGCAAGCATTCGAATTGATTTTGATGGTGTATTGGATATTGGCAAAAATGTTTTCATTAATGATAATTGCAATATCAACTGTGTCAATCGAATCACTATAGGTAAAAATACAAAGATTGCTCCCAATGTGTGCATTAATGATCATGATCATAATTATAAAAAGGATTCAAAGGATCATTTGATAAGAGGAGAAGTGACCATAGGAGAAAACGTCTGGATAGGTTCCAATGTAGTCATATTGAGAGATACAAAAATAGGAGATAATGTGGTTGTAGCTGCTGGAAGTGTCGTGAAAGGGAATGTACCTTCAAATACAATTTATATGAGTAAAAGAGAGACAGAGGTCAGGCCTTTTAAAAATAATGAAAAAATTGTGCAGTTTGGCGGCTAAAAGTATTCTAATGGTGAGGATAATTTAATGAAAAAAAATATCTTAATTTCTGTCTATAATATGGAAATTGGCGGCATTGAACGAAGCTTAATAAACATGCTGGAAAGCTTTGATTACCAAGAATTTAATGTGGATCTATTAATCTTCCATCACGTGGGCGAATTTATGAGTTTGATCCCAAAAGAAGTAAATATCTTGCCTCAGATTGATGAATATTCAGTTTTTCGTAAACCGATCAAACTTTGCATTAAAGAAAAACATTATTATTTAGCCGGTGTTAGATTACTTTCAAAGTACTTGGCGAAAGCCAAATACAAAAATAGAGTCTTTGAGGAGAAAGCTGGTTATATACAAATGCAGCTTAGCCAGAAGTACTCTTCCTTCATTTTACCGAACCACAAAAAAGAGTACGATGTCGCAATAAGTTATGCCTGGCCGCATGATATTGTTGCGAAAAAAGTAAAGGCAAAGAAGAAAATAGCCTGGGTCCATACTGATTATAGCAAGCTGGAAATTGACAACGAACTGGATCTTAAAGTTTGGAACCAATTTGATCATATTGCATCTGTATCTGATGCTTGCAAGGAAGCATTCTTATCAACATATCCAGGCTTGAAAGAAAAAGTGTGCGTGGTAGAAAACATTACTTCACCTGCTTTCATTAAGAAAATGGCGGAGGAAGAAATGAATTTTTCTGAAGATAAATCTCAAACCTTTTCAATTGTCTCTGTTGGCAGATTATCATATGTAAAAGGCTTTGATCTGGCAGCAGAAGCGCTTAAACTGCTTCATAACAAAGGGCTAACTAATATAAAGTGGTATATTATTGGATATGGTGGGTATGAAAAGGAATTGAAAAGGATAATTTCAAACCTCAATTTAGACGAGAGTTTTATTCTTCTGGGCAAAAAAACGAACCCATATCCTTATATAAAAAACTGTGACCTCTACGTGCAGCCCTCCAGGTACGAAGGAAAAGCAGTGACGGTATCTGAGGCTAAAATCCTTGGAAAACCTATTCTAATAACGAATTATCCAACAGCATCGAGCCAGATCGAACATGGAAAGGAAGGCATTATCTGTGAATTGAGCTCTGCAGGTTTAGCAAAAGGAATAGAGGAGTTTTATAATAATCAAGAATTGAAGACTTATTTAATCAATCATCTGCAAAACAGGGATTATAGTAATTATCACGAATTAGAGAAGCTTTATAGGTTAATTTGTTAAAAAGGTTAGGGCAAATTGGCGTTTTATGTCGACATCTTATTCTTTAAAAAGAACAATTGGTGAGTTATAATTTAAAAAAGTGAATGGATTTATAAGTTCATATGTTCTCTGTATATTTTTTTGCTCATGTTGTTCTCTATAGTGAACGAGTAAGGATTTCTATAATTAAGGTGTGAATAATTTGAAAGATATTATTATGAAGCTTAGGGTACTTTTTAACAAAAAGGATAAAAAGAAGTTTCTAATTCTTTTTATCATGATGATCATTGCAGCAATATTTGAGACTGTGGGAATCAGTTTAATTGTTCCTTTTGTTGGGATTGTTACAAATCCAGCGATGATTCATGAACAAGCATTTCTTTCCTATTTATACAAATCTTTAAGTTTTCAATCTAATAATGCCTTTATCTTATTTTCAGTGATAGTCTTATTAGCCATTTTTCTAATGAAAAATTCATATTTATTATTATTCCAAAACCTTCAATACCGATTGATTTTCAATACAAAGATAAAGCTTTCGAGAACCATGTTTAGAGAATATTTAATGAAGCCATATACCTTTCATTTGCAAAGGAATACAGCAGAATTATTAAGAAATGTAAATGGTGAGGTAGGAAAAATATTTACAGGTATTTTACTAGCTGGTTTCCAACTGATAACCGAAATTATTGTTGTCATGTTTATTTTATCTTTACTAATTGTCACTGCACCGTTGGCCACCCTTACATCTGGAACCTTGTTAAGTGGGAGTGTAATTCTGTTCTTTAAGGTATTCCGCAAAAAGATTACCCA
Organism: Bacillus sp. ISL-41; assembly: GCF_018613235.1. GTDB lineage: Bacteria > Bacillota > Bacilli > Bacillales > Cytobacillaceae > Mesobacillus. The sequence goes on from NZ_JAGGQP010000017.1 coordinate 22,443, forward strand.
TTTAGGTAAAGAAGAGCAGAGGTTAAGTCGTGAGGTAATTAAATGGGTAAATCAAGGCTTAGGAGCAAGTAAGGAAGTAAAGGTTTCAGGGAAAGAAAATTTCTTTGTCGAAAGCTATAATCAACAAAATCAAATTATGGCCAAAAACACTATATATAAAAATACATTAGACCAAGTCCCCAGGCTTTTTATAGAGACATTATTAGTTTCTGTTGTCTTGATTACGATGATCATCATTGTTTTTCAAGGAAAAGAAACAGCCGAGTTGGTGGCCACTATGTCATTATTTGCAATGGCAGCTTTTCGGCTCATGCCTTCAATTACAAGAATCGTAGCAATGCTAACTTCAATTCGCTATAGTAAGCCAGCCCTAACGGTAATCTTTAATGATCTAATAAATGAAAATAATGTGACAAGCTTGAACGGCCAAGAACCAGCTAACAACTCCAAAAAAATCACAATAAATACTTATGAGAAGACTTTCAAACAATCTATTCAATTAGAAAACATCCATTTTAGATACCCAAATCAAGAGGAGTGTTCTATAAAAAATATATCATTAAGAATTCCGATAGGGGGCTCAGTGGCTTTTGTAGGAAAATCCGGTGCTGGGAAAACGACAATAGTCGACATAATCCTGGGCCTTTTAGAACCAGAAAGTGGTCATGTCTTTGTCGATGGCCATGAATTAAATAGGGTTTTGCCCGTGTGGAAAGAGAAAATAGGATATATTCCTCAAACCATTTATCTATCTGACGACACTATCCGAAAAAATGTAGCATTTGGACTTATGGATCAAGACATTGAAGAAGATGCTGTTCTCAGGGCTATTGAGGATGCACAGCTAAAAGATTTCATTGAATCACTGCCTGACGGATTAGATACAGTCGTTGGCGAGAGAGGTGTAAGGCTCTCGGGTGGTCAACGCCAGCGCATAGGAATTGCGAGAGCATTGTATCATAACCCAGAAATTATCTTTTTGGATGAAGCAACCTCTGCCTTAGACCACGAGACAGAGAAAGAAATCATGAAGGCAATTGATCGTCTTAAAGGGGAAAAAACTTTGATCATTATAGCACATCGACTAAGTACCATTGAAAATTGTGACATTGTGTTTAGAGTTGAAAAGGGAAAGTTGATTTCTTCGGAAAGTAAACTTTTACAGACAATGTAAATGCTTACTAGTGAGGAGGTGGGGATGCTGCCGAAGATAAGCGTCATAATACCAGTGTATAATGTTGAAAAATACTTGCACAGATGTGTAGAAAGTGTATTGAATCAGACATTCCAAGACTTTGAAATCATTCTGATAAACGATGGCTCCACAGATCATTCAGGTCAAATTTGTGATGAATTAGCTCAGAAGGACAGTCGAATAACCGTAATTCATAAAAATAACGCAAGGGTTTCTGCAGCGAGAAATGACGGACTGAAATTAGCAAAGGGAGAATATGTGAGTTTTATTGACTCAGATGACTGGATTGAGCCTGAAATGTACCAAGTCATGATTCAAAAAGCTGAAAAATTAAATTTGGATTTTATTATGTGTGATTACAAAAAAAAATCAGAGAACTACGAGGAAGAGAGAACTCAGCCTATACGAGGCGGTTACTATTCAGGAGATCAAATCAAAAAAGAGCTGTTTCAATGTTTAATTATGTTCGATCACATTGAGTTTCCACCTACCATCTCAAACTGTGTTTGCTTAATTGATTCAAATTTTTTAAGACAAAACAATATTTCGTATGACGAAGATATACACTACTGCGAAGATTCATTATTCGGATCAAAAATGATATATCATGCTAAAAGATTCTTTTACTTAAAGGGTTTTCATTTCTACAACTACTTTTATAACCCAACATCTACCACGAATACATATAATGATAAAAAATGGAATTCTTATCTAAAGATAAACGAGCGGTTAGAGAAATATTTTGAGAAAACAGATGAATACGATTTTACAAGACAGATTAAAATTAATATGCTGTATTTTACATTAAATACCTTAGGGCAAATAAGATATTCTAATTCTAACCTGGTATGTCGAATCCAGATGATTGAAGAAATTATGTATCAACCGAAAGTAAAACAAATATTTCCGGGGTTTAAGCTGCCAAATGTCCCGTTAAAAACGAAAGCAATAATTTTATTAATTAAGTTTAGAATGGTTAAGATGTTTTTCTTAGTAACTCAGAGGTAAATATGAACTTTTGCCAATATGGAAGGAAAAATGAATGAAAACAGCAACGAAAGGGATCGATTTAAATGATAAGAAAAGTTATTCATTATTGCTGGTTTGGAAAAGGTGAGCATTCAGAATTGATAACAAGGTGTATTTCAAGTTGGAAAAAATTTTGTCCTGACTACGAAATAATAGAGTGGAATGAGACGAACTTTGATATAAATTCTACTATTTGGACAAAAGAAGCATATGAGAAGAAAAAATATGCCTTTGTTTCCGATTATGTTAGGTTATATGCTCTTTATAATTATGGAGGAGTTTATCTTGATACAGACGTCGAATTATTTAAAAATATAGATGTATTTTTAGGACATAAAGCATTTTCGGGATTTGAAAATGACAAATATGTTAACACAGGAATAATGGGGAGCGTTACAAAGCATCCAGTAATAAAGACATTTTTGCAATATTATGATAACCGACATTTTATTAATGAAAATGGAGGTATAAATGATGACCCTAATGTCAGATTTATAACACGAATATTAAAAAGCTATGGACTATTAAATAATGATAGCTTACAAAATGTTAACGGAATGCACATTTATCCAAAAACATATTTTTGTCCAATTGATGCAAATGGGAACAGAGATTTCTCGAATTTGACACATTGTGTCCACCATTTCAACTCTTCCTGGAGACCAGAAGAAGAACGTTTGCAAGTAGCACTTATGCATAAATGGTATTATCCTATCTATAAAAAAGCCGTCTTGGGTGCAATTTATTTAGTTAAATTGATTATCGGGAATGAGAATGCAAGAATGTTACGCTTAAAATATATTAAGTTATTTTTGAGAGAATAGAATCATGGCGTTAAAAAAAAATATAAACCAAATAAGATTTAAATTTAAGAGATTAGTTTTAAATAACATTTTTCCATACAGTATCAGCGGTAAAGACATTAAAAAATATAAAAATTTACATGAGAATAAAAGATGTTTCATCATTGGAAACGGACCAAGCTTAAAATCAGAGGATCTTGATAAGTTGAAAAATGAGATTACCTTTGCTTTCAATCGTATTTACTCTATTTTTGATCAGACAGAATGGCGTCCTACTTACTATTGTTCCGAAGATGATAAAACAATTTTAAACAGTAAAGAGGAGATCAATAATTTAAAACTACCAAATAAATTTATTCCAGTTAATTTTCCATGGGATTATAAAATTCATTTTAAAGATTGCAAATATTATATTTTAAAGTTAGGTGATAGGAACTCGGCACCGGCTTTTTCGAATGATATGACAAAGGGGCTATACTGGGGAAACACAGTCGCATATACAGCAATGCAAATGGCTGTTTACATGGGGATAAAAGAAATATATCTACTAGGTGTCGACCATAACTTTAGTAAGATGATAAACGACCGAGGTGAAGTCATCATTGATGAAAAGGTTAAAGACTACTTTTCAGATGAATATAATCCAGATAAAGATACTCTTTATATTCCGAATGTTGAAATTTCAAAACGTGCTTTTAGTGCAGCTAAGAAATATGCAGATCAAAACAATATCAAAATATATAATGCAACAAGAGGAGGGAAGCTAGAAGTATTTGAGAGAATAAATTTTGATGAAATAAAATTCTGAAAGGTGAGAGAATATTATGGAAGTATTAGGTGTAATACCAGCAAGAGGCGGTTCAACGAGATTTTTTAATAAACCATTGGCCAAGATATTCGGAAAGCCAATGATTTGGTGGGTGTACAAACATTCTAAAGAAGTTGAACTCTTCGAAGAGGTATATATTGCAACGGATAGTGAAGAAATTAAAAATGTTTGCGAAGAATTCGGAGCAAAAGTTGTTATGACTTCAAAAGATCATGATACAGCAACTGAAAGGCTTTATGAGGTTTCACAACATATCGATGCTGACCTTTATGTCATGATTAATGGCGATGAACCTCTGATAAAAGCGGAAGATATTGCAAAATGTATCCCTTTAAATCTTAATAAAGATCAATTCTATGTATCAAATCTTATGACGGATTTTTCCGATCCAGTCGAAGTTGTGGATTCTTCAAATTTGAAAATTGTAACGAATCCTAATGGGATTTGTTTGTTCATCTCACGCAGTCCGATTCCTTATCCTAAAGGCGGAATGAATTATAAATACCAGAAATTTGTAGGCGTAGGTGCATTCACTAAAAAGGCTCTACAATTCTATCATGAGACACCACGGGGTCAGATTGAAAAGATTGAAGAGAACGATTCTTTCAGGTTCATTGAAAATCGGAAAGACATTTATTATATAAATGCACATTGTAAAACAATTTCAGTCGATACACCTAAAGATATAGAAAAGGTTGAAGAATACATGTATGAAAATGGGAAGATTTCTGTATAATATATCGAATCTATATATATAATAGATTGTTGCTGAAAGGAATGATTATTAATGAATAATATCAAAGTTGGTAATCTTAATTTTAACCCAGAAACACTAACATTAATTGCTGGTCCATGTGTGATCGAATCAGAGTCACAAGTTATGGATGTAGCTGCAAAAATGAAAGAGATTACAGGCAGACTTGGTCTTCCTTTTATTTTTAAATCGTCGTTCGATAAAGCGAACAGAACGTCTGTTGCATCGTACAGAGGTCCTGGAATTGAGGTGGGTTTACGAATACTTAAAAGAGTAAAAGATGAATTAGAAGTACCGGTATTAACCGATATTCATGAACCATACCAGGCAGAAATTGCAGCGAAAGTGGTCGATATGCTTCAAATTCCAGCTTTTCTATGCCGGCAAACTGACTTATTAATTGCAGCCGCTAATACAGGATTGCCAGTCAATATCAAAAAAGCTCAATTCTTATCAGCAAAAGACATGAAAAATGTTATCAACAAAGTTGAGGAAGCTGGAAACCAAAATATTCTTCTGTGTGAAAGAGGAAATACTTTCGGCTACAACAATTTAGTGGTCGATATGACGAACATCATTGAAATGAAAAAGTTCGGATACCCAGTTGTATTTGATGCCACGCATAGCGTCCAAAAGCCTGGTGGTAATCTTACCTCCACAGGTGGAAATCGTGAGTACGTTGAGCTTTTAGCAAAGGCAGCGATAGCAGTAGGTGCTGATGCTCTATTTATGGAAGTTCATGAGGATCCTGATCTGGCAAAGTCAGATGGTCCTAATATGGTTAAACTTGATGAAATTGAAGAAATGCTACAAAGGATACTAAAAACATATAACGCAGTGCGGGAGGTTGAACCAATTGGATCTACTCATTGAAAAGAAAGCTGGTTTTGACATACTCTCTGAATCTAAAAGCGTTTTTGAAACTGAAATAAATGCTATTAAGCTTGTAAAAGATGCATTGGATGACAAATTTGTAGAAATAGTTGAACTGATTTCTAATTGTACAGGCAAAGTGATCTTTACTGGAATGGGAAAACCAGGTCATGTATCAAGGAAAATTGCTGCTACAATGTCAAGCCTTGGTACTCCATCATTTTTCCTTCATCCCGCTGAAGCGTTGCATGGGGATTTAGGGATGATTTCGGATAATGATATCGTTCTTGCCATTAGCTTCAGCGGAGAAAGTGAAGAAATTACAAGAATTCTTCCGAATATCAAAATAATTGGTGCAACATTAATAGGTATCTCAGGAAATCCCAATTCAACATTAATTAGATATAGTGATTATTCTTTTGTGTTTCCAAAATTTAGAGAAGCATGCTCAATGAATTTGGCGCCTACATCCAGTACGACGGTGGCGATGGTTTTTGGAGATGCGTTGGCGGTTTGTGTATCCAAGCTTTATGGCTTTAATGAAAATAATTATGCATTGTTCCATCCAGCTGGTTCACTTGGAAAAAAACTGCTTGTAAAGGTAGAGGATCTTATGCATTTAGGAGATAATAATGCAGTTGTGAGAGCAGGTACAAAATTAAAAGATGCCATTATTGAAATGAGCTCCAAAGCAATAGGGATTATCAATATCGTAAACGAGCATCAAGAATTACTCGGCGTATTTACAGATGGAGATCTGAGACGAACTTTTACAAAAGAAGTTGACGTGTTTGATTTGACAGTTGATGAAGTTATGGCGAATCAACCAATTTCCATACATTCTGACATGCTGGCAGTTGATGCCTTAAAGCTAATGAAGGCACATGATATTTCTGCCTTGCCAATTCTCCAAGAAAATAAATTGGTTGGGACCATTCGAGTCAACGATATATTGGGAGTTGGAATCTTTATATGATAATGGAAAAGGATTTTTCAAAAATCAGGATGCTTGTTTTGGATGTAGATGGAACACTCACGGACGGCAAAATTTATGTAGGTGAGCATGGGGAGGTCTTCAAGGCATTCAATGTAAAAGATGGATATCGATTAATTAATTTAGAGAAATTTAATATCACTCCTGTAATTATTACGGGAAAGACATCACAAATTCTAGAAAAGCGAGCTGCTGATTTAAAAATTACTGAAGTTCACCAGGGCATTGAGAATAAATTAAAAATCTTAAATGGTGTCATCCAAAAATATGGATTGAGCTATGAGAATATTGCCTATATCGGTGATGACGTCAATGATTTAGATTGTATGAAAATTAGCTATCTTAGCGCATGCCCTGCAGATGCAATAGATGAAGTAAAGCAAGAAGTTGATTATGTCTGCAAGGCTAGTGGTGGAAATGGAGCAGTTAGAGAATTTATCGATAAGATTTTAAAACAATCATATAAACCAAATCATGAAAATCGAATGATTCATTCTTAGGAGATTTATCATGTTAAAACTTTTAAAGGTGTTGAAAAGAAAATCCATCACATTGTTCTACACCATTGTAAATTACTTATCCAAATGGAATATACCATTAACAAAGAACAATTATAAAATCCTACAATTAAAAAACAAATATAAAGGAAAGAGATGTTTTATTATCGGGAATGGTCCCAGCTTGAAACCTGAGGACCTAGAAAAATTAAAAGATGAATATACATTCGCTTCAAACAAAATCTATAAGATATTCAATGAAACTACATGGAGACCTAATTTCTATATGGTCGTAGATCCTATCGTTTTGGAAGAAAATGTTAAAGATATCAATTTAGTTGAGGCTGGAACTAAGTTTACCTTGAATTGTTATAAGCATTTATTTAATGCAGACGTGTATTTTAATAATAATTTATACAAGAAAAAACGTGGTTCATTTTCAAAAAATATCATGGAAACGTTGTACTCTTCTGGCAGTGTATCCTATCATCTCCTTCAAATAGCAAACTACATGGGGTTTTCTGAAGTGTATTTGTTAGGACATGACTATAATTTCAAAGGGGCTGTCTCTAAAACAAAGGATCTATCTTTTCTAAAAGGCAGCGACAATTCACAGCACTATTTTAATAAAGATTATATTAGAGCAGACGAAAAAAAACCCGGTCAGGCACCAGAAGAAATTTACAGAGGAATGGAAAAGGCAAAATATTCCTATGAAGCTGCAGGTAAAATTATTTATAATTCCTCACGTGTTACCTATTTAGATGTGTTTAAAGTGAAAGAATTTGAAAAGTTGTTTTAAGAAAAATGTGAAGGACTGTTTATATGATGATGCTAACGTTTTTTAAGAAAGTAGTTAATAATGTACTCTCTTGGATCATTTGGAATTGGAAGAATTATCTTAGATTACCTTTTGTAAATCTGAGACTGAGTCAGCTTTCAAAAAGAGTGACCATGTATAAGAATAAGCATTTAGGAGAAAGTTGTTTCATTATCGGAAATGGACCAAGTTTATCGGCAAGGGATCTCAACCGGATTACTGGAATACCTTCATTTTCCTCTAATAGGATTAATTTAATTTTGGATAGGACCCTTTGGAAGCCTTATTATTACACCATTGCTGATTCATCAATGGCAAATAAGTTTATCCAAGAAATTGACTTAATGGAAAAAAAACAAATGTTTGCCGTAGTTACAAATTATGGTTTTGATACTCTGAAAAATTATTTTAAAACTAAATATATATTCTTGAGGAGTTATAGAAAAAAAGATTCCAATGGGTTACCTATATTTAGCAAAGATCCTTCAAAAAAAATTTCTACACAAGCGACTGTTACATATGTGAATATCCAATTAGCAACTTATATGGGCTTTAAAAAGATCTACTTAATTGGTGTTGATAATAATTATGCAATTAACAAAAAAGAAGACGGTACTTACGTAATAAATAAAGAATTGATAGGCAAGGATCATTTTGATAGTAATTATTATGAAAGATGGTTTAATGACAGACAAAAGCCAACTACAAATACAGAATTAATGACAAAGTCTTATATAGCTGCAAAAAAGTATTGCGATGAAAAAGGCGTTGAAATTTATAATGCAACAAAGGGTGGTAGTTTGGAGGTTTTTCCACGTGTAAACTTTGATGGTTTATTTGATGATAGAGGTAACTTTATTGGAGAAACAGCTAATTTAAATAGAAAAAGTTTGGGATGAGTAAAATTAATAGTAAATTTAAATCCGAAAATGAATAGGAGGATTTCCATGAATAAAACTTTTTTAGATTGTACTTTACGTGATGGTGGCTATTATAATTCCTGGGATTTTGATAAATTAGTAGTACAGGATTATCTATATGCAATGAAAGAAATTTCTGTTGACTATGTTGAACTAGGATTACGAGGGTTTAACAAAGATGGATTTAAAGGTGCTTGTGCATATACTACTGATCATTTTATCAATTCCTTAGTTATACCGGAAGGATTAAAAATAGGTGTAATGGTTAATGCGAGTGATTTAATTAGACACCCTGAAGGAATTGATTTGGCTTTGTCTAAACTTTTTGCTCCTGCTTCCGAATCACCAGTAAGTCTCGTACGAGTAGCTTGTCATGGTCATGAATTTGTCAAAGCATTGCCTGCAGCTAACTGGTTAAAGAAAAATGGATATATTGTTGGATTCAACCTAATGCAAATTGCTGACCGAAGTGAAGAAGAAATCAGTCAACTTGCAATTGAGGCTGGTAATTATCCAATTGATGTACTCTATTTTGCCGATAGCTTAGGTAGTCTGGGTCCAGAAAACACAGTTGAAATTATTAAAATTATCCGTAAATATTGGCGGGGCCAGATGGGTATCCACACTCACGATAACATGGGAAAGGCATTAGCAAACTCGATTTGTGCAGTTGTAGAAGGTGTAACATGGATCGATGGTACAGTAACAGGAATGGGTAGAGGTCCAGGAAACGCGAAAACTGAATACTTAGCAATTGAGTTAGCGGAATATCGCAATGTTAAATGTAATATTACTCCCTTGATGAAGCTAATTGATGAATACTTTAAGCCTCTTCAGCATCAATGTGGATGGGGGACAAATACATTTTACTACCTTTCGGGAAAATATGGTATCCATCCAACATACATTCAAGAAATGTTAAGTGATTCCAGATACATTGAAGAAGATATTTTAGCTGTAATTGATTATCTAAAATTTGAAGGCGGAAAAAAGTTTAACATTAATACATTAGAAGCTGCCCGTAAATTTTATTCCGGAAATCCAATGGGTACTTGGAACCCTGCAACAGAAATATCTGATAAGAAAGTTTTAATCCTTGGCACAGGGCCCAGTATTTTTAAACATAAGCAAGCATTAGAGGATTTTATAAAAAATAAACGACCATATGTTATTGCATTAAATACGCAAAATCACATTGCACCTGATTTGATTGATGTCAGGGCTGCCTGTCACCCTATGCGTCTCCTTGCAGATAGTTCAACTCATGCCACTCTCCCACAACCATTAGTATTACCTTCATCAATGTTATCTGAAAACGTTAACAAAGCTTATACAGGAAAAGACTTGTTGGACTATGGAATTTCAATACAAGAAAACACGTTTACATTCGAATCAACTTATTGTGTACTGCCTAATTCACTTGTCCTATCCTACGCATTAGCTATCGCGACGAGTGGAAATGCTTCAAGCATACTGTTAGCAGGATTCGATGGTTACGGTGCTGACGACCCTAGAACTAGTGAAGTAAATAATTTATTAAGTACATTTATTCAAGTGCCAAATACTCCACCTGTAATATCTATTACTCCAACACAATATAAAATTTTAACTAGTTCTGTTTATGCTTATTAGGAGGGAAACTATGAAATACTGTGTAATTATTCCTGCTCGTTATCAATCTACGAGATTACCAGGTAAGCCATTAATTGATATATGTGGCATTCCAATGATTATAAGAACATACCAGCAATGTATAAAAGCATGCCCAGCTGAAATGGTATATGTTGCAACAGATGATGAACGAATCAAGGAGCTTTGTGAAAAAGACGGTATCCAAGTTATTATGACCTCAAATGATTGTCTAACTGGTACAGATCGGATTGCTGAGTGTACTAGATATATTGATGCTGATATTTTTATTAATGTTCAGGGAGATGAGCCAATATTTAACCCAGAAGATCTAAAAAGGGTAATTTCTAACTTGTTTAAATATCCTGGAGAAATCTTGAACGGATATTGTGAAATTGGCGATGAGCAATTATTTAGAAGCGGATCTATACCAAAAGTGGTATTCCGACCAGATGGTCGATTGCTTTATATGTCCAGATCATCTATTCCAACAAATAAGATACTTGGATATGAAAAGGCATGGCGACAGGTTTGTGTATATGCGTTTCCAAGAAAGGCATTAGAAGAATTTGCTTCAGTATCTGAGAAAACTATTCTTGAAAAGATTGAAGATATAGAAATACTTCGTTTCTTAGAATTAGGATGGGAAGTACGAATGATTAAGCTTTCTAGTGCTTCAATCGCTGTAGATAATCCGGAAGATATAAAACGAGTAGAAGAATCTTTACTTACACATGTTCAATCATAAATAAGAAATGAAAGTGGCCTTGAAAAATTTAGGCCACTTTCAAATTAGTTAAAGGAGTTTAATATGGAATCCAACTTATTAGATCAATATGAAATTATCATCTTTGATTGTGATGGGGTACTTATAGATATAAACGAATTGAAATGTGAAGCTTTCGGAAAGGCTGTAGAAGGATATGATACTGATATAGTAGAGAAGTTCGTTTACCATTGCCGGAATAGCTTTGGAATATCTAGGTATGTGAAATTTAAAGAATTTTTTAGTGATTTTCTAAATGAACCGTATAATGAAGAAATATATAAAGACCTTGTTAGTAAATATTCTAATATTTGCAAGGATTTTTATATGTCAGCAAAAATTACTCCTGGTACTGAGAAGTTGCTTTCAGAAATATCATTGAAAAATAAATACTTATATATCGCATCTGGAAGTGATGAGATTGAATTAAAAGAGGTATTTTCTATACGAAATTTAAAAAAATATTTTTCTGGAATTTACGGATCTCCAAAATCTAAATCAGAATGCACTTCTATTGTTTTGAATAATCACCCAGGCAAAAAAGCTGTATTTATAGGAGATTCATTAGCAGATTTAAAAACAGCTAGAGAATACCAAATTGAATTTATTTATATGACTAATTTCACAATTCAGTCATATGATAGGGATCAATTATGCAGGGATGGAGCAACAAAGATTATTAAAACCCTAGAAGAACTAATACAATGCTAATATTTGAAATAAAATAATTTATATTTTAATTTGAATGAATTAAAATACGCCTCTATAAAACATTTTATTAAATTGCAGGTATGTTTAAGTCTATGAATCTGATACGCGGGTTATAGGTAAAATAAGTGGTAATGGAGCATTCGATTTCAAGTTTTTAGTAGGGTAGTGAAATTTAGAAAATAAGAATCTATTTTGATAAAAATGTATCTTAATAAAAGTTATTGACTTTCTATCATAGAGATACTATCTTAAAGTTATAATGTTCTTTAAAAAGAACATAAACTGTTGATATCTTATTTTTTCATTCGTAACGTTCGTTTTAGGAAACACCTTTGTAGATTCCGTGTACAATTATATTTGGAGGAATTATATGAAAATCCTCATATTAGCAAATTTCGGCATGGGCCTATATAACTTCAGAAGAGAATTACTTGAAGCTCTGATTAATCAAAAGAATGAAGTATATATATCTTTGCCAGATGACGAATATGTTCCGAAGCTAATCAGCTTAGGCTGCAAATTTATTGACACTCCATTGGATCGGCGAGGCACCAATCCAGTAAAAGATTTTCAGCTAATGCTCCAATATGTCCATATCATTGAAAAAATTAAGCCCGATATAGTATTGACCTATACGATTAAGCCTAATGTTTATGGTGGTCTGGCATGCAGAATGACGAGTACACCGTATATTACCAATATAACGGGGCTGGGAACTTCTATAGAAAATGCTGGTGTAATTCAGAAGATTACATTAAACCTCTATAAGTCAGGATTAAAAAGTGCATCTTGTTTATTTTTCCAAAATGAAACGAATGAGAAATTCTTTCTATCTAAGAAAATCGCTAAAGGGAAGACTAGGCTAGTTCCCGGATCTGGAGTCAACTTAGATTTTCATTGTTTTGAGGAGTATCCAGAAGGTGAAGACATAAGATTTCTTTTCATTGGCCGTATCATGAAAGCAAAGGGTATTGACGAATTGCTGCTAGCCATTCAAGCAGTAAAACAAAATTATCCTAATGCTCATTTTGATTTGATTGGTCATTGTGAAGAGAATTATCTGCAACAATTAACCGAGCTTGAAGAGCAAGGATTTCTTAAGTATCATGGCCAACAATCTGATATACATTCGTTTATCAAAAACTCTCACGCTACACTTCTGCCATCCCATCATGAAGGGACAGCCAATGTTCTCCTTGAATCTGCTTCGACTGGTCGTCCTGTTTTAGCTTCGAGAATTCCTGGCTGCAGAGAAACCTTTGATGAAAATATAAGTGGTCTTGGCTTTGAAGTACGTAGTGTTGATAGTTTAGTTGATGCAATCATTTACTTTATTAACCTCCCTTACGATCAGAAAAAAGCAATGGGCTTAGCCGGCCGCAAGAAGATGGAAAGGGATTATGACCGCAACCTGGTGATTAACGCATATTTAGAGGAAATTACCAATTTAAAAGGGGAACTGCTATGAGCTTATATGAAAAGATTGTTAACAGGGAAGAGAAAGTATCATTGATTGGCCTGGGTTATGTTGGGATGCCTATCGCTGTTTCCTTTGCAAAAAAAGTGGAGGTCATTGGTTTTGATGTTAATCAGGCAAAGATCGAGCTTTATAAAAACGGTGTTGATCCCACAAAAGAAGTTGGAAATGATGTTATTAAAAATACCACTGTAGATCTTACCTCAGATGAAAAGAGACTTAGAGAGGCGAAGTTTCATATTGTTGCTGTTCCTACTCCGGTAAAGGAGGATAGAACACCTGATTTGAGTCCGGTTGAATCAGCATCTAGAACTCTTGGACGGAACTTAACAAAAGGTTCGATCGTTGTGTTTGAATCGACAGTTTATCCAGGTGTGACGGAGGATATCTGTGTCCCGATACTGGAAAAAGAGTCTGGTCTGAAATGTGGGCTGGACTTCAAAGTTGGGTACTCTCCTGAGAGAATTAATCCTGGAGATAAAGAGCACAGGCTGGAAACCATCATCAAAGTCGTTTCAGGAATGGATGAAGAGACACTAGATATTGTTGCAAAAGTATATGAATTAGTTGTAGATGCTGGGGTTTATAAGGCAGAAAGCATTAAGGTAGCCGAAGCTGCAAAGGTCATTGAGAATTCACAGCGGGATATTAATATTGCATTTATGAACGAACTTTCCATTATTTTTAATAAGATGGGAATCGATACAAACGCAGTTTTAGAAACTGCAGGTACGAAGTGGAACTTCCTAAAATTTTCACCTGGCCTTGTCGGCGGACATTGTATTGGGGTTGACCCTTATTATCTTACATACAAAGCAGAACAAATGGGCTATTATTCTCAAATCATCCTTTCGGGAAGAAAAATCAATGATGATATGGGCAAGTATGTGGCTGAAAGTACTGTAAAGAAAATGATTAAAGCCAATAAACAAATAAATGGCTCAAGGGTAGCGATTTTCGGGATTACTTTTAAGGAGAACTGTCCAGATGTCCGAAATACTAAAGTGGTCGATGTAATTAAAGAATTAGAAGAGTATGGAATTGATATAAAGGTTGTCGACCCATTAGCAGATCGAGATGATCTCTGGCATGAATATAGAATTAATCCAAGTGAAATGCACGAGATAAAAGAAATGGATGCATTGATTTTCGCTGTCCCGCATGATGAATTTAAAGCGATTCAGCTAGAAGATGTGAAAAAGATGTATAGGACCTCTCAACTAGGGTTTATCGACACAGAAGCCATGAATGAAGTCGCTGCAGCCTCAGAGTTAGATATTAGTACAAACAATAATGTCCTCATCGACATAAAGGGGATTTTTAATCGAAAAGAAGCAGATGAAGCGGGCTATTTATATTGGAGGCTATAAGATGGGATACCAAGGTTTGAAATTTCCAGAAGGTTCAAAATTTCTAGTGACAGGTTCTGCTGGATTTATTGGATCAAATTTAGTTGAAGCAATTTTAAATTTAGGGTACAAGGTTAGAGGGCTTGATAACTTTTCGACTGGAAAAACTGATAATGTTGATGATTTCCGGCATAATCCGAATTACGAGTTCATCGAAGGAGATATTCGTGATTTCGATTCCTGCCTCAGGGCATGTGAGGGTGTGGATTTCGTCCTGCATCAGGCTGCATGGGGAAGTGTGCCAAGAAGTATTGAAATGCCCTTACTTTATGAGGAAATTAATATTAGAGGTACCTTAAATATGCTTGAAGCATCAAGACAAAATCTAGTGAAAAAGTTTGTCTATGCATCAAGCTCGTCTGTATATGGAGACGAACCTACTCTTCCCAAAAAAGAAGGTATAGAGGGTAACTTGTTATCACCATACGCACTGACCAAAAGTGTAGATGAAGAATATGCAAAGCTCTATACAAAGTTATACGGATTAGATACTTATGGTCTGCGATACTTTAATGTTTTCGGCAGAAGACAGGATTCAGATGGAGTGTATGCAGCTGTCATTCCTAAATTCATAAAACAATTGCTAAATAATGAACGGCCTACAATTAATGGTGATGGACATCAGAGCAGGGATTTTACTTATATCGAAAATGTAATTGAGGCAAATCTAAAGGCATGCAAGGGCGAAAGTAATGCTGCTGGACACGTCTATAATATTGCATTCGGTGGAAGAGAGTCCTTGATTGAAATTTATACCCATTTATTAAAAGCTTTAGGAAAAGATAAGGAACCTATATTTGCTCCTGAGCGATGCGGAGATATCAAGCACAGCAATGCTGATATTTCTAAGGCAAAAGAGATGTTGGGCTATGATCCGGAATGGAGCTTTGACCGGGGGATTGAAGCAGCAATAGAATGGTATAAAGAAAATTTACGAGCAGATGCAACGGTTAAACTTTAAGTATTAAAATTCTTTTTATTTCAAAGTATTATGGGGGCTGTAATGAGTAAACCAATTAGGGTTCTACACGTAGTGGTCAATATGAACCGCGGCGGTGCGGAGACATTAATCATGAATCTTTACAGGAATTTAGATCGTACAAAAGTCCAATTTGATTTCCTTACCTGCAGAGAAGGGGTATTTGATGTTGAAATCAAAGAACTTGGAGGTAAAGTACATCGAATTCCGTATATTAATGATGTTGGTCATTTTGAATATATAAGATCTCTAAATCAATTTTTCTCTAATAATCAAGATTATACGATTGTCCATTCCCATTTAAATAAGATGAGCGGATTGGTCGTGAGAGCCGCAAAGCGGAATGGGGTTCGTTATTGTATCTCTCACAGTCATAATACTGGTGGAGAAGGTAGCTTTTTAGCAAAGGCATATAAGTGGTATTCTGGCTTGTATATACCGTCTAATTCGGATTTCACATTTTCTTGCTCAGAAGCTGCTGGCAAGTGGTTATTTGGCAGTAAATCTAAAGATGCAATTATTTTGAATAACGGAATAGAACCTGAGAACTTTCAATACTCTTCGAAAGTTAGAATGATGAAACGTAAGGAATTAGGTATCGGGGATCAACTGGTGATTGGGCATGTTGGAAGATTTACAAAACAAAAAAATCATAAATTTTTGATTGAGATTTTTGCGGAGCTTCTGAACAGAAGGCCTGATGCAATTTTATTATTATGCGGAGACGGGGTGCTCCGTAAAGAAATAGAAAATCGCGTAGATGAATTAAACATTCGAAACAGCGTTAAATTCCTTGGTGTCAGAAGTGATATTCATCAATTGCTTCAAGCGTTTGATGTATTTATATTCCCGTCTCTCCATGAGGGCCTGCCTGTTACTTTAATAGAGGCGCAATCAGCAGGTATTCCTTGCTTAATATCCAAGGAGATTACCAATGAGGTAGATTTGGGGTTAGAGTTAATGAAGTTTTTAGATTTATCGAATAGGGATTTATGGGTTCAAGAATTGAAGGAATTTAAAGTTCAAAAAAATAAACGTATCGCCACAAGGAATAGGGTGTTAAGAGAAAAAGGGTATGATATCCGAAAGACTGCAGAGTGGCTGCAGGATTTTTATTTAGCAAATACGAGGTGATTTCTTTTGCCACAATTAACTGTATTTACACCGACATATAATAGAGCTTACATCCTCCATAAATGTTATGAGAGTCTTAAAAGGCAGTCGAGTCAGGACTTTATATGGTTAATCATAGACGATGGCTCTACTGACAACACTGAGGATTTAGTGAGGAACTGGATAGCAGAAGGTGCCATATCAATCCGTTATATCAGACAGGAAAACCAAGGGATGCACGGCGCACACAATACCGCGTATAACTTGATCGATACAGAATTGAATGTTTGTATAGATAGCGATGATTATTTACCGGATGATGCAGTTGAAAAAATTAATACTTTCTGGACAGAAAATGGCAGCAAAAATGTTGGGGGTATAGTTGGACTTGATATAGATAATAGGGGCGAAATTATCGGTACAGAGCTTCCATCTTACCTAAAAACATCAACTTTATTTAACTTATACCATAAACATGGAGTAAAAGGGGACAAAAAGCTTGTCTATAGATCGGAATTAACAAAGAAATACCCATATCCAATCTATCATAATGAAAAACTGGTTCCCTTATCATATAAGTATTTCATGCTCGATCAGGAATACAGCATACTATTAATGAATGAGGCTCTTTGTTGTGTTGAGTATCTTCCTGATGGATCATCCAGGAATATCCTGCCCCAATATATAAATAGTCCCAATGGTTTCAGATTCTATCGGATGGAAATGATGAAGTTATCGAATACATCACTGCTTTTTAAATTTAAGCAGGCGGTACATTATGTATCTTCCAGCATATTCGCAGAAAGGAAAGTAGTCCTGAAACATTCACCTTTGAAACTTCTCACATTTCTGGCAGTCCCTTTTGGTATCGCACTAAATAAATACATTAGGATGAAGTTGGCAGTGAAATAAAGGGATATTTGTCGAATGAATGTTCTTTTTAAAGAACTATATATCCTTTATAATTTAATGAGACAGTAAAAACTAATATGTAAATAGTGAATTTTAAAATTTTTTAGTTGGAATGTTCACTATAATGAACGGTAGTGAGCGAAGGAGGTGAATAAATGCTAGCTGAAACGATTTATACTAAACCAATCATTTTAAGTCATCAACAAATCCGGTTTGAAACAAGACAGAGCTGGAATCCTGGTGAGGGAAATGATCCGGATGCAAACGGTAATAATGGAATTAATTTTCCTGTTGACAACAATCCTAATCCCCAGCCTTGTGGAGCGGGAACTGGAAACGGAAACGGTAATGGAAATGGGAATGGGAACAGCGGTGGAGTTGGCCAGTGTAATCCTAATGTAAATCCTTAGTTATTTTTAGTTAATGGGAAAGGGAAGCATTAAGCATATTGTTTTTACTTCCCTTTCAATCATTTAGTAAATTCCTTTAGGAGCCTAACTATGAACCAAATACAAACAAAAATTGGCGACCATTATATTAAATTGATATCGGAAACTGAAATAATTCATACCTATATTAATTCAAGATTCAAGAATATAGAAGGATATTTCAAGGAAGACCTTACAATCCAAATTACAGATGGTTATGGAGTACCATTTAGGGACTATAACGTAGAAATCGACAGATCTGCAAATGTAATTACTTATCAAAGGGCAGATTATCTTATTGAGGTAGACTTAGAGTTCAATAGTGCTAAACTATCAGTCTTTGATGATTTAGCCTTAAAGCATGCTTTAACAAATTTATATAGTGCTTTTGTAGTCCATCATAATTGGGGCCTTTTAATTCATTCCTCATGTGTTATTGATAACGGAAGTGCACAAATATTTGCCGGGTACTCTGGTGCGGGTAAATCGACTGCAGCTAAACTTTCATACCCTAGGACTCTATTATCGGATGAAGCGACCCTGGTGAAAATCGCATCTGATGGTATAAAAGTATTCAATTCTCCATTTCGAAGTGAGCTGGAAGCTGGCGAATTTGATGGAAACGTGGACTTAAAAGGAGTTCAAATACTTTTACAGTCTCTTAGCAATAATAGAATTAAACTCGCAAAGTCTGATGCTCTGCTTCAAATAATGGATAAAATTTTCTTTTGGCCAACAGATCAAAGAGAAATTAATACAATAGTAAGGTTGTTAACTGTGTTGGTGAATAAGGTTCCTGTATATCACCTTCACTTTCAAAAAAATAATACTTTCTGGGAGTTAATAAAATGACCGCTCAATATATTCAAAAACGAAATTATGAAGCAACAGAATTAGATGATGAATGGATTATTTTAGATCCCGATCGATTAACCGTAACTAAATTGAACCAGGTTGGCGGCTATTGTTGGTCATTATTAAAAGAACCTCAGACTTCCATATCCCTTACCAGAAAGGTGATGCAGGATTTCTCAAGCAATTTACATGAGGGGTTAGTAATAAGCGATATAGAAGATTTTTTATTTAACCTTCAAAGGTGTGGACTGATTAAAAATGTTGATTGATGAAGCCATTTTCCGTTTGCTCTTAAGAACCATCCAAAAGGAAGGATGGCTTGAACTGCCTGCAACAGGAAATAGTATGTTTCCATATATACAAAAAGGAGATAAGTGCAGGTTTGTCCCTTGCGATCCATCTGCCCTTAATAAGGGTGATGTAGTTTTGTTTCTATCTTCAAGTAACCAATTAATAGCCCATCGGTTTGTGAAAAGAACAGAAAGTCAACATATCCATAATAAGTTCGTATTTAAAGGAGACACCAACCTTGGTTTTGATCAGCCAGTTGAAAATTGCAGGCTTATTGGAAAGTTAACATATGTGAAAAAAAAACATGTCACATTTACTTCGGATGATGTGATGGCGCGAATATGGGCATACCTTATTCTAGCATTTCCGATTATTTCTTCTTTTCTGAGGAGATATCTTAATGGCAAAACAAATAATAACTTGAAGATTGATGGAGTGTCCTAATCATGAGGGAGCAATTAAATTCCTTAATAAAACAGTATTTTAGTATGAAAGATATTAAAAGAGCATTAAGATTTGTATGGCCATTTATCTTAAAACGGTGGAAGGCTTATTTGTTCATTCTTCTTTTATTAGGACTGGATATATATTTAACGATTTCTTTTGCTAGATATTTTGGTAATCTTACAGACTCTGCTATTCGTGGTGGTTATCAGGAAATTTTGTCATTAGTACCTTATGGAGCAATTCTTATTTTAATAAGCATCTTTTCGAACGTAGCCTATACCTTTTGCAATTTAAGTGCTACTAATGGTGTGAAAATGGATATTAAAAATCATTTTTTTCATCATGTTTTAAGACTCCCTGCAGGAGTAACATCGAATTATCGTTCAGGTGAATTAATGTCCCATTTTTCTAATGATATAAATGGTGTTGATGGGGTTATTGGCAGCAGTTTAATAAGTCTTATTAGATTGCCAATTATTTATATAACGGTTTTTATTTATTTGGCACAGATTAATTTCTTACTTTGCTTAGTCAGCCTCGTTATCGCACCACTTTCTGCCCTTTCTGGAGTAGTATTTGGATTATTGCTTCGGAAAAATGGAAGATTAATTCACCAGCTAGTAGGTAATATTAATAGTCATTTGAGCGAGACTTTTCACGGCTTAATGGTCATTCGTTCCTTTACGCTAGAAAAATTGCAATATATTAAGTACTTTAATCAAAATAGTGAGTTGTATAAATTAGAGATAGGGAATGCAAAACTTCAAAGCTGGTATCGTACCGGGGAGCAAATTATAGGATCGGTAACTTTTATTATCAATTTATCGATTGGTGCCCTTTTTGTCGCAAATGGGGAATTGACTGTCGGTGCATTGTTAACTTTCTTGAATCTTGTAAACCATTTATTCTACCCAATCACTGGATTAGGGAATGTATGGGCTGGATTTCAACGTTCTGTAGCTGCATTAGAAAGAATTTTAGATGTAATGGATAAGCAGGTCAGCACTGTCGAATTGCCAACCTTTTCACCAAATAATATGGAGGAAGGAGCAATACAGTTTAATAATGTAATGTTTGGTTATGAAGAAAATCAGCAAGTATTTAAAAACTTTAGTTTAGAAATCCCTGCGGGGAAAGTCATTGCATTAGTTGGACCGAGTGGAGCTGGCAAAAGTACGTTATTCAATTTAATGCAGGGGTTTTACCAACCTCAATCAGGAGAAATTGTCATGGGTGGGAAATCCCTAAAAGATTTTTCTTCTTCAGAATTAAGGAGTTCGATTGCGCTTGTTCCCCAAGAAACCTTTCTTTTTTCTGGTACAATGCGTGAAAATCTTTTACTCGCTCGTCCTGAGGTCTCAGAAAAGGAAATGGTTCAGGCAGCAATCAAGGCAGAGATTCATGATTTTATTATTAGCTTACCAAATGGGTATGAAACTGAAATCGGCGAAAACGGAATGAAGCTTTCAGGAGGACAGAAGCAGCGGGTTGCGATCGCCCGTGCAATTTTAAAGGATGCACCAATCTTGTTACTGGATGAAGCAACATCTGCTTTGGATGGAGAAACGGAGTTTTACGTAAAAGAGTCATTAGATGAATTAATGAAAGGCCGGACCACAATGATTATTGCCCATCGTTTATCTACTATAGAGCACGCAGATCTGATTTTGGTCATGGAAAAAGGGAAGGTTATACAGCAAGGAACTCATAGCGAGCTAATAAAACAGGAAGGTTTATATAAACACTTGCACAATAGGTCCTTTATAAACAAAAATTATAAGTCATTATCTTTAGCTTAGGAATAAATGAGGAGGGAGGAAAGATGAGCTTAGATTTTGTAGGTATTCTATATAATGAAGGAATGGAATTGCCTAAAGAAGAAGAATATTATGATAGAGCGATTCTGGAAATTGATAAGGAAAAAATTGCTCCTCAAGTATATTCCTTGTTAAAGCGGCAAGGAAACCTGAACCTTACTCCAGTCTCTTTTCAACAAAAGTTAAAGCAAAAATATGAAAAGGGACTTTATCAAAACCTTATTATTAAAAGTCAATTTGATTGTATTTTAGAGAGATTGGATGAACAGGCCATAGATGTCATTCCGCTTAAAGGTGTTTTTATGGCAGAGAAGTATTTCGGCCATACGGGAGCTAGACCAACAGGTGATATAGATATATTAATCAGACACAGAGATATAGAAAAAACAATTGAAATAGTTAAATCTTTAGGATTTATTTTAGAACTTGAAGTTATTCCAGATCATTTTCATTGCAGCTTTGGTAAGGTCCTTCCCTATTCAGAAATACCATTAACAGTTGAGATTCATTGGAACCTTGTTAAGGAGAATACTTCTGATTTTACTATTGAGGATATTTGGAAAGATACAAAACCTATAGGGGATTTTAAGCATGTCAAAGAGATGGCTCCTCTACATACTTTCTATATGGTTTGTCTACATGGCTGGAGGCACAATTTAGATTCAGCAAAGTATTTTATTGATATACTCCAGATTCTGCATTTTTACCACAATCATATTAACTATGATGAATTAATAAAACTTGCAGAGAATCATCAAACTAAAAAAAGAATAATCAGGACACTATCAATTGTCTATAAACAATTTTCCTATTTGGATAGTTTTAAAATACTTTCTTATAAAAGAGCAATGCCTTTCTGGAGGTATAAGCAAGGTAAAGGGTTAAAACTATATCTAGACTTTCTTGATTACCAGTTATTAAGCTATGATAAATTTAGTCATGTTTGGATGGAATTTACTCAATGGGTATCATCAAACAAAACGAAATCAAACGGATGATTATATTACTTTTTCTTTAGCTTTATAATAAAGTATGCTGTCCAGATTCCACATATATCTATAATAAAATCGTAAAAACGCCCATCTCTCCCAAAATAGAGTTGCATAAATTCAGTTATAAAAGCAAAAAAAATAGAAACAATTAGGGCACGTGTGTTATTTCTTAATAAATGAAAAACCAGTAGATTCATGATTAAGAATCCAAGATAATGCCCAAATTTAACTAGG
Organism: Bacillus sp. ISL-41; assembly: GCF_018613235.1. GTDB lineage: Bacteria > Bacillota > Bacilli > Bacillales > Cytobacillaceae > Mesobacillus. Next base: position 45,217 of record NZ_JAGGQP010000017.1, read on the forward strand.
ATAAAAAATGGGTGGACCGAAGTTATATCGTTTAAAAAAAAGGATAGGTAATTGGGAGATGCATTCATATTAAAAGAGACTTCGCCGAAATGAAATAAAAATTCCAGGCTGTTCGTCCATGTTTGGATTAATAATATTAATCCCCAAGCTAAAACCAGTACAATTTTAATAACAATATGAGAATGAGTTTCTACGGATTTGATTTTATTATTTTGCATTTTTGCTCTCCATCTTCTTTTCTTCTTTAAATCAAATCTATTAGATAACCTGTAAAAATGTTGTAGAAAGTTTTTGTCGATTTAAATTTTTACAATAAAAGTAAAAAAGGAAGCCAGCAAGGCTCCCTTTTTGAATTGATTTTGTTGTCTTGCTTTTGCAAGCGGTTATACAATACTAGTTTTCTTCTTTTAAAAACTTATCCAAAGCATACTTATTCTCCTCCAAATCCACCTCCAAAACTTCACCAATCCCTTCATAACTTTCATTCTGAAAGCTGCCGTCTTCAGGAAGGCGGAGGGTTTGTATGTCCCCGGTTTCATTGGTGAGTATGTCCTTTCCGATAGTCAGGAGTGTGGATGTGTCGATATTGGTATCGACGTATGTACTTAATAGGTCTAACAGTTCTGGCAGTTTGGCTACACTGTTAAGGGATACGGCTTCTTCTTTTAATTTTGATACGACTTCCTGCTGTCTTTGGACTCGTCCGAAATCGCTTAGTCGGTCCTGGCGGAAGCGGACGTAGCCTAGTAGTTCTTCGCCATTCAGTTGTTGGGTTCCTTCCTCCAATGTCATTCCGATTCCTTCGGACATTTCGTATGGGATTTCTACTTCAATTCCATCGGGAACTAGGAGGTCGACTGCTTTTACAAATCCTTTAAAGTCGACAATTGCATAATGGTGAATGTCCAGACCTAAATTCATTTTGATCGTTTCCCTTAGTAATTCAGGGCCTCCAAAGGAATAGGCGGCATTCAATTTTTGCTGTCCGTGTTCTGGGATATTTACATACATATCGCGCATAAGGGAGATCAGTTTTACCTTGTGCGTTTGTGGGTTGTAATGGGCGACCATGATTGAATCTGTTCGCGCGCCTTCTTCTCCGCGTGAGTCGCTGCCCAGTAGCAGAACATTCACTTCCTCAGTCGTGTTCTGCTCTCCTTGAAACGAATCTGCTTCAGCTTTTTGAAACGGTTGATTAATTGCTTGATAAGTTCCTTCTATGTACTGAAATATGGTAAAAAGACCAACCATGAAGATTCCAAGGAGCAGCAGGGCTCCGAAAACTCTTCCCCACCTAACTCTTTTACCTCTCTTTTTTGTCATTTTTACACCACCTGGGCTGAACTTTCCTTTTACCAGAAGTGGTCATTATCCCATAACTTCATTTCAGCTTTTTTTAAATGAGGTTACAGTTGTTTGAAATTCTCTTTACAATGTTGAAAAATTCATAGAAAAACCGCACAGGAAGTTATTCTGTACGGTTAAAGGAATGTTACTTCTCTATATAAAATTGGGCTGTTTCGATAAGCTGCAGCCAACCCTATTTCTTTAATCTGATCCTTTTCAACTGCTTTATAAGGGAGTGTGACACGAAGTTCTTTTTTAAAGGGGGAAATCGACAGGGACACGGTTTCCTGGTCTAACCATTTTGCATTAATCGGTTTTTCATCTGCAAATGAAAATCTCTGCGGAAAGCCATTTTGGTAAAAATAGTGTTCCTTCTCCTTTGGTGTTCCAGGATCATTCAGGCAAATATACAATGACAGGTTATCGCAGAATTTCAATAGATTTAAATGGAAGGAGAGGGTCTTGTCATTAGCAATCCCTATTTCCTTCAGCAACTTCTCCTGTCTTTGTTTTTCCGCGATCCAGAAATTCTTTCCGATCGTGCTTGTTGCATCCTTTAGGAATGATCCGTAGTGAAGGCTGCAAAGGAGGCCGGCGTATGGGTCCATTTGGACAATCTCGTCGATTCCTTCTTTATAAAAGGCAAGCTTTGGACTGCCAGGGTAATCCATAAAGGAGTAGGGCTGCTGCGTATGTTCATTCCATAAAGGTTCTTTATCGGGCTCGATCCAGCAGCGATCATGTTCCCGCACGGCGAGGACTACCGAGTCTTTCTTGTCTATTCCGAAAAAATAATCATCTCTCCAAAATTGTGCAGCATCCCGGGATATAAGGGCATGATCATGCTGGGCCACCATCACAAATTCATGTTCTCGTTCATGGATTATCATTTTATATCACCCCTCTATACCTAGCATATTTTAATAGGTGGTTATATGCTAGAATTTAGTATTTCTAGTCATTGATAAAAAATGTTATAATTTCTTGGTTAGGAAGTAGGTGTTAAGTATGCAAAATACGGCTATTAGTCGTTTTCGTATGATGGGTTTGCTTGAGGGTGGATCATTGCTGGTGCTTGTGTTTATCGCGATGCCGCTTAAGTATTGGGCTGGTTTTCCAGAGGCTGTTCGGTTCGTAGGTTCTTTGCACGGTTTTTTATTTGTTTTTTATGTGCTGATGATTATATATACGACATTTACGGTCAGATGGTCGCTTTTATGGGCTGTTAGTGCGTTTGCAGTTGCGTTCATTCCTTTTGGCAATATCGTTTTGGATCGCTTTTTACAGAGGACTTATCCAGTAAAGGGAGTTTCGTAAATGAATGTAATCCAGAAACTTTTTTCCAAACAAAAGAAAGCAAAGATTGAATTCTGCCAGCGGAATTTGGAGCAGTTTTTACCGGAAGAGAACTTTGGCGCCTATAATGAATTCTTAAGCCGCAAGAATGTAGAGCATAAAGAATTCGAATGCCAGAGCAGATGCAAGGAATGCCGTCTGTCTCCGTATGCTATGGTCAACGGTGATTTTGTAACCGCAAAGGATTCAACCGAACTGCTTAAGAAAATGGCTGAATATATAGATTAAAAAAGCATCGAAGTCGATGCTTTTTTATATTACTGACCGTCAGATGGTCCATTTCCGCCTGGGAAAATGAAAGACTTGTCATGCAAGGCTTGATCTTGTTCGATTCGATGGTTTTCAGAATCGAGTTTCGGGTCACCGGTTCCTTTTTTTCTATCCATATAAAAAGCAAGTGGAACCAAAACAATTAACGGGGAAAACAATGCTAACCAAAGCATGTTCATTTCTCCTTTCGTCTATAACCAGTCAATGTACAGATTTAAGATAAAAATGACAATGACAACAAGAGCGATAATATTGATCCCTAAAGGGGAGCGGTCTTTTTTTGCTTTTTTACTGATTTTCTCTTGATACTTCTTTTGGATTCTTCTTGTTTGAAAATTGGATTTCATTAAGAATCACCCCACAAGTTCAGTTTAACATAAATATCCATTTGGGAATGGCGGAGTTTTAAAAATCCTTCTAGAAACATATTTGTTTTATAGAAGGAGTTGGTGCAAATGAATTTCGAAATGCAAAAAGCCAACCTGCTGGCGGAGAATATCAAGGGTTTTGTGGAGTTTGTGCAGAAATGTTATACCAACAAATCAGGGTTGATTCTGAATCTTGATAAGCTGTACCAGGTGAAGCTCTGGATGGAAGAGTATAAATTTAACCAGCTCGCTGAGGAACTCGCGAGAATCAACATGTTTGAGTGGGATGAAAAATACACTTTATTGCTGGTGGAGCGGTTTTGGAAAGGTCTGGTGATTATTGATGATTATGTTGAATATCATCATTCAGACTTGTTTATTCTGACAGCGAGAATCCACACACTTAAAAATTTGACTGCACTTTTCTCTGTATAAACGAAGGCCTCATCCTGATAATGATATTTTAAATTTGTAACAAAGTTTACGAATACACCTTATTACGTAATAATAAATACAGTTTTTACCCTTGTTGGTATGAAGTTTAAAATTCCCCCAGTGATTAACTAGTGTGGTATGATTGTAAACCTGTTAGCCTATTATAGGGCCTGTTCAGTCTAATAAACCCAACAGGAGGTTTACAATGAAAAAAATTCTTATGCTAGTTTCAATCCTTACATTAGTAATTGGTTCATATACAGTTTATGCCGAATCAACGAAAACGATCAAGCCGGCTGAGACTTTGACAGCCAAAAAGGTAGATGTTGATACGAAGGAATCCTCGGTCACAGATAAACGCTTCATCAAAGAAGAAGAAGTGAGACTGCTTGCCCGCCTGGTCCATGCGGAAGCAAAAGGTGAACCGTATGAAGGCAAGGTTGCAGTTGCCGAAGTCGTGCTGAACCGTGTGGAACACGAACAATTCCCGGATACGGTAAAAGAAGTCATTTATCAAAGAAATGCATTCCAGCCGGTCCAAAATGGTGCGATCAATAAACCGGCAGGTGAAGAGGCAATTAAGGCAGTTGAAGATGCCCTTGAAAATGAGAACAATATAAACTCTCTTTACTTCTATAATCCTGAGACAGCAACAAGCCAGTGGATTTTCACTAGGAATGTCGTTAAAAAAATCGGGAAGCATGCATTTGCTATCTAAAAGCGCGTACAGCATAAAAAGCTGCGCGCTTTTTTGCTTTTAATCGCCAAAATCCCATATCCAGCACATTCGCCACACTATTATCATTTTTATTCCGATCAAAATTATTATAAAATAAAGCTTACCAATTAGTGGAACGAGGGTGGTCAGGTGAAAAGGTATTCGCTTAGTTTAACACTGGTTTTTTCAATGCTTTCATTATTATTAATGCTCTTTGGTCTTGGATGGACAATCCAGAATCAATTTTTCAGCAATGGAGCGTCGGGAGCTATTGAGCAGACAAAGCCAGTAGAAGAAGATACGGAAAAAGACGGCAAGGTGGTTGTAGCCCTTGGGGATTCACTGACTCGCGGAACCGGGGATGATACAGGCAAAGGCTATATTGGCTACCTGGTTGATGAGCTTGAGGAAAAATCAAGGGAAAAGATCACAATACATAATTTCGGGGTTAAAGGATACCGTTCGAATCAGCTTTTGGATCAGCTGAAACAAGGAGAAATCCAAAGGACGATTCAAGACGCAGACTACATCCTCATAACGATTGGCGGCAATGATTTGTTCCAGAGCGGGCAGACGTTCTTGCAAATGGATGAGCAGCAAATCGCTCAGGCAAAGGAAAGTTATTTGAAAAGCCTTGAATCGATTTTAAAAGAGTTAAGGACTATGAATGACTCGGCTGTCATTTTTCATATTGGACTGTATAATCCGTTCATTGATTTGAATGATTCAGAGCTGACAACAAAGGTCGTCCGTGATTGGAATTACGATACAAATCAACTGCTTGACCAGAATGAAAAGGCCGTTTTTGTGCCGACGTTCGACTTATTTCAGCTGAGTGTAAACGATTATTTATACACAGATAAATTTCACCCGAATGCAGAAGGCTACAGGCTGATCGCAGAACGGGTCGCATCTTTGATTACATGGTAAGGGGGGAGAACGATGAGTGAAATCACGCTGTCTGTAAAAGGGCTGAGAAAGACGATTGGCAAAAAAGAGATCATTAAAGGGATCGATTTTGATTTAAGACGAGGCGAGGTCTTTGGGTTCCTTGGTCCGAACGGTGCTGGCAAAACGACAACAATCCGTATGCTTGTGGGATTGATCAAGCCAAGTTCCGGGACAATCGAAATTGGCGGTTACAATGTCAGGAAGAATTTTACGAAAGCAATGGAGCAGATGGGCTGTATCGTGGAAAACCCTGAGCTCTACTCTTACCTGACGGGCTGGGAGAATCTTGAGCATTTTGCGAGGATGCTTCCCGAAATGGACCGCGAGCATATGAATTATGTGGTGGAACTGGTGCGGTTGAATGAACGGATTCATGATCGTGTCAGTACGTATTCGCTTGGGATGCGGCAGCGTCTTGGGATTGCCCAGGCTTTGCTGGGAAAGCCAAAGGTATTGATTCTGGACGAGCCGACGAATGGACTGGATCCGATGGGGATAAGGGAGATGAGGAACTTTATCAGATATTTGGCTGAAGAAGAAGGATTGACTGTCCTTGTATCAAGCCATCTTCTGAGCGAAATCCAGCTGATGTGTGATCGGGTCGCGATTATTTCAAAGGGTTCCGTTATCAAAGTGGACTATGTTGAAAATCTTTTGGCGTTACAGGAGAAGGTCATCTGGTTTGCGGAACCTCGTGATACTGCGAAAGAGATTTTGAATGGAGTGACGACGGTAACGGATGGAGCAGATGGAGCTTTGGTTACTCCTTATTTAGAAAATGAAAGTGCTAAATGGAACCGAATGCTGGTGGAAAAAGGGGTCCAGGTAAATGAAATGAACAGGAAATTGCCTGCTCTTGAAGATCTTTTCCTTGAACTGACTGGAGGTGAGTCGATTGATTAACCTCGTCAGGAATGAAATGCTGAAGATTGTTCGCAAAAAAAGAATCCTGATAGTGGCTGGAATCATCGCTGTGTTGGTTGCACTTTTTACATATTCTCAATACAGGGAAATTGAAAGAAGGCTTGAACGGTTTGGGGATGTTGATTGGCGGACGACTCTGCAGCAGCAAATCATTGATACTCAAAACCGGATTACGAGCAGCGGAATCTCAGATGAGTGGAAAAGCGAACTCCAGCTACGCATTCAGCAGCAGCAATACTATCTTGATAACAATGTGAATCCGATGGAGCCTGGTGCGCCAAGCTTTGCGCGTGTTTTCGCAGAGCACTCGATTAACTTGTTCCTGCCATTGATGATTATGGTGGTGGCAGCTGATATTGTTTCCTCCGAACGGAGCGCAGGAACGGTGAAATTACTGTTGACAAGGCCGGTGAAGCGCTGGAAGATTCTGATGAGCAAGTACATCACTCTGATTCTATCCGTTTCGATCATTGTCGTGTTGTTTGGGGTGCTGTCCTATTTGATATCAGGCCTCATTTTTGGGTATCAAGGCTGGACTGCTCCCGTTATAACCGGATTCAGCGTGGAAGGAAATGAACTGAATACGAATGCGATTCAGATGATTCCCCAGTGGCAATACCTATTAATGGAGTTCAGCCTTGTGTGGTTTGTGGCGCTGATTGTCGGGACAATCACATTCATGCTCTCAGTTCTGATACGGAATACGCCAGCCGGAATGGGCGTTATGCTCGCTGCGCTGATTTCCGGAGCGATCCTTAGCAATATGGTCTCATCCTGGGAGTCAGCAAAATACTTGTTCATGATCAATTTGAATCTAACAGGTTACCTTTCTGGTCAGGCACCGCCAATTGAAGGAATGACACTGGGTTTTTCTCTTGTCGTGCTGGCTCTTTGGGGATTGGCTGCTTTAATTGTCTCGTTTGTTGTGTTTATTAGGCAGGATATATATTAAGTTTTGAGAATCCTGGCCAGTTTGGTCAGGGTTTTGGTTATTCTATGGTGTTTGGGAATCGTTTCAGCAGATGATCTAACGGTTAGACAGAGTAATTTAACGGTCATCGCAGTTTTTTTAACGGTTAGAGAGAATTTATTAACGGTTGTGGCAATTTTATCAACGGTTAGAGAGAATTTATCGATGGTCGAAATAATTTTATCAACGGTTGACATGTTGTATTTCAGTACCAATAAAAAGGTTGAAACTTTTGATGCTTAAAAAACGTATTTAAAACCGAGGTGATGGTCATGTTCAAAATTAGTCCACAGTGCTCGGTATGCGAGAAGGAAATCCAGTCAAATGACGAGATTTACGTAAAAATGAGGTACCCGGAAAAGAAGGGCATGACGGAGATCAAAGCCTTTATCCAGTATCAGGGTAAGATCATTTGCGAAGAGTGCAACAATAAATAGGAGGAACCTGAAATGTTTGTAGAAAAACGGTCAGAAAAGAGAAGGAAGAAGAAGCAGGATGGCAGCTATAATTTTTGGGACTTTGTTTTTGATGTGCTGTTTTGGGTTCCGGAATTGATCCTTCTTCCGTTCCGGCTGGTTTTCTATCTGTTCAGGTTTCTTGCAAGGTCTATATTTGATGGCATATAAAAATCCTGCGATCCCGGAATCGCAGGATTTTTCATATTTATAGTTTCCTCACCCGAAAGTTATTGTGCAGCACTGGCCAGTTTTGGGGAAATGCTGGCCCTAGGGTCCAGAAGCTGACACCACGCAAACCATATTCTTTTACTGTATTATATTTCGCCTGAACACTTCTTGCGTCTTCGAACCAGACTTCGTGCTGTTGTCCGTCTGCATCGGTGTAGCGGAAAAATGGTGATTGATAGGTAGTATCGAATTGAATATTGACGCCCTGTTGTGCTGCTAGATCCACTGCTCCTTTTGGGCTGACTGTTCGAGCATAGGTTCCTTGCACCCACGGTATTCGCCAGTCCCTTCCGTAGAGAGGCACGCCCATCAGGATTTTATCACGAGGGATGGCTGTTACGGCATAGTCCAGAACTTTTCTTACTTCGCTGATCGGTGCGATAGCCCATGGCCTGCCGCCGGACCAGCCCCATTCATATGTCATAATCACGACAAAATCAACTATTTCTCCGTGCGCTTCGTAATCATGCGCTTCATACAGCAGACCTTGCTGACCTGCACTTTGCTTTGGAGCCAGTGCAGTTGAAACAGTATACCCTTCAGGATGCAAGCGCCCAACGGCTTTTCGTAAAAAGTTGTTATAGTTTTCACGGTCTTCTGGATAGACATATTCAAAATCGATATTCAATCCGGTATAGCCTTTTTCCTTCATTTTAGCGAGGATATTGCTTAACAAAGTATCCTGGACATCTGGATTCCGCAGGATGGCAGCTGCCCGGTCCGAACTGAACGTACCTTCCGCTTCATTCGTAATCGTCAACAATGGTGAGGTGTTGGTCATGTTTGCCGCTTGAAGAACATTTGTATCCTGCAGATTCAGGAGTGATCCATCTTCACCCATCTTATAGGAAAAAGGAGCAAGATAGGTGAATAGGTGTCCGCGTGACAAAACATTTCTTCTGCCTGTCTCATCCATTCTCGTTATATAGGAATTTACTTCAATTAATAGTTTTGGAGGCGCTGGTATTCTTAGTACACTACCCGGATAAATGAGTGAAGGATTCGATATACTGTTAGCTTCTGTGATTTGGTTAATACTTACACCGTATCGCTGGGCAATTGCCCATAAGGTTTCGCCCGAACGAACAGTGTGACTCAAGAATGGCATCTGAAGCATCTGACCGACGAAAATCAGCGAAGGGTCCGCGATATTGTTATAGCCTGCCAGTTCCTGCACAGAGACTCCGTAGCGTGAGGCTATTCCCCACAAATTATCACCCTGCTGGACGATATACTCCCGGTTAGTTTCCGGGATCACAAGGGACTGTCCAACTACTAATACATTAGGATTATCCATCTCATTCGCTAAAATAATCTGGTTCATGGCAGTTTGGTAGCTTTGCGAAATAGCCCACAAAGTGTCACCCGGTCTTACTACATGTATTTTCATTTATAATCATCCTCCAAGTATGGTACCTTTTATGATGATATGCGGGCAAAAGATGTCCTATCTGTAAAACACTTTATTTCAGAATATTTAGAAAAACTGTATAATTATTTAAAAATACCGATATAATAGATAGAAAAAAACTATAAAGATAAAAGGGGAAAATGGTATGGTTACGTACGGCACTTTTTTACTTTTAGTAGAAGAGGCGGAGAAGTTGAACTGCAAGGTGATTTATGACTCTAAGAAAAAAATCAATTTTAATCCAAACATGTCCATAACGATTCCATTATCGACCACGATGGAAAATGTATATGCCTTTGCCCACGAGATTGGCCATTGTATTGATTTTATCAATGACGATCTTGACTATGAAAAATGGCTGAATGACTGGTCTTATCGGATTACGGCTGAAATGAGCGCATGGGTACACGCCTATAAAATACTGAAGAAGCTGAATGTTCCTTTAGACGGATGGAAGGACCACGTAGATTCCAAGCTCTCGACCTATTTTAAATATCATGAAGTGATTGCATAGACTGGCCTAGGCCAGTTTTTTTTATTTAAAATTAAATTTTATATGGTTTACGAACATTTGTTCGGGATATAATAGCTTTAAGTACTCCCGAAAGGATGGTCAGCATGAGAATACGAGACAGAGGAAAAATTAAATTCATGCCTGCACACTTTATGCCTGAGCATCGTGCATTATTGCGCGAACTGGCACGTGACGAACTGCGGCAAGCCAGGCCGCTGCTGGACGAATACGAAATTCAGGAGTTTGAAAATCGGATTTGTTACGCCATGGAATATACATATCCGGTTAAAATTACGAAGTGGGATGATGGATTTACATATGAAGAAAAAGGCCATGTCCATTTTCTTGATCCGATAAGGAAGGAGATCCGGATGGTAATTGAGGATGAAAGTGCAGTAACAATAAAATTTGATGATATTGTCGCTGTGGAGGTAACCAAATAGACTGGAAGAAAATTCTTTTAAAAGAACATTTTGTAATTTATATTTAGGATAGGAGAAGATTACATACTCCTATGAAGGGAGCTATTCGGGTATGAAACAGAATGTTTCTCATTTGAATTTTGAAGAACTTAGGATGGAAATATCAGCAGAGGCTGGCAAAGGGTACCCCATGTTTATCGCAGGAATCATTTTCTGGCTGATGATGGGAGTTGGAGGACTTTTTGTGCCACAACAAATTATGGTTTGGTTTTATCTTTTCGGGATAGGTCTGGTTTTGCCTCTTGGAATCTTGGTTTCAAAAGTCGTACATGTCAATTTTCTGGCAACACATAATCCGCTTTCAACTATTGGCGGGTTAGTGGGTGGAATCCAAATCTTCTTCGCGCCAATCATCATTCTTATAGCATATCAGCAGCCAAATTGGATTCCGTTCGTCGTCGGTGTTTTAACGGGTGCTCATTTCCTGCCCTATGCAGCCATTTACCAAAGCAAGGGTTATATATTCCAAACAGTCGCCACTGTTCTGGCTGCCTCTGTGATCTGTTTCGGCTGGATGGATCAAGCTTATTTACTCATTCCTTTTTCACTCATCATTGTATATTCTATTACGTTATTCTGGTTGATAAAGGAAGCAAAAGTGGTAAAAGAAAAATGGACTGCTGCAGAAAAAGAGAACTCTATCAGTATGTAAGCTTATAAAATGGGAAACCTTAAACGACCAATACCCCTGCATAAGGGTAAGATACCATCCTAATTGTACCCAAAATCAGTACATAACTTTTAATTGTGTAAGCTATTCTATGTTCGAAGGAATGGAGGTGCTAGGATGAATGAGAAAGAACTAGTCGGCTTCAGGGCTGCTGAATACATAAAAGATGGAATGGTCGTTGGACTGGGAACAGGATCAACCGCTTATTATACAATCAAAAAATTGGGAGAGTTAGTGAGAAACGGTCTAAATATTAAAGGGATTCCAACATCTGAACAAACCGCCGCTCTAGCTATGGAGAATGGTATCACGCTTGTGGATTTTAAGGATGTGGAACGGATCGATGTAGCGATTGATGGAGCGGATGAGTTCGACGCTGAGTTGAACTTGATTAAAGGCGGCGGAGGGGCACTGCTAAGGGAGAAAATCATCGCTAATGCTGCTTCTGCCTTTATTGTCATAGCAGATTCATCCAAAGGAGCTAAAAAATTGGGAGACTTTCCGCTGCCGGTTGAGATTGTAACGTTTGGGGCAGAAATGATCTCAAGGAAGATTGCCGAGCTAGGCTGTGAACCGAAATTAAGACTAAGTGGTACCCAGCCATTCATCACTGACAATGGGAATTATATTCTTGACTGCGATTTTAAACAGATTGAATCACCTGAGGAGCTGGAAAAGCAATTGAATATGATTCCGGGCGTGGTTGAGAACGGTTTGTTTGTGAATATGGCAAAAAGGCTGATTACGATCGAAAATGGTGAACTGGTTGAAAAAACAAGGTGAATTTTGAACGGTGCTTCTAAGTTGAAGTACCGTTTTCTCTTTTGGGGAAAGGGGAATTGTATCAGGTTATAGAAATACAATATAGACGATTAATTTTGAATCATTAAGCTTTTGCAAGTGAAAAAGCCGTAAAGAAGCTGAAGAAGATACTGGGGGAATGAGAATGGAAAACAAAGCTTTAGCCATCATTGATGTTCAAAACGCGATGTTCTTGGAAGGAGAAGAAGTTTTCAATGGAAATGAACTGCTGCAAGGTATCAGGGCGCTGATCAAACAGGCACGTTTGGCAAAAATAGCTGTCGTATATGTCCAACATAATGAAACAACCGGATACCCATTGGAAAACGGTACATATGGCTGGGAAATCCATTCTGAAATCAGCCCCCTAGAGGAAGATATAATTATTCAAAAAACCACGCCGGACTCCTTTTTGAAAACATCTTTGGACCAGGAATTAAGAAAAAGGGAAATCGATCACCTCTATCTAGTCGGCATCCAAACAGAGGTTTGTGTGGATACGACTTGCAGAAGTGCATTCAGCAAGGGATATAAAGTTACTTTAGTTTCCGATTTACATAGCACTTGGCCAAGCGCCGAACTAACAGCACAGCAAATCATCAACCATCATAATAAAGCATTGCGCTGGTTTGCAGACGTGAAGTCTAGCGATGAAATTGAATTAAGCCCGAAAGCCTGAGAATGAACACTGAGACCTTCTGAACCTTAAACAGAAGCTTAGAGGGAAAATCCTCTAAGTGCTTTCGAGCTTATCTTAAAGGGAAATCACTTATTAAGCAGAATATAATTTCTGTAAAAGGGAGGGGCCGTATTGGAAAAATCAAAGATTCATCCATTCAAATTCATCGTGCTTGTCATTGTCACTACATTTCTGATGGGCTCTTCTTTTACCGTCGGAAAGATTGGTTTGAACTATGTCTCTCCATTGTTATTGGTTGGCTTAAGGTTCACGATTGCCGGTTTGATCATGGCGGTACTTGTAAGAAAAAGGATTAAGCCGGAAAAGCTCGCTGACTGGGGAAGGATCTTCACGATTGGTTTGATGCAGACGGCAGGGGTCATGGGTTGTATTTTCTTGAGTTTACGTACAATTACTGCGGGCGAGTCCTCGATTTTAACCTTTACCAATCCATTAATGGTAGTAATGATGGGGACAGTTTTTCTTGGGATTCGATACCGGCTCCTTCAATGGATAGGGGCGGTTGTAGGGTTTATTGGTGTATTCATCACATTAGGTTTCCATTTGCAGCTGACAGTTGGTACACTTTTCGGTCTCGGTGCTGCTGTGTTTTGGTCAACCGGGACTATCCTTATTAAACAATGGGGCAGCCGCTTCAATGTCTGGGTATTGACCGCATATCAAATGCTTTTTGGCGGGATTATTTTGATATTGATGGGTGTTACGTTGGAAATTCCTCGTCTGACGTTTAACACGCTTTCAGTTTCGATAATATTATGGTTAGCAATCATGGCATCGATCGCTCAATTTGCTATCTGGTTTTACCTTTTAAATGAAGGTGACCCAGGGAAAACAAGTGCGTTCCTTTTCCTCGCGCCTTTTTTTGGCGTATTAACCGGCTGGGTTCTGCTCGATGAGGTCGTCGAGTGGTATGTGTATGCAGGTGGAGCACTGATTTTTCTTGGGATTTTTATGGTGAACTGGACGTTTAAAAAGGGGACGGCGAATCGTGAGGGTGATATTGACCAAATGGCAAAACCATTAAATGGCTAGGCTGATTACGTACCTTTAATAATAACAATATAAAAAGTAATTAATGCGTATTTATTCTATAACCTCAGGAGAATTGATTATTATGTATACACTTTTCGAAAAATTAAAAAGCTTATTCGGCGGGGTATTTTTCCTTTTTTCTTTTTTCATATGTCTTGCTTCCTCTATATCGTTCTTTATGGAAGGTGACATTCTATATGGTTTAGCCCTCTCTGTGTTAACTCCGTTTTCACTGGGAGTAAGTGTGATGTTTTTATCTGACCTCAGACGAAAAAAGGATGAATCCATTTAGAGTTGCGGTGAGCTGGTCGTGTATATGTTGGCAGTATTTTTTTGAAGATGGCAATTAAAGGGGCATTGATCAGGATGAGAAGAGGCTTCTTATTAATACTGACTATGGTGTTATTGGGTTTTAGCACGATTGAAGTGAAACGTCATGTCCCGCCCGAAGTTATTGAGACCGCAAACGAAAATTATAGGGATTTTCTTTCATTTGCTATAAGCAATGGGAATCCAGAAGACTGGACGATCGGACAGTTTGTTGCCGTAAACCAACTGGTGATTGATAACAAGTTGAATCTCACGATAGAACCTCTCGATGAGTGGGTTGCACCTGTGCTATACAATGGAGTAATCATCAATGCAATGAGTGTGTATAAACCTATAGAGGGAAGATATGTTATTAATGAATATGGCTTTTCAAGATCCTTTTCAGTATCTCTTGAACAGTTAAGAGCGGATGAATACTTTCTAACCAATAGGCAGTTTGATCTTGCGTTAGGATATACTCCATCGAGGGATAGCATCCGTCCATTTGGAGAATACACAGTCAGACTCTTCCAAAAATGGGGAGTCGATGCAGCAGGAATCTCGAAAGATGAGTTTGAAAGATTGATCAAACAGCATTTAAAAGAAAAATATCCTGACCTTTTTCTCGAAAAAGCGTCAGTGTCTAGGTTATATTTGCTGGCTTTAATACCAATAGCTTTAATAATGTTGCTGTTAAGAAAAAAGAAGCAGACTGTAAAAGCTGAATAATTCCTTTCCCAGCATATACTGCAGAAAGAATAAAATAATTTTGAAGGCCGTATCTTTTCTTTCCCTAAATCCGTTTAAGGGGCAGAGAGGTTCAAAGGAGTGAACAGGATGTCGATCGACAAGCTCAGGAGATTGAATACAGCGGAGGATACCGGGGTAATGGACCATTATCATAGTCTAAAGAGATATTGCAGGTTTCTAACGCAGAACAGCTGGGATGGAGATGACCTTGTGCAGGAAGTGTCGCTTAAGGCGATTCGCCAATATGATGCATCCCAGATCAGCTCTGCATTGTTGAAAAGAATTGCTTATAACCATTGGGTTGATACTGTCAGGAAGCACAGCCGCGAGATAACGGGTATCCCGGAAGAACTCGAATCTTTCACTCAAGGCAATGTAATGGATACAGTCGAGTTGGTCATGTCCAAATTGACGCCGAAGCAGGCAGTGATTTTTATCCTGAAGGAAGCATTTCGTTTTCAATCACGGGAAATTGCTGAACTGATGGGGACAACAGAAATGGCTGTAAAAGCAGCACTCCACCGGGCAAGGAAGCGGATCGAACTTGATAAAGGCCTGCGTGAAGTGGCTCAGGAACTGAACGATGAGGAAGAAAAGCTGCTGTCAGACCTGCTTTGCGAATCTCTTCAGTCCGAGGATCCGACTGTGTTGCTTGAAAATATCCAGCAAATCCCGGCACTTGCTCCGTGTTCACCGGAGATGACTTTGCACTCCCGTTCAACTCTCTCTACTTTCAAAATGGCTGCTTAAGCAGGAAAGGGAGGACCAAAGTGAGTACAATTCCTTATGTCATCGAACAATCCAACCGTGGGGAGCGTTCATACGATATATATTCCCGGCTGTTAAAAGACAGGATCATCATGCTTGGAGATGAAATCAATGACCAGGTGGCAAACAGTGTTATTGCTCAGCTTTTATTTCTTGAAGCTGATAATCCTGAAAAGGATATCTCCATCTATATTAATAGTCCTGGAGGTTCAACCACAGCAGGCTTCGCAATTTTTGATACGATGGAATACATCAAACCCGATATCAGCACAATCTGTATTGGAATGGCCGCATCGTTTGGAGCCATGCTGCTGCTTGCTGGAACAAAAGGAAAACGATTTGCCTTGCCTAACAGTGAAATCATGATTCATCAGCCGCTGGGCGGTGCAAGGGGCCAGGCAACGGAGATCGAAATTTCAGCCAAAAGAATTTTGAAGCTGCGAGATCATGTAAATCAGATTATATCCGAGAGAACTGGCCAGCCAGTGGAAAAAATCGAAAAGGATACAGACCGGGATTATTTCATGAGTGCCCAGGAAGCACTTGAATATGGGATCATCGATAAAATCATCACACGAACATAGTGAAGAGCTGCCCAGGGGCAGCTCTTTTTGTTTGATTGTTATAACATGGTTTTTACGGTCTCACATATCGGGTTAACCAAGAATCCCAACTGGTATTAAAAATGACCAAACTGCTATTAACTCCTCGCCAACTGGTATTATCCGAAAAAAAGCTTAATCAGATGCTGGTTAGTGGGCATAGAAGCTCATTTTTATTTTTTTCTAGAACTGAGCAAACGAAACTGCTATAATCGAATTTATATTTTAAAAATTCAGATGAATCAACCTCAACGAAAACATCAGGAATGAATGAACAGTAAAGGGGAATGTCCATGAACATCTACGGATCAGAAAAGATTAGAAAAATGACATCCAGCATCTTTCAGGAAGTGGTTGACCGTAAACAGGCGGCCTTGATGAACGGGAAAGATGTGATTGACCTGAGTATTGGGAGTCCGGATTTTGGACCGCCTTCTTTTGTCATGGAGGAACTTGCTAAATATTCGGTGGATCCGGGGAAGTATGGATACACACTCAAGGGAATTAGTGAGTTTAACGAGGCGGTAAAATATTTTTACCATCAGCGTTATTCGGTTGAACTGGAAGCAGAAAGCGAAGTCCTGCAGCTGATGGGCTCGCAGGATGGACTTGCACATCTTGCAACTGCAATTATTGATCCAGGTGATTATGTACTTGTTCCAGATCCAGGGTATCCAATCTATGAAGCTAGCGTTACCATTGCGGGCGGAACTATTTATCCTATGCCTTTGCGGGAGGAAAATAACTTTTTGCCTCAGCTTAATGAGATTCCTCTAGAAATTTTACAAAAAACAAAAATGATGATCTTGAGCTATCCTGGAAATCCTGTCACTGCACTTGCTGATATCAGCTTTTTTGAACAGGTGGTCGAATTCGCCAAAGTACATAATATCCTGGTCGTACATGATTTCGCTTATTCTGAATTGATTTATGATGGGAACCCGCAAATCAGTTTCTTATCCATACCGGGTGCAAAGGAAGTTGGTGTAGAGTTCAATTCACTCTCAAAAACTTTCAATATGGCAGGCTGCCGCATAGGCTACGTCGCTGGAAACTCACAGGTTATCAATATTCTTGCTTCCTTTAAATCACATATCGATTACGGAATCTTTTACCCAATCCAAAAAGCAGCAATTGCAGCACTTACTTCTGATTATGCTTTCCTGAAGAGTCAGCTCAAGCAGTATGAAGCGCGGCGGGATGCTTTAGTATCAGGGTTTCGGGACAGCGGTTGGGAAGTGGCTAATTCTCCGGCAACGATGTTTGTATGGGCTAAAATTCCTGACGGCTGGAAATCCCGCGATTTTGCCTTCAAGCTAATTGATGAAGAAGGGATTGCCGTCGTTCCTGGTGATGCTTTTGGCAAACAAGGCGAAGGGTATGTCAGAATCGCTATGGTTCAGCCTCCAGAAAGACTAATAGAGGCATCTCAGCGGGTAAATAAATTTCTGTCAGTGTTTCCGGTTGAAATATAAAAATATTTCGATAAACGAATTGACTTTTGTTAGAATTTAGAATATTATCACTTTATTAAACTAAAATTTAATACATGATGTCTTCTTATCAAGAGAGGTGGAGGGAAAGGCCCTGCGAAACCTCGGCAACAGGTTCTGAATGAATACTGTGCCAATTCCTGCGGACAATTTTGTCTGAAAGATGAGAAGAGAGTAATCTATGGCTCTCTTCTTAAAGAAGGGAGCTTTTTGTGTTTAGGAGGCTTATTTTTAAGTCTCTAATGTTTTACCTGTAAAACCAACTTATCGGGTTGGTTAAGTTGAGTTTAAATGAGCAGAGGAGAGATTGTGATGAAGTATGGATTTTGGCTGCCTATATTTGGCGGATGGCTAAGGAATGTAGAGGATGAAAACATGCCGCCTACCTTTGATTATGCAAAGCAGGTGATTCAGTCAGCAGAAGAGTGGGGCTACTCAACCACATTGATTGCCGAATTATATCTGAATGATATTAAAGGCCCTGAGCATAACTCCCTAGAAGCCTGGACAACAGCTGCTGCTTTGGCTTCTATGACTGAAAAAATCGAGATCATGGCTGCTGTAAGGCCAGGTTTCCACAATCCTGCAGTCACAGCAAAGATGGCGGCAAACATAGACCAAATCAGCAGCGGGCGATTTACCCTCAATGTTGTTTCTGCCTGGTGGGAGGAAGAAGCGCGTCAGTACGGCGGGATTTTTACCGAACATGATGAAAGATATGAGCGGACTACGGAGTTCATTGATGTACTCAAGGGACTATGGAGTGAAGATAGCTTCTCTTATGAAGGCAAGTTTTATCAGCTGAAGGATACGAAGCTGTTCCCGAAACCAGTCCAGCGTCCAAATCCAGTTCTATATGCTGGCGGGGAAAGTCCAAAGGGAAAACAGACCATTGTTGAAAAATGTGATGCCTATGTCATGCATGGCGGAACAGTAGAAGAAATTGGACGGAAAATAACAGATATGAAAGACCGCAGAGCTGCTACGTCAAATCCAGCATTGTCGGTGTTCGGAATGGCTGCCTATGTCATTTGCCGCGACACTGAAGAAGAAGCATTTGCGGAATTGGAACGGATCACGACTGTAAAGGAATCAAGTGCCTATGCTGGCTTTAAGGATTTCACAAGCAAATCCCAGCTTGAACAGCAAATCCAGCTTCAGGATTATTCGGTTTCCAACAGGGGGTTACGCCCTAATTTGGTTGGCACTCCTGAACAAATCGCCGAGCGGATTTTACAGTACGAAGATGCCGGTTTAGGATTGCTGTTACTGCAATTCTCTCCGCAGCTCGAAGAAATGGAACGCTTCGCAAAGCAGGTAATGCCGCTTGTTGAGGCAAAAAGAAGCCAGCTGACTGTTTAATAAATTATCTAATCAAGGAGATGAGTAGAAATGAGCAAGGTTTATATCATCCACGAAAATAGTGAGTGGACAATCCACCTAACAAAGCGGCTGAAGGAGCTTGGGATTCCTTTTGAGGAATGGCATCTGGACGAAGGGGTGCTGGATTTATCGAAGGAACCGCCAGAAGGTATTTTTTACAGCAGGATGAGCGCTTCCTCTCACACAAGAGGCCATCGCTTCGCCCCTGAATATACAGCCCAGGTTCTATCATGGCTGGAGAACCACGGCAGAAAGGTATACAACGGATCCCGTGCGCTGGAACTGGAGGTAAGCAAAGTCAAGCAATACCTTGAGCTGGCCAAGCATGGAGTAAGGACTCCGAGAACGATTGCGGCTGTTGGTAAAAAACAGCTATTAGAAGCAGCGATGAAATTTGAAGGGAAATCATTTATAACTAAGCACAATCGAGCAGGAAAGGGACTTGGGGTACAGCTTTTTCAATCGATTGAAGCATTGAAGTCCTATGTTGATGGACCTTCTTTCGAAGAACCGGTTGATGGTGTCACGCTGATTCAGGAATATATCCAATCCCCAGAGAGCAATATTACCAGATGCGAGTTTGTCGGCGGCCAATTTGTTTATGCGGTGAAAGTCGATACTTCGGGAGGCTTTGAATTGTGCCCGGCTGATGCCTGCCAGATTGGAGACCTGTTTTGCCCGGCAGGTGAAGAGGTTGAAGAAAAGCCTAAATTCCAGGTGATTGAAGGCTTTAATGATCCCATTATTGAAAAATACAAGAGAGTACTAGTGGCAAATAATATTCATGTTGCCGGAATTGAATTCATCAGAAACGAGGCAGGTGAAATCTACACTTACGATATCAATACAAATACGAATTATAATTCAGATGCAGAAGCAAAGGCAGGAAAATTTGGCATGCTTGAGCTGGCAAAGTTTTTAGGAGAAGAGCTGGCTGCGGTATATGGGGCAGTGACAAGATAAGCAGGGAATTCTCCTGTTTTTTTGTTTTTTGTAAGTTCAAATGTGTTAATCTATATTTAACAAATAATGCTAAAACCTGCGTCGCTAAAAAGGCCAAAGCATTGGTGAGTTAAAAAGGAGGAGTTAAAACTGACTGCTTTTATAATATTGATTGGAAGTATTTTCAGTGTCCTGGCGGTTGGATTTGGAGCAAACCTTTGGAATGATAAGAAATAATATTTGTATGGTTTTTTGAAAAATTGGATAAATTTTGAAACTTTTCATAGGTTCCTTCGTATTTAAATGGAAAGGGGGAGAACAGATGAAAAAGTTATCATTTATTCCTATAATCCTTGTACTATTGCTTTTTGGCTGCGAGCAAAAACAAAATGGTGCTCTCGATACGAGTAAACTCGAAAAAGTAGAACAAACCGGGAATGCCACCGAGGAACAGTTGAAAAGAATACCAATCCTATATAATGTACCATCCTTGAAAGTAGGCTTAGATGCTTTGCCATTTGAAGTAAAGCCGCCTAAGGATCTTCCTTTTGACGCCATGCCGCTGAAAATGACCATTGAGGATTTCAAGCACGACGGGAAAGAGTTAAGAGTCGATTTTATGAGTATTTCAAAAAATAAAGATGATGACATTATATTTATGATTTCTGTCCATAACTTTAAAGTAGAATACGCCGAGTCGCTAGGAGAGGAAGTACAAATCACAGAGGGGGTTGCAGGGTATTATAACGGGTCTCTATCGTTTGAAAAAGATGGAATCTATTATAATATTGGCTACAACAATCCTAATATATCCGAAGAGCAGATTAAGGAAGATACCATTGCATTGGCGAAACAAATGTTATAAGTGTAAGAAGAACGCAAAACATGTTTGCGTTCTTTTTAGTCGCCAAAAATCTCTTTAGACTGTGAATTGAGATTTTAAAATACGTTCAATCTCCTGTCTTGTTTTCATCCCTTTGTTTAAAAACATTAGCCGGAAGTAAAGCGATTTTATGAATTGATTTAAATTTGTGTTCATCCGGAAGAAATAAGGGGAATATCCAACTGTATTTTTAATATCCATTACTTTGTTTGATAGATTCGCTATCCACTCTGTTAACAAATTTTCATCCATCCCTTTTTCTAATAGGGCGATTACCGCAAAGATTAGCCGCTCATCTTCTTCATCAATATAAGCTGTTTCTTTTAGGATGCAACCGCCTATTGTATTAAGGCATTCGCTTGCTAAGCGTAAGTCAAATATAGGATGCTTAACAGCCTCTGCCAATAGGTCAGCTCCGTGCGCTATTGAATGGGCCCAGCCTTTATCCTCGACGTACCCTCGAGTATCTTCTTCTTGTTGTAAGTAAAGAATGCTGCTCTCCATGGCTTTATGAACCATTTCTTCCGATAGAAATCGTTCTTCACGGTCCCTGTCTAAAATAAGCGCAATCACAAGGGTAGAAAATGCCCTCGTGAAAACTGAATCATCATCTGTCAGACCAATGTCTTTATATAAGTGGTTTTTGCTAAGGGAGGTTTCGATTAAGTATGTCATTTGTTGATGATTCAAATAACCATCTTTCGTTAAATAATAAAATGATGTGTAAATCAGTTTGTCCCTTAGTACGGGGTCAGTTGAACCGATGTGCTCAACCATCTGTTGAATAAGCTGATTAAGATCCTTGCTCTTAACAGTTTCAGGCTTTTGAAAATCTAATTTTGTCAGTTCTATCTTTAATTGCTCAGCATTCATAAAAACTTCGCATCCTTCGCTTTGGGCTCATAGTGATTTTAGCATATTTGACCTGTGTGAATATCCATACTATCCGAAATTTAATAGTATCTTTCTGATTCATCGCTAACTTCCTAAAGGTGATTCGAAAAACAGCAATCAGATTCGCAAACATCCCAGAATGAAAAAGATGGCCCACATTTGGACCATCTTTTTTACCATGTATCGCCGCGCTCTTTTTTCAGTTCTTTCATTTTCTCCACCCAGTCGTCGACTCTTTGCCTGATTTCCTTGCTCTCGGTGTCTGCTTTTTCGCGATTGGTTTTGCTCATGGTGTAATGGAGTTCTTTCATGGATTCACTTCGTTCAAAGCCCCAATCTCTTAACTCCGAATATTGTTCATCGGTGATCCAGCCATTCTCAGACATGATAGCGGCTGCTTCGATGATCCGGTGTGCTTCCTTTCTTCCGATGGTCCATAACTCAAGAGGGTACTTTTCTGCGACTTTGTATTCTGCAACCATATCCCATCCGTCTGGCGCCAGCGTAAAGGCAAAAGCCAGGTCGAGGGTGGAAGGGAGCCACTCGTACTGGATTGTATTTTTCAATTCCTCAGGGTTGTCAGCCTTGAAGTATTCTCCGTTTCCGGCTTCAGCAACTGCCTTTAACTGATTCTCTGTTTCACCATTTACATCGAACCCTATGATGTTCACCGTACTTTCAGCATTCTTTGCAACCAGGTTCTTGCTGGCCCCAACGGGATCGCCATCACAGGTTTCGGCTCCGTCACTGACAATGTAAATCGTTGTATTGCCATCATAGCTGCTGCTCATCTCTGAGGCCTTTTGGACGGCACCAGCAAGTGGAGTCCATCCTTTGCTATCAAAGGAATCGACTGCTTCGTGGAAAACTTCTTTTTCGTATTTGCCCATAGGATATACTTCTTCAATTCCTGAACAGGAAGCTCCTTTATCGGCATCTGAATCAGAACCTTTATGACCATATACTATCAGTGAAACCTCGCTGGACTGGCCGATTGTTTTGGCAAAGCTTTTTACCGCATCTTTCGCGATTTCCATTTTGACACGGCCATCTGTTTGTTGAAGCATGCTTGAGCTTGCATCAAGAAGAATGATCGCTTTGTCAGAAGCCTTAGTTTCCTCTTCTTCACTTACAGACTTTGTCGGGTCAGGCAGGAAAGGCTCTTCGAAATGCGGTTCATAAGCTTTGGCATTCTCGATAATCTCTTTATAATGAGGACTGGCTAGCAGGGAAACAAGCCCCTTTTTAATTGTCTCTAAGTCAGATGAGCCATTGGCAAGTTCCTCGAGTTTAGCCGGCAGTTTATTTTTTAGCTCAGTGTCCAATTCAGGTGTATTGAAACCAATGTCTTCTATGTCCTTTTCATAGCCCAGATCGCCCATCATCGAGCCAGGCTCTAAGGCCATCAGGCTTTCCTCTGCAACCTCTAAACTTATATTCTTGAAATGTTCAGATTTACTCTGCTTTGTTTCTTCCTTTTTAACGACTTCCTTAACCGGTTGTTCAGCTACGACTTCTTCATCCGGTTCATCACTGCTGCACGCAGAAAGAACGAGTGACGTGAATATCAAGAAAAACAGCGAATACCGTTTCACAAAAATCCTCCTCATCAAGTTTTCGCCTATGTAAAAAACATCTTCATAGAGTTTACCATGATTAGCAATTAGATTTGAAGTAATTTCCATGAAGGATCACAATTATGAGTAAAAAGTCGCTGAATAACAAAAAATGAGCAAAGAATAAGGAGGAATGAGGATGAATTTGATGGAACTGCCAGCGCTGTTTGTTTTGGATGTCCAGAAGGGGTTTGATGACCCGTATTGGGGGAAGCGGAATAACCATGAGGCGGAAGGAAATATCGCCAGGCTATTAACAGAATGGCGGAATAGAAAGGGTCACGTCATCTATACGAAGCATCTGTCACTTGACCCGGCTTCACCATTGCATCACCGTAACCCACTGGGTACTGAATTCAAGGAAGTTGTCAAACCGGTGGATGGGGAGGTTGTTTATACGAAAAACGTGAACAGCGGCTTCATTGGAACCGAGCTGGAATCGTATTTGAAGCAAAACCAGATAAAAACAGTGGTGATCACCGGATTATCTACTCAGCATTGCGTCTCTACAACAACAAGAATGAGCGCAAATCTGGGTTTCAATACATTCCTGGTGTCTGACGCGATTGCTGCGTTTGAAATCACTGACCATATGGGAGTTCTGCATTCTGCGGATTCAATCCAGGCACATGAGCTGGCCACGCTGCAAAAGGAGTTTGCCACAATCATGACCACTGATGAAATCATTACCCAGTTGAATGTACAATAAAGCGCAGGAGCAAGCATCCTGCGCTTTATTTATCGAAGCCAAGGAATTTAAGCACCCTATGGTATGGGCATTTTGATAAGGAACTGTCATCATCCCGGAGGAAGTACTGTCGCCATTCAAAATTATCCTCAGCTCCGTATGTGTTCAGGTCCGGGTGAATTGAAATGGTATCGTAATTCGCTAGCCTTTTTCTCACTTGAGCCTTAATTCTTTGGGCATACTCTTGGGATTTATTAAATTCCTGCAGAACCCAGCGCGGAGTAATCGCAAGCATCATCACGTCAAAATGCCTGCTTTTCCGGTTTTTGTGTGCGGGGGTTGCACAATACATAAAATATTTCTCTCCATTGAAGCAAAATTCCCAGATTGGGTTATGCGGATCTTGAGGGATATCTTCTGGCCACTCAGTTTCATCCAACGCAGTTAACCCCGAAAGATGCTCCCAGAAAATTTGTTCATATTCCTTGACAGGAACATCCTTCATCGATTCAGTTGTCTCATAAAAAATGATCAAAGAAGTATACTTTCCTATCTCCCTTGAATGCTTAGAATAGCTTGTCAGTAAGCTGGCAAGTTCGTTTATTGTTGTTTCCCTTTTAGGATTGCCAACAAATCCATATCGCAGCTGATTCATTGAAAATCCAATCGTTGCCGGGATGCAGGGGAAGGGCTTTTCTTTATCACTCATTTTAGCGAAGAATTTTTCTAGTGCCTGCTTTTCCCAATCCTTCAACTCTCCCAGCGGTGAGGAACCATGTGTATACAAGCCAGTCATCACAGTCACCTCCGATAGCTTCTACACTATATTCAAAGCAGGGAGAATAGGATAGATGTCCCGGGACAAATGGGCAGCCACCCAGAGTTAGTCTAATTTTTTAAAAAATAAATTGAAATATTCAGATAAATTTATTATAATTTTCATAGTGGTAATAGTAATACCTATAAGGGTATATAGGTAAAATCAAATATTCATGGGGGATGGTGTACGAGGTGAAATATGAAGTTGTCATTGTCGGTGGTGGTTCTGCTGGTATATCTGTAGCGTCCCGGCTTGTAAAAGGGGCTCCAGATTTAAAAGGGAAGATTGCGATTGTGGACCCTGCGAAAAAGCATTATTATCAGCCGCTGTGGACCCTCGCAGGCGCTGGGGAGGTTAAAAAGGAAGTAACAGAAAGAGATCAGCAGTCACTCATTCCAGATGGAGTGGACCTGATTCAGGAAGCCGTTACATCAATTGATCCTGATTCAAACTCTCTCACTGCAGGAAAGGGTTTGGAAATTCATTATAACTATCTCGTTATGGCGGCAGGGATCCAGATCAACTGGGACAAAATCAAAGGGTTAAAAAAAGCGATTGGCAAGGATGGTGTCTGCAGCAATTATTCGTACGATTATGTGGATTCTACCTGGGAAAGCATCAAGAACTTCAAAGGCGGAAACGCTATTTTCACTCACCCAAACACACCGATCAAATGTGGCGGTGCACCCCAGAAAATCATGTACCTCGCAGATGAAGCCTTCACAAAAACTGGTGTCAGAGATAAAAGCCAGATTATTTTCGCTTCAGCATCTGACAGTATATTTGCCGTAAAGAAATACGCAAATACACTTGAAAAAGTCATCGCAAGAAAAGAGATTACCACTAAATATAAAATGAACTTAATCGAAGTGGATTCAGTCAATAAACTAGCCATTTTTGAAAATTCAGGGACAGGGGATACAGAAAAAATTCCTTATAGCATGCTTCATGTCGTCCCGCCAATGTCGGCACCTGATTTCATCGCAAAAAGTAAACTGGCCGATGCTGGCGGCTGGGTAGACGTGGATTCGTCAACACTCCAGTCCAGGAAGTATCCAAATGTTTTCGGGGTCGGGGATTGTGCGAACCTCCCAACCTCTAAAACTGGCGCGGCAATCAGGAAGCAGGCACCAGTGGCAGCAGGAAACTTATTAAGCTATATGAAAAAACAACCGCTGAGACACTCTTACGACGGATATACTTCTTGTCCGCTCATTACCGGCTATAACAAACTGGTTCTCGCTGAATTTCTGTATGAAAATAAACCAGCTGAAACCTTCCCATTCGATCAATCGAAAGAACGTTTCAGCATGTATGTACTAAAGAAAAACATCCTTCCTGTCATGTATTGGAAAGGTATGTTAAAAGGGATCATGTAATAAAAAAGCCCAAGAGCCAGCAGCCTGAAATTAACCGGCTGCCGGCTTTTTTTGTTTGCCCCTTTGTTTCATTTTAGCTAAAGTGGATAAATGGTAATATAGAGGTAGGTAGAGTAAGGAGGAGAATCCATGCAACCTGTGATTTTATTTGATGGTGTTTGCAACTTTTGTGATGCCAGTGTCCAATTTATTCTAGACCGTGATGACAAAGAGCTGTTCCGTTTCGCATCGCTTCAGAGTGATGCCGGACAGGAATTGCTGCAGAAATATAATGTACCTGATGATGTGGACAGCATGATTCTGATCGAGAAGGGGAAGGTTTATTATAAATCGTCCGCTGCACTGCGGATCAGCCGCCATTTGCGCGGGGCATGGAAACTGCTTTATGTGTTCATGATCGTTCCACCCCCAATCAGGAATGTTGTGTATGATCTCATTGCCAAAAACCGATTCAAATGGTTCGGACAAAAGGACAGTTGTATGCTGCCGCCGCCTAATGTGCGAAAGAGATTTTTATAAGAAAAGCGGAAGCGCCTTGGTCAGCCCCGACAAGCCTTGGAGGGCCGACCGGTGAAGTCGCTCTTTGACTTCATTGGGCGGACCGAAACGTCTCGAGGGGCTAGGCGCTGGAGCTGGACAATTCTCGAAGTTAAAATTATAAAAATCTGATATTATAAAAGTAAAAACGGAAAAGCTGACGAGCAGCCTTTCTGTTTTTTTAGTTAGTGAAAGTAGAGTAGCGCCAGTAATGATTGGCCATTGGATCTGCCATCATTTCGAGGCCTTTGCTGTGAGCCTGGTGGATGATTTGCCAATTGTCTGTACCTGGCTCTTTAAGATATATCTCATGTTCAGGTGCCTGATCATGGATACCAACTAAGTCGAATTCGTTGTCCTTATAAAAGGTTCCGCAGACATGATAGTCAATGGCAGGGGACACAACGAGTGGATTGCTGACAGAATGGTTCAGGTGGACCTTCACTCTGTCGTCATCTGTAAGCACCTTCTCCAATTGAATTCCTTCGGCAGAAGCGCTCACAGTTTCTATAGGTTCCTGTTCATTGCTGAATGCT
Source organism: Bacillus sp. ISL-41 (assembly GCF_018613235.1). GTDB lineage: Bacteria > Bacillota > Bacilli > Bacillales > Cytobacillaceae > Mesobacillus. Next base: position 72,452 of record NZ_JAGGQP010000017.1, read on the forward strand.
TCTGTTTTGCCGGTAGCCTTGCTTAAGAGGGCTGATGGATTTTCAGTGTCGATAAATACTTCTCCCCTGGTCCTGAACTTGGAGGACTCAGGATCGAATGAGCGGTGATCGCCTTTAAAAATCTGGTCCTGTGATGCGGCATTCGGATTTTTAAGCCATTTTTCTTTTAAAAAAGTTGTGTACCTAAGCTGCCAGTTTCCAGGCTTAATTTTTCCTTCCTGCGGGGATTTCAACAATTCCTTAATTGGCCCAATCCTTTTTGTGATGGTGAATTCTTCAGCAGCCGCCATTTCAGTAGAAGAATCTCTCTTGATTACCCCCACCGCATTGGCAATAACCGATTTCAGCTCCCATTTTACCTGATCGGAACGCTGCAATGGCCGTCTGGCTTCGATTCTGTAAGTATGATCCGTATCATTATCGATTTCTTTATCCGTAAATGCACAAGAAGTTACCGTTTCAAGTTTTACGCCATTCCTGAAAATGTTATACTCTGAAACACCCTCGATCGGTTCCCATTCGAAACTGATTTGACCAGGAGTAACAATCGTTGTAATGAGCAAATCCTCAAGAAGGTTCTCTCTTTCCTTGAAGTCCACTGCAGTAGTTGTTTGGATCCGCATTCTGTCCAATACATCGCCATCGTCATCAAGGGTTTCAATACAATAGGTGTAAAGAGTCCCCGGTACAAGGTTTTGGTCCACCAGCCGTGGTTCAACTCCTTTGTAAACAAGTTGCTCGCCTCGATATACACGATAAGGCCTGTTCGTACCCTTCCACTCAAGCTTTATATGTTTTGAGTCCTGCTCAATATTTTGGAGCATCCTTGAGTGGGAAGAAGCGGCAGTCTTGCGCCGGCGATTCCATTTAACAGCATAAAGTGTCCCGGCAATGCCAAGAGCAGCAATAGGTACTATTTTGCCAGTTCGATATTGTTTTAAAGTTTGCAATTGGGTCTGACTATTCATTCATCCACCACCTTCTGTTTTTTTACTATTTACCCAAAGTAATGGCGTTCTAATAGAATGTCTGTCGATTATGGACTGGTAAAATAAGGTGCAGTACTCTAGTTAAGACGGCTATTTATGAATAGCTTTTGTTATTTTTATGGTAATATAATATTTAATGAGATAGACGGTTTCAGATAGGTAAAATTCCGGTCTTATAGAATTACATATATTAAAGACAAAAATTATAGGAGCGCTGGCGATGGAACGTTTAAAAGGAATACTTATGATTGTCATTGGAGCCATGCTCTGGGGGATGACGGGATCGATCATGGAATGGATGCTCGCAAATACTGAATTATCGGTTCCTTTTATACTATCAATCCGGATGATGATTGCAGGAAGCAGTATCCTTATGTTCCTGGCAATCAAAAAGGAAGATATTTTTACAGTAGTGAAAACACCATACTGGCGGAATCAGCTTATTATATTCAGCATTCTTGGAATGGTCGGATTGCAATACACTTTTACGATGGCCATTGAAGCGAGCAATGCTGTCGTGGCAACCTTGCTGCAATTCTCCGCTCCAATTTTTGTTGTACTCTATGTTTCTTATAATCATAAAAAATGGCCGCCGCGCTATCAGATGCTTGGCATCGCCGGTACATTGGCCGGGCTGTTCCTGTTATTGACGAACGGTTCCATAAGCAATCTGCTGGTCAGTCCAGCCGCCTTGCTATGGGGAGTCGCGGTAGGACTAACATTTGCTTTCTATACACTGTACCCGGCTCGCTTAATGAAGGAATGGAGTGTACTGGCCATTGTAGGCTGGAGTATGCTGTTCGGCGGAATTGTTCTGGGAGTAATCAACCGAGTTTGGATGAGCAATGAATGGCTTATTGTAACTCAGCCGAAGATGATTTTTATCATGACAATTTCGATTTTCTTTGGCACACTTGCGTTTCTGCTATTCTTAGGCAGCATGAACTATATTACCGCAGTTGAAACTAGCATTCTATCAAGTGTTGAGCCTTTAACCGTCATGGTCATTTCAGTGATATGGTTTGACACGATGCTCCAAAGCGTCCAGCTGATGGGAGCGATGATCATGCTCATCTTCGTGACCTGGCTGTCAATCGGCGATAAGAAAGCGTCTGTTGAAGGACAAGTTGTTAAGCAAAATAATAGTTAATCATAAGAGCCGCCAACTTTGGCGGCTTTGTTTTTTGGAGGCGTGAATGTTGACTTACTTTGTAGGTGCGACTTTGATCTATTCCTATAGGCAAGATATCAGAATAACCGAATCCTTTGACGTTTCTTAAGTATATTCTAAAAACCGTACCGAACTTTTAAAAAATGAAGGATTTTCTTCATCAATGTGGAAATTAAAGGAAGGGAAGGGGAGCTGAAAATGATTTTTAAAAGAAATACATATAGAATACAGCCTGAAAGATTGAATGAAATGAATCATTTGTTTCATACACATGTTTACCCAATTCATATAAAAAATGGAGCCAAATTAATTGGGCGCTGGGTTAATGATACGAATGAAGAAATTCTGGTTATCTGGGAATATAGCAGCATGGAGCATTATGAAAGGGTCAATAGTTTAATTGAAAATAGTGAAGAGTACCAGGCAACAATGGAGGAGTTAGGCGAAGTTCAAATAGAAGCAGACAAAGATTTCTTGACTTCAACTGCTTCCTATCATCCGCCAAAACATATATTGTCTGTTAGCGGATATATCACAAACAAAGAGGGCGATGTACTCCTGGTCAGGAATTTTCACCGGTCGGATACAATGGAAATGCCTGGCGGCCAGGTAGAAGAAGGGGAAACATTGGAAGAGGCAGTTCATCGCGAGGTATTTGAAGAGACGGGAATAAAGGTGAATTTACACGGTATAACAGGCATTTACCAAAATCTGACGATTGGTGTTACATCTGTTGTTTTCAGAGGTGAGTATCAGTCTGGTGAAACCAGGACAGCTGAGGGTGAAACTTCAGAAGTCTTTTTTACAAAAATAACGAAAGAAAATATTGGACAATTGATTACAAGGGAGCAATTTAGAAACAGGGCTCTAGACGCGATGGATGCGAACTACATCCCATATGAAGTGTTTAGAAAAGGACCCTACGAACTAATCAGCAGGTTTGATGTGATAAAAGAGTATAGTTAATTTCAAACGAATATATTGTTACTCTTTTACGGAGTTTCAGGGTATATTAGAATGGTTGAGGTTTAAACAAAGCTAGAGGGATTACCTTTGATTTGTCGGAGTTAACACTGAATATAGGGGAGAGTAAAATGCCTGTTAAAATCACACCTATGGGAGAGCAGCTGGTCCTAAAACAAATAGCCGATTTGGAACAAGAGCTGAAGCAAGTGAGGATGGATAAAAATATTGCTTTTAATTCTTGCGGGGATGATAAGATTGCTAATCCTAATTTTCATAAATTAGAGCAGGATGAAAGTATATTGGTTGAACGCATTCAGGAGATTCAGCATGTGTATAAGACAGCTGAATTTATTAAGGTTGATGAGAGAAACACTGAAGCAGTAGAGATTGGCTCGATCGTGAAATGCTCTTTTGAGTACTCAGATTTTACGGAAGAAGAAATATATGAAATTGTCGGATATGGCGAGTCGAATGTAGATGAGAACAAAATTTTCTATGATACACCTGTTGCGAAGAAGCTGATAGGCTTAAAAATTGGTGACGAAACGGTGTTGTCAGTACCTTCTGGAAAAGTGAAATGCAAGGTTTTGCAAATGTACAGCGGATGGGAAGAAGCTGAGGGATAAGGTTTAAAGGGTAGAAGTGTAAATCGATGGAGGCGAAAACTTTATGAAAATTATTGTTACTAGTATATTCGTTCAAGACCAAGAGAAAGCACTGAATTTTTATTCGGAAACTCTGGGGTTTGTAAAAAAACATGATGTTCCCGCAGGAGAATTTAGATGGATTACGCTTGTTTCACCCGATGAGCAAGAAGGGACTGAGCTTTTGCTCGAACCGAACAACCATCCAGCTGCTAAAGAGTATCAACAGAAGTTATTTGCTGAAGGCATTCCAGTAACAATGTTCGGCGTTATGGATATACATAAAGAGTACCAGCGGTTAGTGGGAAACGGTGTAAGGTTTACGATGGAGCCGACAAAAATGGGCGAACTTACAATTGCGGTTTTCGACGATACATGCGGCAACCTTATTCAAATAGTGCAGAATTAACTATTTGACAAATTTAAATGTCTTCTATCAAATAGATATTTAATATACGATCGCTTAAATAAACTGGCGTTGATCCATCATCAGGGATCAACGCTTTTTGTAATAAATTACGTTTTTAAAGTTTTAGCGAAAAAGTTGGATGTGTATGAGCAAAATTGTTTGAGAAAAAACTGCCCAATTATGAGCAGCTTAATCTGATTGGGTTATTAAAATAATTGGACTATAAGCATAACGAGAAGTCCGGCTGCACTGGATATTCTTTTTATTTTTCTGTTTGCTGCGGGCTTGATAAAAAGTGAAATAATAAAGCCCAGAGGAATCAGGAGTCCATTGATTTTAAGATTGAAAATTCCCAGGGTATAGTATCCTATCAGTTTAAGGGGTAACCCCAGTTCATCCACATCTCTATTTTGGTTTAGGAAGATGAAAAATAGAGTAAGAAGGATCAGTCCTAATACAGTTATGATAGCATCCACTCAAATTCTCCTTTAAACATAATACTTTAATTCTACCATAATTTACTATTTGGAATGGATGATATTTAAAATTTTTAAGCGCGTAAGGAAACTTACATTTCTCAACAATTCTCTGGATAAGAACATGACATGTAATATAGACTCCTGTTTATTTAGTTTTAACCAAATGATAATACTCCCTATCGAAGATCCGGTAATAAATCCAGGATGGAACTTTATCATGATATGGCTGCACGCTTGCTACGGTTTTCCATTGTGTTTCATGAGCAAGCAGTACTTGTTTGCGTGCAGATGCTTCGGACGCCATTGGAAAGGCGATGGTTGGTTCTGGCAACCCCTTATCCCGGGGGTATCTCTCTTTAAAAGTAGGTGAGAGCTTGAGTGCAAGATCAATCATTGGCTTTGGGAGGGTAGCGAAATAAAGCCGCTTCACAGGAGAATCTTCTTTTTCCATTTCCTCAGTAACGACTTCTTTTGTCAATTTGCTCATTACTACATGGTCAGGAAGTCCATACAAACCGACTACATCATCGTAGGTAATGACAGTTGTCGGCTTATATTGATCGATTAATTCCTTAATTGTTTTCTTGATGTCCTCATGATCCGCATCAGCCAGTCCGCTGTCAGGATAGTCATAGACTTCAAGATGGTCAATATTGAGGATTTCCGCTGATTTCTCTAATTCCTTTGTCCGTGTTTCGGCCAGTTTTTCTTTAGGCACAAGTCCGCCAGTACCACCGGCTTCACCTCTTGTAAAAGTAGCGAGGACAGAGGTAACATCTTTATCTTTATTCAACTTATGGTATGTTCCGGCTATCATTATTTCATCATCCGGGTGGGCAAAGACGGCCATGATCCTTTGAGGTTCACCTTTAGGAAAAAGCTTCTCCGAAACACGGATATCCTCATCGTTCACATAATAGTTAGCATACATAACCGCTCCAGCAACCAGCACCACCAGCAGACCTATAGTTGAAAGCAGGACAACGATCAAAGCTTTCTTCCATTTTTTCATGAAATTACTCCTTTGGAAAGACTATTAATCTAGTATATGAGCTTACTTATGATTCATTACAGAAACAGGAAAATAGGGTTTCAAGTAAAAACGAAAATAGAATCCCTTTAATTAATATAATATTTTTATGTAAACTAGAGTCGGGATTTCTTAGTTAATAAAGTGAACTTCCTAAGATACAGGCTTGTTTTAGATGTAGAATGTTTTTACTACACACCAAAGTAGACTTCTCAAGAAGTATTTCTCTTTTATGCATTCCACGGTAACAGATCAGATAAAAGTACGGTAGTTTAAAATCTGTTTTAAAGGCTATAACAGAATAATGAAAGATACGTGCCAGAGGGCTTCTAGCATATTTTATCTTGAGTATAGTTTAATGTAAAAATATTATGTAAACAATGATAAATAATTGCTTTTTGATTAATATAACAAGAGAAAAAAGTAAAGGAGTTTGTCTATGAAATCTTACGAAATGACCAATATCATAATTGATGACGAATCTTATGGTGAGGAACATGTAACAGTTGAATTAACAATTGAGCAACAGAATTATATCATCACTTTTCAAAAGTCAGATTTGGAGTTGATGAATGCCTGGATTGTGGAGGATGATACAACACTGCCTGCTAACTTGTCTGAGGACATGATGGCCTCTATAAAAGAAGGTATTAAAAAGAAAATCTAGTTCAAGACTGAATGAATATGAAAAGCAAGTTCCTAGATGTACCCTTATGCAGGGTGTTTGCTTCCTATAAGGGTACATTTAGGAGTTAAACGTACCCTTATGC
>NZ_JAGGQP010000018.1 GCF_018613235.1 Bacillus sp. ISL-41
GTAAGTGACAGCCGAAACCGTCTTTCAGCTTTCCCTCATGTGAGGGAAAGGATTATCCGGTATTAGCTCCGGTTTCCCGAAGTTATCCCAGTCTTACAGGCAGGTTGCCCACGTGTTACTCACCCGTCCGCCGCTGATCTTCAAAAGCAAGCTAATGAAGATCCGCTCGACTTGCATGTATTAGGCACGCCGCCAGCGTTCGTCCTGAGCCAGGATCAAACTCTCCAAAAAAGAGTTATGAGTTAGCTCATAAGTTAAAACGTTGGCTCATGTTCTTATAGAAGAAACATGATCATTTATTGTTTGTTGACGCTTGTTTGTTTAGTTTTCAAAGAACAATTTATTGCGCCGCTCAGAAGCGACTTTAATAATTTATCACATCACAGCGTTAAATGTCAACAGCTTTTTGATTTATTTTTTCATCATCAAAATGTTGTTAACCTGTTCGCGACTGTTTCTATATACTATCACCGGACATGTCCAGAGTCAACATGATTATCCCTTGAAATAATTGGGAAATATTCCGGATGCTCACTTTTCTTCTATATATAAAAACAGCCGGGCTCCATTCAAGAGACCGGCTGTTTTAGTTTTAATCTTATTTAGAAATTGTAATGATATTCTCGTCCTTCACATCCACATTGCCTTTCTTGTTGATGACAATGCTTTCCCCTTCTGAAAGGTTAGTGAATACGATTGGGGTGATAATGGATGTTGCGTTTTTCTTGATGTAATCAAGGTCAACCTTCAACAATGGCTGTCCTTTTTTCACAGTGTCATTTTCAGATACAAGTGTTTCAAATCCTTGTCCCTTCAGGTTCACTGTGTCTATGCCCACATGGATAAGGATTTCCCGTCCAGAGTCAGAAAGGATTCCGATCGCATGCTTTGTCGGGAACAGGTTGACGATTTTTCCGTCTACTGGTGATACAACTGTACCTTCAGCAGGAACAATCGCAAATCCATCTCCCATCATCTTTCCTGAGAAGACTTGGTCAGGCACTTCTGTGATTGGCAGGATTTCACCCTTAATAGGAGAAACGAATACATCTGCATTAGCATCTGCATCATGATGCGTCTGCAATGCTTCTGGATTCACTTCTTCAATTTGCTGCTCAACCTCTGTTGCCTGGTTTGTTTCAACCGGACGGGGCCTTTTACCATTCATGATATCTCTCATCTGACCTTTAATTGTCTCTGAACGCGGCCCGAAGATTGCCTGGATGTTGTTTCCGACTTCAAGTACACCGGCAGCACCCAGCTTTTTTAAACGATTTTTATCAACGTTGTTAATATCATTCACAGATACACGAAGTCGAGTGATACATGCATCAAGGTGAGCGATGTTTTCTTTACCGCCCATTGCGTCAAGAACTTCATACGGAAGGTCGCTAGCCTGTCCTTTTGCACCGCCTTCTTCCTGATCATCTTCCGCTGCTTCACGGCCAGGAGTCATCAGGTTGAACTTGCGGATCGCGAAACGGAAACCAAAGTAGTAGATAACCGCGAATACTAAACCTACGGGAATGACAATCCACGCATTTGTCTGCGGATTGATCAATCCAAACAGAATGTAGTCAATAAGACCACCAGAGAATGTCATACCGATTTTTACATCTAATAGGTGCATCGTCATGAATGAAAGACCTGCGAAAATCGCGTGAACTCCGAATAGTACTGGAGCTACGAACAGGAATGAGAACTCTAGAGGTTCTGTGATACCTGTCAGGAATGAAGTCAAAGCAGCAGATACCATCAGACCGCCGACGACTACTTTTCTTTCCGGACGTGCTTCGTGATAAATCGCCAAAGCTGCTGCTGGAAGTCCGAACATCATGAACGGGAACTTACCAGTCATGAACGTACCAGCTTCAAGGTCTTGTACGTTATCCGCAATCTGCGCCATGAAGATACGCTGGTCACCGCGGACAACATCTCCAGCCAAAGTAGTATACTGGCCAAATTCATACCAGAATGGTGAATAGAAAATGTGATGCAAGCCAAATGGAATCAATGAACGTTCAACTACACCAAAGATGAATGCTGATAGTGTCAAGTTTGCGTGAACCATGTTTTGTGAGAATGCATTTAGGCCATTTTGGATTGGCGGCCAGATGACAAGCATGGCCAGACCAAGCAAAATTGCCGTTCCTGCTGTGATGATCGGCACGAAACGCTTACCAGCAAAGAAACCAAGATAAGATGGCAACTCGATTTCAAAGAATTTATTGTAAAGAGCTGCGGCAATAATACCTACGATGATACCCCCGAACACACCTGTTTGCAGGGTTGGGATACCAAGAATGTTTTGGTAGTTAAGACCGTTAACATCCTCTGGCGTGATTTGCAAAACTGTACCCATCGTTACATTCATGATCAGGTACCCGATAATCGCCGCCAGACCAGCAACACCTTCACCGCCAGCCAAACCAACAGCTACACCGACCGCGAACAAGAGCGGCAGGTTCCCGAAGACAACGTCCCCGGCTTTTTGCATGACAGCAGCTACCATATCAACGCCGCTGTTATCTAAAAATGGAGCAAGCTCCAGTAAAGCAGGGTTTCTCAGCGCCGCACCCAGAGCAAGCAAGATACCTGCAGCTGGAAGCAAGGCAACTGGAAGCATGAGCGCTTTACCTACTTTTTGAAGAACACCAAAAGCTTTCTTAAACATAGGAAGACCTCCTGAAATTTTTTCTCCTAAAGCGGTTACAAACATTAAAAAAACAAATAAAAAAGGCATGAGAAAGATGTATCGAAAGAAGCATACGGATATATTACCCATAAAACTCCATTTCAATTACATTCTTTACTCATGCCTGATCGAATCAGTAACACGTAAGAAATAATTGCTTTATTTAACTTTTTTCTGAAGCCTTTGCAAATGCATCGTCAGATACACGGCTTCAGCATCGCATACTTGTTTTTTCAAGGTCTGCTGCATCACTTTAATGAGTTTCCACGAAAGATTGTAGCACACTGGATATTCTTCTTTCAAGAGGATTGCAAATTTTTCTGGTTCCTCTACCGTTTCACCATTATTGACCCTTTCGATCGTGAACCGTATGTGGCGCACAAGCCTTGTGTAGTCTATGCCTTCTTTATCGATTGTGATATCGAGATTTTCTTCAATTATCTGTACCAGTTTTGTCACAAGTTGCGAGTGTTTATTAACATCAGACAGATTTCGGTTCATTACCGCACTGTGGATATGGAGAGCAACAAATCCAATCTCCCCATCAGGAAGTTCAATCCCGGACTTCTCTTTAATCAGTTCCACAACCTCTTTCGCGATTTCAAATTCGGTAGGATACAGTGTTTTTGTTTCCACCAAAAAAGGGTTTTTGAATTCCATGCCTTTTGCAATCCTGTTCACTGCAAACATTAAGTGATCTGTCAGGGCAACGTGGATGTGTTCGTTCAGCTGGCTGCCTGTCCTTTTCTTGATTAATTCAGTAGAAGAAATGATGGCCTCATGCAGCTCATTCTCAACAAAAGGCAAGAGTTTGATATAGTTTGCCTGCTCCTTTTCATCCTTCAGGACAAACATCTTCTCCGCCTGTCCCTCTTCAAGCCTGTCTCCTTTTTTTCGATTGAAGCCAATGCCCTTGCCGATCAGGATGACTTCCCCGAATGTAGGGTGGTCAGCAATCAAGACATTATTATTCAAACCTTTTTTTACTTCGATATTGTCCATGCCGGATCCCCGTTTCAGCTTGTTCTATGGGAATATCGTATAAAAGGAAGATTTATAAGTCAATCCGGAGTAATTAGCAGGAACTGTTCAATTTTTGCCAAAAAAAGATCCAGCGTTATCCGCTGGACCTCATTGCTATTCTGTCAAGAACACGAAGTAAAGAACGAAAATCACAAAGAATAGATACATGATTGGGTGAACGTCTTTTGACTTCCCTTTTACAATCATTGTAATTGGGTAAAAGATGAAACCTGCTGCAATCCCTGTTGCAATGCTGGATGAAAGCGGCATTGCGATCATGGTCAAGAAAGATGGAACGGCAATTTCGAATCGGCCCCATTCAATTTTGCCAAGAGAAGAAACCATCAGCACTCCAACGATAATCAATGCTGGTGCTGTTACAGCAGAGGTAACGACTGAGAGCAGCGGGAAAAAGAACAGTGACAACAGGAAGAATCCAGCCGTTACTAGAGAAGCAAATCCACTTCTCGCTCCTGATGCAACACCCGCAGATGATTCAATATAGGAAGTTGTTGTCGATGTTCCGAAAATGGATCCAACAAGTGACGCGATTGAATCTGCAAATAATGCGCGGCCGGCGCGCGGAAGCTTGTTGTCCTTCATTAGACCTGCCTGGTTGGCAACCGCCACAAGTGTACCGGCGTTATCAAAGAAATCAACGAACAGGAATGTCAGGATGATCCCGAGCATTGTTGATGTATAGAATGACGGATCACCGAAAGCGCTGAAAACTGCTCCAAAGGTTGGCGCAACGCTTGGTACTGCTCCGACTACTTTTTCAGGTGTTTCAATAAGGTTGAAAACCATTCCGACAATAACGCTAATGATGATTCCGAAGAAAACTGCACCATGAATGCCTCTTGTCAGCATGATGACTGTAATCAATAAACCAAAAAGCGCTAGCAATGTGTTGGCGTTTGTCAGGTCACCCAGCCCGACGAGGGTTGCTGGATTATCGACAATGATACCCGCATTTTTCAATCCGATAAACGTGATGAACAAACCGATACCAGCTCCGACTGCGTGCTTCAGTTCAACCGGTATGGCATTGATCAATTTTTCCCGCCAGCCTGAAATCGTCAGGATCAGGAAGAACACACTTGAGATGAACACTGCTGCAAGTGCATGCTGCCATGGTGCTCCGTGGCTTAGGACGACTGTGTAAGCAAAGAATGCGTTCAATCCCATTCCAGGAGCAAGGGCGATTGGGTATTTACCGAGCAGACCCATGATGATGGAGCCGACTGCTGCAGCAAGTGCTGTCGCTACGAATACAGCTCCTGTATCCATTCTCAATGCTTCCGGCAGGTCAGGTACGTCTGCCAATGTGAGTATATTTGGGTTAACAACCAGGATGTAGGCCATGGCGAGGAATGTGGTCATTCCGCCAATGAATTCGCGGCGATAGTTGGTGCCGAGCTTTTCAAATTCAAAATACTTCTTCATTTTTCTTTCCCCCTGAATAGAATTCAGGAAATAAGGCCAAAAAGAAAACGCCACGGGATACCGGGCGTTGACTGAAGGTAGTAGAAAAATGATGGTGGCAATAGATTATAAGTTTGATAGATTGCCCGCCATGATTTATATACCTCGTAGTCAAGCCATTTACGGTAGCTCGGTAGAAACTTTTGGGCCATATCCCCAAGATTATACGACGAATTATGACAAATTATTAAGTTCAGTTTTATTCTAACAGGGCTTTTGACCTGAGTCAATAAAAAAAACGAACATTTTCATGTTCGTTTTTAAAATCGTTCGTATTTTATTCCCATTCAATTGTTGCAGGCGGTTTGCTCGTGATGTCATAAACAACCCGGTTCACGTGATCCACTTCATTGACAATCCTTGTCGAGATGATTTCAAGGATATCCCAAGGAACCCTTGCCCAGTCTGATGTCATTCCATCAATGGACGTTACCGCACGGATTCCGATCGTGTAATCATAGGTTCTCGCATCGCCCATGACACCGACGCTGCGGATATCAGGAAGGACGGTGAAGTACTGCCAGATTTCACGGTCAAGTCCGGCTTTTTTGATTTCGTCACGGAGGATGGCATCTGATTCCCGAACAATCTCAAGCTTCTCTTCAGAAATAGCCCCAAGGACCCGGATACCGAGACCTGGTCCAGGGAATGGCTGGCGCCAGACGATTTCATCAGGTATGCCAAGCTCTGTTCCGAGCGCACGGACTTCATCCTTGAATAAGGTATTCAACGGCTCGATCAATTTGAACTGCATATCTTCAGGCAGTCCGCCAACATTATGATGCGACTTGATTGTCTGTGCTGTCGCCGTACCGCTTTCGATAATATCGGTATACAATGTTCCCTGCGCAAGGAACTCGATGCCTTTCAGTTTTTCAGCTTCATCATCAAAGACATAGATGAACTCATTGCCGATGATTTTACGCTTCTGCTCTGGATCGGAAACTCCCTCGAGCTTGCTGAGGAAACGGTCCTTCGCATCGACTTTGATGACATTCATGTTGAAGCCATCAGCAAAAGTCTTCATGACACCTTCTGCTTCATTTTTACGCAATAAGCCATGATCAACAAAGATACAAGTCAACTGGTCGCCGATCGCTTTGTGGATTAGCACCGCTACCACCGAGGAATCCACTCCTCCGCTCAGCGCACAAAGAACTTTTTTATCACCGACCTGCTGGCGGATTTTCTCCATCTCGATTTCGATGAAGTTTTCCATCGACCAGTTGCCTTCACATTCGCACACTTTGAACACGAAGTTTTTCAAAAGTTCATTTCCGTAGATGGAATGGCGAACCTCAGGATGGAATTGCACCGCGTAAAGCTTGCGGCTTTCATCACTCATTGCCGCTATTGGGCAGGATGGATTGACGCCATCCACCGAAAAGCCCGGCGGTGACATCGTCACAAGGTCTCCATGGCTCATCCAGACAACCTGTTCGCCCGGTGTTCCTTCAAATAGTCTGTTCTGATTATGCAGTGTCAGCAGGGCCTTTCCATATTCACGGTTCTTTGCCTTCTCGACCTTGCCTCCGAAATGCATCGTCATCAGCTGCATTCCGTAGCAGATTCCCAAGATCGGCAAACCTAGCTCAAATATCTCCTCATCACACCGGAATGCCCCTTCATCATAAACAGAGTTCGGGCCCCCAGAGAAAATGATTCCCTTTGGATTCATCTCCTTGATTTCAGCTGCCGTAATCGTATGTGGATGAAGCTCGCTGTAGACGCCAAATTCCCTGATCCTTCTCGTGATCAGCTGGTTATACTGGCTGCCAAAATCTAATACAATAATCTTTTCCTGGTCTTGCAGCTCGGTTTTCATAAAGTCACCTCATTATAAATTAGAACGCGGAAACTTCCTTAAGCAGAAGGTTATGTAGATAGTATGGTTTATCGCCGCGTTTTTTGTACATACAGAAAAGCAAATGCGCAGAAGCTGGACAATAAAAAAGGCCAGAATCCTGCCTCCAAAAAATAATAGGAAAGCAGGGTTCCAGCCCGTTACGAACAAAAAGAAGCCTGCCTTCATAGTCAAATCATTTCCGGTGATTTGGTAGATACTTTCGAACCATATTATCGAGGATATATGAAGGTTGATTCTATATAGTTGCAAACATTGTATCAGTATAATAATTTATCGGTCAAGCACTAACTTTCCGAATCATGAACTCCCAATACTTTTTCGCATCCTGCCACATGTCTTCATCCATATTGCCGCGGTAAAGATATTCTTCATACTTTTCCGTGAGCCAGCGCATCTCGTTTGTAGAGAAGAATGAATCCACATAGTTGGCATAGTCGCGCAATGTCTGGCCTTTCTCTCTCTTCAAGCCATATCTTCCGAGCTCTTTCAATAGGACGATATAGGCTTTCTCCAAGTACTTGTTTTGCTTTTTGTACTTATAGAGAAGTATATACACGATAGGGAGCCATTTTCCTCTCAATCTATATAAGATTGCGGTGAACACGGCAACTACGAGCAATGTGAGGAAAATCTTCTGCAGGTTATCCTTCAGGAATGCTCCTGCAGTTTTCAGGCCTTCTGAAAAAGAGACCTTTGGCTGATCAACCGAAGCCTGCTCTTCTGGCAGTTCAGGCTTCACCGGATCTGCAGGTGTTGTGTCTTCCTCTTCTTCTTGGCCCGTCTGGTTTTGTGAGTCATTATTATTGTCATACTCAAATTGAACGTTATTTGAAAATCCTTGCGTCGGCTCAAACGGCACCCAGCCGACACCAGGGAAATAACCCTCTACCCATGAGTGGGCATTGTTATTGGTGACCTCATAAAGTCGGCGGCCATTCCCTAGTGTATCGATATATTCGCCTTCTGTATAACCCTTTACCCATCGCGCTGGAATGCCGACGGAGCGCATCATGACAACCATTGATGTTGAGAAATTGTCACAGTAGCCGCGCTGTGTTTCAAACAGGAATTGGTCGACATAATCTTGATCGTCGTCCGGGACTGCCACATTCGTTTGGTCATAGACAAATTCGTTCGACCGGAAGTACTTTTCTATTGCCTGCGCTTTTTCAAGCCAGGTCTCTTTGTCTTTTGTTATTTCCTCAGCAAGCTCAACTACCCGCTCCGGAAGCTCTTCAGGTACCTGTGTGTATTTCGAGACGAAGGCAAATTCTGCTGCCAGCTCTTCAGGTCCGGCTGCCTTAAGCTTTTCTACACTGTATACCGGGTGGTTAAAGGTCAGGGAGTATGGTCCAATTGAGCCTGCTTGCCCATCCGCCATTGACATGATCTTTTCTGTTGACGGATCAAGGCTGAATTGGAGAACGGATTTCCCCGCAGATGCCTCAACTTGTGTCACCCCCAACGGATAGACAATGTGAGGATAACCTATCTTCGGGGTAACTCTGCTCTTCCGCTGTTCCGTTTTGACTTGCTCTTCAAAAGGCTGCATCGGGATGGCTTGCTCAGGTGAAAATTCCACTGGCACGGCAGTCCCCTTGTCTGCAACCCACCCTTTGCCTGTATAGACGTCTTTGGTCTCAATCCGCCAGTAATGACGACCATCGGCTTCAGCGGTAAAAACAACCCGATCATCCCCGATGAACGCTCCGCCAAGTGCGGAATCATCCGTTCCGTAACCGACTTTTTTAACTCCTCCGCTGCCTTCGCCTGAATCCTCATTATAGGAGGTGATGAACGGAACAGGGTCCGGCCAGATTGGATCAGCCTTCGGGGCTGCATAGCCAACCCCCACACTCAGGATAATCATGGCGACTAGCGGTACCATCCACCTTTTTGCACTTTTCAGGTTCTTATTCACTGCTTCCTTATCTGCAATCCGGTAATACGCCAGCATCCCCATCACAGCAAAGCCCGCAATCACAGTCCGGACGATCGCCAGGTCTGCTTCATATGGAGTAAACGTATCAAGTACCGTGATATAAACGAGCGTCATGAAGAAAAACACGAAAATTTGTTTCCTGTTAATCAGCCAGTATTGAATCAGGTATGCCATCAGCCAAAGCAAGGTGAAGAACAGCAACGTCCTGAACGCATTGGAAATTTCGGTCCATTCTGCATTCATGATAATCCCAGAATTAGCGAGAACCTCATTGAACAACTGGCCAAACCACTCCAGGCTGAAGAAAGTGCCCTCATAATACATAAAGTGGACGGAATATAAGATAATGATGATTTTTATGATAGCTGACGGAAGAATTGGCATATTGAAGTAGGACATCATTAGTGAGATAAACACAAAACCAAGAAACACACTTAGGTGTCCAGTATCTGTCAGTTCCTTCAATGGCCGAAGCCACTCCCACAGCAGCAAAAAGCTGAAAATATACAGCAAGAAGAAAGTGAAGTCTTTTTTTGGATTATCGTTCCTCAACCTCTATTCACCTCCGAGAAGGCTTCCGCGAACTGTCCGTCATGTACCATGACAAGATGGATTCCCCTTGCATTGGCCGAGGCTCTTAAATTTTTCTCCGTATTGGTCGGGGATTCCTGTCGGTTCTTGACCAGGAAAATGCTCACCGATCCGTTCCGTTGATTATAGAAGGCAGCTTTTTCAATCAGCTCTTGAGTCAATTGTGCGGTTATCAACATGATTGAATTGTTCTGCTGCGCTAAGAAGCTCTCTGCCTCAAGGACCCGGTTAAACTGAACTGCGCACTCATCCCGGATTTTAGCAAGATGGTAGAGCAGCTGTTGCTGATGACCTTCACCGCCACGGGCAGGAAACGCCTTACGCTCAGCACTTAATGTCAATAAGCCCACCTGTGCGCCTTTTCGTAAAATCGCCCTGATGACTGAAGCAGTGAAAGATACGACAACTTCAAAGCGCGGTTCAGGGGCACAGTCCATCAGAATAGTCACGTCATGCGATTGCCTCTGTTCGAATTCCTTAGTCATAATGTCATTCCGTCTTGCGGTCGCCTTCCAGTTAATCCATGAGAAACGGTCTCCCGGCTGGTATTCACGAACACCTATAGCCATCGACGTATCACGCTGGACTCGCTCCTTCGAGGCGGTCATCCCCTGGTCAAAATGATGGGCTGCCGGTCTGTAAACCATATCCTGATACGCAGGATAAACCAGAATCTTATTTTCAACCGGCAGCAGCTTTTCTTTTTCAATTAATCCGAGCGGATCCCCCGTTTTAAACTTGATGCCTTGTAATGTATGCTCACCGCGAGGAAGGTTTTCAATCGAGTAATCAAAGCCGAATACCCGGCTGAATCCCGGAAACAGCATTGTCCTCGCCTTTTGCAAATCCCTGTGACCGGAAAGTGTATTCCCGACCGCTTCTTCGCCAATCGCATAAAACAGCGGGAAAATCATATTCCTTTCAAGAACGATGCTGGCTTTGAACTTCTCTCCAGCGTTAAATTCCTGTTTTGTATACACTCTTTCCGCCTTGATATCTTTTATAGAATAAAGAGCGAGGCCCAATGCGTAAAGAGCGAATGGCAAGAAGCTGTAAAACAGGAACCAGCTGACAAAGCCGCCCTGGAACATCGCATAGGAAAAGGTAATCAAAATCAATAACAGTAAAATGATGAGCTTCCAAACTTCTTTAAACTTTTGGAAATACTTTTTCATATTACTTCACGAGCCTTTGGACCGGCACAGGCACTCTCGCCAACACTCTGTTGACGACATCCTCGGTTGTAATCCCTTCGAACCTGGCCTCTGATTTCAAAATGATCCTGTGGGCGAAAACATATGGTGCAAGGTACTGAATATCATCGGGAATGACATAATCCCTTCCGTAAATAAATGCATATGCCTGGGCAGCCTTCATCAAGGCGATCGAACCACGAGGGCTGACACCAAGATATACGCTTGAATGGCCACGAGTCCGGCTAGACAGTTCCACGATATATCGCTTGATCGTATCATCTACCACTACTTCTTTAATGCTCTGTTGCAGGTCACGCAGATCTTCAAGCGTTACAACAGGCTGCAAGTCTTCGACCGGAAGATTCCGCTGCGCTCGATGCAAAACTTCCATTTCCTCATCCAGAGCAGGATAGCCCATCTTCATTTTTAAAAGGAATCGGTCAAGCTGTGCCTCAGGCAATGGATAAGTACCCTCATAATCAATTGGATTCTGTGTCGCCATGACGAAAAATGGCTTGCCAAGTATATGGGTCACACCATCAACCGTGACACTATGCTCTTCCATTCCTTCCAAAAGAGCCGACTGTGTCTTTGGGGATGTCCTGTTGATCTCATCGGCAAGAATGATATTACCCATGATTGGGCCTGGCCTGAATTCAAACTCCATCTCTTTTGGATTGTAAATCGAAACCCCTGTCACATCGGAAGGCAACAGGTCTGGTGTGAACTGGATCCTCCTGAACTTCGCGCTGACAGACTTCGCAAGCGCACGGACCATCATCGTCTTCCCCACTCCGGGCACGTCTTCAAGCAGAACATGTCCGCCAGCAAGTAATGCAATCAAGCTGAGCTCCGCCACATTCCTCTTACCCGTCATAACCTTATCAATATTTTCTAGTATTCTTTCAACTGTTGGATCCATCTGATTCCGCATCGGAATTTCCCCCTAAAAATCTATTTATCTACGTAAATCAATTGCTTTTTTACTTCAATAAGTCTATATTCGCTATTTTCTGGCAAAATCCTGTAATATTCAGGGTGAAAATATTTTCCACTTTGTGATAGACGGAATATTTAGCATGAATGTTTCATTCAAATAAAAAAAACGGCCTCATCCGAGAAGCCGTCACCAACACTTATATGAACCCTCTTTAACTTGCTGCCTTTGGGATTGCACCCATGCCCTCAAGGATGATTTTCGCATCCGTATTTAAATAGGCTTCAATATCATTCCGTAAAAATAACAATGAGTGGTCCCTGATGATTACCTTCAAGCCTCTCAAGTCAAACTTTGAAGCATAGCTGTTCACTGCATTGATGACCGCCATTTCTTTCCTCGTAAGCGGCTGCTGACCAGCTTCCATCCTTTTCGTCAAAAACTCAAGCAATTCCCTCGCATTTGATTTTAAACGGCTGCGATGCTCATTCAGGATCTCGATGTTCTCCTCCATATACATCCTTGCGGCAGCAAAATCGAGTTCTTCGACACAATTGTTGATTCTGGCAACCAAATCCAAAACATGCATTACTTTCTCCTCCTGGTGTACAAACTCTGCTTATCTTCTATATCGGACGGTAATCCTGCCACTCCATCATATATGTATATTTTAGTGAATAAGACTCAGGGCCAGGAATTGATTGTAGGTAGAACAGGCTATATCAGGAATTTGGCTGCTTAAGGGCACATTCCATGGATAAATACACCCTTATGCATGGAGTTTCTCTTACATAAGGGCACATTTATAATCCTTATGGATGGCGTTTGATAGGTTAAGTTCCGTCAACCCTGTCATTCATAAGAAGCAGCTGGTTTTTCACCAGCCGCCTCTTCCTTTATCTATGAGTCTTTCCGTTTTCATCGACATAGATGGATTCAATGATGGTCCTTTCGAACGGCTTCCCTTTAGTGTCTACTCCTGTCACTTCTGTTGTCAGGTTGTATACACCTGGCTCGGCGAGGTCACCGTCGAGGACCTTGCCAGCTTTCGAACCTTTGCCTGCTTCCTTTAGCTTCTTTTTTCCATCGTGGTCATATTTGATCCACTTTGTTTTATATGAAGCCTTCAGACTTTGACTTTTTTCCTTTTTCAATTCAACATCAAGCGGACTGTCAATGCCGACCACTAGCAGGTAGGAGGCGGCTGGGCCTGATACCTTCCAGCTCCCTGCCTCTGGTTTTTCGATTTTAAAAGTATGGACCCATGCGCCTTTAAAGAAGTCACCAGCGTCTTGTTCGACTCTTGACGCCTTATACTCTTGGCCATCCGGTCCCTTCAGTTTGAGCGAAGCCATCTTCTTTTCACTGAGGAATGCCATTTGGAAGCTTTCTGCGCCTTCCTCGATCACGAAACTTTCTCTGATAGCTTTCTCAGCTTTGCCGCCTTTGATAATCTGGTTTGTCTCAGGCTCTGCCACGCTCTCCGCAGCTGAGAATGCATTTGAACCGGCAGGCTGCTCTGACATTGTATACGGCTTGAATACCGAAAAAGTATGTGAGCCTTCACGAATGGTCGTATGATTCCATGCGCCTTCGCGAATGATTGTTCCGCCAGGCAAGCGGGAGCTGGAGACTGTGACGACACCGTCATTAGATCCATAACTGCTTAAATATAGGCCTCCCCAATATAAAGCACTGCCGAATGAACCCCATTTGTATCCGCCTAACGTATAATAGCGGTTCAATTTTGCCTCAGCCTTCCCATCGGTAATGCTTCGAAAATATCTCATATTCCCTGTCTGCAGAGAACGTGTCGCATCATTATTGTTCCCAAGCAAGGCTGCCAGCCACCAGGCAGAGCTGCTGTGGGCAAGGTCCGATAGTTGTGTGCCATGATGCGGTGATGAAAGAGTGATGACATTCGATACATACTGGTGCGCCCCGTAGTGGACAAGCGCGGTCTGGGTATCGACTCCACCTTTGCTGTGGCCAACCACGACCAGCTTCTTGTAGCCGAAATACTCATAAATTTGTCTCAGCTTTCCAGCCAGCATTGCCCCATTTTCCCACATATCCCTTTCCGGATAAAGATCAATGAATGCTGTTTGATATCCATTGGCCAGCGCGGTCTCATACATATCATTGCCGTCCCACCAGACTGAGGCCGAACTGTTGTAACCATGAATAAAGACAATCGGCGCTTTTGCCGGGTCCACCCATGAAGGGTTAGAACCTACATACCATGTTCCCGGAGTCCCAGAAGAACCCCCGCCTAAATCTCCAGCTTTTGCAACAACCTGCACCATCAGCAATAAAACCATCAATAATGACATAATCCTCTTACTCCTTCGCAAACCCATACCCCCTTTTTTTCACATCGTTAAAAAGTATTATGTTATGGTTTTATTTAGAAGGGTATTTCGGTTTATTTAGATTAGGAAAATAGTATCATCTGGTCAGCTGCATAATAAGAGCCTGCAAAAAATCCTGCAGGCTCCTCCCTATTATTCTCCTACAATTTTTGCATCTTTGAGCATATCCTCAGTCAGCGTGATTCCTTCCTCTTCAGCCGCCTTTTTATTAACGACCAATTCGAGGTTCTCCGGATAGCCAACAGGAATGTCAGCTGGTTTTTTGCCCTCGAGGATTTCGACTGCCATTTTCCCTGTGGTGTAGCCAAGGTCATGATAATCAAGTCCATAGGATGCGAACGCTCCTCGTTTTACTGAATCGCCTTCACCGACAAACATCGGGATATCTTTATCATTCGCCACTGTGATCACGGATTCGAGCGCAGCTACGACCGTGTTATCCTTTGGGATATAGAGAACATCTACCCGGCCGACCATGGATTCAGCTGCCTGCTTCACTTCAGAGCTGGCTGAAATAGTCGTTTCAACTGCCTCAAGTCCCGCTGCTTCCAGTGCTTCCTTTGCATTTTTCACATTCACGACAGAGTTAGGTTCTCCATTGTTGTAGATTATCCCAACCTTCTTCGCTCCAGGGATGAACTTTTTAATTGCTGCGATTGTGTTCTTAATGGCATCGGGATGTGTATCTGTTGTACCCGTTGCATTTCCACCTGGCTTCTCCATGGATTGAACCAGCTCAGCACCGACAGGATCTGTGATTGCCGTGAACAGAACCGGAATATCCTTTGTCGCTTGGACAGCTGCCTGGGCACTTGCTGTCGCAATCGCTAAAATAAGATCATTTTTATCTGAAACGAACTTTTGCGCAATCGATGCATTGTTGTTCATATCGCCCTGGGCATTCTGGTAATCAAGCTTCAGATTCTTTCCTTCTTCATAACCTGCATCCTTAAGTGCGTCAATAAAACCTTCCCTCGCTGCATCAAGAGACGGATGTTCAACAATCTGGGTGATCCCGATTTTCACCATCTCTTCCTTCTTTTCTCCGCTCGCCTGATTACCACCGCCACCGCAAGCAGCGAGCATGAGCATCGCTCCGCTCAATAAAACCGCTAGACTCTTCTTCATCCTTCATCCTCCCCAATTTTACGAAAATGGTTATGTATCGTCTTGGTGAATGAAAAAGCCCACTGTCCTCCTTTGTAAATATTTTTATATTATTTTTAATATTCTGATATTAACACGTGCAAAAATTTAGGACAATAGGAAAATATAATTTAATATTATATATCCAATAATTTCAGTCGCATTAAAAGACAGCCTTAAAATTAAAAGAACTCTCACCAGGGAGAGTCCTTCCTATGATATTTATAAATGATCAAGACCGCATGTAAATCCATCCTTGACGCTGTTTGCGGATTACTTCCGCAGCACCTGATGGCACCTGGACCGCACCGTCGATCATATCTTCCATTTCATATCCGTTTTTCGCCATTGAATTTGCGCAGGCTGCGAATACAACTCCGCGCTCTTGAAGTTTACGGATACGCTCTTGAAGCTCTGGAGATGATTTTTCCTTGCTCAACATATGAATGCCTGCTCCGAAAGCTACTACTTCGATTTCCATTTTATCTTCACCGATTTCAGCAAGTGAGTTTTCAACATTGTTTAAAACACCTGCCCAGTTACTTTCGTTTGTTCCAGCGGGGTCAGTTACCTGCCAGACTACCTGGTAATGTCCCTGCGGCGTTGTATCCGGCCGTCCCGTTTCTCCATCTGTTTTGGCTGCAGCCCAGGATAGGCTTGTAGTTAAAAGCAATGCTGTCATGACAATAAAGATAATTTTTTCGCGCATGTTGATCTCTCCAATCTAGTATTTTAGTATTTTTTAGTTTTGAATTGTCCCGACTCTCTCAGGGACTCCATTAAGAGGCTGGATTTCACGATTTCCATAGGCTGGCTCTGGAAGTTTATGAAGAAGCTTGACCCGTCCTAATTCAGGATCCGCTGGATTTTTGGACAGGTATTGGGCTACTACCTCGGTTGCGTCAAGCGGATTGCCGTCTGCATCATTTACGGTCACAGCAGTATCACTGATCTTGAGTCCAGTTCCAATGTCATCCGGCCGGCCTGGATACCAATATCCTGCAACAGTGTATTCCTTGTCCACATCAAGCGGCTGCCAGGTCCCTGTCTTACGATCGAATACCTCGATATTACTTGCTTTACTTAAAGCAGGAGCGTATGGATCAAGTTCATAGCGAACACCGCTGTATCCCTGTACCCAGCCTCCTGTCCATTTGAATGGATCAGGATTTAGTGCACCGTTAAGGCTTCTCTCAATCTGGCCGGATAGCTGGCTGCCAGTGATTGTTCCTTTCGCAATGAAAGGGGCAACTGGAATAAAGTGATATATATCCTCAAGAAGGATATCTCCTGCAGCTACATGCGTCCCATATCGGAAACCGCGGATGGTGCCAATGTCCGCTCCTGTTTCTTCCCGGAACACATCTGCCAGGAAGTCGTGGGAAGAACCCTCTACTACTCCGGGCATTTCATGATCCGAGAAATTCCCGCGATAGAGAGGCTTTTTTGCCTCGCCAATCACAGTATCTATCGGTTTGGACAAAATTGTCTTGTTTATTGGATTTTCGTGTGAATGGAACTTCTTCCCTTTCACAAACTTGGAACGTTCCTTTTCGACAAGCTTGGAAGTTCCCTTATCCTCTGGTACGCTGTCGTTTATTCTATGCAATTCATAGCGCCAGCCTGTGATGCCTTCCTCCCCTATCTGGAGATCCATCTGCCCGACAGCAATCCCATCATGACTCACTTCAGAGACGAGGGTCCCTGACTTCATTTCTATCAGTCTCGGAGTCTCTTCATGCATATCGGCTGACAGAAGGATATCCACCCCAGGGTAGCGGTTTGCCAGCTGCAGGTTCTTGGCCAGTCCGAGTTCAGAAATCATGATGACTAAATCGACCTTCTCTTTTTCACGCAGCTCATGAATCATCTCTGGCAGCTCTTCTCCTTCTCCAGTAAAACGGAACCCTTTGGTTGTGCTTGTTCCGACAGTTGGCCCTCGCTCACTTGTGAAACCTACAACCCCAATACTTAGTCCAGCCCGCTTGATTACCCGGTATGGCGGAAGGACCCGCTCCCCAGCCTTGTCAGCATAAGGCTCGCTCTCATAATAAAGGTTCGCTGCGACCGCTCCCCATCGCCCATTCCTGAAGAGATCCAGGT
The DNA here is from genome assembly GCF_018613235.1 of Bacillus sp. ISL-41. GTDB lineage: Bacteria > Bacillota > Bacilli > Bacillales > Cytobacillaceae > Mesobacillus. Next base: position 17,358 of record NZ_JAGGQP010000018.1, read on the forward strand.
AGCGTTCGGTTCCATAAAGAAAATCCCAGTTACCCGAAGCATATCCGTCAATTCTCCACTTATCCAAAATATTTGTCATCGCCTGGCCCTCAGTGTAGAGCGCCTCAGCACCGCCATGCAGGGTGTCGCCAACGTTGAATAACAAGTTCTGCGGGTGTTCTCTCCTGATATCCTTAATCACAGTTGCGATGCGGGCCAGTCCTCCCACAGTGCCCTTGTACTCTTCAGAATTCAGGTTTTTACGCGGCGTAAGGTGTCCGTGAAGGTCACCAAGCTGCATGAGCGTCAGTGTAGTGATAGCGTTTTCATTCCAGCCCGACTGTTGAACTTCCTTTTTATCAGACCGGACATATGCTTGCTTGCTTGCCGGTGAGTCAGCCAGATTCGCGTACGCGGTAAAACCAGAGGCTAACAAAGCGGCAGATAATATACTTGCTACGACTTTACGAACAGTTTTCTTTTCCAACTTGCATGTTCACTCCCTGATTATTTATGGGACTTGCTTTTATAGAACTAATGTCACCTCCGGCTTTTCTTGGTATGTAATAATTCAGGATACTATCAATGGTATATTATTTAGTCAACGACTATTAGGAATTTTCAGACTATTTACCCAAAATAGATAGACTTCTCGCAAAACAATTGAATCCCTTTCTCCATCTAGATTTATCCATTAAATCGTAACGGAAAAATAGTTATATTTTACCGTAAAAGTAATAAAAATGAAAAACTAGTTATTTCAGTAAGCACTTTCTCCTAAAACCAACAAAATGGACCTATCCCAAAAGGGAAAGGTCCTTAATTATGCATTATACTCCTAATCGTTGAAAGCTTTTTACTTCAATGCAACAAACTATACAGATACCAAACTCAACACGCCGGCATTCATTGAAGAACAGGTATAGATACCCCTAGCGTTCGGGACGCTTGGGACATTCTAAAGAATTGTTTTGTTGTTGAATAATTACTTAGCTTGATTCGTTTATCTGCTGTTATACCGGACTTGGATCTGGCTTATCTTCTTTCTTTGCGAATTTCCCTTTTTCCTTTTTCGGCTTTTTTTCAAGGGCCTCTGATTTAAAGTCTTTTAATATTGAGAAGGACATAGCGATCAAAACAAAGGTCAATGGAAAGGCACTGACGATGATGGCTGTTTGCATAGCACTCAGTCCTCCGGAGAGCATTAGTACGATAGCAGAGGCTGATAGAAAAAGTCCCCAGACTATTTTGACCACATTGGGAGGGTTCAGATCTCCTCTTGCTGTTTGCATCCCTAAGACGAATGTGGCTGAATCTGCCGAAGTAACAAAGAATGTTGTAATCAACAACAAGGTTATAATGACCAATGCACCGGAGAATGGTAAAAGGTCGTACACGTAAAACAGGGCTGTTTCTAAGTTTTGCCCGGCTATGTTGGCACCTTCAAAGTACTCGAAGTAAATAGCAGTCCCGCCAAATATCGCAAACCAGAATGCACAGACCAGAGTAGGTATAACGAGAACGGCAATCATGAACTCCCTCACCGTCCTTCCCTTGGAAACACGTGCAATAAATGTCCCAACGAAAGGTGCCCAGGCAATCCACCATGCCCAGTAAAAAATCGTCCAGTCCTTTATCCAGCTCGCTTGTTCTTCATTAAAAGGAGTGAGCCTTAATCCCATGCCAGACAGGTTCTGAACATAACTCCCGAGCGTAGTGGTAAACAGATCAAGCACAAAACCTGTTGGACCCAAAAACAAGAATGCAAAAAGCAGAATGACGGCCAACACTAAATTGGCATTACTTAAATACTTAATCCCCCTCTGCAGTCCGGTACTGGCAGAAAGGAGAAAGAGAACAGTTACGATTGCAATAATAATGAGCTGAGTCGTGAAGTTGTTCGGTATCCCCACTACATAGTTGAGACCCCCATTGATCTGGGCAGCTCCTAACCCTAAAGATGCCGCTACACCAAAAATAGTCGCAAATACCGCGACTACATCCACGATGGTTCCAATCGCTCCTTTTGAGCGTTCACCTAACAGAGGACTAAGAGTTATACTCATCAGCCCAGGTTTCTTTTTCCTGAATTTATAGTATGCCAGGATAAGCGCAATGACAGCGTATATAGCCCAAGCATGAAAACCCCAATGTAAATAGGTGTATCTCAACGCAACTTTTGCTGCCTCAGGTGTCCCCCCTTCACCAATAGGCGGATTGGCAAAATGAGAAATAGGCTCCGAGACTCCAAAGAATAGCAACCCGATCCCCATACCAGCACTAAATAGCATGGCAAACCACGTTTTTCTGTTAAAGTCTGGTTTGTCGTCATCTGCTCCTAATTTTATTTTTCCATACTTGCTAAAGATCAAAAATATCGCAAACAGGAGGAAGAAAGAAGCTGCCATTTGATAGAACCAGCCAAATGAATCTAAAAAGAATGCCTTGGTTTGATCCATTACTTCACCTAATTGGACCGGAGCAACCACGCCCCAAATCACAAAGCCACTCGCAAGAACGAGAGAAATCCAGAACACATTTGATACCTTATTCACCTCATCCAACTCCCCATGATCGATTTCGGTACAAGACATCGTTATGTTTCCCGAAAATTAAGCATCGATTCGTATTTAGGCATAAGGGGGAAGCTTTAAATTCCCAAAATTCTGTACAAGTGTATATTATTATGTATTTATTAAGTTACCAATAAGGAGTATGATAGTAAGTAAAAAGGCTGTTTCGAAGCATACGAAAAGAGTCCTGAAAAGAGAAAGAGGTTACGAAATGAATGCAGCATACTCAACAACCAAAGAAACAACTAAAACAAAAGTTTTAGTCATCAATGCGCTTTTTATTGCATTGACTGTCGTTGCAACCATGTTCATTAACATCAGGCTGCCGATTATGGGTAATGGAGGCCTGATCCATATGGGCAACATTCCTCTATTTATTGCTGCTTTCGTCTACGGCAGAAAAACAGGTGCAATAGCAGGGGCCTTCGGTATGGGCTTGTTCGACATAATCTCCGGTTGGGCATTGTGGGCACCGTTCACTTTCGTTATCGTCGGCGCTATGGGCTATGTAGCGGGATTGATGGCTGAAAAAATGCCAGGCAAGAAAGTATTTGTTTACTCCCTGGCAGTTGCCGCTGCCCTTGTCATTAAGATCGTAGGCTACTATTTTACTGAAGTGGTCCTATACGGAAACTGGATCCAGCCATTTGGCTCCATCCCAGGAAACGTCATGCAGGTCGTAATCGCAGGTCTGATTGTCATCCCTCTTGCAGGCCGGATGAAGAAGCTGCTATAAAATGAACGACAAAAATCCCCTATGGAGCATACTCCGTTGGGGATTTTATTATGTATTCATTGATCCGCGTTCTGTTAATATGGAAGTTCTGGTATTTTGTCGAACGCATAATCATAAATTGTAGATATTTCTCGGGAAATTGTTGAATTTTGAAGGTGGGGTAATCGACACCTGGCTTTGCTGTCCGGAGGCATTTTGAATGTTTTTCGCATAGCGTATCGTCAGGCGATATATCGTAACGCTTTCTGAAGCACATGAATACTCACTTTTAGCAATGCTCATGTACATATCGGTCAGCAATACGATCCGTTCTTCTTTATTTTTAAGAGTATTGAAGGTCTTTCATGTAGCTTATTTCCGGAATATCGCGGACAGCCAACCCCATTTTCTATTCTTTAATTCTTCTTCTAAACGTTTATTGAAATCACTCTGGGAGTTCCACTCACTCTTTTGCTCGTCCCGCATTTTCTGAATCTCTTTTTGCAGGAGCCCGCTTCTCTCTCTTTCCTGCTGCAGCAAGTCTTCATAATGGGCATTTTGCTGTTCAAGGATTTTTTCAATCTTTGCATTTGTTCTTTGTGCTGAATTCCCAATGCTGGAACTGATCACATGATGGTCTTGCTGAAGCTGGGAAACACTTGTCTTCATCTGGGCCATATCGTTTTTCAGCTGCATATTCATTTCACGCGCTGCTGCCAGTTCATTGACCACAAAAAGCAAAACCTCTTTCAATTGCTCAGGGTCCTGCGGTAAATTATTCCCATATGTATCATTGATTGCAATCTCCGTACTGCCCGATCCCTCGAGCCTTTCCTTTTGCTCGGCCACAAGATCTTTAGCTGTATCGTCCAGCGGCTTGTCCGTATCGCGCAGCGCTATAAGCGCTTTAATATCAGACTGGACAAAGATTCGGCGGTCGCCATCTTTCAAAAACTCGTAACCGTTGCGCTCCAGAATTTGTCCATACTTTCGGACAGTTGGAGTAGCAATCCCTACTTCCTCCGCCACTTCTTTCGTTGAGAATGCCTGTTCATTCGGCTGTATATCGTTTCGCATATCGCACCTCCTATCTACAATATGACGAGTTTCTACAATATTTGCAAGAGTCATATCGTCTAAATTTATATTTTAGCAGATATATCGCTATCCCTATATCGTTCTTGACTCTTAAGAGACACAGAAAGCCGGCTGTAATTAGAGTTTGTTTTTAACTTGAGCCCTGTCTAGTTACAAAAAAATCTCAGAGCCAATTTCAGCTCTGAGATTTTTCTCAATACGATATTCCCGTTCTTGTATGTGTTTTTTCAAACTCAGTCATATTGGGATCAAAATACTTTTCATCATATTTTGCCACAAACTTTCCATCGTCTACATACCCGGAACCCCAGGTCGGATCCATGGTGATCCATTTACCGTCAATTTCCGCTTCGACCCACGCATGCCTTGAAGGCCACCAGCCGCCGCGGGCCATACCTTCAACGAACCGCGATTCAATATCGCTCGCTCTCATTAAAGCAATTGTCAGATAAGAATAGTCCTGACAGACACCTGTTTTTAAATCCAGTGTTTTCAGGGCGCTATCATCCCACTCAAAATCATCCGTCTCCAGCTTTTCAACATCATAGGCAACAGTTTTGGCTACATACTCATAGATTGCTTTAGCCTTATCCCTCTCCGTGCTCTTTCCTGCGGTGATTTCACTTGCCAGCTGTCTGATCGGCTCTGAATCGGATTGAACACCCCTTGATGGCAGCAGGTCACGCTGGTCTTCACCGGTTGATTCAACCTCAAAGCGGGCAAACCCGTAAAACCGGAAGTAATCACTATTTTCTTCTTTTATCTCAGGAACACTTAGTATAACCTCATATGTTCCGGGGCCGAACCGCAGATAAAAGGAGTCATCAAATGTAAAGTCCTTAACCGGAATGACATCTAACGCTTCATCTTCTCCCTTTTTAGTCGTGATATAGATATGTGTTGTATCAGGGCCAAACTCAGCATTAGGATCAATTTTCCCCTTTATACTGTACATTCCATCTGTCTCTTCACCGCCATATACAGGGGACTCGAGAGTAACGCCGCGCTCTAGGTATTGATCCATATACTCAATCGGCAGCATCGTCTTGTCAGACTCATTATCAATTAAAATAGTCGTAGCCGTCTGGTAGTAATTCTCACGTTCTTCATCCGGAACGAGAACCTCGAGTTCATGGACACCTTTACCGTAAAATAAAGGCACGTCATAGCTGAATTTACCATCCTTGATCGGCATAATATGCTTCCAGCTCTCCATATCCTTTGTCAGCTGAAGCATGACGGTATCTTCATCTGTCAGATTTCCAGCTTCCCCTTCCAATCTAAAAATCTCGTTTTCTTTCACATAGCCAGAATCAACACCAAGAGCCACTTCCGCGTCCTGGCCAAACGGGGTCAGCACAAGATCACGTTCAATATCCGGATTCACATTGTGGACATCAAAGGCGGTTGCTTCAAAATAATAATTCTCCGTTTCATTGCTCGGGATATGGACACTCACATGGTACTTACCTTCCCCATTAAAAAAACGAATTGTCTGCTTGTACTTGCCCTCCTTGAGCTTAGCGTAGTACTCATGCTGCTGTCCCGCAGGCCCTTCTTCATCTGCCGATACTTTGATCAATATATAATCCGACTTCAAAGAGGAAAACTTGTCAATCTTCCCTTCGACGACAACCTTCCCGTTGACCGCGAATTCCTTATGCTCCGGACTGGAAAAAGTGGAGCCAATCTCCTCGTTATAGGAACCCAGTTCAAGCGGCTGAAGCTCAAGTTCCTTGTTTTTTTCCTTCACCAGCTTTTCGTATTTATCCTCTTGTTTCTTCTCAGCCTTCGCCTTAGCATCACTCGGACTCGCATCGCTGCAGCCAGACAAAATGAAAAACGAGCTTAACAACAACAGCAAAACTGATAATATAGGATTCTTCTTCCGGTTCATTGTTACCTCCTTAGGTTTTAATCCTTAAAAATTTCAGCGATGTTTTATTTACGAATAACAACTTTGGAGGTTCCTAGGACTATAGACTCTATTCACAAAAATTTCTAAGTGGATATGACTTAAAAAGATGAGCCTCCTAAAAAGCTAATCTAGATTTTTAATGATACATTTTCTTGATACTTCAGTTGAAATGAAAGTGCATCTCCGAAATGTTTATTAAATCCACTTTCTTAGACATTTTGGGACTGCTTCTTCTCCGAAATGTCTATTAAACCACTTTCTTAGACATTTTGGAGCTGCTTCATCTCTGAAATATCTATTAAACCCACTTTCTTAGACATTTTGGAGTTGCTTCACCTTTGAAATGTCTATTAAACCCACTTTCTTAGACACTTTGGAGTTGCTTACTTCTATAATGCAACCGAAAGCCTCCATATGAAGAAAATCACTGCCAGTGCCAACCCTGAAAGCACCGACTTTTTACTAATGATGTCACCTTCATCATTTGTTGCTCTTAAAGATATCGATCCGGTAATCAGGCCAAGGATTGATAAGCCTAAAAAGATATAAGCTATATTTTCATTCCCTTCAAGATATATTACCCCATTTTCGTCCGCTTCAGAAATAGCCCAAATAATAGCTCCAGTTAAAGTACCCACAATGATAATCCCCGTTATTATGGTTAGTAACTTCTTTGACATGAAATCACCTCTAATTCCTAATGCACACATAACAAGTTGGACACTATCAAAGATCCAATGGTGAGGGTCCTTGGTCACCATAAAATAGTTTTTAGAGAAGGTCTACATTTGAATATAAGAATTTCTAAAAAAATGGATTAGCCTTCTTCGGCTAATCCTTTTAAATATTGGAGCGTAGAGTTATTATCTTAGAAATTAAACTTTTTTAAATGTTATACTAAAATATTGTGACAAGAAGTCGCCAAACCACAAAAAGAGCTGCAAGAGATAGTCCCCCGTAAATAGCCTTTTTTCCTACATTTTTACTATTTTCCCTAACACCTGCCGCATCTACTGCAGTTAAAATTACTGCCACGAATGATAAGGCGAGAAAGATATATATATTATTTTTTTGTTCTTCGAAATCTATATTCCAATTTTCGTCTGCAACATTGAATGCATAGATTGCAAATGCTACGCCTACTAAAAGAAGGTATGAATAAGTTATTTTTGTCCACGTTTCCTTTTTCATTTAATTCACCTCTTTAAAAGCAATTACTTTAGTTAGTTTTGAAGTGGATAAGGAGGGGCTGTTTGATTGTTATGAATACTCTTGGATTCAGGTATATTTTTATCCTCAATATCTGATGTTTTATTATTTGGACTTGTATCATTTTTAGAATCTACACCAGAATTCGTTTCTGGCTTTACACTTGGTTCATTTTTAGAATCAACATCAGAATCCGTCTCCGGCTTTACACTTGGTTCATTTTTGCTGTTATTAGTGAGATCACCGTTCACCCCACTTTTCACTACTTCCTCAATTGTTTTAGTAACACTGTCAGCTACTACTCCCTCTTTTAAGAATGAAAGGAGTGGGGTAAAGACTTTAATTGAAACAACAGTAACAACAGCACCTACAAGTATATTGTCAAACCCTAACCAATCTCCTTCTTTAATTACTCCAGAAATATAGTTTTCTATTCCACCATACACTCCTATAGCTCCTACCATGCCAAAACCTAAAGTAACGCCAGGAATAAGAATTGGACCTAATAGGAAACCTGAAACAGAACCAATGATAGTATCCCAAAATAAATCAGAAACCGAAAATTCTTTCCCAGTGAATTTATAAGTAAGAACATAAGATAAAATATTGGAGAAGAACCCTGCTGCTCCTCCTAATGCTGCTCCTTTAAACATTAATTTAAGAACATTATTCACAGTATAAAATCCCTTAATTTGCCCCCATAAAGGCCTCATCTTTACCCATCTATATGCGGCAACAGTCTTTGTTCTAAGCCACGGCCAAGCGGTACCTCGCATCCAGCCCCAAATAGCAGCCGGGCGCCCTCTGAGCCATGGCCAGGCGGCCGTTCTCCACCAGTTAGCGGCAACAGGCCAGGCAACTGTCCTGATCCAGCCGATTGCTGCGGCAAATGCGCCGGTGGCATAGCCAATATACCCTAGTACTCCTCCAACAAGAGCGAAACTAAACGCTCCCCAGAAGCTGTAATTATCACCCGCGAGCCATTGATAGGTGAATCCGCCAATAAGCGCACCAGCCACAATGATCAGCCCTGCTACAATCCCAAGAGGAATAGCAATCACTCCAAAGAATACAAGGAGCGCAATGACACCGATGATAATGCCCGCAGCAAGAATCCCTCCGAGCAGCGTCTGCGCCCATTCATTTTCACTGAACCAGTCTCCAATACTTTTAAAGAAGTCTTCGATGCTGCCCCACACGTCTGTTGCAAGATCCCAGGCATCATTCCACTTATCTTTTGCGAAATCCCAGGCATCATTCCATTCATCAACCGCCCAGTCTTTAAACTTGTTCCAGCCATCTACTAGACTGTCTCCGATATCCCCCAGCTCATTCAATGCCTTTTTCCACCAGGGCAGGGGACCATCCTCGCCATCAACCGGTTCTCCTCCCGACGCATCGGTTGGTTCTGTTTTACTCAAACCCTGCTTATTGGTTTCGACCTCTGTCAAATCCGCCGAGACAGGGATTATAACGGCAAACTGGATCAGAAATAAAGCCATAAATGCTAATACGATTCTAATTTTTGAACTTCTAATTGTCATTTACTTTATCACCCTTTTAAAAAGAAGTGAATGCTCCAATAATCATGGGTTAATGGACCATTGTGCAGACTAGTCGCAGAATATGTCAAAGCCCTCTGGCTCCCCGATCCTGGCAGATGATTCTGCGGTAATTGCCGGAACTCCTTCATCTGGTACTGTCGTATATTGACCCTTCCGTTCTGTCACGACATAGATGCGGAAATCCTCGGGGATGAATGTCATTTGTTTTATTTTGTCATTCTGGTTTTCCTTCGCGAATTTTTCTGCTTCCTTACGGGCTTCCGTCAAATTATCCCTGACCGACTTGCAGGCAATATCCCTTACGCCATCATCATCAAAGAAGAACTTCATGGCTGTCTTTGCTTTGACTTCGACAGAATGATCCAGAATCCACCCGACCATATCGCCAGGCATATTCCGGCCATCGTAATTGTCTTCCATCATTTCCACAAACTCTGCTAATAGCTCACTTTCAGAGGGAGGCGGCGGTGGATCCTCTCCTTCCGCAGGAGGCTCTGAATCTGCAGAATCCTCCAGGAACTGTTCCCAGGCTTCTCCTAATGCATCCAGCTCTTCCTGGGTTTTATCCTGCAGCGTTTCCTTCATCGTGTCCTTGGAGGACTTTGCCGCCGCCAAGGCTGCTGAGTCAGCGCCTGTTTGGGTCACCCGTTTATTGATGAATACATTTGAGAAATCAAAGAACATCAAAGCTATGAAAATAGCAGCTATAAGCATGCCAACCATGATGATCAGCATGCCGCTGCCTCTCTCGTTGTTAATATAGTTTTTCAGTTTCTTAATCGTCATCTGGTTCTTCCTCCATTGGCATCACTGCATCCATCGCAAAGGAGAATTTCATTTCCGAAATCAGCGGAAGGGCCACGATTGGCGCCTGGACCTCCACCACAACCCTGGCTTCATCAGGACCCGGTCCACCTGATATATTTTTAATTTTTACGCCATAGGCTGATCTTTTTGTGACATTTTCCCAGTCAGGATCATGTACAGAAGCTGCCCTTGCACCATCTCGGGCAGCCGATTCTGCGACTACAACTGAAAAGGCAATCAGCGCAACCTGCCAGATGATCAGGAAAGCCAGAATAACCAGCGGGAACATCGCGACAAATTCGATCGACTGTGAACCCTTTTCATTATTAAGAAGCTTTTTTATTTTTCCTTTCAAATTTAACAACCCCGGAAATTATTATTATGATCCTGCGCCAATCTTTCCTACCAATTCACTCAACTTGCTCATGATCGTCTGTCCAAGAGAAGTGTCCTCGCCGATGCCCGAAGCAATTGCGCCCATGACCGCAAGGACAACAAGGCCTAATGCAACCCATTCAAGCGCCTGGGCACCTCTCTCATTGTTCACATAACGATTGTATACACCAGTCATCTTCACCATAGTTTTCTTTAACATATTATTCATCTCCCGATTTTTATTTTTATAGTTAATCCTTCTACTTGAAGAAGGAGTCCAACCCAAATGCTTGAGGATTGTAGAAAATATTTAACGCAAGCAGACCAATTATGAGGCCGAATACGGCTGGTGCCACGAAAAAAGTGGTGACCAGCGTGATTTGCGGGCTTGCTTTGGCTGCCTTTTCTTTAGCAATGAAACCTCTTGTCGCCCTTAAATCATCCGCCTGGAGTTTGAATGTCCTGGATACCGGCACACCAAGTGAAGATCCTTGTATCAATCCGTTAACCAGTGAATGCAGTTCCTTCGAAGAATTCCTTTCTATCAAACTCTGATAAGCGGTCAGCCTGGGAACTCCGAGCTCGACTTCCTTGTTAAAACGATCAATCTCCTCGCTTAGCGGCCCTTCAAATTGCTTTGTTACTTGTTTCAGGGCTGAATCCAACCCAACTCCTGCCTGCAGGGTGACACTGACGGTATCAAGAAAATCAGGCATCATGATGCTGATCGTTTCCTGTCTGTATTTCGCTTTGAAATAAAGCCAAAGACTCGGTCCTAAAAACCCGCCTAAAATGGAGATTAATAGAATCTGGAGTCCTGATGGCATTCCCAGAATAGAGTAGAAACTGCCAAATCCGAGGCCGATCAAACCAAGCACAAACCTGAAACCATAGAAATCCTGGATTTGCATCCCTAGAGGGTTTCCCGCCTCCTTTAGCATGCGATCGTGTTTATCGATCTCAGCAAAAAACGGATATTTAATCCCGACCGGGCCTGCCTTGAATCCCCATTGGATAATCGGTGACAACAGCCTTTCCCTTAGTGGGATCTTTTTCTTCCGATTCTTTGGATTATATCCCTGGGAAAGCAGGAGCTTTTCTTTTTTTACGATAAACAGATACAGATAGACAAACCCAATGAACAACGTCAGCAGTATAAGCGAAAACATCACCATTGAGAAAAAACCGATTAATTTCATCCTATCTACACCCTTATATTTGTAATTCTCTTAATTAAAATGAAGGCAAAAAAGACTAAGGCGGAAAAAGCTAAAAATAACAGCAAACCCAAAGGTCTAAATAAAACATTCAAAAAGCCTTTGATGAAGAGATTCATCATCATCGCCATCAGAAATGGCATCACGACCAGGATATAAGCGATCGAGCGGCTTTCAGCCGTGACGGTCTGGATTTCTTTATGGACACGGCTGCGTTCTTCCAGGGTTTCAGCCATTGAAGAAAGAACTTCAGCAAGGTTTCCCCCCACACGTTGCTGGATCAGGATTGTACTGACAAAAATATTGATATCATTACTCGGTACCCGCTCCCTGAAATCATTCATAACGGTCTCAAGGCTGTCTCCAAGTTTAAATTGGTAATCCATCTTCTGAAACTCCTGGCCGCTTGGCTCCTTCATATCTCGCCCAACCATTTCGATTGTCTGCGGAATGGTTTGCCCGGCCTTTATACCGTTGGACATCATCCGGCACACTTCCGGAAGCTGTTTATTAAATATTTCTGTCCGTTTATTTTTAGTAGAGTTCAAATAAAACTTAGAACCCAATGAAACGATTAAATAAGCGAACATGATTGCCATGATGATATAAAGCCCTAGGACAAAGTGATTGATAAAGGTCAAGAGCGCAAGCAGCAAAATATAGATTCCCATATATTCAGAAGGTTTCAACGGAATATTGCCCTGGTAAAGTTTCCTTTCCAATTCATCCGAGAGTTCTGAACGGTCGAAACGGTCACCTATTAACAAGACGAAGCTTTTTCGTTCCAGGCTATCGCTTTTATCAAACCATTGATCTACTCTTTTAACCGTCCCTCTTGTATTACGGCTCTGCACAATATAAAACATACCAATGATGAAAAAGAAAACACAGCCAGTCAATAACAGCAAGGCAGTTGTCATGTTACTGCACCCGCCTGAAAGTGTTCTTTCGTGAATTCAACACCATAAGATACAAAGCGCTGATACAGCTTTGGCACATATCCTGTCGCAGCGAAATTTCCGACAATTGTTCCATCAGCCAGTGTTGCTTCCCGGTTAAATCGGAATATATCACGCGCAATAATCTCCCCATCTTCCTCCACCAGTTCAGCGATGCTGACAATTCTCCTTTTACCGTCAGAGAAACGAGAGGTTTGGACGATTAAATCAAGCGCCCCAACGAAATATCCTCTGATTACCTCAACCGTCAGCGGAAGTCCTGACATAATGACCATTGCTTCCAGACGGCCAAGGGCATCCTTCGGGCTGTTGGCGTGAACAGTCGTCAATGACCCTTCATGACCTGTATTCATCGCCTGAAGCATATCGATTGCTTCCGAGCCACGGACCTCACCTACAATGATCCTGTCAGGACGCATCCTCAGTGCGTTCTTAACCAGATGATTGATCGTAACTTCCCCTTTTCCTTCCATGTTCGGCGGCCTTGCTTCAAGCCTGACCAGATTGTCATAATTGAAACGAAGCTCTGCCATGTCCTCAATCGTGACGATCCTTTCACCTCTTGGAATCGAGGCTGACAGGACATTCAGAAGGGTTGTTTTACCGCTTCCTGTCCCGCCGGATACAAGGATATTTGCTTTTGCTTCAACTGCGGCCTGCAAAAAGATGGCCATTTCATTTGAAAAACTGCCAAAGCCCATCAAGTCTTCAAGCGTAAATGGATCCTTTTTGAACTTCCTGATCGAAATCGATGGACCATCGATACTGATTGGTGGAATGACGGCATTTACACGGCTTCCATCGAGCAAACGCGCATCTACCATCGGTGAACTCTCGTCGATCCTTCTGCCTAGCGGCGCAATGATCCGGTCGATAATGTGACGGACATGCTCATCATCCTTAAACCGTACATTCGTTTTTTCTATCTTCCCCTGTTTCTCAATGAACACCTCGTAAGCACCATTCACCATGATTTCAGTAATCGAATCATCTCTTAACAGGGCTTCCAATGGCCCATATCCTACAGACTCATTGATGATCTGCTGGATAATCTGTTCAATCTGGTCATTTGGAATAATGACCTTTTCTTCATCGATCATTTGCATGATCAGTCGTTCAATCGTCTTTTTTCGTTCGACAGGTGATAAGGTCGTTATGTTTTCAAGATTGGCTTCCTTTATCAGACGGGATTTATAATGCCTCACCCATCTGTCGACCTGGGATTGTTCTACGTTCCATTCACGTTGCGGCGTGATTTTTTGTGTGCTTAAAATGGAGGCTTTCTCTACCCACGACATTCAAATCACCCCTTTGTACGATTTTGCATTTCATCCACATACTTTTTCATGGATTTCGAGACCTTGTTGCTGCCCTTATCCTTCTTCTTTTTATAAAATCCTTCTCCCATATTGATGAATGGCTGGATCGAGAAGAAGTCCGATTCAATGCAGCCATTCACTTCACGGCCAATGATTTTTTCCATATCCTTAAGAGTTAATTCAAGCTTTGGATGGTATCGATTAATCAGGACTGATACCTCTCCTCCTCTGCCAATCTGGAATCGCTCAAACAAATCCTCAGAATACTTAAAGGCTCTCAGCCCCAGGCTGTCAGGTGTCAGAATGTAATGAATGTGATTGGATTCATTCAGTCCTGTAAAAGTTGAATTGTTGATGTGAGACGGCAAATCAAGAATGATGTAGTCATAATGGCTTTTTGCCACACGAATCAGCCTTCCGATTAATTCATCAGGAATGGATTCTGCCTTTGCCGGATTCGCTGGACCAGTCAAAAGCGTTACCTTTGTTTCTTCATGATAATTTGAAACGTTTTGCAGGTGGCGAATATCCATCTCATCCATAACTGGAATCAGATCAAAATAAGAACGGACAGGCTGAATGCCATATAGAACATCTGCATTCCCGAATTGAGCATTCAAATCAATAAGCAGAACCTTAAAACCGTGATGAATACTCAAGGATTGAGCCAGCAAGCTGGCGAGCAATGTCTTGCCGCTCCCGCCCTTCGCACTATAAAAGGCATGAACCTGACCATTGCCATATCCCATTTCTGTTTCTTTTTGGAACTTAAATTGCTCTTTAGAAGCTTTCAATGCTTCCAACAGCCTGTTTTTCTCACCTGGCAGGACGATAACATCCTTTGCCCCGGCTACAAGCCAGGTTCTCGCTTGCTCAAATTCATAATTGCGTGTTAGACCCAGTACAATGCTTGAGGAAGACATTGGAATTTGCTGCGGGTTCTCAATTGTATCTAAATCAACAAATATATAATGATAGGACTGCTGCTCACGAAACGTCCGTTTCCATTCGGACACAACGGAAATTTCGATATTTTCCTCGCTGACCAACTGCAGCAGTTCCTCACTCCAGCTCCTATCCTTGCTAATCAGCAAACCTTTATATATGCTCACACTTTCGCATCCTTCCAAAGCAATGAAATATTTATGATTAAGGTGTTTCTTCAGGGGTGATTCCCTGAGTTTAAAACGGTATAAGATTAAGATTTTAATATATTCTAAGGTTTAGACTGTTCTTTAGATGCAGGCTTGTCGGTTGCCTTGTCAGCTGGTGCCTTATCGGCTGGGGCTTTCTGTTGTTCTGTATTTGCTGCTGCTCCAGCCTCCCCATCAGCTTTATTTTGCTCCTGCTGCTTTTTGTCTGCTCCTTCAGCTTGTTGTGAAGTCTCCGCTTCCTTAAGCTCTTGCTTACCTGAAGATGCCTGATTTACCCTGAGCACCCTGATTTGCTTTGCTGAGTTCTGGTAATGAATCAGGCTTTCTGCATCCTCAATCGGCACGGAAATCCGCACACGTGGAGGTTCTTCATCCACTTCTTCAACCTCGACAACATAAACATTTTGGAAGATTCGCTTTGTTTGCATTTTGTCTTCCTTGCCAGTTGTAACTATGATATCTACAAGATCCCCTGGAGCAATGTTCTTCTGGTCGACCAGAACGATTTCAGTTGCATTCAGCCATACAACACGCTCGTTTTCAGGTATATCTATTTTCTTTCTCACAAGGTTTTTTGTAAGAAGGTCTCCACCTTTTAAATTTACGACGGTAATAACTTCTTCTAAATCCTTCTCATCTGTAATGAAGCCTTTTTGTGCGCTTGCTTTTGGAAGCTGGATCCATTCAATGTCTTTAGCTGTAAGCTCATAATAGGATTTTACATCTTCCTTTACCGCTGCAACCGCTACAGTCTTACCTAGCTTTTCCTGTGCCTGGTTGATTTGGACGAGGATGACCCCCGCTGCTACAAGAGCAAGTAAAAAAGAAATCGTTAAAAATAAAATTGCTTTTCTTTTAGAATCTATCATCCATTTGTCACTCCATTAGTTTTCTTCACATACAGCGGCACGTCCTGATCAGCAATCAAGATATCCACCACGTCTGAGTGAACTGGCAGCCCTGTGCCTTCCAGCTGATAAAAGCTCGCTCCCTGAGATTCAAAATCCAGTTTTGTTCTCGATGCCATAATCAGCATATCGGAAGGATTATGCTTCAAAATTTCATCAAGCAGCCCTTGTTTCATTCCTGAGACAAGGGGCTTTTCACTCGTATGATCAAATAAAAAATACTGCTTGGATTTTCTCTCCTTCAATGTAAGGTAGTTAGAGGGTTTGCGGTATTTCTGGTTATTAACCACTGTCAGTCTCTTATAATTTCCTGTAAAAGCAATTTCCTCTGCATCAGTAAGATTGGCTTGCTCAAGAATAAGGTATACTGCTAGTGCCTTATTTTCTGAACCATCGAGAATGTAAAGCTTTTCGTTAGGAAAATACCAGTTTTTCAGCCGCTTGATGATTCCGCTATCGGTTGTAAACGCATCATAGATATATAGAACAGAGCGATGGGTTTCCAGTAAAGCCCCTACTTCTTCAAGCTCCTCCTGAAGAGTGCGGTTGATGAGCGGCAAGCTTCTTTGGAACATGCCGCCCTTTTTTGAGGTTATATATTCATGTAAAGAATCTGCTTTTTTCAATTTAGAATTCCGGATTGTTGCAGAACCCGTAATGTCCTTTGGGATACCCAATGATTCATCCATCACAATATGCATTCTGGATCCTCTCTTCTCTCATCAGCTAGCATTAATCTGGTCGATTAATTCCTGGCGTCTTTTGTCTACTTTTTCTTTCGCTTGTTCCATCAGGGACTCACTGAAGCTATTCAATTCCTCATATCGGATTTTAATCAAATCATAGATGGCGTCTCTGTCTTCGGGTTTAATTTTTTCCTGCTTCTGCAGTTCCGATAATGCATCTCCTAACAGCATTCTTTCCGTGTCTGCAACGTCCATGAAATCATTCCTGATTCCTCCGACCTGCTGCTTTAAGTCTGCGGTCCGGAAGTTGATTTCTGTTTTGCTGGATGCTTTAGAGATATTTTTCTCAATGGAAGACATTGCTTCACCCATCAATTTGGTTAGAGTGTTTTCCAGTTCTACCTTTGAGTTGACGGTATAGTATTGGCCATTCCCTGCTTGAGCTGCCGCTTTAAGCTGCCTCTGCCCCTCATCATCCACATTAAAGCCAATGATATTGACCTTGACCTGCAGATCAGAGTTTGCGAGCTTTCTAGCTTCTTCAACTGGGTCACCATCACATGTTTCAATCCCGTCACTCACAACATAGAGGATATTTTCTGTATTTTCATCTGCCTTTGTTTGTAAATCGTCATATCCGGCTTTTATGGAGGCCGCTATAGGCGTCCAGCCGCTTGGCTTAAACTTATTCAGCGCAGCACTGAAATTTTGTTCATTATAAGTATTGGTTTCATACATGACCTCCGTACTTGAACAGGATAGCTGTTTGTCTTTGTCATCTCCTGTGCCCTTATGCCCATAGGTACGCAAGGTGATTGGGGTCTCATCCGGGAATCCGGCAGCAAATTTTCTGACGGCATTTTTGGCTAAATCCATTTTCACTCCGCCTGAAACCTGTCCGTTCATACTTCCGCTTGAATCGATATGTATAGCAATATTCTTGATCTTTTGTTTCTCGCCGGCGATGTCGTATTCACCATAATCAGGTTCATAGTTTACAAGGTTTTGGTAAACTTCTGTATAATCCATGCCAAACCAGTGAATCAATCCATTTAAAATTTCCTGTTCCGATTGATCTTTCGTTTGGAATTCCGCCATCAATTTGTCCATGTCGCTTATAGAATCCTCATCAGCTGTTCCAGCCTTGGCCGCTGCCTCTGCCATCTTTTCTCCAACTGGCTGGTTGACAATTTCTTCACCCGTCATTGCCGCTTCGGGATATTCAACCTTTTCTGCAGCTTCCTCTTTCTCTTTCTTTTCCTCCTGCTTTGCTGGCTGGCTGCTTTCTTTTTCAGCGGCACCCTGATCGGAACATCCAGTAAATAGAGCCGCTGAAGCCATGCAGAAAATTAGTGCTGCAATCTTCTTCATCTCTTTCTCCCCTTCTCTTGCTCAAACTTAAAGATTTTTCTTTTTTAAATATGAAAATTATGGAAATATTTATTTGTTTATTTCCAATTTTATGATTCATTAAACCTATATACATGGAGTTTTTTCTTTTTTATTACTATATATTTACTATCACTTGTTCACAAAACCGTCAAATCAGACCCTTGACAGCTGCATTATCTCCAGTGATTTTATTCCCACAAAAATCTTGAATATAAGATTTTTTTATAGGTAAAATTTCATATTTTTATTTTTAATTGAAAATATTGCAACTGTGGAATTTTGTTGGATTTTGTCGGATTGATTTCAAATATTAAGTTTTATAGGTATATATAACTATTTTTAGCAGTAATCAGGAAATATTTTCATTAAGAAATTGCAGCTCCCTCCTTTCCGTTCCTCTAATACGTTATACGTTTTGGCGTTGGTCGAGTTTTCAGACTATTTACTCATTTAGGGATAGTAGGAAGCAACTATTTTATCCCCTTGAAAAACTTGACACATAATCTTAATGAGTTTAGACATTAGGAGATGGGTTAATAAATTTTTAGCCGACATGCAGAAAGAATCCTTTACAAATCATCAAGAGAAACATGAAAGTAATTTGGACCAGTCAATGCCAGCAATGAGAGGTTTATTGTTTTTTATTCTGCTGAAGATATTATAAAACTCAACGAAAAAGAGGCTCCCCACATGTCTTAGGACTAGGGAAGCCTCTATATAATCTTCTATATTAATTTCCTATTTTCGATTGAAATGAAATCTAAATTCCCTTAGAAATACAATGCGCTATACAGTAATCGTTTCCGTCGATTCTTCAAGCATTGTACCCTTGCTGGCAAAATTGGTATGCCATGATAATGCTTTTTCTAAAATATGCGGTGTTTGCCCGCCTCTTTCCAGCGCTTCTCGATAATAAGCACGCAGTTGGTCGCGGTACATCGGATGCGCACAGTTTTCAATGATCAGTTCCACTCTTTCCCTTGGAGCAAGGCCTCTTAGGTCGGCATATCCCTGTTCAGTGACAATCACGTCTACATCATGCTCTGTATGGTCTACATGTGAGACGAAAGGCACGATGCTCGAGATGTTTCCACCTTTGGCAATCGATTTTGTGACGAAGATGGCCAGGCGTGCATTTCTGGCAAAATCGCCAGAACCTCCGATGCCGTTCATCATTTTAGTGCCGAGGACATGAGTTGAATTCACATTTCCGTAGATGTCCAACTCCAAGGCAGTATTGATTGAAATCAACCCGAGACGACGGATAATTTCAGGATGGTTGGAGATTTCCTGAGGGCGCATCATCAATTTATCGCGGTATTTTTTAAAGTTTGAGAATACCTGCTTCATTTTTTCTTCGGAAAGTGTGATTGAACAGCATGAAGCAAATTGGACCTTTCCCGCGTCAATCAGGTCAAACACCGCATCCTGAAGCACTTCGGAATAAACTTCTAAGTTCTCAAACTCTGAATCAAGCATTCCATGTAGAACGGCATTGGCAACCGAACCGATTCCTGATTGTAATGGAGCCAGGCTTTCGGTAAGTCTTCCAGCCTTCACTTCTTTTCGCAGGAATTCGATTAAGTGCTGAGCCATTACCACTGTTTCTTCATCCGGAGGGACAATCGTCGATGGGGAATCCAGCTGATTCGTGAACACAATTCCTTTGACCTTGTCCACATCAATCGGGATTCCGATGGTTCCGATCCTGTCATCCGCTTTTGTTAGCGGGATAGGCTGCCTTGCCCCCTGTTTTCCTGGTTCGTATAAATCATGCAGTCCTTCCAGATCTGTTGACTGAGCTGTATTGATTTCGATGATGATTGATTTTGCATTCCGGGCAAAAGCCATCGAATTGCCGATCGAAGTCGTTGGAATGACCATTCCGTCCTCGTTGATTGCAACCGCTTCCAAAATAGCGACATCAACTTCCATGACATCAGCACGGATCAGCTCGGCTGTATGGGATAAATGCTGGTCGACAAATAGAAAATCTCCCTGGTTGATTCCGCGGCGCATTGTCGCATCTGCCTGGAATGGCAATCTTTTGCCCAGAATGCCCGCTTCAGCGAACCGCTTATCAACATCAGAACCCAGTGAAGCACCAGTATAGACATTAACCTTAAAATTTTCATCTTCTTTTACCTTATTAACCAGAGCAAATGGTACCGCTTTTACATCACCCGCACGCGTGAATCCGCTTAACCCTAAAGACATTCCGCTTTCAATGAAGGAAGCTGCCTGTTCAGGAGTCACAACTTTGTCCTTCAGTCGGTGATCTTTAATTCTTTCTAATTGATGTTCCATATCTCAATCCCTCGCTTAATGAATAGTTATAATCATTTTACCCATTAGCACCATCAAGATATGGTTTTTGGCATACTAGACCAAAGATTCGGACAAAACAGCAAATTTAGACACCAAAGCAGAATAAATCAGAATCCCAGCAGCTTTCTAAAGTAACTGGAGTAAGATTGGCTGACCGGCACCCGTTCCCCATTATCCATCGAAAGCAAAAAAGTAGAATGAGTGTCCGGATAAATCGTCTTAATATGGTTCACATTTACAATAAAAGATCGATGGCAGCGAATAAACGAATCCTTCGGAAGTAAATATTCAAACTCCTGCAGGGAGTATTTATGGGTACCCGATATCTCATCTGTGTAGACATGCGTCTTCTTATCTTTAGCTTCAATATGGATCACCTTTGAAAAAGGAACCGGAATCCAGCCATCCTGGGTTTTCAGAGTCACGACTGACTTTCCATCCGTCAGCGCCGGATAGATCGCTGTCACACAGCCCTCAATCTTGCCATTATGTAAAAACGGTACTGCCATGCCATGATAAGGAATACCAAAAACATCCCTGTTAATAAACTCAGAAACCTTCTGCTTCGACATCAGCGCTTTATAGGCAATCGTCCCTTCCTTAACAGGATCGCCAGCAGCAATCTTCAAATCAACCCTTTTGCTGGGACGATAATAAATGTATTCTCTTGTATTCGAAACCGCAATCGAAATCTCATCCGAAAACAACTCTCCGATGACATCCAGCAATGAGCTTAATGTTATGTCCTCCATGCTTTTCTCACCTCGTTTGTTATTATACTACGATTATGAAAATTCTTTGAGGGTAAGCATCGAAAGGCAAAATTAGAAGAATACCTTTTTCGAACCAATACATTCATCCACTCAAGTTAAGTGTTAAGTGCATATCCATATTAAAGAAAGGAGTGTTGTTAAAAGTGGAAAAAAAAATGATAAACGAGAACAAGGAAGTTAAAAACCCGCTTCCGTCTCTTCCTGACCAAGCGGCTGCTGAGGGGGTGGATTTTACACCTGTTACTCCTAATCAAGTTGGTGACCTTACGTGTGAACCGGTTAATCGAAACGTCAATTTTTGCTGTGAAGTAGAAATTCCTGAGGGTTTTTTGGGCGTGATTGACGATATAAGGTTAATTTATAATACGAATCAATTAAGGGCCCATGTAGAAGAATGTGAGCAGACTGTTGAGACCGACTGTGGTCCTGTAACCGTACCATTATATCAAGTAAGGGTTACTGGATGTATTCCCTTTATTGGGAGCTCATCGATAATAGGTGATTGCGGAGGATTAAACACAATAGAAAATGACCCTGCTTGTCCACCAACATTTGATGATTCCGGCCTTGGACGTATAAGTTGTTCAGGTAAAGTATGTGTAGACCATGTTATAGGTTGTTGTACAACTCCACCAACCACTCTCCCTACTTTGGACTGTGACACGATAACGGTTACAGGATATGGTGTGTTTAATGGTTTTCGGCCTGTAGTAGTGTGTGGAAATCAGATTGTATGTAGAAGCATTATCTTTGCAGGCACCTTCCAACTTCCCACTTTTACTTGTGTCCATATGAAGAAATAGATGGATCATATTGAAACTGTTAATTTTCGCCAAAATGAAAGAGCAGCATGGCTTTTCGTTTTAAGCTATTATTGCATACTAGTTAAATACGATAATATTATTAGAAATAGGGATAGATTCGATAACGTTTGGTCCCTATTAACACTACCAAGAATATTTAAACAACAAATATAAAAAAGGCCTCCAGCAGTTTAGAAAACAACAAAGTTTACCTAATAACATCTCATGCTTCCCCGAATCCAAGGTGCCTTTCATACTCGGTCAGCACTTCCATATAATTTGGAGTAGGCTCTATGTCCGGTTTAATTTGTCTTACAGTATGCAGTGCCTGATTAAGGCTTAACTGAAAACGCTGCATATAATATGCTGTTATCACAAAACCCAGCCGTTGGGAACCATACGTATCATGAATAAGGATGCGGTGTCCCTTTTCAACTAAATAGTTTAATTGTTTAATTAGCTTTTCTACCCATTCGATGGTCGGAGCTTCCTTGATAGTTAAAGGTGCCCATATCATTATTCGCTGAGAAAAATCAAAAGGCGGTTGGTCAGGCTTTGTCCGCAGGTTTACGATCGAAGTAATATGTTGATAGACAAATGGCCAATCCTTAAAGGAAATCCTGCCTCCTACAAAAACCCTTCCTGGAATCATCTCTGTAAAGCTCAATATGGCTCCCCTCGCTTTCCTTATTTACTTTATGTCATTTAGATTGCAGGGTTCCTCCTACATACATCAATGGATAGCGCTTTTTTCGGGATTCGCTCCTTTTTGTGTCTCCATCGACGCTATGGATAGCGCTTTTTTCGGAATTCGCTCCTTTTTGTGTCTCCATCGACGCTATGGAT
>NZ_JAGGQP010000001.1:0-92252 GCF_018613235.1 Bacillus sp. ISL-41
TACGATTAGCCCTTAATTGTACCCTTATAGGAAGCGATGCTGCTACATAAGGGTACTATTATCTCGCAAACATTAATAATTAAAAACTCCCGGCTGGAATGTTGAATTCCAGCCGGGAGTTTTTTTATTTTCCAATTTGGGTGATGAACCGGGTTGCCCTTTTAATAGGATAGAATCTTTGAATTAATATGGGTGATGACTTCCTCAGTATTTGAAGAACCGCCGATATCTCGCGTTTTTACTCCTTCAGAGATTGATTCTTCGATTGCACGCAGCAATACCGCACCGAGCTCTTTCAGTCCAAGGTGATCGAGCATCATTTTTGCGGTCCAGAGCTGCCCGATCGGATTTGCTATTCCGCGGCCTACAATATCCGGCGCAGAACCATGCACAGGTTCAAACATGGATGGATATTGTCCAGTCAGATTGATATTCGCTGCCGGTGCGATGCCTATGCTCCCCATGATTGCTGCTCCCAGATCAGTAAGGATATCGCCAAAAAGGTTGCTGGCAACGATGACATCAAAATGGTGGGCCTTTGATACTAAAAAGGCACATAAAGCATCAATATGATTGCTCTCTGTTTCAACCCCCGGGAATTCAGAGCTGATTTCTTTGAAGACTCCATCCCAGAATGGCATGCTGTGGACAATTCCATTTGATTTGGTTGCACTCGTGACCCTGCCCTTTCTTCCCTGCGCCAGCTCAAAGGCATAGCGAATTGTCCTTTCCGTCGCTTTACGGGTAAAAATGGCATTTTGGATCGCGATTTCATCTTGACCGCTATGAATTCTCCCTCCGGATTCACTATACTCTCCTTCACTATTTTCACGGACGACAATAAAGTCAAAATGATTAGGTTCTGCAAGCGGGGATTTGATTCCCTCAATATATTTCGCAGGCCTGAAATTGATCACCTGCTCGCATTCACGGCGGATTTTAATCAGCAGGCCCCATAAAGAAATATGGTCAGGAACAAGTTGGGGATTACCGACCGCGCCAAGATAAATGGCATTTGTTTGTTTAAGCTGCTCCATTCCGTCTTCGGACATCATCCGGCCATGTTCAAGATAATACTCACAGCTCCATGGATGTGTTTGGTAACGGAACTTCACCCCGCCATGAAGGTCGGCGAGTGTGTCTAAGACTTGCAGAGTCGCAGGAACGATTTCCTTGCCGATTCCATCACCTGGTATTACGGATATATCTAATTGGTTCATCTTATATCTCTCCCTGCTATTCTTAATATGTAACTGTTATTTTTAACATAGATGCTAAAGAGGCAGTGCAGCAGTTTTCGCTACAGAACCCTCGCTACCTGTTGGAAATATGATTAGTAAGAAAAAAAGGATCAAGGATTCCATCGGTCTCCTTGATCCCTCCTTCCCCAATTTGCTATAACACTTGGACTTAGACTGCCAGTGTTTTATCTGCCTCTTTTTTCACGATGATCAGCTGGACAGCAACAGCCGACGCAATGATCACAAGCGCGATTAAATCTGTCTTTAAGCCAGAATCAATTGATAGAAGGGAAGCAATGACTAGCAAAACCCTCGTGACCCAAATGGCACGCCGTCCCGCAAACCAGCCTTGGACACTGGCTGACAGCAGATAAATACCGATGGCTGCAGTGGTTACAGCAATGGAAATCTCCATAAAGCTTCCTACCATCAATAATTGCGGGCTGTAGATAAACATGAAAGGCACGATGAATGCTGCAATTCCTAGTCTGAATGCTTCCACTCCCGTTTTCATCGGATCAGTGCCTGCAATTCCAGCTGCCGCATAGGCTGCCAAAGCGACTGGCGGTGTGATGGCTGACATAACAGCATAGTAGAAGACGAACATATGCGCAAACAGTGGTTCAATTCCCAGGTTAACCAATCCAGGTGCAACAACGGAAGCACCCACGGCATAGGCTGCTGTTGTCGGCATGCCCATTCCGAGGAAAATCGCAATGAACATAGCGAACAAGAGAGCGAGGAATTCACTGTTTCCGGCCACTGAAAAGAGCATGGAGCTGAATCTTAGGCCAACACCTGTCAAGGCGATTACCCCGACGATAATACCGGCGGTTGCACAAACTGCTAAGAGTTGAATTGTGTTTTTCATCCCAAGTTCTAAAGCTTCCAGCACCTTCTTTATTCCCATTCTCGTTTCCTTGCCAACCCAGCTGATAGCGAGACATGCCAGAATGCTGTATGTTCCCGACATGATGACAGAGTATCCTTTTAGCAGCATTCCGATTAACAGGATGATTGGCACAAACAAGTAGGCCTTTTTCAAAATGCTTTTCAGACTTGGCAGATCTTTTCTTGCTATTCCCTTCATGCCCTTTTTGATTGCTTCAAAATCGACCATGAAATAGACAGACAGAAAGTATAATATCGCCGGAATGGTCGCTGCAATAACAATTTCGCTATAGCGGATCCCAGTAATTTCGGCCATCAGGAAAGCCCCCGCTCCCATGATTGGGATCATGATCTGACCCCCAGCCGAAGCAGTTGCCTCTGTTGCTGCAGCAAATCGGCCATTATAGCCTACTCGCTTCATCAAAGGTATCGTCAACGAACCGGTTGCAACCGCATTTCCTGCTGATGTACCATTCATCATTCCCATCAATCCGCTGGAAATGACGGCTACTTTAGCAGGGCCTCCGCGCATGCCTCCTGCAAGCGTAAAAGAAAAATCAATAAAGTAGCGTCCTACACCCGACATCTGTAAAAACGCTCCAAAAATAATAAAAAGCAAAATATATTTGGACGAAACGTCGAGCGTGACTCCGAATACACCGTCAAGACCATAAATATAGGTAGTAAAGCGTTCAATACTATAGCCGCTATGGTTAAGGATGCTTGGAAGGTACGGACCGACGAAGGCATAAAGAATAAATATGCCTGCCAGGATCGGAAGCGTCCACCCACTTGTCCTCCTTGTAAGCTCAAGGACCAGCAATATTCCTGCCAATGCCACAATAAAGTCCATTGTTGTCGGCAGGACACCAAATCGGAAAAGCAATAGTTTTAAATTCATATATATATAGATAAAGATACCGATGCTTGCCAGGATAAGCACCCAATCGACAATATGAATCTTTCCATTCGCTTTCTTCCACCCCGGGAAGAGCATAAAGCCAAGAACCGCTCCAAACAGTAAATGGGCGCTTCGGAATAGCCATGGATCAATCGGGTGAAAGTTTAAAATATACAAATGGAACAGCGCTCCGATTACAGCAATCGTGGTGAAAAGGATCTTAGTCCAGCCAGTGAACCTTCGTGCCTCGGTGGCACTTTCAACCTGTTCCTCCTCTTCAGCTTCTTCAAGCATCTCGAGGACAGGCTTATTGATCAATTCAGTTTGCTCTGTTTTTTCCTTGCTCATTTTTTATACCTACCTTCTTAAATACACCTATCCCCATAAAAGGGGATAGGCTAGTATTTTACTTTTTATTCATTTCTGGCGGATAGACTGATTCCGGCAGTTCAATTCCTTTTTCCTCGTAATACTTAATTGCCCCTGGATGAAGCGGAACATCTTTATTAATCTTTATCGCTTCTTCTACAGCTTCTTCCATTGATACATGGGTTTTTACCAGCATGTCATGATTTTCATGATAAGCTTTCACCAGGTCATAAACAAAGTCCTGATTTGCATCCTTACGCACAATTCCAAAGTTGAACATGGCAATTGTTTCGATGTCTTTATCCAGGGTCGTGTATGTGTCGGCAGGGATCGTGAACGGGAAGAAGTATGGGAACTTTTCGGTGACCTTATCCCTCATTTCCCCATCGATTCCAAAGAAATTGATTTTCCTTTGAACCTCGATTTCAGATACGGCAGAAATAGGAATACCTGCAGCATATCCGATGATGTCAAGCTGCCCATCCATCTGCTGGGAAGCCATGTCACTTGCGCCAGCCTGGACATTATCAGTATCTAATCCCAAAACTTCATGAATTAATGGAACGTAGGTACCAGAAGTTCCTCCTGCCGGTCCAACACCAACACGTTGGCCTTTAATATCTTCAAGTTTCTTAACCCCTGATTCTTCTAAAGCCCACCAATGAATCGGTGTCGTATACATTGGGAAAACAATTCGGACATCCTCCATCTTGTTTCCGCCAGTCCATTCGCCGGTTCCTGTATATCCTTCATAAGCGGGACCTAGTGTTACCATACCGATATCCTGTTCGCCCGCCTGGGTTAATTGCATATTATGGACAGGTCCCCCTGTTACTTCAACATTAGCTGTAATATCCAGCTTTTGTTCTAATAATGAGGCTAAACCTCCACCAACAATGAAATAAGTGCCTCCCTGTGAAGCAGTTCCAATCTTAACGGTTTTTGGATAATCCTGATATTTGATTTCAGCTGCTTCACCGCTCGTCTCGCTGCCTCCCCCATTTCCGCAGGCAGATGTCAAAACTATTGACAATCCAGCAACTGCAGCGATCGCTTTCTTTTTCCAATTGAAATTCATTGTATTTCCCCCTAAATTTTTTTAGCTATTTGGCTCTAAAGACATTTTGCTGGCAAAATCAGCATTACCCTAGCCTATAACAGAGCCTGGTGTTAGTGTTCTACCCCTTTGTTCCTCGGAAGCTGTTTTATAAATTCTGCTCCAAACCGATTGGTGAATCTCTGGTATATCGGCTTGAGAGCTTCTTCCCATACTTCTTTTTCTTCTTCTGATAAATAGTGGATTTCAACACATCCACAATTCTTCAACTCTTTTAAACTCTCATCATTCAACTTCCTGGCCATCTTCTTTTCCCAGGCAGTAACCTCCCTAATGGATTCCTGAAGGATTTGCTGCACATCTTCAGGCAACTGGTCCCAGAATTCTTTCTTTAACAATACGACATACCCGAGATAGCCATGATTGCTGACTGTCATATACTTCTGCTGGGAATGGATTCCTTTGCTGACGATGTTGGAGTATGTATTTTCCTGGCCATCGATCTCGTTTTTCTCCAGTAATTGATACACCTCATTGAAAGAATTGGTTTGCAATTCTGCTTTCAGTTCCAGAAATTGCTGCCTGATTATCTCACTTGGCATGATTCGGAACCTTAATCCCCGGAAATCTTCAGGCTGGACGAGCGGTTTTGATATATTGGTCATTTGCTTGAATCCATTTTCCCACATGCCCAATGGATAAAAACCTTCCCTCTCGAGCCCTTTCAATAGTTCGTCTCCGACATCCCCTTCAAGATAGTCATGTACCTCATCGGTGTCCTGGAATGCGAAAGGCAAGTCAAGGACTTGCAACTCAGGCACAGATGAGCTGATTTTTGCTGTGGCAGGAGCAATCATCTGGATGTCACCCCTCAGCAGCGCCTCGATTTCCTCTCCATCCTTATAAAGATAACCATTCGGGAATACTTGGACCTCGACAAACCCGTTTGACTTCTCTTTGACCAGGCTGGCAAACTTCCTGGCAGCCATTCCTTTTGGAGTTTTTTCTCCGACGATATGAGAAAATCGAATGACGATTCTCTCTTCCCTGCTAAGCTGCTCGTGATCAACCGCCACTTTCTGCGTTTGGCAAGAGGACAAAGTTAAAAAAAGCAGTGGGAATACCATAATTAAAATCATTCTTGACTTTGTCCGGAAAAGGTAATGAATCACTGGTTCAACTTGCCCCTTCCTGCATTCTTGGCAAAATATTGACATTTTGATGAAAACTTTTTGTCCATATTTTGATAATTCAAATTATAAAGCGCTTCCATTGCTTCAACAAGAAAAAGACCATAATGGTCTTTTTGGTCTTTTTGGTCTTAAAATATGAAAGATTTTAATTAAATAAAATAATAATGACTTGGCCGTCCGACACTTCCATATTGGATATGTACTCTGATTTTCTTCGATTGTACGAGATACTCCAAGTATCGCCTTACCGTTACCCGTGCCATCCCCAAAACGTTTGCAAGGCTTTCGGACGTAACGGGTTCGTTCTGTTCCATCAATGCTAATAAAATCTGCTTCAGTGTTTTTTCACTCAGACCTTTTGGCAAGTATTCTGCCTGTCCCTGCAATTGTTTGAATTCATCGATGTCTTCCTGCTTCAAGCTGGGTGAGGCATTTAATTTGTTCCACATTTTCTCGTATGCCTCAAGCGCCGATTTGAATCGGTCAAAACGGAAGGGCTTCACAAGATAATCTACCGCACCTAACCGAAAAAAATCGTGGATGGTCTGGGCATCCCTTGCTGCAGTGATCATGATGACATCCGTAGGGATATCCCGTTCTCTTATCGATTTCATTACTTCCATGCCGGATAAATCCGGCAAAAACATATCGAGCAGTACCAGATCCGGCTTTAGCTCTTGAATCTCTTTGACTGCTTCTGCTCCCAAGGCAGTTGAACCGCATAATTGGAATAAGGGTAGCCTTTTCAGGAATCCAATATTCACATCGAGAACCATTGGATCGTCTTCAACTATAAAAACTTTTATCATTCTCTCCCCTTCTTTCCACTTCAATGGTTATTTCTGTCCCTTTGTTGATTTCGGATACTATGTCGACCTTTCCACCCTGAGTCTCGACAATTTGCTTGACAAGCGCGAGACCAATCCCTCTGCCTTCCTTCGCCTTAGTGCTGAAACCATATGTGAATATATTGTTCCAGTCTTCAGGCCTGATGCCTCTCCCTTTGTCCCGTACCATAATCATCAAATGACTTTCATCACCCTGAAGAAAGCATTCGACGATTTTATTCTTTTCTTTTGGCGAATATGCCTCAAAGGCATTTTCAATCAAATTTCCCAGGACTGTGATTATATCGCCTGGACTGAAACCATCCAAAAGGTGATGCAGATAACTCTGCTTGTCAAAATGAAACTGGATTCCAAGCTCCCGTGCCCTTGCTCTTTTTCCTAAAAGCAAGCCCGAAATAGAATAGTCCGATATTGAATCCTTCAGAAATTGGATCATATCCTCTTCATCAGTTGTTTCGTCTATTATAATATTGAGGGCTTCTTCGGTCCTTTCCAATTGAATTAACCCCGCAATGCTATGCAGCTTATTCATATATTCGTGATTCTGCGCCCTTAAGGCATCCACCAGCGTTTTCACTCCTGTAAGCTCTTCAGCCAGAAGGTTGGCTTCAGTCTTGTCCACCATTGTAATGAACGAGCCAGCCGGCCGGCCCTTAACAGAAATTGGATAGAGAGATACAAGGTAAATTTTATTAAATATATTCATGCTCCTATTTACAATTTCCAGGGACTGAGTGTTATGAAGGGCCTTTGATATACTGTCATTTAAATTAGGAAGAAGCTCTGCCAGGCCATTGTCCCTGGTTATTTCTTTTTTTGAGTCATTGAACATGTATTCTTTAGCCAGACGATTCATAAAAGTAATTTTCCCGTTTTCATCAGCGGCGATAATCCCCATATCCATTGCCTGCATGACTGCAGAACGTTCCTCGACCAGCCTGGCAATTTCATAGGGTTCCAGATTAAAAGTTTGTTTCTTAATATTATTTGCCAGAAACAAAGAACCGAACAGTCCAATCATCATTCCCCATATGAGAGAAAGGAAGAGATCATTCTGATACTGGGCTACAAGAGATTGGAAAGTTGGAGTAAGGATCCCGACAACGGCTACCCCGACCTGGACAACTCCTTCCTCATCCATAATCGGGACAAAAGCCCTCACCGAATTGCCCAATGTCCCTTTCGCTTTTGACACATATTCATGTTCTGACAACGATGCCTTCTCATCCCCACCGACAAACTCCTTGCCAATAAGGCTTTCTGATGGATGTGAGTACCGGATGCGGTGCATATCCATAATCACAATATAGTCCACATTTGTAGCCAGCCTTGTCCGTTCCGCAAACGGCTGGATAATAGTTTCTCCTCCTGGTTTTCCGACATTATTTCGGATACTGGGCATTTGTGCAACTGTTCTAGCTATGGCTGTCGCCCGCTCACCAAGCTCTTTCTCGAAAGCATCCGAAATACTATAAACCATGATTAATCCGCTGGTAAAAATAGAGCCTGAAACCACAAGAAAAGACATAATTAACATTTTAGTCCTTAAACTCATTCTCATATAAAGCCATCCTTTAGATGAACTGAATTGATATACATCCTGGACGATGGGTGCAAATAAAGGCCACCTTGTCCATTACTTAGCTGGTAATCTTAATCTATATAAGTTGAACTAGAAAGTTTAGCTTTTCATTTCGCTCCAGGTGCTTCGCTTTCCGCGGGCGGCCTGGGAGCCTCCTCGGCGCTAGCGCCTGTGGGGTCTCCCACTGACCTTTCATCCCGCAGGACATTGAATTACATCCTCGAACCTGCCCACGCACGATGGAAATGCGTTAGCATTTTCAGAGGAGTCTACGCACCTTCCGCTTCATTCAATGTGTAATTATAAGTTCAACTTATATATTAACCTTAGAACATATCATTCTTATGATGACCCGGGCGATTTACCTGTTACTCAAAATGATGCCTTTATTTCTTCAGCTTGAGTTACAATATCTCTGAACAGCTCTTTAACGGTTTGGTTCTTTGCCAGTCCTAGGCTTTGCCCCGACCAAAGAGACATGAACCGGCTGTCATTCCGTGAGGCTGCCGCCTTCCTTATTTGAGTGGTCAGTTTATTTTGAACTGGATAATCAGGAATGTGAACCTGACTTTCCTCCATATCTTTGATGAATTGATTCTTGATTCCTCTGGCCCATTTCCCTGAAAAAGCGCGGGTCAGGACAGTATCTGAATCGGATGCCTGGAGAACCGCTTCTTTGTATACTTTATGGGCACCGCTCTCTTTGCAGGTCAGGAAAGCTGTTCCCATTTGCACTCCATCTGCCCCCAAACAGAGCGAGGCTATAACCCCTTTTCCATTCATGATCCCTCCTGCAGCAATAACTGGTATTGATACTCTCTCTGTTATCTGGGGAATCAGCGACATTACTCCTAATAAATGATCTCCGCCATTTTCTGAAAAAGTACCGCGATGCCCGCCCGCTTCACTTCCCTGTCCGACGACGATATCCATTCCGGCTTTTTCATTCATCTCCGCTTCATTTACACTTGTGGCAGTTCCAACGAGGATAACCCCCTCACTTTTTAACTTTGAGATGACTTCTTCCGCAGGAATGCCAAAGGTAAAGGAGCAGACAGTGACTTTTTCTCCGATGATGACGTCCAGCAGCTGAGCGAATTTGACATGATCCTCCAGGGGATCCGGAAGGACTGGGACTTCTTCCTTTATATACAACTCATCACGAAAAGGCTGGAGCCTGTTGTAGGCCAAGTCGAAATCAAATTTTGAAACTCGAAAATCGCCTGGAATAAACACATTCACTCCATATGGCTTGTCCGTCAGCTTCTTGATCTCCCTTATTTGACTCCTCAACTGTCCTGGTTCCATATATCCTGCACCGACCATGCCAAGACCGCCAGCGTTTGATACTGATGCCACCAGTTCCGGGGTTGTTACCCCTCCTGCCATTGGTGCTTGTATGATTGGGTATTCAATATTCAATAATTCCGTCACCCTGTTATCCCACATGTTAAAGAACCCTCCTTTTTTCTTGTTCTTCCATCCAGCCTTAAATCTATGTATTCCAATCCGTAAACGCTTTCACTATCATTTCACAAACAAATCCTATGGGCTCATCCCGCTCAGTTCCGCTGCAGCTATCTCTTTTATTTTACAGAATTTTTCGATACATAAAAGCTAATTTTATCGTTTTATAAAATAGATCATCATTTCATCTGGAAAAAGCCACATATCCGAACAGGGGACGGGCGCATCAGTCAGAGGCCTAAAAATATAAAAAATTCAAGCAAGCCCAATTTTCGGGCTTGCTTTTTTAGTCTGCTATATTGATATTGTAGTCCCTGAACCAGATATGAATTTGTGCTAACTGAGCCAACAGCTGCGGACCTGTCATCAGTTGGCCGAACCATGGCACTTTGAAGGATGCACCCTCGGACTCTATCATTTTTTGCAGTGTGGCCCTGTCGAAGAATTCATGCAGCGCGCTGTTCGAATCAGCCATAAAATCTGACAGCATCCCCTGCACTGCCTGCGTATATGCCGGGTGGTGAGTCTTCGGGTATGGACTCTTTTTCCGGTACAAAACTTCATCAGGCAATGTTCCCTCCAATGCTTTGCGCAGGATTCCTTTTTCCCTGTTGCCGTGCATCTTCATTTCCCATGGAATGTTCCAGACATATTCGACAAGGCGGTGGTCGGCGAAAGGCACCCTCACTTCCAGGCTCGCCCCCATGCTCATCCGGTCCTTGCGGTCAAGCAGCGTTGTCATGAACCAGATAATATTTAGATAGAATAATTGTCTCCGTTTAGCATCGCTATGATTCTCGCCATCAAGCACTGGAACCTCTGCAATTGTATCGTTGTATTTTGCCATCATATATTCTTCGAGACTCAATTTCTTCCGCCAGTGGTCCCTCAGCATGTTTTGACGCTCATTAATCGACCGCATCCACGGGAACCCTGGTCTATTCAAATCTTCCTCTCTGTGGAACCATGGATAGCCCCCAAAGATTTCGTCTGCACATTCTCCAGAAAGTCCTACTGTAAAATCCTGTTTGATTTCACGGCAGAACCAGAGGAGCGAGGAGTCGATGTCTGCCATTCCCGGCAGGTCCCGGACATGAACAGCTTCTGTCAGAAAGTCTGCCAGATCATGCTGTGAAATAATACTGTCATGATGAATGGTGCCATATGTTTCTGTCATTTTATTGATCCAGAAGGCATCTGCATTTGGCTGGAATTCATTTTCCTTGAAATACTTGTCATTGCCTTCGTAATCGATGGAATAGGTATGAAGGCTTCCTTTTCCCTCTGACTTGTAATGGTTAGCAGCAATTGCGGTAATGGCGCTTGAATCCAAGCCCCCTGAGAGAAATGTGCACAGCGGCACATCTGAAACGAGCTGTCTTGTGACAGCATCCGTGAACAAATCCCGGACCTTTTCAGCTGTTTCTTCAAGGCTATCAGTGTGTTCCTCGCTCTTCACATTCCAATATCTCCAGATTTTCAGCCCATTTTTTGAAAAAATCAGTCCGTGACCCGGCCGAAGCTCCTTCATGTTCTTAAAGATACCAGCCCCCGGAGAACGGGATGGCCCAAGCCCAAACACCTCACAAAGTCCTTCCCTGCCTACCTCAGTCTTCACATCTGGATGCGCTAGCAGCGCCTTTTGTTCAGAAGCAAACATAAGACCAGATGCTGTTTCAAGGAAAAATAACGGCTTCACGCCAAGCCTGTCGCGGCCGATGAACAGCTGTTCCTGCTGGTGATCCCATACAGCAAAGGCAAAAATCCCATTTAAATGTTCCAGGCAGTTTTCTTTCCATTCCATGAAAGAAGTAAGCAAAACCTCTGTATCAGAATGACCGCTAAAAGAATATCCTTTTAATAGCAGTGCTTTTCTGAGGTCTTCCGTATTATAAAGTTCTCCGTTATAACAAATGGTATAACGGTTATCTCCTTGTGTTCTGGTCATTGGCTGTTTGCCGCCCTCAGGATCGACAACTACCAGCCTTTTATGACCCAGCCCAGCATGCCCCGAAGTCCATATATTTGTATCGTCGGGACCTCTTTTACTTAAAGTTTCCGCCATCTTTGCCATGGTCTCACGTTCATGATCCAAATTTTTACGATAATCTACCCAGCCAGTTATTCCACACATTTTTTGATCATTCCTTTCAGCGGAACTTTTTGATGACAATAAGCACTTTCAGAATATTGACCATTGCTTAAGCATTACTCATCTTATGCAAATACATCTCAACTGGTTAATTGCCTATCTTTTAGATTATGTTATAAATTCGCCAAAATCTGTCTACAAAGAAGGTGAGCGATAATTAACGGAGGATCCAAATGAATCGACAACAACGAAGCAATCTAATTGAATTCCAGCCCCGGGCATTTAATGCCGGCTCAGTAGAATATATTAATTCACAATGGGTTTTCTTTGATGAAGAAACAGAAGAGGCTGCACTTATCGATGAATTCATCCATCAAGAGGTTGAAGTGCAGCGAAACAATAAATGGTGCAAGGGTTTTTTGCTGGATAACGGCAGCATTCAGACCGGCAACGAAAAAATCACTTTGCAGGATCAGGAAATGATCAGAATCAGGAAACAGCTGATCTATTCGTTCGAGCGTTTGCTTGATGAGCTTAATGATGAAGCGTTTGTCCAATTTATCAATACATTGAATTCGCTCAATTTTTCAATCTATGATTGCATTTATTGCTATAACCACCTGACCTTCCTTGATCACGAAAAAGGGGTTTCAGGAGTCAATTTTTTAATTCTTGATAATGAAGAATACATCTGCAGTGTCCAGCACCACTTTGATTACTTTGAAACTCAAAATGACAGATTCGAATTGACCTTGAACAACGGGAAACGGACCGTTATCGAGAGGATTTCATAAGAAAAGCGCAAGGGCCTTGGTAAGCCCCGACAAGCGTTGGAGGGCTTGACAGTGAAGTCGCTCTTTGACTTCATTGGCAGGACCGAAACGTCTCGAGGGGCTAGGCGCTGGAGCTAGACACTAATCTAAGTGAAAATTTTATACTTTCTCATCCAATAAGCAAAGAGCCCGCACAGTTGTGCAGGCTCTGATTTTTATCTTATCGTATATTCCACTTTCTCCATCGTCCTGAATCCTTTTTCAAAGGCCGCAATGTCCATGGGTTTTTGAATGTAATAGCCTTGTGCGTAATGGCAGTCCAAATCCCTCAAAAGATTCAGCTGTTCATATGTTTCTACGCCCTCTGCGACAATTTTAACGGAAAGACCCTGGCCCATAGTGATGATTGCCTTGACGATCGCAATATCAGATGGGTCGTCATGAAGGTTATTGATGAATGATTGATCGATTTTAAGCGTATCAATCGGCAAATTGCGCAAATAACTTAAAGAGGAATATCCTGTCCCGAAGTCATCAATCGAAACCTTTACCCCAAGTTCCTGTAACGATTTCATAACCGAAATGCTATAGGCTATATCCTTCAGCATTGCACTCTCTGTCAGTTCCAGGGAAAGGAATACCGGTTCAAGCTGTGAAGTCTCCAAAGCTTTAATCACCTGTCCAATAAAAGCATGCTGCTGGAACTGATAGGCGGATACATTTACCGAGATACCGAGATTCGGGAATCCATTCTGCTGCCATTCTTTCGTCTGGACACATGCTGTGGTCAGCACCCATTCCCCGATTTCCTCAATCAATCCGGTTTCCTCAGCAAGAGGAATGAACTGTGCCGGCGATACCAATCCAAGATGCGGATGCTGCCAGCGGATAAGTGCTTCTGTACAGGTAATCTCCCCGGATTTCAAGTCCATGAGCGGCTGGTAGCAAAGATGGAATTCATTTTTTTGAAGCGCTTTCCTTAAATAGCTTTCAAGCTCAAGCCGGACCATTGCCTGATCGTTCATTCCGGTTGAGAAGTAAGTAATTTTATTCCCGCCTTGATTTTTCGAACGGTTCATCGCAATATCAGCATTTTTCAGCAATACTTGCTCATCAAGGCCATCCCCCGGAAAGGAACTGATCCCAATGCTGGCCGTGACGATGAACTCTTGGTTCTCGTAAAACAAGGGCATTGATATAAGATTCTGCAATTCCCTAGCAGTTCTTGTCGTTTGATCGATGCTGACATTCTCTGTCAGCATCAGCGTAAACTTATCGCCGCTGAACCTGCCAAGATAAGCTCCTGCCGGTAGTCGATCCTGAATTCTTTCCGCCAGCTCTTTTAACACAATATCGCCGGCATAATGCCCCAGACTGTCATTAATGATTTTGAAGCGGTCAATATCAATGACAAGTACGGCAAGCAGTTCTTTTTTATGCCTGGCACGTTGAATCATTTCCTCGAGCTGTTCGGTGAACCTCATCCTGTTCGGCAATCCCGTATCCTGGTCATAATATGCAAGCTGGATAATCTTTTCCTCTGTTTTTTTCTGGATGGTAATATTCCGGCCAATTCCATACGTTCCGACACATGTACCATTTATCGTAATCGGAATATTTTTGATCTGAAAAATCTGGGTTTCTCCGCTCTTGATTGGAATTTCGATTGTATAAGTCTGACCGTCTCCTTTAAGCGCCTGAATGAAATGCATTTTGGCTCGGTGCACATCTTCCTTGTTGATAAAGTCGAGCGCGGACCTGCCGATAAGCTCCTTTTCGCTGTAGCCAAAGGTTTTCATGAATGCCTGATTAATACTTGTAAAATTGCCTGCCAAATCTGTCGAATAGACAAAATCTCCATTGTTGTCAAACAGCGAACGGTAGTATTGCTCGGAAACTTTGAGGCTTTCGTTAAGGTGAAGGATGTCTTGTTGTGAGGTCTCTACAAGGCTGTTCAATGTGTTGATGGTGTACTGATCTTGCAGAATAGGATTGAGTTCTTGTTTATCGAAAACAGTAAAAGATACGATACACTGTTTCTCTTCTGTAAAGCAGTCCCCTGCTTCACAATTCAACACAGCAGAAACGGGAAGCTGGTTTTTAAGCAGCTGCTCAAGGTGTTGAAGCCTTCTTTTTTCTTTATGACTGTAAAAAATCTGAACCAATAGATTGCGGTGGCCCTTGAATGAATTGCCCTCTATAAAGCTATTAAGTTGTCGGTCATTTTCGTAAACGCAGCTTTTTGTCGTAGCCATTGCATTCTCCAATTAATTATATTTCTCCAATATCCCTATCTCTTAAATTATCACATTTGATAGGGTTAAGATATGACAAAAAAAGAAAAAACTGCCTATAAAGACAGCTTTCTTTCGACAATTTCGATATTAAAACAAATACGTTCCAAGCGGAAGTGAAAAACCTAGATACAGTACAAGAAGAACTGCGACAATGAATTGAATCCACAATACAGACGCTTTTTCGTTCTTTTTTGTACGGATTAAGATCATTTCCAGCATTGCGATTACCCACAAGCCTACTGCTGCTTTCAGCACATACATCAGGCCGATATTGATGCTGAAAAGAAGCCAGAAGCCAGTCAATAGAATCAGCACGTAAAACAATCTAAGGACCATCTGGACAATTTTCGCGCCCTTTTCCTTACCGCTTTTATGTAGACCAAGTGCTACAAAGAATAAAACCAAAGCCAAAAACCAGGCTGTCATATGGGCATGGATCATGTACCCGTCCTCCTAATAGTAAATTCTAAAATATCATATCATAACGGCGCCAAAAAAACTAAAATAATCTGGCCAGGCTATGATTAACTCTCCACTTTGTTACGCAATTTTCCAATCCCTTCAACAGTAATTTCAATTGTATCTCCAGCCTTTAGGAACCTTGGCGGCTTGAAGCCTTTGCCTACGCCTGCTGGTGTTCCGGTAGCAATGATATCTCCTGGCTCTAGGGTCATTCCCTGGGAGAGTACTGCAATGATTTCTTCTATCGGGAAAATAAAGTTTTCCGTATTCGAATCCTGCCGCACTTCTCCATTTACTGCTGTTTTTATATCCAGTTTGTTCGGATTTTCGATTGCGGATTTGTGGACAATCCACGGTCCCATCGGGCATGTGGTATCAAGGCTTTTGCCGATGAAAAACTGTTTATGCTTTGCCTGGAGGTCTCGGGCAGTCACATCATTCAGAACTGTATAGCCAAACACATAATCCAATGCCTCTTCCCTTTTGATTGCCTTGCCTTTCCTGCCAATGATGACTGCCAGCTCGCCTTCATAGTCCAATTGCTCTGTCACTTCGCTATGCGTAAGGATAGTCTGATCGTGGGCAATGACGGTTGTAGGTGCCTTCGTAAATACCATGATATGCTCAGGAATGTCATCCTTGCTTCCCATTTCAATTGCATGCTCAGCGTAATTTTTGCCAACACAGAAAATATTTTTGGACGGGCGT
The DNA here is from genome assembly GCF_018613235.1 of Bacillus sp. ISL-41. Classification (GTDB taxonomy): domain Bacteria; phylum Bacillota; class Bacilli; order Bacillales; family Cytobacillaceae; genus Mesobacillus. Next base: position 15,882 of record NZ_JAGGQP010000001.1, read on the forward strand.
GGAATCGGCGCGAGCAGTTCCACTGATTCAAGCGGGATATAAATTTCGCTGTCCAGATTGTTCTCGCTTACCCATTGAACAGTTTTTTCTGCTTCTTGATAAAAAATTTCGCCCTGGGTAATGGCTTCAATCATGTCAGATGGGAAAGCTGATTTACCGCCCATATTTTCATAGGCATCCGCAAGTGGCAGAAGATGACTCCCTTCTGCATTAACTACCCCGATAGATTGACCCGATCCATTTTTAAAAGTAACAAATTTCATTTGATTATCCCCCTTTTATTGATCAAACCCTCCAGGAATGCTTCTGTTTCACGAGGATTTGTTAAATGGTAAATCTCTTTACCCTGAAACTTGAATTCTTCTAATTTAGCCATAATGCCAGGCGCATTTTTGCGCTTGTATTGAGCCACCCACTTGATAAAATCCCAATCAAGACTCTCCGGACAGCCTTCATTTATATCCGGCCTTGTCCTGCCGTGGTACATGATTCTTCTTTTGAAAACACCATACAGGCATCTTGCACTAGAATAATCAAGGAAGATGATGGTGTCAGCTGCTAGTGCCCGCAGATCCATCGTGCTGCCGTAGTTGCCATCCATAATCCATGAATCTTTTTCGATCACTTCCTTGATAAGTGTTTCCCACTCATCTTTTGCAGTCATTTCCCAGCCTGGTTTCCAGTACAATGCATCAAGATGATACACCTTTATGTTGAGTATTTTTCCCAGCTTCCGGGCAAGTGTAGATTTCCCTGCACCTCCGCAACCGATGATGATGATTTTCTCCATCAGGCCTCACACTTTTTAAAAGGCTGCTTTTTCAGGTAAGTGCCATTTCGCCATAGCCATTCTACCGGACCATAGTAAAACCTTTTGACCCACCAGCTGCTAAATGCCAATTGTATGATGTAAATGATCAGTGCCAGCATTGATCCATAGAAAATGGACAATTCCCCATAGAATCCTAGTCCATAACTATAAAAAATCAATGTCGAAACGATGGACTGGATCAGATAATTACTGATTGAGAGCCTGCCGGCAGCCTCCATTGGGTAGAAGAACCTGTCAAATTGTCTTACCTCAGAAACGAGCGCAATAATTAATGCATAAGCCATCGCGACCATAGCACCGCCAAAAACATCCTGCAAATAATCCGTCATCATTGTTTTTTCATACAGGTACGGAATTGCTTTTATCAACAGGCCAAGAGCTGCGAGTACAGCCGCAGCGACTGCAATCTTACCTCTTTTGCCTCGTACATTTTCAAACAATTTCAGCTTTGCCGCTCCAGCACCAATCATGAACAAAGGAAGGATTGTGATCAAATATAAGAACAATCCCACCAGGTTATTATTTTGATACCATTCAGTTATTCTATGATGTGTCACTTCTGCAAAGCTGCCCGTTTGATAGATGGTGATCGACTGCTCTGCAGCTTGTGCGTCATACATCGAAAATCCCTCTCCGCCGTCAACGGCTGATGCTGCACCGAGCATCAACAAGAGAAGGACGTTTGGAACTATGTATAAAGTCAATCCGCCAATAAAAAGCCTCTTCGCACTCCAGCCAATAAACAGAAGGAAAACAAAACCGCAGACTGCATATGTTACGAGTATATCGCCTGGCCAGATCAAGAATGCATGGATGATCCCAATCAACAACAGGATCGTGAGTCTCCTTAAAACAAGAGGATGGAAGCTTAACCCTTTTTCAAGACTGCGTTCTCTTAAAATAACCAGACCATATCCGAATAGCATCGAAAATAGCGGGTAAAAGCTGGCCTGGATAAATAAATCAATGAACCGGTATGTAAATAAATTTTCAGTTCCACCCCACCATGTCTCTGGATCGATATAAAAATACGGTGAATGGAATGAAATCATATTTACGAGAAAAATCCCCAATAATGAAAAGCCCCGCATCCGGTCAATTGAAATAACCCTATTTCCGGATACCTGTCCGTTAATCCCCATATTCCCCCTCTTTCCATCCAATAGTTAACATCTAATCTATGTATATCACACAATAAACCAACATGCCAAAGGTAACTGATGAGCAGGATAAAAAGATAAAAGGATGCCAATAGCAAGGCATCCCCATAGGCTATTAATTTACAAATCTGCCAGTCTTGCCATTCGCTTCCCAATATTCGTTACGCAAATGAACCTTCTGGATTTTTCCGGAAGCCGTTTTCGGCAGTTCTTTTACAAAAGTCACTCCTGTAATTGCTTTGAAATGGGCAAGTTTTTCTCTCGAAAAAGCAATGAGCTCCTGCTCTGTCACCTGCTCATTTTCACGAAGCACAATATAGGCATGCGGAGTCTCACCCCATTTTTCGTGAGGAACAGCAATGACTGCCGCTTCAAGGACCGACGGATGATCATAGAGTACTCCCTCGACTTCGATGGATGAAATATTTTCGCCGCCGCTGATGATAACATCCTTTTTGCGGTCAACGATATCAATATTACCGTACTCATCGACCGTTGCCATGTCCCCGGTATGAAGCCAGCCATTGCGGATCGTTTCCATCGTCGCCTCTTCATTTTTCCAGTAGCCTTTCATGACTCCATTGCTTCGAGTTATAACCTCACCAATTTCCTTGCCATCATGGGCAACCTCATCTCCGTGGTCATTCACGACCTTTACCTGGCTGCCAATCATGGATATACCTGCTTTTGCTTTCATTCGGTATTGTTCATTCAAAGGAAGCTGCTTCAAATGCGACCTGACAGTAGAGATTGTGCTCAAAGGAGAAGATTCTGTCATGCCGTACACCTGGATGAACTCCCAGCCAAGTTCCTTTTCCACCCGGGTTACAAATGCCGGTGGCGGTGCAGAACCGGCTATAACCACCCGTACCTGCTGTTCAATACTCGGGACATTCTTTTCATAATACTGCAGCAGCGCATTCAAAACAGTTGGAGCCATATGCATGACGCTGACTTTATGCTTTTCCAGTGCGTTAAAAATTGTCTCAGGCGTTGTTTTTCGCAGACATACCTGCGAAGCACCGTTCGCAGTGTAATAAAATGGCGAGCCCCAGCCATTAACATGGAACATCGGCAGGACATGCAACAGCACATCTTCATCGCAGACGCGTAAATGGTGCATCGTGCTCAATGCGTGGAGGTAATTATTCCGATGCGTGAGCATGACACCTTTTGGATTCCCGGTCGTCCCGCTTGTATACAGAAGACTGCAGACATCGTTTTCATCTAGCTCTTCTCGTTTAAAAGTTTCGGCAGATTGCTGTGAAAGCCATTCGTCATAACTGATTTCATCCAGGCTATCTTCCTTGTAGTGGACAATAATATGCTGAACGCTTTCGAGCTGATCCTTGATTGGCTGGATCAAATGATATAAATCCTGGTCCACGAACAAAACTTTGGATTCACTGTGGTTAAGGATGAACAAATAATCATCCGGCTTCAGGCGAATGTTCAATGGAACCATTACGCCGCCTACCTGGAATACACCGTAAAAACCTTCAAGCATTTCGATTGAATTCGGGGCAAGGTAAGCAATCCGGTCACCCTTCCCCGCTCCCATCTTCCTTAATCCATCAGAAAGCCTGTTCACCCTATCATTCAACTCAGAATATGTAAGTGCCCGATCTTCCGAAAAAATGGCTTTCTTATCGCCGTAAAGCGACACTGCACGATCTAGAAACTGGTTCAAAAGCAATGGAACGTTCATAATCTGCCTCCTGTAGAATAATTTTATAATTCTAAATATATAAATATATTAACATATTACCCTTCCTGTTATATAACTTTTTAACTGTTATATAACATGTATTTTCTCTAAGACTTCACTGCTAACCTCTTGTATCATGAATTTTGTGAAAAGGGCCTTCTAACCGAATAGGCATTTTAATCACATTCTGCTTCTGGGCACATAGGATAATAAAGAAATCTTATTAAAGGGTGTTGCAAATGCCAGCAATCGTTGGAGTCGCTCAGGTCATTTCCCTTGGGAACAGCTCCGTTTTCCACATAGGCGATGTTTACAGAATAAGCCCGGTTTCCAATGCAAAAACATTTTCTGGAGCTGGCTCATTCAATACCGGAGATGGACTGACCGTGTACAATAACCAAAGCTCTACAAATACGTATGATCCAGATGCCGTCGATCAAGGAAATTATCTGAATGTATAATGCGGGTGAATACAATGAATTTTTATATACAACAATCCATCAATATTAACCTTCTGAGGATTGATGGAATCACGAACTCTTCTGTACTGCAAATTGGCAGTGCAGGAATGATCAAGCCAGTTTCATACCTTTATAACACTGGTGGATTCACAGCACCTGCACCAGAAGCTGTCCACCCTACGGAAATTTCAACTGGCATGGGGGATATGCCAGGCGGTACACTTGAAGCTCCTGCCGTCCCTTTGCAGGCCCCTGTTCCACGAAATTAGGGATGTTTTAAAAATCGGCCGATTCGAGGTGATTCATTTTGGATGCGGAATTTTATCAATATATAAAGAAACTGCATTTATATGTGGAGCACCAGAGCAGAAAGACTGCAAGATTGGAGAAAATGATTTCCGAACTGCAGCAGGAAATTGCTGCACTGAAGGAGCGGCCTCCGGTTCAAATCGGAAATATCGAGTATAAGTTCGACCAGTTGAAAGTGGAAACCCTTGAGGGAACTTTGAATATCGGGTTAAACCCAACGGACTTGGATGGAATCGACGATTTTACCGTAGATCAAAAGGCTGTGAATGTTCCGATTCCGCCAAAGCAGTTATTTAAAAGGACAATCGAGATTGAAACAGCCATAGACCAATATCTAGAATCGGAACTGGAGAACATTTACCAAGGCGCCCAGGCGGAGCTGGGAATCAGTGTAGATGATTCCTATTTCGAGTTTATAAAAAATGATATCAAAAAACAGTTATCTGGCAGAGTGGCTCATCATTTAAAAGAACAATCCTCGAATGAGAGAGGTACGGAACTTAGTCCTCAGTTGAATGAACGTGTGATTGATTTGATTAAGCAGGAAATCCAGAATGGTGTATTCCTGTTCCTGAAAAACCTGCCGGATAATGTAAAGGAAGGACGCTCTTAATGAATTTCCAAGTTTATAACCGTGATATTTGTGTCGGCGACATCAGGATCATAGGTGTATCAAGTTCCTCGCTGCTTATGGTTGGGGATGCTGATACAATCCAGCTTGCAGCAACTTTTGATACGCCTGCAGAATCGTTGATTGTCGGCCCATTTGTCCCACTGTCGCCGGATATATCGTGATTGCTATGCTACAGAGAACAACATGTGTTGACCATATAAAAATTGATTCGGTATCCTTCTCCTCGATTTTCCAGATTGGTGATTCGCAACAAATACAGGCACTTTCCAGGGCTTTGGCCGTACAAAGAGAGGCTGAGATATTTTTTGATAATGAAGGTAACTATGACGCCTTTCCAGTTTTTTCAGAAGCAATCCCATTTCAACCAGCCGAAGAAGAAAGTGTGAACTTCTCTTCCCAGAACCTAAACCCTGTATTGAAGGTTCGGAACATTGATATCCTGGGAACCTCTTCCTCGTCTGTAGTCCATCTTGGAAACAGCCACAATATTTCCATGGAAGCCCGGGTAAAGCATATACGTCAGCTATTGCCCCGTAATAACACATCAAATGGGGAAGGCATATAGATTTAGTATGAAGCTTTTGGTCTATTTCAGGTTTACGACGGCAATGAGCATAAAAAACAAAAGCAGAAAAGGATGTTTTCAATGCCAGCAATAATAGGTCCTGTGCAAATATTGAATGTAGGCGGCGGGACAGTGCAGTTTGGCGACACGCTGTTCATCTCGCCAAAAAGCAATTCAAAAACAGTCGCTGGGCAGGGTGGGTTCAATACTGGAGGATTCATCGTCACAAATAATGGATTAAGCGCCAGCAATGTACTTGATGCCAACTTGATTGACCAGCCGACTGTGGGAAATAACTAGCGTTTATTTCTTTTTCGCTCATTAGATTTTGAAATTTTCGGCAGCCTTGTAGAAGGCTGCTTTTTTATCCATTTCAAAAATTTCTCCAATTCAGGATGAGAGCGGAGGCGCTCAATCGTGTTCAAATCTGTTGCAAGCTCTTCATTAGTGAATAGAGCATGAATCTGTTTATGGCAAGGGATGCACAGATTGGCTGTTGGCATGAAAGTGCCCCCCAGTTCTTTCGGAGTCAGATGGTGAATGGTCACCTCAACATCTTCCCTCCCGCATAATTCACATGTGCCTGATTGTTTTTTCTTTGCCACTCGGTGATCCCTCCTATCTGAATGAATTTTTAGCATAAAGTGCTTCTATCGGACACTTTTCTCTTTCTTCGCCTTCCGTTTGTCCGATATAGCCTTCAACCGGACATTTCATCTAAACATACAAAAAAACCGGCAGGATTATTATTCACATCCCGCCGGTTTTTAACATTTCTTTATAGTTGGTCCAGTTCCAGCAGATGGCCGCCGTCGAAGAAATATAAGTATTTCTCCTCTACCGGCTGCTTCCACACCTGTTCGATTGCTTTGGCATACAAGCTGATTTGGATTCGATAGCGTTCTTCCAAAATTGGCTTTGCCTGCTCGAAACCACCTTTGTAGCGATCGTGAATGCCATCCGTTTTAAAATCAAGCAGGACTGTCCCTTTTTCATCCTGGAATATGCAGTCGACTACACCCTGGATAAAGATCGGCTCGTTTTCTCCCTGCCAATCTGGATATACTTCTTTTGAAGGCAATGATAGGTAGAAGGGAACTTCACGGCTGACTTTTTCAGCAGTTACCAGTCGCTTGCCGATATCCGTTTCAAAAAAGGCAAGAATCCATCTTTTATCAACAGCATCCCGTTGTTCAGGGAAAAGCAGCTCCTTCTCTACCATCCAGTCCAGCTGCAGCTCCAGAGAGGCTTCCGTTACAGGCTGGTTCAGATCGATATGCTGCATGACCATATGCATTGCGGTTCCGCGTTCTGCAGGTGTAAGCTTCTTCTCCTGCATGAATCTCGGCCTGTTGAGGATTGGTTTTGAAAACCTCCGGACAATCTGCGTTCCGCTTTCTTCATCCCTGGTTTCATGATTGCGCTTCAGCTCGGTAACTGACTGCTTGGAACGGTGATTCGCTGCTTCCTTGAAATGATAGTTCCAAGAAAGCTGCTTTTTCACTGTCTCGGCCATTCCTGATTCCAAGTTTACAGGTTTCCCTGCTGCTACAAGGTCCATCAAGCTTTCTTGCTCTTCGGTTTTTTCCTCACCATATGAAGCAATTTCCTCTGCTTTAATGCTTTCGATTTTCCAGCGGGAAGGATGGCATGAAATGTCCTCACCCAGTGCCGGATGAAGGGCACCATCCCTGATATCAACACAATCTTGATGGCGGATCACTGCAGGTCCGATCCAATCGATATAGCCTGAAGCTGACGCTCTTAAATATTCATCCAGCAGCCACTCCGGATGGCTTGCCTCGTCCTGCCATTTGCTGATCGTTTTTTCGGCATCCTTGACCGAGCCGATCAAATAGAGCTTTTCCTTTGCCCGTGTCAAGGCAACATATAATACCCGCATTTCCTCTGCCAGCATCTCCATCTTTTTCTTGCGCTTGAAGGCTAACTGCGGCAGAGATGGGAGGGAGATCCGCTTTTCAGGATTGATATATTTTGCTGCGAAGCCAAACTCTTTGTCGAGCATGTAAAATTTCTTCAGGTCCATCGTATTGAAATTCCGAGCAAGCCCGGCAACGAAAACGACCGGGAACTCTAGACCCTTGCTGCTGTGGATCGTCATGATCCGGACCACATCTTCCTGCTCTCCAAGTGCTCTGGCAGCCCCAAGGTCATCGCCGCGTTCCCTCATCCGCTCAATAAAGCGCAAAAAGCGGAACAGGCCGCGGAAACTTGTGGCTTCGTATTGTCTCGCGCGATCATAAAGTGCACGCAGGTTTGCCTGGCGCTGCTTGCCTCCTGGCATTCCGCCGGCAAAATCGAAGAATCGGGTTTCCCTGTACAATTGCCAGATCAAATCCGAAACGGAACCCTGCCTTGCAGAGGTTCTCCATCTCTTTAAGCTTTCAAAAAAGCGACTTGTCTTCTCGTGCAAACCTTCATTTTCCGCTGCTGGCTTTTGCAGACAAAATGCTGTCAATGCCTCATAAAAGGAACCGCGTTTCTGGCTGACCCTGATGATGGCAAGCTCTTCTTCATCCAGCCCGACAATCGGTGACCTGAGGACAGCCGCCAGCGGAATATCCTGATAAGGGTTGTCGATTACTTTCAACAAAGAGAGCATAATAGCTACCTCAGTTGCCTGGAAATATCCAGTAGACAGATTCGCATAAATCGGGATTCCCTGCTGCTTGAATTCCTCCATGATTTGCGGCGCCCATGTCATCGAGCGGAGAAGAATGACGATATCCCGGTAGTTGACCGGTTTTGATGTCTTTGTCTTTGGATTGTATACACCTCGGCGTTCTTCTACCATATCCTTAATATGCTTGGCCATCAGCCTTGCTTCGAGCTGGGATTGTTCCAGGTCGTCTGCGTCGAATTCACCTGCTGCCGTTTCATTATCTTCACCAGACTCTGTTTCTGCAGATTCACCCTCACTTTTATCAATCAAGAGCAGCTCCACTGGGAACTCGTCATCCTCAGGATACGGCGCACCTTTTTTCAGCTCGGCATTTTCATCATAATGAATTTCGCCAACCTTGATCCCCATGATTTGCTTGAATAAATAATTTGTTCCGTCAAGCACCTCTTTTCGGCTCCGGAAGTTCTTGGCCAAATCTATTTTCAACCCGGTTCCTTCTCCACTTGATGTGAATCTGTTGTACTTTCCAAGGAACAGATTAGGCTCTGCAAGACGGAATTTGTATATGGATTGCTTAACGTCCCCTACCATGAACAGATTGCCTGCTTCTTCCCCTTCAGCTGTCACAAGCTGGAGGATCGCTTCCTGCACCATGTTTGTATCCTGGTATTCGTCCACAAGGACTTCTTTGAATTTAACTCTATATGCGAGAGCTGCTTCAGAAGGATTGGCTTCCCCTTCCTCCGCTTCCGGTTCGGCCGTCAGGATATCGAGAGTATAATGCTCAAGGTCCGAGAAATCGACGAGTCCGCGCTCCTGCTTTACTTCTCCAAACCGGAGCGAGAATTCTTTTACAAGATCGATCAGCACAGCGATTAAAGGTTTCATTTCCTGCATATCCTTCAGTAAGCTTTCAGGTTTCCGCGAAAAGAGTTCGCCCCGCAAATCCTGGACAACCTTCTTTGCCCGGTCCCTTAGCTTGGCTGCCTTGTCTACAAGATCCTTGTTGAAATCATCCCCCCGGCATGTTTTCGCCCTGCCAAAACTGGCGAGCTGGATTGCCTCATAAAGCTCTGCCCAAGATCTGTCCTTTGCAGCAAGCAAGGTCTCCATAACATGCAGGTCTTCTGTAAAATTAACCGTCCTTGGCGCAGGCCCACCAGGCATTCTGGCAATCTCCATCCCTTTTTCCAGAAGCTGTTTCGCTCCCTGGAGCTGCAGCTCAATATCAGCGAGAAGTACATTCATAAAGGGCAAGCCCTCGATTGCAGTACTGCTTGCTGCGTCATACATTGAAACGATTGAATCAAGATATGCGTCAGGTGAAGGATTTGATCTGGCGAAATCGAACAGGTCAGCAATGATATCTTTCAAGCCTTCATCGCTGCGGTCATTCGTGAACGCATCTACCAGGTTGAAAAAGTGCTGGTTGTCTGCCTTTCCGTATTCTTCTTCGAACAGATCCTCCATCACTTCGTCCCTAAGCAGCTGCCCTTCTGTTTCATCTGCAATCCTGAAACCAGGGTCGACATCTATCATGTAATAATATTTTCTAATCACTTCAAGACAGAAGGAGTGAAGTGTTGAAATCGACGCTCTGTTCAAAAGGCTAAGCTGCTTTTTCAAATGAGGTGAAACCGGATTGCTGTCGATCGCTTTTTCCAGTGCTTCCCCAATCCTGTGACGCATTTCAGCCGCTGAAGCATTCGTGAATGTCACGACGAGCAGTTCATCGACATCAATCGGATCGCTTTCGGAAGTGATTTTCTTGATTATCCGCTCAACAAGCACAGCAGTTTTTCCGGAACCTGCTGCCGCAGCGACTAGGATGTCCTGCCCCGAGGCCATGATTGCCTTCCACTGATCTTCCGTCCAGGTTGCCCCTTCCGGTACTGGCGGTATATTCGTTTTAGCCAAGATCCTCTTCCTCCTCCTCAATTGATGCAAGAATATCCAGTTTCCGTATTTCTTCTAATCGATCATTAACTCCTGGCAAGCCATCGTTTGCCTTCATATTTTGATCCTGCCGGAGCGACTCCAGCAAATCTTCCTTTTTAATGACCGGAAGCTTCCTGAAATCATTCGATTCCACAGCCTGGTCGAACTGGCAGACTGGCTTGAAAGAACAGAATGTACAGGGTGCCCTGTCCTTAAGCTTATACGGTGCCACATCGACGATTCCGCTGACGATTCTGTTTCCAGTCTCTACATACTTATGGCGGACGAATTGCCGCAAATGGTCAAAGTCTTCCTTGCTGGCCACTTTCGAGCTTTTCAGCAGGCTTCCATCCTTTTTAAAACCTGCGGAAATAATCTGGGAACTCCCTGTACCCAGTCCCTTGTCCATCATTCTGATGACATTCTCATCGCCTAGCAGCAAGCCATTCATTTTAAAGCGCTTGAGGATTTCCTCTTCAATTTCATCAAGAGTCAGCATTTTTGATGCGTTGACGATAGGGTTATGGACATGGAAATACAGAACGCCCGCCGGGTCAGCTGCCTTTCCGACCAGCAATGGCGAATGAGTGATGATAATGTCCAGATAGGTGAGCATCTGAAGGGCCACACCATAATATACCTCTGTCAAATTGACATCCTTCACGCTGGATTTATAGTCGACGACCCTCAGGTACACTCCCTGGTCATCCTCTGCTTTATCGACGCGGTCAATCCGGCCCATCAGCTCCATCCTCGTGCCATTTTTTAGTGAAAAAGCAAGCGGCGGCAGTTTTCCCTGGCGTCCGAAGCCGAGCTCCAGGCCAACTGGTGAAAATCCGCTGACCTTTGCATGTTCACTTAATACAAGTGACGCGCGGCTGATGATATTCTGCAGTTTCTGCCTGATATAATGGTGCCTGTTCGAGCTCAGCAGGATCTCATTCTGCAATTTAGGAGCCAGCTTTTGGACAGCATCCCTTGCAAGCTCTTCAGCCTGGGCTCTTGTTAGCTGAGCCCAGCTGAGGTTTTGCTGCATGACAGTCTCGGCAATCTCCTTAAGCGCAGCGTGGAACAGATCCCCAATATCCGGCGCTTCAAGGCGGAAAATCTGGCGGTCACGCAGCTTCAGGCCATGCTGGACATAATGCGAGAATGGACAGCTGTTGAACAGCTCCATCCTTGAAACACTCGCCTGGATTTCGTCACCATAAAGCTCCTTCGTGAGTGATTCGGACAATTGTTTCGTCCTGTTTTCGTAAAATAAGCTTGATAGAACCTTGCGTGCTGTATCTCCCCATTGATGACTCTTTATATAATAATCGTACACATCCCACCAAAAATCATAGACAGGATAATTGCGCTTCTTCAATTGAAGCTGGGAAGTCAGATAAGACAAGGCTACATTTTCGCCAGCTGCGTACTCTATTTGCTCTTCTTCCGTCAATTCCGATGGATCTGGCAGGAAGAAATGCGTTTGATGTTCAGAGAATAGGTCAGCGATCCTCTTGATGAAGGAGGATGGCATCAAAGCCTTCCCTTCTTCATTGGCGATTGGATAACTGATATACAGTTGTTCAGACGGCGTAACGAATGCTTTATAAGCAATGAAGTTTTCGTCCAGAAGCTTCGTACGGCTGCTTGGAGCAAGCTTTATTCCTTTTGACTGCAAAAGCTCCCGGTCATCATCTGCAAAAATTCCTTCTTCCGTCATCTTCGCCGGCAGGACACCTTCGTTGACGCCGATGACAAATGCGACTTTAACATCGGCAAGCCTTGTCTTTTCAAGGTCGGCAATCAATATTTGGTCAATCGCCGGCGGAATCAGCGAGAATCTGAGTGATTCAAAACCAGCATCCAGAATCGACACAAACTGTTTTGGCGCAACTTTCGTGTCACCAAGCATCTCGACAAACTGGTCAAGAAGGTTGATCACTGCATTCCAGGCTTGCTCATGCTCCCTAGCCTCTACCAGCCTTCCTTCCTGTTCTGCCGACATTCTCCATGCTTCAAGCTTCGCCGGAATATCAAGCTCTTCCATGAATAGATAGACTGCTTCCGAAAGCTTCCTTCCAGTGTCAGCACGCTTTAGACGGCGAGCCATCCTCAGCAGCGGAGAAGTAATCAGCAAACGCAGGTCATTCAGTTCCTTCTCTGTCTGTTTTTCTGCATCCGTCTGAGCCAAACCGTCATATTCCAAACCGCGAATCCTGCGGTATTTCCAGCGCTCTTTTTTCGTCCATTTATCTCCCTGGATGCCATAAGCCAAAACATAATTCTCCAGCACATCCATCTGTTCTCGCATCTTGTTCAGATTCACGCCATCAGGGAAAAGCAGGTCTGTTTTTACAGCCCGGAAAATCGGCTCATACCGCCAGTTCCCCAAAACTGTTTCAAGGCTGGAACGCACTAGCTCAATCAATGGATGATGGAGCATATTCCGCTTCTGGTCAATAAAGTAAGGCAGTCCATAATCGTCAAATATCGTTTCAAGTACTTCGCGGTATTCGCTGCCTCTCATCAGTACAGCAATATCGCGGTAACGATAACCATTATCCCTTGCCAGACCGAGGATCTTGCGGGCAACCCCTTCAAGTTCCGCCCTTCTGTTGGCAGCCTGGGCAATATGAATTGCAGCCTCCCCGTTATATCTGACGGCAGGCCTGGAATCGAATTCTCTCTCAAGATGCTTCAGGGATTCATCCTGCCAGCGTCTCTGTTCCGTCAGCACAATCTCTTCTTCTAGCGCATAGCCTTTTGCTTTTATCATGTCATACAGTGTTGAACAGGTTTCTCCTGTTAGCCTGAATAAATGCAGTTCATCAGGCTGAGTATCTTTGAACCCCTTGTCGACGGGCATAGCGATGGTAACCCTTTTACAATTGCCAATCAGCTGGTCAATGATCATCAATTCAAGGGGCGTGAAACTGTAAAAGCCATCGATGTATACTTCTGCATTTTTTAAATATTGTGAGGCCGGGATTTTCTCGGCCAGCAATTTGAAGTAATCCTCTGAATCGATATATTTGCCGAATAACTCATCCTCAAATTGTCGATAGACCAGCTCAAGATCATGGATTTTATCCTTCAGCGCTTTATTGCCCGCTGAGCCTTCCTCCATTTTTCCGGCGAGCTCATCAGGATTGATCGCATAGCGTTTGAATTCGATCAGCATCTGCTCCATCTGCTGGACAAAGCCATTCTTATCCGCTGCCTTTTGGAAAATTTTCAACTCGTCCTTTTTGTCTTCAATGATTTTGCGGATCATCATGCTGATCCCGACGCTGTCCAAATGCTGGCGAGTATATCCGCCTGTTTCCTGCAGGATTCTCCATGCTAGGCGAGGAAAGCTGAAAACCTGCGCTCTGATCATGCCCCCAAGTTCAGGGTCAGTGGACAATCTGTATTCGGAGAGGAATGACATTTGTTCAGGGACAAGATAAACAATCGGGTCCCCCTGCGGGTCCGAGATGAGCCTGTCCTTAATTTCTTCAATGATCATCTCGGTCTTGCCACTCCCCGAGCGCCCCAATACTAAACGCACAGACATTTTACTACCCCTTTCTCTATTAAAATATCTATCTCTCTATCACTTTTAAAAATGAAAAAGGCGCTTCATATTCATGCGCCTCTACCTACCAAACGATTGTTCTATATATCATTCATTATACCTTTTTTTCAGGACATTTTGGAAGCAGGAAGCCCGTTAATTTTTCCCAAAACAAACTGCAAAATCAGCGGTGCCTGCATATGTTAGTGGTGGCAGGTGATATACATGAAATCCATGTCCTTTTTTCAGAAGGCTTCCATCCTTCTGACAATCTGCGCCATCATGGTCGCAAGCAATATTTATACATTGATTCCTATTTACTCCGTTCTTGCGGAAGACCTAATAATCGCCGAATCTCACGTTGTCCTCGCAGGAGGGCTGTTTACTTTTTTCTACGCCTGCGGTCTGCTGTCATTCGGGCCGGTTTCCGATTTCACAGGCAGAAAGAAAATCCTTGTATTCGGGCTTTTGGCCTCTGCATTAACGACACTGGCAGTCGGCTTCTCTGTCGGATCCCTCAGTTTGTGGATTGCCCGATCGCTGCAGGGAATCACCCTTGCTACTTTTGCTTCAGTTGCTTTCGCCTACTCCTATGATATTTTCAATTTTAGGCAGAGGACGATTCTGGTCGTGCTGATCAACACAGGATTTTTAATCGCGGGGATTTTCGGGCAGGTTGCCAGCGCCTTTCTGGCTGATGTTTTCTCCTGGAATAGCGTCTTCTTTTTCTTCTCAGCACTTTATTTCATTCTATTTGCTGCTGCTTTTTTCCTGCTGAAAGAATCACCACCGCCTGCGACAGAAAGCAAGCCTTTATGGAAGATCTTTTTTCAATTGCTAAATGAGCCGCGCCTGATGAAATGCTATGTGATTACGTTCTCGCTGTTGTTCGCGATTATCGCCTTCTATGATAGTATTGGACGTTTTTTTGACGGCCCTGCCTCAGACCTGCTGATGATCCGGCTGGTTGGATTGATTGGGGCATCTCTTTCCCTTTTCACAGGGAAGCTGATCGATCGCTGGGGAGAGTTGCGAACTTTGATGTTCGGTTTGGCCATCGGGTCAACAAGCGCTTTTATGCTGCTTTTCTTCCATTCCACCGGTGCTTTGATATTCTTTTCCATTTTTTTCGTTTCATCCATTTCACTCGTCATCCCGACCGTCATTACCTTGATCGGCTTTTACGGCAGCAGTCAGCGCGCCAAAGCACTGTCGCTCTATTCATTCATCCTGCTGACCGGGGCCAGTCTCGCCCCGCCGGTTGCGGCACTGTTGCCATTCATCAGTGTCATGATTTTGCTCTCTTCACTATTCATTTTTAATATTGTTCTTTGCATTTTGATTCAAAAAAAGGCATTCCAGACAGCAAAAGCTGGCTGAAATGCCTTTCTTTTATTTTAGCTGACAGGCTTATGCCCCGATGCAGAAAGCGCATCTTCTTTCAGTTTCTTTTTATCGATTTTGCCTACATGCGTCTTCGGCATCTGGCCAATGGTATGGATTACTTTCGGCACTTTATAGCCGCCAAGCTTATGCCTGCAATGCATTTTGGCTTCCTGCTCTCCCAAAGCGGCTCCCTCTTCAAGAACAATGAATGCAGTCACGACTTCTCCCCATTTTTCATCCGGCATTCCGACCACCGCAGCCTCGCGAATCGAAGGATGGGAACAGAGCCAGTGCTCAATCTCGAGGGGATACACATTTTCACCGCCCGTGATGATCATCTCTTTTTTCCTGCCGACAATATAGTAATAACCATCCTTATCTCTCTTAGCCAGGTCGCCTGTGTAGAGCCAGCCGTCCTTCAATGTGTCTTTGGTCGCGTTTTTATTTTTCCAGTAAAAAGAAAATGTATGTTTTCCCTGGATGGCAAGTTCACCGACCTCATCTGCTCCAGCCTCTTGTCCGTCTTCATCCAGAATCCTGATACTATGGAATAACATTGGCTTGCCGACCGATCCCCTTTTTACATCTGCCTCTGAAGGATCTATGTAAAAATTATTTGGGCCAGCCTCTGTCAGTCCATAGCCCTCCTTGAAGCTCAGGCCTTTCTGTTTATAAGCTTCATAGATTTCGAGCGGGCACGGTGCACCCCCTGATAAAAATAGCTTTAGATTCTTGAATTCCGCCTTCTGAAAGAAATCTGATTTTACAAGCATATGGTGCATTGTAGGCACCAAAAGCACAATACTGGATTTAAACCTTATCATATTTTCGATAGCTTTATCGGGGGTAAAGTCGTTTGCCAGTACGACTTTTCCTCCTGCCATCAGGATAGGGATTGAAAGAGCGTTCAAACCGCCTGTATGGAATAGAGGCAAATACGTTACCGTCGTGTCCTCGTTCGTCAGATTCCAGCTGGCGATTGTGGAAAGGCTGTTCCAGACGATTGCCCGATGTGACAGAACCGCTCCTTTGGGCTTTCCTGTGGTTCCGCCTGTATAAATCATCGCAAGTGGATCTTCCTCCTCCACATTTGTCTCTGCAGTATCCAACTGTCCAAGTTTTGCTTCAAATAGCTGATCGTATCGTGAACCATTGATTTGAATACAACGGTCTTCTTCATCCCAAATCATTGTCACTTCTTTTGTAAAATTGGAATGGAACGCCAGCAGTCTAGGCTCACAGTCCTTTATAATATATGCCAGCTCATCGAGGGACAGCCTCCAGTTCAGCGGCACAAAAATGGCGCCGATCTTTCCGCAGGCAAACAGCAAATCAAAGTAGCTGATCCCGTTCGGCGCAAGCAGTGCAACCCTGTCGCCTTTTTTGACACCCTTTTCACCCAGCCACGCTGCGATTGCTTTAGCCCGATCATTGACTTCCCTAAAAGACCAATCCTGATCTGTCCCTGCATCGGCAATCGCAGCTGCATCCGGTGTCAATCCCGCTCTAGATTCAAGCCAGTCGAGCTCCCACCTCACCGCAATCTCTCCTTCTCTCGTCTTGATGGATTCATTTTAGAAGATGGGAGTTACAGGATAGTTACATAAGTAAAAGACACCACAGCATTAGCTGATAGTTACATAAGTAAAAGGCACCACAGCATTAGCTATGGTGCCAAAAGTTTTATATGCCCCTCAACTCATCTTCTGTAAATAACCCCATGCTTTTCACGTGATTCCTTGCTTCAGCATCACCCAGTTTGTAGACCATCGCATAAATTTCCTTCATCGCAAAGTCATATTCAGCATGTTCACGGTCCGGGTCCTTGAAAGGATGCAGATGGGAATTTCCGTATGTTGCCCAATCTGCTTTATAGTTTATTTCCAGGTATTCGCGCAGATCCTTGATTTCTTCTCCTGTGGCAATCAACGTGAATAAATGGCCCTCCGGCTCAGCCGCCGTGTCCAGCACTTCGCCGCTTTCTATATTAAAGTAGTATTTTTGCTTTGTTTCTTCCATGTACAGCACCTCATCCTTTTTTAATACCATTTACCACTTTTGGTTGGGAGTTAACCCCTAAAGTGATAATCGGCGGACTGAAAAGGTTGAAAGTGTAATGCATTTTTGGTATTTTAAAGCACCTTTTGGCCGATAACAGTGGGAACAATTAGTTTTAATACCAGTTGGAGGAGATTTAATATCAGTTGACGCAATTTTAATACCAGTTAGAGGAGATTCAATATCAGTTGACGCAATTTTAATACCAGTTAGGAGGTTTTTCACGGTTTGAAGATTTATTTAAACGGTTGGGACGATTTATTTAACGGTTAGCTCGAATTTTTATACGGTTGGGATGATTTATTTAACGGTTGCACCCTATATTCCTCGCTGGCCAACTTTTATTTCCGGTTGGAAGGGATTTATTCCCGGTTGGGGCAGTTTTATTCCCGGTTAAAAAATTAACTCTCAGAAAAAAATCATTCCCCCTTTCCCCACACTACCCAAAATAAAAAAGCGCAGCAAGTGTGCGCTTTTCAAAATCACATCATAATCCCGCCATCTACATGGAGGGTGGTACCGTTTACATATTTGGACTCGTCTGAGGCGAGGAACAAATAAGCATTGGCAATGTCCTCTGGCATACCGAGCCTGCCAAGGGGAACGAGCATCTTCATTTGTTCAATCACTTTGTCCGGCACTGCGGCGGTCATTCCCGTTTCAATGAATCCAGGTGCGACGGCATTAACATTGATGCCTTTGCGGCCGAGTTCCTTTGCCCATGTTTTCGTCATCCCGACGACTCCCGCTTTGGTCGCTGCGTAGTTTGTCTGGCCTACATTGCCGTATATCCCGGAAACGGAAGATGTATTAATGATTCTTCCTGATCCTTGCTGGACCATCGCCGGCACAACTGCCTGTGCGCAATTGAATACGCCAGTCAGGTTAACATCAACGACTTTTTGAAAGTCCTCAGCCGCAAGCTTGTGAAGCATCCCATCCCTTGTGATGCCTGCATTATTTATTAAAATATCAATTTTACCAAAATGGCCAAGAACGTTTTGGACCAACGTTTCAACACTGGACCTGTCAGCAACGTTCACCTGAAAAAAAGCGACGTCATAGCCCTCAGCAGACAATTCAGCTGCGCGCTGCGAACCTGTTTCCTCATCAAAGTCCCCCATGGCAACCCTGGCGCCTTCACGGGCAAAAGTCTTTGCTGCAGCAAGCCCGATTCCGTTCGCTGCACCTGTAATAATCGCTACTTTATCTTTCAATCTCATAAAAACACCTTCCTACTCTGCTAAAAATCCTTCAATATGCCTCAATAGCTGATCCAGGTCATCCACTAATGGCGAGTGGCCGCAATCCTTCAATTCCACAAACCTTGCACGCCCCCCAAAGTCCTCGACAATTTCATCTGCCATCCTCTCTGTAACAACGAGATCCCGGTCACCCCGGAGCACAAGCACAGGAATCTGAATGTCCTTCACCTGGTCTGTTCCATCCTTCAACCCATTATTGACGGGACTGATATTAAACGTATTAAGAGAATGGTAGACTTCAGCCAGATTGCGCTGTGTCAGCATATCATCAACATATTCGTCATAATGCCGTTCTTCCGGCTGACGATTGGTATAAATCAACATATTCCACATTGCCTTTAGAAATCCTCTATTTAGCTGGTCATAGGCTGTCTGGACGGCAATCGTTTTACCAGCATCTCCTTTAACATCTTCATAAGTAACCAGCCGGTTGTTAACATCCGGCAGACCTTCTTCACTCGTCCCGAAGAACGGATATCCTCTTGTTGATGCTGAGGCGAGCAGCACGAGTTTCTCGCAATATCCCGGATAATCAGCAGCGAACTGCATGCCTACCGCTCCTCCCGTCGACCATCCGACAAGTGCAAAATCGTTCAATCCAATTACATCGACAAACATTTTTAGATCATCAGAAAAATCCTTGATTGACATGATTGGCCTATGATAGCTGGATTCACCGAATCCCCGCAGGTCAAGCGCGAAAATTTTATACTCGGGGTGAATCTGATCAATCAGCAAGTCCCAATGCTTGGACGATGTCATGTTACCATGGATCAATAACACATTTTTGGTTCCGCCATCCCGCTCCCTATAAGCGATTGTCTCCCCATTTGGCAAGCCAACCTTCTTCATTTCCACTGCCGTTTTTTCCATTACAGCACACCCTTTCCCCAAACAATAGTCGTTGCTCCCCAGGCATAGCCGATCCCGGCACTGACTAGAACGACAACATCTCCGTCTTTTAACTTTCCTGCCTTTTCTGCCAATTCCAGAGACAGGATCTGGTCAATCTGTCCGATGTGCCCATAGTCTTCGAGGTAGATGGAGTTTTCTTCCGATAAACCCAGCTCCCCCAATACATAATCATGTGCAGACCTCTTCATGTGAAGCATTCCGATGTAGGAAATGTCCTTTTCGGAAAATCCGCTATTCTCCACGGACCGCCGGATGACCTTTAAAAAATTGCCCATCGACTTTTGCTCGAGCCGCTCCTTCATTCCCTTCGGATCAAGAACATCAAGCTGGTACAGGCCTTGTGCCAGATTTTCCGCAGAAATCGGATTTTTTGTTCCTCCGGCAACAACGACGACATCCTCTGAAAAAGATCCATCCGTAATCATTTCTGTTTCCAGCAACACGTTCTTGCCATGGCCCTTTTGCAGGATAATCGCACCTCCGCCTGCCCCAAGATTGTACATGAACCGTGTTCTCGGATTCTGGTAATCTATAAAATCTCCATTGCGATAGCCCCCGGCAAGGAGAACGGTATTGATTCCCGAATCAGAGAGCATCATCCCTTTCGCCAACTTCAGTGCCATCACAGTCGTTCCGCATCTTAAGGCCGTATCGAAGGCCCAGGCATTCTTGGCGCCAATTTCCTCCTGCAGCTTGATGCCGGCTGTCCATAATGGATACTCCTTGTACTCCTCGCCTATATAGATGACCAGGTCAATGTCCAGCGGATCCAGGTTTGCTTTTTCCAATGCCATTCTTGCAGCTTTTATTCCCATCTCACATGTATGGTCTTCCGGGCCGGGCACCGGCTTTTTCCTGATACCCATTTTTTCTTCCACAACTTGTTCGGGAATTCCTGCCAACCGGGCAATTTCCGCTCCGGTGACATAGGTTTCGGGAAGATAGACTCCCGTACTAACAATGCCAATCTGCATCTTCATCCCCCCTCAAAAAACGGTCTATGATTCACCAACAATTTCCTTAATAAATTTCATTGCCGACTCCAAGGAATCAAACACTGCTTCTTTTTCTTCCTGCACATGCGTTACCTTGACTCTCCAGTATTTTCTGCTGCTGTCCATTTCGATGTCCGTGAGCTGGAAGCGGAGGACGAATGAAGTAACTTGCTTTGTTTCCATCACGAATCTCCCTGACTTATAGTCTCTGAGTCTACTGGAACCGCAGTTGTCTTTTTCTTTCTGAATTTCAGCTTCTGTAAAGAACCGACAATCCCCTGAGGGAAGAACATGACAGCAAGGATATAAATGATTCCGAAAAAGATAATCCATCTTTCGAAAATCCAGTGCACCTTAGCCAGCTCTGTCAGCCAGTGATGGGAAAACTCGATGATTCCCGCGCCGATGATCGCCCCTACAAGCGTCCCGACTCCGCCAATGATTGTCATCAGCAAGGCATCAAGTGTGATGTCCATCGTAAAAACACTCGTGTTAACGAATCTTAAGGACACAGCATATAAAATCCCTGCAATTCCAGCGATGACTCCTGACACGACACTGGCAATGACTTTATATTGAAGAACGCTATATCCGAGCGATTCTGTCCGCTGTTCATTTTCCCGAATCGCCTGAAGGACTCTTCCTAGCGGTGAGTTGGTGAACCTTTTTAACAAAATGAAGACAATGACCATCGAAGCGAGGCAAATTAGGTAAAAATCAGTCCGGTCCTTCAGGAAGTCCGGGACCCGGAAAGTAAAGCCGTCATTTCCGTAAGTAACAGTCCGCCATTTTTCAGCGAGCACCAAAAACAATCCCGCGAACGCCATCGTCAGCATCGCGTAAAAATGGCTTTTCAGCCGCAGTGTCAGCAGTCCGACAACATAACTGACCACAGCAGTCAGCAAAATCGTGACCAGGACAGCGAGCAGAAAGTAGCTTGTTTCCGGCTCAAACCTTTTCATGAAGACACCAACTGTATATGCCCCGATTCCGAAAAACATCGCATGTCCGAACGAGACGATTCCGGTGTATCCGAGCAGGATGTCATAACTCATCGCCAATACCGCAAAAATAAACACCTGAGAGAGAAGGATGAGCGTGCTTCTGGAGTCATAGACAAACGGAAGTACTGCCAGGAACCCGGCGACAAGCAAATATAAGATGTTCATGCGATTTGAAAACATTCTTGTCATCCTTTTCTCACCCCTTTGCCCCGAATAAGCCCTGCGGCCTGAAGATCAGCACGACTGCCATCAGCAGCATGTTTGCTGCCAGCGCCAGGTCCGGAACATAGTAGGCCATGAATGAACCTGACAATCCAACCAGAATTGCAGCCATTACCGAGCCCGTAAAGCTGCCCATTCCGCCAATGACCACTACGATGAATGCAAGGATCGCGAACTCCATGCCCATATCCGCATAAATCACGCCAGAATATGGCCCTAAAAGCATTCCGCCAAGAGCAGCCATGCCGGCCCCAATCATGAACACGAACATGAATACTCTCTGGATGTTGACGCCGAGTGATTGGACCATTTCCTTGTTCATCACACCTGCGCGAACGACAAGGCCGATTTTTGTCTTTTTTAACAGGTATTGAACAGCAAGGAATACGGCAAATCCTACGGCAATGATGAAAACGCGGTATTTAATGATGATGATCCCGCCGAACTCCCAGCTGCCAGAAAGGTAATCAGGAGTTGTTGCTGAAATCTGGTTAGGCCCCCAGACCACCTTTAGCATCTCTGATAAAACAAGCATCAGGCCGAGAGTGATCAAGATTTGCTGCACATAGTTGCCGTAAACAGGCTTGATGATCCAACGCTCGGTTATAATTCCAAGAATCATGCCGGTAAGGACCGCACCGATGATCCCCGCAAAAAAGCTTCCTGTTGATGAATATATCCAAATGCCGCTGTATGCACCCCAGGCAAACAATCCGCCATGGGCAAAATTAAGCACATCCATCAAGCCAAAAATCAAAGTAAGGCCGGCTGCCAGGAGAAAGATCAGCATTCCTGTGGCAAGGCCGTTAAGGCTTAAGTTAATCAAAACATCCACTCTTGCTTCCCCCTTTCCTACGCAATGCCGAGATATTTCCGTCTCATTTCTTCGTCCTCACGGAGGAGGTTCATCGAGCCATTCGAAACCGTCCTGCCATCATCGATAATGTAAAAGCTGTCGCCAATACTGCTGGCCATCATGAAATTTTGTTCAACAAGGATGATTGTTGTCTTATCCTTCATTTGCTGAATGGACTCCATTACTTTCTCAACGATGATCGGAGCAAGGCCTTTGCTTGGTTCATCGATCAAGAGCAGTTCATTGTCATTGACATACGCTCTTGCGATGGAAAGCATCTGCTTCTGGCCGCCGCTCAAAAGCCCGCCCGGTTTTTTCCAGAATTTTTTCAAGTCAGGAAAAAGCTCCAGAATCCAGTCCAGCCGCTGCCGGGTTTCATCATTTTCTTTTTTCATCGCCACTTTGATATTCTCTTCGACGGTAAGGCCGGCAAAAATCCCCTGGTCTTCAGGCACATAACCAATCCCATTATTTGCAATCGTATAGGTTGGCAGGCTCTTGATTTCTTCACCTTTAAATTGAACCGAGCCTTTAGCAGCCGGGTTCAGCCCCATGATTGTTCTCAGTGTCGTTGTTTTCCCGGCTCCATTCCGCCCCAGCAGTACGGTAACCTCCCCCTTTGGCACTTCAAATGAGATACCTTGAAGGATGTGATACTGGCCGATGAATGTCTCGACCTGGTCAAGCTTTAGCAGCGTGTTCACTATGCAAACCTCCCAAATAGGCAGACTGTACCGTTTCATTTTTCATGATTTCCTCAGGCGTCCCGTCGGCGAGCAGAGCACCATTGAACAAAACCATGATCGAATCCGAAAGATCCATGATCATATCCATTTTGTGTTCAATCAAAACGATCGTCCGGTCGCCGCGTTCCTTGATTTTCCTGATTACCTCAAGGATTGCCGGGACCTCTTCCAGTGACATGCCTGCTGTCGGTTCATCGAGCAGCAGCACCTCTGTGTTCAAAGCCAGCAGCATCGCAATTTCCAGCTTCCTTTTCTCTCCATGGGCAAGATTACTCGCGAGCGCGTCCTTCTTGCTATCAAGCAAGACAAGCTTCAGCCACTCTTCTGCCTGCTCTTCGAACTTTTTAAAAGAACGGAAATGCCTCAGCATCTGAAAACGCACTCCTTCATGGGACTGGACTGCAAGCCGGACGTTCTCCATAACCGTCAAATTGGGGAAGACATTGGTGATCTGGAAGGACCGCCCGATTCCGGCCCTGGTCCTTTTGGTCGGAGAAAGCTTTGTGATGTCATTGCCTTTATACATGACCTGTCCGTTCGTCGGCATGAGCTGCCCGCTTAACAGGTTGAAGAATGTCGTTTTTCCGGCACCGTTCGGACCGATAATGGATTTGAAATGATTGTGCGGCACAGAGATGCTGACTGAATCTACCGCAGTATGGCCACCAAATGTAATGCTAAGGTCTTTCGTCTCGATAATTGCCGTCATGTACTTCACCACCCTTGATAAAATTACGTCTGCGCACCGATTCAGTAAAAGCATAATGAACTTCGGCTGAGTTACCGAAGTTCATTATAGACCTGTTTGTTAATTGCGGATCGGCGGGGCTGTTTCTTCTGGAGAGAGCTCACGAATCAGGACTGGAACTGGATAGTCGACCCCATCCTTTTTCTCCAATTTGATAGCGTATAATGCCTGGAGTGCCTGATGGTCTTCTTCCCGGAAGGTCATTTTGCCTTTTGGAGAATCAAAGCTCATTCCCTCCATCGTTTCGATCAATTTCTTGGAATCCGTGTCACCCTCGGTTTTCTTCAACGCTTCGAC
Organism: Bacillus sp. ISL-41; assembly: GCF_018613235.1. Classification (GTDB taxonomy): domain Bacteria; phylum Bacillota; class Bacilli; order Bacillales; family Cytobacillaceae; genus Mesobacillus. The sequence continues at coordinate 40,172 of NZ_JAGGQP010000001.1, forward strand.
AATCGCCATCGCGGCTGTCATGCCTCCTGGTGTAAATAAATCCGGCAGCTCACCGTTGAAGCGTTTTTTATGTTCGTCAACAAGCCATTTATTGATGTCATTTTGCGGAAGGTCATGATAATAGACGGTAAAGCCTTCCATGCCGACAAGCGGCTCCATCGTTGCCAGCGCTGCGATATCAGGAGCACCTGTGGAGATTTTGATTCCTTTTTCCTGGACCTTCATATCTGAAATCTGGTTCCATGGAGAATTCGCTCCAGCCCAGACAACAAATAAGTAATCTGGCTTCTGGTCGATGATTTTCTGGATGTTGGAAGTGAAGTCAGTTGCAGCTGGATCTGCATATTCTTCATGGACGATTTCAGCGCCAAGTTTTTCTGCTGCTTCTTTGAACGCTGCGACGCCATCACGGCCAAACGAATAATCCGGAGCCAGAGTCGCGATTTTTACACCATCCTTGGCAATGGCCGCGGCACCCGCAACAGCATCCTGCGAAGAGTTACGCGCCGTGCGGAAAATATATTCATTGAATTCAGAGCCCGTAATGCTGTCCGCTACAGCCGGCTCGACGATCATGATTTTTTCATATTCCTCAGCTAATGGCAGGACTGCTAGCGTGTCACCTGAGCTTGAAGATCCGACCAGGAAGTCTACTTCATCTTCTTCAAGCAGCTTCGTTGCTTTTTGGACTGCTACCTCAGGTTTGGTTTCCGTATCTTCAACGATGAATTCGATTTTTCGGCCCGCTACTTCATTCGTTCCGTCAGTTGCGTATTCTAGTCCTAGCTCGAACCCGCGTAGTGTCTGCTTTCCATATGCTTCAAGTCCGCCTGTTTGCGAAGCCAGCACACCAATCTTAATTGGTTCCGTGTTCTTCGGTTCATCTTTTCCTTCTTTTCCTTCCGTACCGCCTGACTTCTCTGTCCCCGATCCACCGCAGGCACTTGTAAACAACAGGACCAAAATGAGCATAAAAGATAAAACAAAATTCCGCTGACCAGCTTTCATTTCCTTTCCCCCTTTAAAATAGTGATTCCAAAGCCCACAAGCTTTGACATCATCTTAAAAAATGGAAGTTACAAATGAGTTACAGCAAATTGGGTATGTCATGGAGGGCATTGTTGAAGGTGAAAAACAGAGGAGTAGTTAAGAAATTAATAGTGAAATAAATAAAAGGGAACAAGTTCATGAATGCCGTATTTTGTTGTTCATTCCGGCAAATATACTGCAGGCATGATTTATAATTTCCGCCAACCGTAAAATTCCACTTTTATATTTCCGAATAAAATAGTATCCCCTCCTATTTTTATGGCAATAACTTTACTAAATTGCCTAGAACATGGAGGGGATTTCTATGAAGGGAATCTATTTGATCAATGAAAAGATTCATATAAATGGGCACTTGCAGGATGAGAGCGTTGAAATACAGCAAGCGGCCCTGCTGGACTTAATGGATAAAGAAAGTGTAGTTCCTGTAAAATTAAACCCTTATCAATTAAACCAGCATTATACAATCCCGCACGCCCTCTTCTATGATTTAAAGCTGCACAAAAAGCAGATTGATTGTCTGCTGATGTATTCAAATGAGACAATAGCTGATTTTGGTGCAACCTATCCGGCAAGATGGCTGATCCTAAAAAGTTATTTTGACCGCATCCTTACAGTGGCTTAAACGTGACTAACACATGCATCAGCATAGTCAAAAGCCGTCCGTCCCGCCAAATGCAATGCAGTAGCCATCAGGGTCTTTGATGGCAAACTCCTTCCAGGGGCCATTATTCTCATCAACCCATGGCTCAATGGCCATTTGCGCCCCCTTTTCTTTGAATTCATGGTATAACTCATCAAGCGAATTCCAGTCTTCAACATAGCAATATAGGTCGAACCCCTGCTTTTCACTTGCTGCCGGCGGATTAGGCCTCACATCTTTCGGTTCGCTGGCTTGCAGCAGTTTTATTGCCAGTCCAGAAAACCCATCACGAATGGCCCACCAGTCCGTCACCTCGCAGCCTAATACATCAGAGTAAAAATTCCGCGATTTTTCCAGGTCCGATACCAATAAAACCTTTAATGAACTGTGAATCTGTCTTTTGTGCTCCATTCCATTTCCTCCTGTAAGTCTATTGATTATGTCCTTCAATAATCATCTCATACATATGCCTAGTCGGTTCCAGCGGAGTGACTCCCAGTTCCTCCTCCAGCACTTCACTGCATTTTTTATACCATCGTATTGCCTGCGGGCGATTGTTCTTCCGATAATAGCAAAACATCAGCAATCGGTAGGCTTCCTCCCATGTCCTGTCTCTATGGAGGATTTTTTGGCACCAATGAATGGCAGAATCATAGTTTTCACGCCTTACATTCAGCTGAGCGAGCTTTTCGGCACTGCGCAAAAAATATACAAGCAGCCGTTCACGTTCATTGAGGCACCAATCCTCATACCGTCGTTCAGGAAGATAATCCCCGTTATATAAATTCAAGGCACGTTCTAATTCTTCCATAGACTTTTCGGTGTTCTTTTCTTCAAGGCCGGCTTCTGCCCATTCTTCAAAAATACGGGAATCCAGTTCAATTGCTGCCTGAGGGTTAATTCCGTAGCCTGTTCCCTCCCTGATAATGAAAAACGGGGTGGATCTCGCCTTGCGGGCAGGCTCCAGTACATTATTCAAGGCATTCAGAGCAACTTTAAAGTCCCTGTCTGCACTTTTTTCCTCATGGACTGGCCATAGAATCTGGAAAATGTCCTCCTTCATCAGGAACTGGCTTCTCTTCGTCAAGAAAAGCTGGAAAAGCTCTTTTGCTTTCCCCCTCTGCCAATCCCTGTCCTCCACTTCCCGGTCTCCAAGCCAGAGCCTGAATTGACCAAGCGTTTGTACTCTTAATGTATAGCCAGGGTGGGCATTCAAGCGCGGAATTTTCAAATCCTCCAGCAGCTTCTCTGCATATCCGGGCATTATCGAGTGCTTTACTGCTTGAATGAGCATCGGGGCGAAAATTTGCAAGTCCCGGGGACCAAATGTCGTCCGCTTTTTCAGGAAAAATTCATATCCTCCTGTCTTCATCCATTTTAAAAAGCTTGAAAATGCTGTTCTGAACTCCTGCTCGTCATTTAAAGAGAAATAATAATAGGACGTCCAAAACGCTAGCAGCATCCTGCCATATTCATCGCCGCACTGACTGATCAGTCCCTCTGCTTTGCGAAGGTTCTCGAATGCTTCCTTGTGCCTTTCGTTGTAGATTGACGCAATGGCCAGGCATAAGGTAATGAGGGCTGACAGCCAAACATCCTTCACCTGTTCTGTTTCCAGCAGCGCCTTTCTTCCAGCCTCAGCTGCCCTTTCATATTCACGCCTTGATCCATAGAGGATACACAGGCCCATCAGCGGTTCGGCCTTCCCTCTTTCGATGCTCAGACGCCCCATGATATCGAGTGCCGTTTCATAGCATTTTTCTGCCAGAGCCAGGTCATATTGTTCAATCAGCTGGACTGCATGGCCCATCCTGATCCATCCGCAAGCCTCCACAAATGGAGCCTGGATGTCAATCCCATACTGTATCCCTGATTGAGACAAGGTCTTCGCCTGCATGCCATTGCCTGTAAAAGCTTCAATCAATGCCAGCAGCAAATCCGTTTCCCTATGTGATTGCGGCAAATGCTGCTTTTCATCCAGATGCCCATTTGTTTTAACATCATTTAGAATCCTTCTCGTTTCTTCAAATCGGCCGGTCCTTAAAGTTAGCCGGGCTTCCAGGTTTCCATCCTCAATATGGACACCCATCGACCTTGCCCGTTCTATCCATTTTTCTGCCTTCAGAGCCTGCCCGGAATTGATCAGGTTTTCAGCAAGAAGGCGATAGAGCCTTCCCGTTTCCTCTGCAGCAGCATCAAGCATCGCCTCTTCCCGAAGCTCAATAGCCTGAGCTAAAATGCGTTCAGCCTTAAGCGGCTGGATTGTATCAAGATAAATTTTCGCTTTGCCTTCGAGTGCCTTGCTTTTCCATTCCGCATTTCCCATTCTGTCAGCTGTCTGAATTGCCTGTTCATAACATGCTTCGGCTTGCTTGTACAATGAGCGGTAACGGTACACTTCGCCTTCAAGAAATAAAAGTGACCAATAGCGGTTTTTATCTTCCAGCGGGATTCTTGCCAGCCGCTCCTGCAGATTCTCGAGCTTTCCCATTTCGAGAAGCTCCATCCCCTGTTCATCCATAATCGCCGCAGCTGCCTGATATTGGCCAATTTTTTCATAGCAGTATAAAGCCTCTTCCCACTGTCCTTTTTTTTCAAAATAATAGGCACTGTTCATCATTAAAACTCTGTATTGTTCAGGCTGGCTTGTGATCAGCCTGTTCTCGAGGAATTCGCGGAAAAGGGCATGATACCTGAACTGGCTCTCGCCAATCTCTTGAATGAACAGGTTTTTCACAGTCAGCTGCTGCAGCATCTGGATGGAACCGTTCATACCGAGGATATGGTCACATACATCCGTGCTTATTTCTTCAAAGATGCTTGTCTGTTCAAGAAACTGCTGGATCATTGGGGGCTGTTTCGAAAACACTTCATAAACCAAGTATTGAAAAAGATCCTCAAGCGACTTTGCAGGCTCTGCCAGGAGCTCGTCAAGGCTATGAAGATGCGGCAGCTGCTGAGCGATCATTCCAATTGCGATGACCCACCCTTCTGTAATGTGATACAGCTGGTCAATCTGTTCGTCGCTAATAGTCATCTGATAATGATCAGAAAGGAGCAGCTCAATTTCTTCTTTGCCGAAAATCAAATCTGCCTTCGAAATTTCATTTAACTCATTTTTCGCCCTTATCTTAGCAAGTACTTTCCAGCCCGGCTTTGTTCTGGCCGAAATCACAAGATGGAGATGGCCCGGCATATGCTCCAGCAGTTTTTCCATCCAGACATTGATATGGTAGGAATGTTCGATCGCGTGGAAATCATCAAGGATGACAATGATCTGTTCCGGTATCTGAAGGATCTCATTGATGAAAAGTGAAGAGAGCATACCTAGTTCCTCTTCCCTTATATAACGGTCCATTTTTTTCATATATGGTATTAACTCGTGGCCAAAGTCCGGGAACAAGGTTTGAATCGATGCTGTCAAATAGGAAAGAAACGGAAGAATATCGTCATCGGAAGAAGTGATTGTATACCAGCAGCATGACTGTTTCTGGTCTTTGACATGCAATGCCAGAGCCGTGCTCTTGCCATAACCGGCGCCCGCCTGGATAATGGTCAGCGGCTTTTCGGAAATCGCTTTCATTTTCCTCGATAATTTTGCCCGCCTTATCCATTGTTCCTGTAAGCCAGGAACAATTAATTTTGTTTTGATCAATGGCAATGTTCCCTGCATATAATCTCCGCCCTGTTATCATGATAATGTTTTCAGTCTAACATGGACGAAATAAAAAAAGACTCGAAAATTGACGAGTCCTTCCACTTCTCTATATGTATTGTCAGAACGATATATCCATTTCTTCGAGCGGCCAGTATCTAAGATTAACCTTGCCAACGACCTGATCCTCTGAAATGAAGCCAAATTGCCGGCTGTCCCAGCTTCCAAGGCGGTTATCGCCAAGTACAAACAACTTTCCTTCAGGCACTCTTTCAACCCCAGTCAAGTCTTCAATAGTAAAATCGCCTGTCAAGTAGCCTCCGGGGGATTGTTCGCGGTACTGCTTCAAAAAAGGTTCATTCACTTTTTTGCCATTGATGAATAACATATCCTCCCGATATTCTACTTTTTCTCCTGGCAAGCCGATGACCCGCTTCACATAATCCTCTTCCTCATTCGCATGGAATACGATCACGTCAAACCTTTCAAGATCTTCCGTCTCATATCCCAGCTTATTGACTACGACTTTATTTCCGTCCTCCAGAGTCGGAAGCATGGATTCCCCTTCAACTACATAATTGGAAAAAAAGAAAATCCTGATAAAGACAAATATGATCATTCCGAGAGCAAAAGCCTTGATCCATTCAAGACCTTCCCTTTTCATGACTTGTATCATCGACTACCTTCACCACCTGTTATCCTGTTCCTGCTATTTGTCATTATCGTCTTTTCCAACACTCATATTCATCTTTACTTCAATTCTTTTGCCGATATACCAAAGAATGGCGATTACAGCCAGAACGATGGCAGTTCGCGCAGGATTGGTAATCAATGAACGAATATCATATCCTACGAAACTGATCGTAAATATCATCACCATTTTCCCGGTTATTACTGCAAGCATATACTGAGCCATACTGATTTTAGAAAGCCCTGCCACAATATTGACGAGGGCAGATGGAGTGAAAGGGAAGCACAGCATCAGGAAGATTGGCCCAAAACCGTGGCGTTCTATCCAATTCATCCCCTTTTGGACTTTAGGATGACGCTGCAAGAACCTAAGTATTCTTCCCTGGCCGTACCTGCGAAAAATCAAGAAAACGAGCAATGCTCCGAGAACGGCTCCAGTCCAGGAAAAGAGAAACCCAAGCCACAGCCCAAACGCGTTCGCATTCGCCATGACAAATAAAAACAAAGGCAGGAACGGCAAAAACGCCTCAAGCATGGGCAGAAGAATGCCGGGAATCGGCCCAAAAGAGCGGTATTGGCTGAGCAAATCCATAATGTTTTCAATTGTAAACCATTCTTTCATCAGTTCTACATCCATTGAAATCTCCTTGTCCAAACAACTCGGTAATCAGAAACCTGAAATCTTAATAGGCTTCTGACTACCTTATCCTTTTACCTCTTAAAAATAATTGTACACCTCTAATTCTTAATTGGGGAATTTTTAACAACAGCCTATCCTATTTAGATAGAAATTCCTGCAGCGCGGCCCTGTTCTCTTCAAAGTTTATTACTAAAACTGCTCCTGCACCGCTCACCCTCTGATTTTCGAATGAACCCTCTACAGGGATCCTCATTGTTTCGATATTCCGATTGTCTTTTGAAATCAGGCCTTTTCCCATAAATATGATATCGCCTGTATCCATATTGGTATTGACAAACGGTGTCAGGACTCCCACCAATTTAGGGAGTTTCGGCAATGTCTGGATGCTGGCGAACTGCTTGCCGACTTCCTTTATGACATTTTGCTGGCGTTCAACACGGCCAAAGTCACCAACTGCATCCTGGCGAAATCGGACATATCCAAGCAGATGCTTCCCATCCAGTCTCTGTACACCTGGTTCCAGTGTGACACCAATTCCCTCGGACATTCTCTTTTCAACATTGACTTCAACACCTTCAGGGAATGCTTCATCAACCAGACGGACAAACCCCTCAAAATCAACTATTGAATAATATTGAAGGCTGACATCGAAGTTCTCTTTTATGGTCTGCCGCAATAATTCCGGCCCGCCAAGCGCAAAAGCAGAGTTGATTTTATTCTTTCCGTGACCCGGGATCTCCACATACGTATCCCTCATGATTGAGGTCAATTTATAAGATTCTGTATCTGGATTATAGCTGGCGATCATAATTGTATCTGCACGCGAAGTTTCCTTCCCTCTTGCATCACTGCCAATCAGCAGGATATTCGTCAAGCCATTGCTGTCGCTCTCGCCATTGAAATGATACTCCTGTTTGTTTTCTTCCGCTGCCTTTTCTGAATCATTCACCCCGGAACGGTACTGCATATAGGAATACAGCGCTGCTGCTCCGACCAGAAGGAATAACAGCAGAAAAATGCCTGACCACCTGACTCTCTTTTTTCTTTTCTTGTGTTGATGCCTATCAGATCTCATACGAAAAACCCTTCCGATTTATAGGTATTGTTGTAACAGGACTTTTATTAAGTCCTTTTTGTTAACTTGTTGCTTTTGCAATGTTTTGATTCACAGCCGGACTAGTTGATTAGCAACATTAATTCGAAAGCAACACTTTATTACTATTTTCCTTCTTTACCTATAACCTTAAACTTATCTGGAGAATTTTTCAAAAATTAACCCGCGGCATAGAGCATGCCGCGGGTAGTGATTCGTTCATTTTATAGATGGCTATTGAACCAATCAACAATAGACGCCAGCCTGCTCAGGCGCAGATTAGGCTTTCCGCTTCTCGAAAGCTCATGGTTGGATTCAGGGAAGCGGATGAACTTTGTTTCCTTCCCTTGTCTTTTCAAGGCGATGAATAGCTGCTCTGCTTGTTCAATTGGACAGCGATAGTCCTTTTCACTGTGAAGAATCAATAATGGTGTCTTGATTTTATCCACATAGGCGATAGGTGAATGCTTCCATAATGTTTCCAAATCACTGAGGTCAGCCTGTATCTGCCACTCTGTAAAATAGTAACCGATATCGCTGACGCCGTAAAAACTGATCCAGTTTGAAATCGAACGCTGAGTAACGGCTGCCTTGAATCTGTCCGTATGTCCGACAATCCAGTTTGTCATGAATCCGCCATAGCTCCCGCCTGTCACTCCCAATCGATCGTTGTCAATGAAATCGTAATTTTCCAGCGCGTAATCAACAGCATCCATTACATCCTGGTAGTCTCCTCCGCCATAATCCCCGCGCACAGCATTGACGAATTGCTGTCCGTAACCATGGCTGCCGCGTGGATTGATATAGAGGACTCCGTAGCCTTCAGCCGCCAGGACCTGGAATTCATTAAAGTATGAGTTCGCATACATAGCGTGCGGTCCCCCGTGGACTTCAAGAATCAGCGGATATTTCTTTCCTTCTTCGCACCCGGCAGGCTTCATGATCCAGCCGTGCAGCGGGGTGCCGTCACTTGCTTCGAAAGAAATTGGCTCTGACTTCGATAAAGTGACCGACTCCAGGACCTTTTCATTTACGGACGTCAGCTGTTTCATCTCACCAGTGGTTACTTCAAGCTGGAACAATTCTCCCGGCAGCACCGGATTGCTGATGGCTGCAATGATTCTCTGGTTTTTGCGGTCAAGAGTGTACCCATAAACATGCTGCTGGTCAAGAAGTGCCGGATACACTTCGCCCTCAAGGTTCGCAAAATATAAAACGGTGTTTCCCTGGTCGCTCGCAAGGAAATAAAAACTCCCGCTATCTTCGCCCCAGATCAACCCCGGGCTGTGCGCTCCCTGGTGGAAGTCAGCGGCAACAGCGTCACCAACAAGGATATCCATGTTTTCCGTCACGCATTGGATGTTACCCGTCTCGATATCCCGAACCCACAACTGGGTTAGTGTTGCATTTTCAAACCCTCGCTCATGCCCCGTGTAGCCAAGATACTTTCCGTCAGGAGAAAAGACAGCATTCCCGAAGTAGCCCGTGCCATTTGTCAGTTTCGTTTTATTACCTGTCTCGATGTCCATCAGCCATAAATCACTTTTGAAAGAGAAATCGCGTTCAGGTGACTCATCTGCCGACAATACAAGGCTTCTGGCATCAGGAGACCAGCATTGCACATGATAATCCACTTCACCTTTTGCCACAAGCTCTGCCTTGCCATCTTCAAGATTCACGATGACTGTCTGCTTGTACTTTCCGTCCCAGAAACCAGCTGCATCTGATTTATATTTCATTTCCACAGCAACGAACGGTTCAAGCTTCTTGTCATCCTTCTTTTCTTCTGCTTTTTCAAGCAAATCTTCATCAGGCTTCAAGGATACGGAACAGGCGATTCGATCACCATACGGAGACCAGACTGGTCCATTTGCACCATTCCTGAAATCAGTTGCCTGCTTCGCTTCCCCGCCTGCGGAATCCATAACGAATATCTGGTTTTTGCCGCTGCGGTTTGAAACAAAAGCCAGCTTCGTTCCGTCCGGTGCCCACCTTGGGGAATGGTTGCGGTATTCACCGTAAGTCCATTGCTTCGGCTCTCCGCCTTCTTCCATGTCAATTATGTATAAATTAGAGGCATAATCATTTTTACTCTCCAGCATCTCTGTCTGTACAAACACACACTTCTTGCCATCAGGTGAAAACTGAGGGTCAGTAACGGACTTTAATTCAAATAAATCCTCTGCTTTGATAAATCTCTTTTCCATCTCGGTAGCCATCCTTCCAAAGTTAAAATTATTCACTTTATTTATTTCGATAACAGAAATAAATCTCCTGCTTTTATTTTCGAAAAAAGGTCCTTAAGTGCCTCACTTCCCCAACTCTGCAAGTTTCCTTTTGTTTTGGAGAAGATGATAGTGATGAGTAAATTTTTTTACCCTCTTGAAATCCTCTTCAAAATCCAGTACGATAATTACGAACAAATGTTCTTATTTTATACAGAAGGGACAGAGTAAAATGACAAGGATTCCTGAGAAAGACCGTGATATTATGGAGCAGGCTATCTATTTGCCGATGGTATTGGTCGTGCTCAACCGGGATCTTTCTGTCGTTGAAAATAGTCCATTCAAATTAAAGAAGCCTTATTTGGAACTAATTGAAGAAACAATGAAAGCAGTCCAGAAAGAACTCTTCATCGTGAAAAGCTACCTCAAAAAGAATAACCTTAAAGTTGAAGAAGTAAAGCGGGATGACGCCTTCACCATGTTCCTCTTCATCTACAAAGGCTACGAAGAACAGCATAACTATTTCAATCCCCGAATACGCAACAAAGTCCAGGAGCTGATGGTCCACTACCTTTTCAAACGGTTTAAATCCATTGCAGCAGAACAAAAAGAATCCGGCTGAAAAACCGGATTCTTCATTCAGTCTTTATATACCTCACTGACGAGGCTGGCATGAGGATACCCTTGCGTTTCACTGAATTTTGGCCCATGAAGAAGATATAGCGCTTTACGTTCAGTTTCTTTCATCCGCTGCATGAATTTGGTGCGCAGCAGGGATGTCCGCAGCAGCTGGTTTTCAAATGAATGATGGGATACCGGAAGAATCAGGGTTTTCTTATTCCTGAAGGTAACCTGTGTACTGTGAGCATCCACCTTCTTATGGAATAATACATGCTCATGTGAAACCCATATGCAATCCGGTTTTGTAGGTGAGCTTGTAGGCATGAAATAAATGGAGCTTATAGGGTCGATGATGATAGGGGTTTTGTGGGTGATCCCGGTAAGCTGTTTCGTTCCCTCTTTCCTGCCATCGTAACTGCTGCCAAAATATTTGCAGCTTTTCTTAACGATATCTATTGGTCTGAACGGGGATAAATACTCCTCCTCCAGCTCGATCACCCTGGAGTAAATCCTGCTGCCGTATTCTTCAGGAATAATTATCATGGTAAAAGGATTTATTTCGTACTCTTCAACTAAGTTCTTTGTATTACTTGTCATTCCTTCACCTCCTAAAATACCTTATACCCTATTTTACCATAAGTGTTTAAATTTTATTTAATTACAGAAAAAGTTCTATTTTTAGCCACAATTAGTGTCCTAATATAAATTTTCTAAAAATTATAAAAATTTAGTTGATTATCTTTTACATAATCCATATAATATAAAAAAGGTCTAAGAGGTGAGGTCAGTGAAAGAAAAATCGTATTCTGAAACCATGAAGGCCAGTGTGATGAAACGCATTAAAGCCAAGGAATCTTTTGTTCTGGACCTGTATGTTGACATGCTTATTTCCGAAATTCAGCTAAACACCAGAAAAGAAAAGTTGATGTCGAAAATTGATAAAGCAATCGATGAAAGAGACAAAATCCTGTTCTTAACATTGACGGAAGAATTGAAGGATCTCAACAAACAATTTGGCACTTAGATGAGTGATATCCCCTATATAGGGGATATTTTATTATTTTGGAATAAGGCTGATTGCTTTGTTAAATTAGATCCGACCAAAAAAGAAAGCCCTCATTTTGCGAGGGCTTTCTTGGTTAATATTCATCTTCCTGCTCATTCCTCTTTTCCACTTCATAATCCTCGAGTCGGGAAATCCGTTCCAGCATTGTCGGATGTCCATACCGGAAGATTTTCACCAGCCATGGAGGATTTACCTGGCTGCGCCCCGCCTTCGTCAGTTCCTGGAAGGCAGAAATCGCTGCATCTGTGTTGTCCGTCATTTCAATCGCATACCGGTCAGCTCTTGTTTCCTGATAACGTGACACAAGATTGGAAACCGGGCTTGCGGCAAACATGATCATTGAAAGGAACATCAGGAACAGCGGGAATGACCTCAAGTCCCCGGGGTGCTCTAGTTTGAACTCTTTTCCCCATCGCTTGATCGCCCAGTTCATTAGTCTTGAAACAAAGTACAGGCCGAACAAAGAAAGTACCAGATAGCCGGCGATCCCGATATATAAATGCTTCTCCACATAGTGAGCCATTTCATGGGCCATGATGAACAAAATTTGGTCATCGTTCAGCCGGTTTAATGTCGTATCCCAAAGAACGATCCTTGAATTAGATCCAATTCCCGTAACATACGCATTCAGCGCATTTGTCTTTTCAGCCATATCGACTTCGAATACATGATCCGCTGGAATATTAGCCTGCTCCGCAATATCAAGGATTTTTGTCTCCAGCTCTTTATTTTTCAGAGGAGAAAAATCATTGTACAGCGGGTCAATCACAACAGGCTGAAGGAACATGATGAATAATGTGAACGGAACGGACAGCATCCACGCAAACAGCCACCAGAACCTTTTGAACTTGTTCATCAGCCAGTACAGGACAATGACAATGACGAACATCATTGCATAGTTGACCCAGAAATCAATCAACTCATCCTTCATCCAGGAAGCGAAGGTTTGCGTCGATATATTATAGGTCTTGGAAAGCGTATAACTGATGTAACTTAGTGGGAAGGTCGCGATATAAGCAAAGAACGAAAGCCATATTAAATAAATCGCTGTCTGGCCATACTTATTCTTCGCCGTCTCTTCTCCCCATTTCTTAAAAGCTTTTGAAAGTCCCAGCAGAAGAATCAAAAAGTAAAACAGCCACTCGAAGGGTGTAGACAGAAAGAATAATAAATTCCTGATTTTCGAGTATTCCTCACTCAGCATTAATTCTCGTCCATTCAAGAATGTTGCCGGGTCAGCCCTCGAACCTTCGAACTCAAATGGTAGATTACTATCTGCAAAGTAAAATAAATACCAGTACACCGCGAAACCATAGAGCACATAGGCGACCACACCATAAAAACCCATCTTTCTCGCCATAGCTTCTCCCCCTTTACGTACAACCATATCTATAACTATTTTAATCCTTTGTCCAAAAAATAGAACAAGTTATTGCTGGCAGGGGAAATGCTCATCAACTTTTTCTAAATCTTCGACTCCTTCGCCTTTAGGGCACATGTCCAGTCAGCATGTTACCCAATTCTTTGACTCCTCCGCTTTTCGGGCACATGTTCCTTCAACTTGTTACCGAAATCTCCGACTCCTCTACTTTTCGGGCACATGTTCCTCCAACTTGTTACCGAAATCTCCGACTCCTCCACTTTTCGGGCACATGTTCCTCCAACTTGTTACCGAAATCTCCGACTCCTCTACTTTTCGGGCACATGTTCCTATTTTATACGACGGAAATCTCCATAACAGCGATTCAGTTGTCGTAATTCCTAAATTCTACATTTCTTCGTCTATTCTGCCACTTGCTTTTAACAGCAAAAAGGTACCAGGAAAACTCCTGATACCTTTTTCTTTATGCAAGCTTCTTAATTTTTTAGAAAGCTATCGTCAATCAATGTTTTAAAATCTGGTTTATCTTTCAGGAACTTCAATGCGTATGATGAATCCGAGAAGTCCTGGATTGCCTGCGCATCGACTTCATGGGTGAAACCAATTCGTTCCCACGCCAGCTCAACTACATCTTTTTCAAGCTCCTGCCCTGTTGTTTCTTTAATGTCTTTAATTGTTATTTCCTGTGCTTCAGCTGGATTTTCATTAATGAATTTCACAGCATCTTTATGAGCGTTAATAATTTTTTGTACGGTTTCTGGTTTTTCCTCGATCATTTTACCGGAAGTGACCATTACGGATGCAGGAAGCGTTTCGCCGAAGGATACTTCATCCCAACCGATGACGACTTCTGCTCCTGTTTCTTTTTCAATTACCGCTGCCCATGGCTCTGGAGCTACAGCGATATCCACCTTGCCTGCCTTAAGCATTGCCGCGTATTGTGCCGGCTGGCCAGTAAGATGCTTCATTGTTCCGCCGATTCGTTGTGATGTGATTCCCTCTGCTTCAAGGTATGTTTCGTACTGAACATCATGTGTGCAGCCTACTCCAGGGGTGATGAATGTCTTGCCTGCGAAGTCTTCAGCTGAGTTGATCTCGACTCCCTTTCTTGCCAATACCACTGTACCCCCAGTGGAAGCCCCTGCAATGATTTTAACATCTGCACCAGTAGAGTAATTGTTCATCGCCGGTCCAGGTCCCACAAGCCCCGCATCGATTTCTCCTGTTTTCAGCGCAGTCATGAATGACCCGCCCTCAGCAAATGTCTTATACTCGATTGTGGTTCCATCGCCAAGCTGCTGCTCAAAGAAGCCCTTATCTTTTGCCACCATCGCTGGAACGTGGTTGATGTTCGGAAAGTAGCCGATGACGATTTTTTCCTTGCCTGCTGAGGTTGTCGATGAACCGCTTGAACCGCAGCCGGCGAGTACCATCGCAGCTGTAAACAACATTGTTAACATTAAAATAGCTTTTTTCATTAATCTTTCCTCCTTATTTTATGAATCAAGTCCCCAGCGATTAAGCACCGATTTTTCGATGCGCTGGAAGATAAGCTGATCTACGATTGTTCCAATGACACCAATAATGATCATGACGCCAATCACGAGTCCCATATTGCCGAAATCCGAGGCGTAACGGAGCGTATATCCGAGACCTGGGCCTGTGCTTAAAAGTTCCCCTGCCATCAGAGCCCTCCAGGCAAACGCCCATGCCAGTCTTGAGCCGGTTACCACATAAGGGATCGCTGCCGGAAAAATAACCCTTTTATATAAATTCCAGCCTGTCACTCCCATCGTTTTCGCGGCCTTTATAAATAAAGGGGAAACATTTTTGATGCCCACCCTGATATTAAGTGTCATGACAAATGTTCCTCCGAGAACGACTACAAAAATTACGGCCTTTTCATTCATGCCGAACCACATAATTGCGAGCGGAAGCCATACGATGCTCGGGACACTTTGAAATGCGAGGACGATAGTTCCCAGTGTCTCATCCGCCGTTTTGGATTTTGCGAGCAGTACTCCAAGCGCAGTCCCGATTACAAGGGAGAGACCGAGACCAATCGCGAGACGTTTGAAGCTGGCGATCAGATCATAGATCAAAGTTTTATCCTTGAATCCTGTGACCAGTGCCTCAAGGACTTTTTCCGGAGATGGAAGGATGATGGGCATCCACCATTCAAGCTTGCTTCCTGTGTACCAGAATGCAATTATGGCTGCGAAAAATATGATTCTCTTAATGTGCGGATTCATCTGCAAGCTCCTCCCTGATGACTTTGTCGATCTCCTTCTTCAAATAACTCATAATATATTCTTCCAGTTCCACCATCTCTTTTTTATGCTCATGGCGGGGCCTTGGAATCTCTACTTTAATGTCCTTAAGGATCACCCCTGGCTTCGTTCCCATCACAATGATCCGGTCTGATAGTTTAATGGATTCAGAGATGCTGTGAGTGACGAACAAGATCGTTTTCTGAGTTTCTGCCCAGATCGTCTCCAGCTGTTCATGGAGCCGCGAACGAGTTTGTTCATCTAGCGCGCCGAATGGTTCATCCATCAAAAGGATTTCCGGATTCATCGCCAGCGCCCTTGCTATCGCCACCCTCTGCTGCATTCCTCCTGATAGCTCGTGGGGATAGTGGGAAAGGTATTTGCTAAGCTGTACCTTTTGTAATTGTTTTTTTGCTTCCGCTTCGGCCTGTTTCTTTGGCATTTCCTGTTTAAGCGGGAAAAGAACATTCTCCAGGACATTCAGCCACGGGAACAGCGCCGCCTGCTGGAAAACCATCCCTCTGTCCTTTCCTGGTTTATCTATCTTTTTGCCAGAGACAATAATTTCACCGCTCGTTGCCGGAGTCAGTCCAGCCACTATAGAAAGAAGTGTCGATTTACCGCAGCCAGATGGCCCAAGGATCGATACGAATTCCCCTTTATTCACTTCTAGATTAATATCTTTTAGAATATCAACCTGGTGATTATTTTTGTCCGCGTATTGTTTGTGTACATTGCTGATTTCAATAAACAATTTAACCACCCTATTCTAATAAAACTTATTGTTTTAGTCGGAATTAATAAAGTTAATTATAATCTATTCATCCATCTTGTCAACATTTCATTTATTTTTGCGATCAGTCAGCCCGTTTTTATTCAGGTAATCATTTATACATAAAAAATAGACCTGCACATCTGCAGATCTAAAAGAAATAAGAATATAAAGTCAAAACGGAGATCGAACCAATTACGACCACAATGACGTTCGCTCCCATAAAGGCAACGATGAAGGCGGCGGTTGCACCGATTAGTCCGTACCAGATGTCTTCCTGAATGAACAGGATGGCCGGGAAAATCAGCGCTCCCAGTGTGGCATAAGGGACATTTTTGAGGACGCCCTGCAGGAATGGAGGCAGTTCTTTTCCGCGGAACATTACAAACGGAAGCATTCTCGGTATATAGGTAACGATAGCCATACCTATGATCATGATGACGATTTCTTTACTCATCGGTTTCTGCCCTCCTGCCCTTCTTGAATGTTTCAACTACTTCTACAAGAATAGCTGATAGCAAGGTTGCCAGCACGATGGCCCAGCCTGTGGACATTAGTTCAGCCATCGTAAAAATCGAATTGAACGCAGCTGCGAGTACGGCCAGATATACAACTTTCACATTCCCTTTCATCGATGGGACCAACAAGCCCACAAACATGGCATATAACGCGACTGACATGCTCTCCTGGAGTGTCTGCGGCAATCCTGCCCCAATGATGAAGCCTAACCCCGAGAAAACGACCCAGCTTGAGTAAGCAGTTAGGTTCAAACCAAACATATAACGGGCATTGATTGTACCCTCGCGTGTCGCTGCGACTGAAAACGTCTCATCCGTAATCCCGAATGAATAGCCCATTCTCTCTGCTACGGTGTCCTCTTCTGCTTTTTCATTCAAGGACGCAGACATGAGAAAATGGCGGATATTCACGATAAAGGTCGTCAGGATGACTTCAAAGATCCCAATACCCTGGGCGAGGAGGCTTAATGAAATATATTGTGCGGCTCCCGCAAACACGAGCAAGCTCATCATGATGGTCTCGCTAAGGGCTAGCCCCGTTGTCTTGGCAATCAGGCCAAAGGTAAGCGCAACCGGCATATAGCCTATTGCAATACTGATGCCTGATTGAATCCCTCTTTTAAAATCTGTTGCCTGCTTAGCAACCAATGTACTTTCCACTCGCTTCCCGCCTTTCTATTACTATGTATAAATACAAATCCTTTAATCAATTAAAATATATTATACATACTTCCAGTGGCTTGGAAAAGTGTTTCTTTTATCGAAATAATTTATTGCGAAAAATCCCCATGACTGGGAGGCTGCTAAACAAGCATTTGGTCGATATAATTAAAAATGTGGTCGATATATTCGGAAATCCGCCGATATATCACAAACTGAGGTCGATATATTTGAAAATTCGCTGATATATCACAAAATGTGGTCGATATATTTAAAAATCCGCCGATATATTTTCGAAATTACCGTCTTTAAATGAAAGTTTCCGCTAGTAGATTGCCAAAAATGGACGATTTCCTTATTTGCGGTCCAATACATCAGTCTTGGCAGCAAAAAAAACACGGCTAATGCCGTGTTTAGTATTACTTTCCTTTAAATTCTGGCTTCCGCTTCTCGCTGAATGCTGCGAGTGCTTCGAGGCGGTCTTCTGTCGGGATCGTGACTTCATAGGCTTTGCGCTCAATTTGCAGTCCTGTCTGCAAGTCTGCGTTCATCCCCTGCTTGACAGCGTACTTTGCCTGCTGCAGTGCGACAGGTCCGTTGGCCAGCATCATTTCGGCAAATTTCACACATTCATCAAGCAAGCTTTCTTTTTTGACTACTGCAGTAACGAGGCCATAATCCAGCGCTTCCTCTGATTTCAGCCGGCGCGCTGTCAAGATCAGCTCAAGTGCTTTTGCCTGGCCAATCAGCCTTGGCAGCCGCTGGGTTCCTCCTGCCCCAGGAATGATCGCAAGGCTCGTCTCCGTCAATCCCATCTGCGTCCCAGCCGCGGCAATACGGAAATCACATGCCAGGGCGAGCTCCATTCCGCCGCCGAAGGCAAATCCATTGATTGCTGCGATTGTCGGCTGCGGCAACTGGTCAATCATCGTGAAGACCTCGCCAATTTTATAGATGTTCCTCTTTACGTCCTCATCAGACAGTGTACGGCGCTCCTTTAAATCTGCCCCAACACTGAATGCCTTCTCACCCGCTCCGGTAAAAATCACGACCCTCACATCACGGTTGGTCCTGATTTTTTCAATGACCTTCTGCAATTCATCTAACGTATCATAATTAAAAGCATTTAATGCGTCCGGACGATTCAGCGTAACGAATGCTGTATATCCCTCTAATTGAAATTCGATGTTTCCCATACTGATCAACTCCTTCTCCAATTGACATTCTAGCCAAAGCAGCAAATTTCCTGCCCCTTTGTCAGAAAAGCACCAGCGCTTTGATTTACTTCTGGACCAGCTTTCGAAGCCGAGATTACAAAAAAATAGGCAGGCATGGCGCCTGCCTCACAACTGTAAAAATTATTGTTTTTGTAACACCTGGTTTTTCAGTGCTCTTCTTAAAATTTTCCCAGTTGTATTTTTCGGAAGTTCTTCAAGGAACTCGATTGCACTTGGCACCTTGTATTTCGCCAGGTGCTCGCGGCAATATTCGAGCAGCTGATCTTCTGTCAATTCAGGATTCTTGCTGACAACATAGCACCTGACTGCTTCGCCGAAATTCGGATCCGGAACACCGAGGACAGCTACCTCAACCACATCAGGATGATTGTATAATACTTCTTCTACTTCACGAGGATATACATTGTATCCGCCAACAAGGATCAAGTCCTTCTTTCGGTCTACGATGTAGAAATATCCTTCTTCGTCCATGCGGGCAAGATCACCTGTATACAACCAGCCATCCCTGATAGTCGCAGCTGTTTCTTCTGGCATCTTATAATAGCCAGCCATAACGTTCGGGCCTCGGACGATCAATTCGCCAACTTCTCCAGGAGCCAATTCATCTCCCATTTCATTGACAACTTTGTTCTCAACATTCACGATTGAGGGTCCAATTGAACCTGCTTTGCGCGGGCGGTCAAGAGGGTTAAAGCAAGTTACCGGTGATGCCTCCGACAAACCATACCCTTCTGAAACCATTACATTGAATTTGCGCTCGAAATTCTGGAGAAGCGCAACCGGAAGTGAAGCACCGCCAGAAATACACAGTCGAAGTGACTTAAGGTCATCCGGGTTTCCTTCTGGATACTGGAATAGGAAATTATACATCGTCGGCACGCCTGCAAAAACAGTTGCCTCGTATTCCCTGGCAATGCGGAACACTTCTGCCGGGCTGAACTTAGGGACAATCAACAGTGTTCCACCGTTCATCAATGGCGCATTAAGAGCGACTGTCAAACAGAAAACATGGAACATAGGCAAAGCGGTAATCACCTTATCATCTTCATTCATCTTAAGGTAATCGCTTACATCTTTTGCATTGCTATATAGATTTTTATGTGTAAGCATAGCCCCCTTAGGCTTGCCTGTCGTTCCTGATGTATAAAGAATGATTGCGACATCATCATCATTGAGTTCAGGACCCTTGAAATTAAGGTCTCCAGCACCAACGACATGTGTAAACGGTTTCATTTTCGAACCTAAAGAAAGCTTGGACATTTCCTCTTCAGACATCTGGCTTTGGCCTGTTTCCGCAATCACGAAGTGTTCGACCTTTGGCAGAAGCTGATGCATTTTTTCTGCGAGCGGCAGCATTAAATCCAGCCCGACGACTACTTTTACATCGCCATTGTTCAAGATATAGCCGATTTCATCTGCTGTGTAAATTGGATTGATGGGAATGACTGTTGCACCGAGCCTTAGCGCTCCGTACATACTGATGACAAAATGTGGAGAGTTTCCAAGCAACAATGCGATATGATCGCCTTTTTTTACCCCTAGTTTCTCAAGACCAGAAGCAAACTTCGTAACAGCAGCATCAAGCTCTGCATAGGTGCTTGCTTTGTCCATGAAAAAATATGCCGGCTTATTGCCCAGCATTGAGGCCGTGTGATGAAGCTGTGATGAAAGATTCATTAACTCCCTTCCCCCTTTGCGGTGACAAGAGTCACCAAACTTTGTAAAAAGTTTTCTAAATATATTATATTGAAAGAAAATTATGGATTCAAGGAAAATATGTCGAAATTCTAACAATTTTACATTATATAAATTAAAAACGCGGTATGACTACACCGCGTTTCTAAATTTAATATATTAAGTTAATGAAATCTTCTTTAGAAACATTTCCGAAATAATGTTTGATATCCACATCTTCCAACGCAACGGCGATTTGCGATTTCTCGTATTTAAGTCCTGTCAGCTTGTCTTCGATTTCAGTGACATCGCCAACACCGAAGAAATCTCCATAGATTTTGCAATTTTCGATGACTCCCTTATTAACCTCAAAACGGACATCAATCTGGCCAACAGGGAACCGATGAGAATGCTGCAGGTTAAACTTAGGCGATTTCCCATAATTCCAATTCCAGTTCTGGTACCTCTCTTTAGAAAGTTCATGGATATTTTCCCAGTCTTTCTCTGTTAAGACATACTCCGGAATATCATCCAGCCCATCAAAGATATTTTTTAGCAGAAGGGTACGGAATTCCTCAATTATCACCTTTTCTGAGAGGAATTCGGAGATATTCGCAACTCGGCTCCGGATGGATTTGATCCCCTTAGATTCTATTTTGTCTTTTTTAACGTTAAGTGCGGAAACGACGCTTTCGATTTCCGAGTCAAACAGCAGGGTTCCATGGCTGAACATCCGCCCTCTAGTTGAAAATTGTGCGTTTCCGGATATCTTTCTGCCTTCTGCCAACAGGTCATTCCTGCCGCTTAATTCTGCATTGACACCAAGTTTCCTAAGTGCATTCACCACTGGCTCGGTGAACTTCCTAAAATTATGGAAGCTATCTCCGTCGTCCTTGGTGATAAAGCTGAAGTTCAGGTTGCCAAGATCATGGTATACAGCTCCGCCTCCTGATAACCGGCGGACAACATGGATGCCATTTTTCTCGACATATTCCGTATTGATCTCTTCGATCGTATTTTGGTTCTTGCCAATAATGATGGATGGTTCATTTATATAAAACAGTAAGTAAGTTTCATTGATGTCCAGGTTCTTCAAGGCATACTCTTCAATCGCCAGGTTGATCCTTGGATCTGTAATTCCCTTATTATCAATAAATAACATGGTTGAGTCTCCTTTTATAGAATGATTTCGAGCCCTTCCCTCGCAAGGGTAACCGGGCCATTGAAAACTGTTGAAGCTTCCGAAACAAGCTGATCAATTTCTCCGTAATGCGGCAGATGGGTAAGTACCAGTTGTTTAACGTCCGCTTCGGCAGCAAGCTTTCCGTTATCATAGCTGTTCATATGCCCAGCACCTTTGCCATCCTGGTTCCCGTAAAAATTACATTCGGAAAGCAGCAAGTCTGTACCTTGAGCGAATGGGATGAAGTCTTCCTTAAAGGATGTATCGGCAGTATATACCAGTGACTTGCCTCCTGCTTCAATCCGCATCGCATAACAAGGAACCGGGTGGATTGCAGACAAGAATGAAATCGTGAAAGGTCCTATGTTAAGTTTTTTTGCCGGATCATAAGCAATCCCTTTTGTGATGTTTTTATATGTAAGCTTCGCAAACTCTTGTTTGTCCTGGGTATGGCCGAAAATCGGAAGCTGTTGGGACTTTTTCCCCAGGAAGCCCTGTATCAGACGGGCATGCTGTAATACGCCAATGTCTGCGATGTGATCGGGATGATAATGCGACAGTACCAAGGCATCCAACTCTTCTGGCTGAACAAAATTTTGAAGTCTCGCCAGTACACCGCTGCCAAAGTCGATCATTAGCTTAAATCCTTCATGCTCAAGCAAATATCCAGTGCTGGCCTCATTTACCTTCGGATAGCCGCCCCAGAATCCTACTATAGTCAGTTTCATCATTTCCCTCCAATTAACACGCTTTTTCTATCACTATACTTCATTCTGCCCATTTTTTCACTTGAACGGCTTTTTCAGAAAATTATGATTGACGCCTTCTGTTCTGTTATAATACAATAAAGAAAATAATAAACCTGTATCAAAACACAACTTATTTGGAGGGAACAACATGATTCAAAATGTCGTAGAATTCTTTCGTAATTTGCCGAAGAAGCAATGTATTGAGTGTGGAGAATCGATTGATGAACAGCATGAATGCTACGGAAATAAGTGTGATGGATGCATGGACCCTGGTAAACTATAAAAAATGCGCAAGCGCCTTGTTCAGCCCCTACAAGCGTTGGATGGCTGAACAGTGAAGTCGTTCTTTGACTTCACCTGAGCGAACCGAAGTCGAAAAGTATAGCCGACTGCCCAGAAACACAGAAACTGGAGACTCCGGCAAAGAAGCGCTTTTTGCTTCTGCCGGCGGAGTTAAAGTTTCGGAGTTTCTAGGAGGCGAAACTAGACAAACGTCTCGAGGGGCTAGGCGGTGGAGCTGGGCAATTCTCGAAGTAGATTTATACATCTATAATTCAAACTTGATTCGTTTTCCTTCCCCGGTTTTCCGGGTGTAATACAATCCCTTTCCCGCAGTTGTCAGACTGCACATGAAAAGCCAGCTCGTTCATCATGAACGGCTGGCTCTTTTTTTTGACTGCTTTTGAAGACGATCAAAACGAAAGCTGTACCTTATTTCAGTTTTAAGTAATCAAGGATTTTTTCAACAGCTGCTTCTCCCTGATCAATACAGTCTGGAAGGCCGACTCCTTCATAGGAGCTGCCGCCTACGAAGACACCTGGAAGCTCACTGGCCAGATCATTCTTCAGATTTGCGACCCTTTCCTTATGTCCGACCGTATATTGCGGCATTGCTTCTTTCCAGCGTGAAACTACTGCAAAATCAGGCTCTGCCTGAATATCCATTGTTTTATTTAAGTCCTCGAGAGCAATCTTGATGATCTCATCGTCCGAAAGCTCGACAATTGCCTCGTCACCCGGCCTGCCGACATAAAGACGGAGCAATACTTTTCCCTCAGGAGTAGTATGCGGCCATTTTTTATGCGTCCAGGTGCAGGCAGTGATCGTATAGTCGCTGTTGCGGGATACAACGAACCCGGTACCATCAACATCTTCTTTTATGACACTTTCCGGGAATGCCATGGCAACCGTTGCGACGGATGTTGAAGGCATGTCGCGGAATGGGTCAAAAATATGTTCGTGGTCAGAGAACATATGCAGCGCTGCTTCATGCGGTGCAGCTAATAGAATGCTGTCTGCATCGAGTGATTCACCACTGCTCAGTCTCATCCGATAGCTGCTGCCCTGCTTGCTTACTTTATCGACACGGATCCCTTTAATGACAGAACCGGGTTCGAGTTTAGACTCAATTGCATCGACAAAAGATTGCAAACCCGTAGTCACGGTCAGGAACATTCCTTTTTTCTTAACCTGACCAGTTTCTGCAGGCTTCTTTTTTGCCGAGGGAGTTGTTTTCTTTGTGCCAAGAATCAAGCTCCCGTATTTCTGCTCCACCTGGTAGAATTGCGGAAAAGTGGACAATAGGCTCATGTTATCAATATCCCCGGCATAAATGCCGGAGAGCAGGGGCTCAATCAGGTTTTCGACGACTTCATCACCAAGCCTGCGCCGGAAAAATTCACCAAGGGACTGATCTCCTTTCACCTTTGAAGGTGGCATAAAGAAGTCTCCAGCAGCCCGGAATTTACCTGGCCAGGAAAATAGGCCGGTTGTAACGAAGGGGCCGATCTGAGTAGGTATTCCCATCACTGCTCCGCCAGGCATAGGGTGGAGCTTGTCCTTCACCAGTACATACGATTTCCCCGTACTGTTATTGACTAATTTATCTCCTAGACCTACTTCCCTCGCTAAACGTCCTGCGCTTTCCTTTCTTTCCAGAAAGGAATCGGGTCCTCTTTCGATGACAAATCCATCTTTAACATACGTTTGCATTTTCCCGCCAACACGATGGGAGGATTCGACCAGTTTCACATCAAGAGGAAGCTGGTTCTCCCTGGCATGCTTTTGCAAATAGTATGCTGCCGCCAAACCAGTTATGCCGCCCCCTACTATTACAACTTTCTTTTTTTCTGTCACGGTAAATCGCCTTCTTTAAGTAGTTTTAACGTGAAGCTGTCAGCTTTTTTAAAACAACATCTGCCAATGCGTCAATAAATTCAGGCTCTGTATTTGGCATTGGAGGCCTGTAATAGCTGGCTCCGATCTCTTCAGTCACAATCTTGCATTCATAATCGTTGTCATATAATACTTCCAGGTGGTCGGAAACAAATCCAGCCGGCACATAAACAAATGCTTTATAGCCGTTTTCTTTGAAAAGATCCCTCGTCAGGTCCTGTACGTCAGGCCCAAGCCACGGCTCAGGTGTGTTGCCTGCACTCTGCCAGCCAACCTCGTAATTTTTCACGTTTGCCTGCTTTGCGATCATATCAGCTGTTTCTTTTAATTGTTCAGGATATGGATCACCCATTTGGAGAATCTTTTCTGGAAGGCTATGGGCAGATACGATCAATACTGATTTCTCACGTTCGTCAGCAGGCATTTCAGCGAAGGTCTTTGCCACGCGGTCAGACCAATATTTGATGAATTTCGGCTCATCGTACCACTGTTCAACCGATACAATTTCAGGCCCGCCAAGCTTTTCCGCCTCTTCCTTGGCGCGTCCGTTATACGATTTGACGCTGAATGTTGAGAAATGCGGTGCGAGCACAATGCTTACTGCCTCTTCAATGCCATCGTCATGCATTTGCTTCACAGCATCCTCGATGAATGGCTCAATATGCTTTAAACCGAGATACATCTTGAATTCGATGTCATCCTGGACGCTGTTCAAATGCTGTTCCAGCTTCTCGCCTTGTGCAACGGTTATTTTCGCAAGTGGAGAAATACCGCCAATTGCTTCATAACGCTGTGTTAAGTCCTCAAGCATTTCCGGTGCCGGCGGGCGGCCGTGGCGGATATGTGTATAATATCGTTCAATATCTTCTTCTTTGTAGGGTGTGCCATATGCCATCACAAGCAAACCCATCTTTCTCTTAGTCATGATTGCACCTCTTTTTCGTGTCTCTAAGCTTCTATTCTGCCAAAAACCAGACCATTTTACCAAATCTAATGCTCTGAAGCAGAATTGAGGCTATTTGCCTAGTTTTGAGGCAGAGTACTCATGGATGAAAGCCGTCAGCTTTTTCAATGTTTCAGGGTTTACAGATGGGAATACACCATGCCCAAGGTTGAAGATGTAGCCTGGCTGTGCCATACCTTGGTCAAGGATCGCTTTTGCCCTTTCTTCAATTACATTCCATGGTGCAAGAAGGATTGCAGGATCAAGATTTCCCATGACTGTTTTCTGGATTCCAAGTTCTCGAGCCTCGCTCACCTGTAGACGCCAGTCCAGTCCAACAACATCAAGCGGAAGGTCGTTCCATTCCATAGCAAGGTGGCTTGCCCCAACACCAAACATAATCAATGGAACATTTTCTTTTTTCAGTTCAGAAAAAATCCTGTTCATTACCGGCTTGATGAATGTACGGTAATCCTGGACATTCAGTGCTCCTACCCAAGAATCAAAAATCTGGATTGCTTTAACCCCGGCTTTTATTTGGGATTTAACATATGTAATCACCATATCGCCCAGCTTGTCCATCAGGGCGAACCATGCTTCAGGCTGAGCGTACATAAATGCTTTTGTCTTGTTGTAATTCTTTGAAGGTCCTCCTTCAATCATATAGCTTGCAAGTGTGAACGGTGCTCCTGAGAAGCCAATCAATGGTACAGACAGCTGTTCTTCTGTAAGGAGCTTGATTGTGTCAAGTACATACGGAATATCTGATTCAGGGTTGATCGCACCAAGCTTTTCAACGTCAGCCAATGTTTTTACTGGGTTGGAAATGACAGGGCCGATCCCAGACTTAATTTCCACATCCACGCCCATAGCTGGCAGAGGTGTCATGATGTCCTTGTAAAGAATCGCCGCATCAACATCATATTGTTCTACAGGGAGCCTTGTGACATATGCGCAAAGCTCAGGCTGGTGCGTAATTTCGAACAAGGAATACTTTTCCTTAATCTCTCTATATTCAGGCTGTGACCTTCCAGCCTGTCTCATATACCAGACCGGAACATAATCTGTTGCTTCTCCTCTGGCTGCTTTTAAAAATGTATCGTTAATCATCTTGCTCATTAGGGGAAATCCACCTTTCAGTAATGTCTGTATTCCATTGTAATATAAAAGGAATAAAATAAAAAACAACTATTTTCCGAATCAGGTTTGCGATAGCCTCGCGCTGTTATAACAAAAAAACAAACTATATACACTATATCGTTTTTATCAGCCGTTTTCATAGGAAACGCTTTAAATTGTTGAAAATTTGACGAATTTTGCTTTTACTTCCTCTATAAAAGGGAAAACAGATGATAGCTTTGGTTAATCAGCATACAATTAGTATAATAGAAGCAACGTACTTTTATTAGATGAGGTGAGAAAATGAATCTATTTATTACATCGGGAACTCCAGATTTTTTGCTGAGATTAAAAGAAAAGTACCAGGGAGAAACTATGGTATTGATGAACAACAATGAATCATCACTCCTTGTCCATGAGACAGACAAGAAAACAGTGTTCAGTTCACCAAGGAAATATGAAATCATTGATTCCGCTGGTTCACTTGACCATGAAGGATTCGCTGTTCTTAACAATATCCCCGTAACAGATGAAGGCCGGCCCCTTTTTGAAGACCGATTTTTGAACAGGCCGAGGCTGATCGAGAATGAACCAGGTTTTATCGCAATCCGCGTACTGCGACCATTGAGCTCCAACACCTACATCATTATGACGATATGGGAAAATGAAAGCTCATTCGAGAACTGGCAAAAATCGAAGGCTTATGAGAGTGCACACAAGAAGCGCGGCACAGAAGCAGGAATAGACGGTGCTCGACCGAATATTTTCGAAAGCGCATCATATGTTTCAAAATACTATATCGAAGGCGAATGATTGCCGCCTTTTAGCGTCACCATTGAGGTAATGGGTGGCGCTTTTTTCTGGTCACCCGCCATTTTGCGTCTCCATCAGGGCCATTGATGACGCTTTTTTCTGGTCCCACGCCTTTTCGTGCCTCCATCAGGGCCATGGATGTTTTTTTTGCTGATCTTCCGCCATTGCGCATCTCCATAAGAGTGATGGATTACGCTTTTGGGTAATCCCGCGCCTTTTCGCGTCTCCATAGGGGCCATGGATGACGCTTTCTGCTAATCTACCGCCATTTACTGCCTCCATCACAGCACAGCTAAGTATTAGGCTTTATCCTATGTAAAAGAGGGTGTCACCTCGTGACACCCTCCCCCCCTTATGTCGTCTTGATCAAACCGTTTCGATTTGCATAAACAGCTGCTTGCGTTCTGTCGGACAAATCGAGTTTACCCAAAATATTCGAAACATGGGTTTTGACGGTTTTCACACCGATGAACAACTCCT
The DNA here is from genome assembly GCF_018613235.1 of Bacillus sp. ISL-41. Taxonomy (GTDB): domain Bacteria; phylum Bacillota; class Bacilli; order Bacillales; family Cytobacillaceae; genus Mesobacillus. The sequence goes on from NZ_JAGGQP010000001.1 coordinate 67,827, forward strand.
CGCTGATCTGCTGGTTTGTCATACCTTCACCAATACATTTCAACACATCAAGCTCGCGTTCTGTCAGTTCATCGTGCGGCTTGCGCTCCTGCGGTCTCAGCCTTTTCATCATTTTATTGGCGACTTTTGGTTCAATGACCGTCTCCCCTTTGGAAGCTTTTTCAATCGCCTTGATGACTTCGGATGCGGTCGCAGTTTTTAGCATGTAGCTGAATGCCCCTGCCTCAATGGCCGGAAAAACCTGTTCATCGTCATAAAAGCTCGTGATGATGATGATTTTGCATTCTGGATAAAAGCTCAGAATCTCCCTGGTTGCATCAATGCCCGATCCATTCTCCATCAACAGGTCCATCAGGACAACATCCGGCTTTGTATCCTTTACAAGTGAAACAGCCTTTTTTCCGCTATCGGCCTCTCCGACAATTTCGATTGACGGTTCAGTTTCTAAATAGGAAATGATGCCTTTCCGTACCATTTCATGATCATCAACTACCCCAACCCTTATTTTCCCCATTACTCTTCCCTCCTCAGAGCCGGTATCCGTATTTCAATATATGTTCCTTCATCCGCTTTTGAACGGATATTATATGTACCGCCAATTTGTTCGCACCGTTCCCGCATCGTTTTAAGGCCATAAGATGCCATCTTTTCTTCATGGATGTCAAAGCCTTTACCATCATCACCTATATATAGATGGATGTATTTCTGCTCCTCTGTAAGCACCAATTTCACCTTTGTTGCTTCTGCATGGCGCAGGATATTCGAAAGTGCTTCCTGGACAATCCGAAATATATGCTCTTCTGCAGCCTGCGAAAGATGCTCGATTTCATCAACACTTGCTTCGAATGCCAGGTTCGTTTTTTGCTTCAGCTCCTTGATCAGTTTAATGATCCCTTCACACAGGCTCTCACCACTCAACTGGACAGGCCTCAGGTGAAGAAGAAGTGCCCTCATTTCCCCCTGTGCTTTGCCCGCTATCTCAGAAATTTGCTCCAGCTGCTTCCGGGCCTTTTCTGGTTCCTGATCAAACCATCTCAGTGAAGCAGATGACATCATACTAAGCGCGAATAGCTGCTGGCTGACTACATCATGGAGATCCCTGGCAAGCCTTTGTCTTTCCTCCATGATGGCGGCCGATTTTGCGGTCCTGGATAGCTCTGTTTTTTCCTCTGCCAGCCGCTGCAATGAATGAACCTGCTCCTGAAGGTATTCAGATAACTGATTGAGCTCCTCTGAAATGAGTCCGATCTCATCTCTTTCATCCGTTTTAATTCTTTCCGTGAATTTGCCTCTGCGCAATGTGGCAATAAACTGCAAAATGTCACCCAGGCGTCCTTTGATTACATAGCTTCCTCGTAAACTGAAGTAAAACCCGGCACCAGCCATTATGAGAAAACTGTACAGCCAAAACCAGAAGGTCATCGCAGTGGAAAGGCCGCTGTCGGGAACAAGGAATAAGAAAACTTGAAGGCCGATGAAGAGGATGAGGGAAGTTATGAAAGCCATCATCAAGAACGTTTGGATAAACCATAAGCGGATACTTGTCATTTGCTTCTTCCCCCCTACACCCGATCAATCCTTACAGAACCGATTTTCAATTCGATCGTAATGTTCAGCTTTCTTACTGCCTGATCATAATCATCCGACTTATATGCAACTACATGCTTGATTTGCTCTTGGGCATAATCAAAGAGCTTTACTTCACCAACCCCTATGACAGCATTGATGTTTACCGGGACATCCTCCGGAATGAGCATTTTCACTTCACCAATCCAGCCTCTCACCCTTATTGGAGTCTCCCTGTCAGGAATGAAGCCCTTGCTGAAGTCGATAAAATATTCACCGATCATATTGTATAAATCCATTGGTTCGACTGCCCAGTTTTGCTTTTTGAAAGTTACCTTGCCCATCGATACCCCTCGAATTTTCTTCAAGGAAGTTTCGGACGCCGGGATATTTTCCATCTCCTTGGCTGACGGTAAATCAGTTCGGTAAATAACCTTTATTTTTTTACTGTTAAACAGAATGGCTGCACCAAAATAAATCAACACCACAGGCCAAAGTTTCCACACATCAAGAAATTGAAAAACGACCAGACCAAAACGGTCCATAATCAACAGCGATGAAAATAGGACTATGAACGATCCCCATCCAAACCGTTTCTGCACCAAAACCACTATTCCATACACAATGAGTAAAAAAGGATATGTTACGACAAAAAGCTCTTTTATTTCCAAGGAAATGACACCTAAATTGACTAGCAGCAGAATAACCCCTATGGCTGAAAGTATGACAGCAGCGGCTATCTGATTCATCGAACGTGTCCCCAAAACTTCCCCCTTCTTTCTTTCCAACATAATCACTTATTCTTTTCCATCTGGGAAAATCCCTTTTTTTATGTTAATCCTACTCTGGTTTATCAGGATAGAATCATAGCTTCATATTAAAAGATTGATGGACATTATCCACCCCTCCTGAGAAGCTTTTCCCCTCCGTCTCGAGACCGAAAAAATTCTCCTTTACCGCTCACACCTTTCAATAGCCATCATATCCTGTAGTACTCAATTAGGAAATTTGCCTATATTGCGCAAAGTGTTAACAGCATGCCATTTAGAAAGGAGCTTTATTCCATGGCTGTAGAATTATCAGCACTTCATTGGATATATGTTTTATTCATTTTCCTCATTATCGGTTTCATGGTCATGAAAAGAGATACAACTCTTATATCGATTACCGGTATCTTTTTATTGGCCATCGTCGCTACGGGATCCTTGAGTGGGTCGGTCAGCAGCATATTCAATAGCTTCATATATGCGATCACCGAGCTTTTGCCTACTATTCTTGTTATTTCGATTATCGTGGCGATGAGCAGGACACTTACGGTGACCGGGATCAATGATGCGATGATATCCCCGTTTGCAAAGCTGATCAAAACACCGGCGCTTGCTTATTGGACGATCGGCATTGTCATGATGGTCATATCCTGGTTCTTCTGGCCTTCACCTGCTGTAGCATTGATGGGGGCCGTCCTTTTACCGGTTGCTGTCAGAGTCGGATTGCCTGCGCTTGGGGTAGCCGTCGCAATGAACCTCTTCGGGCACGGAATTGCCCTTTCCGGCGACTTTGTCATCCAGGCAGCTCCAAAGCTGACAGCTGATGCAGCTGGCATTCCTGTCAGCTCGGTTGTTCAGGCCAGTATCCCGCTGGTCATTGTCATGGGTCTTGTCACAACGGTCACCGCTTTTTATCTATTAAAAAGAGACATGAAAAACGGCAAACTAAAGGGCAGCGGAACACTCGAAGTGGAACTGGATCAAACTAGTGACCCAAGCTTGCTATCAGACGGTGCCAGGAAATTTTTCGCCCTTCTGGTCCCAATTTTATTTGCAGCAGATGTCGCAGCAATGTCTATTCTCAACTTACAAGGGGGCGATGCAACCGCACTGGTAGGCGGGACCTCGATCTTCATCCTTCTTCTCATTTCCATCGCAGCACATAAAAATAAAGGGCTCGAGAAAACAACCAGTTACCTTATCGATGGATTCCAGTTCGGATTCAAGGTTTTCGGGGCAGTCATCCCAATCGCCGCCTTCTTCTACCTTGGTGATTCAGGCTTCACAAAAATTATCGGGGAGTTCCTGCCAAAAACTTCGCAGGGAATTGTAAATGATCTCGGAGTGGCGCTGGCTTCTGTTGTCCCGCTCAACGCTGAAGTTGGTGCGGTAACCCTCACTGCTGTCGGCGCAATTACTGGTCTCGATGGATCAGGGTTTTCCGGAATTTCTCTCGCAGGATCGGTGGCAGCGATTTTCTCGACTGCCATAGGTGCCGGAGCGGCTACCCTTACTGCCCTTGGTCAAATTGCTGGCATCTGGGTTGGCGGCGGCACTTTAGTTCCATGGGCATTGATTCCAGCAGCCGCGATTTGCGGTGTCGATCCGTTCGAATTAGCGAGAAGGAATCTGCTTCCGGTCACAATCGGCCTTATTGTCACTACGATCGTGGCGATGTTCCTGATATAGGTTAAAATACTGGATGCCACTCAGGTGGCTCCATTTATATACGAAGCTTCCATTAATGGAAGCTTCTTTTGCTATGATTCTAAAATGTTTTTATTCTATTTATGTGCTATAATTATTTAAATTATCAAACTATTTACATAAGGAGATGAATCAATTGCAGGATCAGCTTTTTAAAAAGATAGAAAACCTTTTTCCGGAAATGGTGGAAATCCGCCGGTATATGCACCAACATCCTGAATTGTCTTTCCAGGAATTGAACACAGCTCAATATATCCAATCGTATTATGAAAAACTTGGCGTTGAGGTCCGTGCCAATGTGGGCGGAAATGGCGTAGTCGCAAAAATTCACGGTGCAAAGCCTGGAAAAACGGTCGCCCTCAGAGCTGATTTTGATGCCCTGCCGATTCAGGACGAGAAAGATGTACCATATAAATCATTAGTTCCCGGTGTGATGCATGCATGCGGCCATGATGGCCACACAGCAACATTATTGGTGCTTGCAAAGGTACTGTATGAAAACAGGGCAAATTTGCAGGGAACGTATGTGATGATCCACCAGCATGCTGAGGAGTACGCTCCAGGCGGGGCAATCTCGATGATTGAGGACGGCTGTCTTGAAGACGTAGATGTCATTTTCGGCACCCATCTGTGGGCCACTGAGCCGACAGGAACCATCCAATACAGAATTGGACCAATCATGGCAGCAGCAGACCGGTTTGAAATAGCGATTCAGGGAAAAGGCGGGCACGGCGCCCAGCCGCATAAAACAAAGGACGCCATCGTCGCTGGAGCTCAGCTTGTTACGACCTTACAGCAAATTGTCAGCCGACGTGTCGATCCTGTTGATTCGGCAGTCGTGACAGTCGGTTCATTCGTTGCAGACAATGCCTTTAATGTAATTGCCGATAAAGCAAAGCTGATCGGTACAGTAAGGACATTCAACGAATCAACCAGGGATTTCATTGCAGCGGAAATTGAAAAAGTAGTCCATGGCACCTGCCTGGCAACAGACTGCACCTATGATTACCAGTATGAGAAAGGCTATCCAGCCGTCGTCAACCATGCAGCAGAAACTGAGTTCCTGATTGACTGCGCAACTAAAGTACCGGAAGTGACAAAAATAGAAGAAAGTGACCCTCAAATGGGCGGCGAGGACTTTGCCTACTATCTGCAAAATGTAAAAGGCACCTTCTTCTTCACCGGAGCAAAGCCGGAAACAGACGGGTCGTATCCACACCATCACCCAAGATTCGATTTTGATGAAAAAGCGATGGTCATTGCCGCAAAGACTCTTTGCGCAGCCGCACTCAACTATCAAACAAAGGAACAAACTAAACACGAAAAAAGCGAGACATTAGCTTAAAGTTCATACAAAAAACACCTCCGCTAGTCATAGCTGCGGAGGTGTTTGCAGTATTCTCATTCTATAAGCATTCATTGCTGTTTCCCCTAGCTGGTCAAGCAGATTATAATTTGCGTAAGCTCCCACAACAGCCCCAATCCCAGGCATTAACTGCAGCATTTTCGCAAAATCGATATAATCTCTGTACTCCTGCTGAAATTGCTGCCAATCCAGCTCTGTTAATTCAGCTTTTCTTGCTTCCCAATTTTCAATCAAATCCAGGGTCTGCTTCCGTTGTTCATCACTTGAAAAAGCCAGCTGAAAGATATATAGGATAAATAACCTTTCTTCATACCTTGATGGATCGAACCCATAAACAGATGCAGCATCGAATAAGAATTTCATTTTTATCGATAAAAGCAATGGAAAATCAGCCATTCCGAGCAGTATGCCCCCTGCTCCAGTTCCAGCTCCCTCTAAAGCCGCCGTCCTCTTGTATGCGGATAGCTTTTTATAAAGCTCCCGGTCTTTCTCAGCAAGAGTCAGCCCTGTTCCCTGATGCTTTTTCGTCGTGTAATTCGATCCCGCCAGAGTAGCCTTGACCATATTTTTAATGCTTTCCGTTAAAAATTGATGGACTCTGTCTGGAATTAGTTCATTCACTTTCGTCTGCGCTCTTTTAGATGCACGCGCCAAAAGGCTAGAGCGTTTATTCAGCTTCCGCTTCCAGGCGAGAACCTCTTCATAAGCTTTCAACTCATAATCATTCAAAGCTTTCACCCCTTGTTTTTACTAATACGCGCCAAACGCAAAAACGATTCAAAAAATCCTTTTCATAAAAGCTTAAAGCGATTACGAAAAGGATTATTGATTAAGATTTCAGCTTGCTCTGGCTGTAAAAATAAACAAAAAACAGCGAGAACGCGATTCCAGAAGCCAATACGATTGCTGCTGACAGCCATTCTCCTTTAATCAGAATTGTCCCCGCAAATACAGCTGCCTGAAAAATCATAATTCCCAATAGCAAGCTCGTAAAGGACTTCTTTCTTGCATTCTCCGGCACCGGATACAGACCGACCCATAGTTTGTTTTGATGATGGTTCCATAACGGCAAAAGCTGGAACCCTGTCAAATACATGAATAGCAAAGCAAACAAAATTTGTCCCGGCCCATATGAGAGGAAATAAAGCGCTGCTCCCCCTATAAGTGTAAGGCGGACAAGCAATCCGAAATAATCACCGGACCTCGCGAAGGTCCTTAAGTAAAGATGGCTGAAGGCCAGGTCCTGCTTATAAGGAATGATGTTAACCAGCCAGTCGAGCCACTTCCTCCTTTTCGTGCGGTCCCGCAGCTTCGGAACATCCGTAAACATATTGGCCACACGGTAAAAGGCGTTCATCCGTCTTTCTTCGTCCTCGATCAACTGCTCCCACTTCAAGCCCTTGTCCTTCGCCTGTTTTTGATAATACAAATACAGCAGGATCAAAGCACCGATCGGAACCGCAGCAAAAATCAGCTGGGCTCCTGAAAAGATAAAATACAAAAGCACTGTATTGATACAAAAACGAATGATGCTGTCCGTCAATTTTACATTTCTCTCGATAAAGTACTGTACATTCCAGCGGATCAGGATATTGAACCATTTTATCAGGATGAGTGCGATCAATAAGATGAAAAACGATTTGAAGTCAGCACCATGTATTTTTACATGGAGCGGCATCAGCACCGCGAGTACCATCAGCAATAAATAGGATTGCAGGCTCAGGCTGAATACAATAGATTTCCTGAAGAAATCATCCAATCTGGTTTCGAGCGGCAATAGAAATATTTTATCCGCCTCGGTCAAAAATGTCTGGATCGGGCTGTATGTAAGTAAGGATGCAAGAATCAATGCGATGATCCATGCTGCCGGGAAATCCGGCTGCAGAGTATCAATCCACTCTTGATAGTAGAAAGCGGCTGTTCCCAATAAAAACAGGACAACAATCACTAAATGGCCATTAAAAATGTATCGCAGGTAGCTTCCGGTTTCTTTGGCAAAAGTACCGAAACGCTCCTTCCATAAATGCTGCGGATTAAACATAGTCTTCTTCCTTCGTCAGTTGGATATACAAATCATCCAATGTCGCACCAGGCATCTTGAACTGTTCCCGCAGCTCTTCAAGCGTTCCAAGTGCCCTGACCTCTCCATTATGGAGAATGACAAAACGATCGCAATATCGTTCAGCCGTTGCAAGGATATGCGTTGACATCAGGATGCCAGCACCATTTTCCTTCATCTTGTCCATCAGATCCAAGAGGGATTGAATTCCAAGAGGGTCAAGACCGACAAATGGCTCATCGACAATATAAAGGGAAGGTTGTACCAAAAACGCGCACATGATCATGACCTTCTGCTTCATCCCTTTTGAAAAATGGGCCGGGAACCATTTCAGCCTTTTGCTCATCCTGAACTCTTTTAATAAAGCAGCTATTCGCTTCTCATATTCTTTTTCATCAAGGCCATATGCCATGGCAGTCAGCCGGAGATGCTCTTCAAGAGTCAGTTCTTCGTAAAGAATAGGGGTTTCAGGCACAAAGGTGAACTGCTTCCTGTATTCCTCTTTGCCTTCCAAAAAGGTCCTGCCATTGATCTTGATTTCACCTTTATGTGGTTCCATCAGACCGATTACATGCTTGATTGTCGTACTTTTTCCGGCACCGTTCAGCCCGATTAATCCCACGATTTCATTTTCATTGACAGTGAAGCTCACATTTTTCAAAACCGGATTTCGTGTATATCCGCCGGTCACCTCATTAATTTCCAATAAAGACATGCACAACGTCCTTCCAGTTCGTATTTCTGTACCGTTATTTTAACAAATACAGCTCCATTAGGAAAAGCTTCAACTTATTTCGAAACTTTTTCGCATATAAGCTCCCGATCGGGGCATCATAATTTTTGAAGGGGAAACAAGCAATAATTCGAAATGAGGTGTCTGTTAAAGACATATAATTCGATTTATAAGCACACTGATTTCAACGTTCAAACAAGGGGATGGTTGCATTGCGCTACGTAAATGTTAACCCAGCCGTTCAGTAACATCACTCCACATTCTGAAATGAGGTGTGTGTCGCAGATCACTTCCCGCTTTATAAGTTGTGAAACCGACTAAAGCAGACAGGGGATGGTCCGATTGAACCAGGTACTGAATAACCCAACATTTTTGTAAATTCAAATGAATTGACAAATGAGGTGTTTATCAAAGGTATACCTGCTGAGAACGTCAATGAACAGTAAATCGTTTTCCCTTCAGGGACAGGATTCCATGCGGATCCTGTCCTTTCTTTCTTTATGTTTATTGGCAAAATATGATAAAATACCAGAAACATGACCAATAGAAAGGGTGGAATAAATGAGTGACTGTATTTTTTGCAAAATCATCAATGGCGACATTCCCTCAAGCAAGGTTTACGAGGACGAAAATGTACTGGCATTCCTCGATATCAGTCAGGTAACAAAAGGACATACACTTGTCATCCCTAAAGTACATAAGGAAAATGTCTATGAATTAACGGACGAAATAGCGGCGAATGTATTCAAGGCTGTTCCTAAAGTCGCCAATGCAATCAAGGCTGCATATGAACCAATCGGATTGAATGTTCTTCAAAATAATGGTGAAGCAGCCGGCCAATCTGTCTTCCACTTCCATATGCACTTGATTCCGCGCTATGGCAATGGTGATGGCTTCGGAGCAGTTTGGAAAACACATCAGGATCAATATACATCGGACGATTACCAAAAAATCGCTGCAGAAATCAATAGCAAGATTTAGACTCCCGCCATTGCGGGAGTTTTTTTAATGTATGAATCAGATTCTTCTTTGGATAGGTACAGTGTTTGTCCAATGGCCTTTATCGGACAGTTTTTCTGCTATTTCACCCGCTTTTGTCCGATAGAGCCTTTCTATCGGACACTTTTTGCTCTGCTTCACCCGCGTTTGTCCAATAGAGCCTTCCTATCGGACACTTTTTGTCCTTCTTCTCTCACGTTTGTCCGATACAGCCTCCCTATCCGACACTTTTTGTCCTTCTTCTCTCGCGTTTGTCCGATACAGCCTTCCTATCCGACACTTTTTGACGTTCTCCCCTCGGATTTGTCCGATAGAATCTTCCTATTGGACAATTTTTGACTTTCCACCCTCATGTTTGTCCGATAGACTTTCTCTCGGAAGCATTGGCGTCTACCTGTCCATACAGCTATCTGTTTCTTTCGTCATATGTAAAGAAATTCGCACTTCTTGAAAAGTAATTAAATTTTTCTGAAAACATTAGAATTCTGCCTGATTTTCTGGTAGCATGATAATAACTTTAACACATTAAAGAAATACCGTAATTTAATTTTCGGGGGGATCCACTTGAAACGAGCTCTCAATTTTAATGCTGGTCCAGCTGCACTGCCTGAGGCTGTACTGGCGAAAGCAGAAAAAGAAATGATGAATTACCAAAACAGCGGCATGGGCGTAATGGAGCTTAGCCATCGCAGCAATGAATTCGAAGACATAAATGAACGCACAAAAAATTTACTAAGGGGGCTGCTAAACATTCCTGATGATTATGAAATCCTTTTACTCCAGGGTGGTGCAAGCCTGCAGTTCTCAATGATACCAATGAACCTTCTTGAGGAAGGAGAGGCAGCGAGTTATGTCCTTACCGGCACATGGTCAGAGAAAGCGTTCAAAGAAGCTCAGAAGATCGGAAAGGCAGTGATTGCCGCTTCATCCAAACATGACAACTATAGATCAATCCCCAGCACATCAGAAATCGATATACCAGCTGAATCTTCCTACCTCCACATCACGACGAACAATACCATCTATGGAACCCAGTGGCATTCTTTTCCTGAGGGCCTGCCTAATCCGCTCGTTGCTGACATGTCCAGTGACATTCTCAGCAGGCCGCTAAATCTATCATCATTTGGTCTCATCTATGCCGGTGCGCAGAAAAACCTCGGCCCATCAGGTGTCACAGTTGTCATGATCCAAAAGGACTTGCTTAAGCGCTCTAAAACAGGGCTGCCTTCTATGCTCAATTATCAGGTTCACTCTGACTCAAAATCACTTTATAACACTCCCCCAACATTATCGATTTATTTCCTGATGCTGGTGCTCGAATGGGCTAAAGCTCTGGGAGGGGTAAAACAGCTTGAAGTTATGAGCAAACTGAAATCAGCACTGCTTTACGATGCAATAGACAGAAGTGATGGGTTCTATACCGGTCATGCCGAAAAAGGAAGCCGTTCACAAATGAATGTCACTTTCACACTCGAAAATGATGATTTGACTTCAGCCTTCCTGCATGAGGCGGAGGAATCCGGCTTTACAGGTCTTGCCGGCCACAGGTCCGTCGGCGGCTGCAGGGCCTCGATCTATAACGCTGTTCCTTTTGAAAACGTAGAGAAACTTGCTGATTTCATGAATTCATTCAGAAGCAGAAATTAACAGAATATTAAACCTTTACTCATTAAAAATATATGTTATAATTGGAGAAAGCTTTTCGCTGCAGGCACAGAGAGCACTGCAGGAGGAGTACTAGTTAGCCAGAATAGCAGAGGAGAGATGAGAAATGAATACGAAGAATCTTGTAGCATTGTCACTTTTAGTGGGGATGGGAGCCGTCTTGCATACGGTGGTACCAGGTTTTTTCCTTGGGATGAAGCCTGATATGATGCTGACGATGATGTTCCTTGGAATTATCCTGTTTCCTGACAAAAAGAGTGTACTATTGGTTGGAGTTGTCACTGGACTGATTTCTGGATTGACTACTACTTTCCCAGGAGGCCTAGTCCCGAACATAATCGACAAGCCTGTCACTGCGTTTGTCTTTTTCGGAATCCTGATGGCACTTAAAAATTTCAGATTTTCCATTTATACTGCAGCTGGCCTTACAGCACTTGGAACCATAGTGTCAGGAATCGTTTTCCTCGGTTCTGCCTATTTCCTTATCGGCCTGCCAGGACCATTCACTGCATTATTCGCGGCGGTTGTCCTACCAGCAGCAGCCTTCAACGCCGTTTTTATGGCCATTCTTTATCCTGTAGCAACGAACATTTTTAAAAGAGCAAAACTAGCTGAAATCAATTAAAATTACCAGCCCCTGACCATACCGGACAGGGGCTTTGTTTTGTTCTATTGGAATGTGTAAAAGATAATCCCAATCAGTAAAAAAATGGCTCCTCCCCCTGCGAGTGTCCCTGCTCTCTTTCGCAAAAGCGCCTTTGGAGGATACATGCCTGGCTTCTTTAATGCTAGGAGATGATGGACGGCCCCCACAAAGAAAGCAACGCTGATGAGAAACACTATAGTTGTAAAAATCCCCACTCCCCTCCTCTCCTTCCTGAACATGACCTTAATTTATTTTTATGCCTGTTAATTTAAGGCTATGAAGCTAATAACGTTTATTTGTGCGAGAATAGGAAATTAAATATAGAAGAAAAGAGGAATCCGAATTCATTTGGAGAACATATACAGAAAAATTAATGAGGTGGTCAGAGCATGAAAACGAAAAATGTTTTAACAGGAATGCTTATAGGTGGTGTTGTAGCAGGGATTGCCACGCTGCTGGCAACTCCGAAGTCAGGATATGAAACAAGGAGAACCCTTCTGGCTAATAAAAATGAATACATCGGATCCATCAAGGATATTAAGGATTCGGCTATGGAATTAAAAAATACAGTGGCCACCGCTTCCAAGGAAGGCAAAGCTTCTATCCAAACATTTATCACTGATGTAAAGACAGCTATTTTTGAGTGGAAGCTTGAAACAGAGGAAAATAAGAAAGGTCTTCAGGAGGATGTCATGGAGCTTGAAGATTCAATTAAAGAATTGGAAACTGAATTGGCTGCTGCCAATTCCAAAGAAAAATAATCAGAATAATCCTTCCCCTTAAGTAAATTTTTTCCGGCGGGAAGGATTTTCTTTTTTAATCAAGAAAGATATATTATGCAAATTGCTATTTTTTTATAAGAATTAAATAATTACATAAAAACTACACGACATTAGATGGAATTTAACAAATTCAAAAAATTTTGTAAATTTATATCTTTATTAATTTTTGTTTTATTGGCATAATGAAAATAGAACAATAAAGTAGGTGAATATGAGAATGGGAGATAAAAATTATTCTATGAAAGAAGCAATGATGTTTAGCCAAAGAATTGCCCAGCTGAGCAAGGCCTTATGGAAGTCTGTCGAGAAGGACTGGCAGCAATGGATCAAGCCATTCGACCTGAATATCAATGAGCATCATATTTTATGGATTGCTTATCATTTGAATGGGGCTTCAATTTCTGATGTGGCAAAGTTTGGAGTCATGCATGTTTCCACTGCTTTTAACTTCTCAAAAAAACTTGAGGAACGCGGTTATTTAAAGTTTTCCAAGAAGGAAAGCGATAAGAGAAATACGTATATCCAGCTTACGGAAGAAGGCGAAGGCGTATTGCTCGCTTTGATGGAAAGCTATGAACCTGACAGTAATGCTGTTTTTTCAGGGGCAATGCCATTGAAGGAACTATATGGAAAATTCCCGGATATCATTGAAATTATGGCTATTGTCCGCAATATTTATGGTGATGACTTTATGGAAATATTCGAGAAATCTTTTTCTAATATTGACAAGAAGTTTTCTGATGAGGACGGTACACTCAAGAAGATAGATCCAGCTGAGAAGGAGTATGCTTGATAATTTTGTATGATGGCAACTTTATAGAGGAAGGATAACCCCTTAGAGACACAAGCCTTGTCCACTTCCTCTTGCTGGTTTTTTTGCTGGATTCAAACTGGAATCATCTTTTAAAGCGGATGAATGAATGTTAAACCCTCCGCTTTTTGTTCTTTTATGGTTTGCTCATTTTCTCACATTTAAATCATTCCCCTACAATCAGGCAAGTCCATGTGCAATCATAACCCTCCTGCCCAGAATAATTGCCTGGATAAAAAACTATCTTTTTCATTAAATATTTGTTATTGTATTTAAGATAAAAAGATTGCTAAGGAGGGATTCTTCGATGATCTCCATTTTATTGGTGTTTGTCCTTTTTGCTGCTTTCATTCTTTTCTATATAAACAAGCTTACAGACTCCCTCTGCATCCAGAAGGAAATACCAGAAGACAAACATGCAAATATTTTCAGGACGATCAATATCTTAGTTACAATTTTGTTAATTTCATCATTTGTTGAAATTCTGTATACGTGACTAAATAGGAAAGTGCAAGCTCTGCGGTCAGCCACACAAGCGCTGCCATCATTTAAGTTTCGTACTACATACATTAAGCGGTGAGGTCTCCCTCACCGCTTTTTATTTAAGTCTTTTTGATTAGCCTTCATTATAAGGCATGCAGAAAGCATTGCCCTCATCAGTGCTTACAGCCAAGATGCACCGATGATGATTAACAGAATGAACAAGACAACGAGCAAAGCAAAGCCGCCGCCATATCCATGTCCTCCTCCAGACATTGAGGTTCCTCCTTTCTGCTATGAGAACTTGCTTTAATATTGAAATTCAGAAGTACGGGGGCCAAATGTCCCCCATACTCTTTATTCAGAGATTAAAGCCAAGCTGCACCCACGATGATTAACAGAATGAATAACACGACAATTAACGCAAAGCCGCCGCCGTATCCTGCACCCATATTAACACCTCCTTCCAAAGTGGTTATGATATCTTATTCAAGTAATGTCATATCCGCATAGGCAACTATCCTGCATTACTTGCATTTTGTTGATTACAGGTAAGCTGCACCTACAACGATCAGCAAGATGAACAGGACAACAATTAACGCAAATCCTGAATTATAGTGGCCCATTATCAACTACCTCCTTTTTTTCTCTTCTCTACATCCTATGCATCATCGAATAAACGGTATAGATATCCGCCCATCTCAATAAATAACCAATAATATCCATTACTTATTTTTTGTAGAAAATTGAAATTATGTTATAGTAGAGATTGTGGATTAAAAACGGCCACTAGAATTTTCTGTTTAGGAGATGTTCACCATGAAAAAAATGATAATTTCCCTCACGGTTGCAGCCGGAGTAATGGGATTAGGGGCATGCAGCAACGATAATGCTGAATCTTCAGAAGTCATCGTTGAGTCGAAGGCAGGCAACATTACTAAAGAAGAGCTTTATCAATCCATGAAGGAAAAGTATGGAGAGCAGGCACTTCAAGAATTGCTTTACCAAAAAGTTCTTGCGGAAAATTATGAAGTGACTGATAAAGAGGTTGAGGAAAAAGTGGCCGAGCTTAAGGAAGAGCTTGGAGAAAACTTCGAGCTAGTTCTTCAGCAAAACCAGCTAAAAGATGAAGAAGAATTAAAAGAAGTCCTTAAAGACCAGCTTCTAATGGAAAAAGCTGCGCTTAAAGATGTTAAGGTCAGCGAAGATGAAGTCAAGAAGCGTTATGAAGAGTACAAGCCTGAAATCAAGGCAAGCCATATTCTTGTGGAAGATGAGAAGACTGCACAGGAAGTGAAGAAAAAGCTTGAGGAAGGCGCAAAGTTTGAAGATTTAGCGAAGGAATACTCACAGGATCCTGGTTCAGCTGCACAAGGCGGAGATCTTGGATTCTTCGGTCCTGGTAAAATGGTACCTGAATTTGAAGAGGCTGCTTATGCCCTTGAAGTAAATAAAATCAGTGAACCAGTTAAATCACAGCACGGTTTCCACATCATCAAGGTAACTGAGAAGAAGGAAAAAGAATCGTATGAAGAAATGAAGGACGAGCTTGAGTATGAGTTGAAGCTTGCTCAGCTTGACCAAAACAAGATTCAAGAGGTCCTGAAGCGTGAGTTGGATGCTGCTGACGTTAAAATCAAGGATAAAGACCTTAAAGGTGCTGCTGAATTCCCAGAAGCAGAAGCACAAACACAACCACAATAAGCAAAAAAACACTGGCTCCATTATTGGAGACCAGTGTTTTTTTATGCTTCTGCTGAATTTTCACGTTGTTCTTTTTCTCGCTCAAGCCGTTTCATGTAAAGCTCGCCCTCTCGTTCAATGCTTTCCATTTCTTCTTTTCGTTCTTCTTTCCCTGTTTTCACTGCCATGAAAGCACTGAATACGATTCCTGCTGCGACTGCTATTACCCAGATTGGAATTGACATTTCTTCATACCCTCCATTTAAAAGGTTGTCCAAATTGAACTCTTATTGTATTCATATGAGTTTTTTTAAAAAATATGCCATTTTATAGTTGAACTAGAAAGTTTACTTTTTCATTTCGCTTCAGGTGCATCATTCAATTTGTAATTCTTTAGTTCAACTTATAGAAGTCAAAAAACAAAAAGGCCCCTCCATATAAAACGGAGAAGGGCCTTTTGCTTTTACTTATGGAATACGGGCTTGTAAAATGAGCGGTTATCAAGCGCGAATACTCTTTCGGAGAACTCGCCTGGTTTAACCCTTGAAAGCGCACGGTCCAGCATATTCATTTTCGCATCGAGATTATCGATGTAATGCAGAATTTCTGCCTCTTTGATCATTGGAGGTTTCGGACTGCCCCATTCAGCTTTGCCGTGATGTGACAATACCATATGCTGAAGTATGACTATTTCCTCACCACTAATGCCCAGCTCATCGGCTGCCTTGCCAATCTCATTAACCATGATCGATATGTGTCCCAGCAAATTCCCTTCCACTGTATAAGTCGTAGAAATCGGACCGGACAGCTCAATGACTTTCCCCAAATCATGAAGGATGACTCCGGCATACAATAGATCCTTATCAAGGCTTGGATACAGCGTTGCGATGGACTTCGCCAGGTCAAGCATTGAGGTAACATGATATGCAAGTCCTGAGACAAATTCGTGATGGTTCTTTGTCGCTGCAGGATATTCCATAAAAGCATTCATATGTTTTTTCAAAAGATGTCTAGTGACCCTCTGGATATTTGGGTTTTTCATTTCGAATATATATTGGGTGAGCTTGCTGCTCATTTCATCCTGGCTGACAGGGGCTGTCTCAAGAAAATCAGATAGTTTGACAGAGTCAGCTGGTGAAGCAGGCCTGATCTGCCTGATCTTCAACTGGTTTCGCCCTCGGTAATTCTGGATATCTCCCTGAACTTTTACAATGCTTTCAGCACTATAAGTGCTTTCATCTTCATCGGAAACATCCCATAGCTTTGCTTCGATCTCCCCGCTCTGATCCTGGAGGATGAGCGTCAAAAATGGCTTTCCGTTGCTGGCAATCCCTTTTGACGAATGCTTAATCAATAAAAACAATTCTACCTGTTCCCCTGTTTCGTGATTTAAAATTCCTTTATTCATAGTTAACAGCCCTCTCCTCTCTGCAACAGTATAACATACAGAGTCTATTGTCTCTGATTCTCAAACCATGGCACTTTTAAACTATATTTGTACTTTTTTCTTGCAGATTGACGATTTCCTTTTCCGAAAAATAGTCCAGCAAATGGCGATGACATGTAAAGATGAGAATCTGGTTGTTATTGCTCATTTCCCTGAGCAGCTTAATCGTCCGGGCAGTCCGGTTATGATCAAAATTGACAAAGCTGTCATCAATGATAATCGGAAATGGATAACGGTCATAATGATCGGCAGCAAGTGCAAGCCTGATGGATACATAGACTTGTTCTGCAGTTGCCTGGCTCAGTTCATTCGCTTCAAAAAACACATGGTCATTTCTTTCAATCATGAAGCCGCTGCCGGAAACCTGAGGAATGATCTTCACATAGCTTCCATCAGTCAATAACGACAGGAAGCTCTCCGCTCTGGCCAGCATTCTCGGCATCCGCTCATCCTTATAGCGGTCAATTGTCTTCGAAAGCAAATCCCTGGCGACCGCATACTTTGCCCATTCCTTTGCATCTTCAGTGAACTCATGCTGAAGCTGCTTATATTTATGGAGCAATTCACTGTATATGCCGCCTTCTTCAAGCACCTTCATTTTATGCTTAACATCGGCTATAAGGTCAGAGTTTGCGGATAACTCCTGCTTTCTTTCTCCCAGCTCCGAATCTTTGTCTTCGATCTGTTCCTCAAGCGGGATTCCTGTTAGAATCTTTTCACGGTCCCCATCGCTGATCCCCGATGCAAATAGCTGATGATCGATATCCTCCAGTCTTGCTTTCCAGCCTTTTACCAATGAGGCATTTTCCGCTTTCTGCCTGAATCCTTCCTCATCTTCAGTCCCGGCCTGTGCAAGCAATCCTTTCTTTTCTTGACTGAATACAAACTGTTCCTTCTGTAGTGTTGAAAGCTCTTCTTCCATTTCCTCCAGTTTCGCGTTCAGTTCCCGATACCTCGACTTTTGGTCGATTGCTTCGCGCAATGTCCGCTTCAGCAGTCCGGCCGCCTCGACCGGAGCAAGATTGCTATTTTGAAGGAATCGTTGTGCAAGCAGTTTCAGGCTGCCTTCCATTTCGGTCAAAGATTCAGCCACATTCTCTAAACTTTCTTTTATTCTCTTTCTTTCACGGAAATACTGCTTTTGTTTTTCTATTAGATGATAGGCATCCATTACTTTAATAGGTGCGGATGTATCCGTCAATCCAAATTGTTTCAGTAATTCCGCTCTTCTCTGCCTTATTTGGGCTTCATCTGCTTCCCATACTTCAAATTGCTGAACTACTTTTTCAAAACGATCATGCTGCTGTTCGATTTTGATGTGCAGCTCTCGATGGCGCTGTCTCGCCTCCTCGTCTTTGGCCAATAAGCTCTTGGTCATAGATGCATTGCCTTCTGGCTGACTGATCAGGTTTTCTTTTAGAGCTTTTTCCCGCTCCAGTAACCTGGATAGGACGTTGTCCTCCATTGGCTTTTTGTCAGCGGACTTAAATCGCGCAGCCAGCAAAAGCAACAAGCCTGCAATCCCGATTCCAGCTAAAAACCAGGCGCCATTTGTCATTCCCCAAAGAAAAACAATCAGAAGAATGCTTCCGAGAAGGAGCAATTGATTAAAGTCTTTCTTCTGCTGCTGCCTTTGTCTATCCTTTTCAGTCTCTTCCTTGATTTTGGCCGCTTCAATCTGGTCCATGACGTAGTTCAATTCAGAATGGATCCGATCCTTATTCCCTAGCAGGTCAAGGTCTTTCACCAATTTTGTTCGTTCAGCTTCACCAAGGAGTTCTTTTTTTGCGGCTTCTGCCCTTGCTTCAAGTTCTGCCAATGTCTTTTTTTCTTGTTCAAAAGCGGACTCCAGCTCAAGCTTTTTATTCCTCAACCTTTGCTCTGTCTGATCAATGTTTTCGGCCTGATCCTTTATGAAGATACTTGTATTGATTTGATGGATATTTTCCTCATTGAAATCTGTATGAAGCTTGTCATTTAGCTGATCTATTTCTTCTGTCATTTCCTCCAGTTTGGATTCAAGCAGTCTTTTTTCCTGCTTCAGTTGATCATATAAAGGCAGATTTTCGATTCTTGCTTCGATTTCTGTTTCCATACCAAGTAAATCGGAGTTTGGCCTTTGCCTTTCCAGATCTTTCAGTAATTGATCTCTCTTCTCTTTCAACCTTAACATTCTAGCCTGGTTTGATTTAAGCTGCTCGTCCAACTTCTCAAGCCGGTTGAGGCCATCTTCTGGAAAAAAAGACGGATCATGCACTTTAATTTTCCCATCCAATGCTGCAGCTTCTATGACAAGCTTTTCATTGCGCTTATATTCACGAAGCTTAATTCCCGTTTGCTCCAGCATGAAAATCTCGTTCTTAAGCTTGGCAATTTTATCCGTCAATTCATCCTTCGTGCTCACCAGCTCTGAATACTTTTCATTCTGCTGCTCAGCGTTCTTCAATGAAGTTTGGATGTCCTTCAAGTCTTTCAATTTCTCATTCAGCAATGGCTTTTTCCCGCTGGGCTTGAAACGCAGTTCCATTTCCTTTTGAAGTAAACCCTCGGTGTTGAAGAGTTTGTCTGTACCAAGTGTCCCTGCAGAAAATAAATATCTGCCAAGATCTTCGCCCTTCATTGCATGGATATTCTGTAGTCCATGGACGTTGAATGAAAAAACGGCCTGGAATATACTCTTATCCATTCGTTTCAAAAGGTCCTTGAGTAATTCTTCGCCGCCAATCGTCCCGTCTTCAAGAGACACCGTCACATCACCAGTTGCCTTGCCTTTCACTCTCTCAATGACGGCCACTCCCCGATCAGGAAAAAAGGCTTTGATCTTGCCGCCATACTTTGGGTTGTTTTTTGGCTCATAGCGGTTTTCGGCACTTTGCTTGCCCGGAAAGCCGAACAGGATGCTGTGGATGAAGGACATGATGGTTGACTTTCCAGCTTCATTCTCACCGTAGAAAATCTGCATTTGACCTAATGATTTAATCACATAATTCTCGAACTTGCCATAACCGTATATATGCATTTCAATGATCCTCATCATTCGGCCTCCTTTCTTCAATTTTTCAACAGCATTTGGAGAAGGACCCTCTCAGCATCCTCAACCAGCTCTTCTTTTTCTCGTTCCGACAGCATACCCAAATGCCTTCTTGCCTGGCTGTGCTGGAATAGTGGAGACAGTGAATTCCCCAAATCATCATATTGCTCAATCGTGCTGAATAACTCCTCGTAGAAATCACTTTGCTTAATCAAACCGGCGCGGTCGACAGCAATATCTTCGGTAAACTTTAGCCTGTGCACCCAGACAAAAGAACCCTCTTCCTTTTCAGATTCCTGCAGAAGTTCAAGAAGTTCGCCATTTTCAATTTTTCCCATCACATCTGACAGGCCGGAATTCAGGCCTTCAATCTTGATGCTCAGCAGTACCCCTTTTCCTTCTCTTCTTTTACCATCGATGGCATCCAGGCATTTTTCATACAGTGCATTGAAACTTAACAAATTTCGCCCATCAATGACGGCCTCATCCCAAATCACATCAGCAGTGTCAAAAAAGGAAACTTTTGACCCTGCTTCTGACAAACTAACGATATACGCCCCTTTTTCTCCCAGTTCCTTTCTGTTCCGTCCCTGTGGATTTCCAGGATAGACAACATAAGGCTGCTGCGATAAAAACGCTTTTTTATGAATATGGCCCAGTGCCCAATAATCATAATCTTTTTCGATAAGTTCAGATAACCTGAATGGCGCATATTTGCCATGATCACTCACACCCTCAAAATGGCCATGAAGCAAACCCACATGAAAATCCGCACCATCGACCTTCTGATATTTCTCAATCCACCGCTCCATCACATGCCGCTCCGGATAGCTAAAGCCGTAAAGATGGACAAGAGTGCCATCATCCTTTCTATAATCAACCTTTTCTACCTGTTCTGAGAAAAAGTGAACATTCTCCGGAAAATCTAAAGTCAGAGATTTTGCGCCAAGATGATCATGGTTCCCATGGATTGCATATACCATTATCCCTTTATCAGCCAGCTTCTCCATCTCATTGCGGAGAACAGCCTGGGCACGTATGCTTCGGTCCTCCCCATCGAATAGATCTCCCGCGATGATGACAAAATCCACTTCATGTTTAATCGCAGCATCTGTGATATTTTTCAAGGCCGTAAATGTGCTCTCCTGGAGCCGGTGAAAAATGGATTTTGGCAGATGCCGCAGGCCAACCATCGGACTATCAAGATGAAGGTCGGCAGTATGTAAAAACTTCACCTGTTTCATTGGATAATTCCTTTCCCGTTTCCTGTTTTCCTTTATTTTATCACTCCAAAAATACGAATGCACGTTCTACCAACTAGATTACAAAAAAACTGCAGTCCCAATTTGAACTGCAGTTGCACTTTATCCCAGGTATATGGTCTTCACTTCCTCTTCTTGCGCCTTTCCATCTGTCTCCCAAACACGATAAACCTTCGCTTCCGGTCTAGAGCTTACCGCTTTAATTAGTTCTTCATCGATAAAATGCAGAGCCGCTCCATCATCTGCCGCATATCCGCCTGTTATCCTGCCCGAACCAACAAATCTCTGATAAGCAGGCCGACGCTCTATTTCACCATCATAATGCGGGCAGTTACTCCCTTTTAAAAACCCGAGGGTCTTCAGCGGTTCAAGTCCGCTGCCAAAAGAATCTGTCACACCTTCCCCGAACCAACAGATCGATCCCGCGCTTACTCCAGCCATGATTCTGCCCTGCTTCCAGGCTTTACGCAGGATTACATCAAGTCCCCATTCCTTCCACAGAGCCAGCAGGTTCTTCGTATTGCCTCCGCCAACATAAATGATCTGCTTATCCATGACATAGTCTTCTAAGTCCCTTGTCGGAGGGCGAAACAATGAAAGATGTGATGGTATGCATTCATGGCCTTCAAAAGCTTTATAGAATCTTGATATATAATTCTCAGCATCCCCGGAGGCAGTTGGCACAAAACAAACTTTCGGAGTTTGAATTTCCGATTGCCCCAGGATGTATAAATCCAACTGCGGGTTTTCAGGCTCCATCGAAAAACCCCCGCCTCCCATTGCAATGATTTGTCGCAACATGAACACTCTCCTTCATTACATTTAGTAATCTTACGACCGAAATCTTGCTTCCCTCTCCTATTCAGGCACATGGTCACCATTTTGCGGCCGTCATCCAGATCTCCTCTCTATCCTGGGTACTGTTTCATCCTTAATAAATATTCCGCATAGCCGGTTGATTTCCCTGTAAAAAAGCCGCAATGCAATGATCGCGGCTTTGGACCTTTATTCATTTTTCGTAAGCTGCAGTGCTTTTTTGATGTCCTTGAATGAGTTTGATTTTCCATACATCAGCACTCCGCCACGGTAGACTCTGGCACCGAACACAGCCAGGAAGACGATGGTGGCAACAAGGATACCGATTGATAAGGCAATTTCCCAGAAAGGGATGTTCAGCATGCCTACACGCAGGAACATCAACATTGGCGAGAAAAACGGAATGAAGGATGTATATTTTACAAATGGCGCTTCTGGCTGACTAAGCCCGAACATCGCCATCATGAAGCCAGCGATAACAAGCATTGTCATCGGTGTAATCATTTGCTGGACATCTTCAATGCGGCTGACAAGTGAACCAAGGAATGCAGCCATCGTCGCATACAGGAAGTACCCTAGTATGAAGAAGATTACCGCGTAAACGATCGTACTGGCTGGAATATTCCCAAAACCAAAGAACTCGAAGAACCCACCTTCCATGTTTTCGAGGTTCTGTTTGATGGAGAAGTACCCAACCAGCAAAAGTACCGCGAGCTGGGTCAAGCTCAGAAGCCCAATCCCAAGAATCTTCGCAAACATTTGCTTGATAGGCGATACGCTTGATATCATGATTTCCATTACTCTCGATGATTTTTCAGTCGCGACTTCCATGGCAATCATATTGGCGTACATAAGGACCGCAAAATAAATGATGAAAAGCAGGACATAGACTAGGCCTCTAGCTTGATTCAGTTCCTCTTCCGTTTTGGCATCTTTTTCGAGAGCTGTTTTTTCAAACTCAACAGGCGCGTACAGTTTTTCCAATTGATCTGGAGCGATATTGATTTGGGTAGAAGCCATCGCGGTTTTAATCTGCTGTAATGCAGCCTGCAGGTCTCCGGGAACAGCAGAATCAGCAATGCTCATCGCCTTGTAGGAAGCTGCCGGAAGCCCTTCATTGTTCAAGCTCAATTCTAGGAGGCCTTTATATTCCCCTGCCTCGACTGCTTTCCTGGCACTTCCTTCATCTCCATCATGTTTTTCCAGGACAAGCTCCTCGTTAACCATCTTCATTTGCTCATTCAGTGGCTCAAAAAGCTGTCCGGTCTCGTCGATGACTATGATTTTATCAGCCTCTTCACCTTTATTGAAAAAATCGATAATATTTGTCATATTTGTCAGCGCGAGCATAATCCCAACTGTCAGGATGGTCGTAACTAAAAAGGATTTTGTTTTTAACTTACTCATGTATGTATGGATCAGGATAATGAAAAAGTTATTCATAAGAATTACCCACCTTTTCTATGAAAATATCATTAAGGCTTGGCTCATCAAGGACAAATTTGCGGATGAACCCTTTCCCAACGATATCTTTCAAGATGTCTTCAGCAACTTGCTCACCCGAGATTTGCAGATGGATTCCTTCTGCTGTCATTTTTGCTTTTGACACTCCTGGATACTCCTTAAGAAAAGAAGTATCGAAATCGGCATGGATAACCAGATTCTTTTTCCCAAAAGATCTTTTGATTTCCTTAAGGGAACCATGGACAACAGGGCTTCCTTTATGCATGATGCAGATATGCTCACACATTTCTTCCACATGCTCCATACGGTGGCTCGCAAAAACAATCGTCATGCCCGCATTTTTCAGTTCGACGACTGCTTCTTTTAACTGTTCCACATTCACCGGATCTAGTCCGCTAAAAGGCTCATCAAGGATTAACAGCTTTGGCTTATGGATGACAGCGGCAATGAACTGGATTTTCTGCTGGTTCCCCTTTGACAGCTCTTCCACCTTTTTATCCGCATATTCTGGTACCTTAAAGCGGTTAAGCCAGTAATCAAGCTCCTTTAGGGCAGCTTGTTTTTGCATTCCTCTTAACCTGGCAAGATAGACTATCTGGTCGCGGACCTTAAGCTTTGGATAAAGTCCCCTTTCCTCCGGCAGGTAACCGATGATACTGCTCGAATCATAATTGATCGGTTTGCCATCCCACATGACCTTTCCCTCCGAGACATCAAGGAGACCCAGGATCATCCGGAAGGTCGTTGTCTTCCCGGCGCCATTTGCACCAAGGAATCCGAACATTTCTTTTTCTGGAATATTAAGTGACAGCTGATTCACTGCTGTAAAATTGCCAAATCTCTTTGTGACCTGTTCAAGCTGTAATACCATAATCATCTTCCTCCTTTTCCAATAAATTACTACGAATTTTATAGGGAAATAGTTTCATATTTAAAAATATTTTTTGTTTTGCATATTTAAAAAAGTTATGCAAAAATAATAGTAACAATCTGAATTTTGCAAGAAAAGCGAAAGCGCCTCGATCAGCCCCGATAAGCGTTGGAGGGCCGACCGGTGAAGTCGCTCTTTGACTTCAATGGCAGGACCGAAGTCGAAAAGTATAGCCGACTGTCCAGAAACACAGAAACTGGAGACTTCGACA
>NZ_JAGGQP010000001.1:92277-103549 GCF_018613235.1 Bacillus sp. ISL-41
AAGTTTCGGAGTTTCTAGGAGGCAACACTAGACAAGCGTCTCGAGGGGCTAGGAGATGGAGCTGGACAATTCTCAAAGTTAGTTTTATACTTACTATTTTTTATAAAGGGGAAGTTGTGATGGATACTTACAAACTGACAGCCTTTGAACCAAACGGGGAAAAATTGATTGACGAATCATTCCAGGCCGGTAATGATGAAGAAGCAAAGGAAATCGGATCAAGAATGCTTGAAGAAAAAAATCTCACTGATAAGACGCACCGCTGTACATCACCTAGAGGAAAATTAATTCTTTTTCATCCATAGAAAAAGCAAAGAGGTCCATCCTCTTTGCTTCAGACTGTAGACAAACTCGATGAAAATCGTGTTTGTTTACAGTCTTTTTTTGGATTGTTGCTGGAATGGGACTGTTGATTTCCGTTCCAGACGCTTCGCTTTCCGCGGGAAGAATATGAAAAAGACCAACTGCCGTCTTTTTCATAAGCAATTCTTCCTTGGGGCCGGCGGTGAGCCTCCTCGTCGCCTCTGGCGCCTTCGGGGTCTCACCTGTCTGTCTGATCCCGCAGGAGTCTAAGCGCCTTCCACTCCAATCAATAGGATTTCTAAACTCAGAGGCAATGGGATCCATCCTCTTTGCTTTTTTATTTATTTCCCTTTGAACTGCGGTTTCCTTTTTTCAAGGAAAGCATTAATGCCTTCCTGGTGGTCCTCTGTCTGGCGCATTTTGAATTGGCCGTATTTTTCGAGTTCAAGGATTTTCAACAGAGATGGCCTGTTTTTCTCTGCTAGGATTTTCTTCGTTTTAATCATCGCCTGAATAGGTTTGTTCAGCCAAACTTGTATTTTAGCTTCAACCGCTTCTGTAAAATCTCCTGTTGGCACCTCGTCAACAAGTCCCAGAGTCAGTGCTTCATTGGCAGAAAGAGTCTTTCCTTCCCAGATCAGCTGCTTCGCCTTCGTTTCCCCTAGGCGCTCCTCCATAAAGAAGTGGCCTCCCCCATCCGGAATCAAGCCAATGCCAATAAAGTTCATTGCTATCTTGCTTGATGGCTCAGCGATTATGTAGTCTGTCGCGAGTGCCAGGCTGAAGCCGAGGCCTGCCGCTGCACCTGTTACTGCGCTGATTGTTACTTTCGGCATGCTGTACAGAGTCACGATCATATCATGAATATCATCCATCACATGGTAGAAATCGCTTTCATTTGTGTTGGAAAGCATCGTTTTGATATCGCCGCCCGCAGAAAAAGCACGCCCGGATCCTTTAATCAATACAATATCAATCTCATCAGACTTGCAGATTTCCTTCAGATTCATAGTGACTCCCTTGATCATTTCCACATCAAGAGCATTCAGTGCTGCAGGTCTATTCAACTCAAGAACTGCAACACGTCCATTAATGTCTAATTTCACAGTGTCAGTTGAAAACTCAATCGCCACCATTCATCCCCTCCATTTATCCTTATATTTTTATTATATAGGGAGAAGTTATATTTAAAAACCTTTTTCTCACTATTTAGATTTTTTAAAGAATAACCCGAAATTCATAGCAAGTAATTGGATTATTTTTTCACTTCGCGGAATTGTAAGGTGTTTTCGCGGAAATGCCGGCCCTTTTCGCGGAATCACATATTTAACAGGAAATTGCTGGCCATCATTTATTGAAACGCGCAAAATGGTCAAATTACCCCTTCAAACCATAAAAAAGCTCCCGAAGTGAATCTTCGGAAGCTTATCAACATTAAATTTTCGCCTTATTAAACAAAGAATCGAGAATTTCGATCTTTTTATTAGCGTACTCTTCAAAGCTGTCGTTATATGACTTCGGATCCTTTGGATTCGAGAACTGTGTGATGACACCTGTTTCAGGATCAATGAATTTGCTCGATGCGCCACATCCCAGGCCGATGATGGTTTGCTGTTCTTCCATGATGATGATATTGTACAGACTCTCCTGCTCGGGGAAAGCATAGCCTACATTCTCCAGGTTTCCAAGAATGTTCTTCTGTCTGTACAGATAATATGGCACGTAGTCATGTTCCTTCGTCCATGATTCAGCCATATTCATCATTCTTTCTATTTCATCGCGGCCAGCGACTTTATATTTTTGTTTATTCCGTGTCATTTCTGACGCTCTTTTGAAAGAAAGAGTATGAACCGTCAGGGATTCCGGCATCAGCTTTTCCGTTTCAGAAAGGGTATGGGCAAATTCCTCGGTCCCTTCCCCCGGAAGGCCAATAATCAAATCCATGTTTATGTTGTTCATGCCCATTTCGCGGGCCAGGTGGAATTTTTCAATCGTTTCTTCCACTGTATGGTGACGGCCTATTGCCTTCAGGGTTTCCTGGATGTATGACTGCGGATTGATGCTGATCCGGTCGATATTCCACTTTTTCAGCACTTCCAGCTTTTCAGGAGTGATCGTGTCCGGCCGGCCAGCTTCGACAGTCACTTCCCTGATATTCTCGACATCCGGGAATGACTGCTGAACCTCTTCATACAGCATATCCATTTCTTCGGCGGTAATCGATGTCGGTGTGCCGCCTCCATAATAAACAGTCGTAATCTTGATATCATTCTGCTTCAGCCAGTCCCCGATTTGGCGGATTTCATAGTGAAGCCCGCCAAGGAAAGAATCCACAGACCCTTGCCGGCCGTTAATGGCATAAGCCGGGAAGGTACAGTAAGCACACTTAGTCGGGCAAAAAGGAATGCCGATATAAATGCTGACACCATTTTTCAAATCATACAGGTCAGGCAGGACCGCGAGCTGGCGGTCAACGATTTGCTGCATCAGCTGGATTTTTTCATCTGATATCAAATACTGTTCCTTCAGCTCTCTGTGGGCATCCTGCTGATTCATTCCTTCACGGAGCTTTTTATGCAAAAGCTTGGTAGGACGGACTCCGGTGAGAATTCCCCACTTCTGGACCATACCTGTCCAGTCCTGCAGCACTTTTAAATAAGCCCTCGAAATAACTGTTTTAAGCAATTTAAATTCTTCCTTATCGCTTAAACCAGCTAGAATTTCTTTGTTGGCCTCCGCTGTAAAAGTTTCCCCATTTGCCGTCAAAGCTGCTTTTACAAAAAACTCCCCGTCGACATTTTGAACATCAAATTCAATTATCGCATCAACTTCCTGGTCCGTCTCGCTTAATGCTACTTCTGATTCTTCAAAAAACAAATTAGCAATCAACCCTAGAGGACGATGTAATCTGTCATCTTGAATACCTTTTATATTAATTCTCATGAAATTCACCTTTTTCAATTAAACATGCTTCAATAAGTGTAATAGAATTATGATTCAAAGGTCAAGACAGTGTAAAAGCTACCAGTTTTCTGCTTTGGTCCGATGATTATTATAGACGTCCTGTTCATTTTTCTGAAAAACTCATTTCCTCCTGAATCAAATCTAAAAAGAGCTTCTTTAATTGCGAATCATCTAGATATTTCACTTAAAACCACAATATATTCCCAAACAAAGCAAAAGCACGCCTGCAATCAACACCAGGCATGCTTCTAATTTACATTTTAATAATATTCATTTTCCGAAGAAATTCGATTGGATGCTGTTTGCGGAAGTGTTCCTTGACCATGTAGCTTACTCCGTGCTGATTATTCGAACGGGTAACCCAATCCGCAGCCTTTTTTACTTCTACAGATGCATTCCCCATTGCGACTCCAAGTCCGCACGCTTCGATCATATCAATGTCATCACTGCTATCGCCAATTGCGACCATTTCCTTCAAAGGAATGCCAAGGTGTTCACCCAGTTGGATTAGGCCGTTCAGTTTCGAGACACCTTCAGGCATGATATCAAGTCTGTAGTCATTCAGCCTCGACATAGAAACTTCAGAGAACATTCCATTAATCGCCTGCTGCGCATCCTTCAAATCTTCTTCGTACTCGAAATAGACCTCGATTTTAGGAGGAGAGACTGGCTCATTGACGAGTGTTTCACTGATAGAATCCGTGAATTGCTGGGAGTAAAATATCGGGTCACCTGAAGTAAACACGGTTTTAGCCAGCAGATTATGGTTTAATTTATACTTGTTTGCCAGTGAGAACTTTTCGTGCACAAGCCGGATTTGGCAAGGGAAGCTTTCCAGGAATCTGACAAGCTGGAAGGTTACATCCTCGGGAATCCGTTTTTCAAAAATTGGATCACTGCGAAGATCATTAGAAATATAGGATCCCAGGTGAGTTACAAGCAAGGAATTTATTTTCAGCGCTTTAGCCACCTTTTTAGCAGATGGAAAGCTTCTTGAAGTTACTAGAGTCACGTAAACCCCTTTTTGCTG
Organism: Bacillus sp. ISL-41; assembly: GCF_018613235.1. Taxonomy (GTDB): domain Bacteria; phylum Bacillota; class Bacilli; order Bacillales; family Cytobacillaceae; genus Mesobacillus. The sequence continues at coordinate 96,575 of NZ_JAGGQP010000001.1, forward strand.
AACGTACTCAATCGCATCCCTCGTGGATTTATGGAGCCTTCCATTTGACTGGATAATCGTGCCATCCACATTAAGCGCAAGAAGACGGTAAATCATATTTATGCCCCCATTTCTTCGGTGTTTTTGTCCTTATTTAACTTGTATGATAGAAAGCGAGAGAATAGAACATGGGCAGGGTTATGATATTAGCTTCCTGCGGGAACCAGTCCACAGATGGAATAAGGGCAGGCTACTGCCTCCAAAAGAAGTCTAGATGACGGACAATTTTTCCTTTTTTTCGCTGATTTTTGTCCGTCATAGCCTCGATGACGGACAGTTTTTCCTCTTTTCCGCTGATTTTTGTCCATCATAACCTTGATGACGGACAGTTTTTCTTCACTTCCGTTGATTTTTGTCCGTCATAACCTTGATGACGGACAGTTTTTCCTCTTTTCCGCTGATTTTTGTCCGTCATAACCTTGATGACGGACAGATTTTTCTCTTTCCCGCTGATTTTTGTCCGTCATAACCTTGATGACGGACAGATTTTTCTCTTTCCCGCAGATTTTTGTCCGTCATAGCCTAGATGACGGACAATTTTTCCTTTTTTTCGCTGATTTTTGTCCGTCATAGCCTCGATGACGGACAGTTTTTCCTCTTTTCCGCTGATTTTTGTCCGTCATAACCTCGAGTTCAACAGTTTTTCCTGTAATCCAAACAAAAAAACTCCCGCCACATTGATTGGCGGGAGTCCTGACATTCTATTATTGCTGTTGATTCGGATTTCCGTAAAGCTCTTCGAGAGGCTTCATGATGATCTGATTAAGCTCAGCAATGACCATGCTCATTCTTTGCTCTGCTTCCATCAGCTTAGAAATTAGTTCATGCTGCTGGACAAGTGCAACTGTCTTTTGCGCCTGCTCCACTTCTTCCTGGGTAATTTCCTGCCCAGTCATCTGCTTCTCCTGAAGCTGCATCTGGATATTGCGGAAGTTCTCAAACATTCTTTTTGCTGATTCATCGCTATTTACAGCATCATAAAGATTTTTCAATTCTGTGTATTCCGAACTGTTCCTGATTGCTTTTTCCAATTCGTAGGCTGAATCATAAGTATTGACTGCCATTTAAATCACTCCTTCTACGTTAAACGCTCCACTACACTATAACAAACTATGTTGCTGAATGCCAAAAGTTCGGGTTAGGCGAAATTCATCTTCTATCATGAAAATCACCAATAACAACTACTATTCATAGGATGCAATATGTGTGTTTGCCTATTTTACAATAGGTTGTTTCCTTAGGCAGCCTAAAAGAAAATGAGGAGAAGCTATGACGCCAGCAAAATCGAGAAGCTTACCCAACAATCCTGTCATCGCTTTGCTGACCGAAATAAACGAAGATCATGTACCTGACTTTGGTAAAGTCCACTCCTTTTGCGAAGAGCTACATCAGGGAGTTTCCGAATTAGGGGGAAGCTTTTATGTTTTTTCACTCAGAGGCTTTTCTGACGAAGGAGTCGAGGGCTTTTCGTATGATGACAAAGAAGATGGTTGGAAAAAAGGGGTCTTCCCTCTTCCAACTGTCATTTATAATCGGGTATCGTCACGAAGGACCGAAATCAGCAAAGGATTTAAGGGATTTTTAAATAAATTGGACGCTCTCGGAATAAAGATATTTAATCACCGCTTCCTTTCGAAGTGGGAGATTCATGAATCTTTAATGAAGGAAGACCACTTGCATCCTTTCATACCTGAAACACATCTCTATTCCGAGAGTCTGCTCGAAAGCATGCTTGAGAAGCATGATGAGTTATACATCAAACCAGTTCACGGCAGCCAGGGCCGCAATATTATCCAGGTGGCTAAAAAGGATGGGATTTACCATGCATCCCTGTCCTCAATGCCGGCCAATGACCTTCGAGAATTTAAACATGTATCAGAGCTGGCCCGTTCCATTGCTCCCATCGTCGGAAAACGGCTATGCATCATTCAACAGGGAATACAGCTATCAGAACTAAATGGCAGAAGAATGGACTTCAGGGTCCTCTGCCATAAAAATGCCCAGCACTTCTGGAAGGTTACCTCCATCGTCGCCAGGGTTTCCGCTGAACAATTATTCGTATCAAATATAGCCCGCGGCGGCGAAATCATGAAGCCTGGGTATACGCTCGCGTTGATTTTTGGAAAGGAACAGGCGAAACATCAACTGGCGCTGATGAAGGAGCTGGCCCTTGAGACGGCAGAAGTCATCAGCAAATATGCGGAGGGACTTACAGCCGAACTGGGGATTGATATTGGAATCGATATTAAAGGAAACTTGTGGCTGATCGAAGCAAATTCCAAGCCTTCCAAGAACTTTGAAGAACGGGGAGCCAAAATCAGGCCCTCAACAAAATCCATCATTGAGCATTGCTACGGACTTTGCCAGCTAAAGGAGAAATACAAATGATTTCATTTGGAATGATGTCACTTACCATAAAAAGTGAAAAAACATATCTTACCGAGATTGCCAGGCGGGCGAATCCAAACATGTTCACCTGCTTCAGGTTCTCACCAGCAAAAATTCATCCAGTCACACAATTGGTTTCGGGAGAAAGATTTGACCACAAGAAAGATCGCTGGGTAAAGTCCGAATTTCCGCTTCCGATGATTATTTATGACCGTTGTTTTTATACAAATGATCCTTCATCGAAGCAAGCGATGGCGATTGTTAAATGGCTGAAGAAAAAAGCGGGTATTACCTTCCTTGGAAACGGTTTGCCAAATAAATGGGCCATATACCAGGTTCTGTCGACATCTTCCCTGTCTCCATACATTCCAAAAACGATTCTTGCCGCCAGTGGAAAAGCTGTTGTTGCCCAGCTGGAAGAGATGGATATGGCAATCTTGAAACCGATTTTCGGCTCCGGCGGCAACGGGATCTATAAAATTGAAAAATCAGGTGGAGAGTTTGTAATCTCAGCTGACCTTGGCGGCAAGTTGTCAACAAAAAACTTCGATTCCACTAGTGAAACAGAGATTTGGCTCGACCGCCTTTTCAGTAAAAAAGAGTATATGATGCAGCCTTACCTCGAGCTGTCCGATTCGCAAAATTCCCCTTTTGACATAAGAATTCTGCTGCAAAAGGACCATGAGGATAAGTGGGTTGTTCGAGGCAAAGGAGTCCGCCGCGGCAGCAAGGATGGAATCCTTTCGAACTTAAGTGCCGGCGGAGAAATACTGCCATTTGAAGAGTATGCTAATTCCCTGGATATCCGAACAAAAAGATTCATTTTACATGAATTAGAGGAAATTCTATCAACGCTGCCCGGCATTCTTGAAGGATCTTTCCCACGGCTTTTCGAACTCGGCGTAGATATTGGTGTTTCTAAGAACCATGCCCTATGGGTGCTTGATACGAATTCAAAGCCCGGAAGAAAAGTTATCGCTTCAACAAATCCGGATCTGAAAGAAGTGTTATATAAAGCACCACTTGAATATGCCAGAATGCTTACTCTGCCAGAAAGAGAGGAACAGCACTTATGAGAAAAAAATATCCAATTGAAATCATTACCCACTCCAAACAGTTAGTTTTTGTCCCTGCCGAGCTGACCAATAGCAAGGATATTAACAAAATTTCGTTTGGCAACAAGGTGGTTAATGTCACATGTGCTCCTCATCCTAAAGGAAGAAACGTAATTGTACTGAGTGATGATGTGCAAAAGGAGCTCTCAATGCCCGATTTATCGACATCCTTGCATCTCTTTATCGATCAGCAAACTTTATTTATCGGGCCCCTGATTGGCATCCTTACATCTGGATTCACACCTTTTCCATTAAGACCTATTGGTGAGAGGTCTATGTTCTTTGCCAAGCTTCTTTCCGTCAATAAATCAGTCGGCGCCCTTCCCTTCGTCTTTGGCGAGGAACATATCGACTGGGATCAAGGATTGATACAAGGTTATTTCTTTGTCGAGGGAGGCTGGATAAGAATAAAGGTGCCCTTCCCAAATGTTGTTTACGACCGTCTTCCAAACAGGCGCACCGAAAGAAAGTCTGAGCTCATCAGCCTAAAATCCAGGATGCAGACCGATTACCTAATTCCATGGTATAACCCGGGTTTTTTCAGCAAACTGGATGTATTTGAGCGCCTGCAGCAGGATGAACAGGCAGCAGAATACTTGCCTGAAACTCATCAATTTTCTTCTTTTTCAGTGATTGAAAGGATGCTTTCAAACTATGGTAACGTCTATGTCAAACCCGCTAATGGAAGTCTAGGACTGGGGATCCACCAAATCCTGTTTGATAAGCATAATGGCTATTATTATTGCCGCTATCGAGACCAGGAGGGCATCAATAAGTTAACGAAGTTTGAAAGCCTGGAAAAGTTGATGAAGAAAATTTTTCACAAGCGGAACCTTTCCCAGATGATTGTCCAGCAGGGCATCAGCCTGCTTAGATCCGAGAAAAGGCTCATTGACTTCCGGGTTCATACAAATAAAGATGAATACGGACAGTGGCAGGTAGCGGCGATCGCAGCAAAAATTGCCGGCCAGGGAAGTGTGACCACACATGTGAACAACGGCGGAGTCGTAAAATCACTTGATGAACTATTTGAAGACCAAACTGAACGGGAGCTTTGTGAAAAGAAGCTTTCGGAAGCTGCACTGGTCCTTAGCTCCATTTTGGAAAAAAACATGGAAGGAATCATAGGCGAGCTTGGTTTTGACTTTGGAATCGATAAATCAGGAAAAGTATGGCTCTTTGAAGCCAACTCAAAGCCGGGACGTTCAATTTTTAAGCATCCAAAGCTAAAGAATTTTGATTTGCTCACCAGAAAGCTATCTCTATCCTTCGGCATTTTTTTAGCGGAAAAAGCCATTACGGCACCTGAGGATATCTTCAAATGATTCTGCGCTATAATACTGAATCGAAGGCATGGACGCATGAAGCCAAAGCTGGTAAAAAACTCAGCTTTGGCTTTAATAAAATCAGCATCGCTGCTGCTTCATCAGATACACTTCCGGAAAACAGCCAGCAGTTCTTATTGAAAAACAACCAGGGAAATATTGGTCCCCTGATTGGAATCATGACCTCAATGAGCAAGAAAATGTCCCTTTCCGGCAATGGACCATTGTTTCAGGCCCTTCAAGAAGAAACCTTAAAGCGGAATGGACTGATAGTCGTCTTTCCCCCCGAAACAATCGTCAAGGATGGACTAACCGGCGTCATATTTTTACCAGCTGCGCAAAAATGGATACCTGTGAAAACACCTCTTCCTCATCTTGTTTTTAATCGTGTTCCCTTCCGGAAAGCAGAACAACAGCCAGCTTTTAAAGATGCCGTAAACTACCTGTCCGCACTCGGAATCCCTTTTTTCAATCCTGGATTCATCAATAAAAACAAGCTCTATTCCCTATTTTCCAGACATCCTCAATTAAGAAAGCTAATGCCTGAAAGTATTTCAGTGAAATCAATGATCCAGTTGGCTGCTTTCCTTAATAAACATGAAGGGATTTATCTTAAGCCCGCTTCATCTTCAAAGGGGATCGGAATTTTCCGCCTGCGGCAAAAAAACGGGCAAATCGAGTTCGAGAGCCATTCACATCGCAATCTTTATCCTGGCATAAAAGAATTTTGGAAGGTCAAATCCAGACAGCTGTTAAGGTATGAGTACATTGCCCAGAAAGAAGTCATGCCGACAGCCATCGACGGGAAACGATTTGACTTCCGAGTACATGCCCATGATGGGATAGATGGATATGAAGTGACAGGAATCGGCATCCGGCAATCCCGGAAGCAGGACCTGACTACCCACTTGCCGAATGGAGGAATCATGCTTCCTTATATTAAGGTTAAGACTGACAGGCATGACCAATTCTTCGACTGGGCCGTAAAGGAAATCGGCCAGCTGCTCACTGAAGAATTAGGCTACTTCGGGGAATTCTCCCTTGATGCTGGAATCACCGAAAAAGGCAATTATGTCATTTATGAAGTCAATTCAAAACCAATGAGCTTCGACGAACCACAGATTGAAGGAAAAAGGATCTCTGCTCTTGTCGATTTATTTTTCAGGAAAACAGGATTTTGATAGAGATACAGTTTATTGTGGGCCGCCCAAGAAAATGCGGCTCATTTTTAATGCCTTTATACATCTCCTTCAAAACAACAACTGTTATTCCAGAGTAATTATCTGCGCTTCTTCTTGCTTGAATACTATATAATAATGAAAAGACATCTTTAAAAGGGGGAATCAGATTGATTACTCATTTCCAATTCAAATCACTATTTGAGAATAAGGATATGCCAGGTTGGCACTTCTCATTTTATTTTAAAAAGCAAAAGTTTACGGGAATTTATCATCAGAATGGGGATATTCAGTGGACCTCTGAACATCCAGACGAGGAGCATATCGATCAGCTGAAAGAGCAAATCCACGAGCTGATGCTCTTCCATGTATATGACAAGTGATGTATGTTTCTAGTCCTTTTCCGGAATTCTAAGCTTAAAAACATTGGAGGAGGATTCCATGAAACACAAACGCGGCAAGAAGTTTGCTGAGGACATGAAATATGAGGGACGGGATGAAGTTTATGTCGATGTTGACCGGATGATCAACGAAGGCATGGCCGGTGGTACTGTGCATAGATTGGACAGTTCGCCCAATATTGAGGAAAGCCATGACTTTTACCCCGAAGACCCGCCAAACAAATGAAAAGCGTAAGCGCCTTGAACAGCCCTGACAAGCCGCTGCCCGCCTAAAAGTGCCACGTCCTGTGGCTGGGGTTTAGCACATCGTGTGCCTCGGAGGGCCTGACTGTGAAGTCGCTCTTTGACTTCATGGCAGGACCGAAGTCGAAAAGTATAGCCGACTGTCCAGAAACACAGAAACTGGAGACTTCGACAAAGAAGCGCTTTTTGCTTCTGCCGGCGGTGTTGAAGTTTCGGAGTTTCTAGGAGGCAACACTAGACAAGCGACTCGAGGGGCTAGGAGATGGAGCTGGACAATTCTCAAAGT
>NZ_JAGGQP010000019.1 GCF_018613235.1 Bacillus sp. ISL-41
TTTTTTTTTTTCAAGCAGAAGACGGCATACGGAATCTAGTACGGTTCCGTTGGCTCGGAGATGGGTATAAAAGCCGTTGACCTGAAAGCTGTCAAAATAACCAGCGATCATGTCAACATTTCACCCTTTTTTTCAAGGATATGTATTCTAAAAAACCTCTTGGATTGATACATATAGAGTAAGGACAAAGTGACAGGGGGGCCAACATGAAATTAAGTGAACTTGGCGGGAAAGAAATCGTCGATGCAAAGAGGGCAGAAAGACTAGGCGTTCTCGGACAGACTGATTTGGAAATCAATGAACGTTCTGGACAAATAGAAGCTTTGATCATTCCATCTTTAAAATGGTTCGGTCTCCGCAAACAATCCGGAGAAGTTCGGGTTCCATGGAAGCACATAAAGAAAATAGGTACCGACATGATTATCATTGACATACCTGATGATGAAGAGTAAAAGCGGGCACAGAGCCGGCTTTATTTTTTTGCCAATATAATCCCTTAGGTTTTAAAACATCAAAAACTCTACCCTTATTATATAGTTTTCAGCGCTGGCCATATGGCCGGCGCTTTTCTTTTATGGAAAACTCACCTATTCCAAGTTTGATACATATGATGTTGAAGTAGTTCAATTTGAATGAAATATATATTCCAGGATTAATGGAAAAGAAGGTGATTGTTCTCATGCTGACAGGAATGCAAATCGCAGTTATCGGCGGTGATGCGAGACAGCTGGAGATTATTCGCAAGCTGACAGAGCTTGATGCAAAGCTTTCTTTAATAGGCTTCGAGCAGTTGGACCATGCTTTTACAGGTGCCTCAAAAGAAAAGATAGATGAAGTTGATTTTTCCGTCCAGGACGCTTTGATCCTGCCTGTGCCAGGAACAAGTCTGGAGGGGCAGGTCGAAACGATTTTCTCAAATGAAAAAGTAGTTCTCATCAAAGAAATGCTTGAAAAGACACCAGAACATTGCACAGTTTATTCAGGAATCAGCAACTCATATTTGACTGGTATTACAAAGCAGGCTAACAGGAAACTTATACAGCTGTTCGCTCGTGATGATGTAGCAATATATAACTCGATCCCGACAGTCGAAGGAACGATCATGATGGCAATTCAACATACAGATTTCACCATCCACGGTTCCAAGGTAGCCGTTCTGGGGTTGGGCAGAGTCGGTATGAGTGTGGCGAGGACCTTCCATGCCCTTGGTGCTAAGGTGAAGGTCGGAGCGAGGAAAAGTGAGCACATCGCAAGGATTACGGAAATGGGTTTAGAGCCATTCCTTTTATCTGAAATAGGCAAAGAAGTTTCAGATACCGATATTTGCATCAATACGGTTCCTCATCAAATCGTTACAGCCTCTGTCATTTCAAGGATGCCAGCTCATACTCTGATCATTGACCTTGCATCCAAACCAGGTGGAACGGATTTTCGCTATGCGGAAAAGCGCGGAATCAAAGCGCTGCTTGCGCCGGGATTGCCAGGAATCGTTGCCCCGAAAACTGCAGGCCAAATATTGGCGAACGTTCTTTCTCAGCTGCTTATGGAAGACTTTAATAACCGAAAGGAGAAAGAAGCATGAGTTTAAAAGGGAAAAAGATTGGATTTGGATTAACAGGCTCGCATTGTACGTATGATGCTGTGTTTCCTGAAATTGAAAAGTTAGTGAATGCAGGAGCTGAAGTTTTACCGGTTGTCACATTCACTGTTAAAAATACAGAAACACGTTTTGGGAAGGGAGAAGATTGGGTACAGCGGATTGAGGAACTTACCGGGAATAATGTGATAGACTCAATTGTGAAGGCCGAACCCCTAGGTCCAAAAATACCACTTGATTGTATGGTCATTGCCCCGCTGACAGGCAACTCCATGAGCAAGTTTGCGAATGCAATGACGGATTCACCAGTCTTGATGGCTGCTAAAGCAACTTTGAGAAACCAGAAGCCAGTTGTCCTTGGCATCTCGACGAATGATGCTTTGGGGTTAAATGGCGTTAACCTTATGAGACTAATGGCAACCAAGAACATTTATATGATTCCTTTTGGCCAGGATGATCCGGTCAAAAAGCCAAATTCAATGGTAGCAAGAATGGGGATGCTTTCCGAGACAATCATGGAGGCGATGAATGGCAAGCAATTACAGCCAGTGCTGGTCGAGCGTTATAAGGATAATTAATTCTGTAGGGTTAACCCAGAAGACAATGGGTAAAACTTTGCTCTAAATGCTCTAATTTCAACTGGAAACGCTTTTCTCCGGCAGTGAAGCAAAATGTTTCTTTTCTTAATGATTGATTATGATAAAATATAGGATAATATACTAGGCGGTTATTTCTATTGGACCGCCGTTTTACTTATGGTCAAACAACCTCAGCAAAAATGCGGGGATATAAAAACGATAATGGTAGTGGAAGGGGAAACAGCAATGTCAGAGAGAAAAGGTTACCGTGTAGCAGTAGTGGGAGCAACAGGAGCAGTAGGTCAGCAGATGATCCAGACGCTGGAAAGCAGGGAATTCCCTGTTTCAGAGCTTTTATTGCTGTCATCATCAAGGTCAGCTGGTACAAAGGTTCAATATAAAGGAAAAGAGATAACAGTACAGGAAGCCAAACCAGAAAGCTTTGAAGGCGTTGATATCGCCTTGTTCAGCGCTGGAGGAAGTGTTTCAAAGGAGCTTGCACCTGAGGCAGTCAAACGCGGTGCGATCGTTGTTGATAACACAAGTGCATTCCGTATGGATGAGAACACTCCGCTTGTCGTGCCTGAAGTTAATGAGGAAGACTTGCATTCTCACAATGGTATTATCGCTAATCCGAACTGCTCTACGATCCAGATGGTTGTAGCATTGGAGCCATTACGTAAGAAATTCGGCCTGGATAAGATTATCGTATCAACGTACCAGGCAGTATCAGGTGCAGGGGCAGCCGCAGTCGAGGAGCTTGAGGAACAGACTCAAGCAATCCTGAACGGTGAAGAATACGAACCAAAGATTCTCCCAGTTAAGTCAGCGGAAAAGCACTTCCAAATTGCGTTCAACGCTATTCCGCAAATCGATACATTCGTAGATAACGGATTCACGTACGAAGAAATGAAAATGATCAATGAAACGAAAAAGATCATGCATATGCCTGAGCTGCAGGTTGCTGCAACATGCGTACGGCTCCCGGTTGGAACTGGTCATTCTGAATCAGTATATATTGAAATAGGCCAGGACGGGGTTTCCGCAGCTGAAGTAAAAGAACTTTTGGCGGATGCACCAGGAGTTGTCCTGCAGGATGATCCTGATCAGCAGCTGTATCCAATGCCTGCATTCTGTGTTGGCAAAAATGATGTTTTTGTCGGCAGAATCAGGAAGGACCTGGACAATGATAAGGGCTTCCACATGTGGGTCGTTTCTGACAATCTGTTAAAAGGTGCTGCATGGAACTCAGTCCAGATTGCTGAAAGTCTTGTGAAGCTTGGATTGGTAAAGTAGAAGCATAAATGTATTAATGACAGAATTACTGAGGTGTTACGATGAAAATAATCGTTCAAAAATTTGGCGGTACATCTGTCCGGGACGAACAAAGCCGCTGCCAGGCGATGGGCCATATTAAAAAGGCGATCGCTGATGGGTATAAAGCGGTTGTGGTAGTCTCTGCGATGGGAAGGAAGGGAGATCCTTACGCAACTGACACTCTCCTCAGTCTGCTGGGAGGAAGTGACAGCAAAATCAGCAAGCGCGAGCATGATCTCCTGCTGTCATGCGGAGAAACGATTTCCAGTATCGTTTTTACCAATATGCTGCTTGAAAACGGCATAAGTGCGACGGCCCTTACAGGTGCACAGGCAGGATTCAGGACAAATAGCGAGCATACGAACGCGAGAATCCTTGATATGAAATGCGATCGGCTGTTGAGGGAACTTGATCAGGTCGACGTTGTCGTTGTGGCTGGCTTCCAGGGCGCAGCAAAAAATGGAGACGTGACAACAATCGGCAGGGGCGGCAGTGACACATCAGCTGCAGCGCTTGGTGCAGCGTTAAACGCTGAATGGATTGACATATTTACCGATGTCGAGGGAATCATGACTGCTGACCCAAGGATTGCAGAAAACGCAAGGCCTCTTTCCGTGGTCACTTATACTGAAGTTTGCAATATGGCATACCAGGGAGCAAAGGTAATCCACCCTCGTGCTGTAGAAATTGCCATGCAGGCAAAAGTACCGATTCGAATCAGGTCAACCTATTCGGAAGGTCTGGGCACGCTGGTTACTGCCCTTAATCGTGAGAATAAAGGGACTGACATCAAGGAAAGGCCCGTGACAGGAATAGCGCATGTTTCAAATGTAAGCCAAATCAAGGTATTTGCTAAAAAAGACCAATACAATCTGCAATCTGAAGTTTTCAAGGCGATGGCAAATGAAAACATAAGCGTTGATTTTATCAATATTTCTCCTAATGGAGTGGTCTACACAGTCTTGGACGAAATGACGGACCGGGCAGTAAAGGTACTGGAAGGTCTGGGACACACGCCGCAAATCGAGAAACATTGTGCAAAGGTCTCCGTTGTCGGAGCGGGAATGGCAGGAGTCCCAGGGGTAACCTCAAAAATCGTTACAGCTTTATCCGAGAGAGGCATTCGTATCCTTCAGTCTGCTGACAGCCATACAACCATTTGGGTATTAGTCAAACAAGAGGATTTAGGAAAGGCAGTAAATGGATTGCATGACGCCTTTCAGCTCGAAGAGGAAACAGCTGATTTCGAGCGTCAAGATATATAAAAGATTTTGCTTCCCAGCCTCGGCTGCCGGAAGCCTTTCAGAAGAGGAGTGAACAGGAATGGTTCAATTCGGAAGAGTATCTACAGCAATGGTGACCCCATTTGATCATAAAGGTCACATTGATTTCGCTAAAACAACCCAGCTAGTAAACCATTTGATTGACAACGGAACAGATTCGCTTGTTGTTGCAGGGACAACTGGTGAATCCCCGACTCTGTCTAAAGAAGAGAAAATCGCATTATTCCGGCATGTCGTGAAGGTTGTAGACAAGAGGGTTCCTGTAATTGCTGGAACAGGCAGCAACAACACATATGCGACCATCGAACTGACAAAAAAGGCGGAAGAGATTGGTGTAGACGCGATTATGATCGTAGCGCCTTACTACAATAAGCCAAACCAGGAGGGTCTTTATCAGCATTTTAAAGCAGCTGCTGAAGCTACCTCACTGCCAGTAATGGTATATAACATTCCGGGCAGGTCAGTTGTCAACATCATGCCTGATACAGTCATCAGGCTTGCTGAAATCCCGAACATTGTTGCTGTAAAGGAAGCGAGCGGCGATCTGAATGCCATGACTAAAATCATCGCTGATACACCAGACGATTTCCTTTTATACAGTGGAGATGACGGATTGACTCTGCCAGTTCTTGCAATCGGCGGAACTGGAATTGTCTCAGTAGCATCACATGTGATTGGAAATGAGATGCAAGCAATGGTCGATGCATTCTTCAGCGGAAGGAATGCGGATGCAGCAAAATTGCATCAGCGCCTGCTGCCAATTATGCAAGGACTTTTCGCTGCACCAAGCCCGGCACCTGTAAAAACAGCATTGCAGCTAAAAGGACTCGATGTCGGTTCCGTTCGTTTGCCAATGATACCATTAACAGAACAAGAAAGAACAGCAGTAGCGAAATTATTTGAATAGAAGATTAGGCCAGCCTCGTTAGGGCTGGCCTTATTTTATATGAGGGGTAAAAATTATAGTCACTTATTGGTAAAAGGGAGCCCCTGCATTGCCCGAAAAAGGAACTTTAGAGCATGAACACACAGTAAAAGCATTGCCTGCTGCATACTCATGACACGAAGGAATATTGTTGTAAAGGTTTTCTGTCGTCAAGTATAATGGTTTTAACTGATTACGTTCGGGAGCTAACAACATAGGAGGAGCAGGAAATTGATTACGAAAAACGAAAATATTAAAATCATTCCACTTGGCGGAGTTGGGGAAATCGGCAAGAATATGTACATCACCGAAGTAGATGGTGATATTTTTGTGGTTGACGCGGGATTGATGTTTCCTGAGGATGAGATGCTTGGAATTGATATTGTCATTCCCGATTTAACATACTTGATATCGAATAGCGACAGGGTGAAAGCAATTTTCCTGACGCACGGCCATGAAGATCATATTGGGGCGTTAACATATGTTTTACGAAAAATAAATGTGCCGGTATACGCTACGAAATTAACAATTGCCCTTGCCGAGGAGAAGATGAAGGAGCAGGAATTTACTGGATCTGCTGATTTTTATGAAATTCATGCGGACTCAGTATTGGATTTTGACAATGTTTCTGTTTCCTTTTTCAAAACCAATCATAGTATACCAGGTTCAGTCGGCGTCAGCATTCATACTTCAGAAGGCGCAATCGTACATACAGGGGATTATAAATTCGACCAGGCTGCTGGACCACTGTACAAACCTGAAGTCGGCAAGATGGCAGCAATAGGTGAAAAAGGGGTTCTTTGCTTGCTTTCAGACAGTACAGAGGCTGAAAGACCAGGGTATACGCCATCTGAATCAACCGTCGTTGCTGAACTGTCCAATGTTTTTTATAATGCACAGGGCAGGATCATCGCTGCTTGCTTTGCTTCTGATCTAAACAGGATTCAGCACCTATTTAACAGCGCATCGGCGAATGGCCGCAAAGTAGCGGTCTCAGGGAATAGCTTAAAGCGTGTATATGATATTGCATTGCAACTTGGGTATTTGCAGGTGGAAGAAGACTTAATTATATCGGTAAATGATTTAAAGGATTACGATGATGATCAGGTAGTTATTTTAACCACGGGAAGCCAGGGCGAGCCGATTGAAGCTTTGCAGAAGATGGCTAAACAAGTGCATCCACAGGTGAATATCCAGGAAGGGTATACAGTCCTGTTTGCTGCTTCTCCACTGCTGGGGAGTGAGGTATTTATTTATAAAACAATGGATATGCTTTACCGTGCCGGTGCGAATGTTATGTCTGGCAAAAAATGTGTTCAGGTTTCAAGCCATGGAAGTCAGGAAGAATTGAAATTTATGATCAATCTGATGAACCCGAAATTCTTCATTCCTGTTCATGGCGACTACAAAATGCTGAAGGCTCACAAAAAGCTGGCACAATCATGCGGGATTGCAGAGGAGAATATTTTCATTCCCGACCGTGGTGATGTGATTGAAATTTCTGGCGGGAAACTGAAGTCCACAGAGAAGGTTCCGGCAGGGAATACATTGATTGACGGAATCGGGGTCGGAGATGTAGGCAATATTGTTCTCCGGGACCGAAGACTGCTTTCGCAGGACGGTGTTTTAATTGTAGTCGTTACACTGAATAAAGCAGACAGAAAGATTGCAGCCGGACCAGAAATAATTTCGCGCGGTTTCGTCTATGTCCGTGAATCAGAGAAGCTGATGGCGGAATCTTCTGCGCTTGTAAAAGAAATCGTAAAGAAAAATGCTGATAAAGAGTCATTTGATTGGAATAGTCTAAAACAGGACATCCGTGATTCATTGAACCAATATTTATATGAGAAAACGAAACGCCGTCCAATGATCATGCCGATCATAATGGAGGTTAAATAATCACAAAAAGTACTGGCTCATGCCAGTGCTTTTTGTTTTACCTTCTCATGCAAAAGTCTGATGTCATTCTCTGGTCTGGAATGAAATTGCTTATGATGTTCATACTAAAATTATCATGCCTGAAGGGAGCATAAAAGGATGGATATTGATATGAATAAATTCAGTTCAGAAAACCAGGAAGGACAGCAAGGGGATAAGGAAAACAAACCGTCTGGCCTTCTTGAGAAAATACAGCAGCTTGGCCAAACGAATGTACCTCAGCTGTCTCAGGATTCGAAGATCCATTGTTTGACGATTGTTGGCCAAATCGAAGGACATATGCAGCTTCCGCCTCATAATAAAACGACGAAATATGAACATTTAATTCCGCAAATTGTCGCAATTGAACAAAACCAGAATATTGAAGGCTTGCTTGTTATCTTGAATACAGTTGGCGGAGATGTAGAAGCAGGGCTGGCGATATCGGAGATGCTGGCATCACTTTCCAAGCCGACAGTATCTATCGTACTTGGTGGCGGCCATTCAATAGGCGTGCCTATTGCAGTATCCTGTGATTATTCTTTCATTGCGGAGACAGCAACAATGACTATTCATCCGATCAGGTTGACTGGACTCGTCATTGGTGTTCCGCAAACTTTTGAATATCTAGATAAAATGCAGGAAAGAGTCGTTAATTTTGTTACGAAGCATTCCAATATCCCTGAAGAAACATTCAAAGAGCTGATGTTTGCAAAGGGTAACCTGACAAGAGACATCGGAACGAACGTAGTCGGCCATGATGCAGTAGAGACTGGTCTCATTCATGAAGTTGGCGGCATAGGGCAGGCGATGAAGAAGTTAAATGAATTAATTGATTTGAATAAACAAAAGTCTGAAGTGATTGTACAATGATCCTTTACACTATGATGCCGCATGAACAGGTATTTCCTCCAAGTGAAGACGTAGCCGTAAACCAAGTTATGATGAGCTTTAACGGAATCCCGATCATGGCAGAGATGACCGAAAATCACGAGTATCGGGTAGTCAGAGTAATGAGTACCGACCCAAACCATTATATGGAACCTTCCTGTTTACCTGGTTCAACAATTTCATTATCATAAGTTAAGCCTTATTTTGACAGTTTTTCACCGGCAGGCAATATGTAATTTGTTCAGATATCTATTGGCAAGGTTAAAAAAACGATTGTGCCGTTTCAACTGGCAAATATGATATAATATGGATACACTCAGCATTGGCAGCCGATAGGGCTGCTTTTCTTCCTTTATAAGAAAGTATAAGCTTTTTAACTAAAATTACTGTCTAGCTCCAGCGCTTGTCGGGGCTGGACAAGGCGCTTGCGCTTTTCTTATGAAGTTTGAAGACCGGACTCATTGTTTATGCTGATAGTGAAGCTATAAATATTCAGGTGATAAAATGGCCAAAAAGAAAAGACGGCAATCAAGAAAGAAGAGTGCATTGAAAACAACAGTTCAATATGAACTTGCCGGGTTAGGATTGCTCGCATTGGCCATCATAGCGATGGCGGATTTGGGTGCAGTTGGAAGGGCGGTCGTGATGTTTTTCCGCTTTTTCTTCGGAGAATGGTATATGCTCAGCCTGGTAGGGCTGGTCGTGTTCAGTATTTATATTATGTGGAAACGAAGTCTGCCCTTTATTTTCCACACCAAATTGATTGGTACATATCTGATTCTCAGTGCAATCTTGTTATTAAGCCACGTGACGTTATTCGAACTATTATCCAATGGAGGCAAGTTTGAGGATCCAAGTGTCATTAAAAATACATTTGATTTATATGTCATGGAGGCAAAAGGAGAGACAAGCACTACAGACCTTGGAGGCGGGATGATCGGGGCTGTGATGTTTGCGCTGTTTTATTTTTTGTTTGATGCAGCCGGCTCCCAGTTAATTGCGTTTCTGTTGATCATCATAGGCGCTATTCTCGTTACAGGGAAAACCTTTAGTGAAGTTGCCGGAAAAATACTTACACCAATCGGCAGTTTTATCAAAGACCAATGGATTTCATTCCTTGAAGACGTGAAGCAATGGAAAGAAAATCACCAGCATAAAAAGACAGAAAAACTGCAGGAGAAGCAAGTTAAAAAAGAGAGCAGCCAGGCAGTTCCCCAGGAAGCGAAAGCTGAAAAAACAATTGAACTTACTGAGGAGCCGGCTCCGGAGCCAATCATATCCAGCTTTGCGGAGCGAGCCTATGCAAACACTGCTGAAGCACAACCACAGGAGGCGGAGAAGAAGGGTAAAACCGCACAGGACACCGGTGATGCTGGTGAAGAATTGACACAACCAATTACTTTTACTGAGGTAGAGAATACCTCATATGAGCTTCCGCCGATTGATATATTGAAGCTGCCGAATAAAACCGACCAGAGCGGAGAATATGAAATGATCCATGCCAATGCAGCCAAGCTTGAACGTACCTTCCACAGCTTTGGTGTAAAGGCAAGAGTTACCCAGGTTCACCTTGGACCTGCTGTTACAAAGTATGAAGTCCACCCAGATGTCGGTGTCAAGGTCAGCAGAATCGTAAGTTTGAACGATGATTTGGCATTAGCTCTGGCTGCGAAAGATATCAGGATCGAAGCCCCTATACCCGGAAAGTCAGCCATTGGAATCGAAGTGCCTAATTCCGAGGTGGCGATGGTTTCCTTACGGGAAGTTATTGATTCCAAACAGCACAACAAACCTGGATCAAAACTTCAAATTGGTTTAGGGCGCGACATTACCGGAGAAGCAGTGCTTGCAGAATTAAATAAAATGCCTCACCTTCTTGTTGCTGGTGCTACCGGAAGCGGGAAAAGTGTATGTATTAACGGAATTATTACCAGTATTCTGATGAAGGCAAAGCCTCATGAAGTCAAACTGATGATGATCGATCCAAAAATGGTGGAGTTGAATGTATATAACGGGGTGCCACATTTGCTGGCTCCTGTTGTAACAGATGCGAAGAAAGCATCCCAGGCACTCAAAAAAGTGGTCAGTGAAATGGAAAGGCGCTATGAGCTTTTCTCTCACACTGGAACAAGGAACATAGAAGGCTACAATGAATATATTAAGAGGTACAATAGCGAGGAAGATGCGAACCAGCCTTTGCTTCCATTCATTGTCGTAATTGTGGACGAGCTTGCGGACTTGATGATGGTTGCATCATCTGATGTCGAAGATTCGATTACACGTCTTGCACAAATGGCCCGTGCTGCAGGAATCCATCTGATCATAGCTACGCAGAGGCCGTCAGTTGATGTCATAACTGGGGTAATCAAAGCGAATATTCCTTCAAGAATAGCATTTGCCGTTTCTTCGATGACAGACTCAAGAACGATTCTTGATATGGGCGGTGCTGAGAAGCTGCTCGGAAGAGGTGACATGCTGTTCCTGCCTGTAGGGGCATCCAAGCCTGTCAGGGTGCAGGGAGCTTTCCTCTCGGATGAAGAGGTTGAAGAGGTTGTCAACTACGTGATTGGCCAACAGAAGGCGCAGTATCAGGAGGAAATGATTCCTGAAGATATACCTGAGAACACGTCAGAGGTTGAGGATGATTTGTACGGTGATGCTGTAGACCTTGTGGTGGAAATGCAGACAGCTTCTGTATCCATGCTGCAAAGAAGATTCAGGATTGGGTACTCTCGTGCAGCAAGACTGATTGATGAAATGGAGCTGCGAGGTGTGGTTGGGCCCTATGAAGGAAGCAAGCCGCGAACCGTCCTGGTGGCTAAGTCTGAAGAGGCATAACATCATACGTTTATAAAAGACAAAAGTCGGGTGGTCACACCCGACTTTTGCTGTCTGTATAGGATAAAACTCCTGGAGTGAAAATAATAATGTCATACTATTAAAACCGCTTACAAAATCTTATTATAGCAAAAAAATAGGTTTATCGTCCCGGAAAAAGTGACAATTTTGGTCAATCTAGCTTTTTTCGACAAATTGTTGAAACACTATTTATTTATCTTTAAAAAAGTGTTATAGTATTTTCGATTAGTAGGAATGCTATACATCAGATGTCTGATGTCTTGAGCAAAAAGGTTGGAGGAACGCCTCATGTCGATCAAGTCAGATAACCGGCACCTGTATTTACAAGTAATCGATCACCTAAAGCAAGATATTCAAAAAGGTATATATAAAGAAAGAGAGAAACTGCCTTCCGAATTTGATCTTGCCAAACAGCTTGGAGTTAGCAGGGCTACTCTCCGCGAAGCATTGCGAATTCTTGAAGAAGAAAACGTCATTGTTCGCAGGCATGGTGTAGGAACCTTTGTCAACGCCAAACCCTTGTTTGAGTCAGGTATCGAACAACTTAACAGTGTGACTGGCATGATTGAGCAGGCAGGGATGAAGCCTGGTACAATCTTTTTAAACTCAACGACTACTGGGCCAACCGAAGAAGATATTCGTCGTTTCTCATGCTCGCTTGATGATGAAATCACACTCGTCGAAAGGGTCAGAACTGCAAACGGGGAGCCTGTTGTCTATTGTTTGGACAAGATTCCTTCAAGTATCCTGCCGGAAGATTCTTCTTTTGAAGATGAATCATTGCTTCATCTTCTTGAGATTAAATCGAACCGGAAGGTGACATATGCAGTAGCTCAAATCGAGCCAATTGGCTATCATGAGAAGATTTCACCCATCCTTGAATGCGCGCCGGAAACAGCATTGCTTGTTTTGAAGCAGATGCATTTCGACGAGAACGATGTTCCAATTCTTTATTCGGTCAATTACTTTAAAGCCGACAAGTTCAGTTTTCATGTCCTTAGAAGAAGAATTTAATTTTTTTAATGAAATGAAAACGCTAACTGATTGGTTTTTCAGAACATTCCTGCGAAATCACAAACATTCTCTGGGGGGTACAAACCTTGAAAAAGCGTAAATTTGGTTTGGTAATGTCATTGCTTCTAGCGGCAGGTACAATGTTGGCAGGTTGCGGAAGCGACGAAGGCGACAGTTCTAATGGCAAGGAGTCAGACTTAAGAGTAGGTATGGTTACTGACGCAGGTACGATTGATGATAAATCTTTCAACCAAGGTACTTGGGAAGGAATCAAGAAGGCTGAAGAAGAATTCGGCGTTAAGACAAAGTACCTTAAGCCAGCAGGAACTACTGAAGCTGAATACTTAAAAGAAATCGGCAACTTATACGATGCAGAATATAAGTTCATCGTTACACCGGGCTTTAAATTCGAAACAGCTGTTTTCCAAGCCCAGGATAAATATGAAGATGCTAAATTCGTCATTCTTGATGGAAATCCGCACAATGGAGATTACAACCCTGTTGTTAAAGATAACACTGTAGCTGTATTCTTTGCAGAGCACGAATCAGGATTCCTTGCTGGTGTAGCTGCAGCCGTTGAATTAAAAGAAGGCGAAGCTGGATTCATCGGCGGTATGGAAATCCCTGCTGTACAAAAGTTCAACTGGGGCTTCCAACAAGGTCTTAACTATGCAAATGAAAACCTAGACACAAATGTAACAATCAAAGCTGAAAACGTAGTTTACCAGGGTTCATTTGACAACGCTGCTGCAGGCGGACAAATCGCTGCTCAGTTCTATGACCGTGGCGTAGATGTTATCTTCACTGCTGCTGGTGGTGTTGGTGTTGGTGCGATCAACGAAGCGAAGAACCGTGCTAAGGCCGGAGAAAATGTATGGATCGTTGGTGTTGACGTTGACCAGTTCGAAGATGGTAAGTACGATGGCGACAAGTCTGTCATCCTTACTTCAGCAATGAAGAAGCTAGACCAGGTTGCTTTCGACATGGTCCAAGCTGAGATCGACGGCAAATTCCCAGGCGGAGAAACATTGATTTTCGATGCTAAGAACGATGGAATTGGTCTTCCTGAGAAAAACCCTAACCTAAGCGATGATACGATGGGCAAGGTTAAAGAAGTTTACGAAAAAGTTAAATCTGAAGAAATCAAGGTCTCTGCTGAACAGGGAGATTTATTCAAGTAAAATAGTGCAAAAGAGACGGTCTCTTCCGTCTCTTTTGTCTATCGAACTCAAAAAGGAAAATTTTTGAACTTTTTTCAAAGTGAAAATGTACAGCTCCAGAGCCTGGCTTCCAAATAATCGGCCTTCCAAAAGGAAGTTTTCGCATCACTTCCCCAGGTGCCCGGTGAATGCTTGGGAAGCTGACAAGGGCGCTTACGCTATTCTTAATAGGTATAGAGTCTAATACAAAGGTGAGTGCTACTATGAGTTATGTAGTTGAGATGTTGAATATCCGGAAGGAGTTTCCAGGTATTGTAGCCAACGATAATGTTACCCTTACACTTAAAAAAGGGGAAATTCACGCATTGCTAGGTGAAAACGGTGCAGGAAAGTCAACCTTGATGGGTGTTCTGTTCGGTATGTACCAGCCTGAACGAGGCGTAGTAAAAGTAAATGGACAAGAAGTTAAGATTACGAATCCTAATGTGGCAAACCGTCTGGGAATCGGAATGGTGCACCAGCATTTCAAGCTGGTTGAGAACTTCACTGTAACAGAAAACATCATTTTGGGCAGTGAGCCGCTTAAAGGCATGGTGCTTGATATTGATAAAGCAGCAAAAAGAATTGAAGAATTATCAAAGCATTACGGTTTGAATGTAGATCCTCACGCAAAAATCGAAGATATTTCAGTAGGTATGCAGCAAAGGGTAGAAATTTTGAAGATGCTTTATCGTGAAGCGGATGTTCTTATTTTGGATGAGCCAACAGCTGTTCTTACACCAGCAGAAATCGATGAATTGATGAAAATCATGCGTAATCTTATTAATGAAGGCAAGTCTATAATTATTATCACTCATAAATTAAAAGAAATTAAGGCCGTTGCGGACCGTTGTACAGTCATTCGCCGCGGAAAAGGAATTGGAACTGTCGATGTGGCAGAAACCAGTGAGGCTAGTCTTGCCGAAATGATGGTCGGACGTCATGTCTCTTTCAAAGTGGATAAGAAAGAAAGTACTCCTGGTGAAGTGGTACTTAAAATAGATTCTTTATCAGTTAAAAATAATCGAAAAGTTATGGGATTAAAGGATTTTTCATTGGAAGTGCGAGCTGGTGAAATAGTCGGCGTTGCCGGTGTTGAGGGCAATGGGCAGACTGAGCTTGTAGAAGCAATCACTGGCTTAAGGAAAGCAGAGTCTGGAACGATTCTGATTAGTGGCGAGGAAATCACAAACCTTCCAATCCGCCAACGGAATGAAAAAGGAATCAGCCATATACCGGAAGACAGGCAAAAACGCGGGCTTGTTCTTGATTACACACTTGTATCAAACATGGTGCTTCAAATCTATAACAAACAGCCTTTCTCTAAGCGTGGATTATTAAATTATTCTGCTATGAAAGCGTATGCTCAAAATATCATTACAAACTTCGATGTTCGTTCAGGTGAAGGTGCTGCATCAATTGCCAGGACTCTTTCTGGTGGTAACCAGCAAAAAGCGATCATCGGGCGTGAACTTGAACTTGATCCGAAGCTCTTGATTGCTGTACAGCCGACTCGCGGCCTGGATGTTGGTTCTATTGAATATATCCATAAAAGGATTATCGAGCATCGTGACAAAGGGAATGCAGTATTGCTAATTTCTTTGGAGCTTGATGAAGTTCTTCAGCTTTCAGATCGCATAGCCATCGTCAATAATGGTGAGCTAGTAGGCGAGGTTATCGCAGCTGAAACAAATGAAAATGAAGTTGGTCTTATGATGGCAGGCGTGGCTAAGGAGAGAAGCATATGAGAAATACCATCGTATCTTTAATATCCATTATTCTAGGTCTTGTGGCCGGCGGAATTTTGATGCTTTTTATCGGAAGTAATCCGATAGAAGGTTATTCCTATTTGCTCCAGGGAGCTCTGAAGAATCTTGAGCGTATTGGGAATACACTGGCAACAGCAACTCCGCTTATATTTACTGGCTTGTCTGTCGCTTTTGCTTTCCGTACAGGACTCTTCAACATTGGGGCATCTGGACAAATGCTGGTCGGGGGCCTTGCTGCTACTGCAGTCGCCCTAACTTTTGATTTATCCCGTCCAATCCTTCTGTTGGTTATGGTGCTTGCAGGTCTGGTAGCAGGTGGATTATGGGCTTTCATTCCGGGTTTACTGAAGGCAAAGTTCAATGTTCATGAGGTTGTTTCGACAATCATGATGAACTGGATTGCCTACTGGACGATTTACTATATTGTCCCTGGTTATTTCAAGGGAGAATTCCTCGAGACAGAATCTAAGAAACTTGCGGAATCAGATACTTTGCGAACTCCATTCTTAACAGAAATGTTTGATGGATCTTATATTAACTTAGGTCTGTTCTTTGCAGTTATTGCAGTAATCATCATTGCCTTCATCATTGAAAAAACAACACTTGGTTTTGAATTGAAGGCAGTTGGATTTAATAGATTTGCTGCAGAATACGCGGGTATGAAAGTTAACCGCAACATCATCTTATCTATGTTGATTTCAGGTGCTCTTGCTGGAGTCGGTGGGGTAGCATTGTACACAGGAAATGCTTCAAGCATTCAGATTGGTATTCTGCCTGCACAGGGTTACGACGGCATCGCAGTTGCTCTTCTAGGTGCAAATCACCCTGTTGGTGTATTTTTCGCAGCCGTGCTGTTCGGGATTCTTTACTCTGGTACTGGATTTATGAATGCTATGACTGAAATTCCACCAGAATTGGCGAATACCATCATTGCGATCATCATTTATTTCGCTGCGACGAGTGTAATGATTGAGCGTTTGCTGAACAAATTCAAGGCAAAGAAATCAAATAAAGATAAAAGTGGTCCTGTAGTCGAGAAGGGAGATTCATAAGATGTGGCAAATAATAGAACAAATTTTTCCTTACGCGATTATCTTTACCATTCCTCTTCTTATTACGGCACTAGGCGGACTTTTTAGTGAAAGAAGCGGTATTGTAAATATTGCCCTCGAGGGATTGATGGTCATTGGTGCATTCTCTGGCGCACTATCCATTCATTACCTGAGCGGCGTATTGGACAACCACACATTGGTCCTCTGGCTTGGATTGCTGGCTGCTATAATTGCCGGTATGCTTTTCTCCATCTTGCATGCGTTTGCGAGCATTAATCTGAATGCCAATCAGATTATCAGTGGTACGGCAATCAACTTGATTGCCACTGCCCTTACGGTTTTCCTTGCTCGTAATATGACTGGAAGTGGCAACATCCGAATCTCAAGCGGTTTTTCACCGTCAAACGTTCCATTCCTTTCGGATATTCCAGTGATTGGAGACTTATTTTTCACAAAAACCTATCCTACAACATGGTTTGTTTTAGTTATTCTATTCGTAAGTTCATTCATCTTATATAAAACAAAGTTTGGGCTTCGTTTACGGTCTTGTGGTGAATTTCCTCAGGCTGCCGAAGCAGCAGGGATCAATGTCAGAAGAATTCGTTACAGCGGTGTTCTGATTTCCGGAGCTTTCGCCGGATTGGGCGGTGCTTTGATCATTGTCACACAGTCAGGTGAATTCACAGGTACTGTTGCAGGTCTAGGCTTCCTTGCACTTGCTTCCTTGATTTTCGGTCAGTGGAAGCCGCTAGGTGTGCTTGCAGCGACTTTCTTCTTTGGATTTGCAAGTACGATTGCAAACGTGTCTCAAGTAATTCCAGAGTTGGCTGTTATTCCGCCAATCTTGTTGAAGATTTTCCCTTATGTAGTGACGCTGATCGCTCTCGTTATCTTCTCCAAGTCATCACAAGCACCAAAAGCTGTTGGAGAAACATTCGACAGTGGGAAACGCTAAAATTGTATACTGTGAAAAGAGGTACCTTAAAAGGGTGCCTCTTTTAATTTTTGGCTCTGTTAAAGCTCACTGTTGTTTAAAAGCTCTGTTGATTGTAGTGGAAGGCGCGAAGACTCCTCCGAAAATGCTATCGCATTTTCATCGTTCTTGGGCAGGTTCGAGGCAGTACAATCAATGTCCTGCGGGATGAGCTAGTCATGGGGATACCCCGCAGGCGCATAAGCGCTGAGGAGGCTCCCCGACTGCAAGGAAGAATTTGAACTTTGAAAAACGGCAGTAGGGCTTTTTCATAATTCTTCCCCGCGGAAAGCGAAGCGCCTGGAACGAAAATCAACTGCCGAGTTTAACAGAGCCTAATTTTCAGGCTATAATATTCATTAGATAATATCATAAAAATTTGAACATTCACTTTAGATTAAATCTTTCATATGTGTTAATATAAAGGAAAAGTTTGCTAAAAAATATAATCGTCAAGAGGGCATGCGCATGAAGCTATCATTATATATGGACGATCGAGAAACGGAAAAAATCTTTTCTTATTTACGTTGGATATTCTTGCTGGTAGGGATTCTAGTATTCTACTTTCCCCCACTGGCGGACAGGCTGAATTTTACGAAAGAAACATTTCCTTTATTGCTGGCAATAGGATTTGTCTACATGACCGTGGCGCAGGTTGCTTTGATAAAAATGTCGGCGGGAAACGAGTATTTTAATTTACTTACAAAGGCTGGCATCATTTTCGATTATATTGCTTTAATGTGGCTTCTTGCCTTGACGAATGGAGTCATTTCCCCGCTTTTTCCGATTGCTTATTTGGTCGTCATGCATGCGACCATATACTGGCGGACGAAGGGAGCGATTTTATCTTCGATTTCGTTAACAATAGGATACACAACTATTTTTGCTTTCCAGGCTCAATTTGACTTTCATACTACATTTGTCTTTATTTTAAATCTTGTCTTCATCTGGATCATTGGTGTGTTTGGATCATTGATCGTCATACGTGAAAGGAAGCATTTGAAACAGAAAGAAATTTTTCATGAGCTGATGTTCACTGACTATTTAACAGGCTTATATAATCATCGCCATTTCCAGGAACAATTAAGGGTTTTGGCAAGTGCGCGGCAAAATTTCCTGCTGGTCATGGGAGATATTGATCACTTTAAGCAAATCAATGACCAATTCGGCCATTTAGCGGGTGATGAAATCTTAAAAAAAATTGGAAGCATCTTTCAAGAACTGGCGGCTGAATATGATGCGCAGGCTTTCCGTTATGGCGGAGAGGAATTTGCCTTTCTATTGCCTGCTATCGAGGAACCAGAACAAATCCGCTTTTTTGATGACCTCTACGAAAGATTATCTGCTGAAAAATTCAGTGAAGAATGCAAGAGTGTGACGATGAGCTTTGGGATTGGTTCGTCAAAAGGTTCAGTCTTGCCGGATAAACTTCTTGGTTATACTGACCAACTTTTATACAGTGCAAAAGCAAACGGAAAAAATCAGGCTAAGTTTGAATCTGGTTATACATATTTTTATTCGCAGACAATAGATGAAATCGCTGCTTCTAGACAATAAAAGCTTCCCAATCGGGAAGCTTTTGCCATATTGACTGCCAAATCCTTGAATAAGACTTAATGTGAAAGGTATAGTTAGAGTATATTTATAGGAATATTAAATATAGACTTCACAACGTATACATAAAAAGAAGAATGTTTTATTTTCATCAATCATGTGAAGAAGAAAGATTGTAAGCAAGTCCTGTTGTTATAAATAAAGGAGGATATCAATGGCTGTCATTTCAGAATCAATCAAGGATATGAAAGGCTACAAGCTCCATATTGTCAAAACGGAAAAATTCAAAACAAATACAATTGTCTGGAAGATGAAGGCTCCGCTTACCAGTGAGGATGTGACGAAACGGGCGCTGCTTCCGTACGTGCTGCAAAGCAGTTCCAAGGCTTACCCGACGACTTCGAAGTTTCGGTCTTATCTTGATGAGCTTTACGGTGCAAATTTATATGTAGATGTCTCGAAAAAGGGAGAATATCAAGTCCTCAGTTTTTCTCTTGAAATAGCAAATGAAAAGTTCCTGAGCGATCCTGACCCTTTGCTGAAAAAAGGATTGCAATTGATGACGGAGATACTGGTGAATCCGCTGGCTGAAAATGGATCTTTTGACAAAGAGACTGTTGAAAAGGAGAAACGCACATTAAAGCAGCGGATCCAGGCCGTCTATGATGATAAAATGAGATACTCTAATTTCAGGCTTGTCCAGGAAATGTGCAAGGATGAACCATATGCCCTCCATGTAAATGGTGAAATTGATGATATTCCCCAAATTGACGAGAAGAATCTCTATGAATACTACAAGAAAGCCTTTGCGGAAGATGAGCTTGACCTATTTATCATTGGGGATGTTGATGAGGCAGAAGTCCAGTCGTTTGCCCAGGACCTCCTGCAATTTGATCAGCGTACACCTAAACTGGTTGAGGCTTCGAGGGATACTCTTGTTCAAGAGAAAACGGTTAAGGATCATGAAGATGTTAAGCAAGGGAAGCTGAATATCGGCTACAGGACAAATGTACTTTATGGTGATAAGGATTATTACGCACTGCAGGTATTCAACGGTATTTTCGGAGGTTTTTCACATTCAAAGCTATTTTTGAATGTCCGTGAAAAAAATAGTCTTGCCTATTATGTCGCAAGCCGACTTGAAAGCCATAAAGGTCTGATGATGGTCATGTCTGGCATTGAATTTGAAAATTTTGAACTTGCTGTAAAAATAATCCGTGAACAAATGGAAGCCATGCAAGCTGGCGATTTTACCGACCAGGAAATCGAACAGACAAAAGCTGTGATTGAAAACCAAATGCTTGAAACAATGGATACTGCAAGAGGGATGGTAGAGGTCCTGTATCATAATGTTGTTTCACGTCAAAATGTCAGCCTCGATGACTGGTTACAGGGCATGAGTAAAACCACAAAAGAAGAAATCGTTGATGTAGCCAAAAAGGTTCAGCTTGATACGGTCTACTTCTTAACTGGATTGGAGGCGGACAAATAATGGAGAAAATCACTTTTGAACAGCTTCAGGAAGAAATGTACTACGAAAAGCTGGATAACGGACTTGATGTATACATTCTTCCGAAAAAGGGATTCAATAAAACATATGCTACATTTACAACTAAATACGGTTCGATCGACAATCACTTCCTTCCTCCTGGAAAAAATGATTTTGTTAAGGTACCAGATGGCATCGCCCATTTCCTTGAGCATAAATTGTTTGAAAAGGAAGATGGTGACGTCTTCCAGCAATTCAGCAAGCAGGGTGCTTCTGCAAATGCATTCACTTCATTTACGAGGACTGCTTATTTATTTTCAAGTACATCAAATGTGGAGAAAAACCTTGAAACGCTGATTGACTTTGTTCAAGAGCCTTATTTTACCGAGAAGACAGTTGAAAAGGAAAAGGGGATCATCGGGCAGGAGATTACAATGTATGATGACAACCCAGACTGGAGGCTGTATTTCGGCCTGATACAGAATATGTATAAGAGCCACCCCGTCAGCATCGATATCGCGGGTACAATCGAGTCGATTTCCCACATAACAAAAGATATGCTGTATGAGTGCTATGAAACTTTTTACCATCCGAGCAATATGATGTTGTTCGTAGTTGGTCCTGTTAACCCTGATGAAATCATGGGCTTGATAAAAGAGAACCAGGGGAAGAAGGAATACGAAAAACAGCCAGAAATCCAGCGGAGATTCGATGAGGAACAAGCTGTGGTTGCTGAAAAGAAACAGGTTCTTAAAATGAATGTCCAGACGTCCAAGTGCCTGGTTGGGATCAAGGCGGCCGACCCGACTGAATCGGGAAAGGAGATGCTGAAAAAAGAGCTGTCTATCAATGTGATGCTTGATATTCTCTTTGGAAAAAGTTCTGAGAACTACACCGAGTTATATGGCTCAGGATTAATTGATGATACGTTTTCTTACGATTATACGGAAGAGCAGGGCTTTGGCTTTGCGATGGTTGGCGGCGATACGAACGAGCCGGATGTCCTTGCAAGCAAGTTAGAAGCCATGCTGCTGGATGCCAAATCCGGCCAAGGGTTGACAGATGACAACCTTGAAAGAACCAAAAAGAAAAAAATTGGAGCTTTCCTCAGGGCTGTCAATTCACCTGAGTATATTGCGAACCAGTTCACACGCTATGCATTCAATGATATGGATTTATTTGATGTAGTGCCGGTGCTTGAAAGCCTTACACTGGATGATCTCAAGCAGGCTGCCAGCAAGCTGATTGCCGAAGAACGGTTCACAGTCTGTCAGGTAGTTCCAAAGGATAAGCAATAAAACAGCATTTCATCTATGCGCCGGTCATTGCCGGCGCATTATTTCATGAGAGTATTTGGAGAGGGAAAACATGAAAAAATTCGCACTCGTAACAGGAGCAAGTGGGGCGATCGGAAAGGCGATTTCCACGAAACTTGCAGCTGAAGGTTATTCGCTTTATTTGCATTTTAACAAGAACGAAAAAGGGATGGAGGAACTTGTTGGTCAGATTCAACGCTTTGGAGGAGAATATATACCGATCCAGGCAGATCTTTCATCAAAGACAGGCTATTTGGATTTAGCGGCAAACATTTTCTCCATTGATGCAATAGTACATAATGCAGGTAATGCCCTATACGGACTTCTTGAAGATTTGGAGGAGGCGAAAGCAGAGGAACTTATCCAGATTCATTTAACATCGCCTATGATGCTGACCAAAAAGCTTATTCCTAAATTGCGGCAAAAAGAAAGAGGGAGTATCGTTGTCGTGTCGTCTATATGGGGACAGACAGGCGCATCATATGAAGTGGCCTATTCGGCGGTGAAAGGAGCCCAAATTGCTTTTGCCAAAGCGTTGAGCAAAGAACTGGCAAGCTCAGGGATAAGGGTGAATGCCGTAGCTCCAGGAGCGATTCAGACTCCTATGGTTAAAGACTTTACACAGGAGGAAATCAAAGCCATTACCGATGATATTCCATCTGGCCGTTTGGGAAAAGCTGACGAAGTGGCAGATAGTGTTGAATTCCTTCTGTCTGATAAGTCCTCCTATATTAACGGACAGGTACTGGCAGTGAACGGCGGCTGGCTGACATGATGCAGATGTGACAATTTTTCAAAACATGTACCGAAATGAATAATAATGACCATACGTATGCAAAATAACCTTGTACTATTTTAGACAAGGAGGTTGTCAATATGTCCGTTTTGGATAATTGGAATCAGTGGAAGGATTTCTTGGGAGACCGCCTTCATCAGGCGCAGGACCAGGGAATGAATAAAGAAGTTATGGGAGACCTTGCCTACCAGATCGGAGACTATCTTGCTCAGAACGTCGATCCTAAAAATGAGCAAGAAAGAGTCCTTGCAGACCTTTGGTCAGTTGCAAGCCCGGAAGAACAGCATGCCATTGCAACAATGATGGTTAAATTGGTTCAGAACAATGGTACTAAATAATCAGTAGGATTTGGAGAGGGGACATACAGCTTCCTCTCTTTTTTTATGCTCTTTTCGTAATCTTTGTTGCTCTCTTAACCAATAGTAAAAACCGGCAGTTGGGGAGTTACGTGTATTAATGCGTTCATTATTAAGAAGTCTCCTCCTAAAGACCTTTATTAATTGACGCAAAGAGCTGTGCTTTTTCATCGAGAAGGCATCTGGGACAAGGCTTTATTTTACTTTTAACTTCTGGCTTGTTTTTCCTTTCATCTTCTTTGAAAATCATATAATATAGTAGCTAGATATTCGGTGTCAAAATGTGTCGTAATCAAGTGACCTTATAGCAGAGGAGGAGAACGATGGAAAAGAAAGAATGGTACTTGGAATATGAGATTATGATTAACCGTCCAGGACTGCTAGGTGATATTTCTTCTTTGCTTGGTATGCTGTCAATAAACATTGTTACGATCAATGGAGTCGATGAAGGAAGGCGCGGCCTGTTGATCCTTGCAAAAGATGATGACCAAATTGAACGATTAGAGTCAATTTTGAATACAATGGATACAATAAAGGTAATTAAAATCCGTGAACCGAAGCTTCGTGACCGGATGGCGGTCAGACATGGCAGGTACATACAGCGTGATGCAGATGATAAAAAAACATTCCGGTTTGTTAGGGATGAACTTGGACTACTTGTAGATTTTATGGCAGAATTGTTTAAGATGGAAGGACACAAACTGATTGGGATCCGCGGGATGCCGCGAGTCGGCAAGACGGAGTCAGTCGTGGCTTCGAGTGTCTGTGCGAATAAGCGGTGGCTGTTTGTTTCTTCGACATTGCTGAAACAGACAATCCGCAACCAATTGATTGAAGATGAGTACAACGCTGATAACTTATTTATCATTGACGGAATCGTCTCCACGAGGAGGGCGAATGAAAAGCACTGGCAGCTTGTCAGGGAAATCATGCGTCTGCCTGCGGTGAAGGTTGTTGAACATCCGGATATTTTTGTCCAGAATACGGAATATACACTGGATGACTTTGATTATATTATTGAACTTCGCAATAACCCTGATGAAGAAATTGTGTATGACATGGTTCAGAAGAATCACATGTTTACCGATTCTGATTTTGGCGGATTTGATTTTTAACAGTATTGGAAGGTGTTATCGTGACTGAGTTAGGAAATTTATTAAAGGAAGCACGTGAAGCTAAGGGCCTCAGCCTGGACGAACTGCAGTCCATCACGAAAATACAGAAGCGCTACCTTCTTGGTATTGAAGAGGGCAATTACTCTATGATGCCAGGGAAGTTTTATGTCCGTGCATTCATTAAACAATATGCAGAGGCTGTAGGGCTTGATCCAGAACAGCTTTTTGAGCAGCATAAAAATGAAATCCCATCTACATATAACGATGAGTTGCCCGAGCAGCTTTCCCGTGTCCAGTCGAGGAAAAGTGTTTCTCCGGAGACTTCGAAGATTCTCGATGTTCTTCCGAAAATTTTGTTTGGAATCTTTATCATAGGTGCTATCGCTTTAGTTTGGTATCTGATTGTCGAGTATGCGGGTGATGGAACAAAGGATCCTGTGACGCCTGGTAAGGAGACAAGGGTGGAAGAACCTGCAGAGATAACAGATGATGGTGATCAAACAGATGATAGCGGAAGTGGAGACACTGGCGAAGAAGAGGATGCCACTGAGGAGGAAACGGCCGAAGAAGAAACAGAGCCTGAAACTCCGGCACAGGAACTTACCGTCGCCTCAAACAGCGGCAGCAACACGGTATATGAGCTCAAGGGTGCCGACTCGTTTGTTATTAAAATTGTATCACTTGGACAGACTTGGGTGGGTCTGTCGAATGGTTCAGGAAAATCCATCTTTCAGGATACCCTCGTTAAAGGAGAGGAGAATGAAAGCCGCACGGAAGACTTATCTAACGAGACCAAGGCAGTCATCAATATCGGACGTGCACCTGATACCGAAATCTATGTAAATGACCAAAAGCTTGAGTACGCTGTGCCGCCTGAAAAGGATATGACCCAGGTGATAACGATTAATTTTGTGAAATAAGCCTATTGGCTTTCAGTCGAGTAAAGCCACTTAAAAGTATGATTTGCCAAAATGCCCGTATGGACTTTTGTTTATACGGGCTATACTTTCTGTGTAAGATAATATCAACCTTATACTAAGGTTAGTGTCTAGCTCCTGCGCCTAGCCCCTCGAGTCGCTTCGATCCGCCCGATGAAGTCAAAGAACGACTTCACCTGTCGGCTCTCCAGCACTTGTCGGGGCTGACCAAGGCGCCTCCGCTTTTCATTTAATAGGCATATTTAATGATGATTTTTACATATTGGATATAATGAAAGAAGTCAGACTAATGGCTTTGTAATTTTTCATCTGGAGGAAATAGTATATGAATTTGCCAAATAAGATTACGGTTTCACGAATTTTATTGATTCCGTTATTCATGATCATCATGATTGTCCCATTTTCATGGGGTGATATCTCCCTGCTTGGTACAACCATGCCGGTCACTCATTTTGTTGGAGCGCTAATCTATATCTTTGCGTCTGTGACAGACTGGGTTGACGGCTATCTGGCGCGAAAGCACAATTTAGTTACAAACCTTGGGAAATTCCTTGATCCCCTTGCAGATAAGCTGCTTGTCTCTTCTGCACTGATTGTGTTGGTTGAACTGGGTTATGCCCCTGCGTGGATTGTCATCATTATCATCAGCCGCGAGTTTGCCGTAACCGGACTGCGTTTACTGCTTGCCGGGGGTGGCGAAGTTGTTGCAGCAAAAATGCCCGGTAAGATTAAAATGTGGGCACAGACAGTGGCTATTTCCGCCCTCTTGCTGCACAATATCATTTTTGAAGCATTCTCCATTCCGTTTGCAGACATTGCATTATGGGTGGCGATGTTCTTTACCATTTGGTCTGGATGGGATTACTTCGCTAAAAACAAGCAAGTATTCAGTAATTCCAAATAATTGATTTTGTCAGGGGGACAAGAAATGAATGCTGAAATCATTGCTGTGGGATCTGAATTGCTCCTTGGGCAAATTGTCAACACGAACGCCAGGTTCCTTTCCAGGCAGCTTGCCGACCTTGGCATCAATGTTTACTTCCATACTGTTGTCGGAGATAATCCTGATAGATTGAAGAATGCAATGGAAATTGCCCGGGAACGTGCAGAGCTGATTATCTTTACTGGCGGATTGGGCCCGACTAAAGATGACCTGACAAAAGATACTATTGCCGGGCAGCTTGGAAAGCGGCTGGTTCTTGATGAAGAAGCAATGAGGTCCATCGAATTGTATTTTGAAAAAACGAACAGGGTAATGACTGAGAATAACAGGAAGCAGGCGCTCGTAATCGAGGGGTCCGCTGTCCTGAAAAATGATCATGGCATGGCTCCGGGGATGTTCCTGGTAACTGAAAATAACAAGTACATGCTTCTGCCTGGGCCTCCCTCTGAAATGGAGCCAATGTTCTTGAAATACGGTCAGGCAGCTATTGCAGGCTTATCTGGCAATCAAGCTAAAATTGAGTCGAGAGTCCTCCGGTTTTTTGGAATTGGCGAGGCAGCTCTTGAATCGGAAATAGAAGATTTGATTGACCAGCAAAGCAATCCGACCATTGCACCATTGGCTGGAGATGGTGAAGTTACACTGAGGCTTACAGCGAGGGACGACGTCCACGGAACTGCCCAGGCATTGATTGATCGAATGGAAGCTGAAATCATGGACAGAGTCGGTGAGCATTTTTATGGTTACGACGAAACTTCGTTAGTGATCGAGCTTTCGAAATTATTGAAAAGCAGAAACCTGACGTTATCAGCTGCTGAAAGTTTGACTGGCGGCATGTTCCAGCAGAATTTGACTTCAGTTCCAGGTGCAAGCAGCCTTTTTAAAGGCGGTATAGTCTGTTATTCCAATGAGGCCAAAATTGGACTTGTGAAGGTTAATCCAAAAACAATCGAGAAATTTGGAGCTGTAAGCAGTGAATGTGCGGAAGAACTTGCAGTAAATGCTGCAGCGCTTACCAACTCTGATATCGGCATCAGCTTTACCGGATCAGCTGGTCCAGACAGCCTGGAGGGGCATCCAGCTGGAACAGTTTTCGTAGGGGTACATATAAAGGGGCAGCCAGCCCATGTGGAAAAACTTAGCCTCAGCGGGTCCCGGGATGCCATCAGGAAAAGATCAGTAAAGTTTGGCTGCCAGATCATAATTAATAGATTGTCAGGAACACGGAAGTGATGCACTTCCGTGTTTTTCTATGGACATGGGGAAACAGACATTCCGGTGTTGAAAAAAGACAGATTCTTTGCTGAAAACTAATTTTAATGGGTATATATCAAGATAAAACTGCTGAAAAAAGCATCGAAAAATTAAATTTGGCGGTTATTGCACTTCTAAAAAAAACGAATAAATGTTCGATTTTTTGTTGGACAAACCTCTTGGAAAAAGGTATAGTAATAGTAGGCTTTAAATAAGAGATTTGCGGCCAGGCAGTATGCTGGTTCGTTTTTATATAAAAGGAGGAAATTTGAGTGAGTGATCGTCAAGCTGCCTTAGATATGGCGTTAAAACAAATTGAGAAGCAATTTGGTAAAGGATCAGTTATGAAATTAGGGGAGAAGACAGACACTAAAATTTCTACTTCTCCAAGTGGGTCCCTTGCACTGGATGTTGCCCTGGGAATAGGCGGATATCCTCGCGGACGTGTTGTTGAAATCTACGGACCTGAAAGTTCAGGTAAAACAACTGTTGCTCTTCATGCAATTGCAGAAGTACAGGCAAACGGCGGCCAGGCGGCATTCATTGACGCTGAACACGCACTGGATCCTGTATATGCACAGAAACTCGGTGTAAATATCGATGAACTTCTTCTTTCGCAGCCGGACACTGGAGAACAGGCTTTGGAAATTGCAGAAGCACTTGTGCGAAGTGGAGCAATTGATATTATTGTTGTTGACTCCGTTGCAGCTCTTGTACCAAAGGCTGAAATTGAAGGTGAGATGGGCGATGCCCACGTTGGTCTTCAGGCCCGTTTGATGTCTCAGGCATTGCGTAAGCTTTCCGGTGCAATTAACAAGTCAAAGACTATTGCAATCTTCATTAACCAGATTCGTGAAAAAGTCGGCGTTATGTTCGGGAACCCTGAAACAACTCCTGGCGGACGCGCTCTGAAATTCTATTCAAGCGTACGTCTTGAAGTCCGTCGTGCTGAAACTTTGAAGCAGGGCAATGATATGGTCGGTAACAAAACGAGGATCAAAGTGGTCAAGAACAAGGTCGCTCCTCCATTCCGTACAGCTGAAGTGGATATCATGTACGGTGAGGGGATTTCCCAAGAGGGTGAAATCATCGACATGGGTTCAGACCTTGATATCGTAGATAAGAGTGGTTCTTGGTATTCCTACAATGGTGAGCGTCTTGGACAGGGAAGAGAGAATGCGAAAATGTTCCTTAAGGAAAACCCATCCATCCGTCTTGAAATCAAGCAGAAAATCCGTAATCACTACGGCCTTGATGGCGAGTTCACGGTGACTGAAACTGATGAAGACCAGGAAGCACTCCCATTAGATTAATAGTCTATCTCTGCTTTATCACCAAGGTCTCCTGAAATCCAGGAGGCCTTGTTTGTGCTTTTCTGACTTTAATGGTAGGTGAGTATTGATTTTCAGCCTTCATATTCCTTCCGCAGAAAGTGTAGAAAATCAACAGTCACATAGAAGAAATAAGAATTGATTGAATAATTAATCAAACCAACGGAATACACATAGGACAAACCCTTGACAATAAAATATGGCAGCTTTACAATTAAAAATGTATATTTTACATTTTCATGGTATTAAAAACGTTTAAAAGCATTTGAGCTGTATGTTGATGCTTGTAACAATGTACATGCCGACACTTTAAAAAACGTAACACAAGTTCATAGCAAGAGGAGGTGAAAATGATGGATCTAATTATTTCAATCATCTCCATTTTGCTTGGCCTATTCGTCGGTGCAGTTGTTGGCTATTTTTATCGTAAATCCGTTGCGGAAGCAAAAATTGCAGGTGCCAAAAACGCCGCAGAACAAATTGTTGAAGATGCGAAGCGTGAAGCAGAGGCTATGAAAAAAGAAGCCCTGCTGGAGGCTAAGGATGAAAATCACAAGCTGCGTACTGAAGCAGAGCGTGAAATTCGTGAACGAAGAAATGAACTGCAAAAACAAGAAAATCGTTTATTGCAAAAAGAGGAGAATCTTGATCGCAAAGATGAGTCGTTGAACAAACGCGAGAATCTTTTAGAGAAAAAAGATGACGCTCTTTCCAAAAGACAACAGCATATTGAAGAGATGGAAAGCAAAGTGGACGAGATGGTACGAAATCAGCAGACTGAACTAGAACGCATCTCGGGCTTAACGCGTGATGAGGCTAAATCCATCATTTTGGAGCGTACTGAGCAAGAACTTGCTCACGACATTGCACTAATGATTAAGGAAAACGAAAACAGGGCGAAAGAAGAATCCGATAAGAAAGCGAAAGAAGTACTTTCACTAGCCATTCAAAGATGTGCAGCAGATCATGTTGCTGAAACGACTGTATCAGTCGTAAATCTTCCGAATGATGAAATGAAAGGGCGTATTATCGGTCGTGAGGGACGGAATATCCGCACCCTGGAAACGTTGACGGGAATTGATCTCATTATTGATGACACTCCGGAAGCAGTTATCCTTTCTGGATTTGACCCAATCAGACGTGAAACAGCCCGTCTAGCTCTAGACAAGCTTGTCCAGGATGGACGTATTCATCCGGCCCGAATTGAGGAAATGGTTGAGAAAGCACGCCGTGAAGTAGATGAACATATTCGTGAGGTTGGGGAACAGACTACCTTCGAAGTGGGAGTTCACGGACTGCATCCAGATCTTATTAAAATTCTTGGCCGCTTGAAATACCGTACAAGCTACGGACAGAATGTACTTAAACATTCAATGGAAGTAGCCCAATTGTCCGGATTGCTTGCCGCAGAACTAGGTGAAGATGAAACGTTAGCTCGCCGTGCAGGACTTCTGCATGACATCGGAAAGGCCATTGACCATGAGGTAGAAGGAAGCCATGTTGAAATTGGCGTGGAGCTCGCTACAAAGTATAAGGAGCATCCAGTTGTAATCAACAGTATTGCTTCTCACCATGGTGATGCAGAGCCGACTTCGATCATTGCAGTACTTGTTGCCGCTGCTGATGCATTATCAGCTGCAAGGCCTGGTGCCCGCAGCGAAGCACTTGAAAACTATATCCGCCGTCTCGAAAGGCTTGAAGAGATTTCTGAATCCTATGAGGGAGTAGAAAAATCATTCGCTATTCAGGCGGGCAGAGAAATCAGGATTATGGTTAGGCCAGATCAGATCGATGACTTGCAGGCACATCGCCTCGCACGGGATATTCGCAAGAAAATCGAGGAAGAACTCGATTATCCTGGACATATCAAGGTTACAGTCATCCGAGAGACTCGGGCAGTTGAATATGCAAAATAGAGCGGTGCTTCGGCGCCGCTTTTTATATTGCATGCTCACTTTGATGGTTTTCCTCTAATCTCGATGTTATGATACAATTTTTACATAAAAACTTAACTTAAAGGCAGGAATGAGGATCAATGAGAATTTTATTTATTGGGGATGTTGTAGGCTCCCCTGGCAGGGATATGGTTACCGAATATCTGCCAAAGCTAAAGGGAAAGTTTCGTCCGACTGTTACAATCATAAATGGTGAAAATGCAGCGAGTGGTAAAGGGATTACCGAAAAGATTTACCGGCAATTTCTCGAGCAGGGTGCACAGGCTGTAACTTTAGGCAACCATGCATGGGATAATCGTGATATATTCGAATTCATCGATGGAGCTAAATATCTGGTCAGGCCTGCTAATTTTCCTGAAGAAGTACCCGGAAAAGGGATTGTTTATTTAAAGATCAACCAGGAAGAACTGGCAATAATCAACTTACAGGGCCGTACTTTTTTGACGCCAATAGATTGCCCATTTAAAAAAGCAGATGAATTGATTGAGGAAGCTAGCAAACGTACTTCCCTCATCTTCGTTGATTTCCATGCTGAGGCAACTAGCGAAAAACAGGCGATGGGCTGGTATCTTGATGGGAGAGTTTCCGCTGTGGTCGGTACGCATACTCATGTCCAGACAGCAGATGATAGAATCTTGCCCTCTGGTACAGCATTCCTTACCGATGTAGGCATGACCGGGCCATATGATGGTATATTGGGAGTAGAAAAAGAAGCGGTCCTAAGAAGGTTCATGACAAGTCTGCCAACGCGTTTCGAAGTAGCCAAGGATGGAAGGAACCAGCTGTCTGCAGTGTTGATAGACTTGGATAAAAAGACTGGCAAAGCAGCTAAAATCCAGAAGATCCTTATTAATGAAGATCATCCTTTCTATGACTAAAATTTGATATATGGTTAACGATCCTTCAGACTGCAGACGAACTCATTCGAGTTTGTCTGCAGTCTATTTATTTGCGTGGAAGTGGTTATTTGGATGTGTATGAAATACCAAATGCCTGTAATTAGTTAACATCCGGATAAAAGGACCCTTATCGAGAGGGAGAAGCCTGCATAAGGGTACGATTCGCGCCGAAAGGTACCCTTATGAAGAGGGAGAAGCACCCAAAAGGGTACGATACGCGCTGAAAGATACCCTTATGAAGAGGTAGAAGGCCGCATAGGGGTACGATACTCCTTAAAGATACCTTATAGAGAGGTGGCAGGCATCATAAGGGTACGATTAACCCTGAAAAGTACCCTTATCTAGAACAAAACCTGTACATCGGAATATATCGATAAAACTGTCCTTTCCCATGAAAAAACATTCAAACAATCCGCTCTAACAACAGTATCCCTCTTAATACTTACATGCTTTTTTTTATTGAAGGTCATATGTGAGCCTCCTCCTGAATATAGTAGCAGTGGAACAGACTAAACTGGATGTCCGCTTAAGACATCCAGGACGGGATAAAATAAGGAGGAGCCAGGAATGGAGATATTAAAAGTTTCAGCAAAATCTAATCCTAATTCTGTAGCTGGTGCGCTTGCTGGAGTACTGCGCGAAAGAGGAGGCGCAGAAATTCAGGCTATCGGGGCGGGTGCATTGAATCAGGCCGTTAAGGCAGTAGCGATCGCAAGAGGGTTCGTAGCACCTAGCGGCGTCGATTTAATTTGCATCCCGGCATTTACTGATATCCTGATTGATGGCGAAGAACGGACAGCCATTAAATTGATTGTTGAACCCAGATGAAAGCGCCAGCGTGCCTATAGATATAGTAAGTCTTAAAAGCCTGTAAGGGTAACTTTCAGCCTGTTTGCTACTGCAAGCAGGTTTCTTTTATTTTTTGGTGTATTATGAATGTAAAAAGGAGGGTGTTTTTGTGAAAATCTTTGATGCTCATTGTGATGTCCTATATAAATTATTTATGGACCCAACCCTTGAGTTCGCTAATTCGTCTGGATTGCAGGTCAATCTTGAAAGGCTGAAGGCTTCGAATACCAAAGTACAATTGTTTGCTATCTATGTGCCTGAATCGGTTCATCCTGACCTGAAATTTGAAGCTGCATTAAGGATGGCAGATTTATTTTATGAAACAGTCCTAACCCCTCATCCTCAAATAAAGCTGGTAAAGGACAGGGAGGACATTGACGGGCTAGCCGAGAATGAAATCGGTGCGCTCCTGACCCTGGAAGGTTGTGACGCTATTGGGCAGGATTTATTAAAGTTGCGCACATTGCTCAGACTTGGAGTACGCTCAGTAGGCTTGACGTGGAACTATGGAAATTATGTGGCTGATGGTGCCCTGGAGGAACGGGGAGCGGGCCTTTCAAGGTTTGGCCGTCAGGTTGTCCAACTCCTGAATGATACAGGAACAGTCTGCGATGTATCCCACTTATCTGAACAGGGATTCTGGGATGTAATGGAAAGTGCTGAGCATGTGTTCGCATCACATTCAAACTGTTATTCGCTTTGCCGCCATCCGCGCAACCTTAAGGATAATCAGATCAATGCATTGATTGATCGTGATTCAGTGATTGGTGTTACATTTGTGCCGGAATTTTTATCAGGTAAAAAGGAATCCGCTTCAATTAATGATGTGATCCGCCATCTTGATCACATTTGTTCACTTGGAGGAGAAGATCATGTAGGCTTTGGCTCGGATTTTGATGGAATTGAATTTACGGTAAGAAATCTTGAGGGAAATGAACAGTATGATAACCTTTGGAATGAACTGCAAAAATATTATTCTGATATACAAGTCCACAAGTTCCTGCATAAGAATATGGCTTCCAGAATACCTGTTCACAGCCGCTGAATCCAGTGCAGAAGGAAATCCCTAACCATGAATCCAAGGTGGCTAGTTTAAGAAACTTATAATATTTTAATAAATAAAAAAATATTCATATTTTGGACAATAATTATTCTGAAAGGGTTGCTTTTTTATTCACATAGGTCTAGAATTGTAAGCGTTTAGTACCATCCTTTTGCTAGATTTCAGCACTAAATGCAAGATATAAACCGCTTAATTCTAGTGAATTACTTGGAAAAGTGCTACACTTAATAACGAAGCGTTTTTACATATTTTTTTACGTATCTAAAGGGGTGTAAGAGATGATCAATCAACTTTCATGGAAAGTTGGCGGACAGCAGGGAGAAGGAATTGAATCTACCGGGGAAATTTTCTCTATTGCATTGAACCGTCTAGGCTACTACTTGTATGGCTACCGTCACTTTTCATCACGTATCAAGGGCGGACACACAAATAACAAGATTCGAGTAAGCACTACAGAGGTTCGATCTATTTCTGACGATTTAGATATTCTTGTAGCTTTCGACCAGGAAACGATCGATGTAAACTACAAAGAATTGCATGAGAACGGCGTAATTATTGCTGATGCGAAGTTTGACCCAAAAAAGCCTGAGGATACTCAAGCTGCGATGTATGCGGTTCCATTTACGGAAATGGCTACTGAATTGGGAACATCTCTTATGAAAAACATGGTTGCCATCGGTGCGACTAGTGCAGTTCTAGACTTGGATATCCAAGTTTTTGAAGAAGTCGTCCAGGAGATTTTCGGACGCAAAGGACAACAAGTTGTCGATAAAAATATGGAAGCCATCAAAGCTGGCTACGAATATACGAAAGAACAATTAGGCGGCGCTGAGACAATGCAGCTTGAAAAGGCTGATGGCCAGAAACGCCTGTTCATGATCGGCAATGATGCAATCGCTCTTGGAGCAGTAGCAGCAGGTTGCCGTTTCATGGCTGCATACCCAATCACACCTGCTTCAGAAATCATGGAATATCTGATCAAGAAACTTCCTGCCCTTGGCGGAACAGTTATCCAGACGGAAGATGAAATCGCTGCTGTCACTATGACAATCGGTGCTAACTATGGCGGTGTACGTGCCCTTACAGCTTCTGCTGGACCAGGTCTTTCCTTGAAGATGGAAGCAATCGGACTTTCAGGTATCACTGAAACACCGCTTGTCATTGTTGACACACAGCGTGGCGGCCCATCAACCGGACTTCCTACAAAACAGGAACAATCAGATTTAATGGCGATGATTTATGGAACGCACGGTGAGATTCCTAAAATCGTCTTTGCTCCAAGTACTGTTCAGGAAGCATTCTATGATGCAGCGGAAGCATTCAACCTTGCCGAGGAATATCAGTGCCCTGTCATTATGCTGACGGACCTGCAATTATCTCTTGGAAAACAGACAGTTGAAC
Organism: Bacillus sp. ISL-41; assembly: GCF_018613235.1. GTDB lineage: Bacteria > Bacillota > Bacilli > Bacillales > Cytobacillaceae > Mesobacillus. The sequence continues at coordinate 34,634 of NZ_JAGGQP010000019.1, forward strand.
CGCTTGAGTTTGATAAAGTGGAAATCCGCCGCGGTAAATTGGCTTCAGAAGCTCTTCCTGAAATTGATAATAAAGGGTACTTCAAGCGTTATGAAGTGACTGAAGACGGTGTTTCACCACGTGTTATCCCAGGAATGAAGAACGGTATCCACCATGTTACTGGTGTTGAGCATGATGAAACAGGAAAACCTTCGGAATCTGCTGCAAACCGTATTGCGCAAATGGATAAGCGTATGCGTAAAATCAGCAATCTGAAGTTCAATACGCCAATCCACAAGAATGCTCCGCATGAGGAAGCTGATCTGTTGATCGTAGGTTTCAACTCTACAAGAGGTGCAATTGAAGAGGCAATGGGAAGACTTGAGAAGGATGGCCTGAAAGTTAACCACGCACATGTGCGCCTGGTACATCCATTCCCTGCTGATGAAATGATGCAGCTTGTACAATCTGCAAAGAAAGTTGCGGTTATTGAAAACAATGCGACAGGACAGCTGGCAAACATCATGAAGATGAATGTCGGAAGTCATGAGAAGATCCATAAGATCCTCAAGTATGACGGAAATCCATTCTTGCCGCAGGAAGTCCACACAAAATGCAAGGAGTTGTTCTAGGATGGCGACTTTTAAAGAATTTCGCAATAATGTAAAACCAAACTGGTGCCCAGGCTGCGGCGACTTCTCTGTACAGGCGGCTATGCAGCGTGCTGCTGCCAATGTGGGTTTAGAGCCTGAAGACCTGGCAGTAATCTCTGGCATCGGTTGTTCAGGCCGTATCTCTGGATACATCAACTCATACGGTTTCCACGGAATCCATGGCCGTGCACTTCCAATCGCCCAGGGCGTGAAGATGGCCAACCGTGATTTGACAGTCATCGCTTCTGGCGGTGACGGAGACGGCTTCGCGATCGGAATGGGACATACAGTCCATGCGATCCGCCGTAACATAAATATCACTTACATTGTCATGGACAACCAGATTTACGGTCTGACGAAGGGACAAACTTCTCCACGTTCGGCTGCTGGATTCAAGACAAAATCAACTCCTGCAGGTTCCATCGAGCAGGCAATTTCTCCAATGGAATTGGCTTTGACAGCTGGCGCTACTTTCGTGGCACAAAGCTTCTCGACTGACCTTAAGGACTTGACAGCGCTGATCGAGGCTGGAATCAAGCATGAAGGGTTCTCACTAATCAACGTATTCAGCCCTTGTGTTACATACAACAAGGTAAATACTTACGATTGGTTCAAGGAAAACCTGACAAAGCTTGGCGATATCGAAGGATATGATCCATCAAACCGTGAAGCAGCCATGCAGACTTTGATGGAACATAAGGGATTGGTTACAGGATTAATCTATCAAGATACAGAGCGTAAGTCTTATCAGGATCTGGTAAGCGGTTATTCTGAAACTCCTTTATCAAAAGCAGACCTTAAGCTTGATCAAGCTCATTTTGACAAGCTGGTTGCTGAATTCATGTAATAAAAGCGCAGCGAATTTCAATAAAACCCCAATCATCGAGGATTGGGGTTTTATTATTCTTGTAAAATCAAGCTTATTGGGATCTTTTGTGATTAGCATCACTCCAATAAGATAATCTATAGGGTAATATAATTGACTAGGACGGCTTTTTTATCAAGAAAGCTGTATTTCCAGTGCCTGCTATTGTTTTCATTGATTGAAGAGTTTATACTATTATAATGTGTATATTTAATATTTTCAGGGTGATGCTGCCCTTTTTATCGTAGAAAGCAAAACTGTTAGTATAAAGCACCGACGAGGTTGAATCCATCTGCCTGCTTGCTTTCTAATGAAAGGAGATCTGAAATGAACGAGAATCAACGCTTGGAAAGCCAGAAAGTACAAACTGATAATCCTTCGGACAAAAAATCCAGCAAAGATTATAGCAAGTACTTTGAAACAGTATATACAGCTCCATCATTGAAGGATGCAAAGAAACGCGGCAAAGAAGAAGTCAAGTATCATAAAGACTTTGACATCCCTGAAGAATTCATTGGAATGGGTCAAGGGCGCAAATTCTACATCCGTACATATGGATGCCAGATGAATGAGCATGACACAGAAGTCATGGCTGGTATATTCCTGGGTCTTGGCTATGAACCTACTGACAGCGTCGAGGATGCGAATGTCATTCTACTGAATACATGCGCAATCAGGGAAAATGCTGAGAATAAGGTGTTTGGTGAACTTGGACATTTGAAGCACCTGAAAAGAGAAAAGCCAGATCTTCTATTGGGAGTATGCGGCTGCATGTCCCAGGAAGAATCGGTCGTTAATAAAATTCTCAAAACCTATAACCAGGTTGATATGATTTTTGGTACTCATAATATCCATCGCCTGCCACATATTCTGCAGGAAGCATATATGTCCAAAGAAATGGTCGTTGAAGTCTGGTCCAAGGAAGGGGATGTAATCGAAAACCTTCCGAAGGTCCGCAAAGGGAACATCAAAGCATGGGTGAACATCATGTATGGCTGCGATAAGTTCTGCACATACTGCATCGTTCCTTATACACGAGGCAAAGAGCGGAGCCGCCGTCCAGAAGACATCATCCAGGAAGTCCGTCAGCTTGCAGCCCAGGGCTATCAGGAAATTACCCTGCTTGGTCAGAATGTAAACGCGTATGGTAAAGATTTTACGGACATCGATTACGGTCTAGGAGACTTGATGGATGAAATGCGTAAGATCGATATTCCGCGTGTGCGTTTTACAACAAGCCATCCGCGTGATTTTGACGATCACCTGATTGAAGTGCTGGCTAATGGCGGAAACTTGATGGATCATATCCATCTGCCTGTACAGTCAGGTTCTACAGATGTATTGAAAATCATGGCCAGAAAATATACGAGGGAACAATACCTTGAGCTTGTACGCAAGATCAAGGCAGCCATTCCTAATGTCACATTAACAACAGATATTATCGTGGGTTATCCGAATGAGACAGATGAGCAATTTGAGGAAACAATGTCTCTTGTTCGTGAAGTAGGATATGAATCAGCTTATACATTCATATACTCTCCAAGGGAAGGCACACCTGCCGCTAAAATGCAGGATAATGTCCCGATGGAAGTGAAGAAAGAGCGTCTTCAGCGCCTGAACGCACTAGTGAATGAGCAATCTGCACAGTCTATGAAGAAGTATCAGGATCAGATTGTTGAGGTATTGGTTGAAGGCGAAAGCAAAAACAACCCTGATGTTCTGGCCGGGTATACAAGTAAGTTAAAGCTTGTCAATTTCGTCGGTCCGAAGTCGGCCATCGGTAAAATCGTCAAGGTTAAGATCACAAATGCAAAGACATGGTCATTAAACGGGGAAATGGTAGAAGAAATACAACCAGTTGAGGTGAACTAAGTTGGCAAAATACAATAAAGATGACATTATCCAGCGTTCAAGAGAAATCGCAAGAATGATTGCGGAAACAGAAGAAGTTGACTTTTTCAAGCGTGCAGAAGCACAAATCCATGAGAATGAAAAAGTGAAAACACTTATTTCTTCTATAAAAGGTCTTCAAAAACAGGCTGTTAACTTCCAGCATTATGGTAAAACAGAAGCGTTGAAGAAGACTGAGGCAAAAATTGCTTCATTAGAACAGCAGCTGGATGAAATTCCAGTTGTCCAGGAGTTCAAGCAATCGCAAATTGATGTTAATGAATTGCTTCAGCTAGTGGCTACAACAATTTCCAATACAGTTACAGATGAAGTGGTAGCATCTACTGGCGGAGATATCCTTCGCGGTGAAACAGGAGCAGCTTTGAAAAACGAAGCAAGCTGCCATACGCATAACCATTAATCATTGAAGAGTAAATGGCACCCGATTATAGGGTGCCATTTTTTTATTCATTGGAACAGATAAGGGCTGTTGGGAAGGAGAGAGGACTGCTTCTCCAGTCTGGAGTATTTCTTTTCAAGGACTGCGGTATGAAAACCAATCCAATCTTAATTACCCATCAACTTTCTTCAATTGGGAACATTCAGCATGTATGGGCATACAATGAACTATGCCTAAGTTTTTACCAGTGGTTCTAAAATTAATCGCACACTAGTCTAATATCACGCATAGGATGAATTGAAAAAGATTGAGGAGGTTTCGCTCGCAATGGGAGATTACAGAGAGATTATTACGAAAGCCGTCGTAGCGAAGGGACGCAAATTCACGCAGTCCAATCATACGATCAACCCAGCGCATAATCCGAGCAGCATTCTGGGCGCTTGGGTCATAAACCATAAGTATAAGGCAAAAAAGGTAGGGAAAGTGGTTGAAGTAAACGGGTCTTACGAAGCCAACATCTGGTACTCCTTTGATGATAATACAAAAACTGAAGTAGTGACGGAGAAAGTAACTTACTGCGATGTCATCAAGCTGAAGTACCGTGACCCTGATTGCATGGATGACCATGATGTCCTTGTAGAGGTTCTGCAGCAGCCTAACTGTATTGAAGCGGTCATTTCGCCTAATGGCAACAAAATCATCGTTCACGTCGAGAGGGAATTCCTTGTGGAAGTCATTGGTGAAACGAAGGTATGCGTTGTCACTCATCCAGGCGGATGCGATTGCGATGATGATGAGTGGGGCCATGGCGTCGATGATGACGAATTCGAAGACTTGAACCCAGACTTCCTCCTGGGAGAGGAAGAATAACATCGAACTAGGAAGCTTTCACTTCCTAGTTTTTTTTTGACACTGAAACGAAAAAGGCAGAAAGACATTGCCATTTAAAAAGGCACTGGGTTTAGAAGCGGTTTAAAAAAATGCGCTTCTAATGTCCAGTGCCTCTATTACAGTCCATTCACTCAAAAGAAAAAATTAGGCTTTTTAATTGTGCTGCATATATGGCATGAATCAGATTCTTCCCATGCATGAAAGCCAGTGCCGCATTGTTTGCAAATGTTCTTGCTTAGATTATAAGAGACAAACGGAGCCTGGTGAACCTTTTGCTCAACTGTTATTGCGCTCGTTCTACAAATGTCCAAGCATAAATGGCAGCCAGTGCATTGGTTTTCATTCATTATAAGCCCGTTTTCCCCGAGGGTGAATACGCCAGAGGGACAAATATTAAAACAGGCTTCACATAGTGTGCACTCCTCCTCGTTTATTTCCACTTTATAAAAGGACCAATCCTTGAACAGAACGGAAGGTTTAAAATTGCTTTCATTGAAGCGCCATTTAACAGGTGTCACGGAAGAAAGGACAGTTTTCCTGCTGTCGGAAGAGAGCTTTGCAAAAAAGTCCCGTCTTGATAACATCGGCTGCTCATCCGGCTTTAGGACAAACTGGTTTGTAACCTGCAGGAGTTCTAGTGACATAGCGCCAAGGACTTCATTGGTCTGGCTGATTCGGTTTACTAACTTCGCAGTTAAAGAAGGCTGATGAATAAAGCGGATTCCTTTTTTATGGTAGTAAAGCAATTCAGTTAAGCTTGGCAGCGGCGATTCCTGCTCGAGCAGAAGATGATCCTGGATGACCCTTCTTGAAGGAGATTGTCCTTTGATCGCCTGTACAGGACAGGCTGTGATACAGACACCGCAGGAAGTGCATCTTTTTTCATCAATCATTATTTTTTCATTTTCAAGCAGGATGGCTTCATCTGGGCATGCGTCAAAACAAGCTGAACAGGAACTCAGCGGGCTAATCTTCCTGGTGCAGGATTCTGAGATCTCCAGGTCGTAGCTCAGGCTTTCAATCCAATTTGTTAACAGAGACATAATCGTCACCTCAGGGGGCATATTTCTATACTTTCATTTTACGATTAAACCTTTTAAAAAGAGGCGAGTTTGCCAGATATACATACATATGTAAAAGAAAATTCACAAATGAAGAGCCGCTGAAGTCTCTATATCATCAGTCAGACCAGGAGAAAACAGTTATGTCAATGGAACTCATGGGGAATTTATTACAGTTAAAACTAGGTGAAATCCTTCACATACTCTCGTGGGTTTCGCCACAGAATGTATATTGTTTCACAAACTTTTATGCCATATAGTGAAGGTGTATTCGAAAGGTGGTGAATCCCGGTGATTGGATTAGATAACAAAACAGATTGTGCGAATGTATTTTTAGTCCTTTCAGATTTATATAAACATCCAACTATAGAGATCTGGGATGAGATTAAGGAAGAAGATCTTCTGAAGAAGCTGGAAGAATCGATCAATAATCATTACAATCTTACTTTTTCCTTAGAGGAAGTCTTGCCTGAAAGCTATGAAAAATTTCAGGAATTATTCATGACCTCTATTGGAAGCATGCAAAAGCAGGCTGCCATTCCGGTCGAATCATTGTATAAACCGTGGTCACAGGATGAAACTTGTACACTTCCCTTTGCACGGGACAAAGGTTATATCCTGGGTGATTCGGCGTTACATATCAATTTTCTGTTAGAAAAGCTAAAGATCGATATTCCTGTTGAATTACATGGCATGCCGGATCACTTGGCTATCCTGCTGGAATTGCTGGCATATTTCATAGAGCATGCTCCTGAACAATTTACAGCTGAATTTATGGAAGATCATTTCGATTGGCTGGAAGAATTCGAATCGCAGCTTTCGCGGGTAACAAAGCACTCATTTTATCAGAGGTTGACGAGAATATTGATTGAGACCCTGCAGGCGCATCGAAACAATTAACTGTAGGTCTTAAATCGCGCCTGTTTTCGCGTTGATTGCTGCTATTCGCAGATGAACCTGCTTCATTATAAATAATGGGCATCGGGGCTCTTTTCGAGGAGACTTCCGAGCTTCAAATGCGTATAAAGGTCGTAAAAACAACAAAGTTGCAAAAAGAGCGTAAATCTTAAAGGTGGTGATGCTTTTAGTGATGGACAATCTTTTGAAAAAAGCTGTATTAACAGATTCAATTCCATCTGTCAGATACTTTGCTAAAGAGTCAAAAAGATTAAACTTTAGCATTGTTGGAAGAAGCATCATGTTATCGATTTTGCCTGTGACAATGCAATATAGACATTACATCCAATATGTTTTACCGGTCGGGAGTAAAAGGAGGGCTAGTTAAAATGGTGGAAACAAAACTATCACGTCGTGGATTTATCAAAGCCTCTGCTGCTACTGCTGCTTTGGCATCTGCGGGAACAGTAGGCTTTAATGAATGGTCCAAAAATTATGTAAAAGCAGGAGCAAATGCAGTAGTGAAGGAGATTCCTAGTACATGCAATGCATGTTCAAGTAAATGCGGAATGATCGGCCATGTCAAAAATGGCCGTTTATGGAAGCTGACGGGGCACCCTGATCATCCTTATTCGAAAGGAAAGCTGTGTGCGAGAGGGCATGGTTACGCTACTGTTGTTTATTCCACAGACAGGCTGACACAGCCTTTAAAAAGGGTTGGCGAAAAGAAATTTGAGCCGATCACATGGGAGCAAGCTTATAAAGAAATCGCCGAAAAATTGAACAAAATCATTAAAGAACATGGTCCCCAGTCAGTCGCATTAACGGAGGACCCGCGTGCTTCAGGGAAATTTTATTCCCCTCGATTCATCAATGCCCTGGGTTCTGCCAACTATTATACGCACCATGTAGTTTGTTCGAACTCCAGGGATGCAGGTTTCCTTCATACAGTAGGTGTCACGGCTACTAGCGCAGATATCAGCAATGCAAAATATATTATGTTCATTGGCAGGAGCTATGGTGACGGCATCCGTCCTAGTTCCGTACAATCTCTGGCAGCTGCCAGGGATAACGGAGCCAAGATTGTCATTGTCGATCCGCGTTTGAACAATACCGGCAACCTGGCAACTGAATGGCTTGCGATCCGTCCTGGCACAGACCTGGCATTGGTGCTGGCGATGTCACATGTATTGATAACAGAAAACCTTCATGACGCAGACTTCATTAAAAATTACACTATTGGTTATGAGGAATATTCGAAGGAACTGAAAAAATACACCCCAGAATGGGCAGAAGGGATCACCGGTATTCCTGCAGACGCAATTAAGCGAATTGCCATTGATATGGGCAAAGCCAAGCCGAAGGCGTTGATTGAGCAATCATGGAGAGGAGCATTCGGCTGCAACTATGAAAATAGTACAGAAACCGGCCGTGCCGTAGCGATGTTCAATGCTTTACTTGGAAACTACCAGCAAAAAGGCGGAAGTATCTTTGGTGGAAAACCTTCGTTGGGTAAGCTTGACAAAGTTAAACACCCGAGTCCAAAAGAACCGGAAGTTCCAAAGGCAGGATCTAAGGAATTCCCGATTGCCTACCCAAACAATGGTGTAGCAACAATCGTCGCAAAAGAAGCATTGGAAGGCAAAATGAAGGCGGCAATTTATTATCATTCTAATGCAGCACTTGGTTATGGAAATCCAAAAGTCATGAAGGAAGCTCTTTCTAAAATGGATCTTGTGGTGGCAATAGATGTTCAAATGTCTGAAACTGCACAATTGGCTCACTATGTTCTTCCAGAAGTGACATATATTGAACGCGATGAAGTAATAGAAGGTTTATCAGGTAAGATTCCTGGAATCGCCCTTCGCCAGCAAATGGTGGAGAAGGTCCATCCAGAAACAAAGCCGATCAATGAAATTTATACGGAGCTCGCAAAAGCTTGCGGAGTTGGCCAGTACTTCAATTTCACCCTTGATGAATTAAATGAAGCGATGCTCGCACCGACCGGTATTACGTATAAACAGCTTAGGGAAAAAGGAACTATCATGTTTCCGAACGAGGAAATAACAATCGGTGAAATGCCGAAATTAAAGACTCCATCCGGGAAAGTTGAATTTTACAGTGAAACATATAAAGCAGTTGGTTTCAAGCCGATCGTCGAATGGATTGAGCCAAAGGTAAGTCCTGCAGACGATTCCTTCCGTCTGATTACGGGCAAGCAGGCGATACACAGCCATACTCAGACTGCGAATATACCAATCTTGATGCAAATTACAAAAGATTATGATTTAGAGAGAATCTGGATCAACCCTGTCCGTGCCAAAGCGCTGGGAATCAAGGATGGCGATATGGTGGAATTGAAATCCAGTGAAGCAACTAGCAAAATCCGGGTCAAAGTTACTGAAAGAATTCACCCAGAGGCTATTTTTGTCCCAAGTCATTACGGCATTACGTCTAAAGATTTGAAGACAGGATACGGTGTTGGCTTTGGATATATGGAGCATGTTCCATTTGATTTTGAAAAATGGAGTGGAGCGGGTAATATCCACGAAGTAATCGTGAAGGTTAGGAAGGTGAAGGGCTGATGGCACGCTATGGAATGGTAATAGACACACGAAAATGCGTCGGCTGTTATGCTTGCCGGGTAAGCTGCCAGATGCAGAATGAGCTTCCGGTAGAAGAGTCTTATATTAAATTTTATGAAAAGGAAACAGGAGTTTTCCCAAACGTAAAAAATGAAATCATCCCTGTACAATGCCAGCACTGTGAGGATGCCCCCTGTGTAAGTGTTTGCCCGACAAAGGCAACCTATACGACGGATGAAGGCATCGTGCTAGTAGACGCAGATAAATGTATCGGCTGCAAGTACTGTATGGTGGCATGCCATTATGGCGCCAGAACACAGGACCATAATACAGGAGTTGTTGAGAAGTGCCGTTTCTGTGCAGAGCTGGTAGCAGAAGGCAAGCAGCCGGCCTGTGTCAGTACGTGCATTAGCAACGCCAGGATATTTGGTGATCTTGATGATCCAAATAGCGAAGTTTCGAAAGCAATTGTTAAAATGAATGCCCAGCCTTTAAGGGCGGACCTAGGCAAGGCAAAAATTTACTACGTGAGGTGATTATAATGGTTTGGGGAACAATTATCGCTGCCTATTTATTCCTTGCTGGACTTAGTGCCGGGGCTTTTTTAACCTCTTCCTATGCAGCAAGGAAATACCCAGATGCCAAGACAGTCAGGGTTGTCGGAAGGTTAATCAGCCCGATTCTGATGGGAATAGGACTGTTACTTCTAATTGTTGATGCTGAAGCTGGTCTTAAGGATCCTTTGCGCTTCATCTATTTATTTACAAATTTCAGTTCCGTCATGACAATCGGTACTTATTTCATCAGCTTTTTCATGATGGCGGCAGCCTACATCGCCTTAATGGAACTGTTGAAAAAAGATACGAACAAAATTGTGGAGTACGTCGGCATCGTATTCGCTGTTGCCACCGCCATTTACACCGGCTTCCTGATTGGGGTCATCGGTGCTGTACCACTATGGAATACAGCCATTCTGCCGATCCTGTTCGTTGTGTCAGCATTTTCAACAGGAATTGCCGGTACTATGCTCGTATCAGCAATCTTGGATAAAAAAGTCGTGCACCATGTTATGGCGTTAAAAAAGATTCACTTAACATTGCTGATAGCTGAAGTATTCCTGATCTTCAATATGTTCCTGATTACTTCATCGACCAATGAGTCAGCAGCACAATCGGTTTCAATGCTTCTTGCCGGTGAGTACAGCGCTTTATTCTGGTTCGGACTGATTGTTGCAGGATTAATACTTCCAATTACAATCGAAGCCCTTGAATTATGGAATTCAAAAAAACTGCGTCAAACTCCGGCGGGATTGGAAGTGGCTGCTTCAGGCTCACACGGAATTGCAGCTACACTGATCACAGAAAGTGCCGTACTGGCAGGAGGTTTCATTCTCCGCTACCTGTTGCTGGCAGCAGCTGTTCCGGTAATATTTTTATAGTAGAGCAGACCTGGACTAAACACGTCCAGGTCTTTTAGGTATCGATATAACTCTCCCATTCTTTTATTTAGGTTGTTTTCGTAAAGATTGAGAAAAGAGCCTTTATTTATTAGGCTGAGAACAGTTAGCAAACTTACGAATATAATGCCTATGATGAACGAGGAGGGATTTTAGATGAATTTGCCTGCTGCGGATTTAGGAATTATGGCTGAACACTTGCCGACCCATGAAGGAGTAATCAGCAAGTTAAAGATCTTCAATGAAATTGTGGACAACCAAGAGTTAAAGAAACTGATTCAGTTGAATATCCAAATGCTAAGGGAACATGTGAGAGCGATGCTTGAACTTATCGATCCAAAGCGTAAAGGAGAAGTTAAGCTCGCGGAAATGGATGATATACAGATAAATACTGAAAAGCTGAACCTATCTGAACAAGAAAAAGATATTGTTTTGGAAACAAGGTCAGTATCAAAGCTTATGGGAAGCAATAATTTTAATTCTGCCTTAATGATGAAAGATAGGAATGTAAAACATATTCATATTCAGATGGCTTATCAGGATGTTAGAATGCAAATGCTTTATAATATGGTTGTTGAACATGTGGAGGCTGATTTTACGCCGCGTGTTACTGAAGCAATGCAAGCTAAGACTCATGAAAAGTATAAGCATATTTTACAGGAGTAGGGGACTTTGCTAAATCGGCTTACCTTCGCTGATTCGCCCGGTTCAAAGAATACTTGACATGTTTTCAATCTAAAGCAAAAAGCTGAACCTCAGGTTCAGCTTTTAACATGTTAAAAAGGGTATTTGCGTGGATTGGTCTGGGCTGAAATCCATTGTACAGTTGTAAATTCTTCAAGGGACCATTCCCCGCCAAATCTTCCAAGACCTGAATCTTTTTCGCCGCCAAAAGCAACCAGTGGTTCATCGTTGACGCTTTGGTCATTAACATGGACCATGCCGGATTGTATTTGCTTGGCTACTTCGACACCTTTTTCAACAGATCCTGCGTGGACGGCTCCGCTTAATCCGAATGGTGTGTCGTTAGCAATGCGGATTGCTTCTTCTTCACTTTCAACAGGAATGATGGTTACGACTGGACCGAACATCTCGTTCTTCGCAGTTGCGACCTCATTGCTGCCGGTAAGCACGTATGGAGTCATGAGCGTGCCATTTGCAGTACCTTCCAGCACCACTTCAGCTCCTTCGGATTTAGCCTTCTCTATATCTTTAAGGATCCGGTCGACAGCTCCGCGGTTGATCAGCGGTCCGATTAACGTATCAGGCTCCCGAGGATCACCAGCTTTAAGGCTTTTAGTTTTTTCCACAAACCTATCAACGAATTCATCATAGCGGTCCTTGTGGACGATCACCCGGTTAACAGCCATGCAGATTTGTCCGTTGTGCATGAATTTGCCGAAAATGGCAGAGTTTATGGCATGCTCTATGTTCGCATCCTCAAGGACTACAAGTGCATTATTGCCGCCGAGCTCCAATGCCACTTTTTTTATGTTTTGGCCGCAAAGCGCACCAATATGGCGTCCGACACCAGTTGACCCAGTGAACGAAATCATTCTTGGCACAGGATTCTCTACGAATGAATCGCCGATTTCGCCAATATTAGAAACAGTCACATTAAGCAAACCTTTTGGCAGACCCGCTTCTTCAAATATTTTAGCGATCACAGTACCGCCACTCATTGCAGTCTGCTCATCAGGCTTCAACACGACTCCATTACCAACTGCAAGTGCAGGTGCAACAGAACGCATTGATAAGTACATTGGGAAGTTAAATGGACTGATGACACCTACCACACCAAGTGGTTTACGGTATACACGGTTTTCCTTTCCGGGAACAAGTGAAGGCACCATCTTGCCGTCCATTCTTAATGGGAATGACGCTGACTCTCTAGTGATGGCTATGCAGAAATCAACCTCAACATTTGCCTTGATATGGGTAGAGCCAGACTCTGTTACAAGTAACTCTACCAATTCCTTTCGCCTTTCCGACATGATGCGGACTGCATTTTCCATGATGGTAGAACGTTCGAATGGATTGACATTCTCCCATTCTTTTTGTGCTTTCCTGGCAGACTCATACGCTTCTTTAACATCTTCAATGCCAGCCATCTTGAATTCAGCCAAGACTTCTTCGTTATACGGGTTTTTATCCTTATAGCGGCTCTGGCCCGTACCATCTCGCCATTCTCCGCTGATATATTGTTTATTCAAATTCTTGTACTGTTCCATCATCTCACTCCTAGTAACATAGTCTCTATTTTTTTACCCTCGGAAAAATAGTTAAAAAGTAATTTAAAGAAATGGAAGGAGATTCTTGTGAAAACACGAAAAGTAAACTGAAGAAAATCGTTCCAGATAAGAAATTTTGATGATTTAGTACATGCTTCTATAGTTGTTTCCATGTCATAAAAAAATTTTTGGATTGTAGGGATGAAGAATGATCACTTTTGGGGAAAAGGAACCAGGAATAAGCTATACATGGCGTCCGGGGGTGTATGGAATCATATTGAATGAAAATGAAAATCTGGTTGCATTAATCGAGACGGATGATGGTGGCTATTTCCTTCCTGGCGGTGGCATGGAAGGAAGTGAAAGTCATGTTGAGTGTCTTGTAAGAGAAGGCATTGAAGAAATGGGAAAGCTTCTTGAAATCGGCGAATGGATTGGAAAAGCACAGCGATATTTTTACTCGGAGAAGGATCGTACATATTATCTTGTTGAAGGACACTTCTATTTTGCCAGAATAACTGGAAATACGGGAGAGCCTTTAGAGGCAGATCATCACCTTAAGTGGGTCGAAGCGGGGGAAGCAGTCAAAAGAATGTTTCATGACCATCAAAGCTGGGCGGTCCAAAGGGCATTAACGATGATGGAAAATAACGGTTAAAATGTACCTTCATAGACAGGCATTATGAAGGGAAAGAAAGGGATTGATAACGGGTCTGAATAAGATATCCGTGTTGGGAAATTCAAATGAACCAAAATACCCCTTTTCTTTCTGACCTGCTTAATGGTAATGTTAGCATAATCACATTCCTCATGATAAATTTGTTTGACCATAGGTATAAATGGGAAAATATTTCTTAGAACAGTAAAATAATGAGGGAGATTATGATTAACAACTATGAATACCGGATCTTTTACGAAGAACTAAGAAGACTTCATAAAGAGTACCAGCGATGTGATGATGCCAATATAAAGAAATCTATAATCATGGATATCAAACTTATAGAGAATGCGCTGGAAGCGATCTAAAAAGTAAATTAAGCAGGAGATTTTCTATGAATAAACAATTAACTGATCCAGAATTCCTTACTTTTTGTGAAACCGCTTTGCCAATAGAAGTGGTAGAAAAATTTACTGATAATAATATCCGCGGACTTGAGAATATTGCACTTAGGTCGATTTCAACCCGCAATAAACTGCCGGCAAATGTAGCCAATCTTCTGGTTGCTTATTTCTACAGCCACTACGGTAATCAGGTATATAATCGTAATGACCTGGCGCGTTTATATGATTACTGGGCATCAAAGGATGTCAGGACAATGGCTCAGGCAGCCGAAATGACCAATGAAGATATTGAGGCAGTTCTCAAAACGTTAAAATGATGTCGTAACTTTAAAACAGGCTGAGCTCAGCCTGTTTTTTTTTGCTCTTATTGGAGTTATTCTTACTTTTGGAACCTAAGCCTGACAAATAGGTTCGTTTCAAGATTGGTGGTAAAGCAACAAATTAGCAAAACATGATTTAGTGAAGGAATATCTCTTGAAATATAGAATAGTACACTAAACTAATAGAAGGCGGGTGTCATTTTTGCTGGAAAATAGTCTGGTCAGACCTGCTGTAAAAGAAGATGGCAAAAAGATTATCGAGATGCTGAAAAGTAACGCAAAGTGGATGCAAGATCATGGAATTAATCAATGGCATTACCTATTAAGCGGAGGGGATGATGAGGAAATCCTGGAAGCCATAAAGCAAAAAGAAACATATATCCTCCTGAATAATGAAGAATTAATCGGTACATTCACTTTGTCGACAATCCAAAGTGAATGGGACAAGCATATATTTGGGGAGGACCCTGATGGAGATTCAATGTATCTGCACAGGCTTGCTGTTTTGCCCGCATATATCGGCAATGGTATCGGGAAAGAGATATTAAGGTGGATTGAGGATAATGTTTCAACTGACAAAACCTATTTAAAATTAGACTGTGTTGCCGACAACAGCAAACTGAATCAATTCTACTGCGCAAATGGATTTCACTGCATCGGTGAAACAGATCAACACAGTAAATATCAAAAAAAATTTGACCCTTACTGGGTCTTTTTTTATATCTAAAAACACTTGAGATTTCACTTAATGTTAATAAACATGGCGGAGTACCAGCCAGAATAGGGGTTAAAATGGAGTTGCGAAGAAGAGATGTTGTAGCGAGGGATTAGTTTATGGTTATCCAAACAGAATTTTTAGCGGAAATTGTTGATCACCTGCCTGAGGGCATGATTGTTATGGATAAGGATCGGAGTATTCATTATCTTAATGAAAAGGCAGTTCACATGACTGGCTGGAAGCTTGGCGAGAAAGTACCCTACTGTACTTATTGCCAGGAAAGAGAGCTGGATGAGGATGAAAATCGCTGTATTTTAACTTCTGATGAACCGATTCCTTTTTTCAATTCCCATCTGGCGGTGTATGAAGGACTTGAAGAATTTGAAATGTCATTAAAAAAAATGATTATATCGGAAGAAGTATACTATGTGCTCAGAATACGGCCGCCTGTACGGAATGAGAATAGCGAGCGGGCACGATTCCATGAGCTGCTTGTGCAAGAAACACTGCTCGCCCAGGAGGCAGAGCGCAAAAGGATAGCCATGGAACTGCATGATCATATTGGACAAAGTGTCTATAGCATTTTCCTGGGCCTCGAGGTCATCAAACAGAACATCAGTGAAGAGAAGTATCAAAATCATGTCACCAACATGGTCAATGTCATGGAAAAAACCCTTGAAGATATTAAGCGCCTGACAAAAAGCCTCCGACCTGAAATCGTTTATGACATTGGTTTGGAGAAATCGCTTCGTCAAGCTGTAAAGGACTGGAGAAAGTTATACCAGATAGAAATCTTTTTGGAGATGGAGCTTGATAAGGAACAAAAACTGGACCCGGAAAAAGAACTTCATCTATTCAGGATCATCCAGGAAAGTATTACAAATTCGGTTCGCCATGGAAAAGCTACCTATTTCTCCATCCATTTAAAAACATTCTATCAATATATATTTTTTCAGTTATACGACAATGGCAATGGCTTCATTTCCACTGGATGCAAGACGAAAGGGCTCGGCCTGAAGCATATGTACGAACGGTGTAAAATGCTTGATGGCGACATTAAGTGGCTCAGTAAGGAAGGTGGTCCTACGAGGGTAGAAGGATTTGTTTCTTTAACAAAAGCGGAGGGGGAGAGGGAAGATGAACCTAATGATCATTGATGATCATGAAATTGTCCGGGATGGATTAAGCATGCTCTTGCAGCAATCTTTTTGCATTGACGGAAGGATTTGTGCCTGCGATGGCTATGAAGCTGTTAAAGCTGCGGCGGACTTTCCCGCCGACCTGGTACTGCTGGACCTTTCGATGCCGGGCGGCCTGGATGGAATGACGACATTGGAAAGGCTGCGGAAACTTCTTCCGGACGCCAAAATAGTCATTTTCTCGATGCACGATGATATCGGGTATCAGAAGAAAGCTTACGAGGCCGGGGCTGACGGCTATTTAATCAAGCAGCTGAAGCGGGACGATCTCATCCAATCGCTGGACAAAATTTTAGCGAACCAAAAGGTGTTCGATACCCATGTGTGGGAAGATGATTCGGAAGGTGACCAAATTAATCTCGTTGATCTTCCAATAACGAAGCGAGAAAAAGAGGTTTTCATTCTTACTGTAAAAGGATACTCCCAAAAGGATATCGCGGAAAGGCTTGATATATCAGTCAAAACAGTTGAAAACCATCGCCAGAAAATCGGTGAGAAGCTAGGAACGCACAAACGATATGAATGGGTCGAGACAGCACTGAAATATAATGTATTGCAACCTTAGAAGCAGGACGGATATGATGTCTTGCTTTTTTATTATTCTTAATGTGGTTAAAAAAATATTCTGTCTTGTGGGTATTGCAGCATGACAGGCGAATAACCCATAAGAATTTTTTAGAACAATTTCATATATTAATTGGAATTTATTTCATGAAGGCAATTTTTCTGAGATAATGAAATCAATATAGGTCGAAAGCAGGTGTCTGAATGGAAGTCTTGAAAGTAAGTCAATTGACTAAGAGGTTCAGAGATTTCGAGGCAGTCAAGAATGTTTCTTTTTCCGTGCACAAGGGTGAGTCATTTGGTCTTTTGGGACCAAATGGGGCAGGAAAGACCACCACGATCCAGATGATAACCGGGTTATTCCCGCCAAGTTCAGGAAACATTGACATTGCAGGCATTGATATGGTCAGACAGCCAAAGCAGGGGCAAGCGCTATTAGGCATTGTTCCTCAGGAAATTGCACTATACCAAACGATGAGTGCGAGGGAAAACCTTTCATTTTGGGGAAGAATGTACGGTTTAAGAGGAAACCACTTGCAAAAAAGGATAAATGAAGTACTTGAAATCATCGGTTTGACCGATCGGGCCAAGGAGAAAGTAGAGACTTTTTCTGGCGGTATGAAGAGGAGAGTCAATATCGGTGCTACGATTTTACATAATCCTGAATTATTGATCATGGATGAACCGACTGTAGGGATTGATCCGCAATCCCGCAGCCATATCCTTGAAACAGTGAAACAACTGAATTCAGAAAGGATGACTGTTATCTATACAAGTCACTATATGGAGGAAGTTGAGTATCTTTGTGAAAAGATCGGCATTATGGATCAGGGAGAATTCATCACATCGGGAACCATATCCGAGTTAAGGGAGACAATTGGTGATCGTTCACGGATTGTCATGAACTTTTCGAGAGCACTCAACCTTGAAAAAATAAAGACCATACTGTCTCCTTCGATACCTGAAAAAGACCTGTCATTGAATTATGATGAACTGGCCATTTTTCATAAAGAGCCACAAAAAGTGCTAAGTGAATTAATTCAGTCAGTTACGGGAGCGGGTTTTGAAATTACATCCGTTGAAGTTGTGGAACCGAACCTTGAGAGTGTATTCCTCCACCTTACTGGCCGAAGTTTAAGGGATTAAGGAGGTAGTTGATATGGGTTTTTGGTGGCTGGCACTAAAAGATGCACTTCTCATGGGCAGGGACCGTAAGGCACTGTTGACGCTTGTTTTTATGCCAATCTTATTGATCGGGATCCTTGGTGCAGCATTTGGCAATATGATGGATGAAGAAGAAGCAGCTTCGATTGAAAAATTTGAGATCGGTATTGTAAATTATGATGAAGGCCCGCTTGGCAGCGTCTTATCTCAAGAGGTATTCAAGAAAGGCCTTCCAGAGCTCATTTCTGCAGAGGCAATGACCGAGGAGAAGCTGGAAGACAGTTTAAAACAGCAGGAAATTTCCGTCGGGATCATTATTCCGCGGGATTTATCGGGCCATATCATTTCGGGTGGGAATTCTGAGGTGCGGGTCATCTCCATTCCGTCAGCTTCTATTCAATCATCGATTGTAAAGAATCTCGTGCTGCAATTCACTCAGAGTGCGGCTGTAAATGTAATAGCAATGGAGGTCGCTGGTCCATCCGGTTTTGGCAAAGACCTTGCTGCTTTGTCTCAATTGGCGGAAGCTGATTATGAATTTGTTGAAGAAGCAGCGGTAGAACAGGATCAAAAACCAGTGGGCTCATTCCAGTATTATGCAGCCGGTATGGGTGTCATGTTCTTGCTGATGACGGTTATTACCGGAGTAAGCGCAATGATTGATGAAAAGGAACAAGATGTATTCAATCGTCTGCTTGTTACAAAGCTGTCTAATCAACATTACTTAATAGGCAAGTTTATTGGCTTACTGTTTATGTCTTCGGTTCAATTTTTCATTATTATTCTTGGGACACATTACCTTTATGATGTTCAGTGGGGAGAGTCCATGACTGGGGTCATAATTGTCGGCTTTGCATTTGTTTTTAGTGTCAGCGGACTGGGAGTACTCCTTGGAGCTCTTGTCAAAAGAGAGAAAACATTCAATGCTGCCGGAATGCTGGCTACTCAAATAATGGCTGCAGTTGGGGGTAGCATGGTCCCATTGTATATTTTTCCGGACTGGGTCAATACGGTCGTCAAAGTCCTTCCCAATGCTCTTGCCCTCCAAACATTCCTGGAGCTAATGTCTGGTGCAGGAGTATGGCAAGTACTGATAGAAGCAGGCGTTTTAATTGCAATTGGTCTTGTATCCCTTCTAATTGCGTTTGTATCCCTTTCTACAAGGAGGAGGGCTTTGCATGCGTAAAATTTTATCCATCGCGTTTTTACTCCTGAAATCATTGTTCAAATCACCTTCAGCAATTGTGATGATGTTCATTATGCCAATTATGTTCAGTCTTATTTTTGGAGGAATTGGCTCAGAAGGGTCTTCACGGGATAAACCGGTTGTGCTGATGGTAGCAAAAAATGATGAATCAAACAGCAGGATTCTCGAGTTACTGTCATCAAATGGCCAGTATACCTGGAGAAATGCGGATGAAAAGGAAGCCAGAGAATCGGTCGAAAATCAAGAGGCAATTGCAGCGGTGATGATCGCTGAATCGGCAGTAGAGAGCCATGATTCCGGTCAGCCTCTTTTTCAACTGGTAGTCCAAAGGAAAACCCAGGAGTATCTTGCGTTAAAAAGTTATGTTGAAGGTGTTGGGAGGACTGTTATTCAAACCATTGAAATGTCCCCTGAACAAGATGTATTGGCCTTCAAGGCTATACTAGAAAAAGCGGCTGCGCGAGAACCAGTGGAGATCAGCAGTGAAGTCATTCAAAAAGAAGAATCAAAAACTGATTCCGTCGGCATGCTGGCGATCGGCTTTACGATTATGTTCATGATGTTTGGAATTTCAGGAGCAGCTTCCACCCTTCTTGATGAAAAAATCGGTGGCACCTGGCAGCGCCTGCTCACGTCACCAACAACGAAAGTCCAGGTGATGACAGGATACCTATTCTCATATTTCTTGATGGGAGCAATCCAATTAATTGTCCTCATGATTGTCATGTACTTAATTTATGGTTCAATGTGGGGCAATTTGTTTTATTTCGTTCCATTTGCATCACTCGTCATCATAACGATTGTCGGCTTTGGCCTGATGATGGCCAGCATCGTAAAGACGAGGCAGCAGGCTAGTGCGCTGAGCGCTGTGTTGATTGTCAGTACATGTATGCTCGGAGGAGTTTACTGGCCAATAGAGATTGTGCCAGAATTCATGCAGCAAATAGCCAAGGGGGTGCCCCAGAGCTGGATGATTACAGGATTTCGTGAAATCGTCAGCGGAAGCCTTTATCTCCCTGCACTACGAAATTCAACACTGGTATTGCTAGTATTCAGCTCACTATTTTTTACAATTGGGTTGAAAAAAATGAAATATGATTAAAAAATGCCAGTCCTTATTGGGACTGGTAATTCTTTTTAAGGGGATTCTATCGAAAATTATTTTTTGTCGAGTTATAATAGATATTTAGAATAATAGTCGAAAAGAGAGCTTTTTCCAGTGTGCATTGCCCGAAAAAGAGTGTGTGCACGGAAAACGGTAATAGCAGAACAAGTGCATTGCCCGAAAAAGAATAAGAGAATGGAAAACGGTCAAAGCGGATTCCCTGCATTGACCTTACAATAAAAGCAAAGTGAATTTTGGAGGATAATATGGCTGCATATACCCCTATGATCAAGCAATACCTGCAAGTGAAGGCGGATTACCAAGATGCCTTTTTATTTTTCCGTTTGGGAGATTTTTATGAAATGTTCTTCGAGGATGCATTAAAGGCATCCCAAGAACTCGAAATAACACTGACGAGCAGAGAGGGCGGCGGCGAGGAACGGATTCCGATGTGCGGTGTTCCTTACCATTCAGCTCCTAACTATATTGAACAGTTGATTAACAAAGGCTATAAAGTTGCGATTTGTGAACAAACAGAAGATCCCAAGACTGCCAAAGGTGTCGTTAGGCGTGAAGTTGTCCAGCTAATCACTCCTGGAACAGTAATGGAGGGGCGTGGGCTTTTAGAAAAAGAAAATAATTTTATCGCTACTGTTTCGGCTTTTCCGGGAAACTTATATGGCTTTGCCTGCAGTGACCTGTCGACAGGGGAAAGCAGGGCCACTTTAATTAACGGCAGTATCGAAGACCTTATTAATGAACTATCGATTTCTGGAGCAAAGGAAGTTGTCATCGAAAGCACGCTTTCGCCGGAAATCCAGAGGAAGCTGAAGGAGCGTTCCATTCTGGCGCTGTCATTAGAGGATAATACTGAAATGAATGAGGCTTTCTCAGTTCTATTTGAGCACCTTGAGAATGAACAGTTAAAAAGCACAGCTTCAAGATTATTCAATTATTTATACCGGACACAGAAGCGCAGCCTTGATCATTTGCAAAAGGTATCTGTCTATCAGGTCCAGCAATATATGAAAATTGATTACTTTTCCAAGCGTAACCTTGAACTGACAGAGACCATACGCTCTACAGCAAAAAAGGGAACACTTTTATGGCTGCTTGATGAAACGATGACTGCAATGGGCGGCAGGATGCTGAAGCAATGGATCAACAGACCGCTGATTGACAAAGTTGAAATCGGCCGTCGTCAGGAACTGGTCCAGCTTTTTGTCGGACAGTTTTTTGAACGCCAGGAATTAAGGGAAAAGTTGAAAGAGGTATACGACCTTGAACGTTTGGCTGGAAGGGTTGCATTTGGCAATCTTAATCCAAGAGATCTGATGCAGCTAAAAAGGTCCTTATTGCAGGTGCCATCACTAAAACATATTTTGAAGGGTCTTCCGCACGAGGAAGCTTCCCGTATGGCAGAAAGACTTGACCCTTGCGAAGAGGCAGCGGATCTGCTCGAACAGGCAATCGTCGATAATCCTCCGATTTCTGTCAAGGAAGGAAATATCATTCGCGATGGTTACGATCAACAGCTTGACCAATACCGAGATGCCAGCAGGAATGGCAAAACATGGATTGCGATGCTGGAGCGGGATGAGCGTGAGAAAACAGGGATAAAATCCTTAAAGGTTGGCTACAACAGGGTGTTTGGCTACTATATCGAAGTAACGAAGGCGAATCTGCATCTTCTTCAGGAAGGCCAGTATGAGCGGAAGCAGACGCTTTCGAATGCGGAGCGCTTTATCACGCCTGAGCTGAAGGAAAAGGAAGACCTGATCCTTGCGGCTGAGGAAAAAAGTGTCGAGCTTGAATATCAGCTATTTAGCGGAATCCGCGAGACGATAAAAGAATATATTCCTAGATTGCAGGGGCTTGCAAGGGCTCTTAGTGAGCTTGATGTCATTCTGGGATTTGCAGAGCTAAGTGAACAGCGTCATTATGTAAAACCTGTTTTCTCAGCTGATCGGAAAATTGTCCTGAAGGATGGACGCCATCCAGTTGTCGAAAAGGTAATGGATGCACAGGAATACGTGCCTAACGATTGCTTTATGGACAACGACCGTGAAGTATTGCTGATTACAGGGCCGAATATGTCTGGTAAAAGCACATATATGCGCCAGGTTGCCCTGACAGCAATTATGGCGCAAATAGGCTGTTTTGTCCCGGCCTCTGAGGCGGTCTTGCCGATATTCGACCAGGTTTTCACCAGGATTGGGGCGGCAGATGATCTTGTTTCCGGACAAAGTACTTTCATGGTCGAAATGCTTGAGGCAAAGAACGCAATTACCAATGCGACGAAAGACAGTTTGATCCTTTTTGATGAAATCGGCCGTGGTACCTCAACTTATGACGGCATGGCTCTCGCCCAGGCTATGATTGAATATATCCATGATAAAATCAGCGCAAAGACGCTGTTTTCGACACACTATCACGAAATGACTTCACTGGAAAATGAATTGGAAAAATTGAAGAATGTACATGTCAGTGCAGTTGAGCAGAACGGCAAAGTGGTATTCCTCCATAAAATCAAGGAGGGTGCAGCGGATAAAAGTTACGGCATCCATGTTGCCCAGCTGGCAGAATTGCCGGCAGATTTGATCGAACGGGCTGCTGAAATCCTGCAAATACTCGAGCAGACAGATACCCAGTTGTCATCTGGACTTAAAAGTCTGAAGAGCGCAGACTCTGTGCGCGAACCATTGCAAAATGGGCATGACAAACAAAGCATGCTTCAGGCTGCAGAAACGGCAGCCGCAGCTCAATTATCATTTTTTGATGAAGAGCCTGAACAAAAGAAAGCAAGTGGTCCAAGCAAAAAAGAGAAGCAGATTATTGAACAATTAAACGGATTGGAAATCCTTGATATGACTCCTTTGCAGGCCATGAATATGCTTTACGAGCTGCAAAAAAAGCTGCGCAAGTAGATATGTTCCTAAAAAATGCTTGAGAAAATACTAATAGCTGGAGGTGAGAGAATGGCGAAAATTATTCAACTCGACGATGCTTTATCAAATAAGATTGCTGCTGGTGAGGTAGTTGAAAGGCCGGCATCGGTTGTTAAGGAATTATTGGAGAATGCAATTGATGCCAACAGTACCGTGATTGAGATTGATCTCGAGGAAGCAGGACTGGCCAGGATCAGGATTACAGATAATGGTGACGGCATAGAAGAGGATGATGTTCTTGTCGCCTTCCAGCGGCATGCCACGAGCAAGATCAAGAATGAAAACGACTTGTTCCGGATCAGGACTCTCGGGTTCCGGGGCGAAGCGCTGCCGAGTATCGCCTCTGTCTCAAGGCTTGAAATGAAAACATCTACCGGTATCGAAGGCAATAAAGTGGTCATCGAAGGCGGCAAGGTCGAATCAGTAGAGAAAGCCGACAGCCGCAAAGGAACGGATATCAGTATTTCAGACCTGTTTTTTAATACTCCTGCACGCCTTAAATATATGAAGACGATCCATACCGAACTTGGCAATATTACAGATGTCGTCAACCGACTCGCGCTGGCAAACCCACATATCTCCTTCAGGCTGGTCCATAATGGGCGGCAGCTTTTGAAGACGACAGGAAATGGGGACGTTCGCCAGGTACTGGCTGCCATTTACGGTATTAATATGGTCAAAGCTATGATTCCAATCTCTGGAGAGTCTTTGGATTATAAAATTAGCGGCTATATTTCAATGCCGGAAATCACCAGGGCATCAAGAAATTATATTTCGACGATGATTAATGGCCGTTTTATCAAAAATTATGCTCTTGTTAAAGCAATACAGGAAGGCTACCATACACTGCTCCCGATTGGCAGGTATCCAGTTGTCCTGTTGAATATTGAAATGGACCCGCTTTTGATTGATGTGAACGTCCATCCATCCAAGATGGAAGTGCGATTGAGCAAGGAGCAGGAGTTGAATGAGCTTGTCTCGAGCGTCATAAAGAACGCTTTTAAAACGAAGGAATTAATACCGGCTGGAATGGTTACCCAGAAGCAGGAGAAACCTAAGTCAGAACAAACATTCATGGACCTGGACCATTTGCCTAAAGCTGAAGAGACGGCTTCATTGAGTCAGTCAACCATTGAGCGCAGGCCATTTGTGGAGGAGAAAGCTGTTGAGCTGACCAAAAGCTATAAAGCTGCTGAAGTGCAAAATGCTTCACAGCAGGAAGCTCCTGACTGGAGAAACGCCTTGGTTGCTCAAGAGAATCCAGTACTTTCATTTGCTTCACCTGATGAAAACGAACTTGTTCAAGTAGAGGGAATGACAGATCCGGCTACCTCAACAGCAGCTTCCGAACAGCGTGCTGAAGTCCAGGCGTCCCGTGTCCCTCCTCTTTATCCAATTGGGCAAATGCACGGTACTTATATTCTCGCCCAGAACGACCGCGGATTATATATAATTGACCAGCATGCTGCGCAGGAGAGAATCAAGTATGAGTATTTCAGGGACAAGGTAGGCGAAGTAGCGACTGAACTTCAAGAAATGCTCATGCCTATAACACTTGAATATTCAGGCGATGAGTGCATAAAAATCAATGAGCATCAACATGAGCTGGAAAAAGTGGGAGTCTTCCTTGAGCCCTTCGGCTACAACAGCTTCATCGTCCGCTCACACCCGCAGTGGTTCCCTCACGGAGAGGAAAAAGAGCTGATTGAAGACATGATTGAACAACTCTTGATGATGAAAAAAGTGGATATTAAAAAACTTAGAGAAGAAGCAGCCATCATGATGAGCTGCAAGGCATCCATCAAAGCAAATCATCACCTGCGCAATGACGAGATCCAGGCATTGCTGGATGAATTGCGGCGTTCGTCCGATCCGTTCACATGTCCTCATGGCCGGCCAATCATCGTTCATTACTCCACATATGAAATGGAGAAAATGTTCAAAAGGGTAATGTAAGTCAGAAGAAACAGTGTTCCAATTAGGAGCACTGTTTTATTTGTCTTCATAGAAAAATTTGTGTTAGATGGATAAAAATTCTTTAATTTAGATTTATAATGGTGTAAAATTACACTAATAGGAAAAATGTAATAATTCTGATGAAATCATTAAATGGTTTATGGGCTCTTATAATATATAAAGGGGGCGATATATTGTTCGTTTTCTCATTGGTATTTTCCATAGTACCTGTAGTTGTATTGATATTTATTGTAGCTTTTGCAATGAAAAATAAAGAGCAAGGGGGAGAGAAAGTGGTCAGACATTTATATACCTATCTCGTATTGTTTGCTACATTGATGATGGTCATTGGCGGAGGGGTTTCGATCTTCATGGCGACAGCGGATCTTGTCAGCCCAACTGGATACTATCAAAGTTTTACAGAATATAAGCAAAATATGACCATTGGCAAAAATGAAATTTCCAAAACAGAACTGACTGAGGAAGAACTTCGCAGCAATTATGATTTGTATGTAACAGAAGAAAAGGCGAGGCAAAAAGACAGGGCAGTCAATCAAATTATCAAAAGCCTGGGCTTTATCGTCATTCCTTTGCCGGTTTTCCTGTATTTTAATAGACTGAGGAAACAATATAAAGAGTGAATAAGAAGGCACTGTTCATCTGAGCAGTGCCTGTTTAAATTAGATTAGAGGAAAATATCCCATAAAACACGAATACTTTATGAATGAAGAAAGGAAGTGAATTTGAATGTTTAAACGACCAAAGTTGGAAAAATTCCCTGTCTATACAAGGAATTATATTAAACTGGTTCCAGAAGGAGACATTGTCGATATTCTTACTGAACAGCTGGATACTACATATAATCTATTATCCCAAGTAACCGAAGCTCAGGCCGGCTACCGCTATGAGGAAGGAAAATGGTCTTTGTCCGAAGTGCTTGGACACCTGACAGATACAGAAAGAATAATGGCCTACAGAATCCTTCGTATTGCGAGAGGAGACCAGAACCCTCTCATGGGATTCGATGAGAATGAATTTGTAAAGAAAGCTTTCTTTTACGGTCGCCCTATGGCCGATCTTCTTGAAGATTATAAGAATGTTAGAACAGCAACGACTAGTTTGTTAAAAGGCCTGCCACAGCACTCGTTAGAATACTGGAGCAATGCGAATGGATTCGACGTTTCGGTGGAAACAGTCGCATATATGATCGCTGGTCATGAACGTCATCATCTGAAAATAATTGAAGAGAAGTATCTATAGAACAGCAGGATTCGTTTGCCTGAAGGAGTTGGGAAACTCAAAAGGTCATATAAAGATTCTCTGAGCCCAAAAAGCTGGTGATTAAAAGAATGCTTGAAAAAAAAACGAAAAGATCGCGATATCTATTCGCGATCTTTTCGTCATTTATATTTATTTAACAGCGGGCTGCAGTTTATGGATGTACTGCAACGCTTTACCTGTACCGATTGCAACGGATTCAAGCGGGTTTGGAGCGATGTGTACTGGAACGACCATTTCGCTTCCAAGCCAATCCTGTATTCCGTTCAGCAACGCGCCGCCGCCTGAAAGGATCACGCCGCGATCGACAATATCACCGCTGAGTTCAGCAGGGCAGTCTTCAAGTGTAGCGCGGATTGCTTCCATGATATGAAGCAAGGATTCTTTCAGGGTGTCCCTGATTTCATAAGAGTTTAGGGTAACGGTCTTTGGCAGGCCAGTTACTAAGTCACGTCCGCGTATGTCCATTTCCATCATTTCGTGGTCAATAAGCGCATAACCAATCTCCATCTTGATTTTTTCAGCTGTTCTCTCACCAATAAGGACATTGTATTCTTTTCGTACATATTGAACGATGTCTTCGTCCAATCTGTCGCCAGCGATGCGGATGGAATGGCAGGCAACGACCCCGCCGTATGAAATGATTGCGACTTCAGTTGTGCCGCCGCCAATATCAACGACTACGTTCGCTACCGGTTCATCTACAGGCAGACCTGCGCCAATTGCAGCAGCAACGGGTTCCTCGATAAGATGAACCTTCTTTGCTCCAGCATTTCTGACTGCATCCTGGATCGCACGTCGTTCAACACTTGTTGAACCAGAAGGTGTGCAGACGACAACATCCGGTTTACGGAGAGCAAATCCTCCCGTTTTTGAAGCTTTCCTCATGATTTGTTTCAGCATTTCAGTTGTCACGTCAAAATCAGCAATGACTCCATCTTTTAACGGGCGGATTGCTACGATCTTTCCAGGAGTCTTTCCGATCATTTCCTTCGCTTCCTTGCCGACAGCAAGAACATTCTTTGTCTCTGTATCAATCGCCACTACTGAAGGTTCATTCAAAGCGACTCCTTTATTTTTACTATATACAAGTGTGTTGGCTGTACCTAAATCAATTCCTATTTCTGTAGTTGATAACATAGTGTGTTCACCCAGTTCCCTAAAAATTATTAACCATCATAGACTTCTATTAAACTATCATGAATGTGGGGGTGAAAGGTTGTTTGTTACTAAAACGTTATCTAACTGTAAAAGTTGAGGAAAATTTTTTCAAAAGATGATATAAGAGAATAACATTTGTAAAATACGGGTATAATGCATAGATGTTCAACTGCTTTCTATTTAATGGTAAGATAAATTATGATGTCAGATATGAAATGACTGACACCCTCTATGAAAAGGCAGTGTGAAATTTTTTGGAACAAAAACAGAAATTGATTGTGTTAATTGGGCCGACTGCAGTTGGCAAAACGAAGCTGAGCATTGAGCTTGCGAAAAAGTTCAACGGTGAAATCATTAGCGGTGATTCTATGCAAATTTACAAAGGGATGGATATCGGAACCGCGAAAATCACCCAGGAAGAGATGGAGGGGATTCCCCACCATTTAATTGATATCAAGGAACCTGACGAAAGCTTCTCAACCGCTGAATTCCAGGAGCTTGTCCGCATGAAAATCGATGAAATCAGCTCTCGAGGGAAGATGCCGATGATTGTCGGCGGTACAGGATTATACATCCAGTCAGTGATCTTTGATTATCAATTCACGGATGCACCCTCAGACCCCTCTTTCAGGCGCAGTTTAGAGCAAGCGGCAGATGAAAACGGTCAGGAATTTTTACATGGAAAATTGAAGGATGCGGACCCTGAAAGTGCATCACGTATACATCCTAATAATGTCCGGCGTGTCATCAGGGCGCTGGAGATCATCCACTGCACAGGCAAAACTGCTGGAGAGCTGCAGGAGAACCAATCACCGGAACTTTTGTATGATACAGCACTAATCGGTCTGACAATGGACAGGGAGATGCTATACAATAGAATCAATTACCGTGTCGACCTAATGATGAAGCAGGGGCTCCTTGATGAGGTCCAATACTTTTATGAAAAGGGCTTAAGGGACTGCCAGTCCATCCAGGCGATTGGATACAAAGAGCTTTATGACTACTTTGATGGCAAGGTTCCCCTGGAGCTGGCAATCGAGAATTTAAAACAAAATTCCCGCCGATATGCAAAAAGGCAGCTAACATGGTTTCGAAACAAGATGAATGTGGAATGGTTTGATATGTCAGAGTCTAAAGACGCTGAAAAAAAATTCGCTGAAATTTCCAAGTTCATTGAAGGAAAGCTCGAGATAAAAGCGAATACATAATAATAGAGATAAAAGAGGAGGATCCGCCCATGAAACAAGTGAACATTCAGGACCAGTATTTAAACCAGCTCCGCAAGGACAATATCAATGTGACCGTCTTCTTATTGAACGGATTTCAATTGAGAGGCCAGATTAAAGGTTTTGATAACTTTACCGTGCTTTTCGAATCAGAAGGAAAGCAGCAGCTTGTCTATAAGCACGCCATCTCAACATTCGCACCGCAAAAGAATGTCCAGATTGATTTCGATGCTCAGGCTTAATTAAATAACGAGTAAGAAAACCCGCCATCGTGCGGGTTTTTTCTGCTTATAGAGATATTTCCTAGAATCCAATGGAAAGGTACACTTATGAGAGGAAATCCAACTGCATAAGGTCACCATTCGGCACAAAAGGTACCCTTATGAGCGCAAATCCAGCTGCATAAGGTCACCATTCGGGGCTAAAGGTACCCTTATGAGAGGAAATCCAGCTGCATAAGGTCACCATTCGGGTTTAAAGGTACCCTTATGAGAGCGAATCCAGCTGCATAAGGGTACCGATTCATTCAAAATTTGTCTTAACTAATTTCCCTCCAGCCTCCTTATGGTTCTCCTTCCTAACTTTTGCTCCTTTTACGCGATAATTGTTTATTTTTAAAAATGAATTTCCTCCTTCTTGAATACATATAAATATAGAAGTTTATTTCTTGGGAAACCGCACATTATGACAAACGGCATAAAAATACTGCCGGAGCTTGACGGAACATATCGAAGGGGGAAGTATTCCCATAAGGATAGAAGTTTGCAAGAATCCAATGAACATGATGATATTTAGGCGGATATCACAAATACAGCTTAGATGCGTATACTGTTTCCAGAATGAGAGGTGAAATCTTTGGACCAACCGCTTCGAAAGAAAAACAACGGTCAAATCAGCATTGTTTTGAATGCGCAGCAAAGGAAGACATTGACAAAGGAATTGCCTGAGTCGCAGCTGGTTCCAAAGTCAATCCCGCAGGAGCATGCAGCCTTAAAGGAAATTGAGGAAGAGCTCGGGGCACTTGTTGGCATGGAAGAAATGAAAAGGATGATCAAAGAAATTTATGCCTGGATCTATGTGAACAAGAAACGGGAAGAGATGGGCCTGAAAGCTGGAAAACAGGCTCTTCACATGATGTTCAAGGGAAATCCGGGAACGGGAAAGACAACGGTCGCCAGGATAATCGGAAAGCTTTTCCTTAAGATGAATGTCCTTTCGAAAGGGCATTTGATCGAAGCAGAGAGAGCTGACCTTGTCGGTGAGTATATCGGGCATACCGCGCAAAAAACGCGCGATTTAATAAAAAAAGCAATGGGAGGCATCCTGTTCATTGATGAAGCCTACTCCCTGGGCAGAGGTGGGGAAAAGGATTTCGGCAAGGAAGCGATTGATACACTTGTTAAACACATGGAGGATAAACAGCATGAATTCATCTTGATCCTTGCCGGATATTCGAGAGAAATGGAATTTTTCCTGACTCTAAACCCTGGACTTCATTCAAGGTTCCCTCTCGTGATTGATTTTCCCGACTATTCTATAGACCAGCTTATGGATATAGGCCAGCGTATGCTGAAGGAAAGGGAATATAGTTTGAGTCACGAGGCAGAACGGAAATTGCGGGAGCATCTTGTAAATGTAAAATCAACACTTGGGGCGGCGGCATTTTCGAATGGTCGCTATGTTCGGAACGTGATTGAAAAATCAATCCGGGCACAGGCGATGCGGCTGTTAATGCAGAATCAGTATGACCGACATGAACTAATGACACTACGGAGCAATGACCTTGTTTTTACAGATGATAACAGGGGGAAATAATGTCAGCATCTTTGTTGACATTATTTTTTCAGTTTGATAATATACCCCTATAGGTATATAAAAAGTAGGTATTGGGGGATTTTAAAATGAACGAAATTACAGTTTACACAACAAATACTTGTCCTTACTGCACGATGCTGAAAAATTTCCTGGATGATAAAGGCTTAGCTTACAAAGAAGTGAACGTGCAGCAAGACCCAATCGCGGCACAAAGATTGGTCAACGCAACAGGCCAAATGGGTGTGCCACAGTCAAATGTAAACGGGAAATGGGTATTAGGCTTCGACCCTAATTCAATCATGTCATTCTTAAAATAGTTACAGAGGATTCCAGTTTTACTGGGATCCTTATTTATTTTTAAGGAGTAAACGATTGCCGTATGATTTTAAGTTTAAAGGAATTAAATAAAGGGTAAAGATGGGGGTTTCCTTAAAGTTTTTTGGGGAAACTAATTTTCATCGTAAAAATGAAGAGCTTAACTATTACATAGAGAAAAAAAGGAGCTATCAATTATGGGGTATGAGTATAACTATGATATTGCAGGTTATGATTTTGGCTGGGATGTAAAATCCGGAAAATTTACGTTCGAGGGTCAGGACGCAGTGCTTTTCTGGATTTCTTCAGCAATGAAAACCTTTTTTGATACTATTGAAGAGATTTCTGGAGAAGAGGCATCCAACCTGGTTTTTGAAACAACTGGTTTTCGCCAGGGCCTTGTGGTTGGCCAATTTTTTGAAAAGATGAAAGAAGTCAGCGTATCTGAAGCTGCTGACATGATCACAAATACATATGCAACCGCCGGATGGGGGTTGACAATTATCAAGGATTTGGACTTTGAAACGAAAACATTCACAGTCTTTATGAAGGACAGCTGGGAGCATAAAGTGAATGTTGCCCAGGGAAAGAAAGTGGGAGGAAGTTTCCTGCCCGCACATTACGCTGGAGTTTTTTCTGGACTGTTCGGAAGAAATATCTGGTATAAAATCAAGCAGCATCAGTTAGAAGGGCATGAATACAGTGTGATTGAGTACTTCCCTTCAGATGTCACAATCGCTGATAATATCCATCAGCTGGCACGAAAGAAAGAATCCGAACAAATCAGGCAACTCGAAGGCCTTGTTGAAGAGAAAACAGCCGAATTAAAGGAGCTGGTCAATAAGCTATCCTCTCCAATCATCCCGGTTCTTGAGGGTGTCGTTGTCGTTCCCTTGATCGGAAAATATGAAGAAGACAGGGCAGATCAGCTGATTGTAAACACCCTGAATCGACTTCCATCCTATAAATCAAGCTATCTCGTCCTGGATTTGACGGGCATGGATCAAGAAATCGGACCACATGCAGTCAGTCTTATTGAGAAAATTGGGTCTGCAGCTAGGCTTATTGGTACGAAAACAATTCTTGTCGGGATTTCATCGACACTTGGGATTGAAATAACCCAGTCCAACATCAATCTATCGAAATTTGATTGCTTCCAGACACTGCAGCATGGCATCCACTACGCTATCGGGCAGATGGGAAGGAAGATTATATAATTAGACAAAAAGCAGAGCTGATTCAACAGGAATCAGCTCTGCTTTCTAGTGTACTCCCAGTTTACGGACTGGCAAATGCCATTTGTAGGTGTATGACAACACGCGGAGTGCTGTAATGACTGCAAAAAGTCCATAGAGTTCGACAGCTTTATCAGCCATTCCGAGGCCGATGACAAGTCCGGCAAGAACAGCCCAGACTGCATATATTTCCGCCTTCAATACTAATGGTTTTCTGCCGGCGAGCAGATCACGGATGATTCCGCCGCCGCTTCCTGTCAACACAGCAGCTACAATGACGGCGCTTAAAGGATGGCCCATATTGGAAGCGTAGATCGCGCCCTGGATTGCAAAGGCTGCAAGCCCGATGGCATCGAAAAAGTTTCCCCATCTCTGCCAGTGTTTTAATAGATTGCTGGGAAATAAAAACACGATGGTGATTGACAACAAGGCCAAATTGAAAAATAACCCCTGTTCCCAAAGTGCTGATACTGGTACCCCGATTAGCAGGTTACGGATTGCACCGCCGCCAAATGCTGTGACGATTCCTAATATATAAACTCCGAAGATATCATATTCTTCTTCCATTGCGATGATTGCACCGCTGATCGCGAATGCTACTGTTCCAATCATGCTGAGTACTTCCCATGTCATCATGTTTTTCTCCTCTTGTTAAAATAATGCCTGAATACTAAAATAGTTAAATGAAAACATATTGATTTTAACATGTTTATTCCAATTTACAACCACTTTTACACCTGCTTTCAAAATTTTTGTTTGCGGCATTATTTTGGTATGATGTCTTTAGCTATATATATGGAAAGAAGGGTGTTATTTGGAACAGGAAAACGTATTTGAAAAAGTGATTCTTGTTGGCTGTCAGACGACTGAAGAAGAAGATCTTCGTTTTCAATATTCAATGGAGGAACTTGAATCACTTACGGAAACGGCAAAGGGAAATGTCCTGATGCAGGTTGTCCAAAAGCGGCCAAAGGTCCATCCTGCTACATACATTGGCAAAGGGAAGGTGGAAGAGCTCCAGGCACTTGAGGAGGAGCTCGAGCCAGATTTAATTATTTTTAATGATGAACTGTCGCCAAGCCAGAACCGCAATCTTTCAGCCGGCTTAAAGGCAAGAGTCATCGACCGTACACAGCTGATCCTGGATATTTTCGCTCAAAGGGCCCGCTCGAAAGAAGGGAAACTCCAGGTCGAGCTTGCTCAGCTTCAGTATCTTCTGCCGCGTCTTGGCGGAAAAGGGATTGAAATGTCACGTCTTGGTGCGGGAATCGGGACGAGGGGACCTGGTGAAACAAAGCTGGAGTCAGACCGCCGGCACATCCGCAAACGTATCGACGATATTAAAACGCAATTGTCAGTCATCGTTCAGCACCGTGACCGCTACCGGGAGCGCCGGAAGAAGAACAAAACGTTCCAGATTGCTTTGGTCGGGTATACGAATGCAGGAAAATCGACGCTTTTTAACCGGTTGACAGAAGCAGAGTCGTTTGAAGAAAATCAATTATTCGCTACCCTGGATCCAATGACAAGGAAAGCGATTTTACCAAGCGGCTTTACGGCTCTCCTGACAGATACGGTCGGATTCATCCAGGACTTGCCGACCACCTTGATTGCAGCTTTCCGTTCAACTCTGGAAGAAGTACGTGAAGCTGATTTGCTTCTGCATGTAGTGGATATGTCCAATGAGGATTATTTTTCACACGAACAGACAGTCAATAAATTGCTGAAGGACCTTGAAGTCCACCAAATCCCGCAGATTACCGTCTATAACAAGCGGGATATCGCCCACCAGGATTTTGTGCCAAATGCACAAAATGAAACGGCGTTCATAAGTGCGTTCAGTGAGGAAGACCGCAGGAATCTCCTAGTGAAAATTGAACAGTCCATCATCGGATTGATGGAACCAATCCATGTCCTTGTGCCTTCAGATGAAGGAAAACTGCTGGCACAGCTGAAAAATGAGACCATTCTTCGTGAGCTTGCTTTTGATGAAGATAAACAAGGCTATGTCTGCAAGGGCTACTCTTTGGCAGACCATCAGATTACCGGCCAGCTGAAACGGTTCTCGGTATAAATAGATTTTGTATAAAGCTCTTTTCTCAAACTTTGCTGCTATTGACCACTAAATAGGATTGAATGCCTGTGTTTGTTTACAAAATTATAGCTACTTATGAGAAAAGAGCTTGCACACATAATATTGAACTACAAAATGGCTTTTTATTACGTTAAAATCGGTTTTAAGATTTTAACAACTATTTTTACGAAAACAGCCTTATATATAGATAGGAGAGCAACATGTTTAAACAACTAAAAAACGGGCAGATGCTGCAGCCGCTTGTCAGCGAAATTGAACAGCAAATTGCACATGTGCACAAGAAAATAGATGAACGGATTGATTCTAACCAATTCAGGGTATTGCAGAGTTTCCAGAAGCATCGGGTGAGTGATTCCCATTTCATCCCGACCACCGGTTACGGCTATGATGATGCCGGCAGGGAAACCCTCGAAAAGATTTACGCAGAGGTTTTTGGTGCAGAAGCCGGACTGGTCCGCCCGCAAATCATCTCTGGAACTCATGCGATTTCGATATCGCTATTTGGGATCCTTCGTCCAGGCGATGAGCTGTTATACATCACTGGAAAACCTTATGACACTCTTGAAGAGATTGTCGGGATACGCGGTACCGGAAACGGATCATTGAAGGAATTTGGAATTTACTATAATACTGTGGATCTTACAGATAAAGGAGAGATTGATTGGGCTGCCGTCGAAAAAGCGATTAAACCTGAAACAAAAATGATCGGTATCCAGCGATCCAAAGGGTATGCGACAAGACCGTCCTTCACTATTGAGCAAATTGGTGAAATGGTGAGGTTTGTAAAGGAAATCAAATCCGATGTCGTAGTATTTGTTGACAACTGTTATGGGGAGTTTGTTGAGGAGCTTGAACCATGCCATGTCGGCGCAGATCTGATGGCTGGTTCTTTGATTAAAAATCCTGGCGGTGGTATTGCCAAGACAGGCGGATACATAGTAGGCAAGGAAGAGTTTGTCGAGGCATGTTCTTACCGGATGACATCCCCGGGAATTGGGGCAGAGGCCGGTGCTTCTTTATACTCTTTACAAGAAATGTACCAGGGATTCTTTATGGCACCGCATATTGTCGCACAAGCCTTGAAGGGTGCTGTATTCACAGCCGCAATGCTGGAACGTGTAGGTATGAATTCCTCTCCTAAATGGAATGCGGAACGGACCGATCTAATCCAGGCAGTCCAATTCGATGACCGCGATAAGATGGTTGCATTTTGCCAGGCGATTCAGTATGCATCCCCAATCAATTCTCATGTAACCGCACATCCTGCTTATATGCCGGGATATGAGGATGATGTGATTATGGCAGCTGGTACATTCATCCAGGGAGCGAGTATTGAATTAACAGCTGATGGACCGATCAGACCGCCATATGTCGCGTATGTGCAAGGTGGCTTAACCTATTCCCATGTTAAGATGGCCGTTTGTATTGCAATCGATTCTTTAATCGAAAAAGGTTTAATTCTTATAAAATAGGTAAATATACAACAGGACGCTTTCTAAATAAGTCCTGTTCTTTTTTTATGATTTTTCATGTCAGATAATCTAACATATGTTTGACAACATACCTTACATTGAATATAATGAGAGTATCTTAAAAGGAAGGAGGAGAAATCATCATGGGCGGAAGTGAAATTCGCCGGAATATGCCGCTCTTTAGCATTGGGATTGTCATGCAGCTGACAGATTTGACTGCTAGGCAAATCCGCTACTATGAAGAGCATGAATTGATTTCTCCGGCAAGAACAGAGGGCAATAAACGACTCTTTTCCTTAAACGATATTGACAAGCTCCTCGAGATCAAAGATTTGATTGACCAGGGAGTCAACATGGCAGGCATCAAGCAAATATTTAATGTTAAACAACAGACAGCTATTAATGCTGCTGAGAAAAAACAAGCTGAAAAAACGAGACGGGAGCTATCTGATGCCGATCTGCGGAAATTGCTTCGCAAAGAACTGCAGCAGGCAGGACGCTTTAACCGATCTGGCAATCATGGAGACATGTCGAGATTTTTTCATTAGTTATCCAAATTATCTATCATTTAAATTCTAGGAGGAACTTTTAACAATGGCTAAGACGTTTACAAGAGAAGACATTATTCGCTTATCAAAAGAAGAAAATGTAAAATTCATTCGTTTACAGTTCACTGATATTTTAGGAACGATCAAGAACGTTGAAATCCCGATCAGCCAGCTTGAAAAAGCACTTGATAACAAAATGATGTTCGACGGATCATCCATTGAAGGCTTCGTTCGTATTGAAGAATCTGACATGTACCTGATCCCAGATTTGGATACATGGGTAATCTTCCCTTGGACAGCTGAAAAAGGTAAGGTTGCGCGTTTGATCTGTGATATCAAAAATGCTGATGGCACACCATTTGCGGGCGACCCGCGCGGTAACCTCAAGCGCATTCTGAAGGAAATGGAAGAGCTTGGCTTCACAAACTTCAATCTTGGACCAGAACCTGAATTCTTCCTGTTCAAGCTGGATGTCAATGGCGAGCCTACACTTGAATTGAATGACAATGGTGGTTACTTCGACCTTGCACCAACCGATCTTGGCGAAAACTGCCGCCGCGATATCGTTCTTGAGCTTGAAGAAATGGGCTTCGAGATTGAAGCATCTCACCATGAGGTTGCTCCAGGACAGCACGAAATCGACTTCAAATATGCAGATGCTTTGACAGCTTGTGACCAGATCCAGACTTTCAAGCTTGTTGTTAAAACAATTGCCCGTAAACATGGTCTGCACGCAACATTCATGCCGAAACCATTGTTTGGAGTGAACGGATCCGGAATGCACTGCAACATGTCATTGTTCCGTAACGGCGAAAACTCATTCTATGACCCATCCGATAAAAAACTCGAGCTAAGCGAAACTGCGTACCAGTTCATTGCTGGAACATTGAAGCACGCTTCTGGATTTACAGCAGTAACCAACCCGACTGTAAACTCATATAAGCGTCTGGTACCTGGTTATGAAGCACCTTGCTACGTTGCATGGTCTGCTAAAAACCGTTCACCATTGATCCGTATCCCTGCATCACGCGGCTTGAGTACACGTGTTGAAGTCCGCAGCGTCGATCCTGCAGCTAACCCGTACCTTGCAATGGCAGTTTTACTTGCGGCAGGCCTTGACGGAATCAAGAACAAAATGACTCCTCCTGCATCAGTAGACCGTAACATCTACGTGATGAACAAAGAAGAGCGTGTAGAAGAAGGAATCGATGATCTGCCGCCAACATTGGCAGCTGCTCTCGACCAGCTGAAGAAGAACGAAGTAATCAGCTCAGCACTTGGCGACCACATTCTCGAACACTTCATCGAAGCAAAAGAGATCGAATGGGATATGTTTAGAACTCAGGTCCACCCATGGGAGCGCGAACAGTATATGAGCATGTATTAATAGAACAAAATGGCCTTCTGACTCTGTCAGGAGGCCATTTTTTTATCCGAAAAAAGTGACATAAGCAGGAGCAAGCGCGCCTTTTAAGGTGAAAAGAGCCTTAGTAATATCACTATGAATTCACTCGAAATCAATAGGACTTTCCCAATAATCATTCCAAAATTCTGCACAATCACTTCTATTGCCATTTATAACTAGATTTTCTTCAGTAAAAATTAAAATTTTCAGAAAAATAATTGACTTTTTCCTATATACACGTTATCTTTGTTTTAAAATATATAACACATTTATAGTGTTACGGTTATATAACGTTATATAAATAAAATTTTATGTATGACAGGGGGCGGAATCTTGATTCTACATGAAATTGAAACGAGCAGTCGTGAGTCCATCGAAGAGATTCAACTTCAAAGACTCAAGACAGTAGTGGAGAAAGTTGCTCAAAGGGTACCGTTTTATAAGAAGAAATTTGAGGATGCGAGTTTTACGCCTGA
Organism: Bacillus sp. ISL-41; assembly: GCF_018613235.1. Taxonomy (GTDB): domain Bacteria; phylum Bacillota; class Bacilli; order Bacillales; family Cytobacillaceae; genus Mesobacillus. The sequence goes on from NZ_JAGGQP010000019.1 coordinate 72,811, forward strand.
TAAGCTAAATAGTCTGGAAGATTTGGAAGCGCTTCCTTTCACAGAAAAACAGGATCTGCGGGATCACTATCCATTCGGGATGTTCGCTGTTCCGCAAAGTGAATTGGTCAGGGTGCACGCCTCATCAGGTACGAGCGGGAAGCCGACGGTGGTAGGCTATACACAAAATGATATCGAAATGTGGGGAGAGATTGTTGCCAGGGCGATTGCTCTTGGTGGCGGGGAACCAGGGAGTTTCCTCCATAATGCTTATGGCTATGGCCTTTTTACCGGCGGGTTGGGGCTGCATTACGGAAGTGAACAGCTGGGGATGGTCACTGTACCGGTTTCTGGCGGCAACACCCAGAGACAAATCATGTTGATTGAAGATTTTAAACCTCAGGTCATTTGCGGGACACCTTCTTACATTCTGAATATTGCTGAAACGATGGAGGAAATGGGCATGGACCCACGCGAAACTTCATTGAAATACGGTATTTTCGGGGCTGAGCCTTGGTCAGAAGAAATGAGGAGAACCCTTGAAGAAAAGCTGGGAATCAAGGCGTGTGATATTTACGGGCTGAGTGAAGTGATCGGGCCTGGTGTCGCAAGTGAATGCCATGAAGCACAGGATGGATTGCATGTTGCCGAAGATCATTTTTTAGTTGAGGTAATTGACCCTGAAACATTAAAGCCTGTTTCTGATGGGGAAGAAGGGGAACTGGTATTCACAAGCCTTACGAAGGAAGCCTTTCCGGTCATCCGCTATCGTACCGGGGATATTGCTTCCCTGACGAAGGAAAAATGCAGCTGCGGACGGACGACAGTAAGAATGTCTCGAGTCAAAGGGCGAATCGATGACATGCTGATCATCAATGGTGTAAATGTTTTTCCGTCACAGATTGAACATTGCCTGCTGACAGTACCTGAACTTGCCCCGCATTACCAGATTCAGATTTTACAAAAGCGTACGTTAAAAGTTCTTGAGCTGCATGTTGAGATGAATGAGGAATATTTCACAGTGATCGGGGCGGATCCGATTTCGGATTTGGTTTATCAGCTGGAGCAAAGGATTCAGTCATTGCTCAGGAGCCAGTGCCTGATTTCGATGGAGGTGCGTGTGCATCGCCCGAAAACTATCCCGCGCTCTGAAGGGAAGGCAGTGCGAATACTTGATAAAACCAAGGAAGCGATTGGAACTTAAAATCTAAGGAGGTAAGGCAGCATGGAAAACACAATTTCATTCGATCTAATGAGCGAAGAAGCGAAATATGAGCACTTCATGAGCCGGATCGAAGCGGGCGATAAAATCGAAGCAGACGACTGGATGCCGGATGACTATCGAATGACACTGATCAAGCTTATTTCAATGCACGGCATCAGTGAAATAATGGGGGCGCTCCCGGAAAAGGAATGGGTCCCAAAAGCTCCATCTTTGAAAAGAAAGCTGGGGATCATGGCCAAGGTGCAGGATGAAATGGGACACGGACAACTGCTGTTAAGAGTGGCCGAAGATTTGATGAAGCCGCTTGGAAAATCACGCGAGAACATCATTCAGGATTTGCTATCAGGCGACTTGAAATTCCACAATGTCTTCCATATGGAAGCAAAAACCTGGGGGGATGCCGGATTGATTGGCTGGCTTGTCGATGGTGCAGCGATTATATCCCAGACGAATATGCTTGATGCTTCGTATGGTCCTTACGCAAGAGCGTTAAAGCGAATCTGCGCCGAAGAGGTTTTCCACGCCCAGCATGGCGAGGCGATCATCATGGCGCTTGCAGAAGGAACTGACGAGCAAAAAGCGATGATCCAGGATTCATTAGACCGCTGGTGGGAAGCACTTCTTATGTTCTTCGGTCCTGCAGATGCGTCTACTACTGGAACTTCCAAACAGGACACAACCATCAAATACAGGATCAGAACGAAAACAAACGAGGAGCTTCGCCAGGACTTTTTCACAAAATATATTCCAAGGGTCCTGTCGCTTGGTTTAAAGCTGCCAGATGAAACGATGCATTTTGACCAGGAGTCAGGCATGTGGCAATACAAGCAGCCGGACTGGAGTAAGTTTAAGCAAATCATTAAGAATAATGGACCCAAATCAAAGGATCGTTTAAGGCTTAGGGAAATTTCCTATAGCAACAACAAATGGGTCATCGACGCATTAAGTGCTAAAGCATAAGCCGCCAGCTAATGAAGAATTAGCCCGGGAATTCCACAGGAAAGGAGAGAGATCATGTCTGGGAATGGATTTTATCAGGAGTTTGAAGTCTTCAGCAAAAGGACGGCCACTTCGCCTATGCAGTACCAGTTCTCATTGCTGGCTCCGAACCACGAACTGGCTCTTGTGATGGCTCAGGAAAATTTCATGAGGCGTGAACCGGTTGTCGATATTTGGGTCGTCAAGCGGGATGATATCAGAAGGATGTCGCTTGAAGAGCGCCAAACATTGCAAAGGCTTGATAACAAAGATTACAGGAATACGAAAGGCTACGGTTATTTGAAAAAGAAATGGCGCCACTACGAGCAGGAAATGCTTGATGAGAAGGAGATCTTGTCATGGGGAGGGAAGCAGGAGAAATGAAATATGAACTTGAAGATGCGTTGAAAAATAAAGCCCTTCGCGACGCTGCAGTTGAACTCCTGTTCCAGCTTGCTGATGATGATTTCATTATTGCCTACCGGGGTTCCGAGTGGCTGGGACTTGCTCCCCATATTGAAGAGGACGTCGCTTTCTCTTCAGTCAGCCAGGATACAATGGGCCATGCGGCGATGTTTTATCAGCTTCTTAGCGCCCTTGGAGCCGGTGATCCTGACCAGCTTGCCCACAGCAGGCCGGCAGCAGAACGAAAAAATGCGATTTTACTAGAAAAAGTGAACGGCCCAGGTACGTATTTGACAGAGCCGCATTATGACTGGGCATTTGCTGTAGTGAGGAACTATTTTTACGCCCAGGCCAAAAAAGTGAAAATTGAATCACTGAAGAATTCATCCTACCAGCCATTGGCGGAAGCAGCAGTAAAAATTAATATGGAACTTTACTACCATCTGCTGCACTGGAAAACGTGGTTCTCACAGCTTGTGAGTGCCGGCGGAGAAGCGAGGACAAGAATGGAAGCCGCGATCGAGAAGGTTTTTGATGAACTTGAAGGATTGTTCTCCATGGGAAGCCAGGCCGAAGAATTCACAAAGCACAATTTGATAGATTCAGAGGAAGCTTTGAGAACGAAATGGATGCAAATGATGTCACCTGTTTTTGAATCCCTTAACCTGGAGATGCCAGATCAATTCAGGATGAAGAGTGGAAATGGGCGAAATGGCGAGCATACCGCTGACTTGCAGACTGCTCTAGATACATTGGGTGAGGTCTATAAATCCGATCCGGCAGCAAGCTGGTGATGAAGAATGATAAGAGATAAAATCATCGAAGCTTTGCAAACTGTGAAGGATCCTGAGATTGACAGTGTTTCGATTATAGAACTGGGTATGCTCGAGGAAGTCGAAATCACATCAAATGATGTTTTGTTAAAACTATTGCCTACCTTCATGGGCTGTCCGGCACTAGATATCATCAAAAACAATGTGATCAAAGCTGTATCAGCTCTTGATGAAGTTGAACAGGTAGAGGTTAAATTCATTTTCAGCCCGCCATGGACATCCAATCGGGTCACAGAGCTGGGCAGGGAAAAGCTGAAGGAATTCGGCATCGCGCCTCCGCCCAGGCATATTGCAGAAACGGGTGAGTGGCAGGCTGATTGTCCTTACTGTGGATCCACCTATACAACAATGGAAAACCTCTTTGGTCCGACTGCATGCCGCAGTATTTTGTACTGCAAATCGTGCAAAAACCCATTCGAGGCAATGAAACCTGTATCAACTTTGATGTGACGCCAAAGTCGAAAAAAGATTCTTAGGTGTCATATCAATTGATTAATAGCTTCAAGAAACAACGCATATATTCTATCTGGTCTATAAAACTTTATTTAAAGAAAAGGGAGAGATTTATAATGGTAAAACTAATCGCGATTTACAAGCATCCACAGGACAAAGAGGCATTTGACAAGCACTATTTTGAAACGCATGCTCCACTGACTGCAAAGATTCCTGGCCTTCGCAAAATGGAAGTAACAAGAATCGTCGGTAGCCCAATGGGTGGGGAAGGCAAATATTATCTAATGTGTGAAATGTACTATGACGATCATGAAGCATTAAAAGCTGGGATGAAATCTGCTGAAGGCAAAGCTTCTGGAAAGGATGTTATGAGCTTTGCGGGTGATCTGGTCACGATGATGATCGGTGAAGAAGTGAATGAATAAAAACTATGAAATGATTGAAACGACTGTTAAAGGCCAAATCGGATTGATTGAACTTAATCGCCCGAAGGTCCTGAATGCCTTGAACAGGCAAATGGTTTCTGAGGTACTTTCGGCAATGGAGGCATATGACGAGGATGCTGACATTAAGGTGATTGTCCTCGCTGGCAAGGGAAGGGCATTTGCTGCAGGTGCAGATATCGATGAAATGATGGACGCTGACGCGATCTCGATGGAAACGTTGAACCAGTTCACTGACTGGGACCGGCTTGCCTGGATCAAGAAGCCTGTCATTGGGGCAGTCCATGGTTTCGCACTTGGCGGTGCATTTGAACTGGCGCTATGCTGTGACATGCTGTTCGCCGCAGAAAATACGGAATTCGGATTCCCTGAAGTCAATCTTGGCGTCATGCCGGGAGCAGGCGGGACGCAAAGGCTTACAAAACTCGTCGGAAAAACAAAAGCAATGGAATGGATCCTCAGCGGCAAGCGTATCTCTGCCAAGGAAGCGTTGCACTATGGAATCATCAATTCTACCTTTGCTGAAGAAGTACTGATGGAAGAAACGCTCAAATTCGCCGATACAATCGCAAAGCAGGCTCCAATTGCCGTAAGACTGATTAAAGAGTCGGTGCTGAAAGCGGTCGACTATCCTTTATATGAGGGAATGCAATATGAGCGCAAAAACTTTTACATGCTTTTTGCGACAGAAGATCAAAAGGAAGGTATGAGGGCTTTCAAGGATAAGCGGAAGCCAGATTTTAAAGGGAAATAAGGGGGGTACATAGCTGTGTTTGAAACCGTTTTATACGAAGTACGGAATCAGGTAGCCTACATTACCCTGAACCGTCCTGATAAATTGAATGCCTTCACAGAGCAATTGAACAAGGAAATCCAGAGTGCAATCAAGTCCGCTTCACGGGATAAAGATGTTAGGGCGCTGGTTCTCACTGGAGCAGGGCGGGCGTTTTGTTCAGGAGAGGATTTGGCAGGTGTTTCAGATGAAATGGACCATGGCGAAGTGCTTCGTAAACGCTATAATCCAATGCTTTTGGAACTTGGCCGCTGTGAAAAACCGGTCATCGCCGCCGTTAATGGGGTGGCGGCAGGAGCTGGAATGAGCTTAGCGCTTGCCTGCGATTTCCGGATTGCCTCTGAAAAAGCTAGTTTCGTAGAAGCCTTTATCCATGTCGGCCTTGTTCCAGATGCGGGTAATCTATATTATCTTCCACGTCTTATCGGCCACTCGAAAGCAATGGAGCTTGCTGTATTTGGGGAAAAAATTCCGGCAGACAAGGCAAAGGATCTGGGGCTGGTTACGGAAGTCTACTCATTTGATAACTGGAACGATAATGTCGCTGCATTTGCAGAAAGACTTGCCAATATGCCTACTAAGGCAATCGGCCTGATCAAAAGGAACTTGAAGGCAAGCTGGCATTCAAGCTTTGAGGACTATCTGGAAAGAGATGCCCAGAGCCAGCGGATTGCCGGTCAGACCGCCGACCATCAAGAAGGCGTCCAGGCGTTCATGGAAAAAAGAAAACCAGTCTTCAAGGGTGAATAAATCAATCAATCTACTAAAAGGAGATGTTACGCGTGACAACAGTAAAAGAGCAAAAATTCGAAGCAATGGCAGTAAAACGCGAGACATATCAGCTAATCATCAATGGAGTTCGCCAGGACAGTGTAAATGGTGAAACGTACAAAGTCTACAATCCGGCGACTGGCGAGGAAGTTGCAACTGTGGCTAAGGCTTCAAAAGAAGACGCTGAGCTAGCGGTACAGGCCGCAAGAAATGCCTTCGATTTTGGAAAGTGGCGTCATTTCCCTGTAAACAAGCGCTCCCGCACATTGAATAAGATCGCTTCAATTATGCGCTCCCGTTTCAATGAGCTGGTAGAGTTGGAGATTCTTGATACAGGTAAATCACTGGCTGCAGCTCAGGGACAGGTGATGCAGGCAATCGAGGATTTCGAGTTTTACGCAGGTGCGATTGTCAGCCACCGCGGTGCCGTGAACAGCATGCCTGGCGCATTCCAAAATATTACCGAGAAAGAGCCTGTCGGCGTTTGTGCCCAGATCATTCCTTGGAACTATCCAATGATGATGGCGGCTTGGAAGATTGCTCCCGCGATTGCAGTCGGATGCTCGGTTGTCGTGAAGCCAGCATCACTAACACCATTATCAGCGGTCGTTCTCGGTGAAATCTGTATCGAAGCAGGTGTACCTGAAGGCGTTGTGAACGTCATTCCTGGATCTGGTTCAGTAGTGGGGAACTATCTGGTCGAGCACGATAAAGTCGACAAAGTAGCCTTTACAGGTTCAACGCCAATCGGCAAGGATATCATGGCAAGAGCTTCCCAAACCCTAAAGCGTGTGACTCTTGAACTTGGCGGAAAGTCACCGAGCATCGTTTTTGAAGATGCGGATATCGATGCTGCAGTAGCGGGCTCTTTATTCGGAATCTTCTACAATACAGGCCAATCATGCGAAGCACGTTCTCGTTTGTATGTCCATGAGGATGTATATGATGAATTCATGGAAAAATTCGTGGCAAAAACAAAGCAGCTTAAGCTTGGAAATCCATTTGAAAAAGAAACTCATGTCGGCGCAGTCATCAGTCAGGACCAAATGGATGTCATTGATGGATATGTAAAATCTGCAGTTGCAGACGGAGCTGAAATTTTAGCAGGAGGAAAAGCTGCAAATCTCGAAGGCTATGAAAATGGCTACTGGTATGAGCCTACCATCATTGCTGAAACGAATCACAGCATGAAGGCTGTAAAAGAAGAAATTTTCGGGCCGGTTGTTGTCGTCATGAAGTTCAAGGATGAAAAAGAAGCTGTCAAACTCGCGAATGACAGTGAATATGGACTTGGATCGGCCATCTGGACGAAGGATTACGGCCGTGCGACAAGGGTGTCAAAACAGATCCAGGCGGGGATCGTCATGATCAACTGCCCGTTCTCTGCATTCCCGGGCACACCATTCGGCGGCTATAAGCAATCCGGATTCGGCCGCGAACTGAGCATCGAAACACTTGATTTATATACAGAAACAAAGAGTATCGTCTCTTATTACGGCAGCCGCCCGCTAAATCCGTTTAACGTCTAATCATGAGGCGAGCACTCTACGACCTGGGTGCTCGCCTTTCAGATTTTGTGAACAGGAGGAATATATAATGAAGAAACTCGTCGTAATCGGTTCGGGTGTCATGGGAAGAGGAATTGCCTATGTCAGCAGCCTGGGCGGTTTTAATACTGTCCTGATTGATGTTGATGAAAAACAGCTTCTTAACGCCGAACAAGAAATCAACAGCATTTTTGATAAGGGGATTGCCAGAGGGAAAATCGCGCTAGAAGACGCAGAGTCCGCTAAAGCAAGGCTGAAATATTCGAATTTCCTTGCTGATAATGTGAAGGATGCTGATCTGGTCATCGAAGCCGTGCCTGAAAAAATAGATATCAAGAAAACGATTTTCGAAGTGATTGACCAGCATGCACCTGAACATTGCCTGTTTGCGTCCAATACATCGACAATGAGCCCTACAGAAATTGCCTCTTTTACGAAGCGTCCTGAGAAGGTCATTGCGATGCATTTCTTCAATCCGGTCCACAAAATGCCGCTTGTAGAAATTATCCGGGGTCTCGAAACGAGCGATGAAACAGCTGAAGCAATCCAGAAAGCGGCCATCCAGATGGGCAAAGAAACTGTCATCACCAACGAATTTCCTGGTTTCGTGACAAGCCGGATCAGCGCGTTAGTCGGCAACGAAGCCTTTTACATGCTGCAGGAAGGGTTGGGCAGCCCGGAGGATATCGATAAGGCAATTAAGCTGGGGCTGAATTATCCGATGGGGCCATTCGAGTTGGGTGATCTTGTTGGGCTGGATACACGCTTGAACAATTTAAAATACCTTCATGAGAAGCTCGGTGAAAAATACCGCCCGGCACCATTGCTTGAACAATACGTTAAAGCTGGCCGTCTTGGCAGGAAGACTGGACGCGGTGTGTACGACTATCAAGAATCTGTGACGACGAAGTAGAGGAGGATGGCGATGAGAGAAGTTGTGATTGTTGATGCAGTAAGAACACCGATTGGAAGGTACAACGGAAGCCTCCGTCATATCCGCCCGGATGATTTAGGGGCAATTGTTATCAAGGCGCTGGTCGATCGTAATCCAGATGTGCCTGCAGCTGAAATTGAAGAAGTAGTTTTTGGGAATGCCAACCAGGCAGGCGAAGACAATCGCAACGTTGCAAGGATGTCAGGGCTATTGGCTGGACTCCCTGTCGAGGTTGCCGGGACAACCATCAACCGATTGTGCGGTTCAGGCCTGGATGCTGTCAACTATGCGGCCAGAGCAATTTTGGCTGGTGAAGGCGATATTTTCATAGCAGGCGGAACGGAAAGCATGACAAGGGCGCCATTCGTGATGGCAAAGCCTGAAAAAGAATTCCCACGCGGCAATATGGAGATGTTTGATACGACAATCGGATGGCGTTTCGTAAACACCAAGCTGAAGGAAATGTACGGAACGGACAGCATGCCGGAGACAGCAGAGAACGTGGCGAAAAAGTATAGCATTTCCAGGGAAGCCCAGGACGAATTTGCAGCAGAAAGCCAGCTTCGCGCACAAAAAGCGATGGAAGCCGGGCGATTTGAAAACGAAATCGTTCCTGTTGTTTACGAAGATAAAAAAGGGAACAAGACTATCATTGACTCTGATGAACATCCAAGGCCAGGTACAACGGTTGAAAAACTGGCAAAGCTAAAGCCTTTATTCAAGGATGGGACGGTAACGGCAGGCAATGCTTCTGGAGTGAATGACGGTGCGTCTGCGCTGCTTGTGATGAGCCGAGAGAAAGCTGATGAGCTTGGACTGAAGCCACTGGCAAGATATATTGTATCAGCAACAGCGGGATTGGAGCCTTCCATCATGGGAATGGGCCCTGTTTATGCAGTTCAAAAGGCTCTTAAACGGGCAAATCTGTCTGTTGGAGATATGGACTTGATTGAGTTGAACGAGGCGTTTGCTGCCCAATCCCTCGGCTGCATCCAGGAGCTGGGGCTGGACCATTCCAGGGTCAATGTAAACGGCGGGGCCATTGCGTTCGGCCATCCGCTCGGTGCAAGCGGTGCCCGTATTTTGACAACCCTTATATATGAAATGAAAAAGCGGGATTCCACGTATGGACTTGCGACGATGTGCGTCGGTGTAGGTCAGGGAATCGCGACGATTATCGAGAAAATAGGAGAGAGATAATGAACTACATTAAATTCCAGAAAGAGCAGCATATCGCATATGTGACGATTGACCGTCCGGAATCGCTGAACTGTTTCAATTTTGAAACGCTCCAGGAGCTGGGCGATTTAGTAGACAGACTTCACACTGATACAGACGTCAGAGTAGTAATTTTTACCGGAGCAGGGGAGAAAGCCTTCAGCGCCGGTGCCGACTTGAAAGAAAGGAAGCATCTTACTGAGGAAGAAGTTCGCCGTAATGTGAAAAAGATCCGCGATGTTTTCAGCGCGATTGCCGAGCTGCCGCAGCCGACGATTGCCGCTGTGAACGGCTTTGCTTTTGGCGGAGGTTTCGAACTGATGCTAGCATGTGACTTTAAGATTGCTGCAGACAGTGCCTTGATGGGCATGACAGAGGTAAGCTGGGGCATTATTCCTGGCGCAGGCGGTACACAGCGTCTGTCAAGGCTGATCGGTGAAATGAAGGCGAAGGAATTGATTTTGACAGCAAGAAAGATTTCGGCTGAAAAAGCTTATGAACTGGGAATTCTTACATCGGTAGAATCAAAAGAAGAAGTCATGACAGCCTGCAAGGAGCTTGCTGAGGAAATCCTCCAGAATGCGCCGATTGCAGTAATACAGGCGAAGTATGCCATCCACCATGGCAGCAGCACAGATTTGCAGACAGGTCTGGCAATTGAATCCAAAGCTTATGAAGTAACCATTCCAACAAAGGATCGAGTGGAAGCGTTAAATGCCTTCAGCGAAAAACGTAAGCCTGTTTTTACGGCACAGTAATCCATAGGGAGAAATCCCTATGGTTTTTCGCTTTTAAAGCAAAAAGTTTTTGCAAAATAATGATAATACTGTAAAATATTCTATAACGGTTTTAATACGTATAACAAAAACGGATGAGGATGACATAAGCTTGAATACAAGATCAATGATTTTCACTTTATACGGTGACTATATCTCACACTACGGAAGCAAGATTTGGATTGGCAGCCTGATTCGGCTTCTGAATGAGTTTGGCCACAACGATCAGTCAGTAAGAGCGGCGATTTCCCGTATGAACAAGCAGGGTTGGGTCCAGGCTGAGAAAATTGGGAACAAGAGCTATTATTCATTGACTCCACGCGGCCAAAAAAGGATTGATGAGGCGGGTAAGCGTATTTTCAAATTGAAGCCCGAGGAATGGGACGGCAAGTGGAGAATCCTCATGTACACGATTCCTGAAGAAATCCGCAATGTCAGGGACGAGCTGCGCAAAGAACTGATCTGGAGCGGATTTGGATCGATGTCGAACAGCTTTTGGATTTCCGCCAATAATCTCGAGAGACAAGTCAAGGACTTGATCGAGAAATATGAAATCGAACAATATGTCGATTTCTTTGTTGCAGAATACAAAGGGCCACATGAAAATCAGCGCCTTGTTGAAAAAAGCTGGGACCTTAAGGAAATTAACGCAAAATACCAGGAATTCATCAGTGAGTACAGCCAGAAATACATCATAGATAAAAATAAGATCCAAAAAGGCAGCATGTCTGACGCTGAATGCTTTGTGGAGCGCACAAAGCTAGTCCATGAATACAGGAAGTTCCTCTTCTTTGACCCGGGCCTTCCTGAAGAACTATTGCCTGAAAAATGGCTCGGAAGCCACGCATCCGCATTATTCAGCGAATATTATAAGGAACTGGCAGAACCAGCATCCCGCTTTTTTGAGTCAGTCTTCAAAGAAGGAAATGAAATTAAGCATAAAGACGTGGACTATAATGTAATGGACCACCCTTATATTCTTGAATGACAATGTCTATGAATATGTAAAAGCTGGCCAGGGAAGAACCTGTGCCAGCTACTTTTTAAATGGATTTGTCTTCTCTAAGCCCTTTAATAACTGAGATGCACATGAGTACAATCAGAAGTGCAAATGGAAGGGCAGTAGTAATGGAAGCTGCCTGGAGTGATTTTAAACCTCCGCTGATTAATAGCACGGCTGCTGTGCCGGAAATGATAAACCCCCAAATCAATTTGACATATTTCTTGGGGTTAAGAGTTCCTCGTGATGACAAAATACTTAACACATAGGTGGCAGAGTCTGCAGATGTAATAAAAAAGATAGTGATAAGCAACAGCCCGGCAATGCTAAGAACCTTCCCGAACGGCAGATTTTCAAGCATGATAAACAGGGCTGTTTCTACGTTTTCTTTTGCCGGTTTGACTAGGTCCAGTCCCTCGTAAATTTGCATGTGAAGAGCTGTACCCCCAAACACAATAAACCACAGGCCGCCCATCAATGCAGGAACAAACAAGACCCCGAGCACGAATTCACGGATTGTCCGCCCTCTGGAAACTCTGGCAATGAACGTGCCTACAAATGGTGCCCAGGAAATTCCCCAAGCCCAATAAAAAATTGTCCAATCCCCTCTCCAGGATGAGTCCTTAAAAGGACTGAGCCCAAGGCTGAGCTGAAAATAGTTCCCTATATAGCTGCCAAAAGAGGTTATTGCACTCTCAAGCAAAAAGACAGTAGGTCCAGCGAACAATACAAACAGGAATAATAGGCTTGCTATTCCAAGATTGATATTGCTTAATATTCGAATCCCTTTATTGACTCCGGAAAGGGCCGAAATCATGAAGAGAACGGTAACAACTGCGATGACAATCAATTGGGACATGGAACTGTTCGGAAATCCCAAAACCTTGCCCAATCCCCCGGATACCTGCATGGCACTGAGACCAAAAGTAGTCGCTACTCCAATGGCAGTAGCGATGATGGATACGATATTAATGGATTTTCCTAAAAATCCATTTACTTTTTCGCCCAGCAACGGGTAAAACGCATGACTGATCAGGCTTGCTTTATTTTTGCGGAATTTGAAATAAGCAATTGTCAATCCAACGAGACCATAACCAGCCCAGGGCTGGAGACCCCAGTGGAATACACTGTATTTCAGTGCTGATTCAGCTGCTTCAGTGCTCCTTGCTTCAACCCCGGGTGCCGGGTCGGCGTAATGCTGAAGGGGCTCTGCCACACCCCAAAATACTAGTCCTACTCCCATTCCCCCGGCAAATAATAGGCCGAGCCATGTAAAGTAAGAATACTTAGGTTCATCCTCATCCTTGCCCAGTTTAATATTCCGATAAGGACTGAACGCAAGATACAGCATGAAAAAGACAAAAAAAGTAGTTGCTGCCATGTAAAACCAGCTGAAATAGCTGATTGTCCAATTCAGCGCTTTATTGGCGCTGCTGCTAAGATTTTCGGGAGCAACTACTCCCCATAAAACAAAACCAAGTACAAAGGCTGCAGATATATATAATGTGATCCCTGGTTGTTTTTTTTGTGAAATAATATCCCTCCTTATCATAATTTCAAGAAAAAGCCCTATAAAATATCTACCCTATCAAACGAGGGGAAATCATGGTCAGTTTTATTTACTGAATTAAGAAAATTATCTTGTAAGGAATTAGCGGAGATAAGAAGCAGCTATGAGAATTTGGTATAATCGTGGGGAATACCGTAGTAAGCAGGAGGTACCTATGAAAGTACGCGAAAGAGGAATTATAGTTGGCAGAATGTCCCCAGGGACCAATAACTGTATAACTGATGTACATGGTGTAATGGTCGGCCATGTAACATTGGATTATCCACTGGATGACAAAGGTGAGGAGTTTGCCTGTACGGGTGTGACGGCAATCTTGCCGCATGGAGGGAATTTGTTCGAAGAAAAAGTTACTGCCGCCAGCTATGTCCTAAACGGCTTTGGGAAGACGACGGGGCTCATCCAGGTGAATGAACTCGGAACAATCGAGTCACCCATTATGCTGACAAATACCTTTGGAGTGCCGGCTGTCACCCAGGGGACTCTGGAGTACATGCTTGCCCAAAGTGAAGAGATTGGCGAAACGACAGGCACCATTAATATAGTCGTCGGTGAATGCAATGATAGCTATTTAAACTCGATTCGCCTTTTTCCGGTAAAACCTGAACATGCCATACAAGCAATTAAGAAAGCTTCAGCAAGTCCGGCAGAAGAAGGTGCCGTCGGAGCAGGAAAAGGTATGGTTTGCTTCGGCCATAAAGGTGGCATTGGAACAGCATCGCGAGTTGTAAAAAATGCCGACACTTATACCGTTGGCTGTCTGGTGCTCAGCAATTTTGGCAAAAAAGAAGAGTTCATGGCTAAGAAATATGGCATTCACTCAATAAAATCAGGACTAACCGAAACGGCAGACGGTTCCATCATGATCATTCTTGCAACTAATTCCCCGTTAAGTGATCGCCAGCTGTTGCGCCTGGCAAAGAGATGTGGAATTGGCCTGGGCCGGACCGGCAGTCATTACAGTCATGGAAGCGGCGATATCGTGATTGCTTTTTCAACTGCCAATAAAGCAATGCACGATTCAGACGAAGGCATTCTATCAAGCAGCCAGATCAGGGATGACCATCCATTAATGAACGAGCTATTCACGGCTGCGGCAGAAGCAACAGAAGAAGCCATCCTGAATTCCTTATCACAGGCTGAAACGACTAAAGGGAGAAAAGGCAGAGTTGTTGAGGCTTACCCTTTTTTGTAGGCAATATTAGGAGAAATGTGATAAGTTAAGAAAAACATAACCTGGAAGGAGAGGTACATATGCGAGACAAAGAAACTTTGAAGCAGGAGATTCTTGATGCTTTTCATTTTAGGCATGCCACAAAGGAATTTGATCCAAGCAAAAAGATTCCAGAGGAAGACTTCCGTTTTATCCTGGAGACCGGCCAGTTATCTCCAAGTTCTTTTGGTTTTGAACCGTGGCGCCTCCTTGTCGTACAGAGTGAGGAGCTTCGCGAAAAAGTTAAGAATACTGCCTGGGGAGCGTATGGCAAGCTTCCGGAAGCAAGTCATTTTGTGATTATCCTCGCGAGGACTAAAATCGATACTAAATATGATTCTGAATATCTTCAGGATCATTTTAGAAACAAGAAAAAGATGCCTGAGGAATTCATGGCGAATTACCTCAAGCGAATTGAGGAATTCCAGAAGTCTGATTTTAAATTGCTCGACGGAGACCGCCCGCTATTTGATTGGGCGTGCAGGCAAACCTATATCGTCCTTGCCAATATGATGACAGCAGCAGCGCAAATCGGCATTGACTCATGTCCAATTGAAGGCTTCAATTTTGAAAAAATGAACAAACTTCTTGAAGATGAGGGATTGCTGGAAGGTGGCCATTTCGGAATTTCCGTTATGTGTGCGTTCGGCTATCGTGTAAAAGAACCCAACCCGAAGACAAGAAGACCATTGGATGACATCGTAAAATGGGTATAATAAAAGAGTAACAAAGAGCCAGGCATCTGCCTGGCTCTTGTCATTTAGGTAATATCCTTTAAAGTTTCTCGGTATTCCTTTCCCTTTTGAACATATGTATCGATCGATAGTTGAATCAGCTCCAGATCTTTATCGCCAATCTCCCTGATGACTTTCCCGGGTGATCCGACAACAAGAGACCGCGGCGGTATTTTTTTGCCTGCAGGTATCAAAGTATTGGCCCCGATGATGCATTCTTCCCCGATTTCTGCTCCATCAAGGATGGTCGAGCCCATTCCGATAATGCATCGTTTCTTGATAGTGCACCCATGAAGGATGGCATTGTGGCCGACCGTGACTTCATCATCAATGACAAGTGGCGAGCCCTCATAAAGATGGCATGTGACATTATCCTGGATGCTGCAGCTGTCGCCTATAGTGATTGTATCTTCATCCCCGCGCAAAACTGCATTGAACCACACACTGGAATTCTTGCCGATTTTCACGTCACCGATGATGAAACTGCCGGGTGCCTGGAAAACTGTTTCATCAACGAACGGTTTTTTATCTGAATAACTTAGAATCAATGAAAAATCCCCCTTTTTCAATTGTCATAATTTTAGAACTAGTATAACATTAATTTAACGAAGGGGGAATTTTTGTGAATGGAATTACTTCTGTTCTGGGCATAAAATATCCAATCATCCAGGGTGGAATGGGGAACATCAGCAATGCCATTCTGACAGCTGCTGTTTCAGAAGCCGGCGGCCTTGGAACAATAGGTGCCGGTACGATGTCAGCTGAAGAAGTGGAACAAATTATTCTTGAAACGAAATTGAGGACATCGAAGCCTTTTTCAGTGAATGTGGCCTTGAGTGTTTCTCCGAATGTGGTGGAAATCTTGCGCCTGGCTGTCAAACATAAAGTGCAGGCAGTAACATTATCAGCAGGGAATCCTGCACCTTTCATTCCTAAGCTGAAAGAGGCTGGAATCAAGATCATTACCGTCGTCGCATCTGTAAAGCAAGCAAAGAAGGCGGAAGCTGCTGGAGCTGATATTTTAGTAGCTGAGGGATATGAAGCAGCGGGTATTAACTCGAACCTCGAAACAACGACTTTGGCATTGATTCCTCAGATTGCTGACCAGGTGAACATACCAGTTGTTGCAGCGGGAGGAATCGGGGACGGCAAGGGCCTTGCTGCCATGCTTGCACTTGGAGCGAGCGGAGTCCAGATGGGAACAAGGTTCATCGCTACAAAGGAAGCTCCATTCCATGAAAACTACAAGCAGAAGCTCTTGCAGGCAAGTGATCATGAAACAGTCATAGTCGGCAGGTCCGTCGGAAGAATTCGCAGGCTGCTGAATACTTCTTATGCAGGGAAACTGCTGGAGGCAGAAAAACAGGGTCTTACTCCAGAAGAATTTGCCGAGCTGACAACTGAGGAAATACATAAAAAAGGTGCATTGGAAGGAAGCGAAGAAAACGGGTTCATGAATGGAGGCCAGGTGTCTGGACTGGTATCTGATATCCCGTCAGTAGAGGAATTATTGGATCGAATGGTAAAGGAAGCAAAAGATCGATTAAAGGTTGCAGAACTCTTACTATAATTTTAACTAGTGTGCTCAATCTAGGAGCACACTTTTTTTATGTTTTTCTGTAAAAAATGTTTTTTTATTTGATCTCCATACCAGGAACCTTTAATATGTTAAGCCTAAAAAAAGCCTATAAAACAAGTGTTTATCAATCGCTTTCGTGCTTAAAAGCGAAAAAGTTAAATTATTTTTAAAAAACATCTTGATAGTTTATTAAAGTGATGGTTTAATAATTAAATATCATAACATACTAAATTTTCGGAATTTTATTGACTTTAATTAAAATCTGGTGTTAATATAACGTTATATTTACGGTGCCTATAGTGGATATCATACTTTTTGGAATCGCTTTCAAAAAATCACATCCAGATTCTTGTCTAAATTTTCAAATGGACATCCACTGCCTCAAGTTTTGAATGGACATCCAGACCTTTGCCTAACGTTTTCAAATTTGGTGCGTTCCGGCTGCTTTCAAGTTTAAGACTACATAGTTTACTGCCGGTTAAAAAATATTCAAGGGGGATTTTTATGAAAAAATCAGTAAAAGCTATTTCTCTTGTTCTGGCCAGTGCCTTGTTTATGGCTGGCTGCGGAGGAAATGAAGCATCAAATGGATCTTCAGACAAAGATCAGTACAAAATTGGCCTGACCCAATTCGCAGAGCATCCTTCTCTTGATGCCGCAACCGAGGGCTTTAAAAAGGCTCTTGAGGACAAAGGGTTCAAAGAAGGAGACAATGTAACATATGACTTCCAGAACGCGCAGGCAGACATGAATAACACGGCAAGTATTGCGAATAATTTTGTCGGTGATAAAGTCGACCTCATCTTCGCTAATGCTACACCAAGTGCCGTTGCAGCACTTAATGCGACAAAGGATATTCCGATCATCTTCACCTCGGTGACAGATCCGGTCGGGGCAGGGCTTGTTGAAGCATTCGATAAACCGGGCGACAATGTCACTGGTACGACCGATAACCATCCGGATGCTACCAAAAAGACAATTGACTTCATGACGAATGAAATAGGCGCCAAGAAAATCGGCGTCATCTATAACGCTGGCGAGCAGAACTCTGAAGTCCAGCTAAAGGAAGTCAAGAAGCTTGCGAAAGCAAATGGAGCGAAGGTTGTTGAAGCCTCTATCTCTACATCAGCTGAAGTTAAGCAAGCTGCAGAATCTCTTGTCGGACGTGTTGATGCTATCTACGTCCCTACGGATAATACGGTCGTATCTGCACTTGAATCTGTTATTTCTGTAGCTAATGGCAAAAAGATCCCGTTATTCGTTGGTGAGCTTGATTCCATGAAGCGCGGCGCCGTTGCAGCCAGCGGTTTCAATTACTATGACATTGGTTACCAGTCAGGCTTGATGGCTGCTGAAATTCTATCTGGTAATAAGAAAGCTTCTGAGATTCCTGTTGAACTTCCAAAATCATTAACACTGACAATCAACAAAAAAGCTGCTGAAGAGCAGGGTGTTGAAGTTAAGGAAGAATGGGGAGACGACGCAGAGTTTTACGAAGAATAAGAGAAAGGATGATTCAACTTGTTTACTTCAATATTTGGAGCATTTGAGTCCGGCATCATCTATGCCATCATGGCTCTGGGTGTATACTTATCCTTTCGGGTACTTGATTTTCCGGATTTGACGGTTGACGGCAGCTTCGTAACTGGAGCTGCAGTCGCCGCCATCATGATTGTGAATGGTGCAAACCCATTTGCTGCTACAATGGTAGCCATGGTTGCCGGATTCATCGCTGGGTGCTTAACAGGCATCATCCATACAGTCGGAAAGGTGAATGCACTTCTGTCGGGTATCCTGTTGATGATTGCCTTGTATTCTATCAATTTAAGAATCATGGGTAAATCGAATGTCCCTCTGTTGAACACGGATACTGCCATGACAGCGGTAAGGGACTTTTTCGATAAGACGGGAATTGACGGATTCTTTAATGGCATCCTGACAGCAGTCGGACTTGGAGACAGTCTTCCAAGAACGTGGGGAATCCTACTTTTCATGATTGTCGTGACGCTGTCGATTAAATTCCTTACTGATGCATTCCTTAAGACAGAACTTGGACTTGCAATCCGGGCAACCGGCGATAACAAGAGAATGATCCGCAGTTTCTCTTCCAATACCAACCTGATGATCATCCTTGGCCTTGGCCTGTCGAATGCGATGGTAGCTTTTTCTGGCGCATTGATTGCGCAGCAGGGTGGTTTCGCGGACGTTGGTATGGGGATCGGGATGATTATTATCGGTCTTGCGTCTGTCATCATCGGTGAGGCTTTGTTCGGTACAAAATCGATTGCTAGAACAACACTTGCGGTCATTGGCGGGGCGATCATTTATCGAATCGTTGTCACACTTGCACTAAGGGTAGAGTTCCTTGAGCCGGGCGACATGAAGCTGATCACGGCGATTATCGTAATATTGGCACTGACTGCTCCGAAAATGATAGAAAGCTATAAAGAGAAAAAACGGAAGGTAAAAAGGCAGCTTGAGCACATGCAGATGGCAGCTATTCCTTCTGAAGGAAAGGGTGAGGCTGGTGCTGCACTTAAATCAGATTCATAGAGTCTTCAATGAAGGTACTCCAGATGAAAAGATCGCCCTGGACAATATTAATCTCACCCTGGAAAAGGGAGACTTTGTCACAGTCATCGGCAGCAACGGAGCCGGAAAATCCACTTTAATGAATGTGATCTCTGGTGTAATGGTTCCAGATCATGGTCAGGTGGAACTGGACGGTAAGGATGTAACTTACATGAGCGAATATAATCGGTCAAAATTGATTGGCCGTGTATTCCAGGATCCAATGGCTGGCACTGCTCCGAGCATGACGATTGAAGAAAACCTTGCCATTGCATATTCGAGGAATAAACGCAGGACTTTGGGACGCGGAGTAACAAAAAAACGCCGGGAACTCTTTAAGGAAGTGCTTGAGTCACTTCACCTGGGACTAGAGAACCGCTTGAATGCCAAGGTAGGGATGTTATCCGGCGGTGAACGCCAGGCTTTGTCTCTTCTGATGGCAACATTTACAGAGCCTTCGATACTATTATTGGATGAACACACTGCGGCATTGGATCCTTCTCGTGCAGAGCTGATAACAAACCTTACAAATGAAATCGTCGATAAATACCATCTCACTACATTAATGGTCACGCATAACATGCAGCAGGCTCTCGACCTAGGCAACAGGCTGATCATGATGGATAAAGGCCAGATCATCCTCGAGGTAAACGAAGAACAAAAAGCAAAGCTGACAATCGAAGACTTGCTAAACGAATTCCAGCGGATCCGCGGAACAAAGATGGCAAGCGATCGAGCGTTATTAGGCTAGACAAAAAACAACCAGCTACTGGAGCTGGTTGTTTTTATTTTGATAGCTAAATATTATATCAAAATTATTTTTAAGAAAATACCAAAATTTCTTACAATTTATTGACCATTTATTTAACGGAATGTTATGATAACGTTAAATAAACGTTATACATATTTGCAACTTGGAAAGGTGGGATATGATGCGAGATGGCTTGATCGCTGGGCATACGGCCTCCATCGATGTCATTGTTACACCAGATATGTTTGCCCGCTTTGAGGGAAAAGTCGTCCATCCAGTATACTCCACGGTTTCAATGGTGTATCACATGGAATGGGTTTCACGGCAAATTATCATTCCCTTTTTAGAGGATCATGAAGAAGGAATGGGAGGTGCGGTAACTGTAAAGCACATCGCCCCATGTACCGAAGGAGCTAAGGTAACAATTACTGCTACCGTCACAGATCTAAAGGACAATACCATTCTTACTAATGTAAGGGCTGAAAGCAAGGGTCGCCTTATAGGAGTAGGGGAAGTAAAGCAAGTGGTCCTTCCTAAAGAGAAGATAACTGAATTACTTACTGGAAGCTAAAAATTTTTGCGCCAAAATGAAAGCGCTAACATGATTTAACGGAATAAAGGGGGAAAGAACAATGGATATGTTCGAACAAATTCGTGAACACGAGCAAGTTGTGTTTTGTAATGATGAAGCAACAGGATTAAAGGCGATTATCGCGATTCATAGTACTCGGCTGGGACCGGCTCTGGGCGGCTGCCGTATGTACCCTTATAAATCAGTAGACGATGCACTTGAAGATGTACTGCGACTTTCGAAGGGCATGACCTATAAGTGTGCAGCGGCTGATGTTGATTTCGGCGGCGGGAAGGCTGTCATCATAGGCGACCCTACAAAAGATAAAAGTCCAGAATTGTTCAGGGCATTTGGACAGTTTGTTGAGTCGATCCAGGGCCGTTTTTATACAGGGACAGACATGGGTACGGATCCGGAAGATTTTGTGCATGCATTAAAAGAAACAAATTGCATCGTTGGCGTGGATGAAGTGTATGGCGGCAGCGGTGATTCTTCTGTGCCGACAGCACAGGGCGTGATTTTTGGATTGCAGGCAACAAGCAAAGCGCTTTGGGATACGGATGATTTATCCGGGAAGTCTTATTCGATCCAGGGACTGGGCAAGGTAGGCTACAAGGTAGCAGAATACCTTCTGGAAAATGGTGCAGACCTGTATGTTACAGATATCAATCAAAAAGCAATCGACCAGATTGTCCAGAAAGCCAAGGAAATGGGAGCGGGAATCAAGGTAGTAAACAGTGACGAAATTTATTCCCAGCCAGCAGACATTTTCATTCCGTGCGCAATGGGCGGAATCATCAACGATGAGACCATTCCACAGCTTCAGGTTAAAGCGGTGGTGGGATCAGCGAACAACCAGCTC
Source organism: Bacillus sp. ISL-41 (assembly GCF_018613235.1). Taxonomy (GTDB): domain Bacteria; phylum Bacillota; class Bacilli; order Bacillales; family Cytobacillaceae; genus Mesobacillus. The sequence continues at coordinate 94,014 of NZ_JAGGQP010000019.1, forward strand.
AAGGAAGAACGTCACGGCCATATTCTTCAGGAAAAAGGGATCCTTTATGCGCCTGATTATATCGTTAATGCTGGCGGATTGATTCAGGTGGCAGATGAGCTGTATTCACCAAACAAGGAACGAGTCTTAAAGAAAACGAAGGCAATCTATAATTCACTTTTAAATATTTACAGACAGGCAGAGAGTGAAGGAATCACAACGGTCGAAGCTGCGAATAAATTTTGCGAAAACCGGATCGAAGCCAGAACAAGACGCAACAGCTTTTTCTCACATATGAAGCGTCCGAAATGGGCAGTGAGGATGTAATAGATTCATAGACTTATAAAAAAGGGTGAGCCGATGGAAAAGGATTTTCCGATTTTTCAAGTGATGGACCAAAACGGAAACATTGTTTCTGAGGAACATAAAGATTTGGTGACTGAAGAGCGAGTGAAGAAATTTTATTCGGAAATGGTAAGGATCCGGACGCTGGACAGGAAATCCATCAGTCTCCAGCGGCAAGGGCGAATCGGGACATACGCTCCATTTGAAGGACAGGAAGCTTCCCAGGTAGGAACAGCTCTGGCACTCGAAAGTGAAGACTGGATGTTCCCGACGTACCGTGATCATGGTGCGGCAACGGTGTTCGGCCACTCCTTGAGGAATATTTTGCTGTTCTGGAATGGACGAAATGAAGGCTGTGTGCCGCCGGATGGGAAAAAGATTTTTCCGCCGGCCATCCCGATTGCAACCCAAATTCCACACGCTGCAGGTGCAGCATTTGCCGAAAAGCAAAAAGGTACAAAGAATGCGGCCATTTGTTATTTCGGTGATGGCGCGACCTCGGAAGGAGACTTTCATGAAGGCTTGAATTTTGCCAGCGTCTTCAAATCTCCGGTCGTCTATTTTTGCCAGAACAATCAATATGCAATTTCAGTGCCAATCAGTAAACAAATGAACTCTGCAACCATTGCACAAAAAGCTCTTGCCTATGATATTCCAGGTGTAAGGATTGATGGTAACGATGTTTTTGCTGTTTTTGCTGAAACGGAAAAGGCACTGCATCGGGCTCGAAATGGTGAGGGACCGACACTGATTGAAGCGATGACCTGGCGTTATGGGTCCCATACCACTGCTGACGATGCCTCCAAATATCGTGATCAAGGTGAAAGTGCGCTCAAGCGAATGGACACAGATCCTTTGCTAAGGCTGGAACGCTGGCTGAAAAATGAATGGCTTTACGATGCAGCATGGGTGAAGGAAATAGAAGAGCAGGCAGCGGCAGAAATTGATGGTGCTGTACAAGAAATGGAGAAATTCCCTAAAGCTGACCCGGCTGTGATCTTTGACTATGTTTTTGAGAAACCTACATGGACAATCGAGAAGCAGAAGCGGGAGTACCTTGAACTGATCGGAGGTGAAGCATGATGGAAACAGCACTTCAGACAAAGACTTTGACGCTTGTCCAGGCGATAACCGATGGACTAGATACGATGCTTAGTGAAAGCAAGGAAGTGATCCTTCTAGGTGAAGATATCGGGAAAAACGGCGGAGTCTTTCGCGCTACTGATGGCCTTCAGGAGAAATATGGGGAGGACCGCGTAATAGATACGCCATTGAGTGAAGCAGGTTTTGTAGGGGCAGCGATTGGCATGGCAGTGAACGGATTCCGTCCCGTTGTGGAAATTCAGTTCCTGGGCTTTATTTATCCTGCCTATGAACAAATCATGACCCATGCTTCGAGACTGCGGATGAGAACTCTTGGGCATTTTACTGTTCCAATGGTGATTCGCGCTCCTTATGGCGCCGGTGTGCGAGCACCTGAAATTCATTGTGACAGCACAGAATCCCTTTTTACCCATATGCCAGGAATGAAGGTAGTCTGTCCATCCAATGCCTATGATGCAAAAGGACTGATGATTGCTGCGATTGAAGATCCAGATCCTGTCCTATTTTTAGAGCCAATGAGAAGTTATCGTTCCTCACGCGGTGAGGTTCCGGAAGGAAAGTATACAGTTGAAATAGGTAAAGGAAAGAAGATGACAGAAGGCGAAGATGTGACGGTCATTGCCTGGGGCGCAATGGTACCAGTAGCGATGAAGGCTGCTGAAGATATGAAGCAAAAGGGGATCAATTGCGAGGTCCTTGATTTAAGGACACTCTATCCTATCGACAAGGACCTTGTCATAGAGTCAGTCCAAAAAACTGGCCGGACGGTAATTGTCCATGAAGCCCATGCGACAGGCGGTACTGGCAGTGATTTAATATCACTGATCAATGATGAGGCATTCCTTTATCAAAAGGCCCCGGCAGAAAGAGTGACGGGCTATGATACGCCTGTACCGTATTTTGGTTTTGAAGATCATTATCTGCCGACGCCGAAAAGAGTCGCAGCTGCCATACAGAAAGTAATGAAGTTTTAGGAGGCGTGCCGATTGGTTGAAGTAAAGCTCCATGACATTGGGGAAGGCATGACCGAAGCGGACATCAATTGTTATCTGGTGAAACCGGGGGATATCGTCAAGGCTGATGATCCCCTGGTGGAAGTCCAGACAGACAAAATGACCGCAGAGATTCCTGCTCCCCGTGCAGGTGTAATTAAAGAACTGCTGTTAACTCCAGGGCAAACGGTAAAGGTAGGGACAACTTTACTGATCATGGAGGACAGTACCAGTGCAGGTAAGCCTGTTGAGTCCCAGAAGATAGTTGAAGCTGTAAAAGCAGCAGCCGAACCTGCCGAGTCTGCGGTAGCTGTTTTGGACAGACCCACTGCAAGCAAGGTCCCTGTAGGTGTTAGTGCGCGACTGGGCCAGATCCTTGCTTCACCTTATACCAGGAAAGTTGCCCGGGAAAACGGCGTCAATATTATGGAGGTCAAAGGGACTGGACCAGCAGGCCGGATTAACGAAGAAGATATACTTGCCTTTGTTCATCTAAGAGAGCAAGGGGTTGCGAGTAATTCGGAAGGTGGTTCCGAACAGCAGGTTCCGAACGTTTCGGAAGCAAGTTCCGAACTGCAGGCTTCGAACCTTTCAGAAGCTGGTTTTGAAGAGAAAGATTCCGCTCGTAATGAGGATACATTGCCATTCCGCGGCCGCCGCAAGCAGATTGCAAAAAAGATGGTCCAATCCATGTACACGATCCCTCACTGTACTCACTTTGAGGAAATTGATGTAAGTGAGTTGATCACTTTAAGGGAAGAAATCAAGGCTTCCGGAAACTCTATTTCTGCAACTGCCTTCTTTATCAAAGCTCTTTCGATTGGGTTAAAAGAATTCCCTGTCTTTAATGCGCGGCTTGATGAGGAAAACGAACGCATCCTGCTGTTGCGTGAGCACCATATTGGAATTGCCGTGGACACGCCAGAAGGCCTGATTGTGCCGGTAATCAGAAATGTGGAGCAGAAGAATTTAAAGGAAATCCATAGTGAAATGAAGCATCTGACAAAGCTCGCCCTTAATGACAAGCTGACGGTTAAGGATATATCTGGCGGTACATTCACGATCAGCAATGTCGGTCCGCTGGGCGGCAGCATTGGTGCGACACCAATCATTCAGCACCCGCAGACAGCGCTCGTTTCCTTCCATAAAACAAAGAAACGGCCAGTTGTCACAGATCAAGACGAAATTGCCATCCGTTCTATCATGAATCTGTCAATGGTGTTTGACCACAGAGTCGCAGATGGGGCAACGGCTGTTGCCTTTACAAACCGTTTTGCACAGTTGATTGAGAATCCGAAAATGATGTTGTTGGAATTGATGTAACAGTTTTCAAGAATAGACACTTTACCACACAAAAGCATTATAGCTTTACATCGCGCTCTTGAGAGGGCATGGATAGTTACTATAAAATTATTTTTAATATTATAAATATTCTTTCAGGAGGTTTTACAATGCAAGAGAAAGTAATGGTATCTGGCCAAAGTACAGAGGACTTTTTTCCGGTACAGGATGTTGATTATTTAGAGCTGTATGTAGGGAATGCCAAGCAGGCATCTCACTTTTTCCAGACGGCTTTTGGCTTTAAGGTAGTAGCTTATTCCGGCCTTGAAACAGGGAATCGTGAAACTACATCTTATGTCCTGCAGCAGCGTAAGATCCGTCTTGTTGTGACTGGAACCTACAATGATTCATCTCGTGTAGCCCAGTTTGTCAAGGCTCACGGCGATGGCGTCAAGGACATTGCGCTTGCTGTTGATGATGTCGAGAAAGCGTATGAGGGAGCGGTTAAGCGGGGAGCAATTGAAATCCAGCCGCCGCATGAAGTTTCTGATGAAAACGGTACATTAAAAAAAGCAGTCATCGGTACATATGGTGACACCATCCACACACTTGTTGAAAGAAAAAATTACAACGGCTTGTTCATGCCAGGGTTTGTTGAGCACGAAACAACAGTCCCTGTGAATGACGCTGGTTTCATCGGGATTGACCATGTTGTCGGCAATGTTGAGAGAATGGAAGAATGGGTTAACTATTATGCGAATGTTATGGGCTTCAAAGAAATGAAGCACTTTACGGATAAGGATATCGTGACAGAGTATTCAGCATTGATGTCCAAGGTAATGCATAATGGCGGTCGCATTAAATTCCCGATTAACGAGCCGGCAGAAGGAAAGCGCAAGTCGCAGATCCAGGAATACCTGGAATTCTACAACGGACCCGGAGTTCAGCATCTTGCGATTTTGACAGAAGATATTGTCAGCACAGTTGCACAACTGCATGAAAATGGTGTTGAATTCCTGAGCACACCGGATTCTTACTATGAAATGCTGGCAGAGCGTGTTGGCGAAATTGATGAAGAAATCGATAAGCTAAAAGAGCTTAGCATTCTAGTAGACCGCGACGATGAAGGCTATCTGCTGCAGATTTTCACGAAGCCAATCGTAGACCGTCCAACTCTCTTTATTGAAATCATCCAGCGCAAAGGCGCAAGAGGTTTTGGTGAAGGAAACTTCAAGGCTCTATTCGAATCAATCGAGCGTGAACAGGAACGACGCGGCAACCTTTAATAGCCGGGAGTGAAGGGGGCGAATCGCTCCCTTTTGTTATAAACGGCGTCTTAGAATTGGGGGATGAACATGAATGTAAAAGCAAGAGCAGAACTCGAAGGAATCACACCATACGCCCTCGGACAGACAATTGATGAGATTAAAGAGCAGTATGGACTTACTAAAGTAAGGAAGCTTTCGGATAATGAAAATGTGTATGGCACATCGCCAAAGGTCAGAGAAGCAATCATACAGGCATCTTCTAAACTGGCATTCTATCCGGACGGATTGACCTCAGGAATCGTGGAGAAACTTTCCGCCTATTATAAATTGGGTCCAAATCATTTTCTTGTTTCGAACGGTTCAGAGGAAATCATTCGCCTTCTGACAAGAGCGTACATTAATAAAAATGAGGAAGCGGTCATGGCAGAAGTAACTTTCCCTCGCTATAAAACGAATGTGGTGATCGAAGGCGGCAGAGCTGTCACCGTTCCGATGATTGACGGCAGGCATGATCTTAAAAAAATGCAGGAAGCCATCAACGAAAAAACAAGAATGGTATTCGTCTGCAACCCGAACAATCCAACCGGAACGATTGTCGCCAAGCACGATTTGCTTTCTTTTATCGACAATGTACCTTCAAATGTGCTGATCATCATGGATGAAGCTTATTTCGAATACACAGATTCTGATGAATTCCTGGATACGATGCCATTGCTTGATCAATATCAAAACATCGTCATCCTCAGAACTTTTTCAAAAATTTATGGCCTTGCCAGCCTGCGAGTTGGCTATGGCATCATGCATGAAGATATCGCGAAGGAGCTTCATAAAGTCAGGGACGTATTCAATGTGAACCAGCTTGCACAGGAAGCAGCAATAGCTGCTATTGAGGACCAAGATTTCATAAAAGACTGTGCCGCTAAGAATAGTGCAGAAAGAACTTTCCTTAGTGCGAAGTTTAAAGAGTTGGAGATAGATAGTTTCCCATCGCAATCCAACTTCTTGTTTGCTTTTACAAATAGACCAGTTATTCAGAAGCTTACAGAGAATGGTGTTCTTGTCAGGCAGATGCACTTGCCAGGGTACAAGGAAGCATTCCGGATTACTCTCGGCACACATGAGGACCATGAGTTCATTTTGAAAATTGTCAGCCAGCTTTTTCATGAAAGGGCGGTGTAACCCTTGGAAATCAAAACAGATCAACTTGAATGGAGAGACGCATACAAGCTCTTGCAAGGATCGGTCCTGCCGAGGCCCATTGCCTTTGTTTCCAGCCAGGATGAAAACGGGAACGCCAATCTGGCTCCATTCAGTTTTTTTACTGTCATCAGCTCAAACCCGATGATGGTCTGCTTTTCGCCAATGAGAAGAGGGACTGACGGCGCGAAGAAAGATACGCTTAAAAATATTGAAAGCACAAAGGAGTTCGTCATCAATATTGTCAGTGAGGCGTTCGTCCAGCAGATGAATGACTGTGCGACGGAATTCGCATCAGATGTTGATGAATTTGAGGCTTCGGGACTGACCAAGGTTGACAGCGTCGCGGTTAGACCATCACGGGTCAAAGAGTCCAAGGTCCATCTTGAGTGTATTCTCGATCAGGTCCTGCACTTTGGCGGGGAAGAAGCTGGAGCTGGCAGCCTTGTCATTGGCAAAGTTGTTCATGTCCATGTGGAAGATAGCCTTTATGAAAATGGCCGCATTAATTCTGAGAAGCTAAATCCGGTTGGCAGGCTGGCAGGCGCTACTTATACTCTACCGCTGGCAAAAACCTTTGAACTGCAAAGAAAATAGGTGATGACATGAAACTTATTACGTTTATGAAAAAAGATGGCACAGTGAGAGCTGGCTGGATTGACTCCAGCAATATGGCGGTTGATATGCACGAAGCATCGAATGGGACGTTGCCTGACAATATGCTGGCATTCATCGAAAACCATGCGGCATTCATGGAGTATATCCAAGAAAATAAAGGCTTGATTGAGACAGGGAATGGTTCTTATCCGCTGAATGACGTAACCTTGAACGCGCCGCTCCCAAATCCTAAGAGTGTCCGGGATTTTTACGCATTCGAGCAGCATGTAAAAACAGCGAGGGAGAACCGGGGGCTTGAAATGATTCCTGAATGGTATGAAATCCCGGTATTCTATTTTACCAACCATCTTGCCATCAAAGGGCCAGAAGATGAAATCAGCCGTCCGCAAGCATGCGAGTGGCTCGATTATGAATTGGAAATCGCCTGTGTCATCGGCAAGGGAGGCCGGAATATCAAGGCTGAGAATGCAGAACAGCATATATTCGGATTTTTTATCATGAATGATTGGAGTGCCCGTGATCTGCAGCGTCACGAAATGAAAGTAGGCCTTGGACCGGCGAAGGGCAAGGATTTCGCGACTTCATTTGGTCCATATCTGGTCACGAAGGATGAGCTGGATTCCATCAAGGCGGAGAAAGGCTATAACCTGCAAATGACAGCAAGGGTGAACGGAAGGGAACTTTCGAGTGGCAATGTGAAGGATCTCTATTATTCCTTCGGTGAGATGATTGAGCGTGCTTCCGCGGGGACGACACTGTATCCCGGAGAGGTAATCGGCTCAGGTACAGTAGGAACAGGCTGTATCCTGGAGCTTGGTACAGATGTCCACCGCTGGCTGGAGCCCGGCGATGAAGTAGAGCTTGAGATTGAAGGACTAGGTGTCTTGAAAAATAAAATAATCGAAGACTAGAAAGAAGGTGTAATTATGTATTACCGTCAGCTGGGAGAAATCCCGAAGAAACGCCATACCATTTTTAAAAAGGAAGACGGTTCGCTTTTTCGCGAGCAGGTAATGGGAACCAAAGGTTTTTCCGGCACACAGTCAATCCTTTATCATCATCATATGCCGACTGAGGTCGTGAAGAGCGAATTAATCGGCAGTTACATGCCTGAATATGAAGAACAGGCATCATTGAACCATCGGCACTTCCTGACCGACCAGATCACGAAAACGGGGGATGCTTTAAGTGGAAGGGAATATATCCTTGGAAATGATGACCTCCTGATTGGATTTGCGAATATCACTGAAACGATGATGCAATTTTACCGCAATGGTGATGGAGATGAAATGTTCTTTTTCCATCATGGATCAGGCAAGGTGGAGACGATGTTTGGAACGATAAACTATCGTCCTGGTGATTATGTCGTAATCCCAATCGGAACGATGTACAGGGTTGTTCCAGATGATTCTGAGCAGACAAAGGCATTGATTGTTGAATCGTTCAGCCAGATCACGACTCCCCGACGTTACCGCAATGAATATGGGCAGCTTCTCGAGCACAGCCCATTCTGTGAACGAGATATCCGCGGACCGGAAACGCTGGAAACCTTCTCTGAAAAAGGGGAGCATGAGGTGATCACGAAGACGCGCGGCCATCTGCATCGTCACGTGTTGAACCATCACCCGCTTGATGTTGTCGGCTGGGATGGCTATCTGTATCCGTGGGCGTTCAATATCGAGGACTTCGAGCCGATCACCGGCCGAATCCATCAGCCGCCGCCTGTCCACCAGACGTTTGAAGGCCATAATTATGTTGTATGTTCCTTCGTGCCAAGGCTTTACGACTACCATCCTGAAGCGATTCCGGCTCCATATTACCACAGCAATGTCAACAGCGATGAGCTGCTGTACTATGTAGAAGGCAACTTCATGAGCCGCAAAGGAATCAAGGAAGGCTCGATTACACTGCACCCAAGCGGGATCCCGCACGGACCGCACCCAGGAAAGACGGAAGCGAGCATTGGCAAAAAAGAAACTTTAGAGCTTGCCGTCATGATCGATACATTCCGGCCGCTGAAAACGGTAAAGAAAGCAATGGGCATCGAAGACGACCAGTATATGTATACCTGGATCGAGAAATAAGGAAATAAGACCAATTCGCTAAAGAGCGGGTTGGTTTTTTTCGTTGGAAAACTGGAAAAAACATGCGTTTTTCCAGTTTGCGAATAAAATTTTAGATTTTGCGAATAAACATATGGTTTTTGCGAATAAAATTTTTTTGCAAAATATACTAATGGAATTCTCTAATAATCCGGGCGAAAAACATGAGCAGCACGATCTTCAGTAATCAAAAAACAAGTGAAAAATATTAAAAACATGCAAAAACGTCTGGTTTTGAGGGTTTCCTAAACATTATAAGGGTAAAGTCATTGCAAAATAATCCAAACCAAAATAGGCAATACTAACAAAATCGATTACGGATTAGGAGGATATGAAGTGACTTTATCTATATTTGCCTTGGGCGGCATCAATGAAATCGGAAAAAACATGTATGTTGTCCAATATGAGGACGATATTTTTGTGATTGACTGCGGAGGGAAGTTCCCTGATGAAAGTTTATTGGGAATCGATTTGATTATCCCGGAAATGACCTATCTTGAAGAAAACAGAGACAAAATCAGGGGGTTGATCGTGACCCATGGACACGAGGACCACATTGGCGGGGTCCCATATTTCTTCAAGAAACTGAAAGCACCAGTCTATGCAACAAATTTCACTCTCGGTTTAATCGAGCTGAAACTGAGTGAACATAAGCTTTTAAGAGGAACTGAACTTAACAAAATAAATTCAGATTCAGAATTGGATTTCGGCAAGGTGAAGGTTTCTTTTTTCAAAGTGAGCCACAGCATCCCGGATTGTTTGGGGATTGTCTTCCATACGCCTGAAGGTAATGTTGTCCATACCGGAGATTTCAAATTCGACCTGACGCCTGCTAATGATGAGCAATCGGAGATTCATAAGATGGCGAAGATTGGAACAGAAGGTGTAATGGCGTTGCTTTCGGAGAGCACGAATGCGGAGCGAACCGGATTGACGCCATCAGAAAGAATGGTGGCCAGCCATCTTGAAGAAGCCTTCATGAAAGCGGAAGGTAAAATCTTTGTTTCAACTTTTGCTTCTAACGTGAACCGGGTTCAGCAGGTTGTGGAGGCAGCAATCAAGACAGACAGAAAGCTTGCGCTGCTTGGCAGGAGTATGGTCAATGTAGTCGATGTGGCGATCGAAAGAGGGTACTTGAATGTTCCTGAGGGAATGCTGATACAATCGAATGTAGTCGACCAACTGGATCCACATAAGGTTGCCATCCTGTGTACTGGCAGCCAGGGAGAGCCGATGGCCGCGCTTTCCCGCCTCTCATCAGGAAATTACCGCGATGTCTCGGTATATCCAGGAGATACCGTCATCATGGCGGCATCGCCAATTCCCGGGAATGAAAAGGATGTTTCCAAGATCATCGATAATTTGTTCAAGCTTGGTGCGAAAGTCATTTACGGCTCCGGCAGTACCACTGGCATGCATGTTTCCGGGCATGGCTACCAGGAAGATCTCAAGCTGATGCTGACTTTGATGAAGCCTAAGTATTTCATCCCGATACACGGGGAATACAGGATGCTGCATCACCACCTCTTGCTGGCGGAATCTGTTGGTGTAGAAAAGGGAAATACATTTATCGTGAAAAATGGTGATATCGTTGACATTGAAAATGGAGAAGCGCGCCAGACCCGCAATGTCCCAGCAGGTGATACGTATGTTGATGGCGTAAGTGTCGGAGATGTAGGCGAGATCGTGCTCAGGGACAGAAAGCAGCTATCCGAGGATGGAATGCTGGTCATTGTCCTTACATTAAGCAAAGCCGAACGGAAAATCATTTCAGGACCGGATACTATATCACGGGGGTTTGTTTTTGTGAAAAACTCAGAGGATCTGATGAAAGATGTAAATAATCTTGTGACAAAAACAGTAACCGAACTTCAAGAAGACAATGTATATCGCTGGAATGTCATTAAGCAGGGCATCAAAAAAGCAGTTGGTCAGCACATCTTCCAAAAAACAAGAAGAAGGCCGATGATCTTGCCGATTATAATTGAGATCTAATTTTCATCGTGGACCAGGTACTTAGACATTGTGCCTGGTCCATTCTGTTGACATGACACTAAAAGGTGTTATAAATTAAAGAAGTGACACCAAATAGTGTTATTTAACCAATGGAGGCCAAAATATGGATACACAAAGAGAAATTCGCAAAACAATCATTCTAAATGCGCCAATTGAAAAAGTATGGAAAGCAGTCGCGACATCTGAAGGGATCGCTGCCTGGTGGATGCCGAACACATTTGAACCGGAGCTTGGCAAAGAGTTCATCCTCCACGCAGGTCCTTTTGGAGATTCACCATGCAAGGTAACGGAATTGGATCCGCCGAATCGTCTGGGCTTTGATTGGGGGCAGGATTGGCACCTTCTATTTGAACTGAAGGAGCTGGAAGGAAAGACAGAGTTCACATTAATCCACTCCGGTTGGGACCCTGATAAGGTCACTGAGTTTGGACAGCCTCATACGGTTATCCAGGGAATCATGGATAATGGCTGGGACAAAATCGTTAACGAAGCACTTCCAGCCTACATCGAGGGCTAACATGTCAGATTCACATGCAAAACATGATGTTTTCCAGGCTGTTGCAGACCCTACTCGCCGGAAAATACTGAAGCTGCTCGCGGACAAGGAGATGCCAGTTGCATCTATAACTGAAGAATTTCCGATTACGAGGACGGCTGTAAACAAACACTTATTTGTGTTATCTGAGGCAGGTTTGGTAACCAGTAAAAAAATTGGACGTGAAACTCGCTATTCATTACAGCCAGAACCGCTTCAGGAATTGAAGGAATGGCTTTCGTTTTTCGAGTTATATTGGGACAACAAACTATCTGCATTGAAAAATTTCGTGGAATGTGATGATGACTAAGTTTCAGGTGTCCTGGATGCTTACTCTTCTATTTTAAAACTTCGAGCATGGAGAATTCTCCATGCTTTTTGCATTCCTGCTTAACAAATGAGTAGATAAGGTCTACACTAATAACTATCGATTATTGCATCTCCGAGGAGGGAGCAGGCCATGGATATCAACCTAAATCAAAAAGTCATCAAGGAATTATGCGGAACTGTTTCCTTCAAGCGGGGGAATGCGTTTTACCGTGCGGATAAAGTAGAGTTCAAAGACTACGAAGAGAAACGGGTGAATGCAACCGTTACAGGGGCGGATGTATTCCATGTCACTGTCACGAAAACCGGGGCCAGCCGTTTTACAACGGAGTGCACTTGTCCGAAGCTTGCTTCTGTCAAATATGAATGCCAGCATGTAGCCGCGGTCCTGCTGGCTATTTTAGATGAGCAAAAGCATGGATCATCAAATTCACTCAAGAATTTTAATCATCCAGGAAGTGAGCTGGCTGAAGGGCTGCTGACCATTTTCAGTGAAGGACCACGAAGAACAAGCGGCCACCAGCTTCATTTTGAAACAAGGAAGCCCTTGAATACGATATTCATGATTGAGCCGGTCGAAACCAGTGATCAGCAAATGATGCTGGGTGTTTCGATGAGTATTGGGCCGGTCGAAATCGAAGATATTTCGGGATTCTTGATTAGTGTGGTGAATCGGCAGTCAGCATTGCTATCTGATTTGTTCACCTATAATCCTGAGTTTCATTGTTTTCATAATGAAAACGACTCAATCATCAAAATACTAATCCAGATTGTCCAGGACTCAGAATTGGTGGTCAAAAACGATAATGACTCGTCAATCTTAATCATTCCGCCATCCTTTTGGCAGCAGCTGTTGCCGCTGTTGGAAAAGGCTCCGGATGTTAAGTTGAAAGAGGATGGCCAGGTGACCGGGCCGTTTTCTGTTTCCAACGATAGTCTTCCGCTTTTGTTCAACTTTGAAAAAATTACCGAGGTAGACTATTCCCTAAAAATTGCTGGAATCTCTAATCTGATCGTCCTTCATAAATATGACCTCGTTTGGTCGAAAGCCGAGTTGTTCCAGCTCAGCACCGAGGATTGCAGCAGATTATTCGAACTGAAAAATATGCTGTCACAATCCAAAAAGGATAGCATACCGATTTTACAGGATCAGATGGGGTTTTTTGTGGAAAAAGTCGTGCCTGGCCTGCGCAGTATTGGGGAAGTGCAAATAGATGGCGATATCACGAAGCAATTTTTAACAGAGCCATTGACCGCAAAGCTTTACCTTGATAGGGTAAATAACCGATTGCTGGCAGGGGTCGAGTTCCAGTATGGAAAGATCGTTTTCAACCCGATTGAGGAAAGGGAACCGAAAGTGACCTCGTTGTTGATCAGGGACATGGTCAGGGAGGACCTGATTCTGGAGTTGCTGGATGAAGGTTCATTTGCAAAAACGGATGGCGGTTATTTCTTGCATAACGAAGAGTTGGAATATGAATTTTTGTATCACATCATGCCGAAGCTGCAAAAGCTTGTAGAGATATACGCGACAACAGCCGTCAGGACTCGGATTTTCAGGGAGCCGGCCCGGCCGCAAATACGTGTCAAGGTGAAAAAAGAGCGGACAAACTGGCTTGAGTTCAAATTTGAAATGGAGGGGATTCCTGAAAAACATATCAGGGATATTCTTGAAGCTCTTGAGGAAAAACGAAAGTATTATCGGTTGCGCAATGGAGCGTTGATGTCTCTGGAAACGAGGGAATGGGAGGAAATCCAGCGTTTCTTGAAGGCAGGGCCCATCCAGGATGAAGATTTGGAAAAAGGGTTAAATGTCCCGATTGTCCGTGGGATGCAAATGCTGGAATCATTCGAGGATGGGTCCGTTCTAAGATTAGAGGATTCGTTCCGCAGTTTCCTGAATGAAATAAGTACACCTGGAAAAGTGAAATTTGAGGTCCCTGATAACCTGGATCCAATCTTGCGAGAATACCAGAAACAGGGTTACCACTGGATGAAAACCCTCGCAAGTTACGGATTTGGCGGTATCCTGGCAGACGATATGGGACTTGGTAAAACACTGCAAAGCATCGCCTATATTGCATCGGAGCTTTCCAATATAAAGAAGAACCGACAGCCTGTCCTGATTGTCTGTCCATCTTCCCTTGTTTATAATTGGCTCAGTGAATTCATGAAATTCACTCCTGAAATCCAGGCAGTGATCATCGACGGCAATAAATCAGAGCGATCCAAGCTTCTTAAGGATGTTTCGGGCATTGATGTAGTCATTACATCCTATATGCTTCTGCGCAGGGATATTCACCTGTACGAAAAAATCAAGTTCCACACTGTATTTTTCGATGAAGCGCAGGCTTTTAAAAATCCTCTGACACAAACAGCAAAAGCTGTGTTGGACATACAGGCTGACCACCGGTTCGCATTGACAGGTACGCCGATTGAAAATTCCATAGAGGAGTTATGGTCTATTTTCCGGGTGGTGTTCCCAGAGTTATTCCAGGGATTAAAGGAATACAGCAATCTGACAAGCAAGACCATCTCCCGCAGGATTCGCCCATTTTTACTGCGAAGGGTAAAGGAAGAGGTGCTTGGGGAGCTGCCAGAAAAAATTGAATCAATCGATAGAGTTGAATTGCTGCCTGAACAAAAAAAGCTTTATGCAGCGTATCTGGCAAAACTTCGCCATCAAACGCTGAAGCAGCTGGATAAGAATACGATCAGGAAGAACCGGATCAAAATTCTGGCTGGCTTGACACGATTAAGGCAAATCTGCTGCCATCCTGCTTTGTTCGTAGACGGATACAAGGGTGAATCGGCAAAGCTAGAACAGTTGAAACAAATCATTGAGGAATCCAGGTTCGCTGGAAGAAGAGTTCTCATATTCTCACAGTTCACGAAAATGCTCGACTTGATTGGCAGGGAATTGGCATATGAGGGAATTCCGTTCTTTTACCTGGACGGACAGACACCTCCTGAAGAGCGAGTGGAAACGTGCGAAAAGTTTAATGCTGGAGAACGGGACTTTTTCCTGATCTCCTTAAAAGCTGGGGGCACAGGCTTGAATCTTACTGGAGCTGACACAGTCATCCTTTACGATCTATGGTGGAATCCGGCCGTGGAGGAGCAGGCCGCAGACCGCGCCCACCGAATGGGACAGAAAAATAAGGTCCAGGTCATCAAATTGATCGCCAGAGGAACGATCGAAGAAAAGATGAACGAGCTTCAGGATAAAAAGCGGAACATGATCGAAGAAATCATCGAAGAAAAAAGCTCAGCTTCGCTGACAGAAGAAGATATCCGCGAAATTTTACAGATTTAGCTTTAGTTGAATCAACCAGGATATCTATGAGTCTCAGCACATATAATAGCCAAAGTAAAGCCCCTAGAATCAGACTAGGGGCTTTTGCTATATTATTTCGTAACTTCATTATCCAGATAGGACCTCAGTGTTTGCTGTAACGTACCTTTGGTTTCTGCCTTTAGGTCAAAAGTGATTCCGGCATGGATCATTTTTCTTACAAGCTCAGGACGCATTCCAGTAATGACAGCGTTTGAACCCATCATTGATACGCCGCTCAATACTTTTTGGAAATGGGAGATGACGTTCATTTCCATATCGGCAATTCCTGAAAGATCCATAATCAATGTTTGGACTTTCAGTTTTGAAATATCCATCAGGACCTTCTCTTCGATAATCTGCATTCTGTAGTCATCCATCATACCGATTAGAGGAAGTACCGCAACGGAACTGCTGACCGGGATAATAGGGACTGACAAGTGTTCTACCAACTTCCTCTGCGAGTTAAGCAGTTCATCTTTGTACTTTGTATAAGTCAGGAAGAAGGTATTCAGGAATTGGTCAACTCGGTCATTGATCCTTTTCTCAAGCTGGAAGAATTCCTCGCGGTCAGAAAATCGGTTGTACATTTGATCATATTTGTTAAGGAAGTGCCACAAAGTTCGGCGAATGGCCTGAATCCATTCCAGCTTGAAAGCAACAGTCAACGAATGTTCTGCCCAGGCGATTCCTTCTTGCTCAGCAAAAGCAACCAGATTCTCTTCTTGCTGCTCCACTATGTAAACAATTAACTTTTCTGCATTTTTTAAAAGGTCGATATTCCCTTTTTGGAGAATCTCATTAATCTTCGAAGCTACGTTCACCGCTTCTGATAATAAGTGTTGTTCGAATAGCTCCCTGTTGGATTGAATGAAATCGGACACTTCATCTTTTTGGTTAAAAGTTGATTCCATTATTTGTACACTCCCCGGCTTTTACTTATTTAATTAACAACATCTAGATAGGGTTAAATCTCCTTAATTTAACTGTAGCAAACAATGAATGTAAACTCAAATAATCCTATGCCAGGAAGCATGATATTCATTTTATTGAAGGAAATATGCTCAGAAAAACGAATTACTTATAGGTAGATCAAGTTTTAGGACTTTTAATTTAGCAAGGTGAAGGGGGAAAACAATGGGGTGGTTCATCATTGTCATCATTGCTTACTTACCGATAATTTACCGGGTTCATCGCCGTCTGGACTTTCTGGAAAAAGAGGTTGAGCGGTTAAGCAAGGAAAAGGAAGTTATCTAACATGAAACAAGAACAAGAGATGATAGGCCAGCTTCTTGATTGGGCCAGTAAAAACGATAATATCCGGACTGTGCTGATGACAAGTTCACGAGCAAATCCACATGCATTCACTGATCTGTTCACCGATCATGATTTCGAAATTTTCGTGAATGATTTAAATGCTTTTACCGAGGACGATGGATGGCTCGAGCAATTCGGTCTGCTCATAAAGAAAGTGGTTTTGCAGGACGGCGATTGGCGAACAAGACTTGTCCTTTACGAAGATGGAACTAAAATCGATTTTCAGATTTCGACGAATGACTTTATAAAAAAACTGGCTGCCATGACTGAACTGCCAAAAGAATACGACAATGGCTATAAAGTCTTGTTAGATAAGGATGGAATCACAAATGGAATCCCGGCTCCTGCTTACAAGGCATATATAACAAAGAAGCCGTCAGCTGACACATTTGCCGATATTATCAACAGTTTTTGGGGAGATACCGCATACGTCGCGAACAGCCTTTGGCGTGATGAATTGTATTTTGCAAAATACATGCTTGATAATGTCATTCGATTCCATTATCTCCAGCCTGTTATTGAATGGCACCTGGGAGTAAAGCATGATTGGACCGTCAATCCCAATAAGTTCGGCCGTTGGTTCAAACGTTACCTGGACTCCGAAACATGGGCAGAACTGGAAGGGACTTATGCAGGAGCAAGGATTGAGGAGAACTGGCAAGCTCTATTCCGGACAGCAGACCTGTTCAGCACCCTGGCACAGGAAGTGGGGAAGAGTTTGGGATATGAGTACCCGATGGAATATGAGCAGAAAATGAGGATGTATTTGATGAAGGTGAAAGATTTGCCGAAAGATGCTAAGAGTTTTACATAGAAGAAAGACTGCCAGTGAATCAGAGGCAGTCTTTTACATTTTAAAATTGATCTAAATATATTTTCTCTTCGAG
Source organism: Bacillus sp. ISL-41 (assembly GCF_018613235.1). Classification (GTDB taxonomy): domain Bacteria; phylum Bacillota; class Bacilli; order Bacillales; family Cytobacillaceae; genus Mesobacillus. The sequence goes on from NZ_JAGGQP010000019.1 coordinate 111,316, forward strand.
ACCTGTTTTTGCGGATATAAATTTTCCCTCGTCAAAGTACTGCAAATCCGGTTCCATGAAAACCAATTCAAAGTTTCCGGTTAAAGCTGAGTAAATGACAACTGCTTTTTTGTCACCAGTTCTGTCAGATGAAGCTGGAAGGCTGACTGCATCCAGTTGTTCGAAGGAAGGAACATCGGGATTGTGGTTAAAGCTCTCAAGCTCGCCGTTCCTGGCATTAAGGTTAAGAATAGTTGCGGTTTCAAAAGGTGTATACAATGTATAACCTTGAACTTTTGGCACAGCTTTGAAGCTATAAACCTTGTATCTGGAATCATTAGCTGAGGAGTTGAAATTAAAGCCTAAAGAAACGAGTTCAAGATTTATATCTTTTCCGTATATTTTTTCTAAATATAAACTGGCTTTTTTTTCGGCTTCTTCCTGATCCATGATTGGTCCATCGGTTAGCGGGCCAGTATCTCCAAAATACTCAGTTATTTGGCCGGTAACTGCATCGATCTGTCCGCCATAGCCATTTTTATTCTCAAAACGATAGACATATATATCATTTACAGGACTTACTTTTTCCAATTCAAATTCATCTTGCTCAATATTTAGAGAGTCGGCAATACGACTTGCTAATTCCGATTCCTTCAGTGGCTCGATCTGGTCAGGCATTTTATGAAAACGAGTATAACTGTAGGTTAATAAGTTTACGTTTTCATAAAACTTATCCATCTCTTTAACATCTAAAATGTGAAGATAGGAGCTGTAGCCATGGTGGGTTTTTTCATAGTCTTCCCGAAAATCTTGCCTGTGACTTTGAATATAATCTTTTAGCGCCTGGTATGCTGATTCATCTGTTTCAGACCACCTGCCCTGGTTAAAGCGGGTTTTCATCACTTCAAGCATCGAATTCAGTCTTTGAGTATTCAGGATGAGATAGAATTCTGTTGAATTTTTATTATACTCTTCAATAAAATTCATATGATCTGTAAGTTCATTATTATATTCAAAGAAACGATTCATTACATAAGAGTCAAAATTGATTTGGTCTTTGTTTTTCACAGCATCAATTACTCCGTCCATTTGCCCGAGAACATCATAATAACCATCGGTAGCCATGAACAATTGTTCTCGTTCATTGATGTAATCGGTAAATACCATGGAAAAAAGGATGCCGGCTAGAACGACAGAAATGAGCCTTAAACGATTCAGTTTCATTTTTAAAATGATTTTATCATCAAGGGCTTTTGAAACAGCCGGCTCTTCCATGTCATCTATTTGGATTGTCTTTTCGCCAGTTTCGTAAAACTTCCTGCACGCCTCACACTCCTCCAGATGTCCATCAACTGCTGTTTTCACAGAAGGGGTTAGGTCATTTTCTATATATAAAGGATATAGATCCTGGGCCACTTCATGTTCCATTTTCATGCTTCATCCTCCAAATGCTTGTAGATTTCTTTAAATTTTTTTCTGGCCCGGTACAAGCCAACCTTTACCTGGCCGATTGTTTCGTTTGTAATCACGGCAACTTCCTCATAAGTAAGATCGTTCACATCACGCAAAATGATATACGTTCTGTAATTTTCCGGCAGCTTAAGTAATGTCAGCTCGATTGCATTTTGGTCATCTAAACGTTTGAATTGATCGTGCTGCTGAGTCAAGTGCAGGTCAATCTTATCTGATTGAAGCTCCATGCTGGTTTGTTTCTTCTTGCTGAAATTGATATATGTGTTTCTTGCAATTTTAAAAAGCCAGGTTTTTAATGAGGACTCACCCCGGAAGCTGGAAAGGGACTGAAAGGCCTTCAGAAATGTATCCTGGGTAAGATCTTCAGCAATATGCTGATTTAACGTCGAACGGTATAGGTACAAGAAAATCATATTCTTATATTTTTCGTATAATTCAATCCTCGGGTCTGACATTCCATCCCCCTCTCTCTAGAAAACATAGACAGTTAGCATTACCAAAAGTTACACATTATTTTACTTTTTTTAGAAAAGTGAGTTGAGAATTTAAAACCAGATGGTAAAATTAGCTAAAAGTGTATCTGCCACTTAATAATATCATCGGTACATAATAAATGTTTTGTAGAACGACAGGGGGATCTTTTATGGAATTGACCTTAAGGCCTATAGATAAGGATAATTGGGAAGAGGCAATACAGTTAAAAGTAAAGGATGAGCAAAGGGATTTTATCGCCTCCAACCTGTACTCCATTGCAGAAGTCCAATTTCTTGATCAGTTCACAGCATACGGGATTTATGCAGTGGAGCAAATGGTTGGGTTTACAATGTTTGGAGTTGACCCTGATGACGATAATTATTGGATTTATCGTTTGATGATAGATCAAGAGCATCAGGGAAAAGGATTCGGGAGTGCTGCTGTAAAGTTAGTAATCGAAGAGATTAAGAGAATGAACACGACCGGAATCCCATTGATCATGATCGGTTATGACAGGGAAAATGAAGGTGCCAGAGCGACATACACCAAGGCCGGATTCGTTGAGACTGAAATTGCGCCATGGGGAGAGCAGTTGGCAGCTTATAGGCTTAAGGCAGAGATTCACTGATATGACGTACAAAAATCAGTGTAAGCAGGGGAAAAGTGTCCATCATCAAAGTCATGACGGACAGAAGAGAAAAAAAGCACCAGAAAAGTGTCCGTCATCAAGGCTATGACGGACAGAAATGAAAGGAAACACCGAAAAAGTTTCCGTCACCAAGGCTATGACGGACAGAAATGAAAAGGAAGTCCTGAAATAGTGTCCGTCATCAAGGCTATGACGGACAGAAATAGAAGGAAGTCCTGAAAAAGTGTCCGTCATCAAGGTTTGATGGACAGAAATAAGAGGAAACCCCACAAAAATGTCAGTCATTAAATGAAGAGGTGCTAGCTCGCTTCAGGTTTGGTCCCGAATTTATTGAATGAAATGATTCGCGCCACCACACTTGTCAGTGAGCCAACAATAGCGCTGCCAATGATGTCTGACGGATAGTGGTGACCAACCCAAATGCGGGAGAAGCCTGTTAGCGCTGACATCCACATCATGATCGTACCGAGGGTCCTGTGAAACATCAAGACAGTTGTAGAAGCGGCGAAAGCGAGCATTGTATGCTTGCTGGGGAAGGAAGAATTCATTTTTGACGGAATAAGGATTCCGACACGTCGTTTCATGAAGGGGCGAGGTTTGAAATAAAATAAATGGATGAAGAAGTGTGCAATGAAGCTAATGGCTACTGACATGCCTGCTTCATGTGCAATACGTTTATTAAATCTGTTTTTGAACAGCATCAATACTATGATCAAAAGATAAGCATAGCGCACCCGATTCGAAATAAGGATCATTAGTTGATCCACTGGTGATACGCGGCCAGAAAGTCTGTTGATTAGCTTGTAAAGTTTAAGATCCATCATGTTTCTCCTCAATGTTTTAGTCTTACTTTTCCCTGGCTGAATAGAAAAATGTATGAAAAAAGGAGAGGATAAAATAATGGAAACAAAGATCGTCAATAAAGAAGCATTTAAGGCTGTAGGGGTTAAATGGATCGGCACTTTTGAACAGGCCGCCAAAGGAGATATTAAGGACTTCCACAAAAAGTTTCTAAATAGCAAGAACCAAATAAAGAGTGCCGTAAATCCCGAAAATATTATTGGTCTGTCTTATCACATCACAGATAATGGCTTTACCTATTATCTGGCACTTGAAGTTGAAGATGGGACAGCTATCCCTGAAGGAATGGAGATTATCTCGGTTCCGTCCTGTACATTTGCCACAACTGAGTATAAGGGTGCAGCTGTGCATGAAGCTTATACAGCCTTGTATACATGGATCAAACAGAATCGATATACTTTAAGCCAGGGTGATTTAGAGCATTTGGAAGAGTATCCAGGAAGTTTTGATCCTGTTACGGATGTACCTAAGCTGAAAATCCATATTCCGATTAAGGGGATTTAGAAGAAGGGTATAGTAGGGGATGAAGTGGAGCCAATTAAAAATTTCCCAAGTCTATTTTTATCAAAAAAAAACAAGCACTTTGGAAGCTGCTTGACCAATGGCGTTAGCAAACTTCTTTCTTTCAGGCTGAGGTGTTGGTTTTTTCATTTGCCAATATCCTCCCCACCCTGGTTACTGCTTCCTATTCGAAATAATTCAAGTCCTCTTAGTAAGGCATCACCCCCGAAACCAGCCATGATGGACATCAAAAAGACTCTTAGCAGTGAATCAGCTTCAGATGAGACCACTAGAAGTGCGGCGGCTAGTGATCCTGTGAGAATCTCTTCCAGGAAACCCAGGTAAATGAACTTTTTCGTCCTTCTAGGCATGATGACCTTGCCTCGTTTTCTTACATGAGCTGTCAGTCCAACAAATCCACCGATGACCATTGAGAAAAGAATGTTTTCTAACAAATTGATCACTCTCCTAAAGTCCAGATTTTTGTTGGGTCGACCATAGGTAACTCTAGGTGTAATACTATTATACAAGTAATAATAGTGGAAAAGCATGTGTAAATTTATCGAATTTTCAGTAAATTTAAATGGTAAAAACTATGTGTAACTTTTTGGAAGAATTTAAAATTCAGGACCTTTATAAAAAGTTACAGGCCTATAGTCATAAAGATTAAATGTTAATGGATGAATCCAAAAGCGGAAAATCAATTTGAAGGGAGCTCATAAATGTTTGTTTTAAATGTGGAAGGCGCTGTATTCAGAGAGGGAAAGTGGTTAATCATTGAAAGGAGCACTCAGGAGGAACACGCAGGAGGGCTGTTATCGCTTGTTGGAGGAACGGTAGAAAACGAAGGATTCTCAACAGGTTTGCTTGAGCGAACTCTGAAACGGGAGCTTTTTGAGGAAGTGGGCATTACAATAAAAGATGAAGTTAAGTATGTTCGGAATTCTTCTTTTGTGCTCCCGGATGGAAGGGAAGTGCTTGATCTGGTGTTCTATTGTGAGATTGCCGCTGGCGAACCATACCCAAAAAGCAAGAATGAAGTTGAAGCAGTTTACTGGATGACTGCAGCAGAAATTTTAGCTCACCCAAAGGCTCCTATTTGGCTAAGGGAAAGCATTGAAGAGGCCGAAAATCAAAATAATGAAATTCAACTCAAATGACGCCGCCTTTACAAGGTGGTTTTATTGTTGCACCTCAAAAAAGGGATATGTGTAAGTTTAGCGAATAAGTAAGTGTATTTTTAACTTTTAAATATGGGGTTGTATAATGAACGCTGAAGAAGAGTTATTGGCACAAGTATTTTCGAAGCTATGCACAAATAATCGCTTTATTTTAGGTATAGATGGTCTTAGCAGGGCAGGAAAAACAACTTACGTGAAGAGAATCGCTTCAATACTTACGGAAAAAGAAATTGAATGTACAGTCATTCACTTGGACGACCATATTGTAGGGCGGTCAAAAAGGTACAATACCGGCCGAGAGGAGTGGCAGGAATATTATTACTTACAGTGGGATGTAGAGTCACTAGTGAAAACCTTATTTATAAACTTGATTCACTCAGATGAAATTGAACTCCCATATTATGAAAATGAAACGGACCAACATGTTAATAGAACGCTGAATCTGGCTTTAAAAAGAGTAATAATTTTAGAAGGGATTTTCCTCCAGAGAGAGGAATGGAAACCATTTATTGATTATACCGTTTTTATAGACTGTCCACGAGACGTAAGGTTTGCGAGGGAAAGCAGTCAAACTCAATTGAACATTGAAAAATTCAGAAACAGATACTGGAAAGCAGAGGACTACTACATGGAAAAGCTTCGCCCCGTAGAAGAAGCTGACCTAGTTATCCCTTTTACTCAATTAATGAAGTATTAACAAAGAACTGGAGGTGAAGGGAAATGAATTGGAAAAAGCTATTAGGTTTTGGCAAAAGTAAGGAAAACGACATCAATATAGAAAAGTGCGGAATCTCAGAAAAGGCAATGACAATTGTCAAAAGAAATATGGATGGTAAATTGCATCCTTTTTACAAAGGAGATTTGTATACTGAGAAGCGTGTTGAAATAGTAGGGATTTGCGTAGAAGCCATACAGGCAGAAGCGGAACAACTGGTTTTAAAACTTAGGGAGGAGCTTAAGGCGATAAACTATTTGGCCTTTATATGCGAATCAGAACGTGAAAAAATCGCCATTATCCCTGGTTCAGATCAGTTTGAGATCCTGCGGCTCCAGCAGACGAATGGGGATAATTATGATATAAGCAACGATCGGGTTATATCTAAACTGAAGGAATGGCATAGAAGCTATCCATTCACGATAATTGGAGCGGATTACGATTGGGTGGAAGCGAAAATTGAAGTCTTACCTAAAGGCAAAGAGCTAAATGCGTTTGCCAGAGAAATCGCTCAATTCTGTCCTGACATCGTGGACCAGGGAACAGGAAGCATCAAGGGCTTGATTCAAGAGATCAATGAATCAAAAAAATTGTACTTTTGGTGGGACTGATATGCTAAAAAAAGTGCTGCGACATAGATTGGTATTGATATCCATTTTTATTGGCTGGACAGGGGTGACAGTTACTCCTTTCTTTGATTCTGTCATTGTAACCCCTGATTATGATCTGACAAAGCATAGACTTGGGCAACCGCTGCCGATTATTGAACAGAACACCTGGTTGACACCATTGGAGGATGCTTTTCCATTTGAATTGGGATTAGTGAGTCCGCAGGAGAATCCTACGAAGATATTAGCAGGGAACTATTTATTCCTTGTAGTGGCAGCTGTGTGTGCTGTTTATGTGGCTCTTTTTAGTATTGTGTCTTTATGTAAGAGAGTTCGGTGATGTTTGATGTTTAATGATCTCTCTAATAAATTCAGAAGATTTGCGATTCATGAATGCAGGGAATCAAGCCCGTTATATGAGTTTCTTTCTTTAAAGATTGCTGAAGACGGTGAGATGCTTGAACTTGCATCTTCGGCAAAGAAGGGGCAGCCTGTGCCCAATTTGTTCTTTGGAGCGGTACACTATTTAATATTGAGAGGTTATAACCATAGGCTCTCTGGTTTTTATCACAGCATAACAAATCATCCAGGAAAGGCAGAAGATGCATACCCTGCTTTCGTGGACTTTTGCCAGACATATTTTAATGAGATTGTTGGTTTGTTGAAAAATAAGATCGTCCAGACCAACGAAGTCAGACGGTGTTCGTATCTTTATCCAGTATTCAGTCATATATATCAAATGACTAAAAAACCAATGGCATTAATCGAAATCGGAACCAGTGCGGGTTTGCAACTATGCGTGGACCAATACAGTTATTCTTATGGAACTGGAGAGATATATGGGAACCCGAATTCTCAAGTTCATCTTTCCTCTGTAATTAAAGGGGAAAACACGCTGTTGCAACAAATGAATAAGCCCCAAGTGGCAACAAGGATCGGAGTCGACCTACATATAAATGATGTAAGAAATACAGATGATTACTTATGGCTAAAGGCATTGATCTGGCCAGAACACAGTGAAAGACTGGAGCTGTTTGAAAAAGCAGCAAGATATGTGAGCAATCAAACATTAAGTTTAGTAGAAGGGGATGGAGTTGAAATACTCAGATCCCTGGAAACCGAAATTTCAGAGGAACAAGTGATTTGTGTATTCCATACTCATGTAGCTAATCAAATGCCAGTCGAGACAAAGGTGAAGCTTCTGGAGCAAATAAAAGAAATTGGACAACGAAGGGCAATTTTTCATATATACAATAATATTTACGATGCAAAGCTCCATCTGGATTATTATCTCGATGGAAAAGAAAGCTTGAACACAATTGGGGAAACAGAAGGTCATGGCCGGTGGTTCAGCCTGGAGTTTTAACAATTTGGGCGGCGGTGATAAAAGACATCGGGAGCCTATGGCTGCTGGACTAATAACTATGATCAGGAGTGGGGATATGATTAGCGATGATAAGAGATTGCTAGCTGAAAGATGGTTCGGAGAATATTTTACTCAGGGGAATCTTGGAGTGATTGAGGAACTGACCACCGAGGACTTTGTTTACCACTCGCGAAACGGTGAAAACTCACGTGATTTGATGGTTAATTTCATGAAATGGTACCGGTCGGTTTTTCATGATGATGAATGGGTCCTGGAGGATTTGATTGAACAGGGCAATAAACTGGTGGTGCGTTATACCGGATGGATGACATACCATGGTGGCTGGTTTGATATTCCTTCAAAAAATCAGCGTGTTAAAGAGACAGGTATTATGATCTTCAGATTTGAAGGATGTAAAGTAAAAGAAATGTGGTGTGAAAATAGTGATGCAGCTATTCTCTATGATTTGGGTGCACTGAAGAAAAATACTCATGAAGTATTTTAGGAGGATGAGGCATGGCAGGAACAATATTTTGGCTGTTAGTCATAGCGTTTGGCTTCCTATTAGTTGGAGGCCTGATAACTAAATCCTGGAAGCTTCTCCTTATGAGCGGGCTTGCTGTTACTCTTCCATCCCTTTATTTTGGAGGAGCGGAGAATTGGTTCAGTATTCTAGCCCTTGTCCCATTGATCCCCTTTGGATTGAGTTACTTTATGGCGAGAAAGCGAAAGGTTAGCAGATAAAAAGGATTGTATTCAGAAAACTGGCAGCAAGTTGCTTTCCCGTGTAAATGCATGGGTTGAAGAAGAGAATTTCGAGTTCATCATTGTGTGGCCCATCGATACTAGCATCGAGTTTTATGGCAGAAACGGCTACACGCATTGTACAGAACCTATGGAACGGCAATTTTAAAGACGATTATTCAACGTGAATATTTAGATTGAATTTTCGCAATAGTTGAAACCTTCTTTCCTTATAAACGTATTACTGTATATATTGGGAAAAGGAGGAAAAAGTGATGCTGAATTTACGTTCCAATTATGAGGATTCTTCCAAAATAATCCTAGTGACAGCAATTATTCTAATCATCAGCAGTTTATTCATGCCTCTCGTTTTTGTTTATTATATCCAAGATTATTTATACCTGTCAGCCGATAAATGGTTTTATGATACACCTTCATCTGCTTATGTCATTTTCATGATTGGCATGCTTTGGATTGCAATAACCCTATTAGTTCATTTATTCCTTAAGTGGAAGTTCGATTGGAAAGGTGTCAAATGGTTTACACTTTTCATTATGTTAGGCAGCATACCATTCTTCATGTTCGGCGTGTCGAACTATTATTATCTTGATAACCAGGGAATACATTTTAATCATCATAAAACCTACAAAACGATTAATTCTTATTATTGGGAAGATTTGGAGGAAGCGAAAGAAATTTTCGTGAAAAGCAATGGGGTGACCGTGGTGGACCATTTAAACCTGGTAACAAAAGAGGGTGATGTTATCGAATTGCCTTACAGCAGTAAGGTGAAAAACAACAGGTTCAAAATCATGGAAAAACTGCAGGAATACAATGTTCCCCTGACCAATAATATGGGAGATTTATATGAATGATTCTAAATTGAAAAGAAAATATGGTGACCGGGCAGATTGGAACCGTGTCGTTCAAAGGGAATTTATCCAGGATTTCTTCGATGAAATGGATTTTAAGGGCTATGTCACTCTTTTAAAGGTTATCGAAATTACGGAACCATTAGACGTCCAGTATGGGGATAAAACGGTACGTATAGTTGACGAGGGTTATACTTGGCTGCAGCATTTTCCTGAGGGGGCGAGTCATTCACTTACCACTATGTTTAATTCTGAGGGAGAGATTGTCCAGTGGTATATCGATATATGTTATCGAATGGGCATTGAAAATAGCCGTCCATGGATAGATGATCTTTTTTTGGATATCATTATCCTTCCTTCCGGAGATGTGTTTCACAAAGATGCTGATGAGCTAGAGTTGGCCTTATCCTCTGGTTCTATTGATGAAGATCTATATAAAATTGCAACCTCTGAGGCTATCTCCATAAAAAAACGAATCGAAGCAGATGAATTTGATTTGCTTTATTTATCTAAGGTGCATAAAGAATTTTTGGAACGGAAGTTGAGCAGTTAGTGAAATGGCGAGGAGCGAATTTGTGTTGGACCATATTGAAATTCATGATATGAAACAAAGTTTTTTAGATTTTTATGAAAAAGCAGCTGGGGCTGAGGTGAATCCAGAAGAAAGATGGAAGCTATGGCAGGAGTATTATGGATTTGCGGCTGTTCCTCCGGGTACGGAAGGAGAGAAGTTAGCAAGACAGCTCCTGGATAATTGTTGGGAACAGTATGAACAGCATATTGATGATATCATTTCGTGGAATCCGGATCAGGCTGCAATAAAGGATAAGTTAGGGGAAGTAAAACAAGTTTTAGGATTTAACGATGATATCACCTTATTGCTGTTGTTCTTTGTTGGCAATTTTGAAGGGAATGCCTTCATTGCTCCTACAGAGGAAGGGAACATTGCTTTATGTTTCCCTATTGAGACTCAGTCATATAGAGATTCCGAGATACTACTTTTACATGAATTAGCACATGTCGTTCACTCCCATAAAGCTGATCACAGTGCAGGTTGGGAGCGTTCTATTGCTTCGGTAATCATCCAGGAAGGGATAGCGATGCACACAAGCAAGGTTCTTGCACCGGGAAGGAAGCTTGTTGAGTATATTGGAAATGACGATCAATGGTTAACATTATGCAATGAGAAAGAGTTAGAGATTTTATCTGGTGCCATTCCTTTTCTGGAGAAGAGCGATTCCGAATCTGTTTTTCGATTTACAGTTGGCGAGGGGATCTGCGGATTCCAAAACGAGGCCTATTTTATAGGCTGGAAGCTGGTAGAGCATCTTTTGGAAAACGGAATGTCATTGAGTGATTTAGCAGGCTTCCACGAGCGAGAGTTACCAGGATTTGTTGCAACTCACCTTAATCAATATATAGAAAGTAAATGGTCGGATTATGTATGTCAAGATATATAGATATCGCGTAAAGCCGGGCAGGGAGCAAGAATACCTCGAAATACAGAACGAAGCAGAGCGGGTATATTCGCATTTCATACAGAAGAAGACCTTGTTTTTGCAAAGCAGCCAAGATAGGGAAGTTTGGCAGGAAATACATATCTATCAGGATGAGAAAAGCTATACTGACACTGTCTCTTTAGTAGACCAACAGCCTCGAATCCAGGTTTTGTACAACCGGTTCCTTGAAGTGATCACCTCAATTGAGGAAATGTCTGAAGAAAACTATCAGCTGATTGACTTGCAGGAAAAAACTTTGAATGCGAGAAGGTCTGGAGATTAAGATGAAACATACTATTAGATTATTTATTTTAATTTTGCTCATTACAGGCTGCAGTACTAATTTTGAACCAGAGCTCACAAGGATAGACGTGCAAAAAATTAATGAAGATGGTCTGAAAGACGGTGAAGAAAGAATCATTGCCCCAAGGGAGAAACTGCAAACTATAGAACAGGTATTTGAACGTATCAAGTGGTCACCAAAGACGGAAGCAGAAATGGCAAGGAAAGAGGATGTAATTGCCATCTTCTTCATCCAGGAAGAGAAGAATATGCCAGAAAGATTATATCATTATCGAATATGGTTTGAAGGTGAAACGGCCACTATTATCAGCGACAAAGAAAATGAGGGTTATGGACGGTTAACAGATAAAGAACAGGTGGAGGTTCTTGAATCTGAATTTTTGGCTGAGGGGTAGGGTTTTAGAATTGTACCAGATAGATGGGGGTTCATTCAAATATTCAAAAAGCAACAATCAATCCGAAATCAGAAATAAAAAGTGAGGGAGCAGTTCAACCCTCACTTTCTTATGCTTTCAACTAACTTACAGCATGAAAGGCAGGCGGATACTCTATTTTCCCCTGTAATCCCGTTAATGAGTCTTTCTTTAGCTCAAGAGCCATAAATACTTCGTCAGGCACAGGGAAAGGGGGAAGTATTCCAAATTGGCTTGTCGGCGAAAAGCCAAAACGAGGGTAAAAATTCGGGTGCCCAAGGACAAATACATGTTCATATCCTAAATCCTTGCATGCTTTAATCCCTTCATTGACCAAATCAGAACCGATTCCGCTATTTTGGTAATTTGGTTTCACCGCCATAGGTGCAAGACTTAAAGTAGGAACAGTTCCTTGGGCTGTAACAAGGTGAATGACACTGAAAAGGATATGTCCGATTATTTCACCTTCAGCCTTAACCGCTACGAGGCTCAAAGTAGAGATGAAATTTTCCGACTGCCTTATAAGTTCAACCAAAGAAGCTTCATTTTCTCCATTGTTAAAAGCCAAAACATTTAATTTCCTTATACCTGTAACATCACCGGTGTTTTCTGGGCGAATGATATAATTAGCGTTTTTCATATTCCTTATACTCCTTCCATACGAGGTTGGATGTCATGGATTCTGAATTCGTAAATTCCCTATAATAACGGCTTTCATTTTCACCAGAAATAGAGTCAATTTCTTTTAATAATGGAATGAGAAATTTCAGGTCTTTGTTTATTTGCTCTACATTCTGTTTATAGTCGCTGCCGTTCTTTATATTAATGGCCAATTCGCGGTACTGATTTCCAAGGGAATCTAGCACGTCTCCAATCACTGATATTTTACCGTTCATCATATAGTATTGTCTGCTTAATATAGTTATTTCTCCAATGTGGGCCGCTAAAGTGAATTCACCTTCTTGTTCTTGCATAATTTTGGTCCACATGTTCGGGTCGCCATCACTTTCCAAGAGGAAAATAGAGCCCCGTACTGTGCGTTGAAAGTCATGCCCCAATTGACTCTCAAAATCTGCGATTCTGTTGTACTGGTAAATTGTAATGAAAATAAGTAAAGCAATGACGGCAAAATTCAGGTAGATAATTCGTCTTGCTTTCATGTAAACGCCCCTTAACATGATTTAGGATTATTTTAGCAATTAATTCCTAATAATGGAATTGGTATTTTTGCCTATATTTTATATTTCAATTTCTTTCACTAAATGACTGGTTATCTGTTATGATAAAAGTTGGCTTTTTTGCCGGAATCAATATTTTTGAGGAGAAGCTGAATGAAAAATAACCTTCCATTTACCATTACCAAGAATGATACGTTCTTTGATTTATTAGGAGATTATATTGGTGATGTCTTTTATGATATATTGCCTGAAAAGGGCTATGAACTACGTGATGAACAGATTTATATGGCCTTCCAGGTGGAGCAGGCGTTTAAGAATAAAGGAATTGTTTTTGCAGAAGCGGGCGTCGGTACCGGCAAGACATTCGTCTATCTTATTTATGCCATTCTATACGCAAGATATATGGGAAAGCCAGCCATTGTTTCCTGCTCGGATGAAACGTTGATCGAGCAACTCGTGAAAGAGGGCGGCGATATCGAAAAGCTTGAAAAGGCGCTAGGATTGAAGGTTGATGTCCGTCTCGCAAAAGCTAGAGAACAGTATGTGTGCGTGAAGAAGCTTGACGACCTTTCAAACACGTCGAATGAAAAAGAAATTCTGGACGTCCATGACCAGCTGCCAGATTTCATCTTTGATGAAGGGATCTCAATGAATTCATTCACTCGTTATGGAGACAGAAAGGAATATCCATGGGTCACGAATGAAAAATGGGCTTCAATGGCCTGGGATCCACTTCAGCAATGTTCAACATGCAGCTGGCGCCATCGCTGCGGCCAAACATTGAACCGTGATTACTATCGTCATGCCGGCGATTTGATCATTTGTTCTCATGATTTTTATATGGAGCATGTTTGGACGAAGGAATCCCGTAAACGGGAAGGGCAGATGCCATTGCTTCCAGACGCAAGTACGGTGATTTTTGACGAGGGCCACTTACTTGAGTTCGCGGCGCAAAAGGGATTAACATACCGGTTCAACTCTCAAACTTTGACCACTGTCCTGACAGGATATATGCACCAGGACGTCCGGGAAGAATCTCTTTATTTAATCGAGGATATTCTGGAGCTCCATGATGCATGGTTTGACCTTTTGGTTGAAAATTCCTCGGCAATAGAAGGGTCTAATCGAAAAGAAGTACCGATGCTATCAAGTATCAGGAAAACTGCGGAAACTCTGGAGAAAAAGGTTACCGATTTAATGGACCAGCTGGTTTTTGATGCCGAAATGTTCCTGATTGACGAGTACCATTTAAAAATCATGGAAGAATATCTCGAGTTTTTCGCCTATGGTCTATCGATTTTCCTTAAGAACGACGAAGGGATATTCTGGCTAGAAGAGAATGAAGTACAAACATCGCTGGTCATCATGCCTCGACTCGTTGAGGATATTTTGAAAAAAGAAGTATTTTCACAAAACATCCCATTTGTATTTTCTTCTGCTACATTGTCCCAAGGGGGAGACTTCAGCTATATAGCGAAAAGCCTGGGCATCGAAAAATATTCCTCCTTTACTGTTGAATCTCCATTTGATTATGAAGAGAAAATGGAACTGGTAGCACACAGTGAGGATGCTGAAATAAAGAAATGGGACAAAATGGGAGGAGACCTTAGGTCCAGCAATGGCAGCTCGCTTGTTCTGTTCTCGTCCGCGCAAGAGATGGAACGATTCCGAGCATGGACTGAAAATCAAGAATGGAGTTTCCCTATCTTGTTTGAGGGAGACCGTGAAATCAGTGAAACCGTTAAGGGATTCCAGAATGACACCGCAACCGTTCTATGTTCATACAGCTTATGGGAAGGACTGGATGTCCCGGGAGAGTCATTGATTCAAGTCATCATTTCGTCATTGCCATTCCCGCCTCATGACCCAGTCTTCCAGGCGAAAAGAAAGCATGCAGATAATCCAGCTGCAGAGGTTGATATACCATATATGCTGCTCCGCCTAAGACAGGGAATGGGCCGCTTGATCAGAATTAACCAGGATAGCGGAACAGTGCATGTATGGCTTACCACAAATCAAAAAGCAGCTTACCTTGAAGAAATAAAAGGTGTACTGCCTGTTCAAAATATTCAATGGAAATAGAAAAATCCCGAAAGGACACTCCTTTCGGGATTTTTCAGTTAGATGTTAGCCTCTGCAGCCACACTTTCTATGGCGGCGGTCACGATCGTCATCCCGATCATCCTGAGCGCCTGCTACTAAGTCCTCGATTATACACCGGCGCACAGCACGGCAGAGATCATCAAAATCAACAGTTGCCCTGACTTTGTCTCTGTCCCGGTTAGGGAAAAACACGCCAGCTACATCATTTTCATTACGATTGTATCCCATTAGAAACTCAACTCCTTTCCATCATGAAAGATACTTACACAATATCTTATGTGGAGAGGGACAAGTTGTCAGGGTCACTACCTATTTTTCTTATAAATGTGCTAGTCTCATACAGATTCAGTTGAAAAGTTTAGTAGATAGAAAAAAGCAAGCGGGGTCCGCTTGCTTTTTTTAATGCATATGGCGGTATACACCGATGACTTTACCAAGAATGGATACATTTCGAAGGATAATAGGATCCATCGTAGGGTTTTCCGGCTGCAGCCTGAAATAATCCTTTTCCTTGAAGAAGCGCTTTACTGTTGCTTCATCATCCTCTGTCATCGCTACAACAATGTCTCCGTTATTAGCTGTTTTTTGCTGCTTGACAATAACGTAGTCGCCATCAAGAATGCCTGCTTCGATCATACTGTCCCCCATGATTTCGAGCATGAAAACCTGCTCATCATGTGGAACGAGGCGGTCAGGAAGAGGAAAGTACTCTTCTACATTTTCGATTGCGGTAATTGGCATACCAGCAGTTACTTTACCGACAACAGGTACATTGACCACTTTATATTTAGGGATGCGGCTATCTTCTTCTATTTCGAGAATTTCAATTGCACGCGGCTTTGTAGGATCGCGTCGAATCAAGCCTTTGCTTTCAAGTCTTGCAAGGTGTCCATGGACAGTGGAGCTTGATGCAAGGCCAACCGCTTCACCGATTTCGCGTACGGATGGCGGATACCCTTTTTTCTTGACTTCGCCTTTTATGAATTCAAATATATCTTGTTGCCGCTTAGATAACTTTGTCATATTCACGCACCTCGTATATTTTCTTGTCCTAATTATACCATGTCTTTTCCACAGATACAAACATAAGTTCGAATTTTTAGGTTGACACAAAACAAATGTTCGATTTATAATAAACTTAATTAACCGAACATACATTCGTCAAGGGGTGCCGTAAATGAAAAAGCTTTGGGAAAACTATTCATATGCAATGATCCTGTTTGCTGTCAGCTTAATTTTTTCAATCGTCGCAAAAGCACAATTAAATAACGAGGATGCATACATAACTGTTACTATAGAAGAAGGGCAATCATTATGGGAGATTGCTGAATCATTTGCCAGTGAACATAATCTTTCTGAAAATGAATTTGTAAGCTGGGTAGAAAAAGAAAACGGAATTATAGGTGAAACAATCGTTCCGGGCGATGAGCTGGTAATCCCTGTGGAGGCTGAGCAGTTTGAACCAACACAGATTGCGGATGCGGAAAGATAGGATGAAATAAGGTGACAATATGAAAGCAATAATCTATTGCCGCGTAAGTACAACAAAGGAAACACAGGAAACTTCGCTGGCCAGGCAGGAAGAAGAGCTGCTGCGGCTGGCAGGCAATTATGGTTTTGAAGTAGCTAGTATTATTAAGGAACAAGCTAGTGGTTATGATTTAGAGAGAGAAGGGATCCTGGAACTGCTGGAACTGATCAAGGATAAGAAGATTGGTGCCCTGTTGATTCAGGATGAGACGAGACTTGGAAGAGGAAATGCCAAAGTCGCGATTCTTCATTGCATTCTGAAAGAAAATGTTAAGTTATATAGTGTCTCCCACAGTGGGGAGCTCCAGTTATCCGAATCAGATTCGATGGTGCTCCAAATTGTCAGTATGGTGGAAGAGTATCAGAGAAAAATCCACAATATTAAGATTAAGCGCGGGATGAAACGAGCAGTTGAGCATGGATACAAACCGCAGCGCAACCTGAAAAATCAGGGTGAAAACTCCGGCCGGGAACGAAAAGAGATGCCGGTCGAGGAAATTGTAAGACTGCGCAATAACGGGCTTACCTTTGCTGAGATCGCAGCAACACTTAGGGGCTTTGGATATGACGTATCCAAAGCAACGGTAAACCGAAGATATCTTGAGTACATAGAGACAGAGGAATAAGGAAGCTCTATTCTTGTAAAATCGAAAAAATTTTAGTAAGATGACATTTGACGTAATTTTTTACAAAGGAGCTTTACAATGCTATCAAGTGATAAAATTGCTAGAATCAATGAACTGGCAAGGAAAGCAAAATCTTCAAAGTTGACAGAAGAAGAAGCCAAGGAACAAACAAAGCTTCGTGCGGAATATCTACAGTCTTTCCGATCTTCTATGCTTAATACACTTAAAGGTGTTACCATTGTGGATCCAGAAGGAAATGATGTTACCCCTGATAAGCTCAAAGAAGAAAAAGCGAAGAATAAGCTTCATTAAATATATGGAAAAATGGAATACATCCAGCATGTATTCCATTTTTATTTTGTTGTAAATTCTTTGACACCGATAAAAACAGTATTACGAGGTACTTCCGGCTGTTCAAACTATTCGGAATTCCTAAATAATGTACTCTGCTGCAATTTCTGTCTCATCAGCTTAAGCAGTGAATTTACATAACAATAGCTAGTTTGTGTCAAAATAGATAACAATACGGCCATTTCTGTCTCATTCAGGCATAATTTGTTGTATAATAATTTCTCTCGCTATAATATTAAGGATGTAGCTAGTACCTATAGAAAGGATGTATTTAATGTTTAAAGAAATTGATATGCTTTCAATTGATTCCATCCGTACCTTATCAATTGATGCAATTGAAAAAGCAAATTCCGGCCACCCAGGCATGCCGATGGGGGCTGCTCCGATGGCTTACACATTGTGGACTCGTTATATGAACATCAATCCAAAGAATCCAGAATGGTTTAACCGCGATCGTTTTGTATTGTCTGCAGGACATGGTTCAATGTTGTTATACAGCTTGCTCCATCTTGCAGGTTATGATTTAACCATGGATGATATTAAACAATTCCGCCAGTGGGGCAGCAAGACTCCTGGACACCCTGAGTTCGGCCATACTGCCGGTGTAGATGCAACAACTGGTCCGCTTGGCCAGGGGATTGCTATGGCAGTCGGCATGGCAATGGCAGAACGTCATCTTGCTGCAGTCTACAATAAAGATAACTTTAATATCGTTGATCACTATACATACAGCATTTGCGGTGACGGCGATCTTATGGAGGGTGTATCTGCTGAAGCAGCATCACTTGCTGCTCATCTAAAGCTAGGCAGAATGATCGTTCTTTATGATTCAAATGATATTTCTTTGGATGGCGATCTTGATAAGTCATTCTCAGAAAGTGTTGAAGGACGATTCAAGGCGTATGGCTGGCAATACATTCGCGTAGAAGATGGCAATAACCTTGAAGAGATCGCAAAAGCAATTGAAGAAGCAAAGACGGATGAAGACCGTCCGACAATGATTGAAGTCAAAACGGTTATCGGGTATGGTTCACCTAACCTTTCAGGTAAATCGGATGTTCACGGTGCTCCGCTTGGGGCTGATGAATTGAAGCTTACGAAGGAAGCTTATAAGTGGACTTTCGAAGAAGACTTCCATGTGCCAAGTGAAGTGTATGATCACTTCAAACAGCAAATCGCTGAAAAAGGTGAACAAACGGAACAGGCTTGGAATGAGCTTTTTGCAAAATATAAGAGTGAATATCCCGAACTAGGAGCTCAGCTTGAAGAAGCCATGAAGGGTGAGTTAGTTGAAGGATGGGATAAAGACATTCCTGTATACGAGGAAGGAAAGAGTCTTGCGAGCCGGGCTTCCTCTGGAGAAGCACTTAACGGTATCGCAAAAAACCTTCCTTACTTGGTCGGTGGATCCGCTGACCTTGCTGGATCAAACAAAACAATGATCAAGGGATCAGGTGACTTCTTCCCGAATTCATTCGAAGGCCGCAACATTTGGTTTGGTGTTCGTGAGTTCGCCATGGGTTCTGCTATGAACGGTATGGCTCTACACGGCGGACTTAAGATATTTGGCGGAACATTCTTTGTGTTCTCCGACTACTTGAAGCCGGCAATCAGACTTGCTGCTTTAATGGGCTTGCCTGTGACTTACGTCTTCACTCATGACAGTATCGCTGTAGGAGAAGATGGACCGACTCACGAACCAGTTGAGCAGCTTGCTGGGCTCCGTGCTATGCCGAACTTGTCAGTGATCCGTCCTGCAGATGGCAATGAGACTGCCGCTGCGTGGAAGCTATCAATTGAATCTACCAAGACGCCTACGGCACTTGTGTTGACACGCCAAAACCTGCCGACAATCAAAGATACTGACAAGAACGCATATGAAGGCGTATCAAATGGCGCTTATGTCATTTCCCCAGCTGGTAAGGAAACTGCTGATGCATTGATTCTTGCAGCCGGTTCAGAAGTTGGCCTAGGTGTTAAGGCACAGGAAGCTTTGGCTTCTGAAGGCATTGATGTGGCTGTTGTCAGCATGCCATCATGGGACCGCTTCGAACAGCAGTCCAAGGAATACAAGGAGAGTGTCATTCCAAAGTCTGTCAAGAAGCGTCTTGGAATTGAGATGGGCTCTTCACTAGGATGGCACCGTTATGTTGGTGACGAAGGTGAAGTTCTTGCAATCGATACTTTCGGTGCATCAGCTCCAGGTGAAAAGATCTTGGAAGAGTACGGATTCTCCGTGAACAATGTAGTTGCACGCGTAAAAGCATTGCTCGAGCAAAATTAAATAATTGGTATTGAAAAGAGTACGGAACCAATAATGGTTTCGTACTCTTTTTGTTTGGAATAAATAATGGGAATTCATGTTAAAATCAATTAGCAATTATCTGAACTTAGATTACCAGTGATTTTTATTTAAATATTTTTTCCGTCTTCATGCAACCAGAAAGTGGTTGAGTTCGCCTAAAGAATAGAAGTAAACAAGGAGGTGCTGCTTTTGGAACAGATAGAATTGATGCTGCGAATCCAGAATGGAGATGAGTCAGCATTCGCTAAATTACTGAATCCATTGATTGAAAAGGCATATAAAACGAGCTATAGTATTGTCCGTTCAAAGGAAGAGGCAGAAGAAGTCGTCCAAAACGCAATGCTTGAAGCATATCGGAATATCATGGCCGGTAAGGAAATTGTCTATTTTAATACCTGGTTTTACAAGTTGGTTTCACACCGATCCATTGATAACGTTAGAAAGAAATCAAGGTTGATGGAAACTGTAATCGAAATCGATACGTTAAAAGATTCCCGGGAAGTAGTCGATGAAGTGCTCCAGGATGAAATGCATCTGGAAATCAACCAAGGGATACAGTCTATCAAGAACGGAGATTATCGGAATGTTTTGCTCTTGTACTATTATCAAGATTTCTCCATACAAGAGGTCTCAGAAATGCTTGGCATGAAAACTTCAACAGTCAAATCCCATCTCCATAGAGCCAGAAAAGCATTAAAGGCAAGGTTAATGGAAAATCAAATCATAGGGGTGAGCACACAATGAGTACGGAAGACAAGTTGATCAAAAGTGAGTTAGAGGAAGAAATGAAAAAGATTGAGGTGCCATCTTCACTTTATGATTTTGCCAAAAACATTAAGACGGAAGAAAGACAAAGGAAATCAACTGGAAAAATTAGCAGAAAGAGAACTTTCCAGGTCGCCGCAGCAGCTGTGATTGCTCTTGGGGTAACGGCTGGTTCGGCATTCTATAATCCTGCTGTAGCAGAAATGGCTTCTAAAATTCCTTACCTGGGACAGGTTTTCCAGACGAAATCTGTTAATACCATGCTTCGGGATGCGCTGGAGAAAGAAGGGTATGAAAACTTCTCCCTAGGGATGACTCCGGGTGAAGTGACCAGTTTTGAAATCAGGATTAAAGGTTCTGAAAAGGATGCTGACCGAGAGAGAAAGAAAATAACAGCTATAACAGATAAGGTTCTAAAAAGTAAAGGATACGATGCGTATAAAATTAAAGTTAGCTCTTATATTCCTCAAGTTACACCAATTACAAAGGAGGAAGAGGAATTAACCAAGCTTGGTGAAAACCTAGAAGCTGCTCTAAAGCAAGCCGGTTTTGACATTCTATATGTAAATCCATTCAATAGCCAGATTGAAGTTGCTATACCAAAAACAGAAACAAGTGTAGCAGAAATTAATAAAGCAACAATCCAGGCAGCCAAAAATAATGGTTACGAAAGAGAAGTCACCATAGAAATTGTCGATATAGAAAAAAATAACCGCGAAGACATTTGGCTTCGTTATATGAGAAGCATATATGAAGGAATGGCTCTGAAAAAAGAGTATCATGTAACCGGTTATGGGTATTCATACAAAAATAATAAAATGAAAATGATCATAAAAACTAATTTGAAGCCATCTGATAAGGAAGCAGAAGAAACGGTTAACAAAATTCGGGAGGAAATCGGTAAGTTTGTTGAAAGTGAAAAACAGAATTCAAATGTAAAAGAGGATGAATACGAGATAATAATCCGCGATAAAAGTGGAAATGACTTACCATATTAACAGAGTGTTAAAAAAGCGGATCTTCCGCTTTTTTATTTTTATAAGGTATAAAATTGAACTCAATAACAAATAATGTTAAAATAGAATCGAACTGATGTTCTTAAATGTTTGAAAGAGGTGCTGGAATGATTACTGGAATTGTCCCTTATCTTGTGACAAATGGAAATGGTCAGGAAGCAGTGAAGTTTTACCAGGAGGCACTGGGAGCCGAAGTAGTCAGTCTGCAAACGTTTGGAGATATGCCTGCAAATCCAGAATATCCGCTGCCTGAAGAAGCAAAAAATCGAGTATTGAACGCCCAGATGAACATTGGAGATGCGAAATTGATGCTATCTGATACATTTCCTGGACACCCATTTCAGTTTGGATCTCAAGTCACAATCGCATTAATGGTGGATAATCCTTCTGAAGCAAAGACAATTTTCGAGAAGCTTCTAGCAGGCGGAAAGGTTACAATGCCACTTCAGGAGACCTTCTGGAGCCCAGCTTACGGCCAGGTAACTGATCAGTTTGGAGTCGAGTGGCAAGTATCAACAGAATTGAAGAAATAAATCCTGAGCTGGACTGTTAAGGCAGTCTGGCTTATTTTTGTAATATAGAGATTGAATTGATGAACGGTGTGGAATCAATGATAATATTAACTTCGCTTAATAGGAGGTAAGGAAATGACAGGAAAGTTTGAAGGGAAGACGGTCATCATAACCGGTGGGTCAAATGGGATTGGTAAAGGAATTGCCGAAGCATATGCAATTGAAAAGGCAAATGTATGTATTGCGGATATAGATGAAACAAAGGCGAAAGAATTAATTTCCAGGCTAAAAGAGTTGGGGGGACAAGCTGCCTTTTACAAAACAGATGTCAGAAAAGAAGAGGACCTTGTCAGCCTGGTGGATCGTGTTTTAAATGATTTCGGGCAGATTGATATATTAATCAATAATGCCGGGGTATCAAGGTTCAAGCCTTTATTTAAGCTTACGACAGAGGAATGGGAAGATGTCGTATTCACGAATCTCAGAAGTGTATTCATTGGATCCCGTGAAGCTGCCCAAAGGATGAACGAAGGTGGACGAATTATCAATATTGCATCAACAAGGGCAACCATGTCTGAACCGAATTCCGAAGCTTATGCTTCCTCTAAAGGAGGAATTGTTGCATTGACACATGCCCTTGCCGCTTCGCTTCAAGAGAAAGGAATCACAGTCAACTCTATAAGTCCTGGCTGGATTCAGACAGAGGATTATGATGGATTACGTGAAAAAGACCATCTTCAGCATTGGTCCAATCGTGTCGGGAGGCCGGAGGATATAGCTAAAGCATGCCTCTATTTAGCTGACCCGGAGAACGATTTTATTAATGGCCAGGACCTTGTTATTGATGGAGGAATGACACGTAAAATGATCTATGAAGAGTAAAATAAATGAGAGGGAGTTGCTAAAATAATAGCGGCTCCCTTTCAAATTTGAATGTTTTTTTATAAAATAAGGGGAACGAGTATAGTATTTGGGAGAGAAATCATGATGAAATACAGTAAAAAGAAACCCAAAAAGAAAAAGCAAGTGCAGAGAAACTTCAATTTGGCCATCTTATTGTTTGTAAGCTTCGTTGGTTTTTTTCTGCTTGATAGATTCCTGGATTTATATAATGATAATTTCAAAAAAATGAATGTAGGTGTGAATAGTTCAATCGGTGAAGTAGCCAAATATACTCCGATGATTGAGGAAGAATTGAAAAAAGTAGGATTGGACGATCACACTGTCACAGTCGCAGCTTTAATGATGCAGGAGAGCAGAGGGAAAGGCGGCGACCCAATGCAAGCTTCTGAATCAATGGGTTTGGCTCCTAATGCCATACAGGATCCGCAACAAAGCATTCAGCAAGGTGTAAAGTACTATCAAAGTGTCGTGAATCATGGCAATAAAATGCAGGTGGATTTCCCGACTATCATCCAATCATACAATATGGGAATCGGCTATATTGATTTTGTAGCCAAAAACGGCGGGAAGCATAGCGAGGAGCTGGCAAAAAAGTTTTCCATGATCCAGGTAGAGAAGAATCCGCAAACCTATGATTGCGGCGGGGACAAGGACAATTTTCGCTATCCTTATTGCTATGGCGATTTCACTTATAGCACGAAGGTGGCGAAACATATGGAATCCATTACGGTGAGCATTCCAGCAAACTTAAGCGAGGCAAGTACGAAGCGTTCTTTTTAAATTCAGTGATATGACAACCAGAAAAACATCCAAATATTCGGGTGTTTTTTTTGTTAAAGAAAATTTTCTGAATAAAGCAGGAAAAAAGAATGAACACGGTAAATATATTAGTAACAAATACCTATACTAATAATCAGGAGGTGTGTATATATGTTTGAATATGGAAAGGACATTCCACTGGACGGCGCGGTTGTAAATCAAGCAGCAGAACAAGGAGCGGCCGAGGTTCAGGATATCACGGAAGGGGCTGTTTTCAGCTTCGACCATCGCAAGGACATTCCATTGGACGGTGTAAAATAGACCAGTAAAAAAAGCCTGAAAACAGGCTTTTTTTACTGGTTCAAAATTGTTTAGCAAGCTCGTTTGCGCGCTGAATTGCTTGTTGTTTGATGTCCTGAGCTTTATCAGGCGTAGCTGCCATACCTTCAACCGCCAAGGTTTCAACATCAGTCACACCCATGAAGGCAAGAACTGCACGTAGGTAACGGTCCCCAAATTCCAAATCTTTTGCAGGACCCTCTGAGTACACTCCGCCTCGTGCCTGGATATGAAGGGCTTTTTTACCACCTAGCAAACCAACAGGTCCTTCTGCAGTATACTTAAATGTTTTACCGGCTATTGCTATATTGTCAATGTAAGCTTTCATTTTTGGAGGGAAACTGAAATTCCATAGTGGAGTCGCAAAGATGTACTTATCCCCTGCGATGAATTGGTCTGTCAGTTGATTAATCGAGCTGACTTTTTGTTTTTCATCATCGCTAAGCTGTTCGAAAGCCGAACCTTGCTGTAATTTGCCCCAGCCGCTGAAAACATCTGTATCAATAAATGGTATGTCCATTTTATAAAGGTCCAATCTGATGACCTCATCTTCAGGATTGTTTTCACGATAGGCTTTAATGAACTCCTCACCAACCGATAAACTGAACGATTCCTCAACCGGCTTTGGATTTGCTGTAATGTAAAGTACTGTTGCCATGCATAGTCATCCTTTCTCTTTCTGATTAACATTGATATATTCCCCTCATTCGAAGCGAGTATTCCATTTTTAATTAAAAAACTGTAAAACCTCGTAATTCGTGACAACGGAACAGGTGAAAATTATAATAAAAAGTGAGAAAGTTTTGAATTCGACATAATTAGTGGATTTTTTCGGCATCTTTAGACAAACGCTGAATGAACGTTTTCTTATAATATAGACAAAAGCTTGTCTGCAGAGGAGGGGATCATGTGAGATCCTACCAGCTATATCTAATAGAAGATGAATTTGCCTCCCATTATTTCGGAAGAGAACGGATGTTTTATCAATTGTTTTTGGAATATAGTCAAGCAAACGATGCCCTGAAATCTATCATTGCCAAGCAAGTTAAATTCGTTACGAAATCCATTCCTGTGCTTCGCATTCATCAACTCCTTCATCAACAGCTTTCGAAGGCTAAAGGATTTCATGTTGAGAACGGCATATACATTTATGAAAACAACTCAAATAACAGTTCAGCCACACTTACAGTCCATGAGAGGTGGCTAGAGTTAGATTCCCATGGGCAAGTAGATGCGGAGACTGTCTTTTTTGAAATACTCCGGAAATGTGAATCATCTTTCCTTGCCATCGACCTTGAATCAAATAAGTATGGTTGGCTGAAGCCGATTAAAGAACGAAAATATGTATAGTGAAGGCAGATGCAACAATTGGTGATTCCATTCAGAGCTGATGAATGCAAAAAGTTTTGAAATTGAATTGATTTAATAGAGAAAAAAACCTGCAGATATTGTATAATAGCTGTTGGTTTAGTACACTGTATGTTAGACAACATGAAGGAGGAAGTTTTATGTGGGATCTAATTCTAGTTGGTATACTGGCATTAGTTGTCGGTGTAGCGCTAGGATTTTTCATTGCTCGTAAATACATGGAGAGCTACTTAAAGAAAAATCCGCCAATCAACGAACAAATGCTTAAAATGATGATGATGCAGATGGGTATGAAACCATCCCAGAAGAAAATCAATCAAATGATGTCAGCAATGAACAAGCAGACAGGAAAATAAAAAAGGACAAGCACTCATTCATTCTAATGATGGGTGCTTTTCTTTTTGTAGTATTCAATTAAGGACATTTTAGTGTTGAAGAGATCAAAATGTCTAAGAAAAGGGATTTAATAGACATTTTGAAGCGTGAGAGGGACCGCAATGTCTAAGAAGAGGTCTTTATTAGACATTTTGAAGCGTAAGAGGAGTCGATATGTCTAAGAAAAGGGATTTAATAGACATTTTGTAGTGAGAGAGGGATCGAAATGTCTAAGAAGATGGATTTAATAGACATTTTAAAGTATTGAAGAAATCGAAATGTCCAAGAAGAGGGTTTATAAACACTTTGAAGCATAGGAATAATCAAAAAGGCTTAGATAGAACATAATGTGATGTTTCAAACTCATCTGCTACTAATAAAATGTCTGCAAAAAAACAACGCCTGAAAGTGGCGTTATTTTTGTTTGTCTGATTTGTCCTCGGCTTTATTTTTAGCACCTTGCTGAAATATTGAATCGAAAAATTCGTCTGCTGTTTCCATTACACCGCCGTGAAGCTGACCGTCCGACCCGACTTTGTTTTTATCACCTTTAACTGGATTATGGATTCTTACCATTGTAAGCTCACCTCCTATTATTAGGCTTTGTCATCCTGGTCCAAAATAACCGGCTTGAAGCATTTGTTAAACTATGGCAGGACATCTATCGGCCAATACAGAATATGAATCCTAAGTAATTTAAAAAGGGGATCATTTTATGTACCAATATTTCAAAGGACTTGTTATACGTGAAGGCACGGAAGGAATATCAGCGGAAAAGGTCGAGAAGCTTTTTGAAGATGCGGGCTGGGCCCGTAACACCCAAGATTGGCAAAAGGAAAAGTTTTCGCTGATATTCAAAAATTCAACCTGGGCATTTACGGTGTGGGATCAAAATGAAATGGTCGGAATGGTCAGGGTCATCTCTGATCAGATTATGGCAGCGAATATTATGGACCTGGCAGTTTTATCAGGATATCGTGGAAAAGGGATTGGCCAGAAGCTCGTGCAGCTTTGCGTCCAAAAGCTCCCACATGGAGACTGGTTTGCACATACTTCTGCCAACAATTTTAGCTTCTATGAAAAATGCGGTTTCGAGGTCAAGGATCTTTCGCAAAATGGTACATGCGCGTATTATGGGTATATTCAGGCCCGGAAAGATGGACATAGATAGGAGTGCTGTAATAGAATCAACATGGATTTGAGACAGCCATCAAGCAGCGGCTGCGATAAGGTATGAAAACTTCATAAAAAAGCTGCAGATTATGAAGAAGTATGGGGGCAGTATAACGATGGCTGGGCAACTGCTGAAGATGACAAGGGTAATGTTTTGATCCCGTTTTACCCTAATGAAAAGTTCGCAGAAACATTTACTAAATATGAATGGGAAGGCTTTATAGCAAAAAAATGAATTGGATTACTGCCTCGAGAACTGGCTTCCAGGGATAAAGTCAGACGGGGTAAAGCCTTCCATTTTCCCAACCGACACAGATTCCGCAGTAATGGCTGTGGACACATTGCTCAAAGACCTGGAAGCAGAGCTGGAGAATTATTGATTTAATAATCCAAATATAAACCATATCCAAAGTATACCCAATGTGGTATAATCGGGACATCTTGATTTAAGGAAGAGAGAGCTGAAAAAATGTCACGTCAATCTGAAAGTGCAGCGGCTGCGGAAAATCAACCCGACTGGCTGCAAGATTATGTAGAATCACCTGAAAAACAAAAAGCTTTATATAAAAGAACATTACTGATAGTTGTTCTGTCCCAGATTTTTGGCGGAGCTGGTCTTGCAGCCGGGATAACGGTAGGGGCATTGTTGGCAAAAGAAATGCTTGGCACTGATAGTGTGGCTGGTCTGCCGATAGCGCTCTTTACTTTAGGTTCTGCAGGAGCAGCTCTCATTATCGGGCGCCTTTCACAGCGTTATGGCAGGCGTGCGGGCCTGGCTTCAGGATTTTTAACTGGCGGAATTGGCGCGATTGGTGTAATCATTGCTGCAGTAACGAATAATATCTTTCTGTTATTTGCGTCACTTTTGATTTATGGTGCCGGCAGTGCGACAAATTTACAGGCGCGTTATGCAGGGACAGACCTGGCCAGTTCAAAACAACGTGCAACAGCGGTCAGTATTGCAATGGTCTCCACAACGTTTGGAGCTGTAGCTGGTCCTAACCTTGTTGAGGTAATGGGAGAGTTTGCAACATCTGTAGGTGTTCCGGCGTTGTCGGGACCATTTATTCTCGCAGCGGCAGCCTATATCGTTGCTGGATTGATACTATTGTTTTTCCTTCGTCCCGATCCGTTTGTGGTAGCAAGGGCCATAGCTTTGGCGGAACAAAAAGCTAAAACCAGTTCCCCTGATTATGTCGAGGAAGAACTTGTTACCGATAAACGAGGAATCGGAGTGGCGGCTCTAATCATGGTCCTCACCCAAATGGTGATGGTAGCGATTATGACGATGACTCCTGTGCATATGGGCAGCCATGGACATGGTTTAAGCGCGGTTGGTATGGTAATTGGTTTCCACATTGGTGCAATGTATCTGCCTTCTTTATTGACTGGTGTACTTGTTGATAAAATCGGGCGTGCAACGATGGCGGTCGCTTCCGGAGTTACACTGCTGGCTTCCGGGATTATGGCTGCTGTTGCTCCGGGTGAATCTATGTTTTGGATCACATTAGCACTCATTCTCCTCGGTCTAGGCTGGAACTTTGGCCTGATCAGCGGAACAGCTCTACTTGTCGATGCCACAAATCCGACAAATCGCGCAAAAATGCAAGGAACAGTTGATGTAATGGTCGCGTTGTCGGGAGCCTCAGGCGGAATGCTATCAGGCATGGTTGTGGCTAATTCAAGCTTTGCCTTCCTTTCGCTTGCAGGTGGAGTACTTTCCTTAGTGTTAATACCATTTGTAATATGGACAAATAAAAAGTAATTATTTTTTCTTTTGGGTCTGGATGTTTCCAGGCTTTTTTTATTTGGACATTTAAAGGTTTTTCCAGTTTCTTTATCGAAATGTTCTTGATGAAAAATTTAAGAAAGAGATGAACAAGATGAGAAAATTAGTGCTTTTGAGTGATCTTAGAAATATAAATCCAGCTTTAATTAGCAAAATCAAAAATGTAACTGGCGGCCAGGCTCTTAGGCTTGCTTATATCCCTTCACGAACAGATAAAAAAAGATGGTATTTTGAAAAAGCCCAGCCAGAGTTTTCGGAATTGGGTATTACTGACTTCTTTTATTTTGACGTAGACGAAGACTTCGAATCATCACAGCTGGAGGAGTTTACAAGCTGTGACGCCATTTTTCTGTCAGGGGGAAATACCTATCAATTATTGAAAAACCTGAAGGAACGCAACATTGTAAAATATATCAAAAAAATGGTGAACGAGGGGAAACCTTTAATCGGTGTTAGTGCGGGCAGCATCATCATGTCCCAATCCATCAAGATTGCCGCATTCCATGATGAAAATGAAGTCCAGTTAAAAGATTTAAGCGGGTTAGGAGTGGTGGATTTTGAGTTTATGCCCCATTGGAACAGAGAAAGAGATCAGCTGGATAAGCTTTTAAAATATTCCCTGTTTCAGGAAGAAAGCATTTTTACCTGTCATGATGGCGAAGGAATAGTTATTGAGGGTGATGAAATTGAGTTTTATGGAGATATAAAGGAGATAAGAAAAGGTGCGTTGCTATAAATTCAGAAAGGGGTATGCCATTCAATCCTCTAAAGGACAAACAGAAGGCGGAACCGGGTAAAAGTGTCCGATAGAAGAGCTCTATCGGACAAACAGAAGGCGGAACGCAAGAAAAGTGTCCGATAGAAGGGCTCTAACGGACAAACGGAAGACGGAACGCAAGAAAAGTGTCCGATAGAAGGGCTCTATCGGACAAACGGAAGGCGAAACGCAAGAAAAGTGACCGAAAGAATAGCTCTATCGGTCAAACGGAAGGCAGAACACAAGAAAAGTGTCCGAAAGGAGTCTATTCTATAAGAGCCCTTTTAACTTCGAAACGACATCCTTTGGGCTGAATGGCTTCAAGATGTATTCGCTGGCCCCTAATTCTGATCCTCGTTTAAGGTCACTAGCTTCCCCTTTAGCAGAAAGCATGATGACGGGTGTGTCTTTGGTTTTCCTGATTTCCTCTAATACTGAAAAACCATCCCTTCCAGGCATTAAAATGTCCAGTATAATGACATCAAATGAATGCTGTAAAGCTTTCTCCAAAGCTTCTTCCCCATTGTCTGCAACTTCAACGACAAACGCTTCTCTTTCTAAATACATCTTTAATAAATGGCTAATTCTTTGTTCATCCTCAGCAACTAGCACTCTCTTTCCCATGTCTTCCCCCTGAAAAATCTTTGTTTATTGTAAGTATACACTATTGCTAAGTTGTTTTCTTCACTGGTGAGGGAAATTAATCACGGTAAAAAAATTGATTTTGCAAAATGAACGTGATAATATGTGACCTATAATAATTTAATTCATACTATACATATAGGAATTATAAAAATTAAATCGGAGTGAATGAAAATGGGTCGGGAATTTATCCCCTTATTTGATGATTGGGCCGAATTTTACGAGGACACCGTGTCCGGATATGATCTTGAATACAAAGAGGTATTTGAAAATTATGATAAAATATTACAAACAGTTGCCTTAAGGTCTAATGGTACCGTATTGGAGTTTGGAGTAGGAACAGGGAATCTTACTGAAAAGCTGATTTCATTGGGAAGAGTTGTATATGGAGTAGAGCCATCTAAAGCGATGAGAGCGAAGACAAAAGCTCGATTCACGGATCTGCATTTATACGATGGGGACTTCATTAACTTCCCTGAACTTCCTGGAAAAGTAGATTCGATCGTAAGCACGTATGCTTTTCATCATTTAACCGATGAAGAAAAGGCTACAGCCCTCAAATTGTACAGCAAACTCTTGGGTGATCAAGGGAAGATTGTGTTTGCTGATACTGCTTTTGTAAGTGAAGAACACCGGGAAGAACGACATCGAATCGTAAAAGAGCAGGGGTATGAAAATTTGCTTGCTGATCTAAAGAGAGAATACTACACAACTCTCGAAATGTTGGAGAAGCTTTTTAAGAAAAACGGATTTCAGGTTTCTTTTGAAAAATTGAACTCTTATGTTTGGCTGATGGAAGCTGTTAAAGTAAGTAAAAATTAATATGGTATTGGAGAGTTGCAGCAATGAGAGTTGGAATAATCGGAGCAATGGATGAAGAGGTTGATTTACTGCGCAGCAAGCTAGAGGAAAGGGAAGATACAATTCTAGCAGGAAGTGAATTTTATCAAGGCAAGATTGATAGTTTAGAAGTTGTGCTGCTGAAATCTGGCATCGGAAAAGTGAACGCGGCATTGGGAACGACATTGTTGATTGACAAATTCGAGCCGGATGCCATTATCAATACTGGATCTGCAGGCGGCTTCCACAAGGATCTCAATGTCGGAGATGTGGTCATTTCTACTGAAGTGAGACACCATGACGTTGATGTTACGATTTTTGGCTATGAATATGGTCAGGTCCCGAGAATGCCAGCATATTTTGCTCCCGATGAAAAACTTGTAAACGTAGCAGTAAAGAGTGCTGAACAAATTGATGGTATCCAGGTTGTTAATGGCTTGATCGCATCTGGCGATTCCTTTATGAATGATCCTGAGAGGGTTGAATTCATCAGGACCAAGCTGCCCGATTTGTATGCAGCCGAAATGGAGGCAGCAGCAATCGCACAGGTAGCATATCAATTTGAAAAACCATTTGTCATTATCAGGTCGCTCTCCGATATTGCCGGCAAAGAGTCGAACATTTCATTTGACCAATTCTTGGAAACAGCAGCGAAAAATTCCGCAGGACTGATTTTACTAATGTTAGAGGAGTTGAAGAAGTAATGGTAAAGAAAATGAATGTTGAGAGCTTTAATTTAGATCACACGAAGGTGGCCGCACCATATATCCGTTTGGCAGGAACAACACAGGGTGCCAGTGGCGATGTAATTCATAAGTATGATATCCGCTTTTGCCAGCCAAACAAGGAGCATATGGAAATGCCAGGCCTTCATTCTCTTGAACACTTAATGGCAGAAAACATTCGCAATCATCATGCGAGTGTCGTAGATATTAGTCCAATGGGCTGTCAGACTGGGTTTTATCTGTCAGTGATCAACCATGATGACTACGACAATATTCTAGAAGTATTAGAAGAAACTCTTAAAGATGTGCTTGAAGCGGATGAGGTTCCTGCATGCAATGAAATCCAGTGCGGATGGGCGGCAAGCCACAGCCTTGAGGGAGCAAAAGAAATTGCAGCAAAAATGCTGGAAAAGAAAGATGAATGGCGCCAGGTATTTGCTGAATAAGGAGAGTTAAATGCAATGACGGTTTACCGCAGTATCCATGAATTAATAGGACATACACCAATGGTTGAACTTACCCAATTCCATTTGACTAACGATGTCCGCTTATACGCAAAGCTGGAATACTTAAACCCAGGAGGCAGCATCAAAGACCGGCTGGGAGTAGAGTTGCTAGACGAGGCATTCCTTACAGGCAAGTTGGGAAAAGGCGGCACTCTGATTGAGCCAACTGCCGGAAACACGGGGATCGGGCTGGCGTTGGCAGCAATCAACAAAGGCATTGAGGTTATCTTTGTAGTGCCTGAAAAATTCAGCATTGAAAAACAAACGGTGATGAGGGCTCTCGGTGCAAACATCATCCATACACCTACATCGGATGGGATGGAAGGAGCAATACGCAAAACGGAACAATTGCTTGAAGAAATCCCTAATTCCTACTCACCATCTCAATTTTCCAATCCGTCAAATCCAGATACTTATTATAAAACGCTGGGACCTGAGATTTGGCAAGACTTAGATGGCAGAATTGATATTTTCATAGCTGGTGCCGGTACTGGCGGAACATTCATGGGTACTGCGAAGTTTTTAAAAGAGAAAAATCCAATGATAAAGACCGTTATTGTTGAACCCGAAGGATCGATTCTAAATGGAGGAGAGTCTGGTCCCCATAAAACAGAAGGAATCGGAATGGAATTCCTTCCGCCATATATGGACACTGCTTTATTTGATGAGATCTATACCATCTCCGATAAAGATGCATTTGACAACGTGAAGGAACTCGCGGCTAGAGAGGGAATACTTGCTGCAAGCTCATCTGGCGCAGTTCTTCACGCAGCTTTACAAGAAGCGCGAAAAGCCCCTCCTGGCACCAACATCGTTACCGTCTTTCCGGACGGCAGTGAGCGTTACTTAAGCAAAAAAATTTATGAGGGGGGAATTTAAATGAAACGCAAAACAAAAATGATACACGGTGGTATTCCCGGAGATAAAACTACGGGGGCTGTTTCATTTCCAATTTACCAGGTAAGTACTTACAAGCAAGATGAGGTTGGAGTTCATAAAGGCTACGAATATTCACGGACAGGGAACCCAACAAGATTTGCTTTAGAGGAATTGATCAAGGATTTGGAAGAAGGGAAAAGAGGATTTGCCTTTGGTTCCGGAATGGCGGCAATCACTGCCGTGATGATGCTCTTTAACTCAGGAGATCACATCATTTTGACCGATGATGTTTATGGCGGGACATACAGGGTGATGAACAAGGTCCTAAACCGGATTGGGATTGAATCAACATTTGTCGACACAACAGACCTTGAAGCGTTAAAGGCTTCGATTCAGCCAAATACTAAGGCCCTCTATATCGAGACACCAACAAATCCGCTTTTAAAAGTAACGGACATTAAAGCCTGTGCAGAACTGGCAAAAGAACATGGATTGATGACCATCGTCGATAACACTTTCAGTACTCCTTACTGGCAGACACCGTTGACTCTAGGTGCTGATATGGTCCTTCATTCTGCAACTAAATATCTAGGCGGCCACAGTGATGTAGTGGCAGGATTGGTCGTCGTGAATGATGACAAGCTTGCAGATGATCTTCATTTTGTCCAAAACTCAACCGGAGGGATTCTTGGGCCGCAGGATTCCTGGCTGCTTGTACGTGGGATTAAAACTCTGGGTCTTCGGATGGAAGCGCACGAGGCGAACACTAAGAAGATCGTCGAGTTTTTATCAGAACATAAGGGTGTGGAGAAAATTTATTATCCCGGTCTGAAAACTCATCCACAGCATGCCATTGCAAAGGAACAGGCAGGAGGATTTGGAGGCATGGTCAGCTTTGACGTAGGAAGCGCTGAAAAAGCGGCTGAGGTGTTAGGAAAGGTAAAATATTTCACACTTGCTGAGAGTCTTGGCGCGGTGGAAAGCTTAATATCTGTTCCAGCCAAAATGACCCATGCATCTATCCCTGCAGAGCGAAGAGCAGAATTAGGCATTACCGACGGGTTAATCCGCATTTCTGTCGGAATTGAAGATGCAGAGGACTTAATAGAGGATTTGAAGCAGGCTTTACAATAGAAATCCTGTGCAAATTGGCGCCCGAAAATCCGGGATTTGCGAAAAATAGGTCACCAATAGAATAATAGAATGAAAACAGGCACCGGATTGACCGGTGCCTTAATTTTGTTACCAATTACGTTATCAATATTAAGAAGCCTTCTGCTCAGTAAAAGAAGCTTGCCTGGCTGCTTTTTCCCCTTTAAAAACATTGAATACCAGATTCAATATGATGGCGGTTAAGCTGCCGGCGACGATCCCGTTGTCTGTCAGGATTCGAATACTTGACGGCATTTGTGCGAATAGTTCAGGCACGGCTGTCACACCAAGACCCATTCCGACTGAGCATGCAATGATCAATAGATTCTCCTGTGATGAGAACTCTACTGCGCTAAGCATTTTGATTCCATAGGCGACAACCATGCCGAACATGGCTACCATTGCTCCTCCTAAGACAGGGGTAGGAATAATCGTAGTCAGGGCACCAATTTTCGGTACAAGCCCGAGCAATACAAGGAAAGCACCCGCTGTGTATATGACATTCTTTGTTTTGACTCCTGAGAGCTGAAGAAGTCCAACGTTTTGTGAATAAGTGGTATAAGGAAAAGCATTAAAGAATGCTCCGAGGATAATCGCAAGACCCTCGGCACGGTAGCCATTTGCAAGATCTTTTTCTTCCAGCTTTTCTTCACAAATATCACTTAAAGCAAAGTATACTCCTGTTGATTCCACAAGACTGACCATCGCCACAAGTATCATTGTTAGGATCGCTGATACTTCAAATGTCGGCAAACCAAAATAAAATGGTGCTGGCATATGAAACCAGGAAGCCTCTCCAACAGCAGCGAAATTATCCATTCCCATAAAATAGGCAACGGTAGTTCCCGCAGCTAATCCTAATAAAATAGCAATGGCACGAACAAATCCTTTAAAGAAACGGAATAGCACAATAATGAACAGCAATGTGCCAAATGCCAATCCGATGTTTGTAAGAGAACCATAATCAGGGCTGCCCTGTCCGCCTGCCATG
Source organism: Bacillus sp. ISL-41 (assembly GCF_018613235.1). Lineage (GTDB taxonomy): Bacteria > Bacillota > Bacilli > Bacillales > Cytobacillaceae > Mesobacillus. Next base: position 146,538 of record NZ_JAGGQP010000019.1, read on the forward strand.
TTGTTCATCGCAACAGGAATTAAAGTGATACCGATGATTGTAACGACAGATCCAGTCACAACCGGAGGGAAAAACCTGACAAGCTTTCCAAAGAACTTTGAAATCACGACGACAAATATACCTGAAATGAGAATGGATCCATAGATTGCTGAAATACCATATTGTCCGCCAATCGCAATCATTGGTCCTACGGCAGTGAAGGTACATCCTAGTACGACAGGAAGGCCGATTCCGAAGAATTTATTGCGCCACACCTGCAGGAGGGTAGCGATACCGCACATGAAAATATCAATCGATACTAGATAAGTCAACTGTTCACCTGTTAAACCGAGGGCTCCTCCCACAATCAGAGGAACAATTACCGCTCCTGCATACATCGCCAGTACATGCTGGATTCCTAATGAAGCTATTTTAAAAGGATTCTGTCTCATCGTGTCAATTCCGCCTTTCCTTCCTCATTATGTTCAAATTTGACGATACCTTTTTCAAGTGAACGAATAGTAGCCAGAGATTCCACCCGATAGCCCTTGTCTCGCAAAAGGGAGCCGCCATCCTGGAATCCTTTTTCAATCACAATGGCGATGCCGGCAATTGATGCGTCAGCCTTACTGGCAATTTCCGCAAGTCCTAGTGCCGCTTGTCCATTGGCAAGGAAATCGTCAATGATCAACACTCTATCGTTATTTGATAGATACTGTTTTGAAACAGATATTTCGTTTGATTCTTTCTTGGTAAAAGAATAGACAGATGCTGTAATCAAGTCATCTAAGAGAGTCAAAGACTTTCTTTTCCTTGCAAAAACAACTGGTACATTCAGCTGAAGACCTGCCATAACAGCAGGAGCAATTCCAGATGATTCAATCGTCAATACTTTGGTTATCCCGCTATCTGCAAACCGCTGGGCAAATTCCTTCCCGATTTCCAACATCAGCTGCGGATCAATCTGGTGATTAAGGAATGAATCAACCTTGAGTACTGAAGATGACAGGACAGTCCCTTCATTTTTAATCTTTTTAACAAGCAGTTCCATTATATTCCTCCTCTTAAGATGAGGGCCCAAAAATACAAAAAAGCCCATAGCCTTGCATTCACATCATAAAATGAGTGAAGCAATGGCCTTGGGCTTACAATAAGCTGCAGGCAAACAGAGGTTGAGTAGAGCCCTCTGCATTGCTCACTCATAGTCGGATCATTTACGGTAATCCGGTAGAAACTTGCAGGCCATATCCCCGCGATTATATGAGTGAATGTATGATTTTAAAATCATTATATCACTATTTTAATTTGTTTCAACAGAAAAACGATGAAAATACGAACAAACCGAAAAGACTTGAGTTATAACATTCGTTTTATATGTTTATTTCGTAATGGGAAGAGATAAAATAAAAAATCTTCCCCATTTTACAAATATTTGATAAACTATTTAAGCATTTGAGGGGTTTGGGGGATATACATATGAGCGTATTCAAGGATTTATTATGGTATTTCAAGTCAGAGAAAAAGGCTTATCTTACAGGGGTTTCTCTACTGTTATTTGTAGCACTGCTCCAGCTTGTCCCGCCGCGAGTCATTGGAATAATCGTAGATGAGATCACCAATGGAACACTGACGGCTGGGAAACTAGGGAAATGGATTTTAGTTTTAGCCGCTTCAGGGCTGGCGATGTATTCACTTAGGTATTACTGGCGGATAATGATTTTTGGTTCAGCGGTAAAGCTGTCGCGATTATTAAGGAATCGGCTTTATGCCCATTTTACGAGCATGTCGCAGTCTTTTTACCAGAAAAGAAGGACAGGGGACCTGATGGCTCATGCCACAAATGACCTTTCGGCGATCCAGCAGACTGCCGGGGCCGGTGTCCTGACCTTTGTTGACTCTGTCTCAACCGGCGGCTTTGTTATCATCGCGATGGCAGCGACAATCAGCTGGAAGCTGACATTGATCGCTTTGATTCCAATGCCATTCATGGCTTTGCTGACAAGCTGGTACGGGACGATGCTTCATAAAAGGTTCCATAAAGCCCAGGAAGCTTTTTCGGATTTAAACGATAAGACACAGGAAAGCATTACGGGAATTAAGGTCATCAAAACATTTGGCCAGGAAAAAGAAGACATCGAGGATTTCCGCAAACAGTCTGAGGATGTTGTGAAAAAGAACATTTCCGTCGCAAAGGTTGATGCTTTATTCGACCCGACGATTTCCATCATTGTCGGCATCTCATTCTTCTTATCGATTGCGTTTGGAGCCAGGTATGTATTGAACGGTGAACTGACAATTGGACAGCTAGTGGCTTTCACTTCCTATCTAGGCTTGCTGGTGTGGCCGATGCTTGCGTTCGGCTGGTTTTTCAATATTGTGGAACGAGGAAGGGCGTCATATGACCGTGTTTCCGCCTTGCTTGATGAAAAAATCGACATTCAGGACAAACCAGATGCCCTGGATATTGTTCCGAATGGTGACATTAAATATGATATTGAGTCATTTACCTATCCTGGTGACCAGGAAGCTTTATTGAAGGATATCAAATTTGATTTAGGGAAAGGGCAGACCCTGGGAATCGTCGGAAAAACCGGTGCCGGAAAAACGAGTTTATTGAAGCTGTTAATTCGTGAATTTGACCTTTCAGAAGGCAGCATCAGCATTGGCGGAAGAAGTATCCGTGACTATAAGATGGATCGATTGAGACAGGCGATCGGATACGTACCGCAGGATCATTTCCTTTTCTCCGCGACTGTCATGGAGAACATTGCATTCGCAAATCCTTCGGTTGATAAGGAAGTTATCTATAGTTCAGCCAGAGTGGCGAACATCCATGATGACATTCTCGAATTTACAGTTGGCTACCAAACAGTTGTCGGGGAGCGGGGGGTTTCACTCTCAGGCGGGCAGAAGCAGAGAATCTCGATTGCCCGCGCATTGGTGATGAATCCTGAAATCCTGATCCTGGATGACTCCCTGTCGGCGGTCGATGCGAAGACCGAGGAACAGATTTTATCAGCATTGAAAGAAAATCGAAAAGATAAGACAACAATTATCACTGCACACCGATTGAGCGCCATCCACCATGCTGATCTGATCGTTGTCCTCGAGGATGGCCGGATTGCTGAACGCGGCACTCACGACCAGCTGATGGAGCATGACGGCTGGTACAAGGATATGTATTTAAGGCAGCAGCTTGAAGAGCTTGTCGAGCAGGGAGGGTGACCAATGGAAAAAACGCCTGTATTAAACGCGAAAGAGCAGCGTTCCGTGCTGTTCCGGCTTCTTGCCTATGGAAAGCCGCACTTAAAAATGATTTTTGTCGCATTCGGATTCCTTCTGCTCGCAACGGTTGGTGACGTGCTTGGTCCGATTTTGGTAAAAATCTTCATCGATGATTACTTGAGGGAAGGCTACATGCCTTTCGAGCCATTGTTGATGCTCGGTGCTGCTTATATTGGCATTCAGATTCTCAATGTGCTTGTCTCTTATTTTCAGCTTCTAAAGTTTCAGGAGATAGCGTTGAAAATCATCCAGCAAATGAGGATTGATGTATTTACTAAGGTCCAGCAGCTAGGGCTGAAATATTTCGATAAAACGCCAGCCGGCTCGCTTGTGTCAAGGGTTACCAATGATACTGAGGCGATCAAGGATATGTTCGTCAGCGTCATTGCGACTTTTATCCAAAGCGGCTTCTTGCTGTTCGGGATTTTTGTCGCGATGTTTATCCTGAATGTGAAGCTGGCATTGTTCACGATGCTGATTTTACCATTCATCGTGTTCATCATGAGCTTGTATCGTAAACTGAGCTCAAGGTTTTACCAGGACATGCGTGAACGGCTGAGCCAGCTGAATGCGAAGCTCAGTGAATCACTGCAGGGAATGTCGATTATCCAGATGTTCCGACAGGAAGAAAGGTTGAAAAGAGAATTCGGTGAGATTAATGACAAGCATTTTGACGCGGGGATGAGAAACATCAAGGCAGACGGGCTCCTGCTGCGACCGGCGGTTGACCTTGTCTATATTTTAGCGTTAATTATCGTACTCAGCTTTTTTGGAATTACTTCATTTGATAGTCCGATTGAGATAGGGGTACTGTATGCATTCATCAATTATCTGGATCGCTTTTTCGAGCCGGTGAACAATATGATGATGCGACTTTCCATGTACCAGCAGGCAATAGTCGCTGCATCACGTGTCTTCAAGCTGCTTGATGAAGATGAGCTTGCTCCGGGCCAGACTGGGACAGAAGCTGATAAAATCAATAAAGGAAAAATAGAATTCAAGGATGTCAGTTTTTCATATGATGGCAAAAGGGATGTATTGAAAAATATCAGTTTTACCGTAAATCCTGGGGAAACCCTTGCCTTTGTCGGGCATACCGGTAGCGGGAAAAGCTCAATCATCAATCTGCTGATGCGCTTTTATGAATTCGAGCGCGGAAATATTTTAATTGATGATCATTCGATTAAGAACTATCCGGTAAAAGAACTGCGTCATAAAATGGGGCTGGTGCTTCAGGATCCGTTTTTGTTCTACGGAACAATCGGGGATAATATAAGGCTGCACAACAGCGAATTGACTGAAGAAGATATAAAGAGGGCGGCTGAATTTGTCCAGGCGGATTCCTTCATTGAAAAACTGGAGGATGGATATGCCCAAAAAGTGACGGAGCGAGGTTCAACATTTTCTAGCGGACAAAGGCAATTGATCGCCTTTGCGAGAACGATTGCGGCAAATCCAAAAATCCTTGTTCTCGATGAAGCGACTGCAAATATTGATACTGAAACAGAAGAGGCCATCCAGACGGCACTCGCCAAGATGCGGAAAGGAAGGACGACGATAGCCATTGCCCACAGGCTGTCGACCATCCAGGATGCAGACCAGATCATCGTCCTCCATCATGGAGAAATAGTGGAACGAGGCACACATCAGGAACTTCTTGCCCAACAGGGGCTTTACCACAAGATGTATCTCCTGCAGAACGGTTCAGTCGAACGATTGGAAGATGTTGTTGGATAAATAATTATATTATGTAAAATGGCGATTACTAAATGGTAATCGTCATTATTTTTACATGCTATCGATTAAAATAAGAACTACCTTATGAGTTATCTGGTAATGTTACTTCGTGTTGTGTTGACTGGCAAGTTTAGAACACAACGCTCAATTTAATCATATCAGGGGAGATATGAAACTTTCCACCTTGAAAATCGTACTATTATTGATCATCCATTTAATCTAATTGAGGAAGAGGGAAAGAGATGGGATTGAAAAGTATGATAAAGAAGGAAATTAAAAAACAAGTGAAGAAGCAAATAACAAAGAAAGCTGGAAAGAATGCAGGAAAAATAATCGGAAAAGTAATGAAAAAGTTTTAGGATTGTCTGGGAAAAACATACAGTCGGGCATAAGAGACTGCGCAGAATTTTCTATAGTGGATCCAGAAGGGCGATGCATTATTTGGCGATCCACAGTGTAGCCATTTTTAAGAAATGTATTGCACGAAGGAGCATCCAATTTAATGAATAGGCCAGAACCAGCTTTAATAGACAAAAATAAAACAGCTATAACGCTTACTGCGTTTTAGCTGTTTTTTAGTGGGCTGCTATCTTTTTTATATAAACACGGTTATATTCATTTAATAGTTCATCCAGTTCCTGGCTATATGTGATAGCTATGGTAGAATTCAATCCGTTCTGTGAAGCGATTTGGATCAGCTCTTCTCGTTTCTTTTCAATGAGGGTGATCAGTTGCTCTTTAGACAATGTGAAAATCCTTTCTTGTTTTATCTCTCGGCGGTATATGAAAAAGCTTATGTAAAATCGTTATAAATATAGTAATTATTACAAGTGCTATATTAGTATATAGCATATACTGCCAAATTTCAAAAGAAACATTTGTAAAATATTTTCCTGTAAAAAATATACACCATAGTTTATTACCCAGCTTTTAAAAAGGTAAACACCTTTTCTATAGAAATTAATAAATTGTTCACAGTTAAACTATAATTGTAGTATATGGGTTTGTTAGAATGGGACTAACGAATATGGACTGGAGATGGAATAATGTCAGATATTAATATTTTCATTGCTATGGGAGCGGGGTTCCTTAGCTTTATTTCTCCATGCTGCTTGCCGCTTTATCCCGCATTTTTATCTTATATAACAGGAATGTCCGTGGGTGAATTGAAAAGCGAAAATGCGATGCTGCAAAAGCGCAGTCTGCTCCATACCTTATTTTTCCTATTGGGCTTTTCGGTGATTTTCATTGCAATTGGGTTCGGAACTTCTTTCGTAGGCCAATTTTTCATGCAGTACCAGGATCTCATCCGTCAGCTTGGGGCAATCTTTATCGTTGCCTTCGGGTTAATGGTTATCGGCTTTTTTAAGCCTGAATTTTTGATGAAAGACAGGAAAATAGAGTTCAAGAACCGTCCATCAGGTTATTTTGGATCCTCATTGATCGGTATGGCATTTGCAGCCGGCTGGACTCCATGTACTGGCCCAATCCTTGCCTCAGTCATTCTGCTTGCGAGCTCAAACCCAGGGTCAGGAATGCTATATATGATCGCTTACACACTTGGATTTGCGATTCCATTTTTCATTCTTTCTTTCTTTATCGGAAAAATGCAGTGGATCCGTAAGCATAATGTGAAAATTGTTAAAATCGGCGGCTATATCATGATATTAGTTGGAATCATGTTGTTCTTCGACTGGATGACGAAGCTGATTTCGATTCTTTCCATGTTTTTTGGTGATTTTACAGGTTTTTAAAATGTGACAATTAGATGCCTTTAAGCTTTGTAAAACTTTTCTGTAAGATTGACGAAATTCTATTAAACTGTTAAAAATATTGGATTATTCAGGTGCTTAATGGCCATAATTAAGGTTATTTCATAAGGAACTTTTTCCAGCTGAGAATTTTGTCGGTGTCTTTACATTGAAAATAATGGTTAAATATAGTTATATAGTAATTAAGGAGAAATTTAACAGATTAATATATTTGTTGTGATTGTCGGGGAGGATACAGCAATGGCCAGAATTTTGATAGTTGACGACGCAAAATTTATGAGGATCACCTTAACCAATATTCTGAAGAAAGCGAATCACGAAATAGTAGGGGAAGCTGAAAATGGACGTGAAGCAGTCATGCTGTATCGTGAGCTAATGCCCGACCTTGTGACAATGGATATTACAATGCCTGAAATGAGCGGACTGGATGCCGTAAAAGAAATCAAACGAGAATTCAAGGATGCAAAGATCATCATGTGCTCTGCCATGGGTCAGCAGAAAATGGTAGTGGATGCCATCGAGGCAGGCGCGAAGGATTTCATCGTAAAACCCTTCGATGATTCACAGGTAGTCGACTCCGTATCAAGAGTATTAAGATAAAAAACAGCCATTTAAGACTATCTTAAATGGCTTATTTTCATTATAATAATGTGGAAATCTATAATAAGGGATGAAATAAAGAATGAATTATGTTTTGGCGTCAACAGTTGGAGCAGTTGGCATGGCCATCTTTGTGACTTTCATGAGAATGAAGGCCGCCAAAAAACCAGCATCTGCCAAGAAAATTATTTTACCGCCAATCTTCATGAGCACCGGTGCGCTCATGTTCATCTTCCCAATGTTCCGGGTGGATTTTTTACAGATCATTGAGGCACTTACAGTGGGAATGTTATTTTCAATCCTTCTTATAAAGACCTCTAAATTTGAAGTAAGGGGCCGGGAAATCTTTTTAAAGAGATCTAAGGCGTTTGCCTTCATTTTGATCGGTCTATTGATCGTACGTGTAATTGCTAAGCTTGTGCTAAGCAGCTCATTCGATGTAGGAGAACTGGGCGGCATGTTCTGGATTCTCGCTTTTGGAATGATTGTTCCATGGAGAGTTGCGATGTATTTGCAGTTTAATAAGCTTCACAATGAAGTGAATAGTAATAAGAATATGAATTAATCAGAAAACCTTTGCCAATAAGCAAAGGTTTTTTGTTATTTCGCTCAGAGTTGGAAATTTTGGATATAAATGTATTTTATACAATGGTATGATTGAATTAATTGAATTATTAAAAAGTACGCAAGTGTCACGTGAAAAGATAAAAATTAGATTCCTTTTGGAGTTGTCTTGAAGGAGGAGATATGGTGTTAAAAATCCAGGCTGTTTTTATAGATCGTGATGGAACCCTTGGGGGAAGTGACAAAGTGATTTACCCGGGGGACTTTAAGTTATTCCCGGGTGTCAAGGAATCAATTAAGCTATTAAAAGACAATCACATTTTAGTTTATTCTTTTACGAACCAGCCAGGGATCGCGAATGGAGAAGCTGCTTTCGATCAATTTGAAGATGAGTTGAAATGGTTTGGATTGGATAAGGCATACATTTGTCCGCATCGCCATGATGAAGACTGCACTTGCAGAAAGCCATCTCCCGGCATGCTACAAAGGGCTGCGTTTGAAAATGACCTGGAATTAAATCGTTGTGCTGTGATAGGAGATAGATGGACAGACATGCTGGCTGCTGACGAAGCTGGCTGCATCAAGATATTGGTCAAAACAGGCAGCGGTCAGGAAGCCTATGATAAATACATAAACAAACAGTATTTTGGACGATGGGGAGAAATCCAGCCGGATTTTATTGCCAGTGATTTGAATGAAGCTATAAACTGGCTTATGGCGAAGGAAGGGGTAAAGAAGTGACGCTCATTATAGCCATCCTTTTATTTGGATTTATGATCGATTTTACAAAGGTCAGGAAGCAAAATGAGAAAATGATTGAACAGAACGACCAAATTATTTCTCTGCTTGAGGAAATGGCGAAAAGAGGAGAAGAAAGGTAAGAAGGATAAGGGATATCAGAAAAAAATGGGTATATAGCAGTCTGGATTTTGAGGAAGTGCGCAATATTCCCGAATAATTGGAGGAGCATTCATGTTAAATAAGCAGGGTTTTGATTTGTGGGCAGATGGCTATGACAAAACGGTGGAAGTAAGTGAGGAAAATGGAGTATATCCATTTGCGGGTTATCGAGCCATTTTGAATACGATTTTTAATGAAATAATGGAAAAGAAAAATGCGAGAGTCCTGGATATCGGTTTTGGTACAGGGGTTTTGACATCTAAGCTGTATGAAAATGGTCATTATATTGATGGAATTGATTTTTCAGAAAGGATGATTGCCCTGGCACAACCCAAAATGCCGAAGGCCAACCTGATCGAATGGAATATTGCCAACGGCTTGCCGGAAGAAATAAAAGGCAAACAGTATGAATACATTGTAAGCACCTACGCCTTACATCATTTAACCGACGAAGAGAAGGGTTCTTTTATTAAAAAATTAATGTTATTGCTTACTGAGGGCGGCAAAATTCTGATTGGGGACATTGCCTTTGAAACGAGGCAGCAGCTCGAAGATTGTAAAAATGACAGCAAGGAATTCTGGGATGATGATGAATTCTACTTTGTTTTTGAGGATTTCTGTTCTTTGTTGGGTGATTGCTGCAAAATGCAATTCGTGTCTATGTCTCATTGTGGGGGCGTGATGGAGATTGCGAAGAAATGATTGGGTTAGCACCGCTATGTTAAGGCAGTGCTAATTTAATTTTATTTAAATGGAGGCGGATTCTAGAGTGAAACTAAGAATAATCTCTTTTTCTTTGGCAGTCATTCTTATGGCAGCTGGATTAACAGCATTCCCAACAGCCAGCCACGCTTGCAAATGTGTAGGAGAGCCCAGCGTGGAAAAAGAATTGGAAAGTTCCAAAGCAGTGTTCAGCGGAAAGATCATAGATATTAAAAACGAAAATAATAATAGGAAAATTTTATTTGAGGTTCAAGATGCTTGGAAGGGTGTGTCACAAACAGAAATCATTTTGAAAGACGAATGGTCCAGCTGTTCTATCGATTTTTACAAGGGAGAATCTTACTTGGTGTATGCCTATGATTTCCAGGGTGAATTGACTACCAATATATGTGACCGAACAAAGGAACTAAGCAGTGCAGAGGATGATTTAGCCGCACTTGGAACCGGGGCAATGCCAACCGAAGAAGTGGATCTACAAAAACAATTGCATAGTCCCGTTGTCCGCTACATCTATATCTGGCTTCCGTTGGTTGGCTTTTTAATAGTGTCTGCAATAATTTTTAGAAAGCGGTCTGGAAATTGATAGGATGACGGACAGAAATTGCGGAATTGAAAGAAAAAATGGCCGTCATGGAGGTGATGATGGACAGTAATTGCTGAATCGAAAGGAAAAGTGTCCGTCATGGAGGTGATGATGGACAGTAATTGTTGAATCGAAAGAAAAAGTGTCCGTCATTGACGTGATGACGGACAGAAAATGCTGGATTGAAAGAAAAAAAGTTGTCCGTCATATTAGATTTTAAAAAAGGTAATATATAAAAAATTGTTCAGAAGCGGTTCTTTTAGAAACGTTTTTTATTTTTGGGAAAAAGAAGGACATTCCTTCACTCTGTCGAATTCTGTTCAACTAGTAATTTTTTACTTACCGGGGCAATATGGGGTACATAGAGGATTTTCGGAATGATTATGGTAACAGCATTTGATCTTGGCGGGGTTGAAGTGTCCGTATCATTGAGACAAAAAGGCTTTAGGAAATCTAGATTGGCAAAAGAATTAGATGCATTTTTAAATATGAGGAGGACGAACAATGGATGCGACGTTTTACATGGAAAAGGCTGTTTTTAATTATCGGGTAGCAGCGATTATGATCGTGGACAACCACGTGCTGATCCATAGGCAGGCAAAAGACGAGCACTGGGCATTGCCAGGAGGAAGGGTCGAGCTCCAGGAGGATTCACAGACAAGTGTGGTGAGAGAAGTAAAAGAGGAGTTAGGGATAGATGTAAAGGTGGAAAGGCTTCTTTGGTTCACAGAGAACTTCTTTGACTATAACAATAAAAATTATCATGAAATCGGGCTGTATTATGAAGTTTCTCCTTTGAATGGCAGCTTCAACTTCCATAAGGAAGAGTTCTTTGGAGAAGAGGGCGAGCGGTTGGTCTATCAGTGGGTGCCAATCAGCAGACTTGAAGAATTTAAACTATACCCAGAGTTCATCAGAACATCTATGTGTAAATTGCCTGAGGCTCCGCAGCATCTGATTGTTCATAAGTATAGTATTTGAGGACAGAGAAATGTCATTTGAAGCATGTTTTAGAATGCATTCTCTAATGTCAGACTTCAATAGGCCATGGTATATAGCTGGCGGGTGGGCAGTAGATCTTTATCTTGGCTATGTTTCCAGAGAACATGGAGATATCGAGATACTGGTATATAGAGAAGACCAAACCTTTTTAAAAGAGTATTTTAAAAAATGGCATATGGATAAAGTCGTTGACCGTGAACTAAAACCCTGGGGAGGGGAATTCTTAGATTTGCCAGTACATGAGTTACATGCCAGCAATAAACAATCCGGTGACAAGTTTGAAATTCTTTTAAATGAAACGGAAGGATTAGATTGGGTGTATCGAAGGGATTTGAGAGTGAAGATGCCGCTTATGGAGGCAGGGAGTTTAACGGCAAGAGGCCTTCCTTATTTAAATCCATTAATAGTCCTTCTGTATAAATCAAAGTACATACGTCCAAAAGATCAGCAGGACTTCTTAATTATTTACAACAAGCTTTCCAGAAAACAGAAGGATTGGTTATCTAATGCCTTGGTTTTACAAGACCCAGAACACATGTGGCTGGAAAAATTGAAGAAATAATAGGGGGTTGAAAAGTGGAATTTTACAGCTTTAATAAAGACGATGGAATGAAAATAACAAAATTTGATTCAGACTTTGTGATGTCCCGGATTGTCAGAACGACTAATGCTGCTCATATTGGTGTAATATACCTTGGAGAAAACGGAATTATCGGGTACCACCAGGCGACAATGCCTCAGCTTCTATTGGTGATCAGCGGCGAAGGACTTGTAAGAGGAGAATCCGAAGAATACTGTAAAATTGAGCCTGGTACTGCGGTATTTTGGAAAAAAGGTGAATGGCATGAAACGAAGACGGAAGGTGGATTAAATGCAATCGTCATTGAAAGTGAAGAGTTAAATCCATCAGCTTATATGCCTTTCACCCATCGTGCTGTTGAATAATCCTGAGGAGTTGATTCGATGAAATTAGGTTTGAAAAGGGACGAAGTTAAGCTGGATACATATACGCCAGAGTGGAGCAACGAATTTGACAGGGTGAAAAATGCAATCATCAAAAATACTAAAATAGCAGAACAACAAATTGAGCACATAGGGAGCACCTCGATCATAGGGATGGATGCTAAACCGATTATTGATATCCTGGTCGGTGTTGATGATATATCAAATTTAGATGAGGGAATAATTAATGGTTTCAAAAACATCGGATTTTTAAGGCTAAAGGTCCAACGTCCAAGTGAAATTGTTTTTGCCAGGTTTACAGATGAAACATATATGGTGAAAACACATTTCATCCATTTAGTAGAGTATCGAAAGGAATTGTGGAAAAACCTTATATTTTTTAGAGATTATTTGAATTTAAATGAGAATGCCAAGTTGGAATATTTACAGGTCAAGAAAGCTTACCTCGAAAAGTCGTCTACTGGTATTAATGAATACACCGACCATAAAGAAGATTTTGTTAAAAAGATCTTCAGCTTAAGGCTAAAGGAGTTTAGCTGCTAATGCTTACATATAGATCCAATACATTTATTCCAGAGCTGGTCTCAACCATGAAAAAATTAGCGGAGAACCAATCGTTCGATGGTTCATGTACGGATGCAGCTGGAAGATTGCTGGTGGTACTTTCCGGACAAGTAAAACAGGGGAAGATTCTCGAAATTGGAACAGGATTTGGCGTGGGAAGTGCGTGGATTCTGTCCGCTATTCAACCTGATGTACAATTTGTTTCAGTAGATTTAGAGGAACATAAGGTTAAGTTAGTTCGAAATAATCTTAAGCACCCGCAAGCAACGTTCATATGTGGAGACTGGAAAGAACTCATTAAGTCCGGACCTTTCCAGTTCGTTTTTGCAGATGCTGCTGCCGCTAAAAGCATTGAAGGAGAACTTTTAATTGATATTTTGGAGGTGGGCGGATTGTTATTTATGGACGATTTCACTCCAGAAGAACATTGGCCTGAACAGTGGCGCGGCAAGAGAGACCCGGTCAGGGAGTTCTGGTTGAATCATGAAAACCTATCAGCAACCGAAATTTATCTATCGCCCACATCCTCTGCTATTTTAGCTGTAAAAAATAACATGAATAGGTGATTGATCGTGAAAAAAGGAGTCATCAGGCCACTGGCTATTTGTTTATTTAAAAAAGGCGAGTCGATTCTGGCAGCAGAAGGTTATGATTCAGTGAATAAGGATTACTACTACCGGCCGATTGGCGGTGGAATTGAATACGGTGAAAAAAGCGTGGACGCACTTGAAAGAGAAGTGCAAGAAGAAATTTCTGCTGAGATTAAGAATATAAACTACCTCGGAACAATTGAAAATATTTTTACCTTTAACGGTGAATTAGGCCATGAGGTTGTAATCGTTTATGAGGCGGAGTTTAAGGATGAAGCCTTCTATAATTTGGATACTTTTACAGGGAAGGAAGATGACGGAACTATTTTTTCGTTAAAGTGGATTCCAATAAGTGAGTTTGGAACTGGCAAGTTGAGATTGGTTCCTGATGGATTGCTTGGTTTAATTCTCTAAGGAGTGGAAAGGGTGGTAAAAGTGGATTTGAAAGACTGGTTTTACGCCCATTTAAGCGAAATGATTATCATATTTGGTATAAGCAGTTTGATAATCGGTCGCCATCTCAATACAAGTATGACGATGGACGTCCATCGAATCTAGATGCTTACACGGAAGAGTGGTTCACCCAATGGGTAAGCAATTTTGACCAGTCAGCGAAGGAAGATAAAATGTATAATCTTGGAGTTTTTAGAAAAGAAGATGGTGTGAATGTTGGAAAAATAGAACTGTTGACCATTATGAGAATGGATTATCAATGGGCAATGATGGGTTACTCGATCCATAATCAATTCTGGAAAAAAGGTTATGGGATCGAAAGTGTCCTTGCTGCGACGGAATTATTTTTCAATAGAATGGACTTTCATAGAATTGAACTGCATATTCACGAAGACAACCTTCCATCGATTAAATTGGCCGAAAAAGCAGGTTACATCTTTGAATGCATTAGGAAGGATTTTTCTCTTGAAGATGACCGCTGGACTGATTTTTGTATTTATTATCAAAACCGAAGCTAGGAAGGTGAAACGATTGAACAAGGTGAGTCAGCTGAGCCCGATGGACCTTTACCAGCATAGAGATGAATTAGATTCTTTTCTCTTTAAAAATCTAAGTCCATTAGTAAATGAAAAAACGCGGATGAAAGAGTGGAAACAGATTGCCGAACGGTTTCAGTTGTTTAAATTTCAACAGCTTTCCGAAGAGGAAGCTAGGGCTTATTCCTGGGATACCAAAAGGGTACATGAAATCATTAATGAAACAATAAACAACGCTCGTAATCATCTTTCTTTTGATGAGGTAACAGTGACTGTTTTTCCAGCGTTACCATTCCCATGGCACAAGAACCTTCCTCAATCAATGTGGACAAATGGATTTACCAACGGTCCAAACAACATCCAGATTGCGATCCCTCCTGAACCAGACGAAGACTTTCTTAGCTATATGATTGCCCACGAACTCCATCATGCCACACCATGTAATCCTATCTATGACCTTACTCTCGATTCTTTTTCCCTGGCCGAATGGTTTAAGATGGAAGGGGGCGCGGAATTTTTCAGCTTAAGCCTTTACCCCGATAAGCGGTGGTGGAAGGATGAGTTTACCTCAGAAGTGGAGTTGAACTATTGGAGGAAAGCGAATAGCGTATATGATTCTACCGATGGTAAGACCAAAAACCTTTTTGCTTTTGGCAATCCGAAGCAGGGAATTCCATATATGGCTGGCTATGCATTCGCATATCATCTTTTCCTGGCTTTTGCGGAGGTTTATCCTGATAAAACGTTTGAAGATTTACTACTCTTAAAACCTGAATCGTTCCTTGAAAACTATCAGAAAATTGGATGGGGGAAAATGTAGTTAATGAGAGGGCAGCCAGACTTTGTCGGTAGCTGCCCTCATTATTCTCAAGTTCGAAGGAGTTCTTCCTTCCAAAGCCGTTCACAAGCGACTAATTTAAAGTCGTCATTAATTAAGAGCTTATAAATATCTGGTTTGGTGGTTTGTTTCCAGAACTCGAAGTCATATTTTTTGTGAAAATAGTTCATGGTGCAGACCATAATATTACCGTGAATTCCTATAGCTATTTTCTGGCCTTTATACTTCTTCACTAATTCTCTTAACCCATCAATTCCTCGTTGCTGCACTTCAAGATTGGTTTCTCCTCCAGGAAATTTGTATGCAGGGTTTGAGAAGACTTTTTGCATGGCTTCCTCTGGATTTTCAAAATGATGATTTCTGGCAGCTAAATCCCGTTCTCTAAATCGGGAATCTAATTCAATTTCCAGATTCAGCAGATTTGCCAGTCCTTCGACCGTTTGTCTTGCTCTGACATATGAACTTGAAATGATTTGATTGATATTTTCCTGGAAAAGAATTTGAGTGATTTTCTCTGCATCTCTCCACCCTTTTTCGGAAAGCTCCCGTGTCTCCTCATTCTCCAGGGAGAAGACCGAATGAGCGTGTCTAACGAAATATACTTCTGTAATCATCTTTTAAACCTCTAACACTTTCGAATTCATAGCTTCTAATACTTTAGCAACGTGAAGATCATCCTTCACCGATTCAAGTGAATGCCATTTCACTTCTTTTAATGTTTGTTTGTCGCCAAGTTCAGGGTCGTGGCCCAGTGAGGCTTCTTTGTCGTTTAATGGGCGAACTAAAAAACACCTTTCCTCCCCACCGCTGGATCGACCAGTAAAAAGATAGTCAACAACTTCCGCATCCAAATTCACTTCTTCTTTCACTTCCCGAATGACTGCTTCTTCGTATGTTTCGCCTGCTTCAAGTCCTCCGCCAGGTAGTGTCCAGAAAGAACCGTCCGGATAGACATGTTTTGTCATAAGTATATAATTGTTTTTAATGAGGGCAGCAAATGCTCTCGGTCTAGTCAATAAATTATACACCTCACTAGTAATAATATAGGAATTTTACTATATTTTAACATATCGAAAGGATCTATTGGACAATTAGGATGTGGAGCTCGTTTAAAATGTCCGATAGAAGGGCTCTATCGGCCAAACGGAAGGGAGAAACCGAGAAAAGTGTCCGATAGAAGGGCTCTAGCGGCAAAATAGATGGTATAAACCTCAAAAAAATCCCACAGAAGGAGGCAGGGCAATGGTCAATTCAATTAACCATCCAGATACAGCGATTATCGGTGCTGGTATCGGGGGACTATCCGCGGCTATAGCCTTGCAGCAGTTTGGCCTAAAGGTGAAGGTTCTTGAGAGAACTTCGGTACTAAAGGAGATGGGTGCAGGTATTGTATTGTCTGCCAACGCAATAAAGGTATTGGAAAAACTCGGGATAGCGGATCAGGTGCGCCAGGCTGGCTCGCCAGTGAAAAAGGCGGAAATTAGGACTCCTGATGGACAACTTATTTTAGAAATGCCGGTTCACATGCAGGCAGAACAATATGGAACGTACAGCTATTTACTATACCGACCTGAATTACAAAGAATTTTATATGAAAAGTTAGATCCTGATACAGTAGTGCTTGGAAAAAAGTTTTTACAACTGGAACAGGACCCTGAAAAAGTCACAAGCTTTTTTGAGGATGGCGAAACACTAAATTCAAGCCTTCTCATTGGAGCGGATGGGGTACATTCTCGAGTAAGGCACTATATTATGGAAGAATCCAAACTGCGATATTCAGGCTTCACTGCAGTCAGAGGAATTTCCAGCTATGAAGATGCCCGTTTTCCAGTCGAATTGGGTGGAGGATTCGAAGCGTGGGGCAACGGAAAGAGATTTGGTTTTTCTCATTTAGGAAAGGGTCGTGTGTTTTGGTTTGCTGCGATCAACACGCCTCAAGGGACACTCGTTAAGGGGGAAAATAAAAGATCTCTCGCTTTACAGCAATTCAAAGGTTGGTGGGGACCAATTAAAGATGTCATTGATTCTACAAAAGAGGAGAACATCATTGTTCATGAAATTTGTGATCGCAAGCCGCTAAAAAAATGGCATAAAGGAAGAGTGACTCTGTTGGGAGATGCAGCTCATCCCATGCTGCCGAACCTGGGGCAAGGTGGAGCCCAGGCGATGGAGGATGCGTTAATTCTCGCACGCTATCTCAAGCAATATCCTAATGAAGTAGAGAAAGCATTAAGTCTATATGAGCAGGCGAGAATACCGCGCGTCACAAAAATTATTAAGGGTTCAAGAACGATGGCAAGAATGATGCAACTCGAAAACCCGGCGGCGATGATGGTCAGAAATCAATTTTTAAGGCATGTGCCAGCTGAACTTAAAATTAACAGACTGGATTGGATACTTGGATACAAAGCTTAAAATAGCTGCTTTCGAGCAGTTTTTTTATGCATATTAATAATAATTATTAATAATAGTCACGTTAATAAGTCTATTTTTCGTATAAATAAGTATTTGGTGATGGATTTTATTCTCAATTAAAATTTATTTTCTCAATTATACTTGATTTCCAAGTCTTGATTAGTGTATTATTAGATTATAATAATTCTAATCTAGAGGATGATGTTTATGGGCGCTTCTAAGGAGCAGTATGTAAATCATAATAAAAACAAAAAGTTATTCATTTGGGCAGCGGGACTAACGGTTTCCTTTGCTTTAATTGAAATTGTTTATGGATTCATATCAGGGTCGCTTATGATCATCGGAGACGGCGTCCATATGAGCTCTGATGCAATATCGCTGATTCTCTCCCTTGTTGCCGCAATTATGGCCACTAAGGCTGCTACAAAAAAGAGGACCTTTGGCTACAAGCGTTTTGAACCGATTGCTGCTTTTATCAACGGGCTTACGCTAATCCTGATTCCGCTTTACATCATGTATGAGGCCGTCAATCGAATGATCAGGCCTGTGGAAATCATTCCGGAACAAATGATTACGGTTGGAATCATTGGACTATTGATTAATGCCCTTGTTGGCTATATATTGTCAAAGGGCGATGCGAACCTGAATATGAGAAGCGCGATTTTACATGTATTTGCTGACATGATCACCAGTCTCAGTGCGGTAATTGTTGCTCTCGCGATTATGTTCTTTGACCTGGTCTGGCTGGACCCGGTTGGCAGTATCGTTACTTCGTTCATTATTATTCGTGGAGGAATCTCGATTACGAAAGAATCCTTTAACATCTTGATGGAAGGAACGCCTGAGGGCTATTCAGTCGATGAGATTAAGAAGTCCATCCAAAGGATGAACGGGGAGCTTAAAGTTCAGGACGTTAAAGTATGGTGTGTAAATGAAGCGGAAGTTTATACAATGATTCGCGTAAATACTACTGGCGGCATGGTTAAGAACATGCAGAAAATGATTAAAGATCTGGTATCTGGATCGACGAAAATACCAGCTGAAAATATATTTGTCGATGTAAATTGAATCGTGCATTTAGCGCGGTTCTTTTTTATTTCGCGCATATGGTAAAAATCAAACCCTCGTCGTAACCAGTTGAAAAAGTACGCCTATTTCTAAAAGAAGGAAAATACTGTGTTAATGTAGAAAACTTTTATGAAAAGTGGGGGATATCCAATGGAAACGAAACATGTCCGCACATCAGGTGCTTATATCATGTATAAAGGGTTATTTCCTTTTCAGGTGGGACCAACACGAAAAGGAGACAAGCTTGGCGTGGTCAGGCTTGGCGGTCATCGGGAAAAAGGAGAAAGTGCCCAGGAGACAGCAATACGCGAAGTTTTCGAAGAATCTACCATGAAAATCAAGCTTGTAACCTCTCCAATCACTTTTTTCAAGAAAGAATGGAATGACACAGCTATTAAAATACAATCATCAGAGAATGTTGCTCCAATCCTGATAAAAGGCTCAGATTTACCTGCTTCAACAGCAATGTATCTGGCCTATTCTAACACGCCTCCAGTACCGTCTTCCGAAACTACTGGTCTTCTGCTGTTATCACGAGAGGACATCTCACTTATATGTAAGCAGAAAATCACGCTGGAAAAGTTTATCGAACAGGGAGGCAAGGCTATGTTTAGTCAGAAGATAAATTTGGGTCTGCCCCTCGAACCTTTTCCCCAGCTGCTCTTTTTAGCTGAATTATTTGAGAAAGAAGCTAGCATAATGGACCAGGTTATTTCAGTACTTGAAACTGGCATGGAAAGGTGAGATTGCACGGTGAAAGTTAAAGCAGGAGGATGTTTGAATGATTTTTGAAATGACATACCAGGTCCGGGTTTCTGATTTCAATGAAGGGTTAAAGTGGTATAAATCTCTATTGAAAAAAGAACCTGATTTTACACCGCATGATGGCTTTGCCGAGTGGGAATTGATACCGGGTTGCTGGCTGCAGGTAGCAGAGGGAACGCCAGCAGTTGGCAGCGGCCCGCTGCGTTTAGGTGTTAAGTCGATTGAAGACGAAAGATCCAGGTTGATCAATGAAATAAAAATCGAATCATTTGAAATTTTTTCGAGAGAAGAAGTCCCAGTAAAATGGGCAACATTTTCCGACCCGTGGGGAAATCGCATCGGATTTTTTGAGTACATAGAAGAAAAAGAAATGAATGAGAGAAAAAATGTCATCATAGGAAAAAATGGTTGAAATGCTCCCAACAAAATATATTGAAATTGGCATCGGAAATACCTGGCTTGTCAGAACGGAAGTAGAAATGGAGAACGGGGATGAATATGAAGAAAAAGGAATTAAGGGCCCTGTGTATTTTCATTCAGCTTATATAAGAATCTGGTTCTGGAAGTCAGTGATCATTATCGATTCCAAGGAAGGCAAAAAAACAATGACGAAGAACGATAAGAAATTCAAATTTATTTTCGGAATCGTGAGCAAGCAGTAAGGGTTGTCCTATTAGAAGAGGACGTAATCTTCAGATTTTGGATATCTGAAGATTAGTACCGCACATTCATCTGTAATATCCCCTGGAATTTCTCCTTCCAGTGTTATAAAGGAGATCGGATGTTAAAAAAACACCTACAGGCGGAATAGCTGCTGTGTTGATTGGCGGACCGGTCAACACTGTATCAGTGGTAGCAATCCAGCTGCCCGATTCACCGGCTTGCAGAGATGGAGGCTTCATCAGAAACTTGCCGCTTAACACCAAATGGCGGACATTGATTCCTGCATCATCATAAATCGTCAACTGGCCAGCAAATGAAGCATAAGGTGATTCGAATTGGATTGCTTTTTCATTTTCATCCCAGGTTCCCTGGAGTGGGATGGGTTTCCCCCGAAAATTAGCAGTTCCAGTCAAGGTGTTCCCTGAGAGGGAATTGATCGTGATTGTCCCTCTGACGATCGGTTTCCCGGCAATCTCCGCGTCTATCCCCCAGAGTGAAGGAACTGGCAAACTTTGCGCCGCATTCTGTCTATTGTGCAACTTGATCTCTCCTTAGTTTATAAGTAAAGGGTTTTAGCCTATTAAAAAGTATATGCAGCAATCATTTAAATGGGGAATGGGCAAGCATGGTTAGGAGGATGAGTACGTGAAAATAGATTATGAGGTATATAGCTGCATTCCTGAAAAGGGGATATTAGAAGGTATTTTAGATTTGCACAGAGTTATATTCGATACAACTGAAGGCTTTATAGAAAAAATGCACAAAAAGCCTCATCTTCTGTTCATTGTTGCTTTTGAAGGCTCCAAAGTGATTGGTTACAAAATAGGGTATGAACTGACCAATGAAAAGTTTTACAGCTGGCTTGGGGGAGTACACCCGGACTATCGCCATTAAGGTGTGGCTTCCAAGTTAATGAATATTCAACATTGCTATTTGGAAGTGGAAGGCTACAAAGCGGTTCAAACAAAGACAATGAATAAATGGCGCAGTATGTTAATTTTAAACATCAAAAGCGGTTTTGACATTATAGAGACATATATAGACCGGCACGGTAAGCTGAAGATTGTATTGGAAAAGAAATTAACTAAAGAGGAGAAAAGATGAACGATCACATCAATTATAAACTATGGACTGTATGTATGATTCAAAATGGAAACAAAGTTTTACTGATCGACCGCCAGCATGATCATTTCAAAGGGTATATTCCTCCAGGCGGTAAAGTCGAATTTCCGGAAAGTATCATGGAAAGCGCTGTTCGAGAGGTAAAGGAGGAAACAGGTCTAGAGGTGTGGAATTTGAAATACAAAGGGTTATATGAATATGTGAATCCTGCAGCAATGGACCGTTTTATGATTTTTAATTATATAACCAGTGATTTTAACGGTGAACTGCTGGAGAACGGGCCGGAAGGAAGAGCAGTTTGGGTTGATATTGAAGAGGCTTATAATCTCCCTATGCAGGAATCCATCAGAAGAAGGTTTCCATTGTTTTTTCAGGAGGGGACATTCGAGATCCAGGTTACATGGAGTCATGAAGAGAACAGAGAGGGCAATGTTGCAATAAGAAGTACATAAATTACTGGTTGTTCACTTTAGGAGAGTACTATATGTCAATTGTAGAAAAAGAAATCGTTTCTTTGGTCTTTTACAAGCCAGAATATAAATTGTTGCTGTCGAATTACAGTTTGTCTGAGGAGCAGCAAAGGTATACAGCACTTCCGGTGGATGCACTGCAAAAATGCGAGTCTGAGCCAGACAGACACCCAATTGTCATATTGTATGGCAGTCAGCCTGCAGGATTCTTTGTCCTCCATGGATGGGAGGGTGTTAAAGACTTTAGTGAAAATAAAGAAGCAATATTATTACGTGCATACTCAATAAATGCAGAGTATCAGGGAAAAGGAATTGGATCAAAGTCTATTAAGCTATTGAGTCCCTTTGTAAAAAAACATTTTCCAAAAGTAAATGAGGTCATATTGGCTGTAAATCATGCAAATGTAGTTGCACAAAATGTTTATAAGAAAGGCGGCTTCGTGGACAAGGGCATTACTGCAATGGGAAGAGAGGGGGAAATGTTTTTATATCATCTCGAGCTTTAAATTGATTTGAGGATGGTGACATTTTAGAAAAAGGGGGGAATTAGTTATGCCAGAAGTAAAGCGGTTACCAGAAATGAAGTTAGTGGGGTTCCGTGTGTTGTGTCCAGGTGACCAGTATATTGTCGAGATTCCGAAAGCTTCAAAGGTGTTGAGTGAACGTACGGGTGAAATTGCCAATGTGGTGAACCCTGGTTTTCAGTATGGAGCTTTTGTTGTCGAACATAGTTCAAATGAGGAAGATGGGTATTGGGTATGTGTTGAAGTATCAGAAATTGAAGGGATTCCTGAAGGCATGGTTGGCCTATCCATTCCTGGTCAAATGTACGCCGTTTTAAGACACAAAGGAGCTAACAGTGAAATCAGGCAGGCGTATACCGAGCTTCATCACTGGATTGAAGCAAATGGCTACCGGAGATTACCGGAAAAATGGCATCTGGAAGCATTCACTAAATGGTCTGATCCTGCCAATATAGATGTGGAACTCATGGATACCGTTTCCTTTGAAGTGTAAAAAATGGAAGTATTTGAAACCTAGTATCGACCTCAACCGTAAATAAACAATATAGATGAATACAGGGGGAAGATTATCATGATGGTGGAATCACAAGGGGATTGGATGTTTACTTTTGTCCCGATTTTTATGGGAGCAATCTTTATTATAGTCATTGGAATCATTATTTTTACAATCATTAAAAGCATAGGGACCTGGAGTAAGAACAATCAGTCACCACGTGTGAATTCTAACGCTCAAGTCGTGACGAAAAGAACGAGCGTGCGTGGGGGAGGAGAAACGAGGGCCCGCAGCCTATATTCTGTGACGTTTGAATTCGATAGTGGAGACCGGCTGGAGCTGCAGGTTGACGGTCAGGAGTATGGCCAGTTGGTTGAGGGGGATTATGGAGAACTGACTTTTCAGGGAACGCGTTATTTAGGTTTTACAAGACATCGATCATGATCTTTTCGTCAAAAGACCAAATTTTTAGATTTGGTCTTTTTGTGTGCTAATCCACGGAAAGGTCATCCCTGTTGATCATCCGGATGGCTGAAATGATGCCACGGCAAAATAACATTTTAATGGCTAAGCTGACAAATGAGTGCTGCCAGTTCCATCCCCTTTTCCAAGTGATTAAATTTGTTTTCTGGGCAGCGAATGTTTCGACAAGTACTTGCGGGATGATGAATGGGAAAAGTTTTAGAATGATCCCAAGAGGTTTGCTATTGAGTGTCCATTGATTGTAATAAAGAAGCATTAAAGGATAGTGGACATAGTCAAAAGGCAAATGGATCTTGAAACTCTTTTTGAATGGCCTGATATCGTATTTCAGATAGCCTCTTGAGACAAGATATCGATCTGCCCATGAGTTGCCGATGATACTGACTAAATAAACGATAACCCAATCCTTGAATGAACGTTTTACGATTGCAAAGGGCAATAGGAAAATGCCAATAATGGTTAAAATATATAGAAACCCTACGGATAAATTCTTTTGTTTTTTGCGCAAGAATACCACCTCATCATTAAAATGTTTCATTGAGGATAATTTATGTATGGCAATCTTTTTCTATAAAAATCGGGCTAGAGGGAATAATGCATTTAAAAGAGTAAAAAGAAGGTGAGACCTTGCCCAAAAAAGCCACAGATCACTCAGAGGAAAAAGAGGATGAACACCAAGAAAATGTGACCCAGCAGGCCGAACCAAAAGATGAAGTGGAACGATTAAACCATATGTTGGCAGCTGTGCTTAACTATATATCCGATGATGAAGTCGAGGTTATAGATATTGAATATTTGCTCAGCAACACAGAAGGGCTCCGGGAGTGGTGGGATCAATACCGTGAAAGAAACAGAAAAGAGATTGAAGACGAAATCTCGAAGGCACTTGGCGGACTATCCATCGAGGAGTTAGAAGATCTCAGGGAGAAAATAAAGGGGAAAGACAAAGAGTGAAGGATTTTGCTTATGATCGGAATACTTTTGTCTGTCGTTATTTTTAACATCATCGCATTTAAGGTTAATAAAAGGCTTACACTTACTCAGATTGTACAAATTTGGACATTTACATTAGCATTCCAGTTGCTTTTTGATCTTATCGTTGAGTTCAAATTACGAAGCTATTGATATTTTGGCGAGGAAGTTGACTGGGCGGGACTTATCCTGAGAACGGTATTGATCCCCCCAGTCAATATTATCTTTCTGAATTTATATCCTTGGGGCAAAAGGATTTTGTTTAAAAGTGTTAATGTGATAAGCTTCGTAGCCGCTATCTTATTGTATGAACTTGCAACACTGCTGCCGGAACCCTGGGGTTATTTTCTATCGGTGGTGGAAAATATGGTATTCAGCAATCGGTGACCCGAAACTTTTATTCAGCTTGCTTGGATTCTATAAATGGATAATATGGCTTGAAAAGAAGGACCGTCATAAAGCACTTCCAAACTAGGGAGTGCTTTTTATATTTTTATGGCGATCGATATAGGAAAATTTAGACAAATTAGAAGGTGAATTCCAGATAGTAGAGAATTTTTATACAGAGGTGATGAGAATGGTAAGTCAATTAATCAGGGTAGGAACAATTTACATACCGGTGTCGGATCCAAAGGAATCGTCGAATTGGTATAGTGATGTGCTTAAGGCCAAGTTAAATTATCTGGATGAAGACAAGGCAATTATGGACCTGGCTGATATCAGTCTGTTTCTGGTGAAATCTCCGGGACAGAGTTCAAACTTTACGGACATTAACGGGCAGGAAAGGTTCATTCTTACCTATGAAGTGGATGGTCTTGAGGCCCTTGAATCATTACATAATGAGTTTATGAAACGTGGGATTAGAGTCGGTGAGATCGAAAACCGCGGGCACGCAGGCAGGAATTTTGTTTTTAGTGACCTTGATGGAAATAAGTTCGACGTCTGGAGTGAGTTGAGCCCACAGTTTAAAGGGAGGTTTGATAAGGAGGCAACATGAAATTTGTTTTGATTTTTGGGCCGCAGGCTGTCGGTAAAATGACGGTAGGGCATGAACTTGATAATATAACTGATTTAAAGCTTTTTCATAATCATATGACGATTGATCTGGTTAATCCTTTTTTTGACTACGGGACAAAAGAGGGAAAGCGTTTAGTCGGACTTTTTCGTCAGGAAATCTTTAAATCTATGGCAAAAAGCAATCAATACGGCTTGATTTTTACATATGTCTGGGCATTTGACTTGAAAGAAGACTGGGATTACGTAGATCAAGTATGCCAAATATTCGAGGCAGAGGGCGGAACAGTGTATTTTGTTGAATTGGAAGCGGATTTGGAGGAAAGACTTGAGCGAAATAAAAGCCCGCATCGGCTCGAGCATAAGCCATCAAAACGAAACCTGGAATGGTCGGAGCAAGACCTGGTTCAATCGATGGACCAATACCGCCTGAATACAAATGCTGGTGAGATAGAAAGAGAGAATTATATTCGAATAAATAACACGCATTTAAGCGCAACCGAAGTTGCACAGCAGATTAAGGAGTATTTTAGTTTGTGAGTCTACAGCATTCTTGTTTGCTGAAGGGCAAAGGTGATGGGGGAACAAACATGGAAATGAGGAATAGTCAGGTATTCTTTAAGGATGTTCAAGGTGAGATAAAAGAGATTGTTAAGCTTCCTGATCAAGGATGCACTTCTGAAGTTAGCCGGATTGTCACCGGAGACTGCACTTACCTCCTGAAAAGTGCTCTTAAAGAAAAATATCGAGAGTGGCTAAAGTCGGAGGCGAAGGTTCTTGAGAGTTTGTCATTACAGAGATCAATACCGGTACCCAAAATTTATGGATTCATAGAAGATGAGCATGCAAGCCATTTGCTGATGTCGTTTGAAAAAGGAATGACTCTAACTGCAGCATTAAAAAATGCCGGATCCACCTTGGAAAAACAGAGCCTGATCCGCAGTTTTGGCCAGTTTATTATGCAGCTTCACGAACAAGGACCTGTCTTCAAAACAGATTCTGACTGGCTTGAAACGCAGCTGAAGAGAGCACGCGTATACGCTGAATCAGGTCAAGCAGATGGCAGCTTAGAATTATTGGAACAGTTGGTCGCCAATAAACCAAGTTATGTAAAACAAACTATGATCCACGGAGATTGCACAACAGATAATGTGATGGTGATTGATGGAGAAGTCCGGATATTCATTGACGTAGCTGGAATGACACTTGGCGATCCACGTTATGATGAGGCTTTGGCTACTCGGAAGATAAGAAACAATGCTGAATTTTTGGCTGCGTTTTATGAAGGATATACTCGCCACAGAGTTACGGAAGAAGAATTCCGATATTTTGAAGAAGGTTTATATGAGTTTTTTTAGGAGGCTAGATTATGTGCCAGGTTGTGAATAAAGAATTTAAAGCCATTGCTGAGAAACATACAGGGCTTTACAAAGAGTTTGCAGAATTAGTCCCCAAGGCCGCACAACATTTTTTACAGAGAGCGTCAAATCTAGCAGGAACCGAGGTTACGGTGTACGAGCCTAAAGCGAGTGAAAGCCATACTGAGGGGGCTTTCTATGTAGGGGTATTGGTAAATGATGAGTCGGAAACCTTACCCGATGGAGCTGAATTTCTCGATATTCAGCATACATATGGAATGATTAAAGGAAAAGGGACAGAAATGGGCAGTTTATATTCAACTCTTGATCAATGGCTTGATGAACAGGGCTATGCGCGGGATACTTTAGAAAATTTCATAATAGAAACTTACCATTCAGTGGAAAATGACGTGGAAGAAGTAGAAATATATATTCCTATTAAGATCTAAGGTATATGGTATATATTAAAGGACTTGTATTTCTTTGGAGGGGATTGGGATGGAGTTCAGGGGTGCCTCTGTTTATGACGAAGGGGAATTTTACGAGAGTTATATGAAGCGGAGAAACAGGGCAGAAAGTCCAAACAATATCATTGAAAAGCCTATTTTGCTTGAGATGATTGGAAATGTAACTGGAAAAAGAATTCTGGATTTAGGATGCGGTGATGCGGAAATTGGGGTTGAACTATTACAACAAGGCGGGGCTTCTTATTTTGGGGTGGAGGGCTCGAAAAATATGACTATGGCTGCGGCGGAAAATCTGGAAGGAACTAATGGCCAGGTAATACACTCTTCAATGGAAGAATGGCAGCCGCAGCCAAAGCAATACGATTTTGTCCTTTCACGTTTTGCGCTCCATTATTTATCTGATTTATCGAGCGTCTTTAAAAAGGTTCATGACTCACTGGTGCCTGGCGGGAAGTTTATCTTCAGCGTTCAGCATCCGGTTCTCACTTCCTCCGCAAAAAGTGCAGAAGGCTCGGGCAGGAGAAGTGATTGGGTAGTGGATGACTATTTTAACCAGGGCGAACGGGCCGAACCGTGGATCGGAAAAAAGGTAATTAAATACCACCGGACAGTCGAAGAGTACTTCCAGCTTTTATTGGCTGCCGGTTTCATGGTGGAGGATTTGAGAGAAGGCGCACCGCGTCCCGAGAACTTTTCCAGCCTGGAAGAGTACGAACGGAGGATGAGAATTCCGCTGGTTTTGATGATCTCCAGTACGAAGCGAGGGGAATGAGGGCCAGATGGAAATTCGGCCAGCAAAGCAAGAGGATGTTAAGGAGATATTGTCTATATTAAATGCCACGTCATTGGCATTAATTGAAAAAGGGATTAACCAGTGGTCCTATCCCTGGCATGAGAACACGATTGTGGGGCAGTTGGGATTTTTCTATATAGGAACATTGGCCGGCAAAGTTATTGCGACATTTGGAATAAAAGATTTGAATGATTGGCATGTTGGGAAGAGCGGAAAGTATCTGTATCAAATTGCCATCCACCCGAAGTATCAAGGAAAGGGATATGGTTCGGTGATTACCTCTTGGGCATGTCAATATGCCCGGGAGCTGGGAGAAGAACTGTATCTGGATTGTTGGGCAGGAAATACGAAATTAAAAGACTTTTACAGTGAAAATGGCTTCGAATTTGTCGGCGATTTTCCAGAAGAGGATTATTACATAAGCGTTTTTAAATGTAAGCAGGAGGGTTAGTATGGAGGCTGTTTTTAGAGAAATTGTCCATATTATGCATAATGACTACGCAGGATATAAGGACAAGAAAGGCTGGGACCTACCTGAGGATTTTTTTGGGGAAATTCAGTCTGATAATTTTCCAAGTGTTGTAAATGAGTATTTACTTGACTTCAAAGATAACCATATCTATTTTACGAAATCGAATGCTGAGAAAAATGTCGCGAAGGATAGAGGGTTTAAAGTAAGACGATATGAGGACAAGCTTTATGTCACCGAAGTCGGATCAGAGGAGCGGCTTGAAAAAGGTATGGCTTTTACAGCGATTGGCGGATGGTCCATTTCGGAGTTAATGGAGCGGCATGCGAGGCTATTGAATGAGAGCCATGCCGAACGGGAGAAATGGGCGCCAATTCTCGCGCTTTATGAGTATGGGGAAACGGATGCCGGGCAGGAGATTCAGTTTCGTTTTTATCCAAAAGAAGAGTATCAGCCGGTATATTCTGTAGAGCCCTTGAATGATAAGACTCTTTTGTTGACGATGACGGACTTTGCGGATCCGGATTCGATTATAGAGATGATAGAGGAGCATAAAGACCTCCTTGAGTCTACGGAAAACTGGATAATTGATGTGAGAGTGAATTATGGCGGAAGTGACGCTAGTTATTTTAACCTTTTGCCATATTTGATGCCGGAAGAAGGAGTGGAACTTGCGGACCCGGATGAAAAAATGCTTTTTAACTGCACCATGGCCAACTCTGACAGGCAGCTTGCAATGGTAGATGAGCAGATGAAAGGCGTACGGGATGAACAGACCTTGGTTTTCTTGAAGGCATGGCAAAGGGAATGGGAACGAAATAGCGGTAAAGGTTTTGTCGAATTCGATTTTGGTGAATTTATTCCAGATACTTTTGTTAAAGGAAGGTCTGTGCCTAAATCCATTATTGTAATGACGGATGTTTATTGCGGCAGTGCCGGGGACTCGTTTATCGAGAACTGCATGAAATCCAGTAAAATCACCGTAATTGGTAGGCCGACGGCAGGGTTAAACGATTATGCGAATCTGGCAATCCAGCGTTGGAATGAAGGCTATGAACTATGGTATCCGACCTCGCGATTATCCAGGATTGATCATGGTCGGGGCATGACTGGAGTAGGGATTGAACCTCATATCTATATTCCATGGTCACCAAGGCATCTAGAAGAAGATGTTGACCTGGCTGCAGCGTTGAAGCTGGTATCCTCTAACTTAACTGCATATTAATAGAAAATACGGTAAAAAGTTTACAAAATAGCCGTATTTCTTTTAATCCATCTTTACAATACTGTGTTAAAGTATTAATGTAAGGTACTCTCAATATAAGGAGTGTTGGCGATGGTTTACAAAGTCATCATAAATTTCTTATTGGTATGTGCCCACTTCTATCTGCTTTAACAATTGTTTAAAATGTCTTAACAAATTACGGCAATGAACTTTATTTTACTCTATTAAAATAAATACTAGGCAGGATAGCAAGTGTGGCTATCACAGCAACCGGCGAAGGTGGGGCCGGTTGTTTTTTTGTGTTGGTCGTTATTATTCCTAGAGGAAACATCTTTAAATGTCTAAGAAAGTGTATTTAATAGACATTTCAGAGAGGAAGCATTCCCAAAATGTCTAAGAAAGTAGGTTTAATAGACATTTCAGAGAGGGACCTGCTCCAAAATGTCTAAGAAAGTGTATTTAATAGACATTTCAGAGAGGAAGCAATTCCAAAATGTCTAAGAAAGTGTATTTAATAGACATTTCAGAGAGGAAGCAGCTCCAAAATGTCTAAGAAAGTGTATTTAATAGACATTTCAGAGGGTAAGCAATTCCAAAATGTCTAAGAAAGTAGGTTTAATAGACATTTTAGAGAGGAAGTAGCTGCAAAATGTCTAAGAAAGAGGGTTTATTAGACATTTGAGAGTGGAACACCCCTAAAATGCCTAAGATGCGATTTTAATAGACATTTTGGAGGGAAAGGACTGTTAAATGGTTGGAGTATTACGATTAATATAAATTCTTCCTTTTTTTGTGGTTGAATATTGGAAATGTTTTGTTAGTATTCTGCTAATTCTTTTGCCATCCGTGATAATACTGCACCATTCTTGGACAAGTGGAGTAGTTATGTCCCGCTCTGGTAAAAGTAATTGAATCTCGTTAATACTTCGTAGGACAGCAAGTTCTGCTTTTTCTTTATGACCACATTTTATACATACTAATTTATGCCCATCCACCCTCACCTCAAAAGACTCACACTCCGAACAGGTAATACCTTTCTTCAATTCGTCATAATGAAAGGCAGGTAGTTTATTGTTGGATGTATCAATCTGATGGAGGGATACCAGTTTAGTCGCGAGTTTGTAGTGGTTGGTGGATATGTTTCCCGGCTGGTTGTTGAGGTTGTTTTGGAGTCGGTTAATCTGTGTAGGGAAAATGAATGGAAGGTCTGGATGTGCGTGATACAGGGTGAACTCGGGGTTAACAAAAACGACAGAACCTTGTATTTTAAAGTTGTAGCCTAGTTGATTCAATAGTTTCTTGAAAAGCAGCTTAGTGCGGTTGAGTTGGTCAAGGGGATTCTTGATTGTTATTCCGATTGTTGTCGAGGTTAGCCCATCTTGTTTGTAGAGGTAATCTCCCTGGTTATTCTTTATTTCAAAAAGATATAAAGTACCTGAAAATATGATTAAAGCATCGATTTGAAAGGTTGTTTTCTCAACCTCGAGCAGCAACTCGTTCAGGATCAAACAGCTGCTTGTCAGTTTTTCCGTCATGGCATCGAACTGTAATTCGCCTTTATACCCCTTATCGAGGGATGAAAGATACCTTTTTTCCTCGTCTGATAACTCCAGTCTTTTATTGAAGATTCTCAGTTTAGATAAAATAATAGGTTCCGTCCGCTCTTTAAAAGCCATGTGCATCTTCCTTTCTATAATTAGTCATGATAATCATACTATTTTACCTAATTAAAAATATTGAATTTTTTGTGAATTGTGGCAAGCCTGCTTGAATACAATGATAAAACCACTTGATTCAGTCAGGAGGAGTAGGGATGTCATTGAAGGTTTATGCCGTTATACTGAAAACTGCGGGTCTTGCCGTTTTCCTTGTGCCGATGTTCATGAAGGGGATGGGATATATTGCGACCATTTCTCCAATAGTTATGTTTAGTTTAATCGCAATCGGAGTCGTTTTGTTGATCGTCGGGAATGTGTTTGAGGCCAAGGCGATGCGGAACGGCGCTTATGGTAGGCGGAGAGGATTCAGGAGATGAGAAACGAGTTTCAGCATCTGAAACTCGTTATTTTTTTAACGAAAGAATGAACCAAACAAGCAGGTAGAGATAACCCGCAACGGTGAAAATAGCCCATAGAGCTCCTAGCTTAAACTCCCTCGCTAGAAATTCAAATTCATTCATCTCCAAAGGCCTGCCGATACTATTCATCAGGCTGACCAAAGGCACCGAAATAATGACGAGGATTGCAATCATGGCCAGCGGAACCTGTTTTTTCTTGATTACACTATAAATAGCCCTCACAAAAATAATCATTAACAACAAATATAAGATAATCCAAATTAAAACTTCTATCATAAAATAACCTCCCTAAGGAATTCTATCATTTTTTTATCCCGAATGCCTGTTAGAATGTGGTAAAATTGCTTGAGAGGTGAGCATTTTGGCAGTAATCAATATTTGGTTAATCGTCATCCTGGCGATTGCGTTTCTTGCGGCAATTGGGGCTTGGCTGAATACTAGAATCATTTTAAAAGACTTGGCTACAATCAAAAACCATTTGGGGATCAAGGATGAGCGGACGCCTTCTGTTTTTGATAATGACCTCGATAAAGATTGATTAACAGGGTGGAAGTACAGTGACGAAAATACATATAATTGGCGGGCCCGGCAGCGGGAAATCATACATAGCGGCAAAACTCTCAAAAATGCTAGGGCTTCCTAAGCATGACTTAGACAACTTCTTTTGGGACCAAGAGTCCGATTATTTCGGTTCGCAAACTCCTCCTTTTAAAAGGGCGGAAAAGCTGGCGAGTGTTATGTCGCAGGATAAATGGATCATCGAGGGAGTGTATCATAGCTGGATTGAAGAAAGCTTCCGCCAGGCAGATTATATTTTCGTGCTCAAGACAAATGTCTATGTGCGTGACTGGAGAATACTGAAAAGATTTGTTCTAAGAAAAGTGAAACTGGCTTCTTCACTGCGAAGAGAGAATCTGAAGACACTGATTGACTTGATAAAATGGAACCATCAGTATGACGGGAACAATCTGGTACAGGCAATCAAGTTGATGAAGCCTTATAAGGACAAGGTCATCATCCTCACGAAAAATGATGATGTATTCAAGCTTTTCAAAAAGCGGAAAAGAAGGCAGGCTAATATTGAAAAAACTGCCTTGATCAAAGGCAGTTTTCTAAAACAAACTCTCATATGGTGCGGTGCTGATTTGCTTCTCAGCAAGCCGCTTTCGTAAAAATTTATGGTCACGCTTTGGGGTAGCCAGAATATAGCCGCGGATAACAAGCTCCTGATTGATCCTGTCTGCTTTTTCCTTCAACGCAAGCTCACCAATTTTACCGGCAATCTTATGCCTGGCTACATCCCTGAACAATTCAGGAACCGGACTCACCAAATCTTCAAGTAATGCCTTCTGCTCATCGTGCCACAGATGCCTCGTCTGGTTCACATAATACTCTTCCCAGTCCATATCCGATTTGCCGTCGTTCTTCGGCAGCTTTTTCAAAAACTTGCGGAACATGAAGAATCCGCCAATCGCGAATAAACCTACCAAAACAACGACCCAAAACAATATAAATAACAAAAACCAACCTTCAAGCTGATACATAACCCTTCACCCACACATTTCTAATATCTTTTCTTATTATAGTATCAGCTATCAAAGGAAGACAAGTCTTGTGACAATTTGAGTAACACACTTGTAAAATCAACAGCTTCTAAGTATAATAGACCTTGTTCTTTAAAACGGGGCTGAATGGGGTACTGGTGTCCCCCACGGTCTTCAAAACCGCTTGTGACCTGCGTGCCAGGTCAGGTGGGTTCGATTCCCACACAGTCCCGCCAAAAGTGTTGATGTATCAATCTTTTTAACGTTTTGGTTATAAATTGGAAATTGGATGATTTTCCCCCTAGACCGTGTGGGGTAGAAAAAACAGACCGTGTGACCTCCTTTGCTTATGTTTGGGTAATCCCTACATATCAAAGGAGGTTTTTTGTATGGCTGCACAGAAGAAAAGAAAAGGAAAAAAGGCAGCAACATGGCGAACCTTTATCCAAGAGGATCTTAAAAAATCACCTTCTGGAATAAATCTGTTCGACATGTTTGAACCTTCATCCGCACAAAAGAACTGGAAGGGCTACGCGAGCGTTGTTAAAAGACCAGAGAACAACGTTCAAATACCTTTGATTTTTTAAAAAAATCGATACCCGGATATCCAATATGCTGAAGAATGTATAATTATAATGAGTTTTATGAATACAGACATATTTATTAATATAAATCAATTTAAAGGGCAGATGAATCTCTATATTTGATTTATATCCTGACTTTCCTTTTAGTGTATGACATATTATATTAATTGCTTAATTTTTAGAAAAATAAGAATGTTTTATTGAGTTTTTGTAAAAAAAATGATTTAATTAAACTAATTGGTTGGTTCACTGGGCCAGTGTGAAAATAATGATAAGGGGGAGGAAAAATGAAAGTACTTATAACTGAAGTTATATGGGATCAAGGTATTACGACATTACAGGAAGAAGGTATTGAGGTTTATTATGATAAAGACCTATGGGCAAAGAGGGAAACCTTACTAGAAATTGTAAAAGACTTTGATGCTATAATTGTTAGGAATCAGACAAAAGTTGATCAAAAGTTATTGATTGGATGCACTAAACTTAAAGTTATAGGACGTTTAGGGGTTGGATTGGATAATATAGATTTAGTTAAAGCAAAAGAAAAAGGAATCCAGGTCGTTATGGCTCGGCATGCAAACGCCACGTCTGTAGCGGAATATGTTATGGCTGCTATCTTGAGTGCAAAGAGACCCATTCATGAAGCAAATGAAGATGTGAAAAACGGGAGCTGGGATAGAAGAAAACATACAGGAGAGGAATTGTATCAAAAAACGATTGGATTAATTGGTTTAGGTGAGATTGCCCATCGAGTTGCAAAAAGAGCGAGAGCTTTTGGAATGGAGGTAATTGGATACGACCCATTTATTACGGAATATGATCATATTGTGTCTGAAACGGGTGTTCGTATAAAAAGTTCCTTAGAAGAGATATTAGTTAATTCGGATTTTATTTCTATTCATGTTCCTCTAACCCCCTCAACAAAAGATTTGATATCTACTCAACAACTGAAATCCATGAAGCCCTCTGCTTTTTTAATTAACACTTCTAGAGGAGGAATTATAGATGAAAATGCTCTTTGTGATTCACTAATGCATCATGAACTTGCCGGTGTGTTCCTTGATGTATTAGAGTCAGAACCTGTTGATCCATCGAATAAACTTTTGGATTTTAAAAATGCAATATTTTCACCACATATTGCAGGTCTTACAACTGAATCACAAATACGTATTTCGCTACTTGTTGCCAAAGAAGTCGGGAAATTGCTAAAAGGACAAAAATCACTTTGTGTGGTTTAGTTTGAGGAGGAATCGAATTGGAAGATTTTCAGTTAGAAAGAAAAGGGATTACAGAAAAAGTAAGTGACCATATTAAACTTATGATTCAGGACGGAAGATTCAAAGTAAATGAGAAACTCCCAAGTGAGAGGGAGATGGCCGTCAAATTGAAAGTTAGTCGAAATACTGTTAGAGAAGCCTATAAAATTTTGGAGGCGTATGGTTATCTAACCATTAAACATGGAACTGGGATTTTTGTTGCTTCTGAAGAGCAGCAGATCAAAAAGATGACGTCTTTCTTTTTTGTAAAGACTGATCAAATCAAAGACCTATTTGCAATACGGAGAATACTTGAGGTAAATGCTGTTGCTTGGGCGATAGAAAATGCTTCTTTAGAACAAATGGAAAAACTAACGGCGATTGTTGAAAAAGCAAAGGTAGCAGCAAAAATAGACAATAATTCTGAGGAACTTGCTCGCCTTGATCATGAGTTTCATGTAACACTTGCAAATATGTCTCAAAATACAGTTTTAATTCATATTATGCAGAATTTAATTGACTTACTAGAGGAATCTCGTATGCAGGTAATTCAAATTCCTGAAAGACCAATTAAATCAGTTAGTGAGCATCTAGATATTGTCAATGCAATTAAGAAAAAAGACGTTTCTTTAGCACAGGATTGTATGTCGAAACACTTAGATAGTGTTGAAAACTCAGTATTACAAAATCTGACAATAAAGGAAAATAAATAATGAAATTAATTGATGCAGATGAGCTAAAAGTATTCGCTGGAAAGGTTTTAGAAAAGGCAGGCGTTAATAGTGAAAACGCACAGAATGTGGCAGATGCTCTAATTAGGGCCAATCTAGAAGGTGTTGACAGTCATGGTATAAGCAGATTAGCTATTTATACGGAACGTCTTATTGAAAAACGTATTAATCCCAAGCCCAATATTTTATTTGAAGAAAGAGGCACTTCCATTTTAACTGTAGACGGCGATAATGGATTAGGGCATGCTGTAAGTTCTCAAGCGATTAAAAAAGGCATAAATATGGCGAAACAAAGTGGGATGGTAGGAATTAGTATCAAAAATAGTAATCATTTTGGTACAGCTTCTTTTTATTGTCAAATGGCATGTGATCATAACCTGGCAGCCATGGCATTCACTAATTCTCCTCCGGGAATTGCTCCATGGGGAGGTAGAAAAGCTTTTTTTGGGACCAATCCAATTGCTTTTGGATTTCCTACAGGGAACAGCATTCCTGTTATTATTGACCTATCGACAAGTATAGCTGCAAGAGGGAAAATAATTTTAGCTGATAAACAGGGAGAATCTATTCCAGACGGATGGGCGATGGATGAAAACGGAGAAATGACAAATGACCCTAGTGAGGCGTTAAAAGGAGCTGTTCTTCCGTTTGGTGGAGCTAAAGGGTCCGCTCTAGCATTAGCAGTCGAGGTTTTAGCTGGTGTCCTTACTGGTGCAGCATTTGGACCACATGTAAATAGTATCTATCAAGATACTAATAAAAGCCCTGCGAATGTTGGTCATTTTTTTATTCTTATTGATATTGAAAAATTTATGCCTTTTGAACAATTCACTTACTCCATGAATGAACTATTAAAAGAAATGAAACAGATTCCAAAAGCACAAGGTATTGAAGAAATACGTTACCCAGGTGAGAGAAGGAATCAGGAGTTTGAAAAAAGGATAACGGAAGGTATACCTATTTCAGCCAATGTTCAGGAAGAGTTAATAAGGCTTGGAGATAAGTTTGATATTTCATTTCCAAAACCTCAATATTCTACCACTATTTAAATAGAAATGGATACAAAAAAAGCTCAGGATTCTGGAAACAGATAGCCTGAGTTTTTTCGTTTTAAATTAGGCAATAGATCATCTAAGGTTAATTTTAGACAAAAAAGGACACCTCTCCGATAAGATCTATATACATGCAGTATACAAAGATCAGAAGAAAGAGAGGTGACCTTGATTCATAATAAAAATTCAGTTTCTAATTGCTATAATTATTTATATAAAAATCAGGCACTTCTATATAGTTTAGTAATTACAAATTCACGATGTCCTAGAGCTTCTGCGCATGTTAAGCGGCCATTTACTGTACGATACAGGCATTCCATGAGAGAGTCTCCAGCTTCTGGTAACGAGATTTCTCTAGAAAGCAACCCTTTGACATCAACATCGATATGCTCACTCATTGTTTCTGCTGTAATTGGATTTGCTGTAATTTTAATAACAGGTTCAATCGGATTGCCAATAATGTTTCCTTGGCCGGTAGGGAAGAAATGAACTACTGCCCCGGCTGCAGCCATTAAGGTTATACATTCCGCAGCTGCCGATGAAGTATCCATAAAGTATAAACCATTCCCATCTTCAGGAGCTTCTGCTGGATCCAAAACTCCAATTACTTCCTTCGTGCCAGTTTTTGCAATATTTCCTAAAGCCTTTTCTTCAATTGTAGAAAGACCGCCGGCGATATTTCCTTGTGTTGGCTGTGAGCCTAATAAGTCAACGCCTTTAGATTTAATTTCACCAACATAATCATTATAAATATTCATAAATTTAGTTTTTAATGCTGGAGTAGCCATACGTTCAGCAATGAGATGCTCTCCTCCAGTCAGTTCGGATGTTTCACCAAAGAATACTGTGGCACCAGCATCAATTAATCGGTCAACTGCTTGGGAAACTGTTGGACAAGATCCCATTCCTGTAGTCGTATCTGATTCTCCACATTTAATACTTACAGTGAGTTCATGTAATCCAATAGGCTCACGTTGAAGTTCTGAAGCCCATTGAATATATTCTTTTGCTTTCCATGAAGCGTTACGGACTGTTTCGATATCTCCATTACGCTCAATGTAGAAGTATGAAACAGGTTTACCGGTTTTTGCAATTCCATCCGCAATTTTCTTTGTCCAATTTTCCTCAATGCCTATTACAACGACTGCTGCCACATTTGGATTTGAACCAATACCAATCATAGTCCTAAAAAAGAGGTCTAGATCTGGCCCGTATTGAAGTCTTCCATAAGCATGAGGTAAGGCTAGAGTTCCTTTTACATTATTTGCTACAGCTTCACAAGCTGCATTTGAAATGTCGTCTACAGGTAAGATGACTACATGATTTCGAACTCCGACGTTTCCATTTTCTCTACGATAACCAAATAATTGATTTTCCATTGTTACCACCTCGCCGTTTTAATATTGTGAGTATGAACATAATCTCCAACTTGCCATTCAGTTGTTGTTACGCCTATTGAAACTCCATACTTTAAAACAGGTTCATTAACCCCCATTTGAACCAGAGCAACTTTGTGGCCTAATGGGATATCTCCTTTTGCTACTACTTCCGTTTCAGAGTTATCATCCATAAAAACCCCGATAATTGTTTCGCCTTTTTGGATATCGCTAGTAGCAACACCCACATGATCACCCTTGTGATGGATTAAAAACTTATGCACTGCTACTCTTTGTTCTTTTTCGCTTGTTGCTACAGGTTGATTAACTTTCCCCATTTTCTTCAACTCCTTCTTTAAAATGTGTAATAGGTTAGGTGACCCAACCAATTTATAACTTATTTTATCATCACTTTTCAAAAAATCAACCTATAATTCTGAAAATTTTAATAAATAAAAAATTAAATAATCTAAATATATTGAATTTTAGATAAATAGGTGTTTTAATAAAATTATCACTGGTTGGGTCACTATGCCATTAACCGAAATAGTTACAAAGTTTTCTAATAAATTTTTTTAAAAAGAATGATTAAATTTATGCTGGTAAGTAACGAGTTAACAAAATGGATGAAAATGGAGGGTAATCGGGTATGAACAATGTTGAAGTTACTGTGATGCGTTTTGATCCACAAAACGATGAACATCCTAGATATGAAACCTTTCAAATTGAAGCGAAAAAAAATATGACGGTATTGGATAGCTTATTCTTAATTGTGGAAGACCAGGATTCTTCTCTTTCGTTTCGCTGTGCATGTAGATTGGGAATGTGCGGATCTTGCGGAATGGTAATTAACGGTCGCGGTCGTCTCGCATGTAGAACTAAAATTGAACATTTAGGTGAGAGAATACTAGTTCAACCTATGAGGAACATGGAAGTAATTAAGGATGTTGCTGTCAATATGGATAAATTCTTTAAAAATTGGGAGAAGGTGAAACCCTATTTTGTACCAAAAGAGGAAACGGATGAATTTGCAATTATTCCTCCATCATCAGGTCGGCGTGAACTTATCGATGAAAATCAGGATTGTATCACTTGCGGTTTGTGCTTCCAATCTTGTGATTCAGTCTCTATGAGGGAAGATGAATTTATTGGTCCAGCAGCATTAAATCGTGCCTATAATTTAATCGCCGATGAAAGAGACGGTGCAAGAGCTGAAAGAATGGATATGGTTACTGAAACAGATGGGGCATTTGGTTGTCGTACGTTTGGTGCTTGTGTTGAAGTTTGTCCCAAAGGAATTAAGCCAATGGTTACAATACAAAAAATAAAGATGAAAAAATTGAAAAGAGCTATAGGTTTAAAGTGGTAATTTAATAAGAAAATAAAAAAAAGGTGGTAAGAGCATGGCGGTTAGTAGTTTACAAACGAATAACAATGTACAGGAAGTAAAAATTAAACAACGTCCGTTCGTCGGATACATTGCATGGTTAGTTCAAAGGATTACAGCATTGATCTTACTATTTTGTTTACCTTTAAAAATCTATAGTGGCTATGCGATGATAGGCAAGCTTCCAGGTATCGGTATTTTTTCTACATTGCACTTAAACGCTGTATTGGATGCATTCTTAATTTTTGCTTTAATTTTCCATGCTTTATATGGATTAAGGGTGATATTAATCGACATTGGGATTGTTAAAGACAACAGAAGTGTATTTACAACCTTTACCGTTCTTGGTGCCGTTTTATGTGCATGTATGTTTTATTTCATTGTTTCTTAACATTATAAAAAAGAAGGTGAACTAGATGGAACATGTGGAAGTAGATTTACTTATCTTAGGGAGTGGCGGTGCGGGTTTATTTGCCGCCCATCATGCAGCAAATCAAAATCCGAATTTGAAAATTATCGTATCAGCTAAAGGGTTAGTTGGGAAAAGTGGATGTACTCGTATGGTTCAAGGCGGATATAATGTCGTTCTCCACCCCGACGATTCATTTGAAAAACACTTTAAGGACACGATTAAAGGTGGGGGTGGAATCAATAATCAAGAGATGGCCTGGACTCTAGTAAAAGATGCACCTAAAAGGATAAGAGAGTTAGAAACGAAAATGGGCGTGTTTTTTGATAGAAACGAAGATGGAACTGTTCACCAGAAACCCTTTGCCGGGCAAACGTTTGACCGAACGGTTCATAAAGGAGATTTGACAGGAATTGAAATTATTTCGCGAATGCGTGATCAGCTTTATGCCAAACCGAATGTAATTACTTGGGATGAAGTAAGGGCAATTGATTTGCTGCTTGATGAAGAAAAACATAAGGTTGCAGGGTGTTTAATGCTAAATATGAGAACCGGCGAATTTATAGTGGTTCATTGTAAAGCAATCATTGTAGGTACTGGCGGAGCTGCAACTATGTATAAGATCGCTACACCAAGCCTTGAAAAGTCTGGAGATGGAATGGCCATGTGTTACCGGGCAGGGACGGAGTTTCTTGACATGGAAATGATGCAGTTCCATCCTACAGGCCTCCTTGCTGAGAATTCAAGATTAA
The DNA here is from genome assembly GCF_018613235.1 of Bacillus sp. ISL-41. Taxonomy (GTDB): domain Bacteria; phylum Bacillota; class Bacilli; order Bacillales; family Cytobacillaceae; genus Mesobacillus. The sequence continues at coordinate 187,096 of NZ_JAGGQP010000019.1, forward strand.
ATGGGGGGGTTTTGGAAGAAGGCTTACGCGGAGCGGGAGGATATTTAATCAATTCGCTTGCAGAAAGATTCATGAAAAATTATGACCCAGAACGTATGGAGCGATCGACACGCGATCGGGTTTCGCGGGCCGCCTATATGGAAATAATGGCAGGACGCGGTACACCGCTCGGAGGTGTTTTTATTGATGTCTCTCATCTTGGAAAGGAAAATGTTCTAAAAATGTTCCCAGGCATGGTTGAACGTTGCAGAGATGTTGGCCGAGATTTAAGTGTTGAACCAGTAGAAATCTCTCCAGCAGCTCACTTTCATATGGGCGGAGTTAAGGTTACTACAGATTGTGAATCGAATATTGACGGGTTATTTGTAGCAGGTGAAGACGCTGGTGGCGTCCATGGAGCAAACAGATTAGGCGGAAATGGCGTTTGTGATTCAACTGTTTTTGGTGCAAGAGCGGGAGATGCAGCAGTTGCTTATATTAATAATACAAGTTCTATTTTGAAAGTATCTGATATACAGGTTCTTTCCGTTATAGAAGAACTTATAGAACCATTTAGAAGAGACGAGGGGGAAAACCCTTTCTACATTAGAAATGACTTGAAAAGTATAATGTGGGAAAAAGTAGGTTTGGTCCGAAATGGGAAAGACTTGGAGACGGCAATGAGTGAACTTAGATTATTGGAAAAACGAATCAATCAAGTTTCTGTTAAAGGATCACGAAAATATAATCTTACATGGCAGGAATTCTTAAATGTGCGAAATTTAGTAACCATCGCCAAAATGGTCACAGCCAGTGCATTGATACGAACGGAAAGCAGAGGTTCCCATTATAGAGAAGACTATCCCGAAAGCAATGATAAACAATGGTTAAGCAATATATACGTTATAAAAAAGGATGACGGCGAACCTCAATATAGAGTGGAAAAAACTAAACAAACCCGTATAAATATAGAGGAAATTGAGGGGTATAAGGTTGTAGCTTCAAAATAACTATTGGGAGTGGATTCTATGACAGTTGTTGATTACGCTGCAGATTATAAGAGTGTTTGGGAAGTCGATAACAAATTTTATAAAAGTGTAGAGGAATGTTGTAAAACACTTTATATTGAATCTCTTAAAGATTTACCGCCAGACGTTAGAACGGCCTTGGAAAGAGCCCATTCAAAAGAAGAACTAGCAAGCGGAAAAGAGATTCTAGCAACACTTATAAAGACCGTTTCCACGGCCGATAATCAAAAGCTGTTAATTTGCCAAGATACCGGTATTCCTGTGTATTTTGTAAAAGTAGGAAATCAAGTTCGCTTTGATGGTGTAAGGTTAGAAAAAGCCATTAGAAGAGGAACCGAAAGGGCAACCCTAGAGCATCCACTAAGGAGTAGTATTGTTAATACATTAACAAGAAAAAATCATGGTACCTCTACCGGAAATCAGGTCCCTATTATCCACTATGAATTTATTGAAGGGGATAAAATAGAAATTCTGATTGTTCCTAAAGGATCTGGTTCTGAAAATATGAGTTATCTTAAGATGTTAACACCTGCAGCAGGTATTGAAGGAATAAAAAAATATATATTAGAATGTGTATTTGAATCTGGTGCAAACCCTTGTCCTCCTACTATTGTGGGTATTGGGCTCGGAGGAACGGCAGATAAATGTGCAGCGCTGGCAAAAAAAGCGGCAGCACGAGAAGTAGGTTCCCCTAATCCGGATCCTGATGTTAGGAAATTAGAAGAAGAGCTGTACATCTTAATCAATAAATTGGGTCTAGGCGCTCAGGGTCTAGGGGGAAGCACGACTGCATTGGCGGTTCACATTGAAGTAGCTGACACTCATATGACATGTAACCCTGTTGCTGTAAATATGATGTGCTGGCCAGCGAGAAGAATGAGAGCAACCTTTAAACAACAGGAAGAACCTGAAATTTCTTACTAGATATAAAAATAAACTTAAATCCACCTAATAAAGGTATGGTGAGTTGGAGCAACTTCGAAGTCTGAGGGTAGTAAGTTTATATTGTCGGAGGTTTTATAAATGAGTAATGAGGTTCAAATAAATCATGCCACAGTCTTCCAAAACAAAGTTCTATACTTGGCTAGGTCAAAGAACCTCCCAGGTATTAGTCTGACGATTATTGTTGGACTAATTGCCCATTCATTGGGGAAGGATTACCCCCTTATAGGGGGAGCTGTAATAGCGATAGTTCTGGGTATCCTGATTAGGCAGTTCCTGGGTGTTCCAGAGGTGTTTTCTGCTGGGATTGGCTATACCTTAAAAAATTTATTAAAACTTGCTATTATTCTTCTTGGCTTTAGTTTTAGTTTTTTAGATATTTTTCGACTTGGATTAAATACTATTTTTATTGTTTTAGTCGCAGTATTTTTAGGTATTTCCATAACATATTTAATAGCGAGGTTATTTAAGCTTAAAGGGAATATCCCCTTGCTGATAAGTTTAGGAACAGGAATTTGTGGTGCGACAGCTATTGCAACAACGGGACCTATCATTAAAGCAAAAGATGAAGATATCGTCTATGCGGTAAATACAATTTTTGCCTTTAATATTTTAGCAGTACTTGTATATCCTCTAGTGGGTCATTTACTTTCCATGCCGGATAATCAATTTGGTGCATGGGCAGGCACAGCTATTCACGATACTTCATCTGTGGTTGCGGCTGGATATAGTTATAGCAATCAAGCAGGGGATGCATCAGTTGTTGTAAAATTAATTAGAACATTGATGCTTGTACCAATTGCTGTCCTATTATCAATATATATAACTCTTAAAAACACTACATCCTATCAAGGCGAGAAACGAGTGAAAATGAGTAAGGTCTTTCCATTCTTTATTCTGTTTTTTGCTAGTGCAGCTGCGATAAATACAATATTCCCCCTATCAGCAAGCTTTATAGAACCAACTACTTTTGTTGCTAAGTTTATAATTCTAATGGTCATGGCAAGCGTTGGTCTTGGAACCGATATGAGAAAGATTAAATCAGTTGGTTTTCGACCTTTATTTGTTGGGCTAATATCATCCATCATAATGGGATCAATAAGCTTATTGCTAATTTTTATCCTGTTTTAATCACAATTTCTAATTGGGTCTTTAATACACCAATAAAATTTAGACTAGAATACCATCCTTCAAGGTTTAATTTAGGGGATATTATCTAAGTTGGAGAATCTTTTATAAGTTTATTAATAATGTAGGAGGGGAATTATGGCTCATTATCGTTTAAAGGCTCCATTGACAGATGAAGATATCAACCAATTATATGCAGGGGATACTGTTACATTAGATGGCACAATTTTTGGTATACGAGATGCTAATTTAATTCGTCTTTTTGACAAAAAGGTTGATTTACCAATAGATCTTGTACCACAGTTAAAAGGGTCAATCGGTATTCATACAGCCCCTGGAGTAAGAAAATTAGAGGATGGAACATATGAAAAGGTCAGTATTGGTACCACCACAAGCTATCGAATGGACCGTTTCACGAGAGGACTAATGCAAGAATATGGTATGAAGGTTATTATTGGTAAAGGAGGATTACTTGAGGACGGTAGTAAGGCTTGTGTAGATCTTAATGGGTGCTATTTTACAATCCTTGGAGGCTCCGCAGCCTTAGAGACTACACAAGTTGAAGAAATTGAAGATGTTTGGTGGGAAGACCTTATGCCTGAAGCTATATGGAAATTCAGGGTTAAGGATTTTGGACCTTTGATTGTTTCTATAGACTCGCATGGGAATAATAAATACACAGATATTAAAAAAGTTGCGAGGGCAAATCTGGATAACATCATAAGCCAAATTTAATATTCCACCCAAAAGAAAGCTATAGATTTAACTGTAAAGGCAAGAGACCCTTTAAATAGGATCTTGCCTTTTACTATATCCTTAATATGAAAAACATTAATCGAGGGAGGTGAAGTATGGAGAATTGGATCCTGCTTTTTATGATTGTTCTTATGTCTTCATTATTACAAACAAGCACTGGCTATGGCTTTTCCCTAATGAGTACACCTTTTTTATTTTTAATTTATCCAGTACATACAGCCATACAAATAAATATTATTCTTTCCCTATGTCTTTCGGTATTTATGATTTTTAAAATTAGGAAAGAAATAGAAAAACCACTGTTAATTAGATTAATTAAAGGAAGTAGTGTAGGAGTTGTCTTAGGAATACCTTTATACCTTTATATAAATGTTGAGTTTTTAAAGATTGTTGTTGGTGTACTTATCCTTATTTTCACGGTATTGCTGATCTTAAAATTCACAATAATTCAAACGAAGAAGCGTGATCTATTGATTGGTGGATTATCGGGATTTCTGACGACCAGCATAGGAATACCTGGCCCTCCTTTATTAATTTATTTTTCCGGAGAGATAATGGAAAAAGCAAGCTTTCGGAATACGCCTTTATCATATAATCTTTTTGTATATTCCATTAGTTTAATCCTTCAATTATTATTTGGTGGTACAAGTAAAGAGATTTGGACTTCTTCGCTATTTTCCATTCCTGCTCTTTTTATGGGGATACTTCTCGGACAATATTTATTTTCACGAATCAGCCAAAGGACTTTACGAGTAACAACATATCTAATACTTCTATTCACCGGTGGATATTTAATAATATCAATTTTAGTTATCTAAGAGGTTAATCTTATACTTGATAAAAAAAACAGAAACACGCAAATACCTGTTATAGGTTTGCGTGTTTTGGTGTGTAAGTGTATTTTGGATAAGTTACAATATCAAATTGAATATATCATAAAATAGTTTAACACTTATGATAAGTATGGAATATGCAGCAATTCTTTTCAACGTTAATGAGTTTAATTTTTTGGTTATTCGTCCTCCTATTTGTGCTCCTAAGGTACCGCCTATAATGAGGGTGATGCCATAACCAAGAGGGATAGTACTTATACTCATTTTGGTTATTAGACTTCCAGCTGCCAATAGAAAGCAAATAATCAGACTAGAACCAATTGCTTTTTTTATAGGCAGCTTATAAACGAAAATCAATAAGGGCACGATCAGGAAACCTGCAGCAATGCCTACTAATCCGCCAGAAATGCCTATCGCTAAACCCGCAATGATTGTTAGTGTAGATGATAAAGATGTGAATTTAAATGGTGTATTGTCTTCAGTCATAGTAGATTTATATGGTATCTGCATAATGATCGCAGCTAAAACAGCAAGGGAAGCGAAAACAATACGTAATGTAAAGTCCGAAGAAAAGGATGCCAAAAATACTCCAATCATTCCACCTACAAAGGCAGAAAGGCCCATAAATAAAGCTATATTCCATACGACAAGTTTTGATTGGATATAATAAAATCCGCCCGAGAGTGTGGAAAAAAAAGTTTGCATGATAGCTAAACTAGCAATCATGCTCATTGGAAGAGTTCTACCTGTAAAAAGCGGAAGAATTAGCATCAAAGTAAAGACTAAGATAATTCCTCCGCCAATTGATAATAAACCCGTAATAAGACCGGAGAGGATTCCTATTAACAACATAGTTATATACATTTTATGCTAACCTTAAATAAGAATACCAGCTGGTACTGGTACCCTTAAAAAGACGTTGAAGGTGCCATAAAGTATTGCCATCACAAGACACGAAAGAAGCAGGGGCTTCAAATATCCAAATAACCCTTGTTTTTCGTCTCTTAAATAGACGCTTATGAGTGTGAGAAAAATAGCACTAGTCACGTAAAAACCTATTATAGGTATGAGAATGGTGTAGAGAATCAAAGCAGTAATGCTGATCCATCTTTTTTTGGGATTACTAATTACTTCTACATTCTCACTTTTGGCGCTATCCTCATAATTTTTATAAAAAATTACTTTTAACAGTAGTATTACTCCTAATAATGCAAAAATGAAAATAACAACTTTTGGGAAAATATCTGCAGGAGATGTAAGTGTTTTTGTATTTACATAAAACAAAGCACTAATAGCCAAAACAATGATCGAAACAATTAAATCTTTCTTTCTTTCACTTTGCATACAACCACCTTCCCTTCATTTCTTGATATCGATGTTTTTATTTTGTTTGAACGTCCTTTTTTCAAGTTGGGATAAAAATATAGGAGTTACTATGGATAACCCTGTCAAAATTATTAATGTAATAGTGATTGGACTAGTGAAAAAAATTGTAGCTAGACTAGTACCCGTTTGTGCAACAAGATTTGCTTGGACAAATCCATTCTCAGCAATAACACCTAAGATTAGTCCTAACACAATAGGAGCGGGTAACACGTCAAACTTCATTGAAAAATATCCCAAAATGCCACAGGCTAACATTACAAAAACATCTAATGTGCTGTTTCTAATTGAGTATGATCCGATAACCGCTAAAACTGCAATAATGGGAGCTAAATAATGAAGGGGTACTGCTATTGTCTTTACAAAAAACCTTGTTCCAATAAGGCCTAAAATTAGGAGTAAAACATTTGCTACAATCAATCCCATCATGAAGGTGTATGCAATTTCACTGGATTCTGTAAATAATTTTGAACCAGGGGTTAAACCATGAATTAATAATCCCCCTAAAAGAACGGCTGCCACAGGGCTGCCTGGTATTCCTAATGTTAATAAAGGGATAAGAGAGGAACTAACTGTTGAACTATTAGCAGACTCGCTTGTAACGACACCATCAAAATGGCCTTTTCCAAATTCCTTCGGTGTTTTTGAAAAGCGCTTCGATTCGTTGTAAGCAACAAATCCGGCAACATTGCCTCCTGCGCCTGGTAATATACCTATAATGGTTCCAATTAATGAACTTCTCAATAAAACGACAGGTCTTTTGAGTGTTTCTATTATCGTTTTTTTGTAGATTCCTTTCCGTTCTGTATAAGAGGCAATGTATTTATCGTTTTTTTCCATCATATTAAGGACCTGAGGGATTGAAAAGAAACCTATCATTGCTGGGAGAAGGTTAATACCTTCAATTAATTTATCAAAACCAAAAGTAAATCTAGGGTATCCAGAAACAGGATCCAATCCTATTAAAGCTAGCAAAAGACCAAACGCTCCGCCGATAAGTCCCTTAGTAATGGATTTTCCTGCTAAACTCCCGATTATAGTTAAACCGAAAACAGCGAGCCAAAAGTTCTCTGCAGGTCCAAAGCCTAAGGCAAAGTTTGCGAGAGGAGAGGCTAAAAAGATTAAGAATAGTGTGCCAATAATACCACCTATAACAGAGGCTACGAGAGCGGCAATTAATGCTCTATCTGCTTCTCCTTTTAATGTTAAAGGATACCCATCAAAAGTGGTTGCAACTGCAGCAGGTGTCCCTGGTGTATTAATAAGTATTGCTGAATTAGCTCCACCAAACATGGATCCCACATATAATGACCCTAATGCTAACAATCCGGTGGCTGGATGCATTCCAAATGTTATTGGAACAAGCAAGGCAACGCCCATAGTTGCTGACAGACCTGGAAGAGTCCCGACAATTATTCCAGCTATAACACACAGCGCCATGATCGTTAAGTTTTGATAACCGAGGCTTTGTGTTAATCCATTAAGAATTTCTGAAGCCATTGAAACCCCCCCCTTTTTAAGAATATAAAATTTCATACTTCAAGAAAAAATTAACGGACCCCTTTTATCTTGAGGTATCATATCTCTAGTTAAAGGCTCTGTTAGATAAAATTGATCCGTTATATTAAATTGTTAGGGTTATGTCCCGATATTATTTATTTAAAAGGTCAAATTCCTCAAGAAGTTTTTCAGCCTCTACTTTTTCTTGACTAATAATTTCTGCCCATTCTTCTCCTGATAAAAATCCATCTACTAAACCTGCTTTTTTCATCTTTTCCTGATATTCAGGTAGCTTAGTAATTTGCTCTAAAGCTTTAAATATTTTTTCTTGATATTCTTTGGGGGTTCCCTTAGGGAGAGCTAACCCTCGGTCAATAGCAGCTACTATATCGATGCCTTGCTCCTTAAAAGTAGGAACATCGGGTAGCCATTCATGCCTTTCTTCTGTTCCGATTGCTAAAATTTTGAACTGACTCCGATCTTTGGTAACATCCCCGACATTCCCAACAATTGCATCAATATGGCCTCCGAGTAATTGTGATACTTGGTCGGCAGATCCGGGAAGTGGGACAGTAGTAACTTTTACTCCGGCAGCACTCATAAACTTTAGTGCTGTTAAATGATCACCTGTTAGATGTCCTGTCAATCCAACAGAAAGACTCCCAGGTTTATCCTTCAACTTTTGTATAAACTGCTCAAGTGTTTTTATCTCACTGTCTGCTTTTACAGCTATAACTTGGGGGTCATGTACAAGACGAGCCAAAATCTCAAATTGATCTGTTTGATATTGTGTTGGTTTTCCCAAGGGTTGTAGAATAATATGAGGTGTGTTGATAGACCCCATCGTATAACCATTAGGTTTAGCCTTTGCTAACTCCGCAAAACCTACCTCTCCACCTGCACCAGGCTTATACTCAATCACCATACTCTTTGGAAAATAATCCTTCCAAAACTTTTCAATAATTCTTTGATTTGTATCGGTTGTGCCTCCTGGACTAAAAGGAACGATATTTCTAATGTCTTGTTTTGGATATCCTTCATCAGCACTAACCTTAGGGGGCTCAGTTGCAGAATTTTTTACAGATGAAGAACAACCTGTAATTAGAAGTGCTGAAAAAATCAGGGTTAAAATGAAAGTTATTTTCCTCATAATATCCTCCTCTAATTTTACATTAATATGGAATTTTTCAATTGATGGAAATTCTTTTGGAAACTGTCCGATCCCCCCCTTAATGTAAACGTTATCATTCCTTTGAGTAAAAAAAATCACTTAAAACAACTTAAAACAAGGGTGAATAGTAAAAAAAGTTATTGACTCGGTGACCCAACCAGTTGTAATTATTAAATCATGATTTTTGTAAATATTCAATATATTTAGAATAATTTTTTTTGCTTTTTTTTGCAATATGATTAATGTCCCAGGTTTATACTCTTTTTATTTAGATTTTTATAGAATGAAGGGCAGTAGAGTTCAATAAGCCTTTATGTTGTAATGTTATAATCTTTTAAATTTAATTAAGCGAAGAGTTTGAGCATGTAAAAACTCACGTTCGGATTGAAAGATGGAAAAAATATTTCATAAATCTGAAGTAGAGCGTGGATTGTCTTGTGTATATGTCTGTACTGAATATGGAGATTCTCTTTTTGCTGGAAATGGAGTACAAAAGAAGAAACATTAATATTTCAGTACTTAAAAGTGGATCAGGTACCAGAAAAACAGGTGTCGGCAAGCTTCAAAACCGCTTGTGACCTGCGTGCCAGGTCGGTGGGTTCGATTACCAGGCGGTCCCGCCAACTATACATAAATTAGTAACCGCTCAGAATACTGGGCGGTTTTTTGTTTGAAAAATCCAGTGTAACTTGGAATTAGGAAGTGCCTTTCTCTTTATAGGAGCATAAGATACTTCCCTAAATGCTTCTCCTTTAGATACTACTTAAAAACAACGTCAAAAATTATATTTCGAATAACGAAATTTTCATCTGAAATTAAAAGGAGATTGTCTTACTTTGTCGAAATAGGTACTTTATACGAAATTTTTCACTACATAAGGAGGGTTCTTTTCATGCAGTTTAACGATTATCCATATACAAGGCCAAATATTGATGAGGTGGAGGGGAACTTTAATCAATTACTAGAGAGGTTCCAATCTGCTGAGTCCTTTGAGGTTCAGGACGGAGTCATGAAAGAAATCAATGAGTTACGCTCTGAGTTTGATAGCATGAGACAGATTGTTCAAATTCGTCAGACGATTGATACCACGGATGAGTTCTATAAGAAAGAAAAGGAATTTTTCAATGAGGTAGGACCAGCCTATAAGGGGCTAATCACAAAATATTACGAGGCACTTACAGGTTCTAAATACCGCTCTCAGTTAGAAAAAAAGTGGGGTAAACAGTTATTCTTATTAGCTGACAGTCAATTAAAGACGTTCTCTCCTGATGTATTAAAAGACATGCAGGAAGAAAACAAACTAGTTAGTGAGTATGTTGATTTACTTGCTTCAGCTAAAATCCCGTTTGATGGGGAAGTAAAAAATCTTGCTCAGCTAGTTCCTTATCACCAATCACCTGAACGTAGCGTTAGGAAGGAATCAAATGAAGCGAAGTACAGCTTTTTCGTTGAGCATGCCGATCAATTAGATGATTTATACGACAAGCTTGTAAAAGTACGTACTAGTATTGCTAAGAAGTTGGGATTCTCTTCTTTTACAGAGTTAGCTTATGCTCGACTTTCTCGTACAGATTATGATGCTGAAATGGTAGCAAAGTTCCGTGACCAAGTGAAAGAGTACATCGTTCCTTTAGCTACGAAACTAAAACAAAGACAGCAGGAACGAATTGGTGTTGATACATTTAAATATTACGATGACAGCTTCAGCTTTAAGACAGGAAATCCTGATCCTAAAGGAGATGCAGAGTGGATTGTACATCAAGCGAAGAAAATGTACGAGGAAATGTCACCTGAAACGAATGAGTTTTACAGTTATATGGTAGAAAACAACCTAATGGACCTATTAAGTAAAGCAGGCAAGGCTGGCGGTGGATATTGCACCTATATTAGCAAACATAAGTCACCATACATTTTCGCCAACTTTAATGGAACAAAAGGCGATGTTCGGGTATTGAAGCATGAAGTAGGACATGCGTTTCAAGTATTTGAAAGCCGTGTTTTTGAAGTGCCTGAGTACGGGTTCCCTACACTAGAAGCGTGTGAAATCCACTCGATGAGTATGGAATTCTTTGCTTGGCCATGGATGGATCTTTTCTTCGAGGAAGATACGGATAAGTATAAGTTCTCTCATTTAAGTGAAGCGGTCCTATTTATTCCTTATGGTGTAGCAGTCGATGAATTCCAGCATTTTGTGTATGCCAACCCGGAAGCTACTCCATCTGAGCGCAAACAAGCTTGGAGAGAAATCGAGAAGAAGTACCTGCCACATCGTGATTATGAAGGAAATGACTTCTTGGAAAACGGTGGTTTCTGGCAGCAGCAGGGACATATTTACAAGGTTCCTTTCTACTATATTGATTACACATTAGCTCAAATTTGTGCGTTGCAATTCTGGAAACGTACGCAGGAAAATACCGAGGATGCCTGGAAAGATTACCTGCACCTTCGTATTATAAGGTCATCCA